>JBAOHI010000072.1:0-176279 GCA_037045535.1 Candidatus Competibacter sp.
AAATGGCTTGGGGATCACCTCGAGCACATTCGGCAGGCGATACCAGCGCTGCACCTCGGGCCTGGTCAGCGCGGCCGAGCAGATCAGCACCGGGATGCTGGCAGTCACGGGGTTGTTCTGCAGGTCGAGGTAGACATCGAGCCCGCTGCGGTGCGGCATGGCCATGTCGAGCAGAATAATGTCGGGCTGGCTGGTCTCGGCGAGCATCAGCCCGATATCGCCGTCGGCCGCGAGCAGCACCTGGTAGCCCTCGTGCTCGAGCAGCAGCTTCAGCAGCGTCCGCAGGTTGGCGTCGTCGTCGATCAGCAGCACGCGATACTGTTCCAGTGTGCATGGCCGGTGCCCCCTTGTTGCGCAGTAGTGTTCCGCTTCGCGCTTAGTTCCTCGTAAATACAGACGTTCAACTGCGCCAATAAGTTTCAGCTATTCCCCAGCATACCCCGGCTGCCCATGCAGGTGGTGCGCTCGCGAGCGCACCACCTGCATGAAATCGCTCCCCCTCCCCTGGCAGGGGAGGGGCTGGGGGAGGGGTTGTATGCTTTCGTAAATCACTAAACGCAGGCGTGCGACGAATTCGCACGCCTGCGCCAACCACCCCACCATCCTACTCCACCACCACCGTCGCCACCATCCCATTCTTGCCATCGGGCGTGCCGTGCAGCGAGCAGTAGTAGGCAAACGTGCCCGCCGTGCTAAAGGTCACGCTCTTCGAGTTCGCCCGGCTGGAACACCGTCGTGTCGAACGATTTGTCGACTGCGGTGGCCGAGTGCGGGGCCGCGCCGTTGTTCTTCCAGGTCACAGTCGTGCCGACCTTGATCTTGCAGCTCCTTCGGGTCGAAGTCGAAGTCGATCATCGCGGCCGTGACAGCCGCTGCCGGCGGCGGGGCCGGCGCCGCCGTGGGCTGCGGCGGCGGCGCAACCGCCGCCGGCGCGGCGTCGCCGACCTTGATCACCCCGGCCATGCCGCCGCCGCCGGCCCCGCCGTGGAACTCGCAGAAGTAGGCATACGTGCCCGGCTTGTCGAAGGTCTGCGAGAAGTTCCCGCCGGCCTCGAGCGTGCCGCTGTTGAACGAGTTGTCGTCGGCCGTGACGGTGTGCTTGCGCTGGCCGTCGTGCTTCCACACCACCGTGGCGCCCACCGGCACGCTCAGCTCCTTAGGCGTGAAGGTGTTGTCGCCGATCGCCACCTCGGTGCCGCCCGCCGCCGGGCGCTGGCGCAGGGGCTGGCGCGGGCGCCGCCGCCGCCGGGGCACGCCGCCGACTGCGCGGCCACGATGATTGTGGCGGCCATGCCCTCGCCGCCCTTGCCGCCGTGGAACTCGCAGAAGTACGGGAACGTGCCGGGCTTGTCGAAGGTCTGCTCGAACGCGCCGCCCGCGTCGAGCTTGCCGCTGCTGAACGCGCCGTCGTCGGCCGTGACGGTGTGGGGCTTCTGGCCCTTGTGCGTCCACACCACGGTGGCGCCCACCGGCACGGTGATCTTGTTCGGCGAGAAGGTGTTGTCGGCGATGTCGACCGCGATCTTCTCAGGCGCGGCCGGCCGGCTGAGCCACCGCCGCGTCGGGGGCGGCCGCCTGGCCGGGCGCGAGCGCCACGCCGGCCATCAGCTGGGCGTGCTGGTAGGCGGTCAGCACGCCGCCCTCGCCGGCGATCGGGCCGATCTGCTCGTCGAGGTTCACGTCGACGCCCTGGATGGTCTGCTGGGCCAGCGCCACGATCTTGAGCACATCCTGCTGGGTGTCGGCGATGCCGCCGGCCTCGGCGATCTTATCGGCGCGGTCGTGAATGTCCTGGATGCGCAGCTGGGTGTTCGCGCCGGCGATCTGCACATGCTCGGCGTGCACCTTGATCTGGTCGGTGGCGTCGGGCGACTCGGCCGCCAGCTTGGCGTGGTCGACCATGCCCTTGATGTAGCCGTCCTGCTGGCCGTTCGGCAGCAGCCCGAAGCCGTCGCCGGGGTTCAGCACCTTGCCGTCGCCATCCAGGTCGTGCGCCTCGGAGCCCTCGATGATATTGGCGATATGCTCGGCGTGCAGCTTGACCAGCCGGAAGTCGCCGGCGGTCGAGCGAGTCGTTCAGGAACTGGGCGTGCCGCTGCAGCTCGTCGGTCTCCTGGCGCATGCCGAGCGCGAAGCCGATCTTGTTGGGCGTGTTGCCGATGCTAAACAGCACGTGGCGAATATGCAGCAGCGCCTTCTCGGGCAGCGCGCCCGCGAGCACCACGTTCTGGTTGTTCTGCTCGGCCTCGGCCTCGGCGGCCTGGGTGATATACACCTGGCTGTAGGCGCCCAGCAGGTTCTGGTTGGCCGGCGAGACAAACGTGAGCGTGGCCGGGTCGGAGCCGAGGCTGAGCTTGCCAAGCGGCAGGCTGCCGTCGGCGCCGCCAAGCCAGGCGGCATAGACCTGGCCGGCCGGCGGGGCGGGCAGGCCGGTGACCGAGACGACCACCTCGTCGTTGCGCAGCACCTGGTCGCGCCAGGCGAGCGTGCCGGCGGCGGCCGGGGCAGCCGGGGCGGTCGGTGCTGCGGCGGCGGCCGTCGGGGCTGCGGCGGCGGTTGGCTCGGGCGCGGCCCCAACCGTCGGCTCGGCGTCCTGCACCGGCTCGAAGGTAGGGGTGGCCTGGGCGGGGGCGGCGGTCGGCTCGGCGGCGGGGGCGCCCCCGCCGCAGGCGGCCAGCAGCAGCGCGCCGACCGTCAGCAGCACAAGCGCGAGTTTCCGTGATTTCAAGGCTGTTTCTCCTTCTTGCGATAGCGCGCCGGCCGCGCGATTCGGGCCGGCAGCGACCCTCTGATGTGGTATACGGACTAGGGTGATGGTTTTTATTTGGTGGGCGGTGGGGCTGCGCGCCCCCGTGCCCATTTTGCGCGTATACGATACGCGCCTACGCTGGGGCTGCGCGCCCCCGTGCCCATTTTGCGCGTATGCGATACGCGTCTACGCTGGGGGCTGCGTGCCCCCGCCCCACGTGCCTTTCGGGGGCTACGCGCCCCCGTGCCCCGCGGCAGGGGCGGGCCGCCGCCCCTGCACCCCCGGCGAGGGCTTCGCCCTTCGAACCCAAATTTTCGATGCGTTCCTTTGCCACTACGCTACCGTGCATGCCGCGTGGCTTGGCAAGCTGGAACGCGAACGTTTTGCGCTTCCGCATCCACCGCCACTTCCGCCCGCTACCTACCTTCCGTTTCCCTTCTGTGCCCCTTTAGCGCTCAGAGCTTCTGCTCGTTGCGGGAGTGTTGTAGGGGAATCCGGCTCGGGTTTCCCTACGCGGGGGCCCGGGGAGCGCAGCTTACTTCACCGCCTGGGGTTCCCCATAGATAAAATCGTCCATCACCGCCACATCGTTGGTGGCGCTGTCGTCGGGGCCGAGCGCGGCCGTGCCATAGGCGATGCGCACCTTGTGCACCACCGGCTCGGGGAAGGCCACGCCTAGGAACGACAGGCCGCCATCGGCGATCGGGGTGGCGAAGGTGCCGAGCGATTTACCCTGCGCGTCGAAGTACTCAAACGCGGTGTGGTCGGTGTCCACGTCGGCGTAGACCGCGCCAAAGCCGCGCACCACCGCCGGCGTCTGCGTGCCGGGCACAAAGAAGGTCAGCTCGACGATGTTGCTGCCGACCGGCGAGAACATGCGCTCGCCGCTGAAGGCCTTGAAGGTCGCGCTGTAGCTCGGGTTGATGTTGCCGAAGCGCGGCAGTGCGCCCGCAGGGTTGTCGGCGTCGGCGCTGCACCATCAGGCCCTGGCCGGGCGTGGCCAGCACCGCACCGCGCGCGCGCGGCGGCTTGGTGTCGTTGAAGAAGTCGGGCAGCGTACAGGTTCGGCGCGGCCAGCTCGTCGGGCAGGCTGTCCCACACGATCGAGCGGTGCCCGCTCGGCTGCGTCCCCGGCGCGCCAGCCGTTGTCGGGCATGCCCAGCAGCTGGCGGTACTCCTCGACCTTGGCCCGGATTGCGTCGGGCCCCGCGCCCGAGCCGGTGACGACCACCGGGCCAGAGCCGGCCGCCCCCTGCCCGGATGGCGCGCCCCCGCAGGCAGCCAGCGCAAGCACCAGCAGCGCCAGCAGCGCGAGCGTTCGGTATCTGCGATTCGGCATCTGTGGCTCCTTGTTTCGTTTCCTGCAGTCCCGCGTGCGTTTCGGGGGCTGCGCGACCCCGTGTCCTTTTGCGCGTATGCGATACGCGCCTGCGCGGGAGCTGCGCGCCCCCGCGCCCCGCGTGCCTGCTCATTGCAAAGCCTTTCGGGAGCTGCGCGCCCCGTGCCCCGCGTGCCTGCTCATTGCAAAGCCTTTCGGGGGCTGCGCGCCCCCGTGCCCTGCGTGCCTGTCCGTTGCAATGCCTTTCGGGGGCTACGCGCCCCCGTTCCCCGCGGCAGGGGCGGGCCGCCGCCCCTGCACCCCCGGCGAGGGCTTCGCCCTTCGAACCCAAATTTTGTGCGTTCCTATACCGAAAATCTGTCTTGCATGCCTTGTGGCTTGGCAACCTAGAACACCTGGCCGGGCGGCCTCGTGGCCGCCCCTACCCGCACCTTCAATGCCATGAAAGCAACGCCCTTCGAATCGAAATTTTGTGCGTTCCTATACCAAAAATCTGTCTTGCATGCCTTGTGGCTTGGCAACCTGGAACACCTGGCCGGGCGGCCTCGTGGCCGCCCCCACGATTCGTGCTCATTGTGATGGCTTATCCCGCTGCGCACAGTGGGCATGATCAGGCGGCACAGCTCACTAGGAACGCCTCCCTTGCTAGGGGGTCTGGGGGCGCAGCTGCGCCCCCAGCGGGGGTGCGGGGGCAGAGCCGCCCGCAAAATCCTAGTGGTGATGGGAATGCGCCGCCTGGCGCCCCTCCACCGCGTAGACCACGAACGCCAGCGGCTGGCCCGGGCGCCGCGCTGGCCTTGAACGGGAACAGGCCGAAGCCGGACATAAACTGGGCGTGCTCGTAGGCCACGATGCCGCCACCCTCGCCCGGCACCGGCGCGATCTCGCCGTCGCCGTTGGCGTCGTCGCCGCGCTGGATCCAGCCGCTTAGCTCGCTCAGGCGCGCGGCCGGCGTGGCCGCAGCCTGCACGTCGGTCAGCTGAGCCAGCTGCAGCGCCAGGTCGCGCGCCTCGACCGACCACTCCTGCATATTCTGCGCGCAGACCAGCACATGCTCGGAGTGCGCCTTGACCGAGTCGCTGGCGTCGGGCGCGTCCTTCGCGGCGGTGGCAGCGTCGCCGGCCGCGCGCAGGTAGCCGGCCTGCGTGCCGTTTTGCAGCAGCCCAAAGCCATCGCCCGGGTTCTGCGAGCGCCCGTCGCCGTTCAGGTCGCCAAACTTCGGGTCGAGCGAGCCGGCGATCAGGTTGTAGACATGCTCGGCGTGGCGCTTGACGCCGGCCAGGTCGCCGGCCTGCTGGGCCTTGGCGACAAAGCCCGCGTGCCGCTGCAGCTCGTCGGTCTGCAGCCGGATGCCGGTGACATAGCCCTGCTGGCTGGGCAGGCCCGGCCCGCTGGCCAGCAGCTGGGTCAGGAACTGCGAGGCCTGGCCGGGCAGCACGCCCTCGAACACCGGCTGGCCGGGCTGGCCGGGCTGGCTGCCGGCCGGCGCCTGGCTGATCACGAAGCGGTTGAAGCGCGCGGCCAGGTTCGAGCCGTCGGGCGAGCTAAAGCGTGCCGAGTCGCGTTCGTGCCGTCGAGCTTCAGCTCGCCGAGCGCTCTGGGTCGCGCTGCCGTCGAGCGTGGTCAGGAAGGCGAACAGCGCCTGGCCGGCCGGCGGGGGCGTGTCGACGATCACATGCACCTCCACCTGGTCGCTGCGGCCCTTGTCGTCGCGGAAGGCGGCCGTGCCGCTCGGCTGACCAAAGTACTTGACCGGCAGCGGGTTGGGCGTGGGCTGGGGCGTGGGCGCGGCGACCTGCGGGCGCGGCGGCCACCAGCGGCGGGGCCTGGTCGGCCGGCACCACCTTGATCGTCCCGGCCATGTCTTGCCCGCCGGCGCTGCCGTGCAGCTCGCAGAAGTACGGGAAGTCGCCAACCTTGTCGAAGGTGTGCGAGAAGCTCTGGCCCTTCGAGAGCAGGTCGGACTTAAAGGCGGCCCCGTCGTCGGCGGTGGCGGTATGCGGCGCGCCGTCCTGGTTGACCCAGATCACCGTGGTGCCGACCGGGATGGTCACATCCGTGGGGTTGAACACAAAGTTGACCATGGGCAGCGTGAGCTGGTTAGGGCCCTGCGCCACCGGCTGCACCTGCGCGCCGGCCTCGGCCGGCTCGAGCGTTGGCGTACCAGGTCGTAGTAGACCCACAGGCCCAGCAGGGTCACCAGGATGTAAAGACCGTAGGCCGTGCGCATAAACAGCTTGTAGTTCTTGAAGCGCAGCGCCTTGGGCACCAGCTTGTTGCCGCGCAGCATCACAAACGTGCCGAAGAGCAGCGTGACGAGGCCGAGCAGCGGCGTGGATCAGCGCGGCGGAGTAGTAGGTCTCGCCCAGCCGCTGCGGGATGCCGGGCGCGGCCGACTTAAAGAACGAGGCGATCATGATCGAAAGCACCTGCACGACATTGAGTCGTGACCGCGGTGGTCTGCACCCAGCGGTGCGCCTCGTAGCGCCGCATCACCGCCAGCAGCATGCCAATCGTCAGCAGCACCGCCACCACGATCCCCAGCACCAGCGAGAGATCGGCCAGAACCGACGCGTTGGTGCCAAGAAAGCCTCTCCCAGTCATCGCAAATCCTTTCGTTGGCAGGGCGAAAGCGTGTGTTGCGCCAGGTAGTGCGTGGGTTCAGCCAGCTACGCCTGGCGCACTCCGAGTCGTTCGAGAAGGATACCCGCATCCCCTGCGTGGTTATCAAACGTTACACGATACCCTGAATTGACCGATCCTTGGGCGGATCGATGTCGGCCTCGGTCTCGATAAACTCAACCAGGTCGCGCAAGCTTGCAAAGTAGATCTGGTGGCCGCTTCGGACGTGTTGGATCCAGCCGCGCCACTGGCCGGCCGCTTCGGCGGCATCGCCAGCCTCCCACCAGATCCGCACGACAAACGAGCCGCCGCGTCGCGCCGGTTCGTGCGACATACGCGTCACTCCGTCTAGTCATCGACGACGCCGGGACAGCGCCAGCCGCAGCGTCAAGTCACGGGATCCAAATACAGCGTACCCATGATTCACCTCGCATTTTTCGCTCCCCGCGCCCTGTGGGAGAGAGGTTGGGGGTGAGGGTTTATTTCACCCCACGTAATAAAAATCCGGATCGCTCGGCCGCACCGCGATGCCCAGCGCGCGAATCCCCTCCGCGTCGGGCAGCGGCAACAGCAGGAAACGATCTTCGGCGACATCCAGCACACCCCGGATTTCCGCCAGCAGCGCCAACCGCTCGCGGGCGGTCAAAAAACATTCGAATACCGACTTCTGGCCGCCGCTGGCATAACCCTTCAGGACGTGCAAGGCCGCCTGCAACCGATCGGAATCGGTCACGTCATAGGCAGCGAGATAAAGGTCGCGATGCGGCATTGGTTTGGCCCTCGTCGGGATATGAGCGAGGGTTATACGCCGGTGCGGGCGGAAAGGCGGGAACGGCAAGCTTGCCGCTGCTCTCATCGCCCGATGGGAGAGGGGCTAGGGAGGGCGATGGACACCCCTCGCCCGGTGGGAGAGGGGCTGGGGGTGAGGGTGAATTCAGCGCGGGTTGACGAGCGTCACCCGATATTCTTCCAGCCGCGCCCCGAACTGGAGCAGATCGGCGGCGGACAGCTCCCGGCCCCGCCAATCCGGCGGGATTTCCAGACTCAGGTGCAGATAACGCCCGCCGCGCTCGCACACCCGCGCCGCCAGGTGAATCGGCAAGGTACCGATTACGACATCACCGGACTCAATGACCTCGGGATCGAGATGAGCGATCACCGTATCCACGGTGATGCCTTCCCCAGCAGCCCAATCCAGCGCGCCGGGGTGGCGGGAGACGAAGAAGGTGGTCATTGATAATCGATTTCGATGGAGGCCGGAAACCGTGGCGTCAGGCGGCTGGCAGCGAGTTCGCTCTCCCGGTCGAAAAACCGCAAGTTGCCGCTGGCGTCGCACAGCCAGAATTCCTGGGCGCCGCAGGCAAAATACAGTTCCTTTTTCAAATTCATTTCCTCTATCGTGTTGGAGGGCGAAACAATCTCCACCAGGATCTCCGGTGCTTCCAGATAAGGATTGGCGCGCTGATTACGCTTGAAAAACGCGACGCTACCCCACGCGACGTCGGCGACCTTGACGCCCTCGGTCGTCTGGACGCTGCACTCCGCCAACGGCTCGCCGCCGTCCAGCAGCTTGGCGAGCCAGCGAATGATGCGCGCCTGATAAAGACCGTGCTGGTTGGTCGCCGGACTCATCACAATCTGCCCCCACCGGTTAGTTTCCAATTTGAACGGCATGTCCCGGAACAGCGGGCTGTCACAAATTTCCTGCCAGTGCATGGTTGCTATCCTCTGATAGTCCGAATCATCTGAATCAACCGTTCCAATTCACGGCTTAGCCTCTCTTCATCGGCGATGATCCCCGGCAATCGCCTGTCACGACTGTCGCGATCATCATCTGGTTCGTTGCCATGCGCCAAGGTATTACGCAGGTTCTTGAGCAACCAGTAATCTGATTTGAGCCGCTGGACACCTCGCTCTCCCTTCTCGTAAGCCTTGAAGGCGATTTCCCGATCCTTGTAATTGTCTTCTCGCTCGCCCGCTTCATAGTCGATAAGACTGGTTACGAATGCCTCATAGGCAAAAATGGCAGTTCTGATGTAATCGCCTCGCTTGCGGTAAAAAGTCGCCAGATCAGATTGGTTGGTAAACAGATTATCACCGCGATACCACTTCAGTCGGGTGTGCAACTGACCGGCAAACAGCGCACTGACGCTGGGCAAACCACGCGCTAGCACTTTGTCAAAATTGGCTAACTGCTTACGGGCATCGCGGGGATTAGAAGTACGCTCATAGAAGGCGGCTCGACGCAAGTAATTGGTATCGATCGTAGATAATCCATCTTGATCTAGTCGATCAGCGAACACACTGTAATCACCATCCTTGTCAAAAGCATTCAGCGCGCCCACCCAATCAGCTATGCGCAGCAAACCCGCCAGATTATAGACAGGCGATTCTTTGGTATCAAAATCATAAGCTCCGTACCAAATGCCGACGATCTTAGCTTTTTTAACCTCGCGCAAGTGCAAAGCACTGAGGAGAGCGAGCATTGGCAGATGACGAAATCCGTGGGTAACATCGAGATGCACCTCCTCGCCAGGAGTCACTTCCGCTGCCATGATGCGCAGTAATTCGAGTTGCTCGGTTTCGGTGCGGCAATAAGGAATTACTACCAACCGTACCTCACAATCTAACCGTTGCGCCAGTAGCGGGGTCAGCGGCTCCAGCAACGCCTCGGTCACGGTCTTGGTTTCGGTCGCATCCTGCAACGCCAGCCGTTCGTCTTCGGCTTCCGTACCCAATACGATATCTTTTTCAAACAAGTGATCCCACATGCTGCCGGCAGTACCGAGAATCACCAAACGGTCAGGCTGTAAGCGACGGCGCAAACTCCAGCCGATGAAAGCTGTTGGCTCGTCCGGCTCGCCATCAAAGGTATAGATGGTTGGGCGGTAACCATTTTCGCTCTTGGCAACACGGCCAAGAAAGCTGATCAGGGTTTGGGTCATGACTTTTTCCCCTCCAGATAAGCGAGCACGGCGAGCGTGGCCTGATAGGGTTCATCCTTTTCAGGCTTCTTCTTTTCACTCTTGACTCGCCAAGCCCCCGCTTGAGTCATCAGGCTACGAATGGACTCCGCAACCTGTCTCGCCTCATCCCCGGACCATCTGCCCTGTTTCAACGCATTCAGGATGGCTTTATAGCGGGGCTGGCCTTGAGGCGCGGCGGCAACTATTTCTTCAATCGCCCGATCCAGCGGCGACATCGCGGCGAGTTTTGCCAGACGTTCGGCCTCTGCGCGCGCTTTTGCCGCCGCTTCCTGTCGTCGCCGTGTGGCGGCTTCTCGTTCGGCGCTGGCTTTTTCCAAAGCGTCACTGGGAAATTGCCCGTAACCGACCGCCGTTTTCGCACCGAATCCCAGCCAATCAAAGGCGTGTTGAAAAGCCGCTTCCAACAAGATTGGCCAGGAATTCTTCAGCGATGCCGGCAACGCAGTGGGATCACACTGCACGAAGAATTCGAAGCGGCTGCCTGGCGGTATGGTCAGGAACAGAATCGGGTTGGGTTGGCCGCTATCATGCGGCGTATCGTTGCCTTGGTAATAGTCGCCGTAATGCGGGGTCATGATATCCACGGCCAGTTTGCCGCCAGCCAGTTCGGGAATCACATCCCAGAACATCAGCGCACCTCGGTTGCGTAGCTCGTCGCGCAATTTCTGACTGACTATCAGTTCATCCAGCAGCAGAAACGGCTGTTCCCGATATCGACGCCGTTGCTCGCCATTCAGCGTGGCTTCGATCAATGCCTCCAGTCGGTCGCGAGGTACAGCATCCCGGGTTTCGGGGTTGCGGTAGGCATCTTGCCAGCGTTGAGCTTCCTCGCGCTGTGCCGGTGGCATTCTGTCGCTGGGGCCAGCCAGATAAACGCTGTTTGGCTCGAAGCCGAACAGCCACCACAGGCTCACAACATCCCACCCGCCGGTATCGTCATAAAGTCCCAGCGTTAATTCCTCCGCTGCCCGCCGCAATACACCTTTGACACCCGAACCGGGCAGATAGGGCAACCCATACGGATTGAGGAAGGAAAAACCATTTTCCAGCGGATGTTCGTTGCCCAGGCCGGTCATGAAAGGGGCTATGGATTGCGCCGGCAAGCGCCAGACCAAATCGCTGAGGACGTCGGCCAGCGTCCTTTGTCGGTTGCGCAGGCCGTTGAGCAGATTTTGGGTAGTTCCATGTAGTGTTGTTACCCGCTTCAAAGCCTCGCGTTTTTCGGTATCCGGGATTTTCCAGTGCTGATCCCAGGCATCGAAATAAAGCCCAAAACGATGACCGGGCGGCGCATCGGTGAAATCGCATCCCATGTAATTCGGAACAGCGGCAACGGCCATATCAAATCTCCTCGATCACTCGCTCAGGCATACATGAAGCCGACGGCCCTTGGGTATGGGGATAGACTCGCCCTGTTCGCGGGCGACATCAAGCCAGAACGCCATCGCGTCCCGCACGTTGCGCAACGCTTCCTCGTAGCTATCGCCGTGAGCCATGCAACCGGGCAATTCAGGGGCCTCGGCCAGAAACGCCTGATCCGCGTCGCTCCAGTAGATGATGATTTCGTAGTGGTTCATGACCGCCCTCCAAGCTTGTATTGCACGATGACATTCCTGACTTGACGCACCTGATATGGCTTGGCCTTGCCATCATCCCGTTGCAGATTGATCTTTTCGACAATGCCTGGTCTGGTAAACAGATGATGGCTGCCCCGTATCCGTTGCTCGAATCCCAGCCAGAGCAAGAGTGCGCGAAGTTCGTCGAAACCGATGTTGGCATCGGACATTCCTCGCAGGATCTGCTCCAGTAGTCTGTCATGCTTTCCCATATCTATCCCGGCGACTTTGCGGCGGCGAACTGTCGAACCCAGCGCAGCAGCGCTAGGGTTTCCTCGGTGGCGCGGCGGAAGAGTTCGGGTTGAGCGTCGTACAGCGCCGGCATGACGGTATCGAAAGAAGCTGTTTGCTCCGCTGGGAAGTTGTTACCGCCAAATTGGCGACCCAACCAACGCATGAGATGAACATTCAGGGCATGATAACGATCCATGACGCCTTCTTTCGTCTTGCCCTTATCCTGATAGAACGCCAGCGCTTGCATCAGCCCGTTGTTCATGATCAATGCAGGCGCGGCCTTCGCTAGTTTGTCGTAGTCATTAGGCACGTTCTGAACGCACTGCCAAGCATAAGCCGCACGCTGTTGATCGAGGCTTGTGGTCGGCATGGAAGCTTTTGATTTTAAGGTAATCGTTGCCTTGGGCGTGTAGTCGGCCATGTCCGTTACCCCACCGCCTTGCATACCACTTGCCCGCGTCCGGTCGTCGCATCGCCGCCGATTTGCAGCAGCTTGCCGTCCAATCCGCCGAAACCGTTGCCATCGCCCGCGAGCACAGCTTTCAAGGCTGTGGTTGCATCCAACCGGTTTTTATCGCCGCGAATCTTGTCGGTGGTGCGTTCCATCGACGCCATGACCGGCGCCAATAAAAGACTTTCCGGCGGCAGGTTCTCGGTATAGAACAGGCCGCCATCTTCCGCTGTCCCGGTTTCATTATTGATCCGCACATGTGGTTCGACCACGGTAGCGTTGCGGACGAAGTAGCTAAAATCTTCGTCAGACAGCAAGACTAAATCCGTCGCTAGTTTGTCACGGAAGAAGGCATAAGCATCACCGTTAGGCAAGGCGTTTCCAGCCAGCCATTCCGCTATAGGATAAAGATGATTGTCTGGTGGCGGTGTTTGCGCAGTGAATTCAAACGCTTCCAATAGCAACTTGTTATCGCTTAACAATTGCTGATTGAGCAACCGGCAGTGGCCAGGCTTTACATCAGGAATAGTCCAGTCCTTATCCTTATTAGTGCCTGTAATATTCAATGTCCTGGTCACCCGCGCTAATGCCGTTGGCGAAGTGGCGTAAACAAAAGCGCCCTTGACACAACGCACCGGAAAAGCAACCAGTTGCGCATCGCCAAAGCTGATTGCTCCGGCGAAGTCCGAGGCGTTCGTATCCGGCCCGAACAGCCGATTGAGCAGGTTGGCTTTATCTTTGCGGCTATCGTCGTCCAACTGACTCCAAAAATGATGCCGCACCGCGCCTTTCAGCCCGGAACCGGCGATCATGGGATATTCGGTATGGCGCTCGCGCTGAATCGGATTGTCGATCAGGCCGATGGCCGTGCCCGCGCCCATGTGGACCGGGCTGACGCAGTAGATGAAAAGTGCTTGTTGTGCTTGGAACATGATCTTTATTCCCTGATTTTCCTGAATGATAATGACTATTTCGGCCACGCTGCGATCAGCAGATTGTTAAAACCTTCGGCGCGGCGGCTGGGGTCAGAGTAGTCACCTATCGCCCAGAAACCTTCGGCGGCAAGCTTGTTGAGTGCCTCGGTCTTGCCTTGAAAATCGTCAAACCAGTACACCGAACCCACCGGCGCGACGCGCTGCGCCGGTTTCGGTTGCCTCTGCGCCAAGTCCCAGCCGCTGATTGTATCGGCGCGATTGACCGCCGCTGCGACCAGCCGGGCCGTGCAACCGTCCGGCCCCTGCCAGCGGTTGCCGGCATCGAGACCGGGCAAGCGCCAGCCGCCGGTGAACAGGCCGGGCGTCGCCAGCACCAGCCGAAACCGGCGCTCTTGTTCGATGCGCCGCCCGTCGGGAGCGGGCAACAGGTTCTTGGGCGAGACCGCTTGCAGCGCCGCGCCGCGTCCGTCGCCGCCGAAGCGCAACAGCCCGATTTCCGGCAACAGGCCGCTCGCGCCGTCCACCCCGACCAGAAACCCCGCATCGCGCCCGTGACCGTGACCATCGTGGCGGTTCAGAGCGACGGTTTGTGCGGTGTACAGCATTCCCTTGGCGACGGTGCGTTGCGCGCCATTCAAGGCGATGCCGAGACGGTGATCGAATTGCCAGAGTTCGCCGCCGCGCAGCAGGTGATCCTTGCCGAGTTTTTCACCATTGAGATACGCGCCCAGCCCGGCAGCGTTCAACCACAGATTGCCCTGCGGCTTGGCCGGATCGGCGGTGCGCAACAGCGGTGCTTGTGGAAGCGGGTAGCTGCTGGATAGCTTGGGGTGTGGTGCGGTGGGCTGGAGATACGTTGCGTTGTCCAACGCTTTCGCCGTGACCACCACGTCTGCCGGCAGCGGAAAACAGGGCTGCACCCGACCGTTTTCCCGATAAGCCAGAGTGAATAGGCTGACCCGGAAGTTGCCCGGTTTTTGCGGTGTGCCGAGGCAGGCGTGCAGCGCGCCGGACAAGCCCGGTGAACATTCGCGGGCTTGGGCAAAGGCAGCTAAATCAATGCCATGATCCGCCAGCATCCGGGAACGCAGCGCGCCGGCGGCTAGCGACGGCCACGGCGGCATCAGCGCCTCGCCATAACTGCCCGCATCGCCAAACAGTTTGTTGCCGCGCAGATAGAGCACATCTAGGGGTTCGATGAAACGGTAGTCAGTCATGGCGATGCTCCTTGCCAGTGTCCGCGCGGCCTTCGCGGGCCAGGAATTCGGCGACCGCCAGAAAGTCGCGGATCAGGTCGGTGGCAGTGCTTTTATCTTCTTCGGGCTTGGAAGATGAATCTGCGAGAGTCACCGCCAGCTTGCCGAGTCCCCGGCCAAGATCAGTGGCTCGTTGCTTGTCATCACCCTGGCACTGCCGGGCGAACTGATAGGCTAGATTGTCGGCCAGCAGTTTTTCGTACAGCGCCCGGTCGCTGAATTCGCCGGGGGGCGGCAGTTGCGGCAACCAGGTTTGCGCTAAATAAGCCACGCGCCGCGACAGTTGCGGATTGGCCAACATCTCGCGCAAGCGCAGCAGCAGCCCGATGGGAGTGCTTTCCAAGCCTTGCGTTGGGTCGAGATCGCCAAACCAGCGGCTGACCAGTTCCACCATGCCGCCGGATCGTTTGAGCACGCGAATGGCGAACGCATCGCGCCCGCCCCGGTTTTTCGCTTGTTTCTCCGCGTCCCGCAGTTGCCGCAACACCGCGCCCAGCGGGGAGGAATGATGGGCAATGACCGCGCCGGCGGAAGCGGTCGCCTTGTCGCCCATCACTCGATACAGGCGGTCGCGGAGCAGCACATGGCCCTTGCGAATATCCAACCGGCTGTCGTCCACTCCCAGCAAACGCCAAGCGTGATCGGCGGCGTCGCCCGTTGGAAAAACGCCGCTGTAGGCCAGCCGCAATAACGCCAGCGCCGGCAGCAGATCGTCCACCGGCACCATCGCCAGCACGTCGTCGCCACCGGCGTAAATCAACTTGCCCTTGCAAACCGTCTCGACGATATACGGGGCCAGATGCAAGGCGAAGCTGTTGAGCGCTGAGGAAATGGCGATGTGGCGGGCGGGCGAAACCGGGCGCTTGGCTTTGGCGTAGCTCTGTAAATCCGCCTGTTCGAATTTTCCAGCAATGGCCTGGCGGATTTGCGGATGCCAAGTGTCCTGATAAGCCAGCGAATAATCCTCGTCGCCCGACAGCCACGCGCCCATCTTGTCGCCGTCCAGCATGATGAAGGCGTAATAGGCTTCGGGTTTGGTGCCGAAGACGGTTTTAATGTCGTTTTCAGCTAACGCTAATGCTTGGTCAGCTTGATCGCGTTCGCGTTGATCAGAGTTGCCGAGGTTATCGCGCAAGCCGTCCAGATAAACTGGAAGTTTCCGAGCCAACAAATCAGCGTCGCGGTCTTCTCGATGCAAGCGAATGGCGAGCCTTTGAGGTAGCGCGGCTGTGTCGTGCAACCTTACAAGTTGGCTGCTCAACATATCGGGAAGCGGACGGCGATCCGGTTGATCGAGCCAGCGTTCCAATGTCGTCGCCAGCGCCATCGTATGAGTGGACACCACATAGCGTTGTATGTCCTGATTGAGCCAACTCTTCGATTTCCTTGACGAACAGCGTCGGCCACAGCCGCTTGAGCGCGCACGGAGCGCAAAGATGCTCACCCTTGCGCGCCCAAGATGATTTTTTGTCGGCGACTACCGCCCAAAGCGTTTTACGCTCCTGGCGTTCGCCGGGCGGCAAGGTCAGTTGCTCGCGGTCAGTGGTCAGCCATTCCCGCTCGCCGCACAGAGAACAGCGATAGCCGGTTTGCTCCAGTTGCACGAACGGTCGCACCGTCTTGGCCGCCGCCTGCATCCGGTCCAGCAACTCGTAAAGCGCTGGATAAAGCACGCCGGGATTGGGATGGTAGAAACGAGCGCCGTCCACCTTGAGTTCGTGGTTCAACAGTTTCCAGGCGTTTCCGTCCAGAAAACCCTTGTCGCCGACGGGCCGGAATGGCGCTTGGGCGATCTCCAGTTCCTTGACGTCCACGCCCTGCCCGGTTTCCCGCGCCAGCGGCGCGAATGGAACCAGTGCCCAATGCACTTCCGGGAAGTTTTCTAGTTGCACGGCGATTTGCGAGTGGGCACACAGGTCGGGGGCGTCGGCCACGCCAGCCGCTTTCAACAACTCCGTCAAGGCGGCTTCCGCTTTCTCATTCACCCACGCCCGCACGGCAGCAGTGATTTTTTGCGCCAGTTCCACGCCCAGCGCCGCCGGGACGATGGCGACGAATTTGTTGGGCAACGCAGCGGCGAACAGTGGATTGGCGTCGGTTTGCCGGTTCAGCCAGTCCGCGCTGTCAAAGTAATGCTCCGGCAGCCCCATTTCCTTGAGCAGCCACAAATCCACCTGCGGCACACCGCGCAATTGCGGGAAGATCACCGCATCCGGCCCCAGTTGCGCGCAAATTACCTTCAAGCCTTCCCACGCTAGCCGGGACAGCAAATGTGAACCTGCCCACAAATCGGAAGTGGTGCGCGCCTGGGCGATGAAATCCTGCACCGGCCCGAAGCTCATCGCCAGCAACGCCGGATTGTGTGCCGGGTCACCCGCAAAGGCGCTGGCAAAGGCGGAAGTCAGATCGAGATGGTTCCAGATGGTGTGATCGGGTACACGGGTGTCGGCGGGGAGCAGTTGCCAGAGCGCGCCCAAATCGCTGGCCGGCGACTCCGGCCCGAAGCGCCAAAACGCCAGCGCCGTTTTTTTCCAGTCCACCGCTCCGTTATCCGGGACAATGAATCGCTGAAAGTGATCGGTGCTGATCGCTTTCAGTTGCGCCGGTTCCAGCTCCATTTTTTTCAGGTCATATTCTTCTCCGGTCAGCGGGTGCTTGAGTACCGGCTGTTCGGCAAAGTTGACCTGAGTCCATTTCTGATAGCGCCCGCCGTCCTGATCCTGCGGAAATTGCGGACGGTCGGCAGCAGCGGCCCAGCGATCCGCTTGGTGAATGTGCTGTTTGATGGCTGCGGGAATGCCGTCGGGAAAGAGTTGTTGCCGCAGCTTTCGCACGGTGCCGCCCTCATGGCCGGCAGGGTCGCGCAACAGCACCAGCGCCTTTTCCGCCGGGTCGTGAATCCAGGCGGCGAGTTTGGTTTGCCAGAGAGAATGTTCCATTACTTATGCTCCCTTGAAACGGTGCATTCCGTTTTTTGGATCATCGAGAATGGCGTGAACTGTTTCCCAAGTTTCTTGCTGTTTGTGATTGGCTAGTTGTTGTTCTTGGGAGCTAAGGCGTGTTAGCAATGGCTTAGGCAATGCACAGGGAAAGTGGCAGGCCATACCGACGACTCCATTGCCACGTCGGATTACTTTAAAGCGCAATTGGTTGGCGAGGCGGGCAGGCGGCGGTGGTTTATCCCATTCCCGTACATCGTGTTTTGTTACCGGGTAGGCCAGCAGGTGACGCAGGCTGAATCCTGTACCAAAATTGAGCGCGGTACGAAAGCGAATTTTGATCAATGCCAATGCTCGCATTGCATCAGACCAATCCTTGCAAGGTGAAGTCTCCCACAGCAGCAGCCCCTTGGTATCCTTGCCCAAGGCATGAGGCCAATCGAAAGTCAAACATTGCGCAAGTGGTAGGGAAATTGTCTGTAGAAACTCATTATCGCAGATAAGCGGGGTTGTCCCGTCAAAATCAACCGAACCCCAGCCATTTCGCGAACGGCCACCTAAAGCACCGAATTTTTGGATCAGGCATAGCGTTTTTATCAAATCACTTTGGGCTTTGGTGGGGAACATCAGTATTAGTTGTGTGCTGTCTCCACTTTGTAGGCTTGCATTCATTTTAAGCACTGTACCCTTCCCTTTTTCATTATTAAGCGGGCCATAACCTAAATAGAGATGCGCTCCTACTGGATTCTTAATTTCCGTTAGACGTGGATCTTTAACTGGCCAGCTTTGTAGCTTACCGGGTCGCCATGTATCCAATCTCAGCCGTACCAAGCTCTGTGAGGCGTCCAATTTACCATCAGGCTTTTTGAGCCACGCATTCCCAAACAACCGCCCCTCGGTTTCTCGTAAGCGTTCATGGTTGTAGCCGTGGTCCTTCGCCGCCGCTATCCGCCACCATTGCCGCAGCAGCGCCTTGAACGGCGGGGTGCGCCAAGCCCCATTTTGGTCGGCATCACCCAGAAAGGCAGGGGTTACAAAGCTTACGGTGTATTGCTGTTTAACCATCATATATGTGATCTCCATTCCGTACTGCAAATGTAGGTACTGCAAACATGGTGCGTATAACATTTACCGGTGGTGGTTATCCGCCCCGGCAAGCTTGCCGCTTCACTCTCCCGCCAGAGCCGCGAACCGAATCTGGTGCGGTTCCAGTCCCAGGGCGTGGCCGGCGAGCCGCTGATTTCCCTGGCGCTGGAGCGTGTAGCGGGCCGCCGTCGGCTCGCCCAGCACCCGGCTCAATTCCCGCTTGAGCTTGCTGGCGCGCTCCTCGAAAAATTCCTTGTCGATGCCCTCCCGGCGTCGGCTCGCGATCAGCGGGTGCTGATCGTCGGCCAGTGGATCGTTCAGCACCGCCTTGTGCTCGGCCAAAAACGCTTCCACCTCCACCGGACCGATCCGCTTCCAGTGCAGCGGCGGCAAGCCTTCCAGCGCCCGGCGAGCGAACCAGGCCAGCCAAGCGAAGCTGATCGGGGTCAAGCGCAGCACCGTCTCCCCGCAGCGCACCCGGCAGGTCGCCACGTCCAGCGTCAGGCTGGGCGCGGCCAGGTTGCGCTGGGCCTGGCGCACCGCGTCGCCGAAGCTCGCCCCCTCGTGCAGCAGCGACTCCTGCAAGCCGTCGCGCAGGCGGACGAAGGGGATGTCCGCCAGCGTCACGGTGGCATCACGAGCATCCAGCGGGCGTTGGTCGGGACCATGGCTGAAAATCACCCGCTCGACCGGGGCCGGATAGAAGAAATTCGGGTTGGACTCGAACGGACTGGACACCAGCACATGGGACAACCGATCCTGCGGTCGGCCGAACAGGGTCAGCGCGTAGCCCAGATAAAAGCCCATCGTCTTGCGTCCGCCGGCAATCGAAGCGTGTACCGCGCTGTCCGGGTCGGCGGTCAGTTCGCGCACCTTCGCGGTGATGGCATCAGCGATGGCCTCGTTATCGGCCAACTCCCTGATGTCGCTGAGCGGACGACCATCGGCGGCGTGCAGAATGTGGATCGCGTCGAGAGTAAAATGGATGGCGGGCAGACCGTAATCCTGGCGCAAGCGGTGGAACCAGCCCGGCTCGTCGCTGAGCAGGGTCAATCGCGCCCGCTCCGCGCCTTCGGCGGTGGTCAACAGGTGAATTTCGGTGGGGATGAAGCGGGGTTCGCCCGTCACCGTCAGGGCGTACAGGGTCTCGGTGACGATCTGCGGCGACAGGCCGGCGACGCAGAGCAGGATGCGACGGGAATAACGATCCGGGTTCATGGCGGTGTCCTCTTTTGAGCATAGTGCAACCGCCGTGAGAGTAAACCCGGAGCGACAATAAAGCCGGACCGGCAAGCTTGCCGGTCAATCCATCGTGAAGCGATACCGCCCTAGGCCCATCACTGCGCCCTTGCCGGCGTGGGTCCACTGGCCGAGCCACAGATACGGCCAGAACGGTTCCAAATCCGCACCGTCCAGCTCGATTTCGCCGATCAGCCCGCCCATTTGCAGCAAGGCATCTTGCCGGGAGGAGTAACGCACCCACTCGTGCCAGCGTAGCCGCGCCGCCCGATGCCGGATCGTCCAGCCGGCCCGGCTCAGTCCAGCGAAGTCGGCCTCCAGCGGCATGTCGGCGTGGAACGTGGTCAACAGCGAAATCCGCCGCAGTAGGTTGGCGAACAGGGCGCCAAACTGGAACGCCTCCGGTCCGACCAGCTTTTCATCCTGCCGTATCCGCAGAGGGGTTTCCAAAACCAGCGTCAGCCGGGCCGGGCCGGGCGGCGGTTCCGGCACTGAGGATGGCAAGGGTTGCAGCGATTCACCAGGCCGGTAGATCGGTTGCCAATCGCCTGCCGGCGTCTGCTGCGCGACCCGAGATAATGCCAATCGCCCATCCCCCTGACCGACACCCTGTTGGCCGGCTCGATCGAAGGCGTGCAGCAAGTAGGGCAACTGTCGGTTACCGTGTCCAAGCAACACCACCTCTACGCTGACCGTCGTGCCGGCCTCATGCGCGCCGCCCGGCCCCGGCCGGACCACGTAGGGATGCGGCGCGGCCGGATACTTGCGCAGCTTGCCGGCGGCCGGGTCGGGCGGGGTCTCGAACAGGTAGGGATACACGCAGGAGCGATACAGCAGGCAAGCGGGACAGGTCGGTTCATGAGTCACGCAGACCAGTTTTTTCAGGGCGCGACCAAATGCGCCGCGCCAGGCCGAGCCAGCGTATGCGGGCAGGCGCACGGCGTTCAGGGCAACGAATTCCAGCCGGTAAATGGCTAGCGGCAGCGATGGTCGGAGGGCAAGGTTCGGATAAACGTCAGTGCCGGACATCGCTAGCTTTTCTTCACGGTCATCGGGCATTCGGGAGGACGCAGTCGCGTTGGAGTTGTCGGCGGAGGGTTGTGGCATAGCGATCAGCCTCGCGAGGTGGAGTACTGAGAATGCCCCAAGTATGACACATAGGGTTCACCTTGGAAGGCTTCGAGGGGGATCAGGATGCCGCACCTGGTCCTGAGGCGCAGCCCGGCGATCGAGGATCAACAGATCCTCGAAGAAGGCTTTCTAGTAGGAGAAAACAAGGGGGTGTCGTTGAAACAAAATTGTCTCAACTCACTGAGTCGCAGCGTATTATTAGAGAGAATCCTTCCCAGGATAATTTGGCGACGGACTCTAAGTTTGGTCCAAATTTGGACCAAACAAGCACAAAGCGACGGGGGGATGGATGGTGGGGTGTTCGTAACTTATTGATTTGGCGCGCCCGGCGAGACTTGAACTCACGACCTTCGGCTCCGGAGGCCGACGCTCTATCCAACTGAGCTACGGGCGCATAAAGAAAAGGCTAATCAGAATACCGGGATTATCGATGTTCGTCCAGCCCTGGTGGTGTTATTTTGGCGCGCATCCTTGATTTTGCCAGTCGCAAGCAAGGAGTTTGAAGTATCGTTGAATAACGATTTCTTATCGTTGCGAGAACGAGCATATCAGTTTTCAGGTAGGGCCAAATATCATTATAATTATGAAGTTTTAGCAGTATCCAAACCACAACATAACAAACCGAACTCTCAATGCCGATCGACCGCGCTCCCGCGAAGGCTCTTGCTGGGAAACCATAAAGTGATTCGATTGAATTCACAGCGGCGTGCGTGCGAATGTGCGGCAGGGCGAGAACGCGTTCAATGAGGTGAGAGTGTGAGCCAGCAAGTCGATAAATCCGTAATGACCACGTCCGTTACCCTGATCTCTGGATTGGTGTTGCTGGCGGTCGTGCTGTTCATGGTCGCTGCCCTCATTGGTGTCATCGGCAAGGTTGCCCCGGATGATAATTCGCGGAAGCAGGCCGCTGTGCTTGAGCGTATTAAGCCGGTCGCTCGAGTTTCCTTCGAGCAGCCCAAGCCTGCTGTTGCGGTGAAATTGTCCGGCGTGGAGGTTTACAACAAAGTCTGCGCGGCTTGCCATGCCACCGGCACCTTGGGCGCTCCTAAAACCGGCGCCAAGGATCAGTGGGAACCCCGCTTCGCTCAGGGCTTGGACACATTGGTGACTCATGCCGTGAGCGGTATCCGTGCCATGCCCCCTAAAGGCGGCGATCCCTCGCTAACTGAAGCCAATCTCAAGGATGCCATCGTTTACATGCTGGGCGAGACCGGCATCAAGACGGAAGCGGCTCCAACCGTCGAAGCACCGAAGTAACCCACCGGTCCGCGGTGGCGTCGTATTGCCAGGCCATCCTACGGGGTGGCCTTTTGTTTTGCCGATGAATGAACCGTCATGCGTCCCGATCTCCGCTACACCGAGGCTCCTCATCACGAACGTCGCGATTGGACGAACGTTCGGGCCTTGTTGCCTTTCCTCTGGGAGTATCGCGGCCGGGTGGTGCTTGCCCTCGGTTGCCTGATTGTGGCCAAGCTCGCCAACGTTGGCGTGCCGCTGATGCTCAAGCA
The DNA here is from genome assembly GCA_037045535.1 of Candidatus Competibacter sp. Lineage (GTDB taxonomy): Bacteria > Pseudomonadota > Gammaproteobacteria > Competibacterales > Competibacteraceae > Competibacter_A. Next base: position 22,093 of record JBAOHI010000072.1, read on the forward strand.
GATCGTGGACAGCTTGGACGCTAGCCATCAAGTGGCCGTCATGCTGCCGGTCTCCTTGTTGCTGGCCTACGGCGCGCTGAAGCTGGGCAACGCGCTGTTTGGCGAGTTGCGCGATGTACTGTTCGCCCGGGTTCGCTACCGTGCCATGCGTCGGTTGACGGTTCGGACCCTGGCTCATTTGCACGAATTGTCGTTGCGCTTTCATCTGGAACGGAAAACCGGTGCGATCAGCCGCGATCTGGAACGCGGTGCGCGCAGCCTGAGCACGCTGCTGAATTACCTGGCTTTCAGCATCCTGCCGGTGGTGGTGGAATTTTTGCTGGCGGCGGGATTGCTGCTGGGGCGCTACCCGGCCGTTTTCACGCTCGTCATCTTCGGCAGCGTCGCCGCCTACGTCGCGTTTACCCTGGCGATCACCAACTGGCGGATGGAGCATCGGCATCTGATGAATCGCTTGGAATCGCAGGCCGGCAACGAGGCCATCGACAGCCTGATCAATTACGAAACGGTCAAGTATTTCGGTAACGAAAATTGGGAATTGCGACGCTGCGATGCGACGCTGGCATCCTGGGAAAACAGCGCCGTGCTGAGCCAGACTTCGATGTCGGTGCTCAATTTCGGGCAGGGTGCCATCATCGCTGTCGGTGCCACGCTAATCATGTTCGTCGCCGCCGGCCGGGTCGCCGCCGGTCAAATGACGTTGGGCGATCTGGTGCTGGTCAACGCCTTGTTGCTGCAATTATTCATTCCGCTGAATTTTCTGGGCATCGTTTACCGGCAGATCAAGTATGCGCTGGCCGACATGGATGACTTGATGCGTTTGTTGGAGCGCGTGCCAGAAATTCGCGATACCGCCGACGCGGTTGAACTGGCGGTGACGAACGGCGAGCTGTGCTTCGAGCAGGTAAATTTTGGTTACCAACCCGACCGGCAAATCCTGTTCGATGTCAGTTTCACAGTGCCGCCGGGCCGCAAGCTGGCGGTAGTCGGGGCGAGCGGGGCCGGCAAATCGACGCTGGCACGGTTGCTATTCCGATTTTACGATGTAACCGGCGGGCGCATTTCGATCGACGGGCAGGATATCCGTGCCGCAACTCAACACAGCCTGCGCGCCGCTATCGGCATCGTGCCGCAGGATACCGTGCTATTCAACGACACGCTGTATTACAACTTGGCTTATGCTCGGCCTGAAGCCAGTCGCGAGGAAATTGCCGCCGCTGCCCGGATGGCGCAACTGCACGATTTTATCGCGGCGCTGCCAGCCGGCTACGAAACAGTGGTCGGCGAACGCGGTTTGAAGCTGTCAGGCGGTGAGAAACAGCGAGTCGCCATCGCCCGCGCCATCCTCAAACGACCGCGCATCCTGATCTTCGACGAAGCCACCTCGGCGCTGGACAGCAAATCCGAGCAGGCGATCTTGCAGGCTCTGCGTGCGGTAGCTGCTGAACACACGACCCTGGTCATCGCTCACCGACTATCCACGATCGTGGATGCCGATCAGATTTTGGTACTGGAGCATGGCCGGGTGCGGGAACAGGGCACGCACCGCGAGCTGTTGCAACAAGGTGAGTTGTATGCCCAGATGTGGGCCTTGCAACAGCGGGAACAGGAAACGCGAGAAGAGGAACAATGGCTGGAGTTAACCTGAACTCAAGTTTCGTCCCAATCGTCCATACCGAGTCCCAGTAGCGCCCGTTCTGTTTCGGTCAAAATGACCAGCGCGCCCGCTTGCTGGCGTTGCAGCCAGGCGCGCTGCTCCCGGCGGTGTTGGAGAAGCTCTTCGGAGAGAAGCTCCGAGGAGTTATCCAGAAGCGTCGTCAATTGGGCGACCGCCTCTTCGAGATCTTCGAGTTCATTGAGCAGTTCACGTCGCTGAGCGCGCAATTCGTGGAATGTTGCCATTGTCTTCTCCCGAAAAAACACCTCGACTCGAAGTTGCCACGGGTTGATCACCGCCCATAGCGCCCGCTACCCTGGACATTACCTGACTCGGGGTGCGAGCGGGATGCGAATGTAGCCAAACCGATCCTGTCAATGGTTCCAGGCAACGATCAAGGGGTGACGCCGGTCGCCTTGGCCAACTCGGTTTGTAATGCTTTACAAACGGCGCCACATTCGTGCGTAATGGCTTCCACCAACGGCGCGGGGTCGGCATCGGATTTGCTGCGTCCGACCAGTTCCAGCTCCTTGCAGAGATCGGCTAGTTGGGTGGCTCCCATGTTTCCGCTGCTGGATTTCAAACTGTGTGCCGTTTTGCCCAAGGCTTCTCGATCACCTTTTGCGAGAGCGGCATCGAACGCCGTGATGGCTTCCGCCGAGGAGGTCAGATACGCCTTCACCAATCGCCCCAATAAAGTCGGATAACCCGCAGGATTGAGATTGCGGATATTGGCCAGAACAGTAGCATCTAGCGGGGATGTCCGTCGGATTTCGGAAGCTGCATTTTCGGCTGAAGGCGGGTTCAAGGTCGGTTTTCCTCGTGGCGTGCGTTCCAGAGCTTCGCGCAAGTCTTGGGGCGAGAAGGGTTTGCTAAGGTCGTCATCTATGCTGGCTTGCAGACAGCGCTCGTGGTCGCCAATGAATGCGTTGACGATGACCCCAATAATTTAGGAGGGGGATAGTTCCAAGGTCGCCGACTTTGACTATCACCGGATAAGTGGAAAAAAATCAGCGGAGCCAACTGATCCTCGATTGAGGTTGACCCTGCGGGCGTATTCCCGGCCGGTGGGCATGCCATTGATTTCGGTGACGACTCAGCGAGCCGGATCCGCCTCGGTGACCACCATTTTCTTGTTAAGCGGGCGATGGGAATCGAAAGTTCAGTGGAATCCGCCATTCTTTATCGCCAAGTCACCATTTCATCCAACTTCCGGCGCGAGCTGGGTTCGGGTAGCTGCGCCGGATAGCCGAGGCTTAACAGGGCCAGCGGTACCAGCCCCGGTTCGAGCGCGAGCGCGGCACGGACTTGATCTTCATCGAAATAGCCGATCCAGGTCGAACCCATGCCAGCCGCGACGATAGCCAGTTGAGCGTAAGCGGCGGCGATGGTGGTATCCTGCAAGGCGTACAGCTTCGCGCCGCGCTCGCCGAAGGTACTCGCCGAACGCGCCGGATCGGCGCAGAACACCAGGCATACCGGCGCTTCGGCGACGAACGTTTGCTGGTGGGATGCCTGAGCCAGGATTTGCCGGTCGGCCAGGTCGTGCACCACGATGATTCGATAGGACTGCAAGTCGCCTGCCGAAGGTGCCGCGCACGCCATTTCCAGGATGGCGTACAGCTTCTCGGGCTCAACAGCCATATCCGATTGATACTTGCGAATGGAATGACGGTGGCGAACCGTTTCGAAAAAATCCCACATGGCGAGATCCTCGGGGCGGTAAATGGGCTACTCGGAAGCCGGACCTGGTTGGGATTGCCGCTCAGCCGGCGCCTTTGACCAAGGCGGTCAACTTGGGCAGATCCGGAGATTGTGGATAGTTGCGTTCCAGCACCCGCAGGCTGTCGGCCGCCAGTTGCGGCATGTTCATCTTGACGTAGGCTTGGGTCATGATGCTAAGGGCGTCGGCGGAAGCCGGCGTGCGGGCGTAAGTCTCCAGCACGTACCTGGCGCGGTTGACAGCCGCGACGTAGGCGCCGCGCCGCAGGTAATAGTCCGCTACATTGACCTCGTAGGTTGCCAGGCTGTTATGCAGAAACAGCATCCGCTGGCGGGCGTCCTCGGCGTATTTGCTATTGGGAAATTTGCGGGTCAGTTCGGCAAAGTCGCTATAAGACTGCCGGGCGGTGGCGGTGTCGGTTTTGTCGCGGTCGCTGGGCGCGATCTGTTCCAAGAGGGTGTTGTTGCGGTTGAAATTCACTAAGCCCTTCATGTAGTAAGCGTAATCCACATACGGATGGCGTGGGTTGGCCTTGATGAAGCGGTCGGCAGCAGCGAGCGCGGCATCTGGCTCGTTGTCTTTGTACTGGATGTACATGGTGTCGAGCTGAGCTTGCTGGGCGTAGCGCCCGAACGGATATCGGGCTTGCAGTTTGTCCAAATATTCGAGGGCAGTCTTGTAATTGCCATCGTTCATGGAGGACTTGGCCTCGCTGTAGAGACGTTGAGCCGACCAGCCCTTGGTTTCGTCGATTTTTTCGGGGAGCAGGGAACATCCTGCCAACAGTACGGCTGCGATGGGACCCGCAAGGAACAGTTTCGGTATGAGACGCATGGATGACAACATGAGCAGCGATTGTCGAGAGTAAAATGGGGTTGATATCCAGTATAACCCTCGTGCCATTAAAAACCATCATGCCTCCGACCGAACAGATCGCCTGCCGAATACCTGAGAACTGTGCTGGAATGCGGCTCGATCAGGTGTTGGTGTTGCTGCTGCCGGCCTATTCCCGCAGTCGCTTGCAGCAGTGGCTGAAAGCCGGCGCACTGCGGGTGGACGGTCGGGTGTGGCGGCCTCGCGATCCGGTTTCCGGCGGCGAGACCGTCCATGGGGAATTGGCGCTGGCACCGGAAACCGTCGCCGTCGCCCAAGACATCCCGCTGGACATCCGCTACGAGGATGCGGATTTATTGATACTGGACAAGTCCGCCGGCTTGGTGGCGCACCCTGCCGCTGGCAACCGCGACGGCACGCTGGTCAATGCGCTGTTGTATCGTTGCCCGGAGCTGGCGACCCTGCCGCGCGCAGGTTTGGTGCATCGGCTGGATAAGGATACAACCGGCCTGTTAGTGGTGGCGCGCAACTTGCGGGCTCACGCTGCCTTGGTGGAACAGCTGCAAGCGCGGCGCATCGAACGGGAGTATTTGGCTGTGGTGAATGGGGTGCCGGTGGCTGGCGGCACGGTGGATGCCCCCATCGGTCGGCATCCGGTGGATCGGCAGCGGATGGCCGTGGTGTCCAGCGGCAAGCCGGCGATGACCCATTATCGGGTGATCCGGCGATTTCGCGCTCACGCGCTGTTGCGGGTCAAGCTGGAGACCGGCCGCACCCATCAAATTCGGGTCCACATGGCCCATGTTCGATTGCCGTTGCTGGGCGATCCGGTGTATGGGGGACGGCTGCGTTTGCCGCCAAATGCGTCCTTGCGTTGCGTCGAGGCGATCCAGAATTTTCATCGGCAGGCATTGCATGCCGAGCGGCTGGCCTTGACGCATCCCGCAACCGGTGCGCGGTTGGAATGGCGGGCGGAAGTGCCGGCCGATTTGCTGGCGTTATTGGAGGTGCTAAGCGAGGATATGCAGCCATGAATGAATCGCCACAGGACGACTCTTTGATCGTTCCCGACTGGCCGACTCCGGCACGGGTCCGGGCGGTGAGTACGACGCGCTGGGGTGGGGTGAGTCCGCCGCCTTACGACGGCCTGAATCTGGCCGATCATGTGGGCGATGAGCCGGCTCGCGTTGCGGAGAATCGGCGACGACTGGCGGCGATGGCGGGCTATCCCGCCGAGCCGGCGTGGTTGCAGCAGGTCCATGGTAACCGGGTGGTGGCTGCCGAGACGGTTTGCGAGCCAGTCGCTGCCGATGCTGCCTGGACCCGCGAGCCGGGCCGGCCCTGCGTGGTGATGACCGCCGATTGCCTGCCGGTGTTACTGTGCGATCGCGCCGGTACGGTGGTGGCTGCCGCTCATGCCGGCTGGCGCGGGCTGGCGGGCGGCGTGATCGCCAGGACCGTGGCACAAATGAGCGTGCCGCCTGCGGAGCTGCTGGCTTGGCTGGGGCCTGCCATCGGTCCCGCCGCATTCGAAGTCGGCGAAGAAGTACGCGCGGTGTTCCTGGAACGGGACGCTGGCAGCGTGACCTGTTTCCAACCGTCTCCAGCGGGCCGTTGGCTGGCGGACATTTACCAGTTGGCCCGGCGGCAATTGCAAGCGTTGGATGTGACGGCGATTGATGGTGGTGCCTTCTGCACGTTCAACGAGCCGAAGCGATTCTTTTCCTACCGCCGCGAGAATCGTACCGGCCGGATGGCGACGCTGATTTGGTTGGAGTGCTGACTGGGCTTTTATTGGTTAATCAGAGGGTCCGAGCTGTCAACCGAAATGGTCGTAACCCGACCGCTCTAGCTGAAAAATCGAACGATCCTGGCGGGCCAATCGCAAGCCTGGTTCCGCCGTGACGACGCCGATTCGAGTGCAGCGGCAATCCCAGGTCGCCGTTGCAGTGACCAGTTGCGTGAGGCGTTCCGGCGGTACGGTGAAGCAGAGTTCGTAATCGTCTCCGCCCGCCAACGCCAGGATGGTGGCCGCATCCCGATCAGGGTGAGCGGTCAAGGCCGGCGACAACGGCAGGCGATCGATCTCCAGCAGCGCTCCGCCTCCGCTGCGTTCAAGAATGTGACCGAGATCCTGAGCCAGCCCATCGGATATATCGATGGCGGCGCTGGCGATGCCGCGCAAGGACGCGCCTTGCGCGATTCGCGGCTCCGGTCGATCCAGTCGGGTCTGGAGGTAGTCGCGATGCTCGGCGGGGACGGTGGTCTTGCCATAGGCCGCCGCTAACGCCAGACCCGCATCGCCGGGCGTACCGGTCACGTAAATGTTGTCGCCTGGCCGCGCGCCATCGCGACGCAACGCTGCTCCCGGTGGCACGAAGCCATGAGCCTGAAGGGTGATGACTGTCGTCGGCCCGTGGGTGGTGTCTCCGCCGATCAGTTGGACATCATGCCGATCCGCTAGTGCGAACAATCCCCGACAAAACCGCTCCAACCAATCTTCGTCGGCGCGGGGCAGGGTCAGTGCCAGAGTGGCCCAAGCCGGAATCGCTCCCATCGACGCCAAGTCGCTCAGGTTCACCGCCAGCGCCTTGTGGCCGATGCCTTCCGGGTCGGCGCCGGCGAAGAAATGCACATCCGCCACCAGGGTATCCAGCGTGATCGCCAATTCTTGATCGGGCGGCGGACGCAGCAGCGCACAGTCATCACCGATACCGAGCACGACGTCGGGGCGACGCGGGGTTCGAGCAGCGAAATAGCGGTCGATCAGGGAAAATTCGGAAAGAGGCATGAGGTCGTTGCGAAGCGTTGACGGGATCCGCCGATGCGTGTTTCAGGGGCGTTGCAAATCCCGTCGGGCGGTGGAGATGGTCACAGTGAATCCGGCAATCACATCGCTCGCGGTCATCAGCACGATCAGGAAAAAGGTCATGTTGGCCATTGGGGGCATGACCAGCAGCTCGATCAGGGCAATGATAAACACCACCAGCGAGAGCACATGATTGAGAATGGCGCTGGCGGAACTGCTGGTGGCGCGATAAACCTCGACGCATAACAAGATGAGGCCGATGACCAATAACAGGTCGCCACCTCGGAATGGCAGGGGTAGGCCGGATAACAGCGGCAAGTGAAACTGTGCCATTTCCAACCAACCCGGCGCCACCAAGGCCAACAGGGTGTAGGCGGCAACGATAATCGCAAGCAACGGAAAACTAGCCATCTTGATCTCTCTCCTGCGGTCGGTATGCTCGAATCAGGGACATGAAGGAAGCAGATTCTACCGAAGATGGCCTGGTCGCCCTAACCCGCGCGCGGGAAGCGAGGGGGCGGGATGGAGAGAGGCGGGTTCCGTTAACTGCCGAGCCGCTCGTAAATCCCCATCAGGCGGTTGATGCCGCGAAGCAGTGACGACAGTCCGCTGAGTGTTTCCAGGTCCATGGCATCCAGTAGATTTTTCAGCTCCAATCCCAAGGCAGTATCGCCTTCCATCACCACGCGGCGGTTGAAAAATAGCGTATCCGAGTCTTCACGGCGGGTGGTCAGCGCCAGAAAATCGTAAATCGTGCCGCTGATGGTCAAATCCGGGGTGCGTTCCGCCTTCTGACAGGGCACAAAACCCGCAGGACCCGTGTAGCGGAGGCGATATTCCACATGGGCATCGCGTACCCGGATCGCCAGAACGCGGTCACACAGGAATTCGAGTTCGCCGTTTTCCTGAATCCGGGTGAGGAATAGCGCATTCAACGCCGTGGTCAGGATGCTGGAATGCACTGGACCGGGAATGAGTTTCAACGGCAGCGCCAGAGGGGCGGGCAAGGCAGGGCGGGGCGGAAACAACGTCTGAAAAGCGGATTGGAGGACAGTGTTCATGGGATCGCGACGGTGTTACCGTTTCATGGCCTCGAAAAACTCCCGGTTGGTCTTATTCGCTTTCAGTCGTTCCAGCATGAATTCCATCGCCTGTAGCTCGTCCATCGGGTGCAGCAGCTTGCGCAAGATCCACATTTTCTGCAGAGTCGTCCGGATCGGTCAGCAACTCTTCGCGGCGGGTACCGGAACGGTTGATGTCGATGGCCGGGAACACTCGCTTCTCGGCAATCCGCCGGTCGAGATGAATTTCCATGTTGCCGGTGCCTTTGAATTCCTCGTAGATCACATCGTCCATGCGCGATCCGGTATCGATCAGGGTCGTGGCGATGATGGTCAGCGAACCGCCTTCCTCGATATTACGCGCCGCGCCGAAGAACCGCTTCGGCTTTTGCAGAGCATTCGCATCCACGCCGCCGGTCAAGACCTTGCCAGACGCGGGTACCACGGTGTTATAAGCCCGCGCCAGCCGCGTGATGGAATCCAGCAGAATCACCACGTCGCGTTTGTGCTCCACCAGCCGCTTGGCCTTGTCATTGACCATCTCCGCGACCTGGGTATGGCGGGTGGCCGGCTCGTCGAAGGTACTGGCGATCACCTCGCCACGCACTGAACGCTGCATCTCGGTGACTTCCTCCGGCCGCTCGTCGATCAGCAGCACGATCAGATAGCACTCGGGATGGTTGGCGGCGATACTCTGGGCGATGTTCTGCAACATCATGGTCTTGCCGGCCTTGGGTGGCGAGACGATCAAACCGCGCTGGCCCTTGCCGATGGGCGCGATCAGGTCGATGATCCGCGCCGTGATGTCCTCGGTACTGCCGTTGCCGCGTTCCAGTGTCAGCCGCTCATTGGCATGCAGCGGTGTCAGGTTCTCGAACAATACCTTGTTCTTGGAGACTTCCGGCGGCTCGAAATTGATATCGTTGACCTTGAGCAGGGCAAAGTAGCGCTCGCCTTCCTTGGGCGGGCGAATCTTGCCGCTGACCGTGTCGCCGGTACGCAGATTGAAACGACGGATCTGGCTGGGGGAAACATAAATATCGTCGGGACCGGCCAGATAGGAACTGTCGGCGGAGCGCAGAAAGCCGAAGCCATCCTGCAATATTTCCAGCACGCCGTCCCCGGAGATGTCCTCGCCACTCTTGGCGAGTGCTTTGAGAATGGCGAAGATCACGTCTTGCTTGCGGGATCGCGCCATGCCTTCGAGCTTGAGTTCCTGCGCGATGGCAATCAGGTCGGCGGCGGACTTCTTTTTGAGTTCGGTCAGATTCATGAAAGCAGCATGCTCGAAGCGGCTGGCCTGTAATGGCGCGCCCGTGAGGAAGGAGGAATTTAGGATTCGCGTCTCGGGATGGAACCGGGGGCGGACGGTGAACGGAGTGATGACTGGGACGATAAACGCGGCGTGCTGGTTAAGCTAGCACGGCCGCGAGACGGCGTCTACCCTCGGGCGAGCGCCGTGGGAAGTCTCAGCGCAAACTACTATCGAGAAAAGCGATCAGCTGCGACTTGGACAGAGCACCGACCTTGGTGGCTTCGACGCTGCCATTACGGAACAACATCAGGGTTGGGATGCCACGAATACCATACTGGGGTGGCGTCTGCTGGTTCTCATCCACGTTCAGCTTGCAGATTTTGACGCGATCCGCGTATTCCGTGGCGATTTCATCTAGGATCGGTGCGATCATGCGGCAAGGGCCACACCACTCGGCCCAGTAGTCCACAAGGACCGGCTTGTCGGCTTTGAGAACCTCGGCATCAAAGGAGTCATCGGTGATATGCACAATCCGCTCGCTCATGAAATCGTTCTCCGAATCTGGAATGAGATATAAGGTGTCAGGTCGCCCGCAGGGCAGTTTGGATGCGCGGGAATCGACGAAATGGGGTTGGATGGGTGGGTTCCAAGGGATGAATGCCACCGAGCGGTTGCAAAAAAAACCGGCGCGTGGCGTTCGACACTGGATATTGTGGCAAAATATTCGGCTAGGGGACAGATTTCTTTCAGTCATACACGGTCCGAACCGGGCATTCGCATTGGCCCTCCTAACCCCCTGACTCGGTATCCTTACTCGCTCATGCAAAAAGACCATCTAACTCACGTTTTCTTTTCCTCGCTTGGTTTGACCGATTCGCTGCTGGAAAGTCTGGAGGACGCCAGCTTCGTCCATTGCACGCCGATTCAGGCTGCCACCCTGCCGCTGGCGCTCAAGGGTCAGGATATCGCCGGTCAAGCCCAGACCGGTACTGGCAAGACCGCCGCCTTTCTGTTAGCGACCCTACATTATCTGATGGAAACGCCCGTTGCCGAGGATGCAGTGGGTCCTTGGGCGATCATTCTTGCTCCGACCCGCGAGCTTGCGGTGCAAATTCACCGCGATGCCGAATGGATCGGTCGGTATACCGGGCTCCGATTCGCTGCCGTCTTCGGCGGCACCGGCTACGAGAGCCAACGCCGCCAGCTCGAAGCGGGCGTCGATGTGTTGATCGGTACTCCCGGCCGCTTGATCGATTATCTCAAACAAGGGGTGTACAAGCTGTCCAACATCGAGGTGGTGGTGTTGGATGAGGCCGACCGCATGTTTGATCTCGGTTTTATCGCCGACATCCGCTATTTGCTGCGCAGGATGCCGCCAGCCGATCAGCGCATCAATATGTTGTTTTCCGCGACCCTGAGTAACCGGGTCATGGAGCTCGCCTACGAGCATATGAACAATCCCCAGGTGATTCGGATCGAGACCGAGCACGTCACCGCTGACAAGGTCCGCCAATCGCTCTATCACGTTTCGGCCCACGACAAGATCCCGTTGCTGCTGGGCGTGTTGCGCCAGCAAGACCCGAAGCGCACCATGATTTTCGTCAATACCAAGCGAACGGCGGACCGGGTGACCGGCTATCTGCTGGGTAACGGCTACGAAGCCGAGGTGTTGTCGGGCGATATCCCGCAAAACAAGCGGCTGCGTTTGCTGGAGTCGTTCCAGCGTGGCGAATTGCCGATCCTGGTTGCCACCGATGTGGCGGCACGGGGCCTGCATATTCCGGACGTGACCCACGTTATCAACTTCGATTTACCGCAGGACCGCGAGGATTACGTCCATCGTATCGGCCGCACCGCGCGCATCGGTGCCAGCGGAGATGCCATCAACTTCGCTTGCGAAGAATTCGTCTATTCCCTGCCCGATATCGAGGATTTCATCGGTCAGAAGATTCCGGTGCTGCCGGTCACCGAGGATTTGTTACCCGAATACAAGCCACCCAAGCGTTTAGAGCGCCGTCGGCCTCTCAACAACACCGGGGGCGAACCACGCCCTCGTGGCCGCGCGCCGCACCGACGACCGGCTAACCGAACCTGACGCTGTTCGGCTGCGAGACTTCGCGCGGAATGAACCATTATCCACCGTGCAAGGGGAGCGTGGCGAGCGGCCACCCGTGCGTGACTGTTGCCGCTCGCGAGATTTTACTCGCTGGCGGCAACGCTTTCGACGCGGTGGTGGCGGCCGGCTTCGCCGCTGCCGTGGCGGAACCGGCTCTGACTAGCCTGGGCGGCGGCGGTTTTTTATTAGCCCGCACCGCGCAAGGTCGGGCGGCTCTGTTCGATTTCTTCGTGGATACACCGGGGCGGGGCCTGCGAGCCAGCGAGCTGGATCCGCATTTCCTCCCGGTCACCGTTCGGTTTCCCGGTAGCGAGCAGATCTTTAACGTCGGCATGGGGTCGGTAGCGGTACCCGGTACGCTCAAGGGCTATCTGCACATCCACCGGCAACTGGGTCGGCTACCGCTGCGAGAAGTGATAGCGCCGGCCATCCATCTGGCGCGCGAAGGCGTGCCGGTCAACGCCAAGCAAGCGTATTTTCTGGAGCTGCTGACCCCGATCATGACCTTGACCGCTGCGGGTCGTGCTTTGTTCGAGTCGGCGGGCCGCTATGCGCGCGAGGGTGATATTCTCCCCAATTTGGATTTGGCGGCATTTCTGGAAACTCTGCCACGCGATGGCGAGCGAGATTTTTACGAAGGCGAATTGGCCGAGCATATCGCCCGCGACATGCACGAAGGCGCGGGATTACTGACCACGGCCGACTTGGCCGCCTACCGGGTCATCGAGCGTGAGCCATTACCCGTGGATTATCGCGGCTATCGACTGTTGACCAATCCACCCCCCTCGTTCGGCGGTTCGCTGATTGCCCTGTCGCTGCGCTTGCTGGAGGCGCGTGAGGCGGTGGACCTGAGTTTCGGTTCTCCGGCGCATTTGGCGCTGCTGGTCGCGGCCATGCAGGAGGTGGATCGGCGTCGCGCCGAGGGCTATCTCGGTCCGACCGAGATCGGTAAACCCGGGTTGCTCGAAAGCCTGGCGCGGGTCCGCACCGCCTCTAGCGGTACCACCCATATCAGTGTGTGCGATGCCGAAGGTAATGCGGCCAGCATGACCACCTCCAACGGTGAGGGCTCGGGTTGCTTTGCCATCGGTACTGGTATCATGCTCAACAACATGATGGGCGAGGATGATTTGCATCCGGAGGGATTTCACGCCAGTCCGCCGGGTATGCGAGTGGCCTCGATGATGGCGCCCTCGCTGTTGCTGGCCGACGACCGACTGCGACTGGTGTTGGGCAGCGGTGGCAGCAAACGTATTCGCTCTGCCATGATGCAAGTCATCAGTAATGTCGTGGATTTCGGGCTCGACCCGCGTGCCGCCGTGGAAGCGCCGCGACTGCACTGGGACGGCGAGCGGATCCAGGCAGAACCCGGTTTCACCGATGCGGCGCTGGCCGCGTTGGCCGAGCGCTGGCCGCTCAATCGTTGGGCAGTGCGTGACGTATATTTCGGTGGCGTCCACGCGGCCGCCCCGGACGGTGATGGTGCGGGCGATCCACGCCGAGGCGGTCACGCGACGGCGGTCGATTGATGTGCGAAGCGGACTGACGATATCGTCGAGAAAGAAGATAATGATTGAGTTGAAAGATTACCTACTGATTTTGGCCCGACGAGACGGCTCCGATATCTATCTCAGTACCGGCGCGCCGCCCTGCGGTAAATTTCAGGGGGTGTTGCGAGCGCTGGACAAAGAACCATTGCCGCCAGGTCGGGTCAAGCAAATCGCCTACTCGGTCATGGATTCGGCGCAAGTGGTCGAATTCGAGAAAACCCTGGAGATGAATCTGGCCATCAGCGAGTCCGGCGTAGGACGGTTCCGGGTCAACATCTTCAAGCAGCGCGGCGAAATCGCGATGGTGATTCGCAACATCAAGACCGAGATTCCCAGCGTCGAATCGTTGGGTTTGCCGGAGGTGTTGACCCGCGTCATCATGGAGAAGCGCGGCCTGATCCTGTTCGTCGGCGGTACCGGTTCCGGCAAATCCACCTCGCTGGCGGCGTTGATCGACCACCGCAACCGCAATAGCGGCGGCCACATCATCACCATCGAGGATCCCATCGAGTTCGTTCATCCGCACAAGCGTTCGGTTGTCAACCAGCGCGAGGTGGGCGTGGATACGCTGAGCTATGCCGACGCCCTCAAGAATACCTTGCGGCAGGCACCGGACGTGATCCTGATCGGCGAGATCCGCGACCGCGAGACCATGGAGCATGCGTTGGCCTTCGCCGAGACCGGGCATCTAGCGATTTCCACTTTGCACGCCAACAGTGCCAACCAAGCGCTCGACCGCATCGTCAATTTTTTCCCCGAGGAACGGCGGCCGCAGTTGCTGACCGATTTGTCGAGCAATTTACGCGCCTTCGTTTCGCAGCGGCTGATTCCGACCGTGGATGGCAAACGAGTAGCAGCCATCGAGATCTTGCTGCATTCGCCGATGGTCGAGACCCTGATCAAACGCGGCGAAGTTGGCGGTTTGAAGGAAATCATGGAAAAGGCCGTGGGTCTCGGCATGCAAACTTTCGACCAAGCGCTGTACGCACTCTATCAGGCTGGCAAGATTAGCTTCGAGGAGGCGATCAAAAACGCTGATTCCGCCAACAACCTACGGTTGCGGATTAATCTGTCCGGTGGGGCGCCAAGTGTCGAGCGGCCGGTTGGCTTGGGGTTATCGCTGGAAGCGATCGAAGAACCAGAAGAAGAAGAAGGAGAGAAACCCGTGCCGCCGGCTGGCTTGCGGCCGCCGCCGCGTCCCGGTGGGGGTTGATCGTGACAGACGTTCCATCGACTTCAGTGATCGTGGTGCCCGACGGCGTTCGGGGTTTGATCTTTGACTGCGATGGTACCCTGGCCGATACCTTGCCGTTGCACTACGCTGCCTGGGAGGAGACGTTTGCGGAACGGGGATTGCCTTGCCCGATGGAATTTCTGATCCAGCACAATGGTAAACCCACCCACTTGATCGTGGCGTTGTATAACGCGGCGTTCGATCTGAGCATCGATGTCGAGCGGTTTACGGCGGATAAGGAACGAAGAACGTATGCTCTGCTGGAGCGGGCCAGGCCGATTGCGCCGGTGGCGATGGTGGTGCGGCGCCATGTGGGTCGTTTGCCCATGGCCGTGGTGTCGGGCAGCAACCGCGCTAACGTGGAGCGGGTTTTACGAGCCATCGACATGCATGAACTGTTCGCGGCGGTGTTGACCGCTGACGATGGTTTGCCGCCGAAGCCGGCCCCGGCGTTATTTCTGGAGGCGGCCCGCCGGTTGGGCGTGGAACCCCACGCCTGTCAGGTGTTCGAGGATGCCGATTCCGGGCTGGAAGCCGCGCGCCGCGCCGGAATGCTGGCGACCGACGTGCGGCTCTTCGGTGGTGGGTATCGCGGAAGCGATTAAGGCCGCGCTCAGGCCGCGATTCCACTCAATCGCAGCAGCGGCTCGATACGCGGTTCCCGGCCTCGAAACTCGACGAAACTGACCATCGCCGGGCGCGATCCGCCCGCTTCGAGAATGCTGTGCCGGAAACGCTCGCCGGTTGGAGCATCGAAGATTCCGTTCTCCTCGAAAGCGCTGAACGCATCCGCCGACAACACTTCCGCCCATTTGTAGCTGTAGTAACCTGCCGCGTAGCCACCCGCGAAAATATGGGTAAAAGCATTGGCGAAGCGGTTGTAGACCGGGGGAACGATCACCGCGATTTGCTGGCGCACATCGTCCAGCGTTTCCAGCACCCGCGCGCCGCGCGCCGGGTCGTACTCGCGATGCAATCGGAAATCGAATAGCCCGAATTCCAATTGTCGGACCATAAAGATACCCGCCTGGAAATTCTTGGCCGCTTGCATGCGCTGGTACAGCGTTTCTGGCAACGGTTCGCCGGTTTGATAATGGCCCGCCAGCAGAGTTAATGCGTCCCGCGACCAGCACCAGTTTTCCAGGAACTGGCTCGGCAGTTCCACGGCGTCCCACTCCACGCCGTGGATACCAGCCACGGGCAGATAATCCACCGTCGTCAGCAGATGGTGTAAGCCATGGCCGAATTCGTGGAACATCGTGATCACTTCATTGTGGGTAAGCAGGGCTGGATCGTTGCCCACCGGTGGCGTGAAGTTGCAGATCAGATAGGCGGCTGGTAGCCGTGCGTTCCCCTCGATCAAACGTCTTCCCAGACAACCGTCCATCCAGGCGCCGCCGCGCTTGTGGGGACGAGCGTACAAATCGAGATAGAACCGCCCGCGTGGAGTGCCAGTCGAATCGACGATTTGGTAAACCTGCACGTCGGGGTGCCAGACTGCCACGCCGTCCAACGGCCGGATGGAAATGCCAAACAGCTTTTCCGCAACGGCGAACAGCCCCGGCAGAACGCGAGTGGTCGGGAAATAGGGTCGCAGTTCTTCCTGCGACAGTTGATAACGATGCTGACGCAGTTTTTCCGAGTAGTAGCCGATGTCCCAGGTTTCCAATCGCTCGACCCCGAACTGCGTGCGAGCGAAATCCTGCAGTTCGTCCAGTTCCTTGCGGGCTTGCGGCCGTGCACGACCGGCGAGGTCGGCGAGGAACGCCAATACCTTATCCGGTGAGTCGGCCATTTTGGTCGCTAGCGAGTATTCAGAGTAATCCTGAAAGCCCAGCAACCGAGCCAGTTCATGGCGCAACGCCAGAATGCGATCCATCAGCGGTCCATTGTCCCATTGGCCGGCGTTCGGTCCTTGATCGGACGCGCGGGTGCAGTAGGCGTCGTACATTGTGCGCCGCAACTCACGGTCATCGGCGTAATTCAGTACCGGTAGATAGGATGGCAGTTCAAGCGTCAGCAACCAGCCGTCGAGTCCCTGCCGCTGGGCAGTTTGCCGGGCCAACGCCCGTGCCGAGTCAGGTAGTCCGGCCAACTGGGCCTCGTCGGTCAACTGTTGAGTCCACCCCTGGGTGGCGTCCAATACGTTTTCCGCGAATTTGGCGCTAAGTTGCGTCAACTCTTGCTGGATGTCCTTATAGCGAGATCGTTGCTCCGGCGGTAAGGCGATGCCCGACAGGCGGAAATCGCGCAGAGCGTTGTCGATGACCTTGCGCTGGGCTGAGTCGAGCCGGACATACTCCACGCCATCGGCGATCTGTCGATAAGCCTGGTACAAGCCTTCATGCTGGCCGAGTTCGGTCGAGTAGCTGCTGAGCTTGGGTAAACAGGCATTGTAGGCAGCGCGTAGCCCTTCGGAATCGAGTACCGAGTGGAGATGGTTGACCGGCGACCACGCTTTGTTCAAGCGGTCCTCCAGTTCCTCCAGCGGTTGGATCAAGTTATTCCAGGTGTAAGTGCGATTAGCGGCCAATAGCCGTTCGATTTCGGCGCGATTGGTGGCCAGCGCTTGATCCATAGCTGGCTCGATATGATCCGGCTGGATGGCGGAATAGAGTGGCAGGTCGGCGGAGTCCAGCAAAGGGTTGGTCATCACAATAGTATCCAATAGAAGAACCCTCTAGGTTTTGAGCGACTCCCAAATTTTCCCCATCCAAGATCTTTGTTTGGTCCATTTGGCTTTTAAGCCTTTTTCCAGGAAGAAAGGGGTATATTTTTTATCGTCCATCATGATGTGGTGAGTCAACCATTTTCTCAGAAAATTCATCAACTCGATGTCGATTACGGCGCCACCCGCGAATTTTTTTTGAAAGCTTGAGACTTCTTGTTTGAGTTTGTCGTGATGCACCTGGTGCGTTTCGGCATCGGGATAATCGAAAATGCGGAACAGACTCTCCTCCACTGCAAAATGCACAATGGTGTACTGTACGAGTTCCTCCAGAATCGCGCTGATAACCGTCTTGTCCGCTTTGTGTAGTATGGCTTCATTGAACAGGCGATTAATGAGGTTAATTAAAATCTTATGTTGTTCGTCAATTTCTTGTAAGCCCACACTGAGTTCGTCAGACCAGGATATAAATTCTTTCGTGTCAAGCATGTCATGCTCCTTCTATACTTCATTGAAGATAACAAGGTTCAAGTGGTTTTTCAGGCTCGCCAAATAAAAAGTAAGCGCTATATGCATTTTAAATATTACATTTTTTCTCTAAATTAAAATCTTATCGTATATTTATATAAAAAACAATATAATTAAATACGCTGTTATTTGTACTTTTTTATTGCTCTATTTGCTGTAAGCTTACAGAAAGGTTGAAATGAGTTGCGCTACCGAACAGACGATCATCTAGATGTCCACAGCAGATAACCGCTGGTTAGCGCCGTCGCCAGCAAGCATCCGACGGCACGCCATCGAAAATAGGTGATCAGCCGATGCTCCTCGCGAAAAGCGGCGATGATGCAGGGCCGAGCGGAATCGCCGGGATCGGCCATCAGGTGAACATCCGGTTGGGTGGTCTGTTGCAGTTGTTGCCGCTGGACTTGCCGGTGGGCCGCGCGACGGACTGCTTCCCATTCATCGGGGTCGATCACGCATTGAGCCACGCATTGAGCAGTGCCGTCGTCCAGAGCGATAGATTGTCGCTGTCGCCAGATTCCACCAACCACCAACGTCCGCCTGAGGACCGCTCCTCGATTTGGTAACGATACCAAGCGCAGGGAAGGCTGCTGAGTGGGGCGAGGATCGGTGGCCCCGGCAGCAGGCGAGCCCGACCGTACAGTTCGATGTAGCCCTGTGGCGCCGGGCGGATGCGGGCGATAGGCGTGTCGGCTAGTCACCAGGCCCGGCGACTGAAACACAAGGCACCATACAGCCCGGCACCAGCACCGGTCAGAATGAGAGCAAACAGCGGGAGCGGGATTGCTAGCGGGCGTGATAAAAGGCTACCGCCTGGGTCGAGTTGTCGGAGCAACAGAAAAAACTCAACCAGACGGCGATGAAAAACAGGCCACCTTTTAGACTGGGATTGCGCATGCAGACGCTCGATTTCGGTCACCGAAACAATTGGGCGAGATTGACATCCTGCTTTTCTGGCGCTGTGAACTCCAGCAGTCGAAACGATCCGAAGGTGAACATCCGCGCGACTAGTATGTCCAGGAACTGCTCGATGCGTTTGCGTTTCAGATCGCAATTATAATCATCCCATTTGTGAAACAATAAATTCCATGTGAAGGCAGAAAACGAAGAGTGTTTTAGTTGCAGGTAGGCCGGTTTGTAAGATCATGGGTAACGGTAAGTTTCGAAAAGGTTGCGATTTTTATAAGAAAACAAATAGGTTGACGCACATCGTCGTCCAGCGATGTGCGCCATAACCTTTCGAAGGTATTATTGAAAGAACTCTATTGGTCGTATCGCATTTTGACGTAAGAACCTGGCGCGTCCTCGATGGGTTCTAGCTGACCGTCGCCCGGTATGCGGGCTGGCACTTGCGGACCCGCGTAAGGTTGCAACCATGTCAACCAATCTGGCCACCAGGAGCCTTCTTGCTGGACCGCGTCCTTAAACCAGTCATCGGGACTCGGCGGGACTTTGGAATTTAGCCAAAAACCGTATTTGTCCGATGAGGCTGGATTGATGACCCCGGCAATATGACCGGATCCGCTCAGCACAAATTTGACTGGGCCACCGACCAGTTGGGTGCCGGCGTAGGTGGATTTCCACGGCGCGATATGATCCTCATAAGCTGACAGAAAGCAGATCGGCGCCTTGATTTTGCCCAGATCGATGGGTACGCCGGCCAGAGTGATGCCGCCCGGCTCGCGCAGCAGATTCTTCTGGTACATATTGCGCACATAGAAGCTGTGCATGTCCCGTGGCATCCGGGTAGAGTCGGAATTCCAGTACAGCAGATCGAAAGGGTAGGGATCCTTGCCCAGCAGGTAATTGTTGACCACGAAGTACCAGATCAGATCGTTGGCCCGTAACATGCTGAACACGCCGGCCATCTGGCTGCCGTCCAAATAACCTCGTTCGCCCATCTGCTTCTCCAGCAGAGTAATCAGCTCCTCGTCGATGAACACCTCCAGTTCGCCCGGTTCGCTGAAATCGGTCATGCAAGCGAAGCAGATCGCGCTTTGCACCCGCTGATCTTTCTGAGCCGCCAGATAGGCCATCGTGATGAGCAGAATGGTGCCGCCCAAGCAGTAACCGGCAGCGTTGATTTCCCGCTCGCCAGTGGCTTGCTCGATGGCGTCCATTCCCGCCACGATGGACAGCATGTAATCCTCAAACTTTTTATGTGCCAGCCGCTCATCCGGATTGATCCAGGAGGTCATGAATACGGTAAAACCCTGATCTACCATCCATTTGACCATCGAGTTCTTGGGCCGCATGTCCATGATGTAATACTTGTTGATCCAGGGCGAGACGAACAAGAACGGCCGCTGATAGACCGTCGGCGTGCTGGGGTCGTACTGGATCAATTGCAGTAGCTCGTTTTGGAAGATGACCTTGCCCGGCGTGACGGCGATATTCTCGCCCGGCTTGAACGCTTTGAGATCGGTCATTTTGATTTGCAACTGGCCGCGACCACGCTCTAGGTCTCCCAGCAGGTTTTGCAGACCCTTGACCAGATTGTCGCCGCTGGAATCGAGCGTGGCCTTGAGTACGGTGGGATTGGTATGGACGAAGTTGGTCGGGGCCATGGCGTCTACGAATTGACGAGTATAGAACTGCACCCGGCGGGCAGTCTTATCGTCCAGTCCCTCGACCTTGCGAGCCAGCCCTTGCACGCTATCGGCGGCGAGCAGATAGGACTGCTTGATAAAATCGAACACCGCGTTTTCCGCCCATTGTGCGTCAGCGAAGCGCTTGTCGCCCGGTGGCGGGGTAATGACCGGTTGGACTTTGTGGCCCAGCATCCGCTTGGAGGCGGACTGCCAGAGATCGAGAGTATTCTTCCAGAAATTGACCTGGGCCTCGATCAGCTTTTCTGGATTTTTCAAAAGCTGATCGAAGAATTCCTGAAAGGATTTGCCGATGATGGTCGGATCGATCAGCGGAATCTGATCATTGCGTTCCTGGCGCTTGAGGTATTCCTGCAATACCCGCTGGCTCTGCTCGATGATCTTGGAAAAATTCTGAGCTAGTTTATTGAGATCAGTGGTCTGGGCATCGGGTGCGGGGGTAGGTTGAGTCATGGCGAGCACCTCATCGAGAGGACAATGACCCTATAAAGTATAGGTGAGATTATCGGTTGTCGCGGGCGCCTTCTTGTTCGATTTGATAGCCTGGGGAATAGCGGAGCTCGTCAATAAGGCGGCAGCAGACGCCGGAAACCATGCCCCAGAATGATGATTAAAAATAGTAGGTTACGGATTGGGATGACCGGCCAGAAATAGTGTACCGGTGCAAGGGGTTGGCCCGTTGTCGCGGCGACCGCCAACCGTTGCGCGAGAGTTCGCAACAGGGACAACGAGCGTGGCCAGTCGATCACGCCCGCGCGCCAGTCCGCCGGAATGCCTGCTTCGCCGACCACTATCCCTGCGAGTGCCCCGACAATTGCGCCGGTCGTATCGGTATCACCGCCGCAATCCAGCACTTCGGTCAGCGTTTTCCTGAAATCGCCGAAATGCCGAAACCAGGCGTAAACCACGACAGGGATGGTGTGATACATGTAGCCGGTGACCCCCTTGGCCAACCCTAACCGATCCGCCAGTTCAGCCACGGTCCAATCATCACGCCCCGCGCGAGCGATGGTTGCCACAGCGGATAGCCAGTCGCGGTCGTGAGGGCCGCATCGATCTAACAGGCTGATGAACCTTTCCAGGGATGGACGCTGGGTTAGCCGATCTCGGACGGTCCAGGCTGCCAACTCGGCGATTGCAGTCGCACCGATTAACGCTTTGGGATCGGTGTGGGTGAGGCAAGTCGAAGCCGCCACATAGGCAGCCCGTTGTTCTGGATTATGGGCAAAAAACGCACCGATAATGGCCACTCGCATCGCCGGTCCGTTACCGGCCGAAAACACACCGCTACAGTTGGGCGAAAAACCCATCCAGAGTTTCAGTATGGCCCGCAGAGTGGCAAAGCCGATGCCAGCTGGCAGGAACAATAACCAACCGCGTAAACACCAGCCTAGTCGTCGGGCGAATCGTATTGGCGAAACGGGATGACGCAGCAAGCTTTGCGCGACGAAAACCATGTGCTCGGTGTCATCGCTAATCATGCCGTGCCCTGGCAGCAATCGGTGCCGCCAGTTGCCACGAGTAAAACGGTGATTGCGTTGCCGGGTTAAACCTTCGGTTGGCAAACCCAATGCATCTCCGCACGCTGTCCCGATCAGCAGGGCATTGAATCGTGATGCGAGTTGATAGCCTTCATCGTCCCGCAACGTCTCGACTTCCATTCGGCTGGCAGGGAAGGGTAGATCTTGGCTGGAGGGTGTTAAGTGAATCATCTTGATCGGAGTTATTCTGGGTTCGAGGATGGTAGCGATTGTCGTCAATAATTTATTGATATATAATAATTTGTTATAGGAATTCGATTGTCGCCAGAAGTATGAGTCGCGCTTCAAGCAGCAGCTTCCAATTTGATATAAAGGCAATGGAGTTGATCAAAAGCAATGAAAGGAAATACGAACGATGTTTAAATATCTGAGTGAAATTATAAGACAAAAAATGAAAGCGGTACCCATAAAAATGTATTATAAAAATTACTATTGTTGACTAATTACGTTTCAGTTTGGCGTATTTTACTGTAAATAGGGTTATATCGCTTAATCGAGGTGAATTTCCATTAATGTGTTGTAAAATTTGTACGTTCGGCTATAATTGTTAAGTGTAACAATAATTTTATATATTCTCTCCGTTGGGATTATGTATTTTATGGAGGTGGTTTCATGGTATGGGCGGCTGCGTTTTTTTGGATATTGATTTCAGCGCCAGTGGTTTTCTTTGCATTAACCGGAGTTGATCAGAGTATCCGTGCGGGTTACTCGATTATCTCCCAAATTATTTCACCCGTTTTGGCCGCTAGTTTATGTTATTGGGCAGCGAGTGCTTTTCTGGATTCATCGATCATGAGGAAAGTCTGGAGGTTATTGGGAAGTGGGGTATTGTTGTGGGGGGTAGGCGCTATTTTATATTCAGTGTACCCTTTATTTAATGATGGCCAAGAAACTCCTTATCCGTGGTATTCCGATTATGGATATCTACTTATGTATATTCCTTGTTTGTTAGCATTTATTTATTTTAAGCAGCATTTGAATCGAAGAATCCCAAATTGGGGGATTCTGATGGCAGTCGCTGTTTTTTGCATGGCTTTTGTGTTGGCTATATATTTTTATATTGAAAAGCTTGTTCAATCAGATTCCGTGGCCACATATATTGTTACGCTACTTTATATGTTTGGAGATCCAATCCTGCTAGGGTCTGTAGTGCTTATTGCTTCAACGTTGACTAGAACTGCTGAGGTGCGTGCTTGGTGGCTAGTGTCAGTTGGTTTTCTATTGTTTTATATTGCGAATGTCATGTATACGTATCTTGTTCTTGTGGGTAGTTATATGAGCGGAAATGTTGTGGATATTGGTTGGGTTCTCGGATTTGGTCTTATTGGCATTGCTGCGTTAATTACAAAGACCGCTCAGAAAAATGATTTGGTAAAGAAAAGCTATGTTTAATTGAAGTCGTCCTGAATTTTACTAGTCGTAGCAGTGTGTGCCATCGATTGGATTAAGGAGGCGCGAGAAATTTCTAGCACACGCTATGATTTGGCGGCGGTGTTCAATTGGTTCTATACTCTAGTGAGAGATAAATGGTAAAAAAAACCTATCAAGTTACCATGATTGGTATAGCAGAGTCTGAGCGAAATATACTGCGCAATATTTTTAAATTGTCTCAATATCGTGGTTATGTCTATGTTGTCGCCGTTCCTGGCGAACCAACGGATATTTTAATCGTCGACGCCGACGATCCAAAAGCGATGGCCGAGTGGCGTCATAACAAGGAAGGGGCAAACCCGACTAGCGTCAGTTATAGGCCCAATATTCCAACTATCATGGTTACCAAGGAGCAGCCTTCGGATTCAGTGCTCTATTATATACGGCGTCCGTTCGTTGCCAGCCGAGTGATCAATGTCTTGGATCATCTGGCACATCGAGAGTTACAAGGTGATCGTGAGCGAATAATTGGAGTGGACCCTAACCAAAAAATAGTCGTTGAATCCGAGAAACCTGCCGTTGATACTAAAAAAGCCGATCCCGTTGTTGAAAGTAATATTTTGACTGCGCTGGTAGTCGATGATAGTGCCCCAGTAAGGAAACAGATCGAACTGGAGCTGAAAATGTTTGGCATCCAAGTCCATACTGCTGAAACTGGTGAGCAAGCGATTGATTATATTAATAAGAATTACTACAATCTTATTTTTCTGGATGTGGTTTTGCCAGGGATTGATGGGTATCAGCTTTGCAAAATTTTTAAGAAGGACAAAACTAGAAAGAAAACCCCTGTGATTATGCTAACGAGCAAATCTTCTCCGTTTGATCGAGTAAAAGGAGCTTTGGCAGGGTGCGATACTTATTTGACAAAGCCCGTCAAACAAGAAACGTTTCAGAAAACTGTAAAGAAGTATTTAAAGAGTAATTAAGTCATCCATGGCTTGAAGTGGTGATCTTGATTTTAAATTTCGAGGAGATAAGAAATGGCGATTAATAAGATATTGGTGGTGGATGACTCGCCTGCTGATCTAAAGAATATTAACGATATTCTTTCGGAAGCCGGTTTTTTCGTCGTTACCGCTGCTAATGGCAAGGAAGCTATTGAGAAGGCTAAAGCTGAAAAACCTAGTGTTATTTTTATGGATATTATCATGCCTACCATGGATGGTTTTGCCACTTGTCGTGCTTTATCCAATGATGAAGGCACTAAAAGCATCCCCGTTATTTTCGTCACTAGCAAGAGTCAAAAAGCGGATCGTCTTTGGGCACAGATGCAAGGTGCTAAAGGGTATATTACCAAACCTTATTCGGCAGATGAGATCATCGATCAGCTGAAAGCCTTCCGCTAAAGATGACTGCTTTCTATCTGCTGGGGATCTTAATGGCGTAATTTGATGGAAATATTTCCAAGCAAAAGATTGGGGAAAGCTGGACAATGGTACAAAACGAGGTGGAAGATAATCGACGCTTGCTGATGCCTAGCGTGGCGCTTAGAGCTTTCGATCCAAAACAAAGGGCGCTGATAGGTTTTAAGTCATCGTTCCGCCAGCGAGTACGTTATGGGTTTCGGATTGACAGCCTCGGTTTTTTAATTGAAGCGAATACAGTAAGCGAGGTTGTCGAGGAACCGATTGTCTATCCCATTCCGCAAACGCCGTCGTGGCTGGCTGGACTGATCAATCTGCGTGGCAACTTGGTGCCCGTTTTTGATTTGAGGTTATCTCTAAGATTGGGAAATGCTGCTCAGGGAAAGTATTATTTGTTACTGCTCGGCGAGGGTGAGGATATGGTGAGCTTTTTTGTGGAGAATTTACCTCAGCCCGTAAATACCGCTCATAAGCTGGTTCACCCGCCACCGTTGCCGGCGGCACTGCGCGGCTATACCACCGATGTTTATAGTTCCGATAAAATTATTTGGGTGGAATTCGATCATCGTGGTTTTTTTCAGTCACTGGCGGCAGCTGCTTCGGCCACTGAATCTTAAATGTTGAATATCTCTGCTAGCTATACTTAAAGGCGATCTGGTATTTATCGAGGCTTGATAATTTTCCATTTAAAGAAGCAGATGGATGCTGCCAAACTAAATTCTATCGAAAATAGTCCAATTTATGATTGGCTTAAATTAAGGTTTAAGATTGTAGCCAAGGAGTTCTTAATTATAGGGTTTTGAGCAAGCTTAATCAGGTTGATAGTTTAGAGTAAGGGATTCGAAGTCAACCTCCTGAATGAAACTAGCTGTATTTCTTAATTTCTTCGGTGAAAGGCGGTCATGGGCAATTTGAGAATTGGCATACGTTTGTTCATTCTAATCGCTGTTGTGTTGTTGGCATTGTTGGTCATTGGGCTCACCAGCTATATGGGCCTCATCCAATCAACTGATGCTTTGACTAAGCTTAATAAAGCTAATGTCGATCAATCGATCTTAGAGAGACTAGGGCGTATGATTGAGGTCGATATACCCAATTTGGCAAATAGCGCGAATTTAGGCGCGATCTCTTTCGACCAAGCCACCAGGGATTTAGAGAAGATCAGGGTCCAGGACGAAAAAGTGTGGGAAGATCTGATCCAAGCCGTCCCCGACAGCGACAAGGCCAGTCTTCTGGAAAAGAAAGAAATTACCGGTCAAGCGATCAGTGAGCTCGGACGCTTGTTCGCGGCGCGTGATCGCAATAACTTGAATTTATATCTTGCGAACGATTTGAGTGGGGTGAGAGACCCTATTCAGACTGAGATCTTGAGTCCTAGAAGACAACAAATCGAGCAAGATACCAAGGCCTTGCTGCAGCGCTCCCTGACGTTCAGTCGGAATTTTGAACTTATCCTGATCGTGATCGGATTGGTGGGAATACTAGTCGCCACTGGATTGGGGGCATTTACCTATAACTCCATCGCGAAACCAGTCGAAAAGATAGCCGACACCATGCAGCAGGTATCTGCCGGCAATTTTTCCGCTCGTGTTAACTTGGTTGGGGGCGATGAATTGGCCACGCTGGGTCGAGAGTTTGATCGGCTGTTGAACGAACGGGTGGCGGCCTTGGTGGAAACCGAGCAGGCTAACGAACAACTCAATGACTCTATCATTCAGTTGCTACAGGCGGTGTCGCAACTCAGCCAGCGTGACCTGACAGTCACGGTGCCGGTTAATGAGGATATTACTGGCCCGATGGCCGACGCCTTAAATCTGTTGACTTCCGAAACTGCGAAGGTGCTGGCGAATGTCACGCAGCTTTCCGAGGATGTTGCCGCCGCTTCGAACAAGGTGAAGGCGCAATCCGATGCCGTCCTCGCCGTGGCCGACGAGGAACGCCAGGAGGTCGAGCGGGCTGCGACCGAACTGACCACCGCTGCCGAAGACATGGACCGTATCGCGGGCTTGGCCAAGGCGTGCAACCAGACGGCCGGCGAGGCCATCGACACCACGCGCAAGGCTCTGGAAACCGTGGAAAGCACGGTCGATGGCATCACCAACACCCGTGATACCATCCGGGAGACGGAAAAGCGTATCAAGCGTCTGGGCGAACGTTCCCAGGAAATCAGTGGGGTGGTGAATCTGATCAACACCATTGCCGAACGCACGCATATTCTGGCGCTGAACGCTAGCATGCATGCCGCCTCAGCGGGTGAAGCGGGCCGAGGCTTCGCGGTGGTGGCCGACGAAGTGCAACGACTGGCTGAGAACGCCCGCGAGGCAACGTCGCAAATCGCTACTTTGGTCAGCAGTATCCAGGTGGAAACCGCCGATACCGCGAACGCTATGAACCAAGCCATTGCCGAAGTGGTGGAAGGTAGCCGTTTGGCTGAGCAAGCTGGCGAGCAGATGAGAAAAACTCAGCAGACCACGGCCGAACTAGTGGCATCGGTCCAGCAAATTGCGGCTCGTTCCCAAGACCAGGCCCGTGTCAGTAGCGCCTTGCTGGAACGGGCCAAACAAATTCAGAACAGCACTCTGCAAACTGGCCAGCAATTGATGGAGCAAGGTCAGTATACCGAGAGCTTGGTGGACTTCGCGGGGAGTCTGTTGGATTCGGTCCGGGTGTTCAAGTTACCTGTAGAAAGCGCCTGAGATCTGTTGCTCCGCGTGATTTCGACGCTTATCTCGATTGCTCCAGCGGGACGGAAAGCCCATGACCACCCTATCCGACGAGATATCCTCCGCGCTGGAAGCGGAAGTCGCTGCCGTCGTTGATGTGCTGTTAGAGTCGTTCTGCGATCCGGATGCTATCGGCGATCCCGCCGTTGTCGCCGACAGCCTCGGGCGGTATCTCGATCATGTCGAACGGCTCGGTGTTTTGGCGGAACAGAGCGGGCTGATGGGATTCAGCCAGGTTTGCTCCCAGTTTCGAGGACGATTGACGATGCTGGCCAGCCGAGAGAGTGCGCTGGCCGATGAGTGTCGCGAATTGCTGGAGGAATGGCCGGCTCTGGCTATGGGCTATCTGGAAGCGCTCGCCGATCCTGGAGCGAGCGAAGCTTTGATAAGCCACCTGCAAAATCCGATTTGGTCTTTACCGCTGCCCGAATGGGAAGCCACGGATTTGCTGGCGCGGCTGGTCGATCCTTGGCATACCGATTTGGAAGAAAAGCCGATCGCTGCTCTTCAGGATGAGACAATGGCCGTCGCACCGGAAGTTTCTGCGGAGGATGTAGAAACTCCAGAAACAGCCGAGCCTGCGGCAGCCGCGCCCCAGGAATGGTCGAGTACGATAGCCCCCACCCTTTTGCAAGCCGACGTTTCTGAAGTGGCGCAAACGCCAGCGGTCGTCGAAGTTCCGACTGTGGAGGATGCTTCGCCGCTCACGTCCACACCGTCGGCGATGGAAGTCGCTATTCCAGCCGCGGAGGCAGAACTGGTGGTAGAGGCTGCCATTCCAGCCACGGAGGAAGAAAGCGCGCTTGCAGCACCGGCCTTCGTGATGGTGGCAGAGTCGATTCAGGATTGGCGCGATTTGCCAGAGCTGCCGAAGGCAGAGATTATCCAGGCTCCGACTCTGATCGGACAGCCGCAAGCAATCGATGGCTGATCCGATTCCGACGGAAACTCTAGTGGTGGAAAGCGGAATCGAAGCCGTCGTACCGGAATCGCCGACGCACGAAGCGATGTTGGCATTGCCAGGAGTCCGAAGAGATCGCGCGCCGAATACGAGTCTCTCAAACCGGAATTGCCGGAGCCTGAGGCGGTCGGATTGGCAGCCGAGATGGAGCCTCTGGAATCGGCTGCCGCCGCGACGGAGTTGGAGTCAGAATCGACCCGCGAGGACGAGGCGGCAACAGCGCTGCCAGGATTCGATCAGGAGCTGGTGGAACTGCTTCAAAGCGAGGTCGGTTCGATTATCGAAACGACCGGGGATATGAAAGCCGTTGCGTTTGATCCGGCTGCCGACATCGAGGTTCGCTCCGAGACGCTGATGAATTATGCCGAGCAAATCGCGCGCTTGGCCGATGCTGCCGAAGCGCTGGGTTTGAGCGGCTTGCAACAAACCTGCGCCCATTTAAGCGGCAATGTAATGGCATTCGCATCCGAAGCTCGGTCGCTGACTGCGGGAGAATATGAACTCATCGCGGCTTGGCCCGCGCGGGCGATGCGCTATCTACAAAAGCTTCCGGATCGAAGTGCCAGCCAATTCCTGGTTGACTGCCTGCTGCCTGCCGGCTGGCCGAATCCCCTGCCAGCGGAAGACGTGAGCGCACTCGTCGAGCTATTGGCTGCTCCTACCTTTGTAGTGCCGGAAGCGATGGCAGTGGAGGCCCGACCTCTGGAGGCTTTGCCAGAGGATGTGTCCTTGGTACTGCCGGAGGATGTGAATCCCGAGCTGTTAGACAGCCTGCTACAGGAACTGCCCAGTCAGACGGCGGAATTGTCCGCTGCCATCCAACGCCTGGCCGCCGGCGATGGTGTTTTGCAGGATGTGGAAGTGGCCCAGCGTATCGCGCATACCGTGAAGGGAGCCGGTAACACCGTGGGCGTGCGAGGAATCGCCAGTCTCACCCACCACATGGAAGATATCCTGCAAGCATTCTCCAAGCATCGGGCGTTGCCGAACCGCCGGCTTGCCGAGGCATTGATGTCTGCTGTCGATTGCCTGGAAGGCATGAGCGAAGCGTTGGTGGGGCTTGGAGCGCCCCCGTCCCAGGCTCGGGAGGTTTTGCAAACCATTCTCGATTGGGCCAACCGGATTGACCGGGAGGGTTTGCCGAAGGATGACGCTGTTCCCCACCATACGGTGCCCAAACCGGTTGTTCCTCCGATCAAACTGGGAGAAATGGCGGACGTTACCGAAGCCGCCGAAGCCGCTGAAGCCGCTGAAGCCGTCAAGACAGCGGCAGTGGCGGCGGCTGGAGCGCAACAGGCGACCGTTCCCCTGTTGCGGGTGCCGGCAACCCTGGTGGAAGAGCTGCTACGATTGGTGGGTGAATCGATCATTCTAACCGGTCAGGTCCAAGAACGGACGCGGAAAGCACTACGCCAGATCCGAGCTGTGCAAGCCCAGCATCAGGTTTTTCAGCAACTCACCGCCGATCTGGAACAATTGGTGGAAATCCGTGGGATCGCGCCCTCGCAGACCAAGATTGCGAGCAAGAACGGATTCGATCCACTGGAACTGGAGCAGTACAACGAGTTAAATACCGTCACCCATCGCTTGTTGGAGGCTGCTGCCGATAGTCGCGCCCTGGGTCAAGATATCCGTGAGGGACTAAACGCCTTGGATGACCTGTTGGTAACGCAGGGGCGT
This sequence comes from Candidatus Competibacter sp., assembly GCA_037045535.1. Lineage (GTDB taxonomy): Bacteria > Pseudomonadota > Gammaproteobacteria > Competibacterales > Competibacteraceae > Competibacter_A. The sequence goes on from JBAOHI010000072.1 coordinate 51,834, forward strand.
CTGCACCGTCAAAGCCAGGAAGCCGTGTTGCGAACTCGCATGGTCTCCGTCAAAACCATTGTGCCGCGATTGCAGCGCAGCGTGCGCCAGACCTGTCGCTTGACCGATAAGGAAGTCGACTTTCTAGTCGCCGGTGATGCGACCTTGATGGACAGCGATTTGCTGGCCGATATTGTCGATCCATTGATGCACGTCCTGCGGAACGCAGTCGATCACGGTATCGAATCGCCAGAGCGGCGTCTTGCGTCGGGCAAGAATCCGGTCGGTCGGATTAACCTTTCTTTTGTACGAGAGGGCGATACCATCGTGGTGCGTTGTCGGGATGATGGCGCCGGGCTGGATTTCGCCACTATCCGCCGCGTGGCCAAAGAAAAAGGACTGATCGCGGCCGATGCCGAGCCTGGGGAGGCAGAACTCAGTCAACTGATTGTAAATTCTGGATTTTCAACCCGGACCGAAGCCACCCAGACCTCGGGGCGCGGTATCGGTTTGGATGCGGTCTATAGCCGCATCAGAGGGCTGAAAGGTTCATTCCAAATTCGTTCCGAGACCGGCCGAGGCTGTCTAATGGAGTTTCGACTCCCCGTCACCTTGATCGCCGTTCACGCCTTATTGGTTCGCCTGCAAGGGCAGCGATTTGCCGTTTCCAGTCGCGGAATCCAACAGATTCTCTATGTGGGCTTAGGAGAAATCCGCCAACTGGGTGCGAAAACAGTCTATCAGCTCGGTGACGATTTCTACGAGTTAGTCTCTCTCGGGGTTCTGCTCAATCTTTCCAAGGATCGCCGTGACGCCGAGCGTCAGACGCCGGCTATGTTTTTGGTGCGGGATGGAACCGGAGTCACACGCGCTGTGTTGGCAGATGAAGTATTGGATAGCCGCGATCTGGTGGTCAAGCCGCTAGGTCGTTACTTCCCTCGACTGCCTGGTATCGTCGGCGCCACGATTCTGGGCGACGGCGGCGTGGTCCCGGTGCTCGATTTGCCGGAATTGCTGAGCGCGCCATTATCGGATCCTCTCACGCCAACCTATCGAGAAAGGACGCCCACACCCACCGTGCCTCGGCCCAAGAAACGCATGGCGCTGGTGGTGGATGATTCCCTGAGTGCCCGTCGGGCGCTGGCGCAAGCGGTCGAAGACGCGGGGTTTGACGTGCGCACGGCCCGTGACGGGTTGGAAGCTGTCGCCATAATTGAAGCGCAGCGACCTGATTTATTGCTGGTTGATTTGGAAATGCCGCGCATGAATGGCTTAGAACTCACTGCCCACATCCGGGGACGAGAACCGACCCGCACTTTGCCCGTGATTATGGTCACGTCCCGTTCCACCGCCAAGCACCGCCGGGAGGCTGAGGCCGTGGGCGTCAATTTCTATATGACCAAGCCGTTTACCGACGATGAATTGCTCCAGAACATCCATTCTGCCTTGAATGCTGGTGTGGCGGTGAGCGGATGATCGTGGACATCCCATTATCTGGAACGGAGGCCGTAGCGGGAGTGCTCGAAACCGCTCCGGTTGAGGTGCCCTTGCTGGTGGCCATCTATCTCGACGGCCGCCGTTTGCTGTTGCCTCAACGGGAAGTGTTTTCCCTTGAGTCGGTTTTAGATGTGAGACGAGGAGGGGTACAGCCTCCTGCTGCCGGAGTAATCGAGTTGGTCGAGGAGGAATGGCCGGTTTATTGTTTGAGTGGGGAAACATTGACGCCGGCGCTGGATTTTCCCTCTCCGCGTCGTATTTGCTTGTTGTTGAGTGATGGCTACTACCGCTTAGCGATTGTCTGCGATCAGGTCGAAACGCTGGCGTATTCACCCCGTGCCGCTTACCCGCTTCCGCCTTGCTTGGCGAAACCGGGTGCGCTGATCGAACGGCTAGTCGTGCATGGGGAGACCGTTGGTTGCATGACCACAACCGCGCGCCTAGCTGTCTATTGCCAGCGCGACATGGACTGGAATTCCCGAAATGGCTGAAGCGTCTGCTTGGTTGCTAACGCTGGACCCGCAAGTGCGGGCGGCCGTGGGCGAGCGGGAGATGGTGCATCTGGTGCAATTACCCACCGTGTTCGATATCCCAGATGCGCCTCGTTATTGCCGACAAGTATTGCTTTGGCAGGAAGGAATTGTGCCGATTTTGGACTTGGCCGCTTGGCTGAGCGGGCGATATGCTGTTTTGGCGCCAGCCCTAGTGGGCATTTTCGCTTATCAAGCGGCCGATGCGATCGCGTATGGGGCTTTGCCGTTGACAGGCGTGCCGACACGCCGCCGGGTGAACGACGAACAAGCGTGCGCTTTGCCCGAACAGCCGCCGGGCTGGGTCTGTATCGCGTTCTCTTGTTTTAAGGACGGAGATAGTGAAGTTCCAATCCTGGATCTGCGGCGCCTTTTCTCAGGCACCCTGCACGATATTGATCCGTTGGCCGAAATCAGCTAGGAGAAAACCCGCCCATGATAAAAGATGATCTGATAGAAAGCGATTGGAGCGAGGAAGATAGACGTGCTTACGAGCGTTACAGTGTTGAATTTTATCTTTGCGTTTACAGTCGAGACACTGGCATTCTGATCGGCCATGTCGTGGACATTAGTTTGGGTGGAATACAATTGCTGAGCGAAGCCCTCATCGCCGACGATGATTCCATCCGATTACGCATGGATGTTTCCTTGGAAAGCGGTAAAAAAGATGTCATTGAGTTTGAGGCGCGGAAAATATGGCAAGCCGAGGATTTAAATCCTGGCTTTTATAATATTGGCTTTCAATTTCTGGATTTATCACTGGCTGCCGTGAACAGCGTTCAAGCCATTATCAACGAAATCGACGCCAGCCTGTGAAAGGTGATCTCAGGGAGCCGTGACTATTCGCCACCACGGGTGTATTCACCAGCTTGCGAGCGCGGGGTTAGGCGTGCGGAATCTGGCGATTCCCGTTTGGAATTCTGGTCGCGCAGATAACTCTGTGATTGATGCCAGCGATGTGGGAATACCGCGCGCTTTCAGGCGCTCGTAAAGCGAGTGGTCCCGCTCCAGACGGAGCAATCCCTCGCGTAATGCCTCGGCATCTTCCGGCTCGAAGACCAGTTCCACTCCTTCGCGTTCCACGATTTCGGCGGACTCGTCCGCCACCCCGTGCGGCACCGGAATACCCATGCCCCTGCACTCAAACAACTTGGATGGCGTGACCTTGGGGTAGTCATGAAATCCAAATGATTAGCCGATTTTCCGAGAATGATAGGGGCTTTCTGACGAGCTGGGAAATCCATTGTCTCAGGGTACAATTAAGGCGTTCCGCTGTGATTCGTCTGTCCGGATTCTTTACCCACCGCCCGAAGGTTGCGCAGTCTGGTTGGTCAGAGCAGCGGCGATAGCAACCGGGCGGTGGCTTCGGTCAGTCGCTGGGCGAGAGTGGCGCGCCGTCCGGGCCTGACATAACGGTCAGCCAACCGTAGGTCGGCGGCAAAACTCTCAGTCAATTGCGTGGCGAGTCTCGCATCGTAGAGTACTGCCATCGCTTCGAAGTTCAACGCGAGGCTGCGGTTATCGAAGTTGGCGCTACCGATCACCGCGATGCGTTCGTCCACCAGCAACAGCTTCGCATGCAGCATAGCTGGACCGTATTCGTGGACGTGAACGCCGGCGCCGACCAGTTCGTCGTAATAGCTGCGAGCCGCGGCAGTGACCAGCCGGGAATCACTTCGTTTGGGCGCGAGTACGCGTACATTGACACCGCGCAGAGCGGCGGTGACCAGGGCTGCGGTCAATGCTTCGCTCGGCACGAAATAGGGGGTTGCCAGCGCAATTTGCCGCCGCGCGCCGGCAATGGCGGCGAAATAGAATTTGGCGATAGCATGGCGGTTGCTGTCGGGGCCGGATTCGATGATTTGCAAATACGGCCCTGCTGCGATTTGCGGGATGTCGGGGAAAAATTCTCCCGCAAACGGCGCACGGTCAGTGGCGAAGCACCAGTCCTCTAAAAAAATGAATTGCAGGCGCTGCACCGGTTCGCCTTCGATTCGCAGGTGGCTGTCACGCCAGGCATTCGCGCCGCAGTAACTTGCGCTATGCTCATCGCTGACGTTGATGCCACCGACAAAGCCGGTGCGACCGTCGCAAACCACGATCTTGCGGTGCGTGCGGAAGTTGATATGGTTCGGTCGCAGTCGGCGCAAGCTGATTGGATTGAACCAGGCAAACTCAGCTCCGGCGTTGAGCAGCGGTCGGATGAAGCGATGGTCCGTGTGGTCGGAGCCGATGGCGTCGAGCAATAGCCGTATCTCGACGCCAGCGCGCGCTTTTGCGATCAGCAAATCCCGCAGACGGGTTCCCACCCGGTCGGGTTGCCACATGTAATATTCGAGGTGAACGTGGTGAGAGGCCGCCTCAATGGCCGCCTCAATGGCCTGAAAGCAAGCATCTCCGGTTTCCAGTACCGCCGCGCTTGCGGCGGGTGCGGGGGTCAATACTGTTGAATTAACACGATTATGCACACAATATATTGAATTAGTTGAATGTTAATTCCAGAAGACCCATCGATAGCACAAATTTCTGGTTTGAAAATCCATGCCCCTTTCCTCCCTTCTTGACGCTTTTCTGCAGTTGATCCCGCACCGGCTGTCGTCAACCACCTTCCTGCTTTCACCGCAGGCATTTGTTCGCCGGTGCAAGCTCGCGCTGCCCAGCCTGATCGTCCTCTTGCTGTCCCTGACGGCCAGTGGCAAGAGTCAAGGCGTCGACGGCAAGGTGGGGGCCTTTTTCCGCCTGGCGCGACGGAGCGGTTTGTGGCCGGACGCCGAAGCTGTCCACCGGAGCACCGTCACCAAAGCCCGGGCCAAGCTCTCCTGGACCGCTTTCGAACAACTCCATCGTGACGTCGCGCGCCTCGCCTACGAGGTCTGGCCGACGGGGGATGAGTTCGCGTGGCAGGGCCTGTCGGTGTTTGCCATCGATGGCTCCAAATACCACCTCCCGGCCGCTGACGCCTTGCGTTCGGTGTTCGATCCCGATAGCGGGCTGGATCACCCCGGCCAAGGTCATTATCCCCAATGCTTGGTCTCCACGGCTTACGATGTCTTTCGCCGCCTGCCCGTGGCCCGCACCGTCCAGCCGATGGCCCACGCCAACGAACGGGAAGAGGTCAAGGCCCTGTTACCGCACCTTCCCGGCGGCGGGGTCTTGCTGTTGGATCGGGGCTATCCCAGCTACGAACTGATCAGCCATCTCCATCACCACTACCAAGGCTACTGGCTTATCCGCTGTCCGGCGTCGGCCACCTTTCCCGCCGTCGAAGCCTTCGTGCGCTCCGGCCAGGCGGAGGCCACGATCACCCTCCAGCCCCCGCAGGCGGAACCGATCCGGCTGCACGCCCTGCGCCTGCACAGTCCCGATGGCGAACGCTCCGTCCTCCTTACCAACCTGGAGGATCCCGTCCGTTTTCCCACCGCTGCCATCACCGCGCTCTATTTTCGCCGCTGGGCAGTGGAAACCCATTATCGCGACGAGAAAACCTCCCTCGACGTCGAAACCTTCCATAGCCAGACCGAGAACGGCATTCGTCAAGAGTTATTCGCCATTTTGATCGTGGCGGTCATCGCTCGGCTGTTAACTGTCCTGATGACCGATCCAGATCATCCTGCAGGAGTCGAACCCCAGTTCAAACATGCCGTGCTCACCCTAGCCCAAGAAGCCTTTGTCCTGACGCCAAAATGCCCTGAACGGGCCCTGGTGATATTCACTGAACTCCTGAACGAGATAGCTCGGGTGCGCTATTACCGACCCAAAATCCCACGACCCTCGCAACCCCGTGTCTCCAAGAAACCCATTAACAAATGGCAGGTCGATAAAGCCAAACGAATGGCAAACGCTTAATTCAACAGTATTGGGTGCGGGGGTACCCTGACCCAGTCGTTCAAGCAGTAGCGCTAATTGCCGTTCCAGAGTGGCCTTGGGAAAATCGGCGGCCATAGCCGGTCGGCGCTGCCTTAGGTGGCCGGTGGATTGGGCTAGGCGATTACGGGCACGGTCGTAGCGCCGCCGGCGCCGGCGCAGCCGCCGTGGTCCGAACAGCAGATAAATCAGAAAGCCGAAATAGGGCATGAACAGGAGCGCCAGCAGCCAAGCCAGTGTTGCGGTCGGCGAGCGGCGTTCCAGGATCAGCCCTACCCCCACCAGCGCGATCCACAGTAGCCACGCCAGCGATAGTAGGGCGGTCAGATGCGCTGTCACCCTTGCGACTAGAGCCGCTCGGACGCGAACTCAGCCAGCCGCGACCGTTCGCCACGCCGCAAGGTGACGTGTCCACCGTGCGGCCAATCTTTGAAACGATCCACCACGTAGGTCAGGCCAGAGGTCGTTTCCGACAGGTAGGGTGTATCGATCTGGGCGATATTGCCAAGACAGATCACCTTGGTGCCAGGACCAGCGCGGGTGATCAGGGTTTTCATCTGTTTCGAGGTCAGATTCTGGGCCTCGTCGATGATCAGGTACTTGTTCTGGAAGGTCCGGCCGCGCATGAAGTTGAGGGAGCGAATCTTGATCTTGTTGCTCAACAGATCGGCGGTCGCAGCGCGACCCCATTCGCCGCTTTCCTGAGGGGCGAGGACTTCCAGGTTGTCCATCAACGCTCCCATCCAGGGGGTCATCTTTTCCTCCTCGGTGCCGGGGAGAAAACCGATGTCCTCACCGACCGGCACGGTGACGCGAGTCATGATGATTTCCCGGTAGCGCTTGGCGTCTAGCGTTTGCGCCAGGCCAGCGGCCAGCGCCAGGAGGGTTTTGCCGGTTCCGGCTGCGCCCAGCAGGGTCACAAAATCGATTTCAGGATCCAGTAGCAGGTTGAGTGCGAAATTCTGTTCCCGATTACGGGCGGTGATGCCCCAGACCGCATGGTTGGCGGTAGTGTGGTCTCTGAGGATTTCGATGACCGCTTCGTTGCCACGCAGTTGCCGGACGATGAAAGCGGTTGGCGTATCGGTTTGGAACAGGCCCTGATTGGGGTACCAATCCGCTATATCGGTGCCGCGGACTCGGTAATAGGTCCGGCCACTGTCCTTCCACGAATCCAGATCCTTGCCGTGGGTATCCCAGAAGTCGGCGGGCAGTTCCTGAGTGCCACTGTACAGCAGGTTGACGTCATCGAGCGCCTGATCATTGTAGTAATCCTCAGCGTGCAGGCCGAGGATGGCAGCCTTGATCCGCAGGTTGATGTCCTTCGAGACCAGCGTGACTCGACTGCCGGGATGATCCTGCCGCAGACTCAGCGCCATGCCGAGGATATCGTGATCCGGAGTGTTGCCGGGTAGCAGGTCAGTTGGAGAACGAAGGCGGCTTGGACGAGTTTGAAAAAACAATCGCCCGCTGGCCGGCTCTCCTCGCTGGCCGATCAGGCCGGGCAACGGCAAACCCCGGTCGATGGCCTCTTTGCTAGCCTCGGCGATCAGCTCGTCCAGAAACCGGCTGACTTGACGGACGTTACGGGCGACTTCCGAAACCCCTTTCTTGGCATGATCCAGTTCTTCCAGGACCATCATCGGTAGATGAATGTCGTGCTCCTTAAAGCGAAACAGGGCCGTCGGATCGTGGATGAGGACGTTGGTATCGAGCACGAAAAGGCGGGGGCCGGTCAGGTCGGATAGAGTTTGGTCAGCGGAGATATCGGTCATGGGTATGAGATGGACCGTCGCGGAACGGAGGATCGGGAGGGTTTTAGAGAAGGATGAGCTGAACTCAGGATAAGTCGCACAGGATAAGTCGCACGGGTTGAAAGGATTGCGTCGCGTGGCCCTTTGCTGTGGCGCGATGCCGGAAAAGCACAGGAGGTCAGGCTATGGCTGGCAGCGCCTCGACCGCTGCCAACACGTTTTCCGCATGACCGTCTACCTTGACCTTACGCCATGCCCTGCGCAGCGTGCCGTCGGAGTCGATCAAGAAGGTGCTGCGCTCCACGCCCAGCGACTCCTTGCCATAAAGTTTTTTGAGTTTGATCACGTCGAATAACTTACACAGGGATTCGTCGCTGTCGGAGATCAGTTGGAACGGAAAGCCATGCTTCGTGCGAAAGTTCTCGTGGCTATGCAAACTGTCGCGGGAGACGCCGAACACGATCGTCTTTAGCGTAGCGAATCGGTCGTGCAAATCCCGGAACTGCTGGCCCTCCATCGTGCAGCCCGGCGTGTTGTCCCTTGGATAGAAGTACAACACCACTCGATGACCGCGCAGTTCGGCAAGCCGCACAGTCAAGCCATCGGTAGCGGAAGCGGTAAAGTCGGGGATCGGTTGGCCCAGGCTGACGCTCATGGTCGATTCACCCCTTGATCGGCTCCAGCACAGCATCCAAATTCAGATCGTCGCAGAAATCCAGGAATTCCTCTCGTAACATCGCGATATGCATATTAGCCGGAATGCCGATCGCCAGGTTGACCGAGAACATCGGTGTCCCGGTGTGCGGCGCGCTGTAGCTACGGGTGACCATGTCCTCGATGTTGATCGAGCGGCTGGCAAAGAAACTGGCCAAATGATGGACGATACCCGTTTGATTGACGGCCACCACTTCCACCGCGTAGGGCAGCACATCACCCGCCGGCGCGCGACTTTCGGTACGCTTGGTGATGATGGTCATGTTCAGCGCCTGTTCCAGCCGCTTAAGCTGCATTTCCAGCTTAGTTAGGGTATTCCAGTTACCCTGCACCAGCAGCAAGATAGCGAACTCCCCCCCCAATACCGTCATGCGGCTGTCCACGATGCCGCAATCACATTCCAGAATCACGCGGGATAGCTCGTTGACGAGGCCAGGACGGTCTTCGCCCAGGGCGGAAACGACGAGATAGTTTTTCACGGACCAAGGCTTCCTACAGGCAAATAGACGAAATTCTCAGGATTCAGTGTACAGGCATCCCGTCAGGGTGAAAACCGCTTCCGCGTCGGTTTTCGGGGGCGCTTGTCAACCCCGCCCGGTATCCGTACCATGCGGCGATTGCAAGTCACTCAGAGAGTACTAAGACTATGTTTCGGGGCAGTATGGTGGCGATCGTTACGCCGATGCGGGCGGATGGCACACTGGATTATGAGGCGCTGGCGCGTTTGGTGGAGTTTCACATCGAAAACGGAACCGACGCCATCATCTCCGTCGGTACCACCGGGGAATCGGCGACGCTGGATTTTGAGGAGCACATCCGGGTGGTGCAACGGACGGTGGAATTGGTCAAGGGCCGGATACCGGTCATCGCCGGGACGGGTGCCAATTCGACGACCGAGGCTTTACATCTGACCCAGCGCTCGATGGAGGCCGGCGCGGATGCTTGCTTGCTGGTCACGCCCTATTACAACAAACCGACCCAGGAAGGTTTGTACCGCCATTACAAGTTGATCGCCGATCGCGTGGCGATCCCGCAGATACTTTACAACGTGCCCGGCCGCACTGCCTGCGATCTAAAACCCGAGACTGTCGAGCGGTTGGCTGATATCCCTAACATCGTCGGTATCAAGGAGGCTAGCACCCTTGAGCGCATCCAGGAGCTGGTGCGACGTTGCGGCGAACGTCTGGATGTCTACAGCGGCGACGACGGCATTGCCGCCGAAGCGATTCTCAGTGGCGCCAAAGGGGTGATATCGGTGACCGCCAACGTCGCGCCGGGGCTTATGCACGAGATGAGCGTCGCTGCCTTGGCTGGGGATCGTACCCAGACCGAAGCTGTCAACGGCCGGCTGATTGAGTTGCACAAAGCGCTGTTTCTCGAATCCAACCCGATTCCGGTGAAGTGGGCAGTCCATCAGTTGGGCCTGATTCCACCGGGGATCCGCCTGCCGTTGACGCCGTTGTCGGAGGCGTTCCAACCGGCGGTGCGGGCGGCGATGCAACAGGCTGGAGTGATCCAATAACATCATGATGAAACGTTTTGTCCTAACAACATGGCGCGCCACGGTTCCGCTCGCGGCGCTGACGGCACTGACCGCCTGCTCCACCAACCTGGGTACCTTATTGCCGGATCGGCGACCCGACTACCGGAAAAGTACTCTATCGCAGCCACTGGAAATTCCGCCTGACCTGACCGCGTCCACTATCGACGACACGCTGGTGGTGCCGGAACTCAATCCGGCTGGCTCGGCCAAGCTGTCCGCCTATTCCAGCGAGCGGGGCGGGCCGCAACCGCAGGCCAAGAAGGCCGAGGCGGTTTTGCCGCCGCAACCGGGTATCACGCTGGAGCAGACTGGCAATCAGCGTTGGCTGGTCGTGTCGGCGCCCCCGGATCAGGTGTGGCCCAAGGTGCGGGAATTCTGGACCAGCAACGGCTTCGCCTTGAAGCGGGACGATCCCACCATCGGTATCATGGAAACCGACTGGCTGGAAAATCGCGCCGATATTCCTCAGGACGGTATCCGTGCCGTTTTGAAAAAATATTTGGATATTCTTTACTCGGCGCCGACTCGCGACCGATTTCGAGTCCGATTGGAGCGGGCTACCGACGGCAACGCCACCGATATCTACTTGACTCATTCTGGGGTAGAGGAAGTCGCGATCGGCGGCGCCTCCGCCAGCGCCAGCAATGTTTTCATCTGGCAACGGCGACCTCCTGACCCGGAGCTGGAAGCCGAGATGCTCAATCGGCTGATGGTTTATCTTGGCGCTTCGGAAAAACGGGCCGAGGCCCAAGCCAAGGCCGGTGCGTCGGCGGGGCCGCGCGTCCGCTTGGTCGAGCAGGGCGACGAAAGTCAGTTGGTCATCAGCGAAGATTATTCCCGCGCTTGGCGATTGGTGGGGTTGGCTCTGGATAGTAGCAATTACGCGGTAGAAGAGCAGAACCGCGCCCAAGGCTTGTACGTGGTCGAATATCGCGATCCTGAAAAGGAAAACCAGAAGCCGGGCGAGGAAGAAAGCTGGTTTTCCAAGCTGGCGTTCTGGCGAGGTAAGCCGGGAGCCCCACCGCCGGGAACCCGCTATCGAGTGCGGTTGGCTGGCCAGGGTGGACAGACCGTGGTGGTCGTGCGCGACAGCGGGGATCAGCCGGATCGTTCAGCAGGCGCCCGGCAGGTTTTGGATGCCTTGCAGAAAATCATCAAGTAACCTGGGGTTTCGGTCGCTCCGGTGCTAGGGCTGGAGCCGACCGGATTCCCGGTGATGCCGGAATTCTCGGTTTGAACGCGCGTATTCGGCGGTTGCCGCCGCAATTGATCAGCCAGATCGCGGCAGGCGAAGTGGTCGAGCGACCTGCGTCGATCGTGAAGGAACTGCTTGAAAACAGCCTGGACGCCGGTGCAACTCGCATTCGAGTCGAGGTGGAACAAGGTGGTGCCCGTTTGATTCGAGTCCGCGATGATGGGAGCGGCATCCATCGCGATGATTTGCCGCTCGCGCTTGTCCGCCATGCCACCAGCAAGATCGCCAGCTTCGAGGATCTCCAGCGTGTCGCTAGCCTGGGCTTTCGGGGCGAAGCGTTGCCGAGCATCGCGTCCGTTGCCCACCTGACACTGACCTCTCGAACGCCGGATCAGGCCGATGGCTGGCGGATCGGCGGCAATGAAGGCGAGGCGATCGGTGAACCTGTTCCCGCCCCCCATTCCGTCGGCACGACGGTCGAGGTTCGTGACCTATTCTTCAATGTGCCGGCCCGGCGCAAGTTTTTGCGCGGCGAGCGCACCGAGTTCGGCCATATCGAAGAAGGCATCCGGCGGCTGGCCTTGAGCCAGTTCTCGGTCGGGTTCGGTCTTTGGCACAACCAGCGCACCATTTTGAATCTGGAGCCAGCGGTCGAGCCAACCGCTCGGACCCGGCGGGTGGCGGAGCTGTGCGGCCAGGAATTCGCGGCCGCCAGCTTGCTCGTTCAACAGGATGTGGCAGGTTTGCGGGTGTGGGGTTGGCTCGGTCTACCGTCGATTGCCCGCGCTCAACCGGACTTGCAATATTTTTTCGTCAATGGCCGGCCGGTGCGTGATCGGACCATTGCTCATGCGGTGCGCCAGGCTTATCAGGACGTGCTTTATCGGGATCGCCACCCGGCGGTGGTGCTGTATCTCGAACTCGATCCGGCGTCGGTCGATGTCAATGCCCATCCAGCCAAGCAGGAGGTGCGATTTCGAGAGTCCTCGCTCGTGCACGAAACCGTCCGCCGCGTTGTTCAGACCATCCTAGCCGAGGCGCGTCCGGGCGAGGCGCTACCGCCGATGACGCAGGCTGGTGAGCGATTCGGGTTGGGTGGGTTGGGTCGATGGGCCGGACCCACCGGCCGTTTGCCCACCGACCGGCGCCAGCCGCCACTGGCTATTTGGGAGCAACCGGAAAATTACGGTCAATCGCGTCTGGCACTCTCGTCAGATCCGTTTCCCGCTCGCGCCGAGTTGCCCGCCGCCCCCGAATGCCCGCCGCTGGGTCATGCCTTGGGCCAGTTGCATGGCTGCTATATCCTCGCGGAGAATGCTGCTGGGCTGGTCGTGGTGGACATGCACGCCGCGCACGAGCGCATCTTGTACGAGCGCTTGAAAGCATCTTGTCGCTGAGAAAGCCCCTCAGACCCAGGCTTTGCTGGTGCCGGTGACGGTCACAGTCGAGCCGAGGGAGCGACAATTGGTCGAAGATCATGGCGTGCTGTTTCAACAAGCCGGTTTTGTCCTTGAAGTATTGGGACCGGAAACGCTGGCGGTACGGCAAATTCCGGCGCTGCTCGCTGACTCGGACATCGCCAGGCTGGTGCGCGACATGCTGGCCGATCTGGCCGTGCACGGAATAACGGATCGTTCCGACACGGCCATTTTGGCGCTGCTGGCCACATTGGCCTGCCATGGTGCGGTGCGTGCCAACCGGCCGCTCGACCTGCCGGAAATGAATGCCCTGTTGCGGGATATGGAACGCACCGATCGTGGTGGTCAGTGTAATCATGGCCGACCAACCTGGATTCAGCTGGGCTTGGACGAGCTGGACCGACTGTTTCGGCGGGGGCGGTGACGAACAGGTGTCGGTCATGCGAAACGCGGATTCAGGACCGCTCGTGCTGTGCCTGATGGGACCGACTGCGTCTGGCAAGACTGCGCTGGCGGTCGAGCTGGTTCGGCGGTTGCCGTTTCAGATCATCAGTGTGGATTCAGCGCTGGTCTATCGAGAAATGGATATCGGCACCGCCAAGCCGGACTTGGAAACCCAGCGCCTTGCCCCCCATCGCCTGGTGGATATCCTCGATCCGGCGGAAGCCTACTCGGCTGGTCGTTTTCGAAGCGACGCCCTACGCGAGATTGCCGATATCCAGGCGACCGGCGGTATCCCGTTATTAGTCGGCGGGACCATGCTTTATTTTCGGGCCTTGGAACGAGGATTGGCGGAACTACCGCCTGCCGATCCCACGGTGCGCGCCCGACTCGCGGCGGAACTGGCCGAACAGGGTAGCGTGGCCTTGCACGCTCGCTTAGCCAAGCTCGATCCGGTGGCGGCGGCGCGCATCCATCCCCGCGATCCGCAGCGCATTCAGCGAGCGCTCGAAGTTCATGAACTCGCGGGTCGGCCCATGACGGAACTTTGCGCCCTTTCGCGAAACGAATCATTGCCGTTTCGAGCGATCAAGCTGGTCGTGGCGCCGACGGATCGCCAATTGTTGCACGAACGGATCGAGCGACGGTTTCGGGCGATGTTGGAGCGCGGGTTTATCGCCGAGGTGGAGCGCTTGCGAGCTCGCGGCGACCTGGATTTGGACAAGCCATCGATGCGGTCGGTCGGATATCGGCAGGTATGGACGTATCTGGACGGTGGCGCGGATTATGCAAAAATGCTCGAAGAGGGAATTGTCGCAACGCGCCAGCTCGCCAAGCGGCAGCTGACCTGGCTACGCGCGGAATCCGGGGTGGAGTGGCTGGATAGCGCCGATCCTCGCCTGCTGGAGCGGGTTTTGGCCAGACTCCGGGGAAATGGGGTTTTTCCCTAATGTCCCCGATGGCTTGTGATAGAATCATTTTCGGCGAATTGTGATTCGGAGTTAACCCAGGGTAGTTGGCTGGGTTTTTGATTCTTCAGCTTGCGGGTGAAACATCAGGGGAATGTGATGATCCGGCGGCTCGGCGGATGATTCCGGCGAGAAAGCAGGCGTCCCCAAGAGAGCGCCATGCTAATTTTTGTTCTTTTTGCACAAGAAAGATCTTGTGCTTGTTTTTAGCGGGCCTTCTTGTGGCCTATAACAACAAGGGAGAATTGTGATGGCAAAAGGTCATTCTTTGCAGGAGCCCTTCTTGAATGCATTGCGCAAGGAGCGGATTCCCGTTTCGGTTTATCTGGTGAACGGTATCAAGTTGCAAGGACAGATCGAATCGTTCGATCAATTCGTGGTGCTGCTCAAGAACAGCGTCAGCCAGATGATCTACAAGCACGCCATTTCCACGGTAGTGCCGGCCCGCAACGTACGGTTGAATTTAGCGATGGACGAGAGCGGTACCGGCAACGAACAATCCTGACAGATCCGACTGGAATCAGGAGGGCAATTTGTTCGAGCGTCCGCGTGGCGGTGAACGTGCTATTCTGGTACGTTTGTTGCTAAATGGGTCTGAAGACGAGCAAGGGTTCACCGAGTTTCGAGAGTTGGCGATGTCGGCGGGCGCCGAGTGCGTAGCGCTGATCACGGGGCGGCGGCACGCTCCCGATCCGCGGCTGTTCGTTGGCCGCGGAAAAGCCGACGAGATCCGAGAGGCTGTGTGCCAAAGCGGGGCGGAATTGGTGATTTTCGATCACGCCCTGACGCCGGCGCAGGAGCGCAATCTGGAAACTTTCCTGCGATGTCGGGTCGTGGATCGCACGGGTCTCATTCTGGACATCTTCGCGCAGCGAGCCCGCAGCTTCGAGGGCAAACTCCAGGTCGAACTGGCGCAACTTCGCCATCTGTCCACGCGGTTGGTGCGCGGTTGGACCCATTTGGAACGGCAGCGCGGCGGTATCGGACTGCGCGGCCCAGGCGAAACTCAGCTGGAAACCGACCGGCGGTTGTTGGCCGATCGCATCCGACAGATTCGCCTGCGGCTGGATCGGGTTGATCGCCAGCGCGAGCAGGGTCGACGGGCGCGACGCAAGGCCGATTTACCCACCGTTTCGGTGGTGGGCTATACCAACGCCGGCAAGTCCACCCTGTTCAATGCCTTGACGCGGGCGAACGTTTACGCTGCCGATCAGTTATTCGCCACCCTGGATCCAACGCTGCGCCGTTTGGACCTGCCGGGAGTTGAGCCGGTGGTACTCGCGGATACCGTGGGTTTCATCAGCAAGCTGCCACATGAATTGGTGGCAGCGTTTCGCGCCACCTTGCGGGAGACCTGCGAAGCCAGCTTATTGCTGCATGTGATCGATGCCAGCCATCCCGACCGAAATGCCGTCATCGCCCAAGTTGAGGTGGTACTCAACGAGATCGGTGCGGCTGCGGTAGCGAGTTTGCAAGTGTTCAACAAGATCGATCTGACCGGCGAGCCGCCCCGCCTGGAACGAGATGCCGAAGGTCGGGTACAGGCTGTCTGGTTATCGGCCGAGACGGGGGCGGGTATCGATCTGCTGACGGTGGCGCTGGCTGAGCGCTTGCGAGGCGACGCTGTGCATGGTTGGTTATGCCTGCCGCCGACGGCCGCCCGATTGCGGGCCCGGCTTTTCGGCTTGGGGGCGGTGGTGGCCGAACAGAACGATTCGGCGGGTGAGTGGTTGATTGAAGTGCGCACCTCGCAAGGTAATGTGGATCTTCTTCACCGCCGCTATGGCTTGCGGGCGGAATGGGTACGTTCGGGATTTAGCGTTCCGATGGTGTGATAGGGATATTCAATCCAAGAGACCGAAACGATTTTGGGGTAGACATGGCTTGGAATGAACCGGGAGGGGGTAACCGCGATCCCTGGAGCGGAGGTGGTCGTGATCAAGGGCCACCCGATCTAGATGAAGTCATCCGTAAGTTGTCGGGCAAGTTCAGTGCTCTGCTAGGCGGTCGGCGCGGTGGCGGTGGCGGTGGCAGTGATAATGGTGCTTCGGGTTCCGGGTTCGCCGGTATTGGCCTGATCGTCTTTATTATCGCTGCAGTGGGCTGGTTGATCGCCAGTATCTACATCGTGGACGAAGGCACGCGCGGTGTGGTGCTGCGGTTTGGCCGCTACTTGGAAACCACCTTGCCGGGTCCACATGTGCGGATCTTTCCGATCGACCGAGTCGAGATCGTGAACGTCGAGCAGGTTCGGTTCAGGGAAATCGGTTATCGATCGGGTAGTGGCGGCAATCGGCAACCCGCCGTCCGCTCGGTTCCGAAGGAGGCGCTGATGTTGACCCAGGACGAAAATATCGTGGATGTGCGCTTGGCGGTGCAATATCAGGTCAGCGATCCACGCGCCTATTTGTTCAACGTGTTCGATCCGGAAAGTGTACTGGTCCAGGTGGTCGAAAGCGCCGCGCGCGAGGCTATTGGCAAGAGCACCATGGACTTCGTACTGACCGAGGGCCGCAGCGAGGTCGTTGCGGACATTAAGGCGCTGAGCCAGCGCATTCTGGACGATTATCCTCCCGAAGCGCCGGGAGGCGGAGTTTCAGCCGAAGGCGAAGCGGGAGGAAAGCAACCTGAATCAGCGCGAGCGGTGAACCCAGCCGATAGCGGCAAGGGTGCTGGTTTGCGGATCATCACCGTGAACCTGCAAGATGCCCAACCCCCGGAAGAAGTCCAGGATGCGTTTGCTGACGCTATCAAAGCGCGAGAGGATGAGCAGCGGCTGAAAAACGAGGCCGAGGCTTACTCGAACGAAGTCATTCCGCGCGCGCGTGGCCAGGCGGCACGCCGGTTACAGGAAGCGTTGGCGTACAAGGAACAAGTGATCGCGCAAGCCCAGGGTGAAGCAAGCCGTTTCGAACTGTTGCTGGCAGCCTATCAGAAAGCCCCGGAGCTAACGCGGGAGCGATTGTACTTGGAGACGCTGGAAACGGTGCTATCGCAGACGAGCAAGGTGCTGCTGGATGCGCAGGGTACTCACAATTTGCTGTATCTGCCCCTGGATCGGTTGCTCGGGATTGGAGGAATGGCCAATGCGGGTAGTGCCACGGGCGCGGGCAGTACTGCTGTTGAAGCCTCGCCATCCGCGCAGTCACCTTCACAGCCGTCCGCTGCTGCCGACGGTGGCGCGGCAACGGCTCGTTTGCGCGATTTGAGCCGCAGCCGGGAGGGACGCTAATGGCGCATTCAGCCTTATCCGTGTCCCGTAATGCTGTACTGGGCGCCGCTGTTGGGGTGGTGGTGATACTGGCGATGTCCCTGTTCACCGTGGATGAAACTCAAACCGCCATTCGTTTCCAGTTGGGCGAAATTATCGAGGCTAACTACAGGCCGGGTCTTCACTGGAAATGGCCGCTGATCAACAACGTGCGCAAATTTGACCGCCGCTTGCAGACCTTGGACACCGAACCGGAGCGGTTTTTAACCGCCGAGAAGAAGAATGTCATTGTCGATTCCTTCGCGATGTGGCGAGTCGATGACGTGCGTTTGTTCTACACCACGGTGGGCGGCGATCCCGCGCAAGCCAATGTCCGGCTCGATCAGATCGTCAAGGACAGCCTGCGCAGCGAATTCAGCAAGCGTACCATTCAGGAAGTGGTGTCGGGTGACCGCGACCAGATCATGGAAACCCTCGGCCGCTTGCTGCGGGAGCAGGCTACCCAACTGGGTATCGCCGCCGTGGACGTGCGAATCAAACGCATCAACCTGCCGGACGATGTCAGCAGTTCGGTGTTCAGTCGCATGAAGGCCGAGCGGTTACGGGTGGCAAAGGATTTTCGTTCCCGAGGTGGCGAGGCCGCCGAGCGCATCCGCGCTGATGCCGACCGCCAGGGCACGGTGCTGTTGGCTGAAGCTTATCGCGACGCCGAGCGGCAGCGCGGCGAGGGCGATGCCCAGGCTGCGGATATCTACGCCCAGGCTTACGGCAAGGATTCGGATTTTTATAGCTTCCATCGAAGCTTGATGGCCTACCGACAGAGTTTTGGCAACAAGGATGACGTGCTGGTTTTACAGCCAAATTCCCAGTTTTTCCGTTATTTCAACAAGTCGCAATGACGATTGCCGTAAGCCATCGAGTGGGCCACTCTTCGGTGCCGGTTGCTGGAGGCCGCTGTGTGGGATGAATTGCTGGCGGCGTTTGGCTTGATGTTGGTACTGGAGGGGATTTTGCCGTTTCTGAGCCCCACCGTCTTGCGCCGCAATCTGTTGCGAATGGCCCAATTGGAGGACCGTCCGCTGCGGTTCGTTGGATTGGCCAGCATGTTGTCGGGGTTGCTGGTGTTGTACTTTTTTCGCTGAAATCAATCTTCAACCTCTCCATCTATGGACCTCCTTTTTCTCATCGGCCCGCCGTGATGTCGGAAGATCTTTGGTTGTTACCTGAAGGTATCGAGGAAATTTTGCCGCCGGCCGCCCGCCGATTGGAGCGGTTACGGCGCGATTTGCTCGATCTGTATGAAAGCTGGGGCTACGACTTGGTCGTTCCGCCGCTGATCGAGTTTTTGGAATCGCTGTTGATTGGCACCGGCAACGATCTTGATCTCCAGACGTTCAAGTTGACCGATCAATTGAGCGGTCGGATGATGGGGGTGCGCGCCGATATGACCCCGCAGGTGGCCCGGATCGACACCCATTTGCTCAAACGTGATGGGCCGGTGCGGCTGTGTTACATGGGGACGGTACTTCGAACGCGTGCCGACGGGTTTGGCGGCTCCCGTAGCCCCTATCAGGCGGGGGTGGAGTTGTACGGGCATCGTGGCTATGAAAGCGATCTCGAAGTTCTAACCCTGATGTTGAAAACCCTAGCGGCGGCGGAACTCGGCGAGGTGCATCTGGATTTGGGGCATGTAGCCATTTTCCGAGAGCTAGTCGCTCAGGCCGGGCTGGATTTGGAACGAGAAGTCCTGCTATTCGAGGCGCTGCAACGCAAGGCGCTGCCCGAGATTCGCCAGCAGTTGGCCGCTTGGGCGCCGCCGACACCGTCCGATCGCTGGTTAATGGCGCTGGCTGAGTTAAACGGCGACCCGGACATATTGGATGAAGCCGAGGCGACGTTAAACGGAAGTGGCGAGCGGATTAGCGAGGCGCTGGGAACGTTGCGACACCTGATCGAGGCGCTGCGAGAACAATGGCCGGAACTGCCGATTCACGTCGATCTGGCCGAATTGCGAGGCTACCGTTACCACACCGGCGTGGTGTTTGCCGCATATGTGCCGGGGCAGGGCCAAGCGGTGGCGCAGGGCGGACGTTACGATGAAATCGGCCAGGTATTCGGTCGAGCCCGGCCGGCGACGGGGTTTAGCACCGATCTGGCGACGTTGTTGCGACTGAGTACCCTGCCGGAGGCGGCGATTACGGGAATCCACGCGCCAGTGATGGGAGACATGACCTTGGAGCGAGCAGTGGCGGCGTTACGCGACCGGGGGGAACGGGTCGTACGGGCGTTACCGGGTACTACGGAGTCGCCGCGGGCGTTGGGCTGCAACCGAGAGATCGTATGGCGGGATGGGGAATGGCGGGTGATTCCGTGGTCCGAATCGCCCATTGAAATGCAGGCAGAATAAACTGAGCGACTGACAGGAAGCTGACATGGGCAAGAACGTGGTCGTCATCGGCGCTCAATGGGGCGACGAAGGCAAGGGTAAAGTGGTGGACCTGCTTACCGAAAACGCGGCGGCGGTGGTGCGGTTTCAGGGCGGGCACAACGCGGGGCATACCTTGGTCATCGACGGCCAAAAGACTGTGCTACACCTGATCCCCTCCGGCATTTTGCGCGAAGGCGTTGATTGTCTGATCGGTAACGGGGTGGTGTTGTCTCCAGCCGCGCTATTGGCTGAAATCGACAACTTAGAGCGCCGAGGTGTGGAGGTGATGGGGCGGTTGCGGATCAGCGAAGCCTGTCCGTTGATCCTGCCCTACCATATCGCGCTGGACCTCGCCCGCGAGAAGTCCCGCGGCGAGCGGGCCATCGGTACTACCGGGCGTGGTATCGGGCCGGCCTACGAAGATAAGGTTGCGCGGCGAGCGGTGCGGCTGGCTGATCTGTTCGATCGGGAACGTTTTGCGGCCAAACTAGGTGAGGTGCTGGATTTCCACAATTTTGTGTTGCAGCACTACTTCCAGACTGAAGCTGTCGATTTTAAGAAAACGCTCGACGAAGCGCTGACCATGGCCGAGCGCTTGCGGCCGCTGGTGGCGGATATCACCGCGCTGCTGGATACGCACCAACGGCGCGGCGATAACATGCTGTTCGAAGGTGCGCAGGGCGCATTGCTGGATATCGACCACGGTACCTACCCCTATGTCACCTCTTCCAACACCACCGCTGGCGGTGCTGCTACCGGGACCGGGCTGGGGCCGCGTTATCTGGACTATGTGCTGGGTATCACCAAAGCGTACACCACTCGGGTTGGCGCCGGACCGTTTCCGACCGAGCTGTTCGACCAGACCGGTGACTATCTGGTCGAGCGCGGCCACGAGTTCGGTTCGACTACTGGCCGGCGGCGGCGCTGCGGCTGGTTCGATGCCGTGGTGCTGCGCCGATCCATCGTGAACAACAGCGTTTCCGGGTTGTGCGTGACTAAGCTGGACGTGTTGGACGGTCTGGAGCGTATCCG
Organism: Candidatus Competibacter sp.; assembly: GCA_037045535.1. Classification (GTDB taxonomy): domain Bacteria; phylum Pseudomonadota; class Gammaproteobacteria; order Competibacterales; family Competibacteraceae; genus Competibacter_A. The sequence continues at coordinate 72,408 of JBAOHI010000072.1, forward strand.
GCTCTGCGCGGGCTATCGGCGTGGGTCGGAGCGGCTGGACAATGCGCCCGTGGGTGCAGAAGCGTTGGCCGCTTGCGAGCCGATCTACGAGGAGATGCCGGGTTGGCAGGAGCCCACGACGGGGGTGCGCTGCTACGAGGATTTGCCTGTCGCCGCGCGGGACTATCTGCGGCGGATCGAGGAATTGACGGGCACTCCCGTCGATGCCATTTCCACCGGTCCGGATCGGGCCGATACGATCGTGCTGCGGAATCCGTTCTCGGCTTGAGGAGGAGAAAACAAAGAAGGCCCGGCTTTGGGCCGAGCCTTCTTGTAATCTGGTGCCGAAGAGAGGACTTGAACCTCCACTGGGTTACCCCAACTAAGACCTGAACCTAGCGCGTCTACCAATTCCGCCACTTCGGCTGTGGTGGCTATCGCGCCGGCTGCGGCGACGACGGATGCGCACTATACGGATTGCCTTCCGGCCTGTCAATCGTTCCCCTTCATTGTGTTGTAACCTTTAGAAGCCTTTTCATGACCTCAAAAAAACGTGGTTCCTGGTGTCAGCTCGACCCTTTCGTCGCGCGGGAACGGGAAAAATACGGCCATCCCGCGCCGAGTCGGGAATTTATTTTGCAATATCTGGAAGAGCGGGGTATGCCGCTGACCTTGGCGGAACTGTGTGCCGAGTGGCGACTGGACGACGGCTCGGAAGTCGATGCCTTGGCTCGCCGCCTACGAGCGATGGAGCGGGACGGGCAATTGATCCGCAACCGTCGCGAGGGTTACGGGCCGGTCGCCAAGATGAATCTGGTGACCGGTCGAGTGATTGGGCACCCCGAGGGTCATGGTTTCCTGATTCCCGACGAGGGTGGCGATAACCTGTTTCTGTCGCCTCGGCAGATGCGTAAGTTGCTGCACGGTGATCGGGCAGTGGCGCGGATGATTGGAGTCGATTACCGGGGGCGGCGTGAAGGCGCGATTGTCGAAGTATTGGAGCGCAATACCGAAACGGTAGTGGGGCGCTTCTGCGAAGAGCGTGGCGCCTATTTCATCGTTCCCGACAACAAGCGCATCAATCAGGACATCATGGTGCCGGCCGATGGTCGTGGCGAGGCCCGTGCTGGCCAGATCGTCATCGCCGAACTGATCGAGCAACCCAGCTCACAAAGCCGGCCGCTCGGTCGAGTCAAGGAAGTGCTGGGCGAGCATATGGCGCCCGGCATGGAAGTACGCATCGCCATCGCCAGTCACGGTATTCCGGTGGAATGGTCGGCAACAGTCATGGGGGAAGCCGATCGCCACGGTGGGGTGGTGCCGGACGCTGCCAAGGAAGGACGCTGGGATTTGCGTGCCACGCCGTTGGTGACGATCGACGGCATCACGGCCCGCGACTTCGACGATGCGGTTTACTGCGAGCGGCGCGGAGCCAATTGGCGCTTGCTGGTAGCCATCGCCGACGTATCGTGGTATGTGCGACCCGGCACGGCACTGGATCAGGAAGCGCGCAAGCGGGGCAATTCGGTGTATTTCCCGGATCGAGCCATACCGATGTTGCCGGAAGCCTTATCCAATGGTCTATGCTCGCTGAATCCCGAAGTGGACCGGTTGTGCATGGTCTGCGAAATGACACTCAACGCTCAGGGCCGTATCGTCCGCTCACGATTTGCCGAGGCGGTGATGCGCTCTCACGCCCGTCTGACTTATGACACCGTGGCCGCCATCGTCGCCGACCGCGATCCACGGGTCCGGGCCGAATATGCGGAACTGGTCCCCCATCTGGATCGGTTGCACGAGCTTTACCAAATCCTAAGAGCGACTCGGGAACAACGCGGCGCGATGGATTTCGATACCCAGGAGACTGTGATCGAGTATGGCGCGGATCGCAAAATTGAACGAATTTTGCCGACCGAGCGTAACGACGCCCATCGCCTGATCGAAGAATGCATGATTTCGGCTAACGTGGCGGCGGCGCGGTTTTTGCAACGCCATAAAGTACCGGGCTTGTATCGCGTTCACGAGGGGCCAACCGAAGATCGACTGAATAAGTTGCGGGCGTTTTTGGGCGAGCTGGGTTTGGGTTTGAGCGGGGGCGACAAGCCATCACCGCTCGATTACACCCGTCTCTTGGATCGGATCTGTGATCGGCCCGACGCGCATCTGATCCAGACAGTGATGTTGCGTTCGCTGGCTCAAGCGGTCTACAGTCCCAGCAATGTCGGCCATTTCGGCCTGGCGCTAGAGGCGTATGCGCACTTTACCTCGCCGATTCGCCGCTATCCCGATCTTCAGGTGCATCGCGCTATTCGTCATGTGCTGAACGGGGGTAAAGCGGCTGATTGCCCTTATAGCCATGCTGATCTGGTCAGCCTGGGCGAACATTGCTCAATGACCGAGCGGCGGGCCGACGAAGCCGTGCGCGACGCAGTAGAATGGCTAAAGTGCGAATTCATGCTCGACAAGATCGGCCAGATCTACGACGGTATCATCACCGCCGTGACCGGTTTCGGGCTGTTCGTGGAACTGAACGGAGTTTACGTTGAGGGCTTGGTGCATGTGACGGCCCTGCGCAACGATTACTATCATTTCGATCCGGTTGGCCATCGTTTGCGCGGCGAACGCTCCGGTCAGGTCTACCGTTTAGGTGATGGCTTGCGAGTGCGGGTGGTGAGAGTCGATTTGGACGAGCGCAAGCTCGATTTCGAGCTGGTCGAGAGCGAGCGCCGCGAAAACGGCCGTCGCAATCGCTGGAATCGCGGCCAGCGTAGAAAGGGCTAAAGTTGGTGGCGGAAGAGTGGATTCATGGCCTGCATGCTGTGGCAGCGGCGCTAAGGTACGAGCCGGGGCAGTTGCGCGGTTTGTGGGTGGAGCGCCAGCGACGGGATGCGCGAATACAAGTATTGCTAGACGAGGCGGCCAGCCGAGGGGTACCGATTCGACAAGCAGACCGGTCAGAGCTGGATCGGTTAAGCGGCGGTGTCCGTCATCAGGGCATACTGGCCCAATTGGTGGCTCAGCAACGGGCTTATGGCGAGGCCGATTTGCCGGCGTTGCTGGCGGCGGCGATCGGGCCGGCACTGCTGCTGGTGTTAGATGGAGTGCAAGACCCGCACAATCTGGGTGCTTGTCTGCGTAGCGCGGCGGCGGCGGGCGTTCAGGCGGTGATCGCGCCTGTCGACCGGGCGGCTGGTTTGAATGCGACGGTACGTAAGGTGGCCAGTGGCGCGGCGGAAATTGTGCCGTTCGTGTCCGTGACTAATCTGGCGCGGACGTTGCGCTGGTTGCAGGAACAGGGAGTCTGGATCGTCGGTGCGGTGGGGGAGGCGGAGGACAATCTTTACCGAGTGGATTTCACGCTGCCGACTGCTATCGTACTGGGTGCGGAGGAGAAAGGCTTGCGACGCCTGACCCGCGAGCTCTGCGACCGGCTGGCGCGGATTCCGATGGTTGAGGGTGGAGTCGAAAGTTTGAACGTGTCCGTGGCGACAGGAGTTTTTTTGTTCGAGGCGCGGCGGCAACGTGGTATCGATTGACAGAACTAAACCTGATGAATGTGGCTCTGAGGCTTGAATTTTTGTGACCCATTGTGGGAATAATATTTGTTAGTGCGGGCGATCAGATGATCCGGTTTTGGCGTTCTTAGGGATCTATTGGTTTGGTGTGTCAGTAAGATATATCGGGGCACGAGTTGAGCGTCATCCTGTAGGGGGTGGCCCCGCGCAGTGACATTCGAACGAGGATTCCGACGGCGCTCGCGCCGAGAACCCGAAGTTTGTCAACTCGCACCGACGAACTAGCGGGCTGGATCAAGTTGGGATCTGTTGGAAAGTTATGTTCGTATCTGGAATATCCAACAATATTGGGGGTTGTGTTAAATGCAAAAGCGTGATTGGTTCGTTAGATGGGTCATCGGTGGAGTATCAACGGTGGTTATCCTCTTGCTTGGAGCCTGTGCTAAACCACTGGGTGGTTTGCCACCGTCAACTAATTATGCATCCCAAACGTCTTCGCCGGAGACCTATAGCTACCAGATAGGACCAGGAGACCAACTGCAGATTTTCGTCTGGCGAAATCCCGAGGTTTCACAGACGGTTACTGTCCGTCCGGACGGCAAGATTACGACTCCACTGGTAGAAGACTTACAGGCTAGTGGCAAAACCCCCAACCAGCTGGCTCGCGATCTGGAAAAAGCGCTGGAAACTTACATCCGCCAACCTATTGTCACGGTGATTGTCGCAGGTGGAATTGGACCCTATAGCGAGCAAATCCGCGTGATTGGTCAGATATCCGGGTCGCAGGCTAGTGGAGGGAGCAGCTCAAGCTGGTGGAGGGAGTGGTCCGCAAGCGCGAGCGATCGCCTACCGGCATAAAATGACCTTGCTGGACGTAATGATTGCGGTCGGTGGCTTGAACGAGTTCGCCGCCGGCAATAAGACCAGACTGGTTCGAGTGGTGGACGGTAAGCAGCAGGAATATGAAGTCCGCTTGGATGATCTACTGAACGGAGATATTACCGCAAACGTGGATATGTTACCCGGCGATATTCTGATTATTCCCGAGTCTTTGTTTTAAGCAGACCGGCGTTCCTAGTAAGAAGAGCGCAAACATGAATGATATTATCGAACAGTTGCTCGGTTATTTGCGGGGGATTTGGCGCAATCGCTGGTATGCAATGGGTTGTGCATGGCTAGTGTGCGTGATTGGTTGGATTATTGTCTGTATTTTACCAAAGCAATATGAGGCTTCAGCGCGAGTATTTGTGGATACCCAGACTATCCTTCGTCCAGTATTACAAGGTTTAACGGTTGATCTCAATCCAAGCGCTCAAGTTGAAATGATTTCTCGAACATTGTTCAGCCGTCCAAATTTGGAGAAAATTGCTCAGTTAACTGGCTTAGATAAGCAAGCTAAAGATTCGCAAGGGTTGGAAAGACTGCTGAATCTCTTGAAAGACAAACTTAACTTCGTTAAAAGTGGCACAGATTTATATACAATTACATACGTGGCTCCTGAGCCACAACTAGCTAAGAAAATGGTTGAAACTGTATTAGAAATTTTTGAGAAAAATTTGGTTGGTAATACTCAACTAAGTACCAACACAGCTCTCCAATTTTTGGAAGAACAAATCAATCAATATGAATATCGATTGCTTGAGGCAGAAACTCTCCTTAAGGATTTTAAAATAAAAAATGCTGGTCGATTGCCTTCGGAAGGGCAAAATTACTATGCCCGTATACACCAAGCGGCCTCCGACTTAGAAGCAGTTCGATTGGAATTAGCACAGGCGGAAAATCGCCGCAATGCCTTACAGCAACAGCTTGATACTTCTCTGCAGCAACAGCTGAAGAGTGATGGTGAGAAAACGGTTGTTTTACCTATAGACAACCGTATCCAAGATCTTGAAAAGAAACTCGATGAATTACTGATCCAATACACTGATAGGCATCCGGACGTGGGAATCTTACGTCAAACCATAGCTGATCTTAAAAGACAGCGTGCACAAGAGCGTTCTCAATACACGGCTGGCCTTTCTAGAAATAGCGCCAATATTAATGCGCATGGCCCCAGAAGTTATTCTTTTATTGATGAGATAAAAGTTAAGCTTGCCGAAGAAGAAGCTAATATCGCCTCGCTGCAAGTACGGATGAGTGAATATAAAAAGCGGTATAAAGAATTACAGGATGAAGTTAATATTCTTCCTCAAGTTGAAGCCGACCTAGCTGCTTTAAATCGGGACTACGATGTCAATAAGAAAAAACATGAAGAGTTGATATCTCGCCGAGAAGCACTTAGATTGTCTGAGCAGGCTGAAGAATCTAAGCAGGAAGTCCGTTATAAGGTTGTGGATCCTCCCCGAATACCCTTGAAACCTAAACCCACGCGATTAATATTGACATCTGTAGTGTTAGTTGCCGGCTTGGGCATAGGAGTAGGGCTGGCATTTTTGATCTCTCAGTTTTGGCCAACTTTCGACAGTCGACGCAGCCTCATGCAGGTTGCTGATATTCCAGTATTTGGCAGCGTTAGTGCGGTCCTTTCTCAGGCGGCCTTACGCAGGGAACGCAAAATGACAGTTATCTATGCGGGTCTTGGCGGGATGCTAGTATTGATATATGCCGGTTTGATGATCGTGGAGAGAGTTGGATATCTATGAATTTGGGGTCTAGTTTTTGGGAGTGTGATGATGGATAGTATCGAGAAAGCTATGTTTGGCAGATCGCTAAGTTCTGAGTTACCTTCGACTGCAGCGCAGCCTAATCTATCAAAAAATACAACAAAAAATAGTGATATTATCGAAAGAGCAACCAGTGTAGCAATCGCCCCAGCTATTGTCCGGACTGCTGAAACAACGACCAACAAGCGTACTCAGCAGTCAATTACCTTGGATATGGAATGGATTCGCTCTGCCGGTTTATTGGTGGTAGATGCCCAACGCAGCCGAATAAAAGAAGAGTATCGTCATATTAAGCGTTCCTTGCTTATGAATATTGATGGCAGGGGAGCAACCCTCGTAAAACATGCAAATTTGATAGTAGTAACTAGTGCTCGTCCTGGTGAAGGAAAAACCTTTACTGCCTGTAATCTGGCCTTGAGTATCGCTGCCGAAAGGGATCGTACGGTATTGTTGGTGGATGCCGATGTCCTGAGGCCTTCCGTGGAGAAAATGCTGGGATTTGAAGGCCGAGCGTGGTTTGGTGGACTTTTTAATCGATGATCAACTGGAGTTGGCTGACGTATTGATGAGCACCAACATACCAGGTTTGACTGTTTTGTCTGCTGGGAGCGCGCATCATTTATCGTCAGAATTGTTAGCCAGCGATAACATGCGCCGATTGACGGGTGAAATGAGCCAGCGATATCCCGACCGTATCATTATTTTTGATGCGCCGCCCCTGCTGGCTACAACTGAAGCTAGCATTTTAACGGGTCTCATGGGGCAAGTGGTTATGGTGGTGGAGGCTGGAAGGACCGCTCAATCCCAAGTTAAGGAAGCGTTGGCCATGCTTGCCCCTGATCAAATCATTGGGTTCGTGTTGAATAAAACACGCGATTTTTTCGCTTCCGATCGTTCCGGCTATGGCTATGGGTATCATTACTCTCCTAACAGCGGCGAGAATTTTCAGGAACGATAAACAGTGTTGCCGCTGCCTTAAGGGAGGTTGGGATGGTACGTATGAAATTTAAAAGCCGTGAACAAGCTAGAAAGCAATATTGGAATCTGGGATCGTTCTGGTCGTTTATACTTGGAGCGTTGATGCTAGGGGGTGGCTCGGTAAACTGGGCGCAGGAGACGAATTTCGGCTTGGGGGAATGGAGAGTGACTCCCAGAATTAGCGTTGGCGCTACCTACTCCGATAATATTCAGCTGATGCCTGACGGACAGACTGAGGATGACTTGGTTTTTCAAGTGGATCCAGGCATTTCGGTGCGAAAGCATGGTGGACGTCTTGATCTCCGCTTAGATTACACCGCACAAGGATTATTGTACACCAATAATGGTGATGCGAACAAGATCAATAATCAACTGCAAGCGTTTGGGACTGCCGAAATTTTTCAGAAAAATTTCTTTTTAGATGCTTATGGCTCGATTTCTCAAGTACCGATTAACTCTAGTAGTCGAACTGATACTGGTAATTTAGGGGCGACCGGTGGACATACCTTCCAGCTTGTCGTTTTTCAATAATTTCGATTTGGGGTTGCCAGGTGCTGCGGAATTGTTTAATCCGATTGGCATTTTCAGCAACATAGCACTGACTGATAATCAGACGACTGCTTATCGTTTTGGCGTTAGCCCCTACTGGCAACAGGATATTGGCGGTTGGGTAAAGGTGTTACTACGCTATCGTTATGACGATATTTTTTATGATGAGCAGAATGGAATTGATAATCAGCAAGAGGGGCAGCAAGTCGTAATCAGACAATTCCGATAGTCAGATCAATACTATTGATTTTAAGCTTGCTAGTGGTCGTCAATTCAGTACATTAAAATGGAATATTGGTTATTTCTATCAACAGCAAAAACAAGATAATTTAACGAATAATAACACTGCAGATAATGGCGATGATCGCCAAGAAAATCTGACCGGTGAACTCACTTATCGATTGAATAATCACTGGTCTCTTTTAGCAGAGGCCGGCTACGAAGATAACCAAGTTACTGATTTCGAGAATAGCCGTAATGGTGGATACTGGGGGTTGGGCGCGATTTGGTCACCTAGCCGCTTCATGGAATTGAAGGGATTGTATGGTTCGGACGTCAACGAAATAGCTTTACACTGGAATCCGTCCCTTCGCACTCATTTGCAGATCAGTCGCCGCGATCAGAGTGTGGGCGTCGATCCGGGCGTGCATTGGGAAGGCTCCTTCGGTCACCGAACCGCTAACACCACTTGGTCGGCCCGTTATACGGATGAAGTGACCAACGAGCAGCAACTGCTTGGTCGTAGTGTGCTTGGCTCCGGTGGCGATGGTCAATTGCAGTCCCCCGATGAGCAGAACCAACCTGTGGTTTCCGAGGGACCATTTGGCTTGACTAATCAGAATTTTCGACGTAAGCGCTTTGATGGCAGTGTAACCTATCGGCATGGTCCTACTGGGTTATCGGTTAGCGCATTCAACGAGAACCGAGAGAACCAAGATGCTGTATCTCAAGAAAATACTTACGGTGCCGGCGCGCTATGGACATGGCGGTTCGCACCGCGTACTGCTTCTTTCCTCGGGACAGGCTGGGAGCATGATGACCTGGGTGAGAACCAATCGGGTGAAAACCAGCAAAACGATTACTGGGTATCAGTGATTGGACTGGCGCGAGTGTTTACTCCCGATTTTGGTGGTTTAGTTAGTTACCGCCTCTACCAGAATAACTCGAATTCTACCGAACAAGAGTTTCGCGAAAATCGACTTAACGTTCGGTTTAACATGAAGTTCTAAACTATCTTATGTATACTGATTATTATGGTTTTAGTGCCAAGCCTTTCCAATTAAGCCCCGACCCCCAGTTTTTTTTCGGGAGCCGTGGACATTCCAGAGCGTTAGCGTATTTGCGATATGGATTGAGCCAGGGTGAGGGATTCATCGTGATTACTGGCGGAATTGGCACGGGCAAAACGACTTTGGTGAAAAGCCTGTTTCAAGAACTTGATCCTAATCAGGTTATCGCTGCCCAGTTGGTGACAACGCAGTTGGAAGCCGATGAGTTGCTACGCAGTGTAGTGGCCGCTTTTGGCTTGCCTTATGAGGAAGTTGGGAAGGCGGCGTTGCTCAGACATTTTGAGGATTTTCTACGCGGCCACGCTCGCCATGGGCGTCGCGTCCTGCTGGTGGTGGACGAGGCGCAGAATCTGCCGCCTAGATCGCTTGAAGAATTACGGATGCTTTCGAATTTTCAGAGTGACGAGACGCCGTTGTTGCAGAGTTTTCTGTTGGGTCAGGAGGAATTTCGCCATACCCTGCAAGAACCGGGTATGGAGCAATTGCGGCAGCGCGTGATTGCTTCCAGTCACCTCGCTCCGCTCAGCCAGATCGAAACCCGTGATTATATCGAACACCGTTTGCGAGTGGTCGGTTGGGAGGGATGGCTACCAACTTTTTCCGAAGACGCGCATCCGGCCATCTATCGATTTACCCAAGGGATTCCGCGCCTGATTAATGTTTTTTGCGACCGGTTATTGTTATACGGTTTTCTAGAGGAATTGAGAGAACTTTCCTCGGTAGCGGTGGAAGCAGTTGGTCAAGAGTTGAATCAAAGTCGAGAAGGCCTTGCCCAGGGAACCGGTGGCGGCAGTCGTTCGTTGTTGCGAGTGAGTCATGCAATGGAACAACGACTGATTGAATTGGAAGAAGCGATGGAAAGCCTATTGCAGCACCCGGAGTGGCAGGATGCCCAGTTGGAGCGAATGGAACGGCGCATCTTGCAATTGGAGCCGGCGGTGCGGGTTTTAAGGCGGCAACTCGCTGACGTGATGCGACGCATGGATGATCGGTCCATGGATGATAAGCTTGCGGACGATAAAATTGATCGACTCATCGATGAAAAACCACCGGTTGAACCCGACACGCAGGAACAACCGCTGTATTGAATTTCCACCTGTCCTCCCAATGCCTTACACTGTTTTCCCCACCGCTTCAGAGTCAGTTGTCGCCTTTGTGCTGGGGAGGCCGCGAGTTCCAGTGAGGCTTGTGTAGGTCAAGGTTCCCATGGACCGGCCAATGCCGTTGGCGGATCGGCCAGAGACTGGAATCGTGCCAACCGCACGGCATTGCGTTGGCGATGACCTAATATCGGCATCACGCCGCGAGCCAAAATGCCTTGTAGCGCCCGTTCGCCCAGCAGGATTGCAGTCGCCGGTTGCATCACGCGCTCCCCGGATTCCTCATAAATGTGGGCGGGTAGGTCACCCAGGTCGAGGATGGCGCCAAGGCCGCCCTCCCAACGATTTTCGAGGAAGGCCGCCGCGATCAACCGTGCGCAGACAAAGGCCGGATTGCCCCAGAGATAAGCGTCGGGATCACGGCCTCCTGGCATTTCCTCAAAAGCGAGCTGTTCAACGGGATCGGTTTTTTGACCGTAAGGTAACCGCAGCAAGATATCTGGTACCGCCAAGCCCAGCCAGGGCGCTACCGCACTGGCCCGCAGCATCCGCCAATTTTCCTGATCCTCGACCGACAACGGCGGCCACGAGTTTGGATCCGCCAAGGCGGATGGCGATGCACAACCCAGTGCGCTCGGTGAAGCGGCTGCCAAGAAGGGGCCGCCGGCATAGGCCGCCAAAGTGCCTAAATTGGCCAGCAAGGCGATATCCTCGGGCGTGGCGCCGAAGTGGTAGTCGCCGATCAGCAGGGACCAGGGTTGACCATCGCACAGGTGAACGCCGTGATCGATTAGCAAGGTGTAGAGTCCGGTGGCTTTTGGATCGCCGGCTGCCGCGCGCAGGTCCGCCAGCAATTCGCCCCGCGTCACATCAAGCAATTCGACGTGTACCGTATCGCTATCGAGATTGGCGATCAGGTCGTGGACGCTGCGCCAAGTGGCTTCCAGCGCCTGAAACGTGGGGTGATGCAGGATTGCTCGCAATTGCTCGCTGATTGCCGTGTCCATGGCGGTTATCCAAGCGGATTGTCGCGGATCGGTATGCACGATGTGAGACTGGACGATGGTTTTCAATATCGCGTTGATGGCGGTGGTGCCCGGATCGGTCGGTCGTGCCGCCGGCTGATGGGGTGCCCGTCCCAGCAACTGTTCGAACGTTCCGGCATCGCCGTCCCCCATGGATCTCGGCTCGTCTCGTCTCGATTCCGGCGAGGGTGTCGGGCTGAGTTCCGCAACGGCCTGCGCAAAGCTGGCCGGGTTGAGCAGGCGAGCACGGAGGCGGCGTAATGCTTGAAAAAGTTCCAGACGCCGATAGAGCGCGTCGGGATGAAAGTCGTCGAGTTGCGCGAAGCTGATCACGGTGGCCGCGCCACCGGTTGCGGCGTTTGGCGGTAGACGTATCTTGGGCGCCAGCCGAGCCATGATTGCGTCGAGGTTGTCAATATCTACCCGCCAGAGCGATCGATCGGCCAAATCCACCAGGGAAGTGGAGGTTTCCCGATAGCCGCCGCTGAAGTCGGCCATGACCAAGATGCGGAGAGGCGCATCTGGATCGGAGCGGATGGGAGTCGAAGCCGACTTGGGAAGGGTAAATTGAAATTCCATTCGACCAGGCATGAATTAGGGTCTCCTGAGCGGTTGGGGATACTCAAAGTCTAGTGTGATTCGGTAAGGTTGACTGGTTTGGCGGCCTCCTTTTTTGCGGTGGATTGCTGCTAAACTTGACTCCTGGGCTGCCCTTGGCAGCGGGGATGCGGAGTTCTGGAAACATGGCCACCACCCAGAAACATCGAATGATCGCTGTCAACAGCGTCTTGGGCGAGGATGTCTTTTTGTTCGGGCGCATGACAGTCAAGGAGCAACTGAGCCAACTGTTCGAGTGTCAGCTACAGCTGTTTAGCGAGAAAACCAATATTCAGCTGAAGGATGTCCTCGGTACGAATATGACGGTTCGCCTACAGCTACCCTACCAGCAGGGAGTTCGTTATTTCAACGGACTGGTTACCCGCTTCAGCTACGAAGGAACCCGTGGTCCGCGGTTCGGCGTATATCGAGCCGAACTGAGCCCATGGTTGTGGTTTCTGACTCGCACGTCCGATTGTCGGATTTTTCAAAACAAAACCGTTCCCGACATCATCAAGGAAATTTTTCGCGAGCAGGGCCTGACGGATTTCAAGGATGCGTTGAATGGTAGTTATCGCCAATGGGAATATTGCGTTCAATACCGGGAAACCGATTGCAACTTTGTCAGCCGACTGATGGAACAGGAGGGCATGTACTATTACTTTACGCACGAGGAAGGCAAACATATATTGGTGCTGGCCGACGGTGTCGGCTCCCACGGAGAGTTCCCGAAATACGAAACGGTGCCCTATTTCCCACCGGACATGCACGATCATCGCGAGCGAGATCATCTGTCGGAGTGGTTGATCGACCAAAGCGTGCAGCCGGGTACCTACGTTCTAAACGATTACGATTTCACCGCCCCGCGAAAATCGCTGCGCGCCGTGCTGACCCGCCCTAAATCCCACGCCCTGTCAAACTTCAAGATGTACGACTATCCGGGCGAATACACGCAACCGGGCGATGGCGACAACTATTCCAAGATTCGACTGGAGGAATTCCTGGCTCAGCAGGAAGTCGCCTTGGGTCGCGGCAATGCTGCCGGCCTGGCGGCCGGTTATTTGTTTAGCCTGAGCGGTTGCCCGCGCGAGGAGCAGAATCGCAAATACCTCATCGTATCGGCTGTTCACCATTTGGAATCGGACGAATACCAGACCCATGCGGGCTCCGGCATGGCCGGAAAACTGTATCAGGGGGAAATTACCGCGATCGATGCCGAACAGCAGTATCGGGCGCCGCGCATGACTCCCAAGCCGGTGGTGCAAGGGCCGCAGACCGCCATCGTGGTCGGTCCGGCCGGCGAGGAAATTTATACTGATCAGTACGGTACGAGTGAAATGCCAGTTCCATTGGGATCGCTATGGCCTGTCGAACGAAAACAGTTCCTGCTGGATTCGAGTATCCCAACTGTGGGCGGGCAAGCAGTGGGGCGCGATGAACATCCCGCGCATCGGCCAGGAAGTCATCGTCGATTTTCTGGAGGGCGATCCCGATCAGCCGATTATCACCGGTCGCGTCTATAACGGCATCAACATGCCGCCTTACAGCTTACCGGACAAGGCCACGACGTCCACCCTGAAAAGCAACTCCAGCAAGGGCGGCGCCGGCTTTAACGAGATCCGTCTCGACGATACCAAGGGCACCGAACAGATGTTCATTCACGCCGAGCGCAATGAGGACATCCGGGTCAAGCTGGATGCTTTCGAGTGGATCGGCAACGAGCGGCACTTGATCGTCAAATCCGATCAAATCGAAAAGGTGGAAGCCAGCAAGCATCTGACCGTCAACAGCGATCAGAAGGAAAAGGTGGGTGGCTCGGCGTCGTTGAAAGTGGGTGGCGATCAAAAGGAGGAGATCGGGGGCGACCAGCACCTGAAAGTCGGTAGCCGGCAGAACATCAAGGCGGGCGGCACCATTTCGGTGGATGCGGGCATGGATTTGCAACAGAAGGTTGGTATGAAGCACGCCGTGGATGCCGGGATGGAGATTCATCTCAAAGGCGGCATGAACGTGGTGATCGAGGCGGGCGCCTCGTTGACTATCAAGGTCGGTGGCAACTTCGTCAACATTAATCCGGCCGGCGTTTTTATCCAAGGCACGATGGTGATGATCAACAGCGGTGGTGCGGCGGGTTCCGGTGCTGGCTGCTCGCCGGCATCACCATCACCACCGGACGCGCCCAAGGATCCGAAAGAAGCGGCCAATGCCGAATCCGGCCAGGTGAGCGATACCCAAGCCCAGAGCCCGGCCGGGCAGGATGCGCAGAGCTTGAGCTCGGCGACCGTCAGCGATTTCGAAGCGACGGGTGATGGTCCGGATAATGGGGCGGGCGCTTCACCGGGATCGCCGACGTCTGGACCGTCCGCGACGCTGCCTCCTACCGCTGCCCAGCGGGCGCGAGATGAGGCACAAGATCAGCAAGCGCAAACCGCGCAGAATGCCGCCGATAGCGGCAAGCCGTTTTACAAGCCGCCGCAAACCGCGGCTAAATCTAAGCCTAAATCGTAAGCGCAAGGGCTTGGGGAAATCTGACCGTGGTTTTCTTGGGTTGACACAATGGTTGCTCCAAAGGTTGCTCCAAACCCGGCCGAGATCGTATCCCGACACCTCTTCGCGGATGCTGGTACGCGGGTTTATGCAGTGCTGGATGGTGCGGCCGTCCTCGATTTGCCAGAGAAGTTTAGGGAATACCAGGTAGATCCGGTCTGCCTCTATCGGGGCGAGCTGACCCCCGCGCTGGCCAAGGTGGCACCGTATCAGATTACGTTGGAGCGGGAATCACCCGTTACCCATTGGCTGCTCCGGGAAGGTTGGGGAAAACATCAGGGTATCTTTGTCGTCAGCCGGGCTGATTGGCGGCTGATACGAGAGCATTTGTCAAGCCTGGTTTTGACTTATGATCCGGACTATCAGCCGCTGTATTTTCGCTTTTACGATCCGCGCGTGTTGCGCGTGTATTTGCCCACCTGCGACGCCGACGAGTTGCAAGTGCTGTTCGGCCCGATTGCTCGCCTGATTTGCGAGGATGAAGAAGGCAACTTGCTGAAATATTGGGTTGCGGGTGGCCGACTCGGCAGCGAGCAGGTGATCTTGAAGTCCGCCTAGCGATTTCGATCCGGGCTTGATGAGGGCAGCGGCGCGGGTCGCGAGTCGGTATGCGGTTGGAGGGTCGGCAATGTTGGTCATGCGCAAACCTCAGATGGAGGCATTCGAACACGTTGCGGCGCAGCGGTTTGCAGAAGGCTTACTGGATCATTTTCAAACTTTTTTCCCGCAACACGCTGCTGTCTTGGGCAATGCCCAGTTGCAACGGGCGCTACGCTATGGCTTGCAACGTGCCGAAAGTCGGGGCTTGGGAACCGAGCGTGCCGTTTACCTTTATATCGCCTTGATGTTCATGCTGGGCAGTGGGTTCGACGAGGATCCGCAATTGCCCTGGGCGGCGCGGGAGGTTGAAGCGGAAAAGGCAGCGCCCTCGACGCCGGAGGGCACGGCCGGGGCCGGAGTGGCGGAAGCGGAGCCGGCGAAAACAGCGGATGGCGCGGCGTCCGCGAAAGAGGATGCGCCGCTGCAAGAAACCGCTGATGCACGTATTGAGCGGTTATACGGTCATGCCATGCTGTTTTTGGATAAGGCGGTCGGGCCAAGCAATGAATTTTTGCGGCAGACCCTCGTCGTTTTCTCCCAACCCCAAGTGTTTGAAGGATTGCCGGCTGCTCCCAGCTTCGGTCACCGCCTGTTATTGCTGTTACAAATGCTGACTCCTGAAAAATACCGGGCGCTCGGGGAGGGGCCGTTGCGTAACCTGGTCCGCTATGGTTATGAAAATGCTAAACGCTACGGCATTACAACCGAACCCGGCATCATGAACTATGTCGCGCTGGCCTTCATGCTAGGTAGCGGGTTCGACCGCGATCCTCTCTATCCTTGGGCGGCAGCGGCATTGAGCGATCCAGGTCAGATCGATCCAACCCAAAGGGGCGCACTATTGCGGGAAGCGGCACTGGCGCATCTGGTGAAATGTCTCCCCGGCTGTCTCCGCCGATCCGAGCAGAGCGCCGCGCTTTTGGCACGGCCGTCTGCCTCCTATCGCCGGATCGTCGAAGAATAATCCCGGCCGCTGCCTCGTCCTATACCAAGACCTCCCGGCAGGGCGGGTGGCTGAGAAACGCTGTCGGGCTGGCGGTTAGCCCGTAGGCGCCGGACTGAAAGACCACGATGAGATCGCCAATCTCGGCCTTGGCGAGTTCCATCCGGTCGGCGAGGATGTCAAGCGGTGTGCATAGCGGGCCGACCACCGTCACGATCTCCCGCTCGGTGCCGATCACCCGATTGCCGACCACGACCGGGTAGTTTTTGCGCACCACCTGGCCAAAATTGCCAGAAGCAGCCAAATGGTGGTGCAATCCGCCGTTGGTGATCAGAAACGTGTGGCCGTGCGAAACCTTCTTATCTACCACCTCCGCGACGTAAATGCCGGCCTCGCCGACCAGATAGCGGCCAAGTTCCAGGACCGTGCGTGCTTCCGGCAGCTGTTTCCCAATGATCGGCACCCAACGCGCCAGGTTAGCGGCGATAGGTGTCAGATCCAGCGGCGTGTCGCCTGGAAAGTAGGGAATGCCGAAACCGCCGCCGATATTCAGCCACCGTACGGGTGAACGAGCTGCGGCTGCCAACCGTAGCGCCAGTTCGAAGATTCGGTCGTGCGCCTCGACGATGGCCTCGGCGCGCAGGTTCTGCGATCCGGAGAAGATGTGGAACCCTTGGAAGTCGAGTCCTAGTTCGCCAATGCGCCGCAGCAGTGCCGGAACTTGTTCGGCGTCCACACCGAACGGCTTGGGGCCGCCGCTCATCTTCATGCCGGCGGTCTTGAGTTCGAAATCTGGATTGACCCGTACCGCGACGCGAGGAGTTCGGCCTTGCTCCCGTCCCAAGCGAGCGATGGTTTCCAGTTCACGGGCCGATTCCAGGTTGACAGTGATGCCAGCCGCCAGCGCAGCGGCCAGTTCCACCGGTCGCTTGCCGGGACCCGCGAAGCTGATCGCATCCGGCGCCATCCCTGCGTCCAGGGCCACTTTCATCTCGCCCAGCGAAGCGACATCGAAGCCATCGACTCGGGTGGTCATGTGTTGAACCAACGCCGGCATCGGGTTGGCCTTGATGGCGTAATGCAGTTGGATCGCGGACGGCAGCGCATCCCGCAGCAGCGCCACTCGCTTGTCCAGTAGACGGCGTTCGTAGGCGTAGAACGGCGTTCCGCCCACTCGCGCCGCCAGTTGAGTCAATGGGATGCCGCCGATCCACAAACAATCGTCGATTACCGGAAATTGTGACATCGGTGGGTGGACAGGCCGTCCCGCCTTCATGGAGCGCTCTCGGGAAAAAGGTGGCTCAGTTCCTCGGACAGAGCCTTGCGATCGATCTTGCCGTTGGCGTTGCGCGGTAGGTCGGTCTGACGGGTCATGATTTGCAGTGGAATCATGAAATTGGGCAAATGTTGCTTGCAGTGGGCGATCAGCTCGTTCGCGTTGAAATCGTCCCGCAGCGGTTTGATCATGGCGATAACCGCTTGGCCCAAAACCGAGTGCGGAACGCCTAGCGCCGCCGCTTCGGCGATTTGACCGCTACCGTACAGCACCTCTTCGATTTCGGTGGGACTGACCCGATAGCCGGAAGTTTTGATCATGTCGTCCTTGCGGCCGATGAAGTACAGAAAACCCTCCTCGTCGGCGCGCACCGTGTCACCTGACCAAACCGCCATTTCAACCAGCGGCAAGCCAGGGCTCTGTCCGGGCACGGGACGAAAGCGTTCGGCAGTCTTGGCCGGATCGTTCCAATAGCCTTGTGAGACCAGCGAACCGCGATGCACCAGTTCACCCGGTTCGCCGGGCGCGCAGGGAGTACCGTCCTCGCGCACGACCAGGATTTCGACGCTGGGGATGGCTTTGCCGATGGAATCCGGCCGGCGGTCGATTTCTTCGGGAGGCAGATAGGTGGATCGAAACGCTTCGGTGAGACCGTACATCAGAAACGGTGTGGTGTTGGGTAAGCGCCGGCGTAAGGCCGCCAGGGTGGCGCGCGGCATCGCACCGCCCGAGTTGGTGATGTAACGCAAACTTGCGACCGCCGCCGCTGGCCAGTCCAGTTGTGCCAACTGCACCCACATTGGCGGTACCGCCGCCAAGCCGGTGATGTTTTCGCGGACAACGGTGGCGATCACGTCACGGGGCAGGAGATAATCCATCAGAACGGCACAGGCGCCGGCTGTAAAAGCGGTGGTCAGTTGGCTAAGGCCATAATCGAAGCTGAACGGTAGCACCGCGAGGATCCGGTCATCGGGCCGGTTGTTGAGATATTCGACGACGCTTTGGGCGCCGGTCAGCATATTGCGATGTGAGAGGACCACACCCTTGGGTTTGCCGGTGCTGCCTGAGGTGTAGAGAATCGCCGCCATGTCCACGTCGATGACGCGCGGGGGCTGGCGACTGCCGGAGGCAGTCAGCAGGGTCTGCCAACCAATGGCCCGCACGGGATAACGGTTCGGCGGAGGAGCGGCCTCATCCACCAACACCAGGGTATGCAGATCGGAACATTCGGCAAAATAGGGATTGAGCAGGTCTGCCCGGTCGCGGGCCGTGACCAGAATTCTCACATTGCAATCGCGCAAAATATAGGTGACCTGTTCCGGTTTCAGCAGGGGGTTGATGGGTACGAATACCCCTCCGGCTGAGGCCGTGCCGAAAAGCGCCAAGACCGTTTCCAGGCGTTTGGGCAGATAAACGGCGATCCGTTCCGCTCGTTTGAGGCCGAACATCAGTAGCCCGTGGGCCACCGCCTGAATCCCTTGAGCCAGTCCGGCATAATCCAGCACCGTTTGCCGATGGACGATGGCAGCAGCGTCGGAGCGGCGATTCACCTGTTCTAGAATGAGTTCATGCAACAGTCTGACCATGGTGGTTTCGGAGCATTGTATTGTATTGAATTGTTATGCGAGGCTAATCGAATGATAGCCCTTCCGAACGGGACGGAACAGACAGATGGATCCGATCCGGTTTTTCTTGTCGGGCGGTAAGCTGAGGAGAAACTTGTGTGAATCACCAGCCGGGCAAACCGGTGCGATTGCTGCTCTACACAACGAGCGGCTGCCATCTGTGCGAGCGAGCAGAGGCTCTCATCCAACGACGGATGGATGCGTCCCTCGAATTGGTGGAAATCGCTGACGATGCGGCATTGCTAGAACGATATGGCGTTCGCATTCCAGTACTGTGTCGAGTCGATACCCACCAGGAACTCGATTGGCCGTTCGACGGGCCGGCGGTCGATCGATTGTTGGCGGTCTAAGCTGTTGCAGCCAGACGGATTTTATATTGCGCTAACACATATCCGATACCATAATCAAAACGAGGCCGGTTTCGTGAGGAAGGTCAGATTCGGTGGTTTTTCCGACAACCGGGGAGAAGGGTTGTTTTCGAGCATGGTCACTGATGGATCGCCGCATCGCTGCTGACGATGAACTGGGGTCAGTGTATCCATGCTCGGTTCAAGTACGCCGGCATGACGATGAATCCTCATCTCGATCTAACCGGTTAAAGAGCACAACGTAATGAGAGAGCAATCCCTGCGAGGATCCATTGTTGTTCTTGGCATGGCCGGATTATCGACCTTGACCGGCTATGCGCTCGCTTCGGGCTGTGCAGCTGACCGAACAGAGCGTCACCGGGCTTGGCCGTGCCTTTGCCGGTGGCAGCTTGCCAAACGATGATGCGTCGGCCGCCTACTTCAATCCTGCCGACATGATGCTGGGAAACGGGATCCAGGCGCAAGTGGGTATGACCATTATCGGCATCACTGCGAAGGCTGATAATGCGGGTTCGAGGATTCGCCTGCCGGCCAATCTAACGGATGTACTCACCCAACCGTCGGGTACCGTGGTGCCGGTGTTCGTCACCGTGTCGAGTCGGGGGTCTAACGACGACGGCGGTACCGACAACTTCGTGCCCAATGGATATTATACGATGGATATCGATGACCGAATGCGGTTTGGCTTGAGTCTCACCACGCCGTTCGCGGTCAGCACCGGCTACGGCCAGGGCTGGGTCGGTCGGTATCATGCCCTCGATTCCGAATTGTTCACCGTGGATATCAATCCTTCCCTCGCTTATCGGGTTAACGATCATTTCTCAGTCGGTGGCGGTGTCAGTGCTCAATATACCGAGGCCAAACTGACACAGGCCCTGTTCAATCCGTTTAGCCCTACTACGGACGGCTACGGCAAGCTCAAAGGCGATGACTGGGGATTCGGCTTCAATGTGGGGGCAACCTACGAATTCGATGCCGATACCCGAGTGGGTCTGAGCTACCGCTCGCGGGTGGAATATACCCTTGAGGGTGATCGTACCATCACCCACTGGATTTCGGGGCGCAACGGCGAGACCCCAGCCCGGGTAGACTGGACGGCGCCAGACTGGTTATTGCTGACCGCCTATCGGCGACTCAACGACCAATGGGCGGTGATGGGCGGCGTACGCTGGACCGACTGGAGTCTATTCCAGGAATTGCGGATCCAGTATGCCGATGGTTCGGAAACCTTGACCGAGGAAAAATGGGACGACACATGGACGTTCAATATCGGCGTCAGCTATGACTACAACCCGGCATGGACTTTCCGGGCCGGTTATCAATATGACCAGACGCCAGTGCGACTCGCCGAGTATCGCACGCCGCGGATTCCCGACAGCGACCGTAATGCGTTTGCGGTCGGTTTTAGCTATCGTCCCAACCCGCGATTGTCGCTGGATTTTGGTTATATGTATCTTTTATTCGACGATTCTCGCGTCAATAACACGATCGATCTGCTGCCTGCGCCAGTACCCACCGGTTTGGTGACCGATACGCTACTACTGGATTACAACAGCTACGGCAACCTGATTGGTTTGCAAGCCAGTTATAAGTTCTAAGCGCTAGGAATCGATCATTAGCCAAATCGGAAAAGCCGGGGTCCGGTCCCCGGCTTTATTTTTGTTATGAAAAGGGATGCCGGCAGTATTTGCCATGCATTCCGTCAGTCTGAAAAGAGGATATTGACGAATATGATGATCGCGGCATCCATTCGCCGGGTGGCGATTCTGGGCGCGGGGGTGATGGGCGCGCAAATCGCCGCCCATCTGGCCAACGCCGACGTGCCGGTGGTGTTGTTCGACCTGCCGGCCAGGGACGGTGATCCGAACGGGATCGCGACCAAGGCGATCGCTCAGCTGGCCAAGCTGAATCCGGCGCCGCTGGCGATGCGGGAGCGGGCCGTGCTAATCCAGCCCGCCAACTACGATCAGCACTTGGAAGAGTTGCGGAGTTGCGATTTGCTGATCGAAGCCATCGCCGAGCGCCCGGACTGGAAAGCAGCGCTTTATGAGCGCGTCACGCCGTATATTGGCGACCGGGCGATCCTAGCCACCAACACCTCCGGCCTGTCGCTTGGTTCGCTGGCCGAGTCGGTGCCAGAGAGCTTGCGCCCACGCTTCTGTGGTATCCATTTCTTCAACCCGCCACGCTACATGGCGCTGGTGGAGCTGATTCCCGGCCCGAACACCAATCCAGCTATTCTCGACCTGCTGGAAACATTCCTGGTGAGCACCTTGGGCAAGGGCGTGGTCCGGGCCAAGGACACTCCCAATTTCGTCGCCAACCGCATCGGTGTGTTTTCCATGGCGGTGGCAATCCACTACACGGCCGCATTCGGGTTAAGGCTGGATTTGGTGGACGCGCTGACCGGTCCGGCGATTGGTCGCGCCAAGAGCGCCACGTATCGCACTGCCGACATCGTGGGCCTGGATACCATGAGCCATGTGTTCGAGGGTTCGGCGCTGGCCTTGCGCAACGATCCGTGGCGGCACTATTTCAATTCGCCCGCTTGGTTGAAAGCGTTGATCGAGAAAGGCGCACTCGGCCAAAAAACTGGCGCCGGCATTTACACCGACAAGGGCAAGCAAGTGCTCGATCCCGCGACCGGCACCTATCAAGCGGCTGGTGCCAAGCCGGATGAAGCGGTGCATGCCATTCTGAAGATTCGTAACCCCGCCGAGAAATTCGCCGCCCTTCGCGCCAGCGAGCATCCTCAAGCGCAATTTTTGTGGGCGATCCACCGCGACATATTCCATTATGCGGCGGTGTTACTGACGGAAATTGCCGATACCGCCCGTGACGTGGATTTTGCCATCCGCTGGGGTTTTGGCTGGAGTATGGGACCGTTCGAGATCTGGCAGGCAGCCGGCTGGAAACAAGTGACGACCTGGGTCGAGGACGATATCGCCGCCGGTAAGGCGATGACGACGGCACCGCTGCCGGCATGGGTCGATCAAGTGGATGGCGTTCACCGGCCAGAAGGCTCCTACTCCGCAGCCGAGAATGCCTATAAGCCGTGTTCCACCTTGCCGGTTTATCGACGGCAACTGTATCCTGAGCAGGTGTGGGGCGGAGCGCCACATCGCTACGGCGAAACGGTGTTCGAGAACGGCGGCGTACGGCTGTGGACTACCGGCGACGACATCGGCGTGCTGAGCTTCAAGAGCAAGATGCACGTCATCGGCGACGACGTGCTGGACGGAGTGCTGGAAAGCCTGAAAATCGCCGAACGACAGCTCGATGGGCTGGTGCTGTGGCAGACCGAAGCACCGTTCAGCGCAGGTGCCAATCTGGCCCAGGCCATGTCGGTGGTCTTGGCGGGTGATTTCGCGGCCTTGGAGAACTTTGTTGCCAAATTTCAGCGCGCTACTACCGCGTTGCGTTATTCGGCGATTCCAGTGGTGGCCGCCACGCAAGGATTGGCGCTCGGGGGCGGTTGCGAGTTCTTGATGCATTGTGATCGGGTGGTGGCCGCGCTGGAAAGCTACATCGGCCTGGTAGAGGTCGGCGTCGGGGTGATTCCAGCGGGCGGTGGTTGCAAGGAGTTCGCCTTGCGGGCGATGGATGAAGCCAAGGGCGGCGATTTGCTACCGTTCCTGCGGCCCTACTTTGAAGCGATGGCGATGGCCAAGGTGTCGCGCAGCGCCGAGGAAGCCAAGCAACTCGGTCATCTCAAGCTATCCGACGTGATCGTGTTTAACCCCAATGAATTACTGTACGTCGCCAAAATCCAGGTGCGTGCGCTGGTCGAAACCGGTTATCGACCCCCGCAACCGCGCCGGATTCGAGTGGCGGGCCGAACCGGCATCGCTGCTTGTCAGATGGCGCTGGTCAACCTGCGCGACGGCGATTTCATCTCGTCCCACGACTACCGCTTGGGCTTGAGTATCGCTCAGGCGCTGTGTGGTGGCGACGTGGATCCCGATACCCTCGTTGACGAAGCGTGGCTGCTGGGACTGGAACGCAAGGCGTTCGTGGAGCTGGCCAGGAATTCGCTCACCCAAGCCCGGATCGAGCAGATGCTCAAGACCGGCAAGCCGCTGCGTAACTGAGGGTGGGAGACTCCATCATGAGCAAGCAAATCCAAGATGCGTACATCGTGGCTGCGGTGCGCACGCCGGTCGGCAAGGCGCGTGGCGCGTTCCGCAACACTCGTCCGGACGATCTGTTGGCCCACGTCCTGCGGGGTGTGGTGAACCAGTGTCCAGAGCTGGACCCGAAGCAGATTGGCGATGTGATCGTCGGTTGCGCCATGCCGGAAGGCGAGCAGGGCATGAACGTGGCGCGCATCGGCTTATTACTGGCCGGATTGCCAGACAGTGTGCCCGGCCTGACCATCAATCGCTTCTGCGCGTCTGGGGTGCAGGCGGTAGCGCAGGCCGCCGACCGCATCCGGCTGGGCGAAGCCGGTGTGATGCTGGCTGCTGGCACGGAAACCATGACCATGATCCCGATGGGTGGCAACAAGATCGCCCTCAACCCCGCAGTGTTCGCGAAGGATGAGAACATTGGCATCGCTTATGGCATGGGACTGACGGCGGAGAATGTGGCCACGCAATGGAAAATTTCCCGCGAGGATCAGGACGCGTTCGCGGTTGAAAGTCATCATCGGGCTTCCGCTGCGATGGCGAGCGGCGAGTTCAAACCGGAAATTCTGCCATATACCGCGATCGACCGTTTCCCGGACAGCCAGACGATGCAGGTGAGAGTCCGCGAGCGGTTGGTGGAAAACGATGAAGGGCCGCGATTCGACTGCAATTTGCAGGCATTGGCCAAGCTCAAGCCGGCGTTCGCCGCCCGGGGCAGTGTTACCGCCGGCAACAGCTCGCAGATGAGCGACGGTGCCGGCGCGGTGCTGCTGATGAGCGAGCGCCTGGTCAAGCAACTCGGTTTGAAACCGCTGGCGCGCTTCGTCAGTTACGCGGTGGTGGGTGTATCGCCGCGAATCATGGGGATCGGCCCGATCGCTGCGATTCCCCGCGCCTTGGAATTAGCCGGACTACAGCAGGACGATATGGATTGGATCGAGTTAAACGAAGCGTTCGCCGCCCAGAGCTTGGCGGTGATCCGCGGTCTGGGCCTCGATCCGGCCAAGGTCAACCCGCTGGGCAGTGCCATTGCGCTCGGTCATCCGCTGGGAGCGACCGGGGCGATACGTGTCGCCACTTTGGTGCATGGCCTCCGTCGGCGTGGGGGCAGATACGGTATGGTGACCATGTGCATCGGTACCGGCATGGGGGCGGCTGGCGTGTTCGAGGCGCTGCGATAATCGATTGCCCTGAAAAGCCGACACCCGTAAAAATGGTATAATTCTTGTGGAAATTCTTGAGTTGACCGTGCTTCGAGGAAGCGCGTGGTGCCATTGACTATCGCCGGTGAGGCGGTTTTGGAGGGGCCGACATGAGCTATCAACACGTTCTTTTCGCGGCCGATTTTTCCGACGAAGCCTTAAAGGTTGGCGAACGAGCCAAGGACATCGCCGAGAAATGCGGGGCGCGATTTAGCATCATTCATGTGGTCGAGGATATGAGCATCAGCTTGGGGGGTGGGTATGAATTGTTGCCGGTGTTACCGGAGTTACCCGACGAAACCCTGCTGCGAGAATCGCGAGAGGCGCTGGGCGCATTAGCGGAAAAGCTGGGAAGGACAGCGATCAATCTGTGGGTGGTCAACGCGCCTTCCACCAAGGAAGGTATTTTGGGCGCCGCCAAGGAGCATGGCGCGGATTTGATCGTCGTGGGCAGTCACGGGCGCCATGGGTTGGCGTTGCTATTGGGTTCGACCGCCAACGCCGTGCTGCACGGTGCGCCCTGTGACGTGTTGGCGGTGCGAATTTAACGATCCAAGGGAATTCGACCCTGTCCGCGCCATTGAACCGGTGTTGGCGTTTGCCAGTAGCGGGTTACTGGCGTGAGCAGGTCTGATTAAGTCCTTGCTACGAGAGCGGGCAGCAGCGCCAACACCGGGTCATGATCGCTTGCGGGTTCCGCCTGGCTGGGGGAAGCGTCGCTGTTGACGTGGGGGATGCGCGCCGTTGCGCCGTGCCGCAGGGCGGGGCTGATGAGAATATGATCAAGAGCTTGCGGTTGGCCGCCATGCCGTCGGGTGTAGCACTGTCCGCGTGGTTGATCCTCCAGCAGATTGTGAAACCACTCGCCCTTGAGCAGCTTCAGCGTCTTGGAGCCCGGCACGTCGTTGAGATCGCCCAACAGCACAATGGCTGCCTGGGGATCGCAGGCCAACAGGTCTGCGGCAAATTGATAAACGACCTCGGCTTGGGCGTGGCGCTGTTTCTTAGCGTAATCCTCCGCGCGGCGAGTCGTCGAACGCATGGATTTGAGATGGCAAACGATGACGAACAGTGACCGTCCCTCCACCTCGAATTCTGCTACCAATGCCTTGCGGCTGGGAGCCCAATGGCGCTGCCGGTCTCCCGTGAAGGCAGGATGCGTCGGCGCGATGCGGCCAGGATTGAGGGTTAGACGAGGACCGTCACTGCTGAAGTGGATGCCGGTGTTGTCCTCTGGGCCGGCATCGCCCCGGCCAGGGAAACGTACCCGCGCCGGATCGAACAATAAGCCGACGCGGATATTGGCACCGATCATGCCGCCTTCCTGATCGGCCAGTGGTGCGATCTCCCGGTAGGCGTAGGCGGGTCCGCCGACGTCGGTCGCGGTGGCGATCAGGGCTTGGTAGGCTGGATCGGCCGGAACTCGCGTCCCTAGCGGCCATCGTTGCTCCGCTGCGATTTCTTGCAAGGCCACGATGGCCGGCCCTGCCAAATCGTTCGCGATAATGGCGCCGAGGCGCTTGAAGCGCGAAGGCGAAGCACTCGCTCCCAGATTACAGAGGTTGAAAGTGGCGATGGTCAACAATGGCGTACCTCGTAAGGGCGATGGCCTGGTCGAGCGCGAAACCGTGCCGGCTGCTCCCGGTCGCACGGGTCGGGGATGGCGATCGGGTCAGCTGCCATTGGCCTGGAAACGCAGCCGCGCCCGGACGAGCGCGCCACCAAGCAGGCCGCGTCCAATATCCAACCGACCGTAATAGACTTCTTCAACTAAATCCCGCACCACTGCTAGCCCGATCCCGTGACCGGCAACCGTGGGGTCGGCGCGTTGGCCCCGGCCGAGTAACAAAGGCGCTTGCTCCGCTGGGATACCGGGCCCATCGTCCTCGACCTCCACCACCAATTCGGCCCGTCCGTCGCGATCGGTGGGATAAGCGCGTAGGATCACTTGCCACTGGCACCACTTACAAGCGTTATCGGCCAAGTTGCCGAGAATTTCCAATAGATCGCCCTCGTCACCGTAAAACATCGTTGATGGAGCTACTTCGCTGCTCAGGCGGAGGCAGCGGCTGGCGTAGACTTTAGCTAGTGAATCCTGGATCTTACGGGCGATGGGCGCGACCGGTAGCGGCGCGCTGAGCGCGATTCGCCCAGCGGCAGCGGCGCGCTGCAACTGATAGTCCACCGTCCGGTTCATCCGCTCCAGTTGCTCGTTGAGCGTTTGCCGCAGTTCCTCGGGGCGTGCATCGTTATCCAAAGCCCCCCGTAGTACCGCCAACGGTGTTTTCAGACTGTGAGCCAGATCGGCCAAGGCGTTGCGGTAACGCTCCAGATGAGCGCGACTCTGCCCGAGCAGGGCGTTTAAATTCGCGGTTAGTGGAAACAGTTCCTCGGGATAGCCGCCGCCGAGTTCGGCCCGCTGGCCGGTTTCAATGTCCTTGACCTCGGTGGCGACTCGTCGCAACGGTTTCAAGCTCCAGCGCAGGATCAGGCCCTGCGCCGCTAGCAGGACACCGGTGGCCGCCAACAGCCAGCCCCACAGCCCCTTGCGGAAGCTCCATAATTGATTGAGAAATTCCTTCTGGGTTTCGGCGACCCGAAAAGTAAAGATTTGATATTGATTGACGCTGATCTCCCAATTGACCGTGAACGCCATCACGAAGAGCGGTTTATCGTCGGACGAGGTCAGTGGTGCAAACTGGATCTCGCCGGCGTTGCGCACCGCCGGAAAAAACGGTAGCGCGCGACCGAGCAGCGACGGCGAACGCCAGATCAGGTTGCCCTGACTGTCGATCACATCGGCGTACAGGCCGGAATCTGGCATGGAGAAGCGTGCTTCGGGCAGCGTTTGGGGAAGCGTCAGCCGATTGAAGGCGTCCAGCTCGGCAGCGCCCAACAATATGTAGAGCTGCGCTTGCAACCGGCTCTGCACCGCAGCCATGGCGCTGTCGCGGAACGCACCGTCCAGGGTCAAACCGGTCAGGCCGAGAAAAGCAGCCAGCACAACGCTGGCGGCGACGAGCAGTCGGCCTCGCAGCGAACGCATCGGCGCCTAGCCGGTAGAGCGTTCCAGCCGGAACCGATAGCCTCGGCCCCGCAGGGTTTCGATGGGGTTGAGCGTGCGGTCAGGGTCCAGCTTGCGGCGCAACCGGCCGACCAGTACTTCCAGCACGTTACTGTCGCGATCCTCGTCTTCCTGATAGAGATGTTCGGTCAGTTCGGTCTTCGAGATCACTGTGCCGGCGTGCAGTATCAGGTATTCCAACAGCTTGTATTCATAGGCTGTCAGATCCACGGGCTGACCGAGTAGGGTGACCTGCTGCGCGCCGGTGTCGAGGGCTATAGGGCCACAGTTCAATATCGCCTGGGTCCAGCCGCCGGTGCGACGGATCAAGGCCCGTAGCCGGGCTAGCAGTTCTTCGATGTAGAACGGTTTGACCAGGTAATCGTCGGCGCCGGCTTCCAGATCCCTCGACCTTGTCCTGCCAACGGCCACGAGCGGTCAAGATCAGAACGGGGAAATGCCGTCCCGCTGCTCGCCAGCGGCGAATGACCTCGATGCCCGGCAAGTCCGGCAAGCCAAGATCGACGACTGCTGCGTCCAAGGGATATTCCTGGCCGAGGTAAAGGCCGTTGCGACCATCGGCGGCGGTATCCACCGCGTAACCTTGTTGGCGCAATTGGATGGCGACCCGTTCCAGCAAGGGGGCTTCGTCTTCGATGATCAGGATACGCATATATCGATCCTTCCAATGGTGATCGGGTCGTTAGTCCCGCACGTTGCCGCTACCAGGATCGTAATGGAAATCGCGGACTCGACCGTCCGGTTGGAGGATGCGGACTCGATAACCGGGTTGGCCATCGCGGTTCGCGCCTTGCACGCCGAGCACCCGTCCTCCAGTGGCCTCGCGCGCGGCATTGGCGGCACGGTCTGGATCGGCGAACTGGCGAGGCGGCGGGCGGTATTCCCGGCTGCGAGGCGGCGGATTGGCGAAATCGCCACCTTGAACACGCCAAAATCCCTGTGCTTGCACGCCGCTGGCTACCAGCAAACCTGCAAGCGCTAGCAGCGCCAAGCATTCTGATCGCTGAAACCTGTCGGACATGGTGGGAGGGTTCCAGAAAAACCGGGTTGGATGAATCTGTTTAGCTTACAGCCTAGCGGCATAAGAATGAATCACGACTGAATTGACCGATCGAACTTGGAGGGGGCAAGCAGGTGTCATCGAATGCTGGGCTGGGTGCGGTGAAGGCGAGGATTCCCTTGCGGTTGTCGATCATGATCTAGCCCGACATGTGAGGTTCAGTGACCGGGGTGCATCCAATCATCGAAGGCGATCGCTCTTTATTGGTGCCGGAACCTAATGGTGAAGTGCGACTTTTCTGCTAATGTCTTTTGAAAGGGTGATTTTGGATGGCAAGTCTGAAGTTGATTTGTAGGTCGGGCTAGTCGGTGGTTTATATCTGTAAAGCTTTAATGAGTGCCTACAGTTCGACCTGACTCTATAAATCGATCGCTTATTTGGGAGGTTAATGTGGCTCTACAGATCTGGCTGCTCAATCCGTATCAATTGCATTACAATTGGTCAGAATTGTGCACACAGGTTGCGGCTTTGATGAAGCCTGTTGTTGATCAGTACGACTCGGCAAGCAAGGTTAAACTCGGCTCGGTGGCAGTCAACAATCGGTATACAAAGCCGTCGATTACCCCAAAGGATCTTGCTGTCTATGTAGTGCCTACCCCGTTTTATGGTTTTATTGGCACGGATTTCGGTTCGAGCGGTCATCGGCGTGAGGCGGGTGGATTAACATCACCGCCTTCTGGAGGGCAATCCTGTTCCGAGGTCTATATCGGTGGCCAAGAGGTTGGCGGCACGGCCGGCGAGTTGATCCGCGTCGATACCTTGGAAAATGAATCCAAGGGTGTTCTCGTGGACGCGAAAGCGACTCCGAAACTGTTGGCAAAAATCGTTTATCACGAATTGATGCATTACGTGACACCGAAGTGGTCCGCAGAGAAGTTACACCATTACAAAGGGGTTAGTCTCGGCAAGGAATCGACCAAGGAAAACACACCACAATCCAAGGCCGATATCGAAATCCTCGCAAACCATCTGGCATCCCATGGCCAGCAATTTTGGACCGGTGCGTGGGATGCCATGAGAGGGCGGGGCTATAAAGTGTAACGTCATGAATCTAATCGGTCAGTATCGCCAATAGGGTCTGTCCGACTGGAGAACGGGCGTCCAGCCGACAGTTGCGGCCTTCCCCTGCGTAAGTGAGCATGATCTCCAAATCGGCCACTGGTAATTCCCCACGGCCGCGTTCCGGCCATTCGATCAGAAGGATTGCCTCGCCGTCGAGCTGATCGCGCAAGCCCAGGTACTCCAACTCCTCCGGGTCGGCCAGCCTGTACAGATCCCAGTGAAACAGTCGTCGATCGTTGAGTTGATAGGGCTCCACTAATGTAAAGGTCGGGCTTTTGACCGTGCCGTGATAGCCCAGTCCGCGCAACAACCCACGCGCTAGCGTGGTTTTGCCGACGCCCAGGTCACCATGCAGATAGATGACGCAACCGGGCGCTAGCGCCTTGGCCAATCGCCCGCCCAGCACCTCGGTGGCGGCGGCGGAGTCAAGATGCCGCGCCAGCAAGGGTTCTTGCCCTGCAACCCGGCTCTCGCTGGCTTCGGTCTCCTCTCCGGATTGGAGAAGGGTACGGAATGGAAAAAGATGCGTCATATCATCGAGTCAGGGATTGACCAGTTGCCTTAGGAAAGGTAGCAAATCAGTTGCCAGCAGCCCGCGTTCGCCGCCGTTCCGCGCCGCCAGGTCGCCCGCTTGGCCGTGTAGATAGACGCCGGCTTTAGCCGCTGCGAACGGTGATAGACCTTGGGCGACCAGTGCGGCGATTACACCGGTCAGCACGTCACCCATGCCGCCGCTGGCCATGCCTGGATTGCCGGCTGCGCAGAGCGCTACCGCCCCGTCGGTTTTGCTGGCGATCAAAGAGCCGGCGCCCTTGAGCACAGCCACGCCGCCGAAGCGCAACGCCAGATCCTCGACAGCGGCGAAACGGTCGGCCTCAACCTCGGCGGGCGTCATCTTCAATAGCCGAGCGGCTTCACCGGGGTGTGGCGTCAGAATCCAGTTTTCGCGGAAAGCCGATTCGATGGCTAACAAATTCAGGCCGTCGGCATCCAATACCAGCGGCTTGTCGCTGGCGAGCACGGCGCGCAACATGGCCCGTCCCCAGTCGCCCCGGCCCAGTCCTGGCCCGATGGCAATGACCGTTGCCCAATCCAGCAGCGCATCGAGTTCGTCCAGCGTTTCGACGCCTCGAAACATCAACTCCGGTCGAACCGCCGCTTGCAGGCCGGCATGCGCGGCGCGGGTCGCAACGCTGACCAGTCCCGCTCCGCAGCGGGCGGCGGCCTCTCCGGCCATACGGGCCGCGCCGGCCAAACCCTGTTCGCCGCCGACCACCAGTACGTGTCCGAAATGGCCCTTGTGAGCACTGCGCCGGCGCTTGGGTAGCAAGCCCGCCAGGTCGTCGCCGACGTAACGCCAGCAGGCTGGGTGGATGGCCCGATAGATGTCGGGTGGCACTTCGAGATCGGCAAAGTGGAGTTCCCCGCGACAGGCCGGTCCTTGACCGGTCAACAAGCCCTGTTTCATCCCGATGAATGTGATCGTCGCCGCCGCTTGAATCGCCACGCCCAAAATAGCGCCGGTATCAGCGTGCAGGCCGGAGGGAATGTCGATGGCCAGAATATCGGCGGGACAGGCGTTCATCGCTTCAATGGTATCCCGCCAGGCCCCACTGACTTCCCGTTCCAGTCCGGTGCCGAGGATGGCATCGACCAGTAAATCGGCGTCCTTCAGACTGGTGGCGGTGAAAACCGTGGTCGGAACGTCGGCCGCTTGGGCATCCTGCCAAGCGGTTTGCGCGTCGCCGCGCAGGTTGCCGGGATCCGTGAGTGTCAATGCCAGAACGTCGAGTCCGGCCTTGCGGGCAAGCCGCGCCACCACATAGCCGTCGCCCCCATTGTTGCCACCACCGCAGACCACCATAATCCGGCGGGCGTGCGGCCAACGTTCCCGCAGCCAGTTGAAAGCCGCTTCGCCCGCTCGGTTCATCAGCGTGATGCCGGGGATGCCACGATCCTCGATAGCGATGCGGTCCAGTTCTCGCACCTGGGCGGCGCGGTATAGTTCGACAGGCAGTTCGCGCATGGAAAACCTCTCTCGCCGCAATGGTTAAGGGCACGATACGCCGGTCGTTTGCCTAAATCCAGCTGTTGCCATCGGCGTTGTTGGGGCAGGATCAACCATCCCTTGTTCGAGGGGGAGCGGTGGCATCAATATCGAGGAGTACCCCGCTTTGGCTGATTTGAAAAAGCGCAAGGGCGAAGCGTGAGGCATTTTATCGTGGGTTTAACCGGATCCTGACGCGGATGGAGGCGCTAATTTAATTTGGGGTAGCAACTGACCCAGAAAGTCCCGATGGAGGGTTGCCCAAAGCAATATCGGCATCACCGCTGGCAGGATCAGATATCCAAGTTGATAAGCCAGTACTAGCAATTCCCGGGTCAGCGGTGTGGTGCTCATCTGAACAGCGATGGCGGGATCCATCTGAAAAACCAACACCTTCAGTGCCTCGCAGGCTACACCCCAGACTGGTATTGGCAGCAGCAACAGCCAGCCCATCACCGCTCGATATGATTTTTCGCCGAGCGGACTGGGTGCTGCCAGCGTCAGTGCCAGTAGTAAGGGCCAGCCAAAAGTGTATTTCAGCGCATTGATCGTGAAGATCAGTTGTCCCTGCGCGCCAGCCGAGGCAGTGGTTTTGGCCGGCACGGGCACGGTGAAGCGGGTGACGATGTCCATCGCCGTACCCTGTTGTTCGACGGCAGCGATGGTGTGCGGGAATAGATGACTGAGGGTGAAATGAGTCCAACCCGCGACCGGTAGCAACAACAATGGCGCCAATACGTACCAGAGGACGAACATCGGCCCTAGCCATAACAGAGTTCGCAGCAGGAACCGATCGATCGCGCGGCGCGGCATCATGGCACGATTCCCGCTGGCGGAAGCTGTGTGCCGGTCGCTGGGGCCGGCAGCATCCGTACCCACAGCAAGTAGACGATAAAACCATCGAGTATGATCAGCGCTTGCCAGAGATAGAGGTGCGCCCACTCGAACCATACCCGATTCCATTGCAGCAGATAGAACAGGCTGACAATCCGCAGCAAATTCAGGATTTGGATGGCTGCAAAGCTGAGTGCGAGCCCGATGAGTTTCTGTTTCCAGCTCGAGGGTGTGGCCAGAATAGCAGCCATGACTACAATCATGGCCTCGACACCGTTACAGCCCGGTTGGATGCTCACCGCCGCGCCGGTGGTGGGGTTGCTGAGCACGATGCCCTGAGCTTGTACCGCACTATCGAACGATTGAAGCAGTGCGGCGCTCGCTTGGGCGATTACCCCTGTAAATGGCTGGATTACCCAGGTTTGTACCGGCCCCAACAACTCGATGGCGAACAAGCCCAGTAGAGTGATCGCAAAAACCAACAATCGCATGACCGGTCAACCTCTCAAACGCGCCTGGATCGTCCCGATCATTTGGGAAAATGACCGGTGTCTCCCGATAAGGATATTGTACTGGGCCAGCTAAACCTGGCCTGAGCCGACTTTCGCACGGTGGTTTCGCTGCCGGGGGCGGCTAAACTGTCTAAATTGAGGCAATAGTCTTCCCCGAACGGCGAGGTGATGGCGATGGCGGACGATGATCGGGTTTCCTCGATTCCAATCAATGGCCTGGACGACAGCCGGCGTGCGTTGCAGGAGCTGATCAGCGGCATGCGACGCACGTTGTGCTTATATACACCCCTTGTGCGGCCCGAATTGTACAACGACCCCGACGTTCTAACCGCCATCCGCGGGCGGGTAGTGAGCCAGCCCAAGGTTCGCCTGCAACTCCTGCTGCCGCCCGCGAGGGACTGGCGCAACGCCTGCTCGGGACTGGTACGGCTGGGCGAACGTTTGACCACCGGGCTGATTCTGCGCACCCCAAACTGGCACGAAATTCCAGATCGTCCGGAGTTAGGGCAGGGTTTCGCCATTGCCGATGATCGGACACTGTTGCATTTCAGCGATCCGCGCCGTCTGCTCGGCGTTTACGAGCAACAACCCACCGAGCGCGTCAGGAAATCGCTAGAACTGTTTCGCGAGATCTGGAATCGCGCGCAAGCCGATCCTGACCTACGCTGGCTAGGGATTTAATCCAGAGCTCCGCTCCATCGTTCCAGTAACGCCGGTCGATTCAACTCCAGCCATTGCAGGGCGATGATCGGTGCGGCTGAATTGATGCGGCCGGCATGGAGTAGCGCCAGGGCCTCGGCACGGGAAACGACGTGTACTTGGATATCCTCGTGCTCGATGGCCACCCCACGTACCCCGCTGACAACAGTGGCGGCATCGATCCGACCGCAAAACAGGGCGATGCTTTCCGATGTGCCGCCCGGGCTGACCAGATAGCGGCAGATCGGCACGAGGTCGCGGATTTCGCAGCCGGCTTCCTCGACTGCCTCGCGCCGAGCGACATCTTCAGCGGTTTCGTCGGGGTCGTCCATGATGCCGGCGACGATTTCCAGCAGCCAGGGACCGCCTGGAAAGTCCAGCGCCCCGACCCTGAACTGTTCCAGTAAAATGACCTGGTCAGAGGTGGGGTCATACGGCAGAACTGCAACCGCATGACCGCGTTCCAAACACTCGCGGGTGATTTCCGCGCTCCACCCGCCCGCAAACAGCTCGTGTCGCAGTCGGTATTTCTCCATGTGGAAAAATCCACTGTAGCAAATCGACTTGTCGAGGACTTCAAACCGATGGTTCATAGCACGTTCCAGCGAGAGGGGTGATGATTGATGAACAGGTCACCCATTGTAATCCGGAAGCAGTGAGGGGGCAGGTATGATGTCGTGGTTGCCGGCTCGATCTGGCTTGGAATTGCTGCTGTGGATAGCCCTCGTGCTGATGGTGGTTGCGTGTTCGCGCGAATCCTCGCCCGAAGCCGAAGTCCGGGCGTTGCTCGCTCGGGCCCAAACCGCCGCCGCGGAGCGCGATGTCCGCACGCTCCGTGGGTTGATCGCGGACGACTATGCCGATGCGCTCGGTCATGATCGTAAGGCAATGGAAAACTTGATCCGGCTTCATGTCCTGAGCCACCAGTCCGTTCATCTGTTTGTCCGGGTACGCAGTGTCGAGTTTCCCGAACCGGGTCGGGCATTGGCGAGCGTGGCGGTGGCCATGGCCGGCCGACCGGTGGCGCGTGCCGATGAGTTGGCGGGACTGAGTGCAGATTTGTATCGCTTCGACCTGGAATGGGTCCGGTACGGCCGCGATGACTGGAAGGTGCGCCAAGCTGCCTGGCAGCCTGCCCACCTAGACGATTTCTGGTAGCCGTTACGCGCTCGGTTCCACGCTCAAGTTTTTACATGCCGCTAACTGTCGAACTCGGTGAATCGGGCGGGGCAGGCAGAGATTCGCCCCCCATCAGTCGCGCCAGCGGATCTTGGCGATAAAACGTTCGGAGTTGCGGATAAACGTCTGGGTAGACGTCGTTGACCACCTGCGGCGTTGCGAAGAATGCTTCGCTAATTAAGGCGAAGAATTCACCGGGACTCTCGGCGGCGTAAGGGGCCAGCGCCGTCGGCTGGCCGTGATCCACCTGCCGGCACAACCGCCGATAGGCCGTGTTGAATGCCTGGCTCCAGTCTTGTACCGACATCCCGCGATGCAGTGGCGGCAGGCCGTTGACCGCACCGGTCAGCATATCCAGCTTGTGGGCCATTTCGTGAATCACTACGTTGGAGCCCGGCTCGGCGCTGGCATCCGCGATATCGGCCCAGGACAGGATCACCGGCCCTCGTTCCCAAGCTTCACCGATCAGTGGACGGTGGACACTATGTACCAAGCCGATCGGATCGGTGTACTCATGGTGGGCGAGAAAGCCTTCGGGATACAGAATGACCGAACTCCAGCCTCGGTAATAATCCAGTCCCAGTTTGAGGATCGGCAGGCAAGCTTGGGCAGCGATGATTGGCCCCATTTCCGGTATGAGCTTCAGTCCGCCGGCCAGATCCAAGGTTTTCTCTCGCAAAAACAGGCTCGCCAGATCGCGCAAGCGTTCCAGTTCCTCCGGCTTTAAGCCGATCAGCAACGGTAAGCGGGCGACCGTCGCCGCCCATTCTGCTTCGGGAATGCGGACGCGTTCAAGCCGTCGGTGCTGACACCAACTGCGGATGCGTCTGAACAAGAGAGGTGACGCTGTCAGTCGCGGGGCGGTGTTCCGTTTACTCAATGCGTTCCCCGCGTGCCTGGGCTGCTCGAACCCTGGCCAGATAGCGGTCTGACCAGCGCGCCAGAGCGTAGATGGGATAGCCGATCACCATGACCGCCAACAGGATGCAAACAGTCAGGGCAATGGCCTTGGGTAGCCGTCCCCACCATTCGTTGATGAAATACACCAACCCCCAGACCAGCGAGCCGGTCATGCCGACCGCCACCAGAATGGCCAGGATGTCGTCGCGTCGCATGGAATCCTCCATCGGAAACAGGTAATCGGTCGCTGGAAAGGTTCACCACCGCGTGAAGGCAAGGACTCTGGGTTACTTTCCGACCGGCGGCGGTGCCGGTCCGACCGGACGATATTTGTTAACCCTTTGGACCTCAAATGGAATTGAAAAGAGTCTTAGAAGGACATGGTGAGTCACCGCAATCCATCTATACTCAGCATTCAAAGGGCAATACCCTTAGCTTTATTCGGCTAATAACTCGGATGGAATTGTGATTCAAGGCTGTTAAGGTCGCCATGAGACATTCGCTCTCTCTCACCCTGCTCTACGCATCGGTAGCGGCGTTGTGGATCTTTGGGTCCGATCAACTGGTACTCTCGTTGAATCTCGATCCCGAGGCAAGCTCGCGTCTGCAAACCGTCAAGGGTTGGGCTTTCGTCGTCGCGACTGCCTTGCTGTTGTTTTTTCTGCTTCGTCGGCTGGAAGCCGAGAAACAACTGGAAACGCTGTTGCGACCACCGCCTCGCACCGCTTGGGCGCCGATCGCGCTGCTGGCATTGCTGGTGATATTGACCGTGATTCCAGGAATGCTCGCCTATCGGGAGGTGGTTCGCCATTTCGGTGAAGCGGCGGTCAGTGATCGCTTGCTGGCCTGGATCGGTTTCGTATCGCTGTTCGCCTTGGTGACTGGCTCGGTCGGCATCTTGTTCTGGTGGCGGCATACCAAAGCTCGCTTCTTGTTGGAAAGTCTTCGCATCGACTTGGAGCGAGCCAATCTGTGCCTTCGCTACGAAGCCCTGCTTCGACAATCGTTGGATGTGGTAGTGCTGCTGGGGGAAGATGGCACCATCATTGAAGTCAATGATCGGGTTCGGGAATATTACGGTCGCACGCCCGAGGAATTGCGGGGCAAGCATGTGTGGGAATTGCGTTTTCCGACTTCTCGTGACAGTTTTGTCGAGGACTATCGCCGAATCGCCGAAATCGGTGGTGCCATATTCGAGCGCGTGCATCAACGGAGAGATGGTAGCCCGTTCCCGGTCGAGGTCAGCGCCCGAGCCATCGTCCACCAGGAACAGCGCTATTTTCAATCGGTGGTCCGCGATGTCTCCGAACGCAAGCAAGTAGAAACGACCCTGGTGGCTCAGGAGCGCCGTTTTCGGGCCACCTTT
Source organism: Candidatus Competibacter sp. (assembly GCA_037045535.1). Classification (GTDB taxonomy): domain Bacteria; phylum Pseudomonadota; class Gammaproteobacteria; order Competibacterales; family Competibacteraceae; genus Competibacter_A. The sequence continues at coordinate 109,535 of JBAOHI010000072.1, forward strand.
GAGCAGGCAGCAGTCGGTATGGCGCATGTCGCGCCTGACGGCCGGTGGTTATTGGTCAACGATCGCTTGTGCGCCATGGTCGGCTACTCGCGCCAAGAATTGTTGCAGAAGACCTTTCAGGACATCACCTATCCCGAGGATCTAAAGAAAGACATCTGGTTGATAGGCCAGATGCTGGCCAATCAGATCCAGTCCTACTCGATGGAAAAACGATACGTGCACCGGGATGGCAGCATCGTTTGGGCTAGCCTTACAGTTTCGCCGTTGCGAAACGCCAGCGGACAGCCCGAATACTTCATCGTGGTGATCGACGACATCACGGCTCGCAAACGTGTCGAACGGCGATTGACGCGTATCACGCGGTTCTACGCTGCCTTGAGCCAGACCAACCAAGCCATCCTGCACAACGGCGAGAATCACAGCCAGCTGTTCGACGAAATCTGTCGGATCGCGGTGAAGTGCGGCGAGCTCAAAGGCGCCTGGATCGGACTTTTGGAGCCGAACGCCAAACAGCCCCAGGTGGTGGCGGCGTTCGGCGATCTGCGCGGCCGACTGGTCTCGCTGGGGGAACCGGTCGAGGAAGGTGCAACATTGTTGCCGTACCAGCCGGCAAGCCAGGTGCTAGTCAGCGGTTCTCATTGGATAGGTAACGATTTGCTGGACCGCCAAGACAGCCAGAACGATTGGCAAATGCTGGTGGCGACCGCCGGTGTGCGTTCATGCGCCTCGTTTCCGTTAAAACGGGAAGGCGAAGTGGTCGGTGCGTTCAGCCTATACGCCTCCGAGCCGGAGTTTTTCGACGAGGAGCTGGTCACGTTGCTGGACGGGATGGCTGCCGATGTCTCGTTCGCTCTCGATAACATCGAGCGCGAAGAGCAACGGCGGCATGCGGAGCAGGAACTCCGATTGGCTGCCGCCGTTTACGAGCAGAGCGCCGAGGGTATCCTGGTAAGCGACCAGGACAACCGTATTTTGACGGTTAACCGCGCTTTTACCGAAGTGACCGGGTACCAGTTAGAGGAAATACGAGGGCAAAATCCGCGAATTCTGGCGTCTGGCCGTCACGACCGGGATTTTTACCAGGGCATGTGGGCCTCTTTGCTGGAGCTGGGACACTGGCAAGGAGAAATCTGGAATCGACGCAAGAATGGCGAAGTTTATCCCGAATGGCTGGGCATTACCGCGTTGCGCGACGCCAGTGGCCAGATCAGCCATTTCATCGGGATCTTCAACGACATTTCGGTTCGCAAGGCAGCGGAGGCAAGAATTCAATATCTTGTCCATCATGATCCGCTCACTGGCCTGCCTAATCGAATTTTGTTGCAGGATCGTTTGCATCAGGCTCTGGTACAGGCAAGTCGGCATCATCGGCTGGTGGCGGTGCTGTTGCTTGACCTGGATCGTTTCAAAACGGTCAACGATTCTCTGGGACACGCGGTCGGTGATCGACTGCTCCAGCAAGTTCGGACAGCGGCTGAGCGCCCTGATTAGCGAGAGCGATACGGTGTGTCGGCGCGGTGGGGATGAATTCGTGATTGTCCTAAGCGACTTGCGCCGCGCCGAGGATGTCGGTCAATTAGCCGGACAAATTTTGTCCGCCTTGTCCCAGCCGCTCGAAATCGACGGCTACACGCTCGCCAGTAGTGCTAGCATCGGCATCAGCCTGTTCCCCACCGACGGCCAGGATGCCGAGGCCTTGCTTCGAAACGCCGATCTTGCCATGTATCGGGCCAAGAACCACGGTCGCAACAACTTTCAATTCTTCACCACCGACCTGACCGCCGGGACGTTGGAGCGATTGCATATCGAGCATCGCTTGCGGCAGGTGATCGAGCAGGGTGGGTTGTCGCTGCATTACCAGCCACAAATCGCGCTGGCGACCGGCGAACTGGTCGGGATGGAGGCGTTAGTGCGTTGGACTGATCCTGATTTGGGGGCGCTTGCGCCGAGCCAGTTTATCGGGGTGGCTGAGGAATCCGGGCTGATTGTATCGCTGGGCCAGTGGGTGTTGCACGCTGCCTGTCGCACCCTTCACGGCTGGCAGACACGGGGTCTGTTGTCGATACCGGTCGCGATCAATATTTCCGCCTTGCAGTTTGCGCGTCCGGATTTCGCGAGTGCAGTCGCCGCCGCGCTCGCGGAGTCGGAGGTGGAGCCACGCTGGCTGGAGTTGGAACTGACCGAGTCCATTCTGATGGCGGAAGCCAGCCAAGTGCTGGATACCCTGCACGCGCTCAAGCGATTGGGGGTCCGGTTGACGATGGACGATTTTGGCACCGGCTATTCGAGCCTCAGCTATTTGCATCGGTTCGCCCTGGACAAGCTGAAGATCGACCGTGCGTTCGTGCGCGAGCTGAAGCGAGAAGGTAACGGTGACGCTACCGCCATTGTTCAGGCCATCATCGCCTTGGCCAAGGGTCTGCGGCTGGTGACTCTCGCCGAGGGAGTGGAAACCGCCGAGCAGCGCGAGATCCTTCGAGATTACGGTTGCGACGGCATTCAGGGCGACTTGATCAGCCAGCCCTTGACCGAACGAGAGATGGAAGATTATCTAGGCGCCAAGGTGCTCCTGGCGACCGGCTAATTCCGTTCGGCCCAAGTTGGGCCTACCGCTTCTTCCCAATGACGGTCGTCGGCGGATTGATATGGCCGTTGGGCAGAGTCGGTTGTCCCATCCGAGACGCAAGATCGAATGGTCGAGTGCGAGGTGATGGGTATCGTGGGTTTAGCGAAAGGGACAGCGTCATCGGGGAACGGCCGGGAACGCAACGACGCGCTGGCGAAACTGGTTGGTGGCAGGCGAGAACGCTACACTTCAGGTTGTGGCGAGTGTTGAGTCATCCGTCATCTGTCGTCAGTCGAGAACCATATTGGGAAGAAAGATCTTGAGTACGCTGTATATTTGGCAAAATCGCGGGCTCTTCATGGGCTACTTGCCGGATATCTCCGAACACCGACCCGGTTCCGCTGTGCTGTGCGTCGGTATCGACAAACCATTCCGATTTCTGGAAAGCGAGAGCAGCGTTTGGCGAGAATGCCGCAGTGTGCTGGTGCCACCCGGTTGCTTGCACGAGATCCAGGTTGGCGGGGCGATTCTGGCGATCCTGTTCATCGAGCCGGAAAGCGATGATTATCAGACGATTCAGGACGCCATGCTTGACGGGGAATGGCAGTGTCTCTACGGTTTAGTCGGTGAGGAGGGAGTCTTGACCGCGCTGCGCGAGGCTTGGGAGAGCGAGCCGGACGCCGCAGCGATTCACGATCTGCTCGACCGCCTGGTTTCCCCGCCGAATCCGGAAGTTCGCCAGCAGTCGCTGGATAGCCGGATTCAGCGAGTGATTCGACTGATGAAAGAAGATTTAACCCACAGCTATTCGATGAGCCAACTGGCCGAGCACGTTAACTTGTCGCCGACCCGTTTAGTGCACCTGTTCAAGGAACAAGTCGGTGTCCCGATCCGGCGTTTCCGGCAGTGGCACCGGATGCGGGTGGTGGCGGCCCTGATCGCCAAGGGCGATACCTTGACCGAAGCGGCCCTGGGGGCGGGTTTCGCCGATTCCTCGCACTTCAGCCGAGCATTCCGCAATATGTTCGGTATCACCCCGTCCTCCGTGTTCGGCCGCGCCGCCAACGTGCGGATCGTCATTGCTTGACGGATCGCCCATGGTCGCGCTGATCGATAGTCATACCCATTTCGACGACGCCCGCTTTGACGCCGACCGGGATGTTGCCTACCGGCGAGCGCGGGCCGTCGGGGTGGAAGCGCAGGTGCTGGCGGCGGTCAGCGCGCCGTTGTGGCCGAAACTGAAGAAGATCGCGGCGAGTTATCCCGGTTTGTATCCCAGCTATGGCCTGCACCCAGTTTGGCTCGCCGAACATCGTCCGGAGCATCTGGACCAATTGGCTGACTGGCTGACGCGGGAACGACCGGTCGCGATCGGCGAGTGTGGATTGGATTACTTTCAACCGGACCTCGATCCCAACTTGCAGGCTGAATATTTTGCGGGGCAATTACGCTTGGCGCGTCGCCACGATCTGCCCGTGGTCATCCATGCCCGCCACGCGGTCGATCACGTTATCCAGCAGGTGCGGCGCTTCGCGGGCGTGCGCGGTATGGTGCACAGCTTTTCCGGCAGCGTGGATCAGGCCCGACGGCTGCTGGACTTGGGTATCCTGCTCAGCTTCGGCGGACCGTTGACCTACGAGCGTGCTACTCGGTTGCGTGGCCTGATGAAGGTTCTGCCGTTGGATGGCCTCTTACTGGAGACCGACGCTCCCGATCAACCACCGAGCGCGCATCCTGGCCAGCGCAACGAACCGGCTTATCTGACGGAAATACTGGCCTGCGTCGCCGCGCTGCGCAACGCCGACCCAGCCGAAATTGCCGCCGCGACCGCCGCCAATGCCCGTCGGCTGTTCAAACTGCCTGATGCCCTACCCGCAGGCCCGCACTGAAATCCTGATTGGAGCCGAAGGCTTGGCCCGGTTGCGCGCGGCGCATGTCCTGGTGGCCGGCTTGGGCGGGGTCGGCGGTTACGTGGCCGAAGCCTTGGGTCGCGCCGGTGTCGGTCGTTTGACCTTGCTCGATCACGATGCCGTATCGCTCTCCAATCTCAACCGCCAGTTGCTAGCATTACACTCGACGCTCGGCCGGCCCAAAGTGGAGGTCATGGCAGAGCGATTGCGCGATATCGATCCGACCCTCGAGTTGCGCTTGCTCGGCGAATTTCTCCAACCGGACGCAGCTGAAACGCTGGTCGCTGCCACTCCCTACAGCTATGTCGCGGACTGCATCGACAGTATCGCCTGCAAGGCGGCGCTGGTCGCGACCTGCCATCGGCACGGGGTGCCAGTGATTTCGGCATTGGGCGCGGGCAACTGTCTGGACGTGACCCGGGTTCGAATATCTCGGCTGGACCAAACTCAGGTCTGTCCACTGGCTCGCGAGCTGCGGCGGAGATTGCGAGAGCGGGAAGCGCCCTTGCGCTACCCGGTAGTCTACAGCGACGAACCGCGCCGCCCGCCCTTGCCCCATCAACCGGTCGGTGGCGATGTGCCCGGTCGATTCCGCGCGGTGAACGGTACGATTTCCTATATGCCGGCGCTGTTCGGTATTCTGTTGGCCGGATATATCGTCCAGCGATTACTGGACGAGGGATAGTAGTGAGGCGAACGTGCCATGTCGGCACGCGCCACAGGCTAGCGCCCGAGCAACTTTTTCTTCAATGTCTCAGCCACGGATTCCAAACCGACATGAACTGGTCCAACACTGCACTGACCGAGCGACTCGGTATCCGCTATCCGATCATTCAGGCGCCCATGACTGGTGGTCCCTGTACCCCGCAGCTGGTAGCGGCAGTGTCCAACGCGGGCGGCCTCGGCTCACTGGCCGGCGGGTATTTGCAGCCCGAACAATTGCGAGAAGCCATCGCCGAAGTGCGCGCGCTGACCGATCGGCCGTTCGCCGTCAGCCTGGCGGCCACCACCGCCGTCAGAGTCGATACCGACCGCATCGCCCGCGCTCGCGAGTTGTTGGCGCCCTATCGTGTTGAATTGGGGTTATCGCCGGAAGTGACCGACCTGTCGGAGCCGCCGGATTTCGTCGAACAGCTGGATGTGGTGCTGGCCGAAAACGTTCCGGCATTGAGCTTCATTTTTGGCGTGCCGGACGTCGTTTGTCTCGAATTGCTGCGAGATGCCGGGGTCGCGACGCTGGGAACGGCTACCCATCTGTTGGAAGCGATCGTCTTGGAAGAAAGTGGGGTGGATTTCATCATCGCCCAGGGTGCCGAGGCGGGTGGCCATCGAGGAACTTTCATCGGCCCTCCCGAGCAAGGCTTGGTCGGCATTCTGACGTTGGTGCCGTTACTGGCCAAGCATGTCCGCGTGCCGATCATCGCGGCCGGTGGGATTATGGACGGACGCGGCGTTGCCGCCGCGCAGGTGCTGGGCGCAGCCGGCGTGCAGATGGGCACTGCGTTTCTGGCCTGTCCGGAAAGCGGCGCGCATTCCGCTTACAAGGCTTTGCTGAGCCAGGGTAGTGAAATTGCCACGACCTTGAGCCGGGTTTTTACTGGGCGCAGCGGTCGGGTTCTGCGCAACCGGCTGGTTAGCGAGTTGCACGCGCACGAGGCCGAACTGCCCAGCTTTCCCATGCAACTGTTTCTGACTCAGGAGCTGATACAAACCGCCGCGGAACGGGGCATGACTGATTTCATGGCCTTGTGGGCTGGCCAGGGTTGCCATCTGTGCGAATCCCGCCCTGCCGCCGAGTTGGTCGCGGCTTGGATGGAGCAGGCGACGGTCCTGTTGGGGAATGGAGCCAGTGTGGAACCGGTTTTACGCGAATCGGCCGGCCGGGAATCGCCAGCAGTAGCCGGCTCCGATCCCGCCTGCTTCATCTAGTGGCGGCATCTCTCAGCAACTGGCGCAGGCACGCCCAATCGAACGCGGGACCGGGATCGGTCTTGCGGCCCGGCGCGATCTCGGAATGCCCGGCCAGCCGGTCGGGCGGGATGGTGGGATAGGCGGCCCGCAGAGCGATGATTGCTGCTGCCAGCCGCGAATATTGGCGGTCGTCGTAGGAAAGATGATCGGTGCCTTCCAGCTCAATGCCGACGCTGAAATCGTTGCAACGCGGCCGGCCGGCATAAACCGACTCCCCGGCGTGCCAGGCCCGGCGGTGAAACGGTACATATTGGGTTATTTCGCCATTTCGGCGGATCAGCAAATGCGCCGACACTCGCAAGCCGGCGATGCCGAGAAAATAGGGGTGCGCAGCAGGATCGAGGGTGTTGGCGAACAGGGCATCGATCCACGGGCCGCCGAATTGGCCGGGCGGCAAGCTAATCCCGTGGATCACGATCAGATCCACTGGTTGCCCGGTTGGCCGGTCATCGCAATTGGGCGAAGGCCGGTACTCGGCCGCATCCAGCAATCCCGTCGCGGGTTCAATCCGCATGCGGTTACAGCACGACGTGTTCGAAATCAAAGCTCATATCGGTGTGTGGCCGTTGCAGCAAGAAACCCTGCACGTAGTCGATGCCGCAGGACCAGAGAATTGGCAGAATGGCGTTGTTTTCGATACCTCCAAGGATCGTGGTCACCCCTTGAGTGGCCAATTCACGCGCCAGATTGGAGAGGTTTTGTTGGTGGATTTTGTCATCGAGCAAGTCTTGGGCATGTCGGCCTTCTAGCTTCACGTAATCGACTTCGAGCAATTGGGCAAGCGCCAGCGACCGTTCGTGGCCGCTGAAATGGTCTAGGGAGAGGCCGCAGCCCAATTCCTTGAGCCGTCGTAGGAACGGCAACAGGGTTTGTTTGTTCACCTCAGCGGTGGTTTCCGCGATCTCGAACACGAGGCTGGAGGCCGGAACCTCGGTTTTTTGCAGGCCATTCTTCAACCAGCTGAACAGCTCTTCATCTTGCAGGATAGTGGGAGAAACATTGATAAACAGGATCGCCGGACACCCGCGCGCCTGGCGCCCGCGCAGCAACCGAATCGAGTGGGCGATGACCCATCGATCGAGCACCATGCCGATTCGATGGCGTTTAACCAGACCAAAAACGGTTTCTGGCAGCAATTCCCAACCTTCGCGATTGCGCATCCGCAACAAGACTTCATAGCGCTCGGTGGGATCGCCGCGTAAATTAACGATCGGCTGGAACAACAGATTCATCCGTTGCTGCTGAACTGCATCGCGAATTTCCTCCAATAGTTTGCGTTGCTGCGGGTTGTCGGCGTCTTGCCCAGGACTTTGCGGGTGATGGATATAGATTCGGGTATCCTTGCTGTCCCGTGCCATGCCGCAGGCCAGGTCGGCTTGTTGAATCAGCAGGGTGGCATCCAGCTTGGCGGGGTTGGCGATGCTGATGCCGATACTGGCGCGTAATTGGAAGTTGCCATGGTGGAGGGGGTAGGGATCGGTTTCCAGACTGTTCTGGGTAGCGTGTGCGGTGGCAAGCAGCGTATCCTGGCTGGCGAAGCCGAGCAGCACCGCGAAAACGGCATCTCCGAATCGGGCGATGATCGGACCAGTGCCCAGGATGCTTTGCAAGCGTTTGGCGGCATGTTCAACGATTTCGTCGGCTGCCGCCGGGTCCAGGCTTTCGACGATGCGCAGGTTGTCCAACGTGATGAGCGCAACGGCCACCGGTTGGGTGTTGGCAGTGGTGGCGACCAACGCACGATGCAGGTGTGTCAGGAAGTACGGCCGATTGTACAAGTCGGTCACGATGTCGCGGTGGCTGAGCTGGATGAGCTTGCGGTATAGGCAGTGCCCCTGCCGCAACCGCTGGGTGACGGCTGCCACCAGCGACTCCTGCTTGAGGGGTTTGTCCAGTAAGACCTCCCCATTCAAACCGGCGGCGGCCAAGCGCGGGCCGATGTCGGCTTGTACCGACAGCAAGATCAAGGGCATTTCCCGACACTGCTCGTGTTGCTGGATAGCCTTGGCGAGCGCCAGCCCGTCGATTTCCTTTAGATCCAGGCTCACGATCAGCAAGTTGGGCTGAAAAGTGCGGAGCGCTTGCAGGATCTGGAAGGGTTGGGCGAGTACTTGCGTCACTAGGCCTTGGCTTTCCAGCCAGCGGGCGATTTCACGGGCCGAGGACAGAGCATCATCGATGATCAGAACGCGGCCGGATCGACTCAAAGCCCATTTATCGATCGTCTCTACCAGTATTGAAGCATCCACCGGCTTTATAAAGTAGCCAGCCCCGCCCGCCTCCACCGCTTCAATCCGAGCCGTGATGTCTCCGCGATCGGCTATGAATAGAATCGGCGCATCCGGTGTCAGCATCTGGCGCACGGTGGCGATTTGCTGGAGGATCGCCTGATTGTCGGTCGAATGATCCAAATCGATGATCAGGGTGGCAGGCTGTTGAGATTCGGTTAACAGCTTGCGGATTTCGGGCAAACCGGAGCAAAGCTGAACCTGAAAGCCGCTCCGCTGTTTGAGCTTATGAGCCAGAGGGCGCATGGATTCCGGCGCCACCAGCCAAACGGCCGGCTCTGATCCCGGCTGCGAAGTGGCCATCGGCCGCTGCCACTCATCGGCTTCCCATTTCGAGAATATCGGGGCGGTCAGGAACTCCGACGGTCGTTGCTTGCCTGTTTCGGTATTTTGGATCGTTGTGCCGGCAGTCGCGGGCACCGATCGGCAGAGTGCGTCCACGATAGCGATTAAGCGTTCCCGCTGGGCACCTTTGGGCAATTCGCCCTTATCGAGGCATTCGCTGATCTGTTGATCGAGCCGTTCGGCCAGTGTCACCAGCTTTTGATGTTCGGCTTGCGGGCGAGCCAAGTTCAAGAGCTCTTGCGTCGTACGTTGCAGCAGCACGAAGAATTCCCGACTCCACTTGATGTAAACCAGCTTTTCGGCTAAGTCCTCAATGCGCTGGAGCTTGCCAATAAGAGGGTTGGCGCGGTCGGGAATGGATTCCATGGTGAAAATTTTCTCGCGTTGCAAATAACCTGACAGCCGGCGTTAACCGGCTAAGCGTGACTCCGCTACATAATAGTATGGATGGCGCTACAAGGGGATGATACCGTGAGAATTACCTTTACCTTGCAGCCGCCCCCCAGGATCGCAGTGCGTTGCCAAGGGGCCGGCCATCAGTGCCGACGCGAGAAGTGACCGGTCACTGAGCTTCGAGGTGATAAGAAATGATTCGCTCGACTTCGTTTCTGGAACCCATGATCACGGGGCAGCGCTGGTGGAGGTTGTTGGGCTGTAGCTCCATGATTCGCTGCGTGCCGGTCGTGGCTAGGCCGCCGGCCTGCTCGACGATGAAGCTCATCGGATTGGCTTCGTACATCAGGCGCAGCTTGCCTTCCTGGTTCTTCGAGCGCAGCTTGCGATCGGCCGGATATAGGAACACGCCGCCTTGGCAAAGCACCCGATGGACGTCGGCGATCATCGCGCCGGCCCAGCGCATGTTGAAGTCCCTGCGTCGCGGACCTTCCTTGCCGGCCAGGCATTCGTCGATGTAGCGCCGCACCGGCGGATCCCAAAAGCGCGTGTAGGCAGCGTTGATGGAAAAGTCCTGAGTATCCTGTGGAATCCTCATGTTGGGGTTGGTCAGGATGTATTCGCCGATGCGCTGGTCCAGAGTGAAGCCGTTGACGCCGTGGCCGGTGGTCAACACCATCATCGAAGATGGGCCGTATAGAGCATAGCCGGCACAGACTTGCCGGTCGCCGGGTTGCATGAAGTCATCCTCGGTGGGTTCGCCCTCGGCATCCTTGGCACGGCGCAAGATCGAAAAAATAGTACCGACCGCACCGTTGACATCGGTGTTGGAAGAGCCGTCCAACGGGTCGAAGATCAACAAGTACTTGCCACGCGGATACTGGCTGGGCAGATGGTAAACGTCGTTCATCTCCTCAGAGGCCATGGCGGCGACGTGACCGGCCCATTCGTTGCGCTTGATGAAAAGATTGTTAGAGATGACGTCCAGCTTTTTCTGGGTTTCACCCTGGATATTTTCGGTATCGGCGGTACCCAGCACGCCGACCAGACTGCCGTAGCGAACGGCGCTGGAGATCGCCTTGCAAGCGATCACAACGTCGTTGACCAATGCGGTGAAATCGCCTGAAACACCTTTAATTTGTCGCTGTTCTTCGATAATGAACTCAGTGATCGTGGTACCGATAGGCATCTTAGTTGTTCCTGGGTTGTGCGAGCCAATGCGGTGAGACGGCGTTGAGTCACGCCGGTCGAACCGAGATCAATGATATCATTTAGCACAATAAAGTAGTGGTTATTGGGGCCAAGATTATGTCGCTATGCAACATTATTTTATTATAATGGGCCGGTCACTAACATCTGGAAAGGAGCAATGCCATGAACGAGATGTCCACCACGGCTTTCGAACCGATCAAGCCATTTCTTGCTGCTCTGGCGAGAACGAATCAGTTCATGGTCGGACAAAGTGAGAAATGGGTTGCGCTACACATGAACAGCCTGAAGTCTTATATCGATTTGGGCGTGGCGCAGGTCAAGGTCGCGGCGAAAGTGGTCGATCCGCACAACCTGCACGAATTTTCCGACAGCCAGTTTGCCGTGGCCAGCTTCGTGGGGCACCGGATACTGGACGATGGTCGGGCGGCGGTCGAGTGGGGCGCCGATTGCTACGCCCAAGCCAACCGCTTGGCCCGGCAGAACGCCTTGGGCTTTCTGTTTAAGTATTGACCGGGTTGGTTTGGAAAATGCGCCACTTTTGAATGTTGAAGCGGCACTTCGCTTTGGCGAACTTTCACCCCAAGTCGTTTTCTATCGGGCATAGTCGGTTGGCTTGACGGGAGATCCGCGAGTGGGGTGGAGCAAAGCATTCATTCTTTGGGTTGCCTTGGGGTTGATAGTAACAGCCCAGGCGGGGGTTTTGGCGGGAATGACCGCCTTTGCTCGGGGCGACTATCAAGCGGCGTTAGCCGAATGGCGGCCGCTGGCCGAGCAGGGCGAGGTCGAGGCGCAGTTCGATCTGGGCGTGTTGTACGATAGTGGCTTGGGGATCAAACAGGACCGTACCCAAGCTGCTCATTGGTATCGGCAAGCCGCCGAGCAGGGACACACCAAGGCGCAGTTCAACTTGGCAGTGCTGTACGCCAACGGTTTAGGCGTAGACAAAGACATGGCGGAAGCTGTCCGATGGTACCAACAAGCAGCGACTCGGGGACAGTCCGAAGCCCAGTTCAATCTGGGGGTGCTTTACCAAGACGGTGTCGGCGTGCTCCAGAATTATGCCACTGCCGCGCATTGGTATCAGTTGGCTGCCTTTCAGGGGCACGCCGTTGCTCAAAACAATCTCGGCATTTTGTACGCGAGCGGCCAGGGGATATTCCAGGATTTGATCGCCGCCTATGCCTGGTACGATGTGGCGGCGGCAAACGGAAATGACAAGGCGCGTCTCAATCGTGACCAGCTTGCCAAAACCCTGACGCCGGCACAAATCTCGGCGGGGCAGCAGCTATCCGCCAAATTTGCAAAACTCTACCAGGGTAGGGTCGAGGATTGAATCGACTACTGCCATGCCAAGAAGCCGAGCGGTGAATGGGTCAAGGCGACGCTGACGATATAGCCAAAGACAGCTAAGGAGCCGATGAAGGCTGCGACGCGAATCGTCTGAGTTGATCCGCGCTTGAGGGCGATACTGCCCAGAATGATGTAAGCGATCAGACCCAAGACCTTGGCGGTCAGCCAACCCTGCGCGAAGGGATATTGGTGCAGAGTCAGCGTCAGGCCGATGGCGCTCGCCAGCAGTATCGCGTCGATGACGTGCGGTACGATGCGAGCCCAGCGCGCTTGCAAGTGTGGCGATTCGGCCATCATCCAGATCCCGCGCATTATAAACAAGCAAAAACTCAGGATAACGGTGGTGAGGTGCAGATGTTTGAGGATGCCGTACACGGTTTGCTGCTCCGCTCCGCTGTGTTCGATGGACTATAGTTAATCAACTGCGGTCGTCTAATTCTGGAGGTACGCGTATGCCCATGCAGGTCTGTAACGGTGCCATGTTGAAATGCGCGTGCGCCGTACCGCCGGGGATAAGTACGCTGGTCGTATTGCCGCAAAACCGAACGATGACCAGCAGCCAGCCGGCGGCCAATATCATGGACAACAAGCCCATGATCAACATCTTGCCATTCGGCATGTGCATATCGCCGACCAATCCGGCCTTCGTGTCAGCGACTGCGGCGGCTTTTGGGGTGCCGACACCGGTCCCATGCACGCCGCTGACGCCTGCGCCTTGGATAACGGGATCGCCTACGGTTATGTTGGGCAACATGCCTGCGCTGAACAACACCTCCATACTGGCATGTACTCTTGGCCCTCCTCCAGGGTGTATTACCATCCTGATGCCAGGCCAGTTTACCGAGATGATCCCCTGAGGAAAGAGTTTAGTTGTTGTCGGGTCGCCGGGCCGCTTGCGTCCGGCGGGTCGGTGTCGCGGTCCAAGGATTATCTGGCCAAGGGTGCTTGGGATAGCGCCCTTTAAGTTCTTTTTTGACCTCCGCATAGGTTCGCTCCCAAAAACCCCGCAAATCCTGGGTGACCTGGATCGGCCGCTGGGCTGGCGACAGCAGGTGCAGAGTCACCGGAATCCGGCCTTTGGCGATGCGCGGGGTGTCCGCTAATCCGAACAGTTCCTGCAACTTCACCGCCAGCACCGGCGGTTCGCCCGGTCGATACTGCAACCGGATGCGGGAACCGCTGGGTACAGAGAGATGGGTCGGCGCAAGCTCGCTCAGCCGGGCTCGCAAACGGGCATCGACCAAACCGTGCAGGGCCGCCGTTAGATCCAGCCGTTGCAGATGTTCCCGCCGGGTGATGCCATCCAACCACGGTTCCAGCCAATCTTCCAGATGTTCGGCAAGCCAGGTGTCGGACAGGTCAGGCCAGCCGTCCTCGGGAAACCAGTGTCGCAGCGACGACACCCGCGCCCGCCAATCCCGCAACTCATGGGTCCACGGTAGGCTGTCGAGACCCAGTTGGCGCACGCCGGCTCGCATCGCCCGGCGCAGCGATTCCGGGTTGGCGTCGGGCCAAGGTCCCCCGTCGATCACCAGCGCGCCCAGTCGCCGCTCTCGACGGGCGACCACTGCTGCTTGCCGCTCATCCCAGCTTACCTCCCGAACAATGCGAATGCGGGCAGCTAGATGGCGTGTCAGATCGGCCGGATCGACCGGTGCCGCCAGCCAGATCCGACCCTCGCTTGTGCCTGCGCTCAGCTGCGCCGCTACTAGCCAGTCCTGATTCAGCAGTGGGTCATCGACTGCCAGCCGCGCGCCGCGTCCGTTGGCAAGCAGATAGCGTTCGTTGTCGCCATCGCGCCGTCGTGCCACCCGGTCGGGGTAAGCCAGCGCCAGCAACAGCCCGACCGCAGTCGATTCCGACACCGTTTCACGGTCATCGGCAAGCCTCAAAAGTTGCCGCCACTTTCGGGCCGCCTGTTCAGCTCGGATGCAGGCCATGGCGTCAGCTCCCCAGCGCTGTGCGCCCTCGCGGCCCTCGCGGCGAAATGCACGCAGGGCGTTCAGCCGAATCGTCAGGTCGCCGCCGAAGGGGTGTTCGCCGCGCAACAAATCGCGTTCTTCCAGCAAGGCGGCTAGATCGGCGGCCAGATTGCCGAGCCCCAGCGCCGCACCTTGACGCAGCAGGTGCGCCACTCGCGGGTGAGTCGGCAGCTCTGCGATCTCTCGGCCGATTGGCGTAATACGGCCTCCTTCGTCCAGCGCCTCTAGGTCAGTCAGCAGGTCCCGCGCTTGAGCCAATGCGCCAGGTGGAGGGGGATCAAGCCAAGCCAGCGTTGCGGTATCGGTGATGCCCCATTGCGCCAGTTCCAGCGCTAGCGGCGCCAAATCGGCGTCGAGAATTTCTGGAATCCGGCGCGGCTGCAAGCGCTTCTGGGTGGCTTCGCTCCACAGTCGGTAGCAGAGTGCCCGGCCCTATCCGCCCGGCCCGGCCGGCTCGCTGTTCGGCAGCGTCGGCCGATATCCGGACGGTTTCCAACCGGGTCAGGCTGCTGCGTGGGTCGAAGCGGGGAATGCGAGTCCAACCCGAATCGATCACGATAGCGACCCCTTCGATCGTCAAACTAGTCTCGGCGATGGGCGTGGCGAGCACGATCTTGCGTCGACCGTTCGGATCGGGCTGAATAGCCCGCTGCTGGTCGGCGTCGGGTAAGTCGCCGTACAGCGGCATTACCAGCAGATCGTCGCTGGTCGATTCCGTGGTAAGCCGGCGATGGACTTGGCGGATTTCGCGGCCTCCCGGCAGGAAGACCAGAATGTCGCCAGGATCTCGATAGAGTGCATCTCGCGCGGCGCGGACCACGGTATTGAGATCGAGACCATCCGGATCACGCGGCAGGTAATAGCGAGTGACCGGATAGGCACGGCCTTCGCTGGTGACGAGGGGCGCGTCACCGAGTAACCGAGCGACCGCCGCGCCGTCCAGGGTGGCCGACATCACCAGCACCCGCAAGTCCTCGCGGAGGCCGCGCTGGCTATCCAGGCAGAGGGCGAGTGCCAAATCAGCAGGCAAGCTACGCTCGTGGAACTCGTCGAAGATCACCAATCCGACTCCTTCCAACGTCGGATCACGTTGGAGCCGGCGGGTCAGAATACCTTCGGTCAGCACTTCAATACGAGTTTGACGTGAGATTCGACTGTCGAAACGAATCCTGTAACCGACTGTTTGACCGATGGATTCGCTTAATAGGTTGGCCATCCGGGCAGCCGCTGCTCGCGCGGCCAGCCGCCGCGGCTCCAACAGCAAAACGGTCTTGCTGGCCAGCCAAGGTTCCTTCAGCAGCGCCAGCGGGACGCGGGTAGTTTTGCCGGCGCCGGGCGGTGCTTGCAGCACCAGGGCGGAAGACGCGCGCAATGCGCTGCGAATTGCCGGTAACGTCGCCTCGATAGGCAGAACCGTGGTCGTGCCGGTCGGTGCCGGAAATCTGGGCGAGGTCAAGGTTTCGGCAAAATGACAAGGGGACGAACCATTGTTCGACCGATACGTTGCAATGCGGCGTGCATTTCGAGAGCGCTTTGACTATGGTTAAAAAAAACAAGGCGTTCGGTTTCGGCGGTTCTCCGGTCGACCACGCCCCGATCCCTCTTGCGCCAGCACCACCAAGGATATCATCGGATGAGTATTGTGACCGAATTGTTGGCTAAGCCCGGCGTCGTCGCTGCCGGCGAATATGCTTATCGAGGCGACCGATTTTCCTATCGAGGCGCCTTGAGCGAAGAGCATGCCCGCATGGCGTCCATCATGTGCCGCGCGACCACCATGAGCGTCAACATGGAGGGCAGCATGCTCGAAAATTTGCAGCCTGGCAGCAGGCTCTCACCACCGCGTGGCTGGACGGTGCACGGTCCCGATTACACCGTTTGCGTGATCGCCAACGTTTTTTGCCTGCTTGATAACAGCAAGGGCTCAATTAACGATCTGATCGGATATATGCGCCAGACGCTGGCCAATGTCCCGACCGATCTCGTTTAGGCTCGATTTCATTACCTTGATTTCATTACCCGAGTAGAAAAGGGGCGAGGAGAGAACCCATGACCACACTTGACGATTTGATGCGTTTGCCGGGCGCGATGGCCGCCTTCGAGTTTCGGGGGAGCGGTGAGCTATTGGACCACCGGATCGCTTTTCCCGACCGGATCAATGAATCGATCCTCGATCTGCTGGCGCACATGTGCGCGGCCAACACGAGCATTGCCACCATGCAGGCGCGCGGCTGGGAAAAGGTGACGGGCATGAAGGGATTTTATCCTATCCAAGAATTTACCTTGATCGGTTTTGATTGGTCCGTAGTAGTGAGCGGCTTGCAGCGCGAACAGTACAAACAGGCCGGCAAGTTCAGCCTACCACCGTTCATGGGCGTGGTGATGGCCAACGAAAAAGCCGACTACGAGGCCGCGTATGCGGCGCTGGAACGGTAGAGGTCGCAGCGAATGAGCATGATTCGACGACTGCTGGCGTTGGACGGTGTCAACGTGGTTTGCCATTTTCGCGACGATGGCTATTTGATCGAGGGATATGGGCTGATGAGCCACAACGACATGGGTCGGTTGGCGAAATTCGCGCACGATTACCGGCGCATCGCCCAAGGTAATGCCGACCAGCTGGCGATGTTTACCGGCATGAGAGGATGGACACCGCCGCATGGCTGGATCATTCGCGGTACTGAACAGTCGATATGCGGCGTTGCCAATCTGGTCTGTGTCGTGGACAGTGTCGGTGCGCCGCTCAATGAGATAGTGATGGAGTTGCGGGAAGTTTCTCATTGGTAGTTCGGGAATCATCGGCTATGGAATCCCTCTAACGCTAAAGGCAACTGTCGGATGCCTGTTGTTTTTTTTCAGCTAAATAGAGTGGCTTTTTTGATACTTTGTTGGTATGCTGATACGACACTATAAGCCATCCATGAGCCTTGGGTTGTTCGTTTCCATGTCAAAGCGGATTGTTTTGCCTGTATTTATGTGCATGCTGGTGGGTGCCTGCGCGTTCGATACCCTGTTGGTTAAGGCGCAAGTCGCTGGCAACCCTGCTGCCGTCACTCCAATCACCACACCCGGCGATACAGGCGGGCCGTCCGCTACTCCGGTCGTGGCCAGCCTGCAAGCTCCTGCTCAGGATACGCGGGAAGATGTCGAGCCAGAAATTCCAGCCAATGCGACCGAGGAAGCGCCTCCGGCGAATGCCGCCGACGCTCCACCGCCGCTGCCGCCTTGTCCCGACAGTGGTGGCGGATTGCAGAACCGGATCGCCGTCCAAATCTGTCAGTCGATCCGGACCGAGCCACCGCCGACGCGGTTAACGATCCAGCGCCGCAGCTTGCAGGAATTGCGGTATCTGATCCCGTTCTACGCACAGCGCGGCTACCAGCCTGCCTGGTTGAGCGCGGACGGTAAGCCGCTCCCCGTCGCCGACGATCTGATCAAGGTGCTAGGCGACGCTGACCAGGAAGGCTTGCGATCCGCCGATTACGGCCGGAGCCATCTGCAAAAGCTACAGGGAGCATTCCAGCAGAGCGATGGCGCGACTGATGTCGGGCAGTTGGCGGAATTCGACCTGTTGTTCACCGATGCCTATTTAACGTATGCCTCTCACCTGTTATCGGGTAGATTTTCCCCTCGCAAGATCGATCCCGACTGGGCGATCAAACCCCGATCCCGCGATCTTGCCGAGGTGTTGCGCACGGCCCTTTCGGGTGGCACGATCGCCGAATCGCTGCGTGAGTTGACCCCGAAAAGCAAGGGGTATGTTGAATTGCGCACGGTCTTGCAACGATATCGTAAGGTCGAGCGGGAAGGTGGCTGGCCGAAGGTGAGTGGCCCGTTGGGGATGGGGGCACAGGGTGTCCAGGCGCGAAATTTGCGCACGCGGTTGGTGGCTGGCGGCGACTTGCCCGAGGGTGATGCTGGCAAGAATCCGGTTTACGACAAGGCCGTTGCCGATGCGGTGCGCCGTTTTCAGAAACGGCATGGTCTAGCGGAGACGGGAACCGTCAACGCGGCCACCTTGGCGGCCTTGAATGTGCCCGTATCCCAGCGAATCCGTCAGGTCGAGTTGAATATGGAACGCTGGCGCTGGTTGCCGGATGAGTTCGGTTCGCGCTACATCTTGGTGAATATTCCCAGTTTCAAGATGAACGTGTTCGAAAATGGCAAGCGGGTGATGGAGGCCAAGGTCGTAGTAGGCCGGCAGGAGCGCCAGACGCCGACCTTCACTGCCAAGATGGCGTATCTGGTAATGAGCCCGAAATGGTACGTCCCGCGTTCCATCGCTGTGAAGGACAAGTTGCCTCAGCTCAAGCGCAATCCCTATGCCCTGGCCCGGCAGAATATCCGCATCTATAACAGTGCCGGCCAGCAGGTCAATCCAGGTGCGGTCAATTGGAAGGCGGTTGGGGAAGGTAATTTCAACTACCAGTTGCGCCAGGATGCCGGTCCCCGCAACGCGCTGGGCGGGATCAAGTTCATGTTCCCGAACCCGTACAACGTCTACTTGCACGACACACCCTCGCGTGGCCTGTTCAGCCAGAACCAGCGTACCTTCAGCTCCGGCTGCATCCGGATTTCCAATCCCGTGGAATTGGCTGAATACTTGCTCAAGCACGATCCAAAATGGAACCGGGAGACGATCAAGGCCGCCGCTGCCAGCGGCAAGCAACGGGTAGTCAACCTGCCGCAGCAAGTGCCGGTATTCCTACTGTACTGGACGGTTTGGGTAGACGAAGAGGGTTTGGTGCACTTCCGGGACGACATTTATAGCCGCGATAAATCGATGACTCGGGCACTGTATCAAGAGGCCGGTAGCCCAAGCGGCAAGGGTGCGTAATTCCCACTGATCGAATGCTGACCATCCCCCGACGTTTGCTGGGGGATTTTTATTTCGACAGGCCATGGCGGATTGTTGGAGCGGATGCGCATCGCGTTGGGCGTTCAATACGATGGGTCTGGATTTCGGGGCTGGCAGACCCAGCGTCCGGGGATGAGAACCGTGCAATCCTGCCTGGAACGAGCGTTGGCCCAGGTGGCGAATCATCCGGTCGGCTCGGTTTGCGCTGGTCGAACCGATAGCGGAGTGCATGGAATCGGTCAGGTGGTGCATTTCGATACGACGGCCGTGCGCTCGATGCGATCTTGGGTGTTGGGTAGCAATGCCAATCTCCCGCTCGATCTCAGCGTGAGCTGGGCCTGCCAGGTGCCGGAGGAGTTTCACGCCCGATTTTCGGCGCTGGCCCGCCGCTATCGCTATCTCATTCTCAATCGACCACATCGGTCGGCGTTGTGGCGGCAGCGAGCGACATGGTGCTACCGACCGCTCAATGTGGAATGGATGCACGCCGCCGGCCAGGTCTTGGTCGGCGAACACGATTTCAGTTCCTTTCGTGCTGCGGAGTGCCAAGCCCGGCATCCAGTCAGGGAAATCCGCGAGCTGACCGTGCGCCGACAAGGCGATGGCGTGGTGCTGGACGTGGAGGCCAATGCCTTTCTGCACCATATGGTGCGCAATATCGCTGGCGTGTTGCTGGCCATCGGTACTGGCGACCGGCCGGTTGAGTGGGCACGGGAAGTGTTGGAACGGCGCGACCGGACCCAAGGCGGAGTGACAGCACCGGCCGATGGCCTGTACCTGCTGGCAGTACGCTATCCGGAACGGTTCGGTCTGCCCGCGAATGTTGGGAGCATGCTGGGTTTCATAGAACCATCCGAGGAGATTCACCCATGCGAGAGACTTTGCGGCCCGGCTTGAGTGGCGAGTTCGAATTTGTCGTGCCCGCGACCAAGACCGTTCCCCAGCTGTACCTAGAGGCGCCGGAAT
Organism: Candidatus Competibacter sp.; assembly: GCA_037045535.1. Classification (GTDB taxonomy): domain Bacteria; phylum Pseudomonadota; class Gammaproteobacteria; order Competibacterales; family Competibacteraceae; genus Competibacter_A. Next base: position 129,376 of record JBAOHI010000072.1, read on the forward strand.
TTCAGGTGATGCCCGAAGTATTCGCGACGGGCTTTATGGTGGGGTTGATCGAATGGACCTGCATTCAGGTGCTCATGCCCCATCTCGATTGGCCGCGCGAGCAGTCGGTGGGAACGCATGTCGATCTGAGCCACACGGCAGCGACGCCGCCCGGATTGACCGTAACGGTGCGAGTTCGCTTGGATCGCGTGGACGGCAAGAAACTCACTTTTCAGGTCGAAGCCCATGACGGCGTCGATCCCATCTGTCAGGGGACGCACCAGCGGTTCGTGATCGACGCTGCCAAGTTTAACGCCAAGGTAGCGGAGAAAATCGCCGGGCGCGGGTAGTGCGCGGGCGTGAGTCGTTCGCTGAGATGATCGGTTCTCGAACGCCGAAGCTGCTGTCGTGCGCCGCCTGCTCGCAGCATCGGCAGCGATTGTACTGATCGTCGGAGGAGTTTTGATGGCGTTGCTGGCCGCCAGCGAGAATTTGATCTACTTTCCCCAGCGACTCGATCCGGCCGGCCGACAAGGGATTTTAGCCCGTTATCCTGGGGTGGTCGAAGTATCGATCACGGCGACCGACGGCGTGGGGTTGCATGGCTGGCACGTTCGCGGCGGGACGGGTCCCATGCGACCGCTGGCGATCTACTTCGGCGGTAATGCCGAAGAAGTCTCCTGGATGCTCGCCTTCGCCGAGGTTTTCGCCGGTTGGGATTTGGCGCTGGTCAATTATCGCGGTTACGGTTTGAGTGCGGGCAAGCCGAGCCAGCAGGCACTGCTGCGCGATGCGCTGGCGATTTACGATCATTTCGTCGGTCAACCCGGCATTGATCCGGCTCGCGTGATCACCGTCGGGCGCAGTCTGGGCAGCGGCGTTGCCACCTATCTGGCCAGCCAGCGGTCGATGCACGGTGTGCTATTGGTCGCACCGTTCGATAGCATCACCGAGGTCGCGCAAAATCTCTATCCTTTCTTGCCGGTTCGCTTGATACTCGGTGATTTGTACAATTCTGCCGCGCTCGCCCCAGCAATGACCGCGCCGCTGCGAATGATCGTCGCCTCGCACGATGAAGTGATTCCCGTCCAGCGTTCGCAGCACCTGTTCGACGCTTGGGGTGGTCCGAAGGAGAGGGTGACCATCGCCGGAGCCGGCCACAACGATCTCCAGCAGCACCGGGAATATTGGCAGGCGATTCGGAATTTCCTCCGGCGCTAGCCCCCCTACGGACGAGGATGTCCCGCTTTTCAGCGAGACGAAGTCGAAATTCCCCATTCCCGTAGTTCCCGATGGCGAAAACAGTCAGTCGTGTGATCGTTGACCATGCCGGCCGCTTGCATGAAGGCGTAACAAATGGTCGGTCCCACGAACGAGAAACCAAGCCGTTTCAAGTCCCGACTCATCGCTTCCGCTTCCGCTGTGCGCGCCGGTACTTCGGCCAGCGAGCGCCAAGCATTCTGCTTAGGCTTGCCATCGACATAGCGCCAGAGAAAAGCACCGAGGGGGCCGTGCCGCTCTTGTAGTGTCAGGTAAGCTTTGGCGTTGTTGATCGCCGATTCGATTTTGAGACGATTGCGCACGATGCCAGGGTTGGCGAGCAGCTGTGCAATGCGTTGCTCGTCATAGCCGGCGATCAGTTCCGGATCGAAACGGTCGAATGCCTGTCGGTAGTTGTCCCGTTTGCGCAGGATGGTCAACCAACTCAATCCCGCTTGTGCCCCATCGAGCACCAACATTTCGAACAGTCTGCGGTCATCGTGGACCGGCATACCCCATTCTTCATCGTGATAGCGCACGTACAGAGGGTCATGACCGCACCAGGCACAGCGTTCCGGGGTCATGCGGATCAATGGGCCGGGTAGCGAGTCTTATGAGCGCTTCGCTCGCCCACGCACCGCTGGCTTCGTCGCCTCCCGGTGCCGATCCTTCAAGCGCTGGTAGTTCTGGGCCGAGTATTCGAGGAATTCCAGTTCGCGGGGATTGAGAGGCCGGACTTGCTTGACCGGGCTGCCGACATACAGGTAGCCGCTTTCCAGGATCTTGCCAGAGGGCACCACGCTACCCGCGCCGATGGTCACTCGCGACCGCACCACCGCTTTGTCCATCACGATCGCGCCCATGCCGATCAGAGCAGTAGTCCTCGACCGTGCAAGCGTGCAGGATGACCTTGTGACCAACCGTCACATCGTTACCGATTACTGTCGGTTGGCCGCCCGGACAGAAGCGGCTGTCGTGGGTGACGTGGATGATGGTACCGTCCTGGATGTTGGTGCGGGCACCGATCTGGATACTCTGAATGTCGCCGCGAATCACGCACAGTGGCCAAACCGAACTGTCTTCGCCGATTTCGACCGCGCCAACGATCACGGCGGTTTCGTCGATGAAAGCAGTGGGATGGATGCGTGGCGTGTGCTGCTCAAAGGGGCGGATGGGCATGATGGTTCTCGTGCGTTGCGCAGTCAGCGCATGGTGACCAGCTCTTCGGCGCTGGTAGGATGGATTGCGACGGTGTCGTCAAAATCGCGCTTGGTCGCACCCATGCGGATGGCAACCGCGAAGCCTTGCAGCATTTCGTCCGCGCCATCGCCGATCAAGTGGCAACCGACGATTCGTTCATCGGGACCGACGCAGACCAGCTTCATGTGCGTGTGGCGGGGATGGGTCGTGAAAGCATGGTACATCGGTCGGAATCGGGTTTGATAAATTTTCACCCCCGTACCGTACTGTTCCCAGGCCGCTTCCTCGGTCAAACCGATGGTCCCGATCGGCGGGTGGCTGAAGACGACGGTCGGGATATTTTGGTAAAGCAACCGGCGTTCGGGTTGTTTGCCAAAGAGTCGGTCGGCTAGCCGTCTGCCGGCTGCGATGGCGACCGGGGTCAGATGAAAGCGGTCGGTCACGTCGCCAATGGCATAAATGCCGGGAACATTGGTGTTCTGGTAGGGATCGGTGGGAAGGGTGCCCTCGGGATTCAGCGTCACCCCTGCTCTTGCTAAGTCGAGAGCATCGGTATTGGGATCGCGGCCGATGGCCCAAATCAGGGTATCGACGTGCAGGATGCTGGCCTGGCCGTCACAATGCAGGCTGAGCGAGCCGCTGGCAAGGCGGGCCACGGCACGAATCTGGGTACGGGTCAGGATGTTGATCCCCTCCTCACGAAGCCGTTCCATCAACTGTTCGCGCAGCAGGGCATCGAAGGAACGCAGCACTTGGTCCTGACGCACCAGAAGCGTCACATCGGCGCCTAGCGCCTGGAGCATGCACGCCAGCTCGACTGCGATATAACCGCTGCCCGCGATAGCCACGCGTGACGGACAGGCGTTCAACTCAAAAAACCCGTCCGACGTGATGCCAAATTCGGCACCGGGCAGATCGGGTACGCGCGGTCGCCCGCCGGTCGCGATGACGATGTGATCGGCCGTGAAGCGCTCGCTGCCGACTTCGAGAGTGTGGGGGTCGATGAAGCGAGCGAAGCCGCGAATCAGTTCCACGCCCGCCTTGGTCAAGTAACTCAGATACCACTCGTTGAGATCGCGCACGAAGTGGTCACGAGCGATTTGCAGCTTGCGCCAATCGAAATCGAAATAGTCCAGCCGGAAACCGTAGCTGGGCGCATCGTCGAGCGCGTGAGCCAGATTAGCGGCATGCCACATCACTTTCTTGGGCACGCAGCCGACATTGACACACGTTCCACCGAGGCGGCCGGCTTCGATCAAAGCGCAACGGGCATCGTAATGGGCCGCCCGTTCCGCAACGGACAGACCGCCGCTGCCACCGCCGATCGCGATGAGATCGTAATGCTTCACCATGAGTTTTTCTTTGCGGGGCGTAAAGGTCGGAGAAGCTGATGAAGAGCCCGGATCATGTACGCATTGACACACAGTGCCCGTCGATCCGGGGTTGGCGGAACCTTGAAGCGAGCATGAAAGGGAAGCAAACGACGAATACAGGCTCACCGTCCCCGAGCGGCCCTTGCAGGACGTTCGGGGGGGCTTGAAACACCGCTTAAATCAGGGGCATTTCCGGGAGCTGCTTCAATTTCCAGATTTCGGCGTTGTACTCCAGCATGGTCCGATCAGTGGAGAACTTGCCGCTGGTGGCGGTGTTGATGATGCTCATCCGGGCCCACCGATCCTGATCCTGATAGGCTTCGGCGGCACGCTGTTGAGCGTCGATAAAGGCGCGAAAATCGGCGATGGTCAGCCAAGGATCGTGCGGACTGGTCAGCGAGTGCAAAATCGAATCGAAGATGCCTTGCTCAAACTGGTTAAAGTGGGCGCTCTCCAGCAGGTGTATGACCCGGCTGATATCGGGGTCGCTGTGGATGATCGCCATCGGATTGTAATCCCGACGCCGTTCCTCGACTTCCTGAGCGGTCAGACCGAACAGGAAAAAGTTTTCATCGCCGCACTCTTCGCGGATTTCGATGTTGGCGCCGTCCAGGGTACCGATGGTGACAGCTCCGTTCATCATGAACTTCATATTGCCAGTCCCGGAGGCTTCCTTACCGGCGGTCGAAATCTGCTCGGATAGATCGGTGCCGGGAGAGATGATCTCCATCGCCGATACCCGATAGTTGGGCAGGAATGCCATCTTGAGCTTGTCGCCGATTTCAGTGTCTTCGTTGATGGCCTTGGCGACGTTATTGGCCAGTTTGATGATCTGCTTGGCCATGTAGTAGCCCGGCGCCGACTTGCCGCCGATCAGCACGCAACGCGGGGTCCAGTTGGCGGTGTCGCCGCGTTTGATGCGGTCATACAGGTGAATGACGTGCAGAATATTGAGCAGTTGGCGCTTGTACTCGTGGATGCGCTTAACCTGCACATCGAACAGGGCGCTGGTGTTGAACACCACGCCGCAGTCAGCCTCGATTAGGGTGGCCAGCCGCACCTTGTTGTCGTGTTTGACCTGTTGCCACTGTTTTCGGAATTTAGCATTGTCGGCGTAGGGAATCAGCTTGCGCAGCTCGTCAAGCTGAGTGACCCAGCCCGGTCCGATGGTTTCGGTGATCAGCGTGTTCAGGCCGGGGTTACAACTGGCCAGCCAGCGGCGTTGGGTAACGCCATTGGTCTTGTTGTTGAACTTGTGCGGCCATAGCTCATAGAACTCGCGGAACAAGCCCTGTTTGAGCAGATCGGAGTGCAGCGCGGCTACGCCGTTTACCGAGGTGCTGCCGACAATGGCCAGATAGGCCATGCGCACTTGCTGCTCATAACCTTCCTCGATCAGCGACATATTGCGCTGGCGGTCGATGTCGCCGGGCCAGTGCCGGGCCACCTCGGCCAGGAACCGGGCGTTGATCTCGTAGATGATGTCCAAGATGCGCGGCAACAATTGCCGGAACAGGCGCACCGGCCAGCGTTCCAGCGCTTCGGGCAGCAGGGTGTGGTTGGTGTAGGCCATTACCTGGCTGGTGATCCCCCAGGCTTCGTCCCATTTGATGTTGTGCTCGTCCAATAGGATCCGCATCAGCTCCGCCACCGCGATGGTCGGGTGGGTATCGTTGAGCTGGAAGCAGTTCTTCGCGGCGAACTGGCTGAAGTCCTCACCGTTGACACGTACCCATTGCCGGATCACGTCCTGGAGGCTGGCGGAAGCCAAGAAATATTGCTGGCGCAGCCGCAGCTCCTTGCCGCTCTCGGTGGCGTCGTTAGGGTAGAGCACCATCGTGATGTTTTCGGCCATGTTCTTGGCGCCGACGGCCTCGGTGTAGCTGCCCGAGTTGAAATCCTCAAAATCGAATTCGTCGGTGGCGGCCGCCGACCATAGCCGCAGGGTGTTGACCGTGCCGTTCTGGTAGCCGGGAATCGGTACATCGTAGGGCACCGCCAGCACGTCGTGGGTATCCAGCCAGCGCCAGCCCATCTCACCATCGGCTCTCATGAAGCCTTCGGTGCGGCCGCCATACTTGATCCGCTGGGTGTATTCGGGACGTTCCAGCTCCCAGAGGTTACCGCTACGCAACCAATGGTCCGGTTCCTCGACCTGATAGCCGTTCTCAATGCGTTGACGGAACATGCCATAGGCGTAGCGGATGCCGTAGCCGACCACCGGCAGCCGCAGGGTGGCGCAGCTGTCCATGAAACAGGCTGCCAGCCGCCCGAGGCCGCCGTTACCCAGCCCAGCGTCGTTTTCGCACTCGGCCAGCTCTTCCAGGGTCAGACCCATTTCGTAGAGCGCCTTGTTGACCGGTTCGGTCAGGCCCAGGTTGAGCATGGCATTACTCAAAGCCCGGCCCATCAGGAACTCCAGGGACAAGTAGTAAGCGCGGCGCACGCCACCGTCGGCTTCGTAAGCGTAGCGAGTGTTCTTCCAACGTTCCCACAACCGGTCACGGAGGGTGAGCACCAAAGCTTCGTACATGTAATAGGCGTACTTGGTGTGACGGTCCCGACCCAGGGTATGGCTGAAGTAGTGCCGGAAGTCGGCAGAGATGCTCTTGACGTCCATGCCCAAGGGTGGAAGTTCCGTCAGCCAGGCGGCTGGCGCGCTTTTTTCTAGCATTTTGATCGACATGGCAATAAGGTCCGTTGCATATTCTTAAGGATCGGAAACACCCGGTGGGCCGGGACGGTAGTGTCAATGGGGCTTTGATGGTTTTTGACCTGCACCCGTGGTTGCTGGAAGTCAGTTCGTGACTGTTCGTCATGGCCTTTACAACGATAGTCTGGCTGCTTCCAAATTCAAGTCAACCTTTCGCCACTCATGCGACGGGAAGGGTTAATCGCTTGAAATCGACAGATGAGAATCGCGAATTGGTGCCGGGAAGCAGGCGTCCACGAGCGTGGCCTCCCCGAGAATTTAGAGGCCGTGCGGCCACGCGCTTCGCCCTTCGGAAAGGGTTGGAGTGGGTTTGTTAGAGTCGGTGAGGGCCGCGCGAGGTTGCGCGAAAACGCTTTTTAATCGAGGCAGCGAGCCGCTTGCTCGCGGGTGTAAAAGAAACCCCACCGAATGAAACCAGCGATGACACTGGCTTTGACCGCAACAACGCGACCGCTGGGGCCACGCGCCAGAACCAGATGATCCGGCAAGCCGTCCAGGGCGTGGAAGGGAGCTGGAGTCCCATCGGACCAGCAGGAGATATATACGGCGCCGGTCTCTTCATCCCGAAAGCCGGGACAAAAACCAAGCGGTCGGTTCTTCTCACTGGTACCATACGTCCCTGCGAACAACTGGCTGGTATGGTTGAGGCTTTCCGGAGTAAGCGCCTGCGCCATGATGATAACCTCCACAAATCGCAGACTTTCTTGAGCTGCAAATCAGCTTGCAGATGGCCGTATCAATAATGACAATTATTGTGAGTATAGAGAATTTCTGTTGTATTGTGTCATTGCTATCACAAATTAATCAAAAAAGCAACTAGATGATTGCTTGGATGACCGATGCGTGACGGTTCGGCGCATCTTCGCCAGAGAAAGTTATTCAGGGTTCCCACCGTGCATTTGTATATCGCGCTCTCCGGTCATGGGTTTGGGCATTTGGCGCAAGTGGCGCCGGTGTTGAACGAATTTCAACGCCGTTGGCCCACAGCGCAGCTGACCGTGCAAAGCGCGCTACCGGAGGCGGTATTGCGGCAACGTATCGCGGGTCGGTTCGAATGGGTGGCCGGTGCCGCCGATTTCGGCATGGTGATGGTGGATGCCCTGAAGGCAAAAATTCCTGAAAGCCTGGCGGCTTATCGTGCATTTCACGCGGAATGGGACACGCGGTTGGCTTGGCAGGAAGAGCTGTTGCGCGCCGCAAGGCCGGATGCGGTATTCGCCGATATTCCCTATCTGACCCTGGCAGCGGCAGCTCGATTGAACATTCCGACCTTGGCCCTGTGCTCGCTAAATTGGGCCGACATTCTCGCCGGTTATGGCTCGAACGCGCCGGACTTGGCGGCGTTGCGCGCGCCGATGTTATCCGCGTACAACAGTGCCATCGCATTCCTGCAACCGGCGCCAAGCATGCCCATGCCGGATTTGACGAATGCTAAACCGATTGGACCCATTGCGGCCGTGGGTCGGAATCGGCGCTCAGAGATGGCACGCCGACTTGATTTACGAGCCGGGGAAACGCTGGTGTTGGTGGGGCTGGGTGGCGTGGACATGCGGCCGCCGCTGGAGAATTGGCCGGAGTTGCCGGGGGTACGCTGGCTGATCCCGCCGGACTGGGATGCGGCACGAGCGGATTGGGTGAGCTGGGCGGTATTGGACGATTTTTCGATGCTGGATTTGATCCGATCCTGCGACGTGTTGTTCACTAAACCCGGTTACGGCGCCTTTGCCGAAGCTGTCTGCAATGGCAGGCGAGTACTTTACGTTGAGCGTGACGATTGGCCGGAAGAGCCTTGGTTGAGTCGCTGGCTGGGCGAGCAGGGCAATGGAGTCAAGATTGAACGCTGGCGGCTCGCGACCGGCGAGTTTGCCGAACCCTTGGGAGCGTTGCTAGAGCAGCCGGTCAAGCCGCCGCTTTCGCCGAGCGGCATCGCCGAGGCCGCTGACTGGCTGGAGCGGTTGTTTGGTTTAGCGTAGCGCCTATTGGTACGCTTGCCGGATCGCCCGCATAGTTACCGCGGCGCCCGAGGCCAGCTTGTATTCGACGAAGCGGGTGACGTTGGTATCGGTTGGGTTGATCTCCACGGTGGGAATGCCCATTTGGCTGGCTTGTACCACTGGACCCGCGATGTAGGGAAAAACGCTGGTGGTGCCGATGCTGAACACCAGGTCGAAGCCTTCGTCCAATTCGGCGTATAAATGCTGGATGGCGTGCGGGGGCAGCATTTCGCCGAACAGCACCACGCGCGGCCGTACCAAAGCGTGACAATGCGGGCAGTCCGGCGGCATTTTCAGATCGCTGTAATCGGATACCGTGATCGCGTAATCGCAGCGGGTGCAATACAGATCGTGGATATCGCCGTGGATTTCAATCAAGTTACGGCTGCCGGCGTCGCGGTGGAATCCGTCAATGTTCTGGGTCAGGACGCAGACATCAAAATGATTCTGCAATTCGGCAATGATGGCGTGAGCGTCATTAAAGCGAGCGTCTCGGCAGGAATGCTCGATTTGATGCAGATATTTCCAAGTGATGGCGGGGTTGGCTTCCAGCATCGTGCCCGACAAAGCGGTTTCGATGGAGAAATTGTCCTCGGTCGCTTGGTTGTTATACAGCCCGCCGATCCCGCGATAGGTGGGCAAACCCGAATCGGCGGAAATGCCAGCGCCGGTGATGAACAGCAGCCGGCGGGCACGGCGCAGTTCGTCCGCGATGCGGGCGACAATGGCAGGATTGGGATCGGACATGGCGCGGTCTCGCTGGAAGGGTTAGGGCTTGTGAGTGTTCGCTGGGTTGGCGTCGGCCGATGGCCCCACCGATCAAGCGGCCAACAGGCTATAGAGCGCCTCGAACTCGCGGGTTAGCTTATGCCGAGGATCGAGATGGATCATCGGCAGGGCTTGGACGTGCGACTCGCGAATTTTAATCGAAGCGGATAGGAACGCCTGCAAGATCGGCAGACCTTCCGAACGCAATTCCTCGACCAGACGCACCGGCAAATTGGCGCGGGCCTGAAAGTGGTTGACCACGATGCCTTCGATGCGCAAGGCGCGATTGTGGTCGGCTTGGATTTCCCGCACGCTGTCCATCAGGGTGTACAGGGCACGGCGCGAGAAATCGTCGCAGTCGAAGGGAATCAGGCAAGTGTCGCCGGCGATCAGCGCCGAGCGGGTGAAAAAGTTCAGCGCGGGTGGCGTATCGATAAAAATATCGTCGAAGTCCTTGAAGGCTTCCAGCGCTTCCCGCAGCTTGTACATCTTGTAGCGGGATTCCAGCTTGACTTGCAGTTCTTCCAGCCGAGGATCGGACGGCAACACGCTCAGATTGGCAAAGCGGGTCGGGACGATGTAGGCATCTGGTTTTTCGGGGAACAGCTTGTAGGCCAGAATGTCGTCGAAGAAGTGGGCGAGGGTTTTCTTTTGCTCTTCTAGCGCCGTACCCAGCAGATAGCGGGACGCGTTGGCCTGCGGATCGAGATCCACGACCAGGGTTCGCCGGCCTCGCGCAGCGCCGACGGCGGCCAGGTTGCACGCGATGGTGGATTTGCCCACCCCCCCTTTTTGATTGAAGACGACTCGGCGCATGGCGGTTTCCACGGTTTTATTGGGGTTTCAAGCAAGTGTAGCCAAATCGTCGCGGGGCGTCGAGATGCGTCCGAAAAAGCTTTTGTTTTCGGAAGTTACTTGGGAGTCGTCGAAGGGATGGCTGGTAGCCACCGTTTGACGCTGGCCTGTTTGCCCAGTTCGGTTTTCCCGCAGCGGCTGACCAAGGCTTTGTAGAAACGCTCCGCGCCTTTAGGGTCGAGAGCCTTGATCCAGTTGCCGGCCGTGACCAGAACCAAGGCGGTTTGATCGGATTGGTCGGGCATGAGTTTAGCGGCATCCCAAGCCAGATCGGCGGCGCGGTAGCGGTAGTGAAAGCGTCGATCCGGCTGGGGGCGGTGATCGGCGGCGCGTTGGAGTTCGTCGGGCGCGGCGCGATTGACGCCCTTTTTGGGGCGGTCGGCGGCGGTGGCGCCGAGATCGAAATTGCCGCTCTCGTCGGCCCAGTCGGGATCGGTTTCGGTGCCGAGCAGTACCATGCCTTCCGCTCGGGCCAGTTGGGCGGCGATCCAGAGCTGTTCGGCGCGTTGCGGGCCAGCCGTTTTGGCGTTATTGCCGCGTTGCAGAGCGTCGGCGTAGCGACGGAAGTTTTCCTGTTGTTCGGCGGGATAGTAGGGCGCGGCGGCGTCCAACATGCCCTGTCGCGCCAGCCGTCGCGCCAACAGGTAGCGCACGCGAGTGTCCGCGCCGTCGGGGGTTTTCCCTTCGACCGGCGGCTTGGCGGCAGGCCAGCGTCGATCCACGAATTCCTTGAGTTCGGCCAGGGCCAACACTTGCTCGGCGATGTAAGCGGCGTCGGGCCAATGTCGGTCCTCGTCCACATATTCGGATTCGCGCGGTTGGTCGTCTTTGCCGCCTAATCCTTGCAGCAATGCGTCGAGTGCCGCGACGTACTCGCTGCGCGCCAGCCGAAGGCTGCCGATTTCGGCGTAAGCGCGCTTGGCATCGAAGATTTCGCCATCGTCGAGAGTATCCCTGGCGATCCGAAAGTCGGCGTCGCGCGGAAACTGGGTCGCTACTTCGGCGATCATCGGTAGGGCTTCGGCGACTTTCCCATCGCGCAGCAGCAGCTTGGCCCGTAGCCATTGGGCGATGGGTGCTTGCTGAGGCGCTTTCGCCAGCCAGTTCTTAGCCAGCTCAAAATTGCCAGCCTGATAGGCGGCCCAGGCGAGTCGATCAGCGTCTTCGACTGGCGCATCCACTGCTTTGAGATCGTCCAGCCAGGCGGTAACGGTTGTGGGAGTTTCCTTGAGCAGGCTGGCAGATACCAGGTAGCCGGTGACGAGGCGGCGGGCGGTAGGATTTTTAGCGCATTCGGCGCGCGCGTCCGGCTTGGCGTCGGCGACGGCGTGGCGAGCGGCCAACAACAGGGAAATTGGCGCGGCCGGGTCGCCGGCTTCCAGTTGTATCCGGAACCCTTCTAGGGCCGGTGCGTAGCGGCCCTGTTTCAGGGCCATTTGCGCTTCCCAGCCCAGGCTGGCGTCGGCGAGGCCGAGGCTATCGGCGTAGCCTTCCTTCGCCAGATCTCGCGTTTGCTGAAACCAGCGCAAGGCTTCGGCCGGGTTCTCGTCACGATAGCTGCGTCCTAGCATGTAAGCAGCCCAAGTGGAGCGTTGACGGCGTTGCTCGGCGGGCCGCTGCAACAACGCTTGCCACGCTTGCCGGGCCGCTTCTGTTTGCTTTTGTCGATAAGCGATGGCGCCGCGCAGATAGTCGGCGAACTCGCCCGGCAGTCCGTCGGGAACCACGAGCGCAGGGACAGGGGCGGGTTCCGCCGGGTTGTCCGAATAACCGCTCCAAAGGCTTTCTTTCCAGGTGGCGACGGCTTGGGCGTGCGTGGTCAGCGCTTGGCGCACCACCGTGTAATCGGCCAGAATTTTTTGTCGCTGTGCCGGGTCGGGTTGCGTCGTTTCCAGCGCCTTGCTCAGTTCGTCGAGATCGATTTTTTCGGTCTGTTTGGCTTGGGCGATTCCCAGCGTGTCGTTTTCCCCTACCGTCGGTGCGACGGCGCGAAACGGCGGTGGGTAGGGAACCGGTACGCGTTTTGCCTCGTAGGCGAAAGTGGAGTAGGGCAATTCCAGAAAGGCATCGTCGTTTTCAATCAGGATGCGGCTGGGCAGGAACGGGCCGCAGGCATCGGCGGATTGCGGGAGCGCGGCAAGCGTCAAAACGCTGAGTAGGGCACTAGCGAGGCGATGCGGTTTCCACATGGACCGAAATCTCCGGCGGTTGGTTAAAGCGAAGCCAGCCGATCGCAAGGCGTTGGCCAGGCGCCAAACGCGGCGGCGAGTCGGGTGGTGGCCGAAGGCGCGCCGATGCCGGTGCCGTGCGCTCCAGCGCAAAATCGGCCAGACCATCGGCGGCGAGCAGCCGCGCCTGCCGCCAATCGAGCGTGAGCGAAGTATCGAGCACGCTATCGGCGTTACCTGTCGCTTGGAGGGCGATTTCGATCAGGCCATCGGCGGTTTTTTTCAGGACCCACTCGGTTTTCGCCGCTGGCGTTTGGCCCCACAACACGGTTTGCCACGTTCGTTCGTTCCAGCTTAGCCGGTCTTCCGGCAAGGGCAAGCGATACCAGACAATGCCGCGCAGCCGTTCGGGACGGTGGATTCGCAGCCAGCGCACCAGGCCGGCCATGACGACCGGATCGGCACGGACTTCGCGTACTCTAACCGCGTCGGACGCCATCAAATCCAATCCTTCGGCAGACAGGCCGAGCAGTCGATTTCGGGCATCGAACCAGGCGCGATAGCCGTAAGTCGGCAAAGCGACCCAGAACGGCCGGTCGAGTCTTGCCGCTTTGGCGATGGCGCGTTTAGCCCGCTCGGGGTCGCAGAGCGTGAAGGGCTGATCGGGTGCGCGGGGTGCTTCCCAGGAATGCACTTGCAGCACGTAGCCATCGGCGGATTGGATGAGTCGAGCGAAGGCGGGGCTGTCCAGCCAGGTCGGCAGGGCGGTGAAGACGAGCGGCGTGGGCGCGATGGCTTCGCGCAAGGCATCCAGCCAGCGGCGGTAGTCGTCCAGTTGGCGGGTGGCGGCGTCAAAGTCCAATTGCAGTTGCGAGGGTTCGATGCCGTGTTGCCGGGCATCGCTGAGAATATCGCGAGCGAATTGAACGAGGAATTTGGCTTCCGGGCGATGACCGTCGAAGGGCCCGGACCAGGGTGCGGCCCGGATCGCAAGGCCAATGGGCCGTTGCGATTCCCGCAAACTGGCGTAATCTGGCGCAACTCGTGCCACGCGCGGCGCGGCGTTGGGGCGGAACTCGACCTCTGTCGCCAACACCACCCATTCGGTCACGAAGGATCGATTCCGTCGAATCGCTTCCCGCAATCCGTCGGTCCATTCCCGTTGCCAGATGTAGGCGCCGTGGGAAAGTGGGGATGGGAGAGGAATGTTCCAAAGCATCCAGATGCAAACTGACAGGGCGATCACCAGAGCAGCGGCGGGAATGTATCGCGTTGAGTTGTGCGCCATACACGAAGTGAATCCAAATGGAAACCGACGATATTAAGCAGTTGCTGACCGAAATACGCGATTCGCAGCGGGCGCTTGAGAGCGAGTATAGACGAATGGCCGGCGAGTCTTTGTCCGTGCAGCGGGAAGCGCTGGAGTTGCAGAAGCAGGCGATGGAAACCCAGAGCAAAGCCGTGGAGGAACAAGCACGATCCGTCAAGATGCAGGCCCAGTTCGGTCGGCTCTATCGAATCGTGTTGGTCGTGGCGGCGGTGCTGGTGGCAATTTTCGTGGCGTGGATTACCAGATTGCGGACGTAAATCGATATTCGGTAGTCACGGATCGACGAAAACGTCCGAGCCGCGCGGGTTACGCATCGATGACGCCACGTTAGCGGCGGATCGACAAACTGGCTCCCCTCGGTGCCGCACAGAGCGGAAATCTGGTGGCGCAGGTCGGTCCGAACGGGTATCGGACCGACCTGTTGCGGGAGATTCGATGACCGCGTTATCCCCGAATCAGCGTGCCGATACCGGCATCGGTGAACAGCTCCACCAGCACCGCGTGTTGAATCCGCCCGTCGATGATGTGCGCGGCCTTGACGCCCGCCAGCACCGCGTCCAGCGCGCAGGCAATTTTCGGCAACATCCCGCCGTGAATGGTGCCATCTTCGATCAATGCTTCCACCTGCCGGGCGTCTAGTCCGGTTAACAGGTTGCCTTCCTTGTCCAGTACCCCGGTGGTATCGGTCAGCAGCATCAATTTCTCGGCGCGCAGCACTTCGGCAATCTTGCCGGCGACTAGGTCGGCGTTGATGTTGTAGGACTGCCCGTCCGGTCCGACCCCGATCGGGGCGATCACCGGAATGTAATTACCGGCGGTCAACGTCTCGACGATGGACTTATCGATGCTGGAGACTTCGCCGACATGGCCGATGTCGATGATTTCCGGCACTTCTAGATCGGGACTTTGGCGCGTGATGGTCAATTTACGAGCGTGAATCAAATCGCCATCCTTGCCGGTCAGGCCGACCGCGCAACCGCCTTGGCGGTTGATATTGTTGACGATTTCCTTGTTGACCAACCCGCCCAACACCATTTCGACCACGTCCATCGTCTCGCTGTCGGTGACCCGCATCCCGTCCACGAAGCGGCTTTCCTTGCCGATGCGCTTGAGCAGGTTGCTGATTTGCGGTCCGCCGCCGTGCACCACCACTGGATTGAAGCCGACCAGCTTCATCAACACGATGTCGCGGGCAAAGCTGTTTTTCAGCTCCTCGCTTTCCATGGCATGGCCGCCGTATTTGATCACGAAAGTTTTGCCGGAAAAGCGGCGGATGTAGGGGAGCGATTCGGTCAGAACATGAGCGACCTGGATGGCGGCTTGGGCGTCGATGGCCATGCTGTGATCAACCTGTGCAGGAAAAAGGTGAAATATACTGAGAGAGTCAGAAGGGTAAAGCTAAATTCTGTTGCAGCGCCAACAATTGTCGGCGGAACCGGTCCTGAATGTCGCTCATGGCAGATGGATCGTCCGCCTCGAAGCGCAGCGTCAGACTGGGCGTGGTGTTGGAGGCGCGCACCAATCCCCAACCGTGCGGGAATTCGACCCGCAAGCCGTCCAGAGTGATAATCCGCGCGTCCGTTCCGAAATCCGCTTGATCGGTCAGCCGGGCCATGAACGCAAACGGCTCGCCTTCGGCCATGTCTAGCCGCAGCTCGGGCGTGTTGAGGCCGGTCGGATAGGCAGCAAAAAACTCAGTGCTGGAAACCCCGTGCCGGGTCAACAGCCGCAGTAGCCGCGCGGCGGCGTAGAAGGCGTCATCGAAGCCGAACCAGTCGTCGGCGTGGACGAAATGGCCCGCCATCTCGCCACCCAGCAGCGCGCCGGTTTCGCGCATCTTGGCCTTGATCAATGAATGGCCGGTTTTCCACAAAATCGGCTGACCCCCGAGTCGTTCGATCAGGCGGGTCAGGTGCCAGGAACACTTGATGTCGTAGACCACGGCCGCGCCAGGCTGCTGGGTCAGCACCTCCTCGGCCAGCGGCATCAATACCCGATCCGGCCAGACGATTTCGCCCACGTCCGTGACCACCCCCAGCCGGTCGGCGTCACCATCGAAAGCCAGGCCGATGTCGGCCCCGTGCTTGCGCACCGCCGCCTGCAAATCGACCAGATTCTCGGGAATACTGGGATCGGGATGGTGGTGCGGGAACCGTCCATCCACCTCGCAGAACAATTCCACGACCTCGCAGCCCAGCGCTCGCAGTAGAGGAGGAGCGGTGCGGGCGGCGATGGCGTTGCCGCAATCCACCACAACCTTGCATGGCTTGGCGAGTGGCAGGGCTTCGCTGAGCCGGCGGATGTAGTCGATGCGAATAGGACTAGAGCGCTCGCCACCGTGACCGTGGCGCAGATCACCGGTTTCGATACGGCGGCGTAGGTCGCGAATAACCTCGCCGTGCAGGGCGATTTTATCGATGACGATTTTTAGGCCGTTGTATTGCGGCGGATTGTGGCTGCCGGTGACCATCACACCGGCATGGCTGGAGCCGAGGGTATGCGTGGCGTAGTACAACAAAGGCGTGGAGACCATGCCGAGATCCAGCACATCCAGCCCAGCGGCACGAATGCCCGCTCTGAGAGCTTCGCATAAGGCGGGACTGGACAGCCGCCCATCCCGGCCGACGATGACTTCGGTTTCGCCGCGCTCGGCGGCGAGGCTGCCGATTGCTTGGCCGATGTCGCGTACCACCTCGGGCGTCAGGTCGCGGTCTACTACGCCACGAATGTCGTATTCCCGAAAGATGGATTTTTTCATTTCGGTTTCAATGCCGTCCGGAATGGCCGAAGCCGCCCGTACCGCGCTCGCTGGGCGTGAATTCGGGGACGATGGCGAACTGGGCCCGGACGACTGGCACGATCACCATTTGCGCGATGCGCTCGCCGACGGCGATGGTGAACGGCGTCTGGCCCCGGTTCCAGCACGACACCAGCAGTTCGCCCTGATAGTCGCTGTCGATCAAGCCGACCAGATTGCCCAGAACGATACCGTGCTTGTGACCAAGGCCCGAGCGCGGCAACACCATCGCGGCCAATTTGGGGTCGCTGATGTGGATAGCGAGGCCGGTGGGGATCAGATGTGTCTCGCCCGGCTGCACCGTCAGCGGTTCCGCCAGACAGGCGCGCAGGTCCAGGCCGGCCGAGCCGACAGTAGCGTAGTCGGGGAGGGGGATGTCCTGACCCAAACGAGGGTCGAGAATTTTCAGTTCAATGGTTTGGGCGGTCATGCCGTGTCCGGCTCCGTGCTGTTGATAAAGTTCCAGCTAAGCGAATTCTGGCGCGAGATGGTCACCGCTATGAGCAGGGTAATAACCTTACCAAAACTCGCACGGAGATGCTGCGATTGCACACAGAAAATGAAGAAAAACGCCTAAATTTCGCTATACAAAGCAGCTCGGTATCGCGTGATCTTGCTCGATCATGTGTTGCTGCGAGGCGATCATGTGTTTTGGGTCGTCAGTAGTAAAGAGGTAGTATTATATAGTCAATAAAATTCAGATAAATCAAATGATTATTGATAACCATTGGTGCTAGTTTTTTAGGTTGAAGCGGCCACGATCGCCCTTATGTCGATTTTGTCAAGTTGAGCGGTTGACAGCGAGAGGAGAGCGGCCATGACCACCATCGACTTCATCACGGATTTGTTCTGCCGGATCGACGACCGGATGCGCGCCTTGCCCAAACACGCCCAAGCGGTGCTGTGGCCCAGTGAAATCGTGACTTTGGGGGTGCTGCACGCCTTGAAGGGGGTCGGCAACCGCGCGTTCTATCGCTGGCTGACGCGGGATTACCACCCGCTGTTTCCTCACTTGCCCGAGCGGACCCGGTTGTTTCGTCAGTTCAAGACCCATCAACAGTGGACGTTGTTGTTCCTGGCGCCGCCAACGCTGTTGGGTGTTGTCGATAGTTACGGCATCGAATTGATCCATCCGATTCGACAGGGGCGCCGCCCGGCCCAGATCGGTCGTAAAGGACTCTCTAACCACCGCTGGATCGTGGGGGTTAAATTGTGCCTGCTGGCCAACCACCGGGGTGAAGTCGTCGGTTGGATGGGCCTGCCGGCCAACGCCCACGACACCTGGTTTCATCCCCTGATTCAGCACTTCCAAGAGCGTATGGTCATCTTGGCCGATACCGGCTTCCACGCCCGCGCCGGCGATCCGCTCAATCTCAAGCTCTGCCGGCGCGGCACCTGGAACGACCGCATGCTGATCGAAACCGTGTTCTCGATGCTGACCCTGATCAGCCATTTCAAAAAGATCATGCATCGGGTGGTCGATTACGTCTTGGCGCGGCTGGCGTTCACCGTCGCCGCCTTCAACTTGCTCATCCAATGGAATGGCCTCAAGCCCGATAAACATGGCTTCATACCGTTGTCCATCGCCGAATTCAATCTGTGAATAAAACTAGCACCAATGGTTGATATGTGTGGCTAGTTATGGTAGATAGACTGAAACTACATAATCACTTGTTGGGCCTCTCAGACATGAGGAAATCAGCAGAGTGGCGGAGATTTGAAGAGCTTGTTGCTCGTATCGAGAGAGCCGCTTCTCCACGTGGAGTTCGTGTTAAGTCACCTGATAGGGTTCGAGACTTGACTACCGGGCAGTTGCGAGAAGTCGATGCATCGATCCGAAGTAAGGTGGGATCAATTGAAGTCCTTGTTACGGTCGAGTGTCGCAGGCGCGGCAAGCGAAGCGATGATATGTGGATAGAACAGTTGGCTACGAAGCGCCAGAAAATTGGAGCTGCCAAGACAATAGCGGTCTCGTCCAGCGGGTTTACCTCCTCGGCGATAAGAAGCGCCAAGCATCTTGGTATTGAACTGCGTACGCTGTCTGAAGTATCAGCATCCGACATTCAGGGTTGGTTTCTTTCGGGAGGCGCCGTACATGTCTTCCGCTTGATTGAACACATACGATGTTTCATCGTTCTTTACGAAGGCTCCGGCGAACCTTCTCGCTACGGGTTTTGGGCGCCAAACGTAGATGACGCGGTCTTCTACGAAAGGGAACACAAGTCACCCTTCCCAGCTAAGGACTACCTTCCGTTGCTTGAAGCCGCACACCCAGAATTGTTCAACGATGTCCCTCTTGATGGTACGAAAGTCGAATTGGAGTTTCCTATTCACTGGAATCCTGGTGAGCTATATGTCGCCATGACTACAGGACATGAGCAAGTGCACCTTACGAAACTTGTGGCGACGGTCTCCTATCAATCTGCGGTATGTGATCTCGAATCAGGTGTTCACCATCAGTATTCCAGCCCGAACGGAGAGATGGTCCAGCACACGGCATTCCATACCGAGTTACTTGGGTTGCCTGTTACGTTTGAACATCAGTCTAATGCCAACGGGACTCAGTCAGTGTCGTGCAAGTTCTCGCCAAGTGCGGATGACGGAGAGGCCCAACCCATCGTTGCAGGGGACCTCGCGCGAAAAGCCGCGCGAGGCCCCTGAACTCAAACGTTGGGCATAAAAATCAGGAGAAACCGGGATGTCTGAAAGAAAAACCACACCAGGGATACATCCCAATTTCTTGATAGAACGATTTTCTGGTGAAGAAAAATCAATACTCAGGAGACTATCTCATGAATGGTTTCTAACGAGTAGTGGTTGTGAAATCACTCTTGTCTCATCCACATATAACTACTTCCTAATGAAGCCAACCTCTGCCTTCAGTGAGATGTTTAACATCGAGCGTGAGGTTATATGTGTTCTTAGCCCGTATGCTAACTTCGAACCTCGAACGCTTGATGTGTTTGCCAAAGCGCACGAAGGCCTAACAGAACTTAGGGCAGAGTCTATTTGCAAGGTTCTTATAAGCGCAGATTCGAATGTTGAACAGCGTATCGACTCACTGCTCAAGTCAGATCCTGAGCAACCTATTGTTGTTCCATTTACCTACGAAGAGTTATTCGGGCAGTACGATGACTACTTTATTAGAAACAGGTTTAGGAAGCACTTCTACTCAAGAAATCTTTTTGACTTCTTGTCGCCACTTAAGAGCGATCTATACTTTTTCGGGCGAAGTCAACTTGTGCACGAACTGGTTAATCGCCATAAAAGCGGCGAACATACTGGTCTTTTCGGTTTGAGGAAAAGCGGGAAAACTTCAATTATTTACGCTGTCGAAAGAACTCTTGGAGCTTCTGGAGAAAGATTTGTCTCGTTGGATTGCGAAAGTCCGTCTATCCACATGTGTCGGTGGAATGAACTGCTTGAAAAACTGGTTCACGAATATCACTCCAAAGTCCAATCTAAGGCAAAAATACAAACTACGGATCGGTACGATGCGAAAAACGCTGCGGACAGTTTCGAAGAAGATATTCTCAAGATTTACCGGTCCAAAAAAGCACAGTCAACATTATTTATATTCGATGAGATCGAACGCATAAGTCCAAATACGGGCTCGTCTGAGCATTGGCGAACTCAATCCGACTTTATCTATTTTTGGCAAACCTTACGCGGATTCTATCAACGAAATCCAGAGATTTTTACGTACATGTTGGTTGGAACCAATCCCGCAGCCGTTGAGAATGCTACATTAGTTGGTCACGAAAACCCGATATTTGCCTCCATCCCATGTCAATACGTACCAAATTTTAGTGTCGAGCAAGTGAGGCAGATGGTTAGAAAGTTAGGGCGGTATGTGGGACTAAAGTTTGATGAGCTGATTTACTCTAAATTGGCGGATGATTTCGGCGGACATCCTTTTTTGATAAGACAAGCCTGCAGCCTCATATATGAGGAGTGCAAAGGCGAGAGGCCCATCACTGTTGATAAGGCTCTGTACGAAAAATCAAAAAAACAGTTCGTGTCACATTCGTCTCACTACCTTGAGATGATCATTGAGGTGCTTAGGGAATGGTACCCAGATGAATACGAAATGTTGAAATATCTGGCACAAGGTGACTTGGAAAGTTTCCATTCATTTGCGACCGAAAGTTCTATTTTTACAAAACACTTGGTTGGATATGGTCTTGTGCAGCAGAGTGATAATGGATATGTGTTTAATATCGAGTCTTTAAAAGAATATTTGGCTCACCAGCATCAATATGAGCGAATTAATCTGACGGATAGTGAAAAAATAGAAGAAGTTGGTAGAAGAAGAAATTCACTAGAAAAGCAACTGCGAACAGTTGTAAGAAACGCTCTCCGTTTTGCATATGGCAATAAGGCAAAAGAAAAGGTTATCGCCTCTCTTCCTGAGTCTAGAAGAGAAAAAATGGCTGATCACTCATTAGATAGCCTTCTCTCGAAAGACGCTTCACCGCTGTTTTTCTTGGATTTAGTTAATATAGTTAATCGCGAATGGGAAGTCCTGAAGAATGCTTTCGAAATGGAGAAGAACAAGGTCGTGTTGATGCTTGAAGAGATCAATAGAATAGGAAGGCCCGATGCTCATGCAAAGTCTATCAGTAAGGACGACTTTGATCAGCTCAGGCTGTATTTCAATAAGTTAGAGGCTGTCCTTTCTGAGTGGGCATAGTGCCCAACAAGGCCATAAACACGGACCCCAAAAAGCTGCGCTGCGCTTTTTGTGGCCGGTTATGGCTGGCGTTGTCGCGGACGCTTCGCGCTCCGCTTATCAGGTCGGAGCTGAGCTACGCTCGTCGCGAGTTGCAGGCGTCGCGCTGCGCGCTCCGCCTATCAACTCGCTGGAGCGGTAATCGGCCTAATCGCCTGCAAGCGCTAACGCGCTTTCCGGCATTAGACCGATTCCGCTCAGCTCCGACCCGTTAGGCCGCGCAAACACACGCAGTCGTATAATCAACACTATGAAATACCAACGCATCCAACCTTTCCCTCCCCTTAACGCTCATGAGTTCCCTGAACTACGTGCTCTAATCTCTGTGTGGCAGGAAAAGAAGGATGCATTGGAAGACAACGGCGCATACAAGGAGTTCATTAAGAAGCTTCAGCGCGAGTGGGCAATCGAGACCGGAATTATTGAACGCCTTTACACGTGGGATCGAGGAGTCACTGAAGTATTGATTGAACAGGGAATTGAATCATCCCTCATCTCGCATCGGGGTGGCGTTTCACAACGCGATGCAGACCACATCCAATCCGTAATCAATGACCACTTGGGAATTGTGGAGGGACTCTTTGGTTATATTAAAGGGGAAGAGCCTCTTTCAGAATATTTCATCAGAGGTCTGCAAGCGAAATTCACTGCGCATCAGGACTACACGGAAGCCGTAACCGAGTCTGGGGACTTAATTCAGGTCACTCTGCAGAAGGGCGAATACAAGAATCTACCGAATAACCTAAGACGACCAGACGGCGAGATACATCCGTACTGTCCACCAGAGTTGACAAAGGAGGAGATGGAAAATTTAATTCGTCTCTACCGCGAGGCTGATGCTTCGTTCACACCCGAAGTCAAATCTGCTTGGCTGCACCACCGTTTTACTCAGATTCACCCGTTTCAGGATGGAAATGGTCGAGTTGCTAGGGCGCTAGCTTCACTTGTCTTCTTGCGCGAGGGCCTGTTTCCACTGGTAGTGCGCGAATCCGATAGGCAGGAATACATTGGTGCACTCGAACAGGCTGATAGTGGCGACTTGGCGCCTCTAATCACATTCTTTGCCCGCCGTCAGAAGGAAGCAATACTGAAGGCGCTCGGGTTGGAACAGCAAGTTCAGCAGAGTAAGTATGCCGATCAAATCATTAGTTCCGCTCTGGAACTTCTGAAAACTAAGTACAGCCGGGAGACGCAGAAGGTCTCTGTTGTGTATCAACACGCGGACAGTCTTTTCATCATAGTTGAAGAGAAGTTCCAGTCGCTTGTTGCTTCCCTTGATGGTCAGCTCCATGCGGTCACGCCACCTCAAAGAATGGCAAAGTACCATGCGCGCTCGAATTCGGCTAGCAATTCATCACCGCAGCGCCATTACTTCCAGAAGCAAATTGTTGATGTGGCGAAGCAGTTTGATTACTACGCTAATTTTGAGCAGCACCGGTCATGGAATCGTATTACTCTCTCCACAGAACAAGAGTTCGACTACGTTGTGAGCCTCCATGGATTCGGGCCAGGTAGTACTGGCATTTTGGTGGCTTCGGCATTCACATACGTGAAGGTGCCAAAGGAAGACGGTGGTACTGAGCCGGTCAATCTGCATCCTGCTGCCACAGACTTGTTCCAGTTTAACTACATTGAATCGTATGCTAGTACGGAGAAGCGTTTTGCCGACTGGCTCGATAGCTCAATAGCAATTGCACTTGCTGAATGGAAAAGGTCACTGCAGGTATAGTGGTACGGAGGGGCCTAACCCTAAGTTCAACCGGACTCCAGACATGTGTGCTTCATTTCATTATGCCCACATGTTCTCCGCCGGTTAACTAAACGTTAGCGCGGGAGAAACCATGCCAGTCGGAGACGAAACAACACTCAAGGCAGCAAAGTCGTTCCTGGAGCGACAACAACTGCAATACTCAGAAACTGAGGAGCAGTATTGCACTAAGCTGTCTGTTAAAGTGTCTGGCAAGACAGGTCATTGTTCCGTGTTCAATAGCGGAAAAATCGTTATTGGCGGTTCCGACGGTCCAATTAAGACCCTTTTTGAGCAATTCAAAACAGCCTATGAGGCAGGCGATGGCCTGCCGGGTGGCGTACTGCCTTTTGAAATTGACAAACTACCGGAAACTTTGAAAGAAAAAGTTCCTGAGTGTAATCTGGTTGTTATTAGATTTATTGAGGAATCCGTTCAGGCTATAAAAGCAAATTGCTTGCTGTCAGCAGCTTTCATGCTTGGTGCTGCGTCGGAAAAAGCCATTTATCAACTCATCGAAACGTACGGAAACGCTATCTCTAATGAGGAGAATCAGCAAAAATTTCGAGAGCGGTGCAGCAAGAACAAAATCATTACATTTAAATGGGACGAGTTTAAGAAAAGCTACGCGGGGTGCAAATCAAAACCACTAGATCCCGCTCTGGCTCAAGATATTGATACTCTGATCGGCAATATTTTCCATTTCTCGCGTATCACCAGAAATGAGGTTGGTCATCCGCAGTTGGTCCCCGACCTTGATAAAGGTGTAATTCTTGCCAACATTGGCAATTTTGTCCAGTACGCAGCTCGAATTTACGGGCTAATGAATCATTTCAAGAGCAATGGGGTCGTTGTATGAATTGCGCTAACAAGGCGCTGCAGCGGACCCTCGCTAACGCTCGGGCCGCTGAACTTGGACGCTGGGCACCATAGAACCTCACGGAGAACTTATGCGTCTGGACCCCATCGTCACCCGTCGCTTCCAGGAACTTCAGCAAAAAGCTGACGGAGTAATTGGAGCGAAGATTCTCGATTTCACGTCCAGGGAAGACGGAACGCGCTACTACAAAGTCCCCTCAGCGCTTTATAAGGAATGGGCAACCAATGTTCTAAACCTTCTGCAACGCACGTTCGGGGAAAGCAGCATTCATTACCAAAATTTTGCTGCTCACTACGGTAGCTTTGATGGTTGGGAATCCAGTTTCCATGACAGCTACGGAATATTTAAGGCGGCACGCGAAGACTACGAGGGTGGCTACCTTTTCAATATCCGCACTTTGGCTAAGGCAGAAGTTCTTGCCGACGCGATGGCCCAATCGAAAGAACTTCTTCACGCTGGGTACAAAGATCCCGCATGCATTCTGGCAAGAGTATCTCTTGAGGGCACCTCGAAAAACCTTGTTATGAGAAAATAGGGTTGTTGATCCCCGCCAAGAGCCCGGATATCCGATGATCAAAGAAAGCCTGTTTGCCGCCCAGGAACGGGAAGCCAAATTGGATCGTCTGGGCGATGTGCTGCAAGTCATGGAGCAGCAGGTTGACTTCAAGGCGCTGGCGGCGGAGATGGACCGGGTAGCGCCACGACCCGGACGGGCACGTGGGGGGCGTCCACCGTTTCCCACCGAGTTGATGGTACGTGCCCTGGTTCTTCAGGATTTATATGGACTGAGTGACGAACAGATGGAATACCAAGTGCTGGATCGACTGAGCTTCCAGCGTTTCCTGGGCCTGCGGCACAGTAGTCAGATACCCGATCGCACCACATTCTGGACCTTCCGCGAGCGGTTGACGGTGGCGAAGGCGGGAGACGCGCTGTTTGAGGCGGTGCATCGTCAACTGGCCCAGCAGGGTTATATTGCTCGTGGTGGGCAGATGGTGGACGCCAGTCTGGTTCCCGTTCCTCGCCAGCACGTCACGGAAAAAGAACGGGAATTGCTGAAAGCGTCGGCGATGCCGGTGGACTGGAAGCCGGCCCAGCGCCGGCAGAAGGACATGGAGGCCACCTGGACGAAGAAGCACGGCAAATCCTACTTCGGTTACAAGGTCTCGGTCAGCGCCGACCGACGCTACAAGCTGATCCGCCAGGTCAAGGTCAGCACCGCTGCGGAGAACGACACCCTGCACCTGGAAGATGTCCTGGATCACGCGAATACCGGCCGCCGTGATCTTTATGGCGACAAGGGCTATGTTGATGGTGAACGTGAGCGGCGCCTCAAGACCCAGGGTTGGCGAGTACACATCCAGCGCAAGGCAAAGAAAGGCAAACCGCTGTCCGCCTGCCAGGCGCGCCGCAACACCCGCATTGCCCGGGTTCGGGCGCGGGTCGAACACGTCTTCGCCGCTATGGAGCAGATGGGCGGAAAACTCCTACGATGTATCGGTCTGGATCGAGCGACCTTCCAACTCACGGGGAAGGCAGCGGTCTACAACCTACGTCGCCTGTGCATTCTCAAGGCATACGGTGTGGTCGCTTTCTAACGCCCAAGTGCGATCCCGGTACGACCGGGATGGTGATTTCGGGCGGGGATGAACCCTTCGGGCCGGGGCACAAACCAAAGATATTGTGAGGCTCACGCCTCAGGCACCTTGCTTTGCCCATTTTGCCGGCTTCATGTCCGGTTTTTCGAGGTGCCCTTGAGTGCACCCTGAAAGACCTCGTTGGAAAATTCGGCCTCGCAGAGGGAAAACTGGACCGAATGAACGCAGAGCTATGCAAGGCAGGAGCGTACAACATGGCTAAACAGAAACAGATCACCGCGTGGGCAGAAATCGGTAACAAGGCGGCGCATGGAGACTGGACTCAATACACCGATCAAGATGTTGCGGCGATGGTCGTTGGTGTCGAAACGCTGGTTGCTGACCTTTGACATGGTGCCCAACCCATCAATCGAGCGGCCTCGCGCATAAAGCCGCGCGAGGCCGCTCATTTCAGACGTTAGCGCATCGAAATGGCGACAGGTCTCTCAAATAAGCTCGCGGGTCAAATTGGGGAATACCTTGCTTGCGCAGAGCTTGGGCGCAGGGGATTCATCGCTACAACATTCACTGGCAACGTCCCCGAATATGACCTTCTTATCTGCGATGACACATTGCAGACAATTCCGATTCAGGTAAAGGCTTCTCGTGGAAATACTTGGCCAATAAGTGCGGACAAGTGGCTAAAAATCGAAATAGATGAAATAACGAAGAAACAAGTCAATCGTGGCCCTAGGACCATCGAGCATCCAGATTTAATCTACATTTGTATCTCGCTTGGAGACACCAGTGCTGCAGATCGGTTTTTCATTTGCCAGAAATCTGATATTCAGAAGGCATGCATAGCTTCCTATACACGGTGGATGGACCCCAAGGGCTGGGTGAGGCCTGTTAATTACAAGTTGCTGGACAATCGGTATGGTGTTGAGGACTTGTTGCAGTTTGAAAACAATTGGCTGCTCATTGAAAGTCGTTTGAGCGAAAGACGCGCTAACCCATCATTCCAAGGGACGCCCGGCGATAAAGCTGCCGGTCGCCCCTGAATTCAGACGTTAGCCCACCAAAAGAGACATACAGCAATGGCTCCGAAAAGATCGAATGCGGGTTCCCTTGCATCAACAGCGGTGACCGAATATCTGGCCAAGCTGGACCATCCACATAAGGCAGGGATTGAGGAGTTGCGCTGCATTATCCTTGGTCTCGATAAGCGCATTACTGAAGAGATTAAATGGAACGCGCCAAGTTTCAAGATCGAAGATCACTTCGCAACGTTCAAGCTATACCCACAAAAAAATATCCAGCTTGTTTTGCATACTGGTGCCAAAGCCAAGAGCAACACCAAATCGTTCGTTGTTGAAGATCCCGACAATCTTTTGAAGTGGCCTGCTACCGATCGCTGTGTTCTATCCCTAGCATCTTCAGCAGCATTGGAATCTCACCGGCCTTCAGTGCTGCGTATTCTTGAACAGTGGCTTGCAAAACTATGAATTTCAGACTGGCTGTGTAGGCATGCCATATCTTTCCTAGTGCGCGGACTAACAAATCCATCAACACGGACTAGCTTACAGCGGGCTTCGTCCGCTTCCAGCCAGCCAGCCGGTTATGTCAGACGTTGGGCCTCGGAGTTCCGTTCATGACATCGTTCACCATCAAAGCGTTATCCCCGAAGACCTGGGGCGACTTCGCTGAACTTGTGGAGCACCACAATGGCGTGTGGGGTGGGTGCTGGTGCTTGGAATTTCACGCCGATGGAAAGGAACGAGGTCCGCATCGGCGCGAGAAGAAGGAGTGCCACGTTCGCAATGGAACGACCCATGCCGCACTGGTGTACGAGGGCCAGAGGTGTGTTGGGTGGTGCCAGTTCGGGTCGCCTGAAGAGTTGCCGCGCATCAAGCATCAGCGAGCATATCGAGAGGGTTTGGAGTCATTGCCGCAGTGGCGCATCACATGCCTGTTCGTGGACAAGGAATACCGTGGCCGGGGCGTGTCGAAGGTGGCGTTGGGCGGTGCGCTCGCGGAGATTGCACGCTTGGGCGGTGGCATCGTGGAGAGCTACCCCGAAAATTGCGAGGGTCGCAACGTCTCGGCCTCGTTCCTATATAACGGGAGGCTTGCGATGTTCGAAGAGCATGGGTTCCAGCGGGTGCGCCAACTGGGGAAGAACCACTGGGTTGTGGCCAAGGCGGTACCGCATGCGTCCGAGGCCTAACGCTGGGTTTTACCCACAAGTTTATGCTCGCTGGCTGACAGTAGTCGTAATCTCTAAAACCCGCATGGACTGCCGCAACACGTTGAAACCCCGCCACAAGGTTTCCGGTCCGGGTTCACCGTCGCCTTTGCGCGCCAAAAAGCCACCCAACTGGGCCAACATCCGCACGATTTCTCGCAGGGACGGCGATTCCTTCGGAGGCGGTTGTTGCTTCTGCAACACATAGATCGTCTGCCACTCGGCCGGACTGAATACCTGGGAACACGGCGCGGTCGCTCGCGACCGTGCAATCTGCGTCAAATAGTGCAGCCGCCAGGCGACGATCAAGTACACCGCGATGCACCGCTCCAATCGCTGGGCGGTTTCCAGTCGGAGGTCTTCGATCCGGCACCCTTGCTTGAGGATGCGAAAATACAATTCGATTTCCCAGCGGGCTTGATACCAGCCGATTAACCGTTGGGCGGCGGCAAAATGATCCACCGGCAGGTTCGTCAACAACATCCACTCCAGCGCCGTTTCTCCGGCGGGCGGTCGCGCTTCCCGGGCATAAACCGCCGTGACGGTCACCGGGGCTGGATTTCTACCCCGGCGATGTGCCCGATGGAATGTCACCGTCCGCGCGCGGACGTGCAAGGTCGCGACCCGTGCCCGACGGCCGGGACGCTTCGTGATCGAGACGGTCGTTTGACCGAGCACCGGCGCCTGCGCCAACCGTTCCCACAAGGAACCGTTCTCACCGGGGGCCACCCGACGGTTGCACTTGGCCCGGATCAGATAACCGGCCCGATCCGGAACCTCCTCATCGAATTCACCGGCTAGAAACCACTCATAAATATCGCCTTCCCGGTCCGCTACATTCACCACCAACGTGTCCGGATTCAGCACCTGCAGCGCACAGGCCATGTCATAGCCCAGCAACCACCGATAGCTTTCCTTTTCCTCCAGCAAACAACGCTCGCGCCGCCGACCGGTCCGTTCTTGCGGACGTTGCCAGAAGTGATGACCCAGCACCCCTAAATTCACTCGGCTTTCGCTGAACGCGACGCTCGGATGCAACAGGTACTCCGCCCGTTTCGTCAAGCGCAGCGTGCCCACCCCTCGTCCCTGTAAATCGCGGATATCACTCAGGAACGTCGTGTCTTGGACCAACAGTACCACCGACTCTGCGGCGATACGCTGCAAGGTCGCGCGACTATGTCCATCCAGAATATCCACCGCGTCCACCCGGTCATTGTCAAACAACCGATAGGCCGCTTTCGTGTCCGCCCACGTCCCGCTCGCCGCCGGAATACTCGCCGTCGGCTGCGCGCTCAACTGTTCCAGCACCCGGGTCAGCCGACGCTTTAGCCGCGCGTCCGGTAAACTCGCCCTATCCGTCTCCGCTTCAGCCCAACCCATCGATAGCCCTCGTCTCTTAATGAGACTCCAAGCTATCACACTCCCGCTAGACTTATGGGTAAAACCCAGGGCCTAACGTTGGGCGTCCAGAGAATTGACGTGACACACGAAGCCCCATTCCTTTATATTTTTTCCGGCCTCCCTGGCAGCGGGAAGACATCACTTGCGCAGCGCACAGCAAAACATCTGCGTTGCACCTACCTGCGAATTGACACGATCGAGCAAGGGCTGCGCGAACTACTTTCAGTCAACGTCGAGGGAGAGGGCTACCGCCTCGCATATCGGATCACTAGCGACAATCTTCGTGTCGGAAGCAGCGTAATCGTGGACTCGTGCAACCCTCTTGAATTGACCCGCCGCGAGTGGGAACAAGTAGCGCAGGAAGCCGGAGTCCGTCACATCAACATCGAGGTAATTTGTTCCGACATTCATGAACACCGGCGCAGAGTCGATAACCGTGCGCCAGACATTCCAGGAATGAAATTGCCAACCTGGGACGAAGTGGAGCATCGAGCTTATGAGCCATGGACTGTTGAAAGAATCGTCATCGATACGGCGGACAAAAGTGTCGAGGAAAGCATTAATGAGCTTCTCTCCGAACTATTACGCCTGGACGCCCAACCCTGCAGTCAACCGGACCTTACGCATAAAGTTACGCAAGGCCGGTTACCTTGAACATTGTCGCGGACGTTTCGCGCCCGCTATGTGTAATCGAGGCGTATCTGGAAATTGAGATGATTCCTGAAGGACTTAAGAGAATAGCTGCAGCCATCAACCTCGACAGCGATGAGCAATTCAAATTGAGAATTCAATTTGGAATTTCATGCATTCAGAGAGTAAAAGGACTTCTAACCGACAATCAAATTGCAGATGCACTTTCAATTGGTGAAAAATTTGCCGAAGGCGAGTGCGCTCGGGACGATCTAGACAACGCAGCAGCCTTGGCCGCTAAAGCGGCACAGAGTCATGCTGGTTCAGGCTCTCTTGATGGTTCCGGAAATGCAGCAGTTTCCGTAGGTCGTGGCGTAGCAGCGGCACTAGCAGGTCGAGCTCTTGAAGCATCAGAATATGCTGCTTATGCAAGTGTTTATGCATACGCTAGCTATGCAGTCTCAGACTTATCTGCATATGTTCCAGAACAAGAATGGCAAATCACGCGACTAAAAGAGTTGGCATGCTATGCGTAAAATATTCGAGGCAAACATATAACCATGCGTTGCAGTGGATGGCCTACACTCCGCGCCTTCTTGCGCGATTCGCTGCGCTCATTTTATTTTCATATGCAAGGTTAAAACCACCGGCTAAGGACGTGTCGCATTAATCGGTGATGCAGCCGCTTGTGCCTCGTTATTGGCAGGTGAAGGCACAGGACTCGGTATAACCGAAGCTTATACGTTGGCAGACGAACTTCATAAAGCGAGTTGTAATTACAAAGCCGCTTTTACAGCCTATGAAGCGGAGCTAAAGCTATTTTTACATGAAAAACAAAAATCCACATCCAGGATGGTAACTTTCTTTGCTGCTGAAAGTTATATATCCATTATGCTGGTGCGTCTCGATATTAACTTAGCCCCGATACCATTGTTTAGCCGACTATTGCTAGGAAATACAGTTAAAGATAATTACAAATTGAAACATTATGATTGAATTTTTCATGTCTTTTCAAAGTCTCATAATAAGGTAAATGCACTCGGACAGCAAAAAGTGCCGCTTTGCTCTGCGCAACCACGCGGATCAATCCGACTCCAGGCGAAAAAGCCTGCTTATCCACCGCCCCGTAATTTAAGAAAGAGAAATCTGTATGGAACATGAAAATACAGACATATTTACACAGACAGTTACTGAATCGGATATTGATTGGCTATTTTGCGTGGAACTTAATTGTTCCGAACGATTTCAAAAATGGGTGACCTCAATCATTTTTCGGGATATAGATACTTTTAAGCACATTCAGTGTTGGAGATCTGTAAGCAATTCTGCTGGAGAATCAGACCTTGTTTGGATAATAGAGCATCCGATAAATGGAAGGTATATCGTACTTATAGAAAATAAGATTAATGCTGCTTCCCAACCAGAGCAATATAATAGATATGTGGAACGCGCAGAAATGTATATTGAGGAAGGACTGGCTAAAGACTATTCAATAGCACTACTGTCACCTGAATCATATCGTTCAATAGATTCGTCTTTATACCATTCTTATATTTCTTACGAACAAGTTATTGATTGGTTAGACTCTGACAAAGATGCGCGGTCAACATATCTTAAGACGATATATTGTGCAGCTATAAATAAAAGAAACTCGCCTATCTCTATTGATGAAAGCAACTTATGTTTTAGAGATAAAATCTGGCAGCTTGGAAAATAAGAGTTCCCTTCGCTTAATGTATCATATCCAAAAGATGATAGTAATAATTACTGGATTTCGATGCGTCATCCAAATTACACTATTATCTATAAAACATATCGAAAAGGTTGGAAATTTACAAATAGTGTTGTTGATTTAGAGCTTTCTGGTCGAGGTGAAGACGTTGAACAACTACGACGTGAATATGCTTCAGATTTAAGAAATACTGGTATAACAGTGGTTAAAACTGGTAAATCAGCATCATTTAGGCTCGAAGTGCCTATGATTGAGCCACCGAAGTATGAAGAAAATAAGGTTCGCGAAGCTTTGAAGGCAGCAATGATATTGAAAAACTTTTGGAGTAAACAAGTTTCTTAACATTGTGTTCCAGCCGACCGACCGCTGCGGAGGTTTTTTTGCGTTTCAGGATCCAATCAGGATGGGTGGCAAATCAAGCTGACTCCAGGTGAAAAGGACTGTGGCTTTCTCGCCTTTCGCGGCTTATTCGCTGCCCCGTTGATATCAACCAATCTCATTTAAGCCCAAAGTCGCTCTTGACTTCGAGTGAACTCTAAGTCCTAACATGGGTGCCGTGACTAGCAATGTCATCTCAATCGGAGAGCTTTCCCGTCTGAGCGGAGTTTCCCCGCATACCCTGCGTTTCTACGAAGCGGAAGGAATCTTGAAGCCGGCAGGAAGGGCTGCTAACGGCCATCGGAGGTACCGCCGTGAAGATATCCTTTGGCTTGAGTTCGTTCTTCGACTCAAACTCACCGGGATGCCTCTGGCTGAAATCAAGCAGTACGCTGTTCTCCGTGCACAGGGTGAGGAGACGTTGCAACTGCGGCTAGCGATGCTCAAGCTCCATCGGGAGCGCTTGGTCACCAAGATCGAAGAGCTTTCGACGTGCGCTCGCGCCTTGGACGATAAGATTGATACCTATCAACGAATGATCGCCAAGTCTCGGGCGCCAACAGGAAAGGCGGCCAAATGAACCAACCTCAGAGTTCCCTTGAATCATCCCGCTATTCCCGGGGATGGGAGAAGTTGCGAGAAATCGATGGACAAGCAGGCGAGCGCGTCATTGCCTCGCTAGCCGACATTGCGCCTGATTTTGCAAAGTACCTGATCGAGTTCCCATTCGGCGACATCTACTCGCGGCCTCAACTTGATCTGAAGACCAGGGAGATTGGCGTTGTCGCAGCGTTGACCGCACTGGGCAATGCCACGCTGCAATTGAAGGTACATATTCATGGCGCACTCAATGTTGGCTGCACGCGCGAAGAGGTAGTCGAGATCATCATGCAGATGGCCGTTTACGCCGGTTTTCCATCTGCCCTCAACGGCCTGTCTGCTGCCAAGGAGGTTTTTGCGGAGCGCGATTGTAGCGATTGAAACTGGAAAGTACCCAACAATACTTGGGTCTTACGGCGCGGAGTCTGGATGTCGAAACATTCGATCCAAGCGACCGCATGATCCAGGCTTTACTCGATCAAGCTAAGGACTACCGGACAGAATCCCCAGATTCTTTTGGAAATCTTTGAGAATCATGGTGTTGTAGATTGGCTACAGGGTTTTGTCCGGAAATCCTAGGATTTGATCGTTACAGCTCCCCCTTCCACAATCGATACCGCTCTGCGATGAGCGTGATGAGTTGTTGCCCCAGTAACATCTTATCGGCGAGTGGCAATACTCGCTCTCCGCCTTCCCAGAGGACATGCAATTCGTTCTGTTCGCTCTCGAAACCGCTACCGGCTACGCCGACCTGATTAGCGGCGATCATGTCAAGATTCTTGCGGCGGCGTTTATCATCGGCGTATTGCAAAACATCGTGCGTTTCGGCAGCGAAGCCCACCGTGAACGGCCGGTGCGAATGCAACGCAGCCACTTCCGCCAAGATGTCGGGATTACGCACCAACTCCAAAGTCAGCACGTCGCGAGTTTTCTTGATCTTCTGCTCGGCGGGATGGGCAGCGCGGTAGTCGGCGACGGCGGCGGTGGCGATAAAGATATCTGCCTGACGGGAACGCTCCATCACTGCCTTGTGCATCTCGACCGCGCTTTCCACGTCGATCCGCTCGACGCCAGATGGGGTTTTCAGCGTCACGGGGCCGCTGACCAGAACCACCCGCGCGCCCGCCGCTGCCGCCGCGTCGGCCACAGCGAACCCCATTTTGCCCGTGCTGCGGTTGCTGATGAACCGTACCGGATCGAGCGCTTCGCGGGTGGGACCGGCGGTGATGAGGACAGTCAATCCTTGCAGGTCGTGAGGCGCGAGCGGCCCGGTCGGGAAGGGGGTCGCGACAGGCAAGTCAGAGTGAAATTCGGCTGCGTCGTTCTGCGTGCCGAGTTGCGCGATGACGAGGTTGCACAGTTCCACCGGCTCCAACATCCGCCCGGCGCCAATTTCGCCACAAGCCTGTTCACCGACGCCTGGCCCCCAGATTTTTACTCCGCGTCGCGCCAGTAGCCGACAGTTGTCCTGAGTGGCGACGTTCTGCCACATCAGCCGATTCATCGCAGGAGCAACGGCGATAGGCTGATCGGTGGCCAGGCACAAAGTGCTGAGCAAATCGTTAGCCATGCCCTGGGCCAGTCGGGCGAGAAAATCGGCCGTGGCGGGGGCGATCAGGATTAAATCGGCCCACCGGGCCAATTCGATATGACCCATGCCGGCCTCGGTGTTCACGTCCAGCAATTCGGTATGTACCGGCCGACCGGACACCGCCTGGAAGGTCAGCGGTGCGACAAAGGTCGTCGCCGCTGGAGTCATCGCCACCTGTATCTCGGCGCCGACCTCCCGCAAACGGCGAACCAAATCGGCGCTTTTATAAGCGGCGATACCACCGGTGATGCCCAGTAAAATACGTTTTTTGGCCAGAGGTTGCAGCATGGCGGGACTCCGCGCGAGATAGGGAAATTCGCGGAAGCTTAACGCAGCTCGAACGGGTGCAAAAGCCGAGCAACGGTCGAAGAAGGGCAAAAAAAGGGCGTCCGAAAACGCATCAGGGCGATGCGTAATCGGACGCCATGGTCCGCGACGGCGGCCCCCGTTAGCCGCCGGGAATTCGCGCTCTGGCAGGGCTAGTCAGCCCGCGAGCACAAATCCTTGAGTTTGGTTAGAGCAAATGGTTTGCCAATTATATCAACTATATGTTTATTAAACTATTTAGTTTTTTCGAATAGCGATGGAGAACGGTTTCGCGACGGAATTCGGGGTCCGTTGCGCATCACGGTAGTGCTCCAGGCGGGGAGATTGCTTTATAACAGGGCGCTGTGGTCGGTTATTTGGGGAACGCAGGGTGGCTCTATCCAGCCCGGTCCGTCGACTGCTTGCCCTCGTCACTGTTCGCGACCATGCTTCTCGCAACTGGTTTGGTAGAGGGAAAGATCAATGTCCATTCGTGATTGGCCCGACGACGAACGTCCTCGCGAAAAATTGCTGCAACGTGGCGCTGCCGCGTTGTCCGATGCCGAATTGCTGGCGATTTTCCTGCGAGTTGGCGTGCCGGGGCGTAGCGCCGTCGATCTAGCCCGCGACATGCTCAAGCAGCACCGCGGACTGCGGACCTTACTGGAACTGGACCAAGCCGCGTTCTGCGCGACGCCGGGCCTGGGGCCGGCCAAATACGTCCAATTGCAAGCGGTGCTGGAACTGGCCCGCCGCTATCTGGAGGAAACCTTGCAGCGCGGCGACGCGATTCAAAGCGTGACTGATACTCGCCGCTATCTGATGGCTAAAATGCGCCACCACCCGCATGAAGTATTTGCCGCGCTGTTTCTGGATAACAAGCACCGGGTCATTCAGTACGAGGAGCTGTTTTACGGCACCATCGACAGTTCGTCGGTGCATCCGCGACAGGTGTTGAAACGCGCGCTTTACCACAACGCCGCCGCCGTGATCGTGGCCCACAACCACCCCTCCGGTGTCGCCGAGCCCAGCCGCGCCGACGAAACGATTACCCTGCGACTGAAGGAAGCACTGGCGCTGGTCGATGTCCGGCTACTTGATCATATCGTGGTCGGTGACGGTCAAACCGTATCCTTGGCCGAACGAGGGGTGCTGTAGCGGCGCAGCGGACAGGTCGCGCGTGGGAAGTCAGAACCCGCGCGCTTCCCGGATGCGCTCGTAGGCGGCGGTGATTTCGCGGGTTTTTTCGGTGGCCTGCTTCATGTCGGCCGGGGAAGCGTTGCGGGACGCTAGCTTGTCCGGGTGATATTGTTTGAGCAGGCGGCGGTAGGCCAGCTTGATTTCAGCCGGGTTAGCCTCGTGTTTTAACCCCAGCACCACGTAGGCTTGTTCGAGCGAATGGATCGCCGTGGTCGGGCGTGGACCGTGAGTGCGATGGTTCCATGCTCGATCACCCTCTGCTCGCCTATTATTGCCTTGGTGCTGTTGTCGCGCCCAATAATGCTGCCCGCGAAACAGGTTATGCAGCGCTTCGAATTGCAAGCGGGAGACGCCCATTCGATCGGTGATGGACAGCAGCCGGGCATGAGTTCGCGGATGCAGGCTGCCATCGGCGTAG
Source organism: Candidatus Competibacter sp. (assembly GCA_037045535.1). GTDB lineage: Bacteria > Pseudomonadota > Gammaproteobacteria > Competibacterales > Competibacteraceae > Competibacter_A. The sequence goes on from JBAOHI010000072.1 coordinate 165,250, forward strand.
GCGACATTCAACTGAATTTCGAAGAGTTGTTGCAACAGCTGGGGTTGGTTGGAGATGGCCTGCTTGAGCGTGTCGAGAGAAGTATCGATCGGGAAATCCGGCTGTTTGCCAGCAGTGAAACACTCGATGGCGATGCGCCGCTGATCGGCGTTCAGCCGTAGGTGATCCATGATGGCGCGGGCCGCAGCGATTTCCAGCTCCGACACCCGGCCGTCGGCCTTGGCAACGTGACCCATCAATTGGAACGCGGTCTGCAGAAATATTCCCTGAACCGAGCCTGGCGCATCGGCAGTGTTCGACGCTGTGCCCGTTTTCCAGCCACCCTGATCGAAATTATGGCCGACCGCCGCTCCCAGCAACGCTCCCAAAGGTCCGCCGACCATGAAACCGAAAGCTCCACCAAATAGTTTGCCCAACACGGATAGTTTGCAACCTCCTCTTCAAACGGCTCCAAAGGTTTATTTTGAACGGGGGCAGCGATATTTTCGAATGGGTTTTGACCGGCGCCAATCAATGTCTCAAGTAAACATCGTCGTCGTAGGTTTTCAGCCAATCGGGTTTTAAGGCGATCAAGGCGGTGGTGACCATGCCATTGAGCATTCCTTCGGGAAACAGGTAAAGCGGTAGAAAAGGCAAATACTCGTCACTGATACGGGCGAAGGTGTAGGTTTCGGTAAGGACGAGCAAGGTCACAAGCGTCAAAACCACTATACCGGCCGCGACCATGGCATTGAAGAAGGCGCACAGAAAAATATAAACGAATAGATGGCGGGGCAGGTAGCGGTGCACAAGATAGTAGACGCCATAGCTGGTCGATACGGGCAGCACGCCGAGTAGCAAGGCATTCATGCCTAGCGCTGTCCATTCGCCGTTCATCAGCGTGACTCCCACCGCAGTGATACTGACGCCGATCACGCCGAACGACCAGCCGAATATCAGAGTGTAAACGGTAACGCCCAGGAAATGAAAACCCAGGGCGGGCCGAACGCCGGCCTCGAAGATCCAGATCAGGAACAGTGTCGCCGAAGCGCCCAGGAATACATGCTGAAGCATGGAGCTGGCTAAAAACCGCCGCCAAGGTGCCCGCCGCAACGCCTGCAACAGCACCAGCAGCCAAACGAAATCGGCAAGAAACAACAGATCGGTCGGGAGTAGGGCATCGGTCAGATTCATGCGCCAAGCATACTGCATCGCTGGAGAGCGCGATACGGTCGCATCGACCCGCCAAAAGCGGAGTTGTAGCCAAAGCCCGTTCTCCGTGACACCGGTGGGCGGTTACAATGCGGTATCGATCCCGTTTCACGTTAGGAGTTGTCTTCGTATGTCTGCGTCCACTGTCGCTACACCTCCCGAGATTAAAAGCTTGCCGTTGGTTTATCGCGGTAAGGTCCGTGATTTGTACGCGGTAGACGATCGGCATTTGCTGATGGTAGCCAGCGATCGGCTCTCCGCGTTTGATGTGATTTTACCGACCGCGATTCCCGGCAAGGGTACGGTATTGACAGCGGTGTCGAATTTCTGGTTCGGCCGTACCCGCCATCTCGTACCCGATCACCTGCAACTCGCCGAAATAACGCTGGAGGACGCGCTGCCCGATCCCATCGAACGCGCCTCGGTCATGGGCCGGGCAGTGGTGGCGCGGCGGTTGAAGGGATTGCCGGTGGAGGCCATTGTACGCGGTTATCTGATCGGCTCGGGCTGGAAGGATTACCAGCGCGATGGCGCGGTGTGCGGCGTTCGTTTGCCGGAGGGGTTGCGGCTGGCGGATCGCTTGCCGGAGCCGATTTTTACCCCATCGACCAAGGCGGCGTTGGGTGCCCACGACGAAAACGTCAGTTTCGAGCAGGTCGCTGATGTCATCGGGCGGGAGCTGGCGGATCGGGTACGAACGATCAGCCTGCAAATTTATCGGGAGGCTGCCGAATACGCGCTGACCAGGGGCATCATTATCGCCGATACCAAATTCGAGTTCGGGCTGGATGAGCAGGACCGCTTGGTGTTGATGGACGAGGCACTGACGCCCGATTCCTCGCGATTCTGGCCTGCCGATCAATATCAGCCCGGCGTCAATCCGCCCAGCTTCGATAAGCAGTTCGTGCGCGATTATCTGGAAACGCTGGATTGGAACAAGCAACCGCCGGGGCCGGAACTGCCGCCCGAAATCGTGCATCGGACCATGGCCAAATACCGCGAGGCGCTGGAGCGGCTGACCGGTTCGGCGTGAGCGCTCCAAATGATGAGATCTCGGGGTTTTGGGGCTTTCTTCCTGTGGGCTGTCATCATTCCTTGTCAGGGAATGAAGATGTAGCCTTTGCCGCGTATGGTCTTGATGGTTTGCGGTTTGGCCGGATCATCCTCGATCTTGCGCCGGATCCGGGTGATGCGGATATCGATGCTGCGATCAAACGGTTCCCAGTCGCGGCTGTGGGCCATGTTCAGGAGTTGATCCCGGGTGAGTACCCGGTTGGGGTGGGTCGCGAAAGCTTGGAGGAGATCGAATTCCATGCTGGTAATGGGAATCTCCGCGCCATTGCAGTCAAAGAGTTGGTGCGACTCCAGATTTAATCGGCAACGCCCGAAGCGGATACCGGTCGGGATGGGGTCGGTGGCAGTCGCGTCCAGGGTCACTTGGGGCGCAAGACGGCGCAACACGCTTTTGATGCGAGCCAGCAACTCGCGGGGATCGAAGGGCTTGCCCAGGTAATCGTCGGCGCCCATCTCCAACCCCACAATCCGGTCGATCACCTCGCCGGCCGCGGTCAGCATGATGATGCCGACCGGGTAATGCTCACGGAGAAAACGGGCTAGGCTCAATCCGTCCTCGCCGGGCATCCGGATATCCAGCAAGACCAGATCGACCGGCCGTTCCGCCACCACCTGCCGCATCGCGGTGCCATTTTCGGCCGTGGTGACTCCAAAGCCCTGTTGTATCAAGTATTCCTCGATCATCTCCCGCACGTCGGGCTCGTCATCGACAACCAGAATGTGTCTTTTATCGCTCATGGCTAAAACATCGTCGGTTTGGCATCTTTCCGGGCCTTCACTGGCAACCCTCCAAATTTTTATCCAATACTTGTCGCAGGGAACGCCCTGTTGGGGAGCGGCTGAAACAATTGAAACAAAATTTCCAGATCGAGAAATCGAACTGATACCGAACCAAAGTAAGTTGGCGCTAGATTCCAATAACATGCGTCGGCATCGCGCCAAACCGTCTCCCGCTTCATCCAGACGACCATGGAATCATCGTATCAGTGAATCGCCGCATCATAGCAAGCTAACCGGTCGAGACAGGAGAGCGCCATGAGACTACTCGGCAAAATCGCCAAAAATTTCATGCGCGGTGCGATCATCACGCTCTGTTGGCTTGGGGTGCCACTCACCCTGGCAGCGGCCACCGAAGCAAAGGCGGAACCGTGTTCGCTATCGGTCGGCTGGGAACCGTATGGCACTCGAATCTACGTCGATGCGGGAGGTGCCGTCACCGGCTCCGATATCGAGCTCATGCAAACCCTGGCGAAAGAAATCGGCTGCTCGGTGACTTTCAAGCCATTGCCGTGGCCCCGCCATCTGCTGGAGCTGAAAGCCGGCCGCATCGATGTGGCGACCAGTGTGCGTTGGAACGCCGAGCGCGCGGATTTCGGTTGGTTTTCCGACGCCTACCGGCTCGACGAAATGGCCTTGTACGTGTTGCGCGGCACGGTCGAGAACCACCGGTTGTCGGAGTTGGCGTCGCTGCCCGAGGCCGGCTTTAGGCTCGGCGTCATCGGCGGCTATTATTATGGGTCGGAGTTTGCGACGTTAATGGCGAATCCCACCTTTGCACGGCAAGTCGAGGTCGCTTCCGACTATGCGACCAACATCCGCAAATTGATCCACGGCCGTATTCACGGCGTGCTGGCCGACGACGTCACTGCGGCGATGGAAGCGGCCAAGGCGCTTGGCGTCCAGGACCGCATCGAACGGTATCCGCTCGTCATTCCCGGCAATGCTTCCCAACTGTTGTTTAGTAAAAAATCAGTCGCGCCCGCTCTCGTCGCAGCCGTCAACGCCCGCCTCGCCGATATGAAATCCGACGGCCGACTACAACGAATCATGGACAAGTATGCCGAATGAGTTTGATGGTGGCCGGCGCTGTGACTATCCATCCACCGGGGAATGAACGAGGTTTTGCTTGATCGCCAGATCGCGCGCATTTTTTGAGGATCTGTCGCTGCGCAAGGCGCTTGCGGTGGCGTTGCTCATTGGTTTGGCGGCGCCCATCGGCATTTCCGCGTGGCTGTTTTTCACGGAGCAACGAGCGCTCCTGCTGGAACAGCTCGACAGCGATCACGCCCGTATCGTCACCGTGCTTGCGCTCGGCATGCAGACCCCGATTTGGGAAATTAGGCCCGACGCTGGCAAGCCGTTGCTCGACGCAATCATGCTCGATCGGCGCGTGACCGCGATCAGCGTTTCGTCGCCGCTGGTGCCGCATTTTCTGGAAATCACAGCGCCCCGATCTCCGGGCGATGCGACCCTCCTATCTCGCACCAGTCCCGTGCTACACGAGGGCGAGATCATCGGCGAGGTTCGGGTGGAGATGAGTACCGACCCGTTGGAGGCACAACTCGCCACCCGCTGGAGCCAAATATTACTGATCGGTGTATTGCAACTGTTCACCGGCCTGCTGGTCATCGCCGCACTGCTGCGCTACAAAGTTATGGCGCCGTTGCGGCGGTTGATTGACCAATCCGAAACCCTGGCTGGTGGTGCGCTGGATCAGCCTTTGGTATGGCGCCGCCGTGACGAGCTGGGCGTGCTGGGCCGGAGTTTCGAGAGGATGCGTCAATCCCTGCGCGATCTATTCGCGCATCTTGAACAGCGTAACCAGGCGTTGCGACAGCAGGAGCAGGAACATCAGCGTTGGGTGCGTTTGTTCCGGGATGCGATCGAAAGCATTCCCAACGGGTTCGGGGTTTACGACGCCTCTCGCCGCTTGATCATCTGCAATTCCGCGTTTGCCTCTCTTTACGGTGTCGCTGCCGACCATTTGGTGGGCTGCACGGTGTCGGAACTCTACTCGCGGTTATCGCTCCTGTGGGAGAAGATCGACGGTCGCCCGCCGCGAAGCTTTCAGGACGAACCCTATATCGCCGACGCAAATTGGTCCGTCAGCCTCGAACCCACTGAAGGTTGTCTCAAGGACGGCCGTTGGTTTCTAGTCAGCCGACACCCGACCGCCGAGGGTGGCAACGTGTTCGTGCGTACCGACATCACCCATCTGAAACGGATGGAGCAGGCGCTGCGGGAAAGTGAGCAACGCTTCCGGAGCATCACCGAAGCGCATCCGGTACCCGTGTTAATCAGCGCCCTCGGCGAGGATCGGCTGCTCTACGTCAGTCCCGGCATGGGTAGCTTGTTCGGCGCTCCGGTCGCGGAAATCGCGGCTCGACCGCTCCAGGGGCTGTTTGCCGATCCGGACGATCGCGCCAAGCTGCGGGCGGTGTTGCTCGATCAGGGTGGGGTCGATTCCTACGAATGCGTGATGAAGAAGGTCGACGGTTCCACTTTCCCGGCCGCCATTAACGCGAGACGGATCGTGTATATCGGCACGGATGCCGTGGTGGGGAGCATCATCGATCTCACGGAAATCCGCCACGCCGAGCGGGAGATAGCGCGGCAACGGGAAGCGTTGCACCAGAGCGAGAAGTTGAACGCATTGGGATCCTTACTGGCGGGGGTTGCGCACGAGCTAAACAACCCGCTATCGGTGGTAGTGGGGCGAGCGATCATGCTGGAAGGGGAGATCGCGGATGCGGGAGTTCGGGACAAGATTGGCAAGATCCGGCAAGCGGCGGAGCGGGGGGCGCGGATTGTCAAAACCTTTCTAGCGATTGCCCGGCAGCAACCCCCGGAACGCAAGCCGGTCGCACTAAACGGCGTGTTGGAAGCGGCCGTAGAACTGATGGGTTACGGCCTACGGACCGCCGACATCACCCTCACCCTGGACCTAGACCCCGAGCTACCGGAACTCTCCGCCGACGCCGACCAACTGGCCCAAGTGTTCACCAACCTGATGGCCAACGCCCAACAAGCGCTGTTGGAAGTCGCCCCACCACGGCGACTGGCGATTGCCACCCGCTGGACCCGAACCCCCGGGACCGCGCACATCACCTTCACCGATAACGGTCCTGGCATACCGGAAGCAGTCCGATCACGGATTTTCGAACCGTTCTACACCAGCAAACCGGTCGGAGTCGGCACCGGGATCGGCCTATCGTTCAGCTACGGCGTCATTGTCGCCCACGGCGGCCGGATCGCCCTGGAATCGCCCCCCACCGGCGGCGCCCACTTCATCATCACCCTCCCGCTGGCCCCCACCGCCCCAGCGCCCGCAGGCCAACCCGCCCCGATCCCCACCGACGCCCCGTCCCGCGCCATCCTCATCGTCGACGACGAACGCGACATCGCCGAAATGCTCAGCGAACTGCTAACGGCAGCCGGTCACCGAGTCGACCTGGCCACCAGCGGCAACCAAGCACTCCGGCGGCTAGCCCAGCGCTCCTACGACGTGATCCTAAGCGACCTGAAGATGCCCGACCTGGACGGACCGAACCTATACCGGCGTCTGCAACAGACCCACCCCCACCTACTCGACCGGGTGGTCTTCATCAGCGGCGACACCCTGGGCATGGGCACCAGTGAGTTCCTCGCCCAGACCGGCCGCCCCCTCCTCGAAAAACCCTTCGTCCCCGCCGAACTCCTTCGTCTCGTCGAGCAACTCCTCAATACCTCAGCGCCGGCTAAGCCTGGATCACCAACAGTCGGCTAGCGACCCCAGCCGGCTGCCATCGAGCCTCGGCCCTCGCGCCGATTCCAAGCTGTTTCCGGCAATTTCCGCACACAACTCCATCACCTATTTAGCCGATTCTTTGCGATTCGATAGGTCAGAGCGAGTCTATTCCAATGATGGAACCAGTCTTTTTAGAAATAATTGAAACAAAATGGCCAACCACCGAAATCATGTAGAAACCTGGGTAGGTTAATTTGGACTCTATGTGGAGACCGAAGATCCTTATTGAGATTAAGGTTGCCGCGTGCGTCCAGGCGAAGTGTCGGTGCGTCGCCTAACTGTCAAAGTCACATACAGATTTTTAAGATATCGCTGAACGTTCAAATGACTAAAACGAAAGCAATTTTATTCAATATGACCTTGTTGTAATGAGGAATGACGATGTCTAAAAAATCTTTTGTCCCTTCTGAAAACGTACAGACTTGGGAAACGATTTCGAATCGCTTTAACAAGTTTACGCCCGCCATCGATCTCATGGAATATATCGATTTTGAGGTCAGCAAGGCTATACAGGTTCTTGCATATCCAAGTGAAGGCATCCATTTCGTTCTTGCTAAACAGCATCGTGATAAATTTCTTGAGGTATTGCGACAGGCTCGAACCAAAAGTGGCCGACGGGCCTTCGAAGAAGGGCGTTGGAAAGGTGCGCTACATGCCGCGAAGGGAGCTGCGCTAGATTTTGCCGATAGTATAACTGGAGGTGTGAGCAATATGACTCGCGGTTCAGCAAAGAACGGATCGTGGGCAGCTAATATCTCTTTCAAGGCGACCAAAGGTATTGGTTTTCGAGAAATCTGGTATCTCGAACTACCGGAGCGTCAACTGCGCCTGCAAAATGTGCGCGACAGCAGAGGCCCACAGCTTGATTTTAGATTTAGCGCGCTGTTCGATGCACCCAATACCTCGATTGATCTCTCATCCTTGCATTGGGCTATCGAGGACCCTGATCCAAAAACAGGGCACTCGAAGTGTAATATTCATATCGATCAAGTCGGTGTTGCCGCCAATTTAGGTAGTGGTGTCGCGATTACTCCAGATGTGGTGTACCATACATTGGTTGAACTCGCGTTTCGTACCGGATTAAAAGGTCTTGTTCGAGACCAGGTGCTGCAGGCTGTCGATTTTATCATGCCGAGTTCGCATGAGAATTACGCTTTAAACTTTGGCGTACAGATCAATGTAATTGATCGCAAGGATATGCGTCTTTCTCTGCGTGGCATGTGTGGAGTTCACAACGATGGCTGCGAATGGTCCGGTACGGTTAATCTGAGAGGTGTCCATAATCTGCTGGGCAGTAAATAGACTGAATACTCCATTAGGATTAACCGCTCTACCTGGAGACCATGATGGCAGCTACCAGAATACCCGGTCCACAAGTTGGGTGGCCACCAGTTGGCCTAGACAATGGGACAAGTTGCAGGTATCCCTCTCCTGTTCCGGGGCCTATTGGCATCGATAAGAAAGCTCCAGCATCTTCGTTGAAGCGCGTTGCTAGCTCCAATGGTGGTGTCACATCAAATTCAAATGTGTCGGGAGCTCCTACTAAAAATCAGCCCCAGCGTGTCGTAAGCCCTATTCGTCTAACTTTTTATGGTAGGCATGAGTCACTGATTGTTATTGCGAGCCTTGAAGAAAAGGCTTCTGACGATATCAGGCAAAAAGCAATTGACATTCTTGTCAAGGAGCATGTTATCGATTTATCTACGACAAAGAGCTTGCTCTATGATAAAAATTTTGCCAAAGAAGGTCAAAATAGGGATGGCTATATCAGGATTGGGCCAAAAGCATATTCCAGATCGACAAGCTGGCTTGCGACATATTATCTTTCACGAGACTGCTCATAGTGATCAGTTTGCATTCTACTCAAGCATGGGTATCGATCTAACTGCTCTCAAGGCTAACCAGAATAACAGTGAGCCCCTTCGGTTGCTGTATACGTTGGATGAGGTCGAATGTTGGTTTATATCGTGGACTAACCGAGTTAGTCTGGGAATGTCTCCGCAAGAAATCACTGACATCGAGCGTGAATACCAGCTCTTTTCCCTAGATTTAGATGATCCTGCGATTAGTCAACTTGCTAGTAAACAACGTTTTTCTGAGGCTCGAATGATATTGATTTCTCGCCTGCACTGAGTTACGCACAAATCTTTGATCCCGTCGCAAGATTCGCACGCTGCGCCTGCCGATAACCTAGATTCCCACGGCCCGACATCCACATCTATGCCAGTTTTTGGTAATTCCCTCCGCTAGACTAAACCCGTTCCAATTCCGGAAACGGTTTTTGAAACCATTGAAACAAAATTGCCACCTGCAGAAATCGTATAGAAATTGGGGCCGGTTAATTTAGATCCGGACTCCAATACATCGATTTGAGGTACAGCTATGATCAATCTACGTCTTTACAATATTACGATCAATCCTGTTGGCCTTGCTGGCGCGGCGAGAAATCAATATATACGCCAAGTTCACGAGCACTTGAATTGGATTCATCTTACGAAGAGTGGACGTATTCTGCTCAACTGCATTCGTCGCCCTACCTTTCCAATTGAAATACGTCCACATCCAACTGCTGCATGCAATGCTGTCGGTGGAGGCGAGAATAGACCTGGTGTCCTTGGGTTGGCTGGTGTTATTACCTACACTCCCTTCGCCTTTTCCAGTGCTGGCTCATGCAGCGCGCTGCCAGCCGACCAAAATCGTGGGCGCATTTGGGATGAAATACTCTTTCACGAGATGGTACATGTTTTTAGAAATGCAACAGGTAAGTGGAATAAAGCGCCGCGATTGTCGATTAATATGAATCAATATGATGATAATGAGGAATTTATTGCGGTGATGTGCACCAATATTTATATCTCAGACCATACCAATCGCATTAAAAGCGGTTTACGAGCAGGACACAAAGACTTTAGCGCAATGTCGGCTGATGAAGCTAGGCGTTTTGGGCTTTTTGCTAGCTCTAAAGCAGCTTATGGTTTAGTGAAACAATTCTGCGATGATCACCCTATCTTTTCGAGGGCTTTGAGCGATCAGCTTGCCGATGTGGAATATAACCCCATCGCCGATTTCTACCGATTTCCAAAGGTATGTGAGTTGTTTTCTTCATATTTTGGATTGGCGAAAGATTATACAAAATGGCTTAATATCCTTACTGCGTCTGGCTTGTCACGAGCGGTTGCTGAAGTAGTAGCAAGGCAGATGGCTGCCGTGTAATTTTTTGGATAAATTTTCTGGTCAGATTCCCATCCGTTCTATTCTAATTCAGAAAATTTAGTATGATCGCCTTATGATTGAGCGACAATGGAGGAACATGTGACGAAATCAACCACAATCTATTGGAACCCATTGGATCCAGAGAATAGAGACCGATGGACGCCGATCCAGGGGCTGGAAGGCATAGCCGAGGAGCTGACCCTGAGCATTGATCTAGTCACTGGCGAATACACGCGGCTGACCCGCTTTCTCCCCGGTGCCGATACTACACCGTTCGGCGGAAAAACCCATATCTACCCCGAGGAGGTGTTCATTGTCAGCGGCCGTCTGTACGATCAAGCATTCGACCAGTGGTTGGAAGCTGGGCATTATGCTAGTCGTCCACCTGGCGAGTTGCACGGGCCGTTCAAAACCGACGAGGGATGCGTCGTGTTGGAGGTGTCTTTTCCAAATCGCGTGGGCGGCGAGCTATGATTACGATATAGCTCGATCTATCCTGATTTTACTGCCGGGCTCGTGGGTTACTCCACGGCCCATCAACCCTTCCTCATTGATTCCACTGCTTTCCTTCGATGACCGCTGCTTCATTCTCTTCTTGATTTTCTTTCACAGCTATTTCCTCTCGTCCGTCCCAAGAAAAGTCTCATTCCAGTTTTAAGTCAGCTTTTGAAACAATTGAAATAAAAATGCTGCGTGCCGAAATCGTATAGAAATCTAGGATCGCTACTTTACCTCCTACCAAGAACTTACAGATTCTAATTGGAGGATAAAAGCCATGATCCGTGATGCCACTCTGCCGTTGGAACTATCTACTACTCGTTACTCGACAGTTCAGGGTTATTTGGTCGCCACGTTCGCCCAAATACGGTGCTGGTACAACGTCTACCTTCAGCGTCGCACCCTACTAGTCCTCGATGACGCAATGCTGAAGGATATCGGCTTCAGTCGCACCGATGCTCTAGCGGAAGGCAGCAAACCATTTTGG
>JBAOHI010000073.1:0-773811 GCA_037045535.1 Candidatus Competibacter sp.
GGCCACCCGCTCCTCTTCGGCCACTCTAGACGCTTTGGCGCAACTGGCCGAGGACGAGGCGCGGGAAGGCTTGGAATACGTACTCGGTCAGGATTCCCGGCCGGGGCAACGTATCGAAGCCGCGCAAAAGCTGGGCGACAGCCAACGCCGCCGTAGCCGACCGACACTGGCCAAGGCGTTGAACGACGACCATGTCGGCGTGCGCAAGGCCGCGCTGAAAGCGCTGGAGCAAATCGACGCCGAAACGCCCCTGCACGCCCTGCAACTGGCGCTGGGCAGCCGGCACTCGGACATTCGGCTCGATGCGGTGCAACGCCTGACCGCGTTGCGTCAAGCATCGCCCCTGGTGCCGAGACTGCTGAACGAGCGGCTGAACGACTGCGGACGCCAACGTCCGCGAAGCCGCGCTCGATGGCTTGCTGGCCCTGGACCCTGAGGCCGGCGTTGCGCCCCTGCGCGGTGCGTTCGAGCGCGGTTCCGCCGACATCCGCCGCGCGGTTTTGATCCGGCTGGGGCGACGGCAATTGAATGCCACGCCACAGGGCCGCCAGTTGCTCGGCCAGGCGATCAATGACGACACGTTCGCGGTCCGCCACGCGGCGCTTTTGGATCGCGGTCGCGGTCACATCCCAGCGCTGGTTGCTCAACCTGCGCGCCAGCGGCGCCGATATCGCCAAGATACTGGACGAACTACGGCCGCTCGGGTCGGCGATCGAAGGCGCGGCAACCACCACCGGCACGGCCCCGACCGAATCGGACCTGGAACCGCTGTTCACCGCTCTGGTTTGCCGTCAGCCGGACATGGCCTTGCAAAGCGCCCTGTGCCTGAGCTGGCTCGGCGACGACCGCGCCAGCGGCGCCTTGCTGCAACTCAGCCGGGAACCGGAGGTCGGGACACGGCGGCTGGTCGCCCGTTTCATGGCCAACGCGATCATCAATCTGGCGGGCGACCGGCGCTTGCGCTTGCGCCTGCAATGGCTGTTGAACGACGACGACGCCCAAGTCCGCGCCGAAGCGTTCGACGGGTTGATCAAACTGGCCGAGCCGGAAGGTCCGGCCGGCGAGATCGATCTGGCTGAACTGGCGCTACGCACGCAGGCGGGCGAGATTCGGACCCGCGCCCTGCAACTGCTGGTCAAGCACGGCGCGACTGCCCAAAACGAACTCGCCACTCGCATCGACGGGTTGCTCGGCCACGCTCTGGACGACGAAGCCGAAAACGTGCGCCGGGAAGCCATGCGAACGCTGTGGGCCTGGCACAGCAAGCGCCCGGAAACCACCCTGCGCCGGGCGGTCGCCTCGGTGCATCCCGACGTGCGCCGCTGGGCCGTGGACGAACTGGCTCGCCAAGCCCGCCAGTCGCGCGCCTGGGCCAGGGAATTGCTGATCGAACGGGTCGGCGACAGCGCCGCCGAAGTCGGCTTGGCCGCCTACGAGGCTCTGACCAAGGAAGACGCCGACAAGAAACGCGCCAATTACCATCTAGCGGCGCTCGATTCACCCGCCGCCGAAGTCCGTTTAGCCGGTTTGAAAGGCGCGCTGGAAGCGTCCGACCCGGCCCCGCTGCGGAACCGTTTGATCGAACTGCTGCAAACCGAAGAATCTGCCCGAATTTATCGCCGCCATCGAGGCGCTCGACAAATTGCTGCCCAACGACGCGCAAGCGTTCGCCCTCGCCTTCGACAGCCCGTTCTATCTGCTGCGGGTGCGCGCCGGCGAATTGTGCGGCAAGCGCCGGGACAGCCGCGCGGTCGGACCGATGCAGGCGTTGCTGAGCATCCCCAAGACCGACCGCGACCGCCCTTCCGAAACGTTGCGCCAGCGCGCCGCCAGCGCCCTGGCCGACGTGGGCGACTCGGCCAGCATTCCGTTTTTCACCACTTTGCTGCGCGACGACGATGCCTTGGTCCGGGAACACGGCGCGCGAGGTTTGGCCACCGCCTGCCAAAATGGCAACGAGCAACCGCTGATTGCCGCCCTGGCTCACGCCGATCTGGCGGTGCGCAGTTGGGCCGCCGATGGCCTGTCGAAATTGGGCGATGCGCGGGCGCTGCCGGTGCTGGCCGGCACCCAGCGTCACGAGCATCTGCCGATCCGGCGCGGCGCGTTGTACAGCTTCGTCGCGCTCGGCAGCGCCGGGGTGCAAGGCTTGCTGCAAGGTTTGGAAGATCACGAGCGCGACCTCCAGGAATTGACCTTCGCCGTGATCGTGGCCCGCGATATTGCCTTGGCGCGGGCGCGACTGGAGCCGGATTTGCTGCTCAGCGCCCTGAGCGCCGGCCAACCGGAAATCCGCTTTGCCGCCGCCCGCGTGCTGGAAGCGCGGTTGGGCGACGAAGACCTGGGGCAATGGGGACTGGAACTGATCGGGCCGCGCCAGCCGGAGAAAGCCAGCGACATGCGCAATTGGCCGGAACCGGCGCAACGGCCGCGCTTGCTCAACGCCGTGGTCAACGCCCTGGCCAGCGATTCCCCGGCACGGCGCTACGCCGCCGCCCAGGTTCTTGGCTTGCGTCCGCAACCGGAAACCTTCTGGCGCGAGGCGAAGCGTCTCGCCGAAATCGCCACCGATCAAGCGCCGCCGCAAACCGCGCCCGAAACCGAAACGCCGCTGGAGCGCAAGACCGGCTGGATACGCGGTCTGTTCCAGCGCAAGCCGCAGCCGAACAACTCCGCCACCCAACGCCTGCTGACGGTGTTGCGCTTCGCCGGTGGCGGGCGACGACCGCCCAAAGCGCAAGATCAAGCCAGCGCGTCCGAACTGTGGCGGCTCGCGTTCGGCACGTATGCCGGCCTGATTCGGCAAGCGCCGGTCGCCAAGGGGCCGGACGATTATCAACGGGTGCGGCGCGACAGCATCGCCCGCCTCGCGGTGTTGGCTCAGCAATCCGCCATTGGCCGGGAAGCGGTGTTGCCGGTGCTGCGCCAAGCCTTGGGCGATCCGCATCATCTGGTCCGACAAGCGGCGCTGAACGCGCTGGCCGAACTGCATCCGCGCGAACCGCTGGAGCCGCTGGCGCTGGCCTTGAACGTCGATTCCGCCGACCTCGGCCGCAATGCCTTCGACCGTTTGCTAGCTTTGGCCGCAGCCGGTGATGCGCGCGCCGCCGAGCTGGTCCGGGGCGCGGTCGATGCCGCCAATGCGGAAACGCGCCGCCACGCCCTGGAGCAACTGCCCCGCCTGTATCCCGCCGGCAGTCTGGACCCTTGGTTGCTGGCCTTGAACAGTCGTCACGACGATCTGCGGCTGACGGTGGTGGATCGCTTGCTCGACGCCAACGATCCGCGCATCGCCGCCGCTCTAAGCCGCGCTTTGGAAAGCGAACACGAGGAATTGCGCCTGCGCGCCGCCGTGGGATTGGCTCAGCGCGGCGAGCCGCTGGCGCTGGACGTGTTGGCCGCTGCTCTGCACGGCGAAGCGCGCACCGCCAACCGAGCGTTGGAGGCGCTGGTCGTCTTGGCGCACGCCCGGCCGAACGAGCACGTTGCGGCGAAGGCGGCCGAGGCCGTGACCGCGCGCTTGGAAGACGATCCCGATCTGACCGCCGACCGTCCGGTTCTGCTGCGCGCCCTGGGTCGCATCGGCCATATCGCCGCCGCGCCGCTGCTGGGCCGCTGGTTGCTGGACAAGGACAAAGCCACTTATCACAGCCAAGCCTTGGACGTGCTGTTGCAATTGTTGCGCGACCGAATCCAACCGGAGCAAAAGCGTGCGGATGGGCGGCGATACCCGCGCTATCGGGAAGAATTGGCCCTGGACGCCTTGCCGCCGTTGCTCGATCACGACAACGCCGCGATTCGCACGCGCGTCGTCGAGGTGTTGGGTAACCTGGAGGCGAAACCGGCGGAAGCGCTGCTGGTCCGGTTGCTGGACGACCGCGACGAGGCGATTCGGGCGCTGGCTTGCGCGCAACTGGCGCAACGCATCGTCGCCGGCATGCCGGGCGCAAGTTTGGAGCCGCTGACGCGGGCTTTGATCGGTGGCCGCCGCGAACTGTTGCTGGCCGCCGCCGAAGGTTTGGCCAAGCAGCAACGACCGGAAGCCTTCCAGCCGCTGTTGCTGGCGTTCACGGCGGGCACGGAGGTGGAACGCAAACGCGCTATCGCCGCGCTGGGCGAGTTAGGCGACCGGCGCGCGTTGGAATATCTGGAACCGTTACTCGATCAACGCGCCGACTTGCCCGCCGACGACCGCGCCTTGGCCCCAGATGCCGCCGAAGCTCTCGGTGCGTTGCTACCCCGACTGACCGACGCCGACGAACGCCAGCGAGTGCGCGATAACCTGGAACGGCTGGCGCGCGAGGGCGTGGGCGAACTGCGCTGGCGGACGCTGAGCGGCTTGCGGCGCGTCGGCGACGAGCGCAGCCGCGCCCTGCTGGAACGCCTCGCCAGCGATCCCTACGAAAACGGCACTGCCCGGCAACGAGCCGCCATCGAACTGGGCGAATTGGGCGCGGTCACCGCCGAGCCGGTGCTGGAATCGCTACTGCACCAACGCGACGCCGGTCTGCGCAAGGCCGGTCTAGAGGCGCTACGACGGATTTATCCCACCGACGCTACCCAGGTCAACCTGCTGGCTCTGAACAGCGAATACGCCGAGATCAGCCAACCGGCCGCGCGCTTCCTAGCCCGACAGGGCGACCCCGCCACTCTGACCCAACGGCTGGGTGTGGTCAAGGATCAACAGGTTCGCCAACGGCTGCGGCGCGGGCTGATCCGCCGGCAAACATTTTCCCGCGACGCCTTGGGCGAGTTGCTACACAGCGACGCAGCCGCGACGCGCGCCGAAGCGGCCTGGATCGCCGGCAACAGCGGCGACCGGGATTTAGCGGCAGGGGTGCAAACCGCGCTGGAACGGGCGGCGAACGGTTGGCGACAGGCCGACGAACGGCATTTTTGGGAACAGGCCGGCGCGGAAGCACACGCCTGGCGGGCCAGTCTGTGGGCCGCTCGTCAATTGCAACTCGCCATCGCACCCGCAGCGCGGGCTGCGCTCGCCGATCCCCGTCATCCGGTTGCGGTACGGCGCGAAGCGATCCGTTGTCTGGCCGAGTGCGGCAATGCCAAGGACAGCAACGTGCTGCTGCAAGCCTTGGAGGATGTCGATTCCGGGGTGCGCGCGGCGGCCAGCGCCGCTCTGGCCCAGCTGGGCGGCGAGCCCGTACTCCAGCATTTGGAGCGAACCAAGAGCGTCGATGGCGCGGCCTTGCGTCCAGTCCTGCGGGCGGTTCTGCCCAAAGCGGACGGCCGTTTGCTGGCCAGCGCCGAACAGCGGCAAGCCGCCTTGCCGGTTTATCTGGAGCAGCGGGAAGTCGCGGCGTTGGTTCGTCGCGCCACGGCGACCGATGGGGAAGCGGCGGCGCGATCCAGCGCGATTGCGGCCTTGGGCCGGCTGGGCGGCGAGGCGGCGCAAACCGCGTTGCAGGGCATCCTGGCCAACAAGAGCGAGGACGGCGCGATTCGAGCCATCGCGTTCAAGAGCTTGCGGCGGCTGGAACGGCGGGTCACAAATCGAACTCTTCTCGCTGGATAGACAAGCCAACAGGAGATCAATTTTTATCGCCCATAATCCTCATGCTCAGGTGGCGACCGTAGAAAGCGGAGCAAGTTCGTAAATATAGCCATAGGGGCACCTCGAAAAACCGTAAGCGTCCGGTTTGACCGTCTTGACAGACGCAAACGGTCCAATCGGACGATGACCACGGTGAGAGGTGATCGACCGTTGATCGACTGAAAGCCCAGGTAGGGATGGCGACTTACTTTTTGGTGGGGAGGCGGTCGATGGTGGGGGTGAGGTCGCGCGGTTCCAGCGGACGAAGCCAGTGCGGCGAGACGTTCCACCGGTGCCCCGCAGTCAGCACGCTGACCGTTTTCCGGTGGTAACGCACCAACGTGCCGACCACGATCCAGCCCTCGTCCGTGGCGAACGTCACGCGGTCGCCGATGGAAAACGTCAGCAGGGTGGCGTGCGCTCGCAGCTGGTGAAGGACCCGCAGGCGCTCGACGATGCGTCGGTTCAGGTCGATCCATTCGGCGTCGGTCAGGCAATCGATATCGATGGCCAGGGTCGGCGCCGGTTCGGTGCTTCTTCGAAGCGCTGGCCGCACCGACGAGCGGGCGTGGGTGCGCGTCCGCGCACACTGTGCGCGGACACCTGCGAGCGTGGCAGCGCACGCATCACGCCGCCAAGGCAGGGAGTTCGGGCGCGGGTGGCGCGGCCAGCTTCCACGGTAGCAGCTCGTCGACCCGGTTGACCGGATGCTCGGCGATTTGGCTCAGCACCGTCCGCAGATAGGCTTCGGGGTCGAGGCCGTTCAGTTTGGCGGTGCCGATCAGGGTGTACATCGCGGCGGCCCGTTCGCCGCCGGCATCGGAGCCGGCGAAGAGAAAATTCTTCCTTCCAAGGGCCACCGGTCGCAACGAACGCTCCGCGGCATTGTTGTCGATCTCCAGCCGCCCGTCGTCGCGGTAGCGGGTCAAGGCCGTCCAGCGGGTCAGGGCGTAGCGGATCGCCTCGGCCAAGGCCGACTTTTGCGAGACCTGGGACAGGGTGGTTTGCAGCCACGCCCGGAACGTCTCCAGTTGCGGGCCGGCGCGGGCTTGCCGGCCTTTCGCTCGAACCTCGGCCGGCTGGCCTCGCAACTCGGCTTCGACGGCGTAGAGCGCCCCGATCCGCCAGAGTGCTTCCGCCGCCAGGGGACTGGCGTGGGCGTGATGGAGGTCGTAGAACCGGCGCCGGACGTGCGCCCAGCAGGCGACCTCGACGATGGAACCGGTTTCGTAGAGGCCGTTGAAGCCGGCGTAGCCGTCGGCGTGCAGTGCGCCTCGAAAACCGCGCAGGTGCTCGCGAGGGTGCCGGCCTTGCCGGTCCGGCGAGTAGGCGAACCAAACCGCCGGTGGGGTCGGATCGCCGCACGGGCGGCCGTCGCGGACGTAGGCCCACAGCCGGCCCTGCCGGGTCGAGCCCTTGCCCGGCGCGAGCACCGGCACCGGGGTGTCGTCGGCGTGGATCTGATCCGCGCGCAGGACGTGCCGGCGCACGGCCTCGACCAGCGGCCGCAGCAGGGCGGCGGCCTCACCCACCCAGCCGGCCAGGGTCGAACGCGGCAGATCGACCCCGGCGCGGGCGTAGATTTCGGATTGGCGGTACAGCGGCAGGTGATCCGCATATTTCGAGACCAACACGTGCGCCAACAGGCCGGGACCGGCCAATCCGCGCGCGATCGGCCGACTGGGCGCCGGGGCTTGGACGATCCGGTCGCAGCGGCCGCACGCCCGTTTGGGCCGGACGTGGCGGATGACGCGAAAGTGCGAGGGAACGTACTCCAGCCGCTCTGAAACGTCCTCGCCCAGCGGCTTGAGCGGGCCGCCGCAGCCGGGGCAAACGGCGGTGTCGGGCTGATGGGTATGGACCTCGCGCGGCAGGTGGGCCGGCAGCGCGCGGGATGTCGGTTCGGCCGGTCGCGGCCGGGCCGGCTCCAGCCGCACCGCCCGTTCGGCCGCGCCGACCTCCAGCTCCTCCAGGTGCAGTTCGAGTTGGCCGAGGAGGTTGTCCGCGCGCTCCGAGCGCCGGCCAAACTGTTGGCGGCGCAGCTTGGCGATCCACAGCTGGAGATGGGCAATTTCCGCCTGTTGGCGGGCGATCATCGCTTTCAGCGTCGGCACATCATCCGGCAGGGCATCGGTATCGGCCATAGTTTCAGTATAGGCGATCACGCCGCCCGCAGCGGCGCGGTCCGCGCCGGCCGCCGCCAGTCGATCCCTTCCAGCAGCATCGACAATTGGGCCGGAGTCAAGGCGATCACGCCGTCCATCGCCCGAGGCCAGACGAAGCGCCCCGACTCCAACCGTTTGGCGAACAGGCAGAGCCCGTCGCCATCCCACCACAGGATTTTGATCCGGTCCCCCCGCCGGCCCCGGAACACGAAGGCGTGACCGGAAAACGGGTCGGCGTCCAACCGGGTTTGCACCAGGGCCGCCAAGCCGTCGAAGCCCCGCCGAAGATCGGTGAAGCCGGCCGCGAGCCAAATCCGCGTCCCCGCAGGCGGCCCGATCATCGACGGTGGAGGTGATTGAGGACCATCTTTACCAGCGCCGGATCGACCGATCCGGTCACCCGCACCCGCGCCCGCCCCAGCGCGATCTCGATCTGGCCGGGCTCCGTAGGGAGCGATTCGGGTGCCCGTTCCGCCGGCGTATCGGCCGCCCTCGGTTCGACGAACGTTCGGCCGGCCGGCGCGACCACCACCGGCAACAGCGTCGCCTCCGGCGCCGGCTCCACCCCCGTCAGCCTCGGCTGGCGCAGGTACCACCGCCGCCATTTGAACAGCTGGTTGGTGTTGAGCTGATGCCGCAACGCGATCCCGGCGACCGAAACCCCCGGTTCCAGCGTCAATTCCGCCAGCCGCCGCTTGTACTCCACGCTGTACTGCCGCCGGCCCGAGCTGTCGATCCGGATCACCCCCGGCGGTAGAACGGCTTCATCCGCCATGACGGCCCCCCCTCTCGTCGCGCGGACACCCCGCGCATCCGCTCGCCGCAGTCTCAGCCCGCTCACTCAAATCGTCCAGACGGCCTGAAGCGGACGGTTACGAAAAACCGGACATGAAGCCGGCAAAATGGGCAAAGCAAGGTGCCTGAGGCGTGAGCCTCACAATATCTTTGGTTTGTGCCCCGGCCCGAAGGGTTCATCCCCGCCCGAAATCACCATCCCGGTCGTACCGGGATCGCACTTGGGCGTTAGAAAGCGACCACACCGTATGCCTTGAGAATGCACAGGCGACGTAGGTTGTAGACCGCTGCCTTCCCCGTGAGTTGGAAGGTCGCTCGATCCAGACCGATACATCGTAGGAGTTTTCCGCCCATCTGCTCCATAGCGGCGAAGACGTGTTCGACCCGCGCCCGAACCCGGGCAATGCGGGTGTTGCGGCGCGCCTGGCAGGCGGACAGCGGTTTGCCTTTCTTTGCCTTGCGCTGGATGTGTACTCGCCAACCCTGGGTCTTGAGGCGCCGCTCACGTTCACCATCAACATAGCCCTTGTCGCCATAAAGATCACGGCCGGTATTCGCGTGATCCAGGACATCTTCCAGGTGCAGGGTGTCGTTCTCCGCAGCGGTGCTGACCTTGACCTGGCGGATCAGCTTGTAGCGTCGGTCGGCGCTGACCGAGACCTTGTAACCGAAGTAGGATTTGCCGTGCTTCTTCGTCCAGGTGGCCTCCATGTCCTTCTGCCGGCGCTGGGCCGGCTTCCAGTCCACCGGCATCGCCGACGCTTTCAGCAATTCCCGTTCTTTTTCCGTGACGTGCTGGCGAGGAACGGGAACCAGACTGGCGTCCACCATCTGCCCACCACGAGCAATATAACCCTGCTGGGCCAGTTGACGATGCACCGCCTCAAACAGCGCGTCTCCCGCCTTCGCCACCGTCAACCGCTCGCGGAAGGTCCAGAATGTGGTGCGATCGGGTATCTGACTACTGTGCCGCAGGCCCAGGAAACGCTGGAAGCTCAGTCGATCCAGCACTTGGTATTCCATCTGTTCGTCACTCAGTCCATATAAATCCTGAAGAACCAGGGCACGTACCATCAACTCGGTGGGAAACGGTGGACGCCCCCCACGTGCCCGTCCGGGTCGTGGCGCTACCCGGTCCATCTCCGCCGCCAGCGCCTTGAAGTCAACCTGCTGCTCCATGACTTGCAGCACATCGCCCAGACGATCCAATTTGGCTTCCCGTTCCTGGGCGGCAAACAGGCTTTCTTTGATCATCGGATATCCGGGCTCTTGGCGGGGATCAACAACCCTATTTTCTCATAACAAGGTTTTTCGAGGTGCCCATAGGTGCACCACTGTCCAGCAGCATTACGGAAGATATGGATAATACCTTCCTTATTAAGAGCCTGGTAGAAAGCAAGGTTTTCTGTCACAAACGCTTTTGCCGGAAGTTCTTCTACATCCAGTAACCGTGCCGAGTAATGGCGAATTGCCAACCGTAGTGTGGCGTGATAGTCAGTCAGCGAGTGCACACCCAAGTACAGTCGCGAGTAAGGCGCCATAAAGGCAGAGGCGGCATCGAGAAGTGCGAGTATGTGTTCGTTACCGGCCTCTCCACCGGCAAAAGTGCGAACATCCTCAGGCGGCAGATCACAATGATAAGAAGGTGCCACGATCTCATTGGGGAGATTGGCGAGGATTACATCGAAAAGCCCTGTATAATCGGCGAAGAGGCTTCCTTCCTGAACATCGATCCTTACGCCATTAAGCCGGGCGTTATGCTCGGCAGCGGCAACAGCGCGCGGGTCGATATCCGTCGCACAAACTTTAGCGCCACATTTGGCGGCAGCAATGGCGAGTAATCCAGAGCCTCTTCCGATGTCGATGACGCGTTCACCCGGAGCGATGCGGATTGGCCGCGCATAGAAAAGGCCATTGGCAGACGGCATGAATACGCCTGGGAGAGCTTCGATCTCCACCTGATTATCGAACATTTTGAATACAGAGGATTTTGCAAAGTCTGTGGTCATTCTCATATCACCCTTAAAACTTCCCTCAACTGCTTCCACAACTGGGTATACAGCATCCAACGCTGGTACTTCGAGATGAAAGCATATATAGATTTACCCTCCCACTTGCCGTGGCTTAGTTAGTGGACATACCTTCCATTTTACACTAATCCTTTAACCGACCAAGCTCGGGCAGACAATAAGATAGAGCCATCTTTTTGAATCGGTAATCTCTGAATTAACACATCCTTAACTTGAGTTCTTTCGGTGTCCTTTAAGTTCGAGACATATGTCGGCGCAGGTCCCTGGCCACCAAGAAACGGTTGCCAATAATCGTCAAAATCAGAAAATTTTGTTGCAATTTCAAAAGGAGCTACCTCAATTTCCAAAAAACCAGCACGCTTGAAAGTGGCACGCAATTCTTCAGCATTTGATTTTGGAAAACGGCGCCCTTCGTGGAGAACTGATACATTGGGGTTAAGCTCGACAGCGACATCCCAAAAATAGTTAAGAAATTCCATTACTCCGGCGTAATCCCAGATATAGGCTGCAACAGTACCTCCTTTTATAGTGACTCGCCGCATTTCTGCAAGAGCCTTTTCGGGTTCAGATATAAAGTTAAGCACCAAGCCGGATACCGTTATATCTACCGACGAATCGCTGATGGGTAATGACAGGGCATTTCCCACCTTACATTCAGCCTTATCACCGAGCCTTTGTTGAGCTGTATGTACAAAATCCTCCGATTGATCTACCGCCATGATTATTTCCGGGTTATATCCATTGATAATGGCTTTACCCAAAGCTCCTGTTCCACAACCGACATCTAACCATCGTAGCCCTAATCGAGGTGATAACCAATCAACAAACAATTCTGCTACAAGTTTGCTCCATCTTCCCATGTAATATTCGTAAGGATCACCAGATTGCCATAAGTCTTGCATTTTATCCTCCCTATTCTCCTCCGATTCTTTACGCCTAACGCCACGCCACGCCACGCCACGCCACGCGGTGCGAGCGATAGCAAGCGTCCACTAAAGGGCACCTCGAAAAACCTTGTTATGAGAAAATAGGGTTGTTGATCCCCGCCAAGAGCCCGGATATCCGATGATCAAAGAAAGCCTGTTTGCCGCCCAGGAACGGGAAGCCAAATTGGATCGTCTGGGCGATGTGCTGCAAGTCATGGAGCAGCAGGTTGACTTCAAGGCGCTGGCGGCGGAGATGGACCGGGTAGCGCCACGACCCGGACGGGCACGTGGGGGGCGTCCACCGTTTCCCACCGAGTTGATGGTACGTGCCCTGGTTCTTCAGGATTTATATGGACTGAGTGACGAACAGATGGAATACCAAGTGCTGGATCGACTGAGCTTCCAGCGTTTCCTGGGCCTGCGGCACAGTAGTCAGATACCCGATCGCACCACATTCTGGACCTTCCGCGAGCGGTTGACGGTGGCGAAGGCGGGAGACGCGCTGTTTGAGGCGGTGCATCGTCAACTGGCCCAGCAGGGTTATATTGCTCGTGGTGGGCAGATGGTGGACGCCAGTCTGGTTCCCGTTCCTCGCCAGCACGTCACGGAAAAAGAACGGGAATTGCTGAAAGCGTCGGCGATGCCGGTGGACTGGAAGCCGGCCCAGCGCCGGCAGAAGGACATGGAGGCCACCTGGACGAAGAAGCACGGCAAATCCTACTTCGGTTACAAGGTCTCGGTCAGCGCCGACCGACGCTACAAGCTGATCCGCCAGGTCAAGGTCAGCACCGCTGCGGAGAACGACACCCTGCACCTGGAAGATGTCCTGGATCACGCGAATACCGGCCGTGATCTTTATGGCGACAAGGGCTATGTTGATGGTGAACGTGAGCGGCGCCTCAAGACCCAGGGTTGGCGAGTACACATCCAGCGCAAGGCAAAGAAAGGCAAACCGCTGTCCGCCTGCCAGGCGCGCCGCAACACCCGCATTGCCCGGGTTCGGGCGCGGGTCGAACACGTCTTCGCCGCTATGGAGCAGATGGGCGGAAAACTCCTACGATGTATCGGTCTGGATCGAGCGACCTTCCAACTCACGGGGAAGGCAGCGGTCTACAACCTACGTCGCCTGTGCATTCTCAAGGCATACGGTGTGGTCGCTTTCTAACGCCCAAGTGCGATCCCGGTACGACCGGGATGGTGATTTCGGGCGGGGATGAACCCTTCGGGCCGGGGCACAAACCAAAGATATTGTGAGGCTCACGCCTCAGGCACCTTGCTTTGCCCATTTTGCCGGCTTCATGTCCGGTTTTTCGAGGTGCCCTTGAGCGACTTATTGGACCAGAGGGCTCAATAGACCCATTCGATCAGCTAACGCTTTTAGTCGGTTATAAACTTTCCACCATAATGTGGTTCTTACCTGCTTTTTTTACCAGGTACATTAGAGTATCCGCCGAGTTGATCAGTGGTTCAAGATCGGTTGGAGCAATTGGACAAGATACTGCTCCAATGCTCGCTGTTATCGAGCAAGTCGCAAACTCTGGCACATCTGGTAAATGAGAGCGAAAATGTTCGAGCACTTTTTCCGCGTCTGCAGCCGCCGTTTCAGGCAACACCACAGCAAACTCATCTCCACCCATGCGAGCAATAATATCACTTGTACGAAAACTCTTCCCACTGAACGACTACCAGCTAAAACTGGTGGTTATTCAGCTGCTGTCAGTGTGCTACCGACGAATTCCACGATGGCCAGTATAAAACTCCGATTTATCCTCAATGAGGAATAGTTCAAGGAGTTTTAACGCGTGCTCTGGCCTTGCTTGATCTCCGAAAACGGCCTGAGCGGCAGCCCATGAGAGATCAAGCGTATCGGTAACGTAGATTGCTGCATTGCGCATTGAATCAGGAATCCCTTTGCGGATCTCAAGCGCTCTGTCGAAAGGGTTATCTGCTTGCATTGATTATCCTTTGTGTTTCGCTTTTACACCTAACGGGGCGGCGGATAAGCCGCACAAGGCGAGAAGGCCGTAGGCTTTTTCACCTAGAGTCAGCTTGATCCGTGTGGTTGCGCGGCACTTCGCGCCAAGCAACCACACGGATTGTAACCCGCCGCCGCATTGCCCAACAGCGCGCCGGTAAACCGACCAACTTGGTTCTGGGGCCCAAGTAGCCACGCTAGCCGCATGTGTTCGTTAGACCGCTATTTGCAGCCAATGACAGCTCGACACATCAATTCATCAGGCCACAATATCGAGTGACTCTCCAGCAGATTGCCAGCTATCAGGCGATATTGCACACGCTCCCCGAGACAATTCGCCACTCGCCATTGATTGTGGCCCAATTCCGTAAGTACCGACTTCTGCTCGAAAATACCTCACCTCGAAACTTGCCGGCCAAGTCTGCCAACACCATCACCACAGCCATTGATCCGTGCACTTCGATCTTGGTTTCCAGAATGTCGATTTTCGAGAAACCAGACTCGCCAGACCGGTGCAAGTTCAAGTCATCTTCTTTTCCATACACTCTCGTGTCCGGTCCGATAAATACGAGTCGATCGTCTATTAAACGGTCAAGCTCTTCCACCGAGCTTGTCAGCATAGCCTGACGAAGGCGTGCTTCCACGCGCGCCACCTCTGTCTTGATGTGGTCGAAATCGTGACTGGTCATTTCACCATCTCCGTTATGACGTGCGGCCCAGCGTTCAAAGTAAGGGGCTGGCCGGAAGTGAGGCAAAGCCGGCTGTAGGGCAGTCCTTCTCGACCGCAATGTTAGGCGGCATGGTGGTCCACCGCCCTTTGGGCGCGACGAATTTCTAGGGCATTTCGTAGCTGTCGCACCGGCCAAGCTATCTTGAATGCTAAAGAGAAAGCTGCACCGAGTGAAAGCGAGTAGTCAGATGAGCTACTAGATTTGACGAGGTAACCGACGCGGACTAACGACTCAAGCTCACGATTCATGCGCCGTTCGACACTCAGGACCGGATCGGCCCGTTCGAGCGTCTGAATCATGGTTCTCCGACCGCCGGCTGCTTGTCTTAACCTGTTAAAGCAAGAAAACAGCTCGGACACGCTGACATGCGGGTAGCGATAGATATGATGCTCTCTGGAAGTAGGAAACACACTCGATATGTTTGAGTTATTCACGTCGAGCATCATTCCATCTTCAAACTCTTGGACGAACTCAACGTATTGGACTTGTAGACCAGAATCGTGCTTCAAGGTAGACACGTTTACGGCGGCCGTGTCCACAAGGCTTTGAAAGAGGAGAAGTGACGCTTGCGTTGCGTTTTCGTCCATGGAAGTCGCGGCAACGGGTTCAAACCCCAACGCCGCAAGAGCCTGAAGCGCGATCAAGTCTTGAGCGTCAAGCTCAGCGACGATGGGCTGTGTGTCTAAGGTTCTCAAGGCACGAACCAACGGGAAGCGCGTCCGACGCTTCAACAGAAGCGGCGTGATTATGAGCTGTACGGCGATAAACCAGACGAGCAGCAAGCCAACAAGAAATGTGAGTGAATTCATGACGCCTAACGGGGCGGCGGATCAGCCGCGACGAGCGGTAAAGTCGCAGGCTTTTTCGCCCGGAGTCGGCTTGATCCGCGTGGTTGCTTGGCGCAAAGTGCTGCACAATCATACAGATATTTATCCGCCCCTCGTTATCGCGAGCGCGAAGCGCCTGCACTACGGGGGGCTCAGCGGCTTGTCCGCTGGAGCCCCTGGTTAGCGAGACTGACCAGATTGGTCGGCTCAATATCGTTCTCGCGTCAGGGCCGCTTGGTCATCTTCGCGTCGGGCATCCGCATCGTAGCTGCGCGCGATCTGCTCCAGGGATTCCGAGAGGTGCGGATGAGAGGCCGTCAATTCTCCGGACCAACTGCGGAACTTGCTCGCCAAGGCGCGCTCCTGATCGCCGCCGGCTGTTGGAGATCTCACCGAGACCCCGCGTTTATTGCGAGTCCCAATCTCGAAACCCGTGCGCATCTCTTCGAGTTCGGGTCTGTTGAGGATGTCTCGGGCCGGCAATCCAGGCCAAACGCCGTCTTCTCCCTTTGGCGCATGCGCCAGAATCTGGCCGATGGTTTGCTGGCCCATTTCGAACCGGTCTTGGGCTTGGCATAGCGCAAGGGTCTGATCAACGAATCGCGCACATGCCTCGGGGTCGATAGTGCCATCCGATCGAGTGCCTGGCTGGCGCTTGCAGTCGTGCAACAATTGCCATGCGTTGCTTGCTGCGATGCGGTCAGCTTCTGTAAAAAGTGCTGCGTTATCTGATTCGCCGTGCTCCGGCCTGTAGAGCAAACAGATCAGTTCAGTAAGCAGTTCCGGCTGAGAGGTGATCGCTTCCATCAGTCTGGTCAGGGACGATGTTCGATCCACACGAAACACGGGGACAAGATGGAACTGCACGCGCAAGAGTCTAAGCTCATCAACCTCTTCCGAGGCATCTAGATACTCGAACAGCTTTCCGAGTCGCCAGGAATCTGGGAACTTGATAGCCTTCTCGGTGCTACTCAGCGCAGCTTCCAAACTCAGCGCAGCTTCCAAGATATCAAGCAGTAAAACTGGGGCAATTCCGTCAGGACCGTGTGTGGCAATTTCTAGGGCCATGATCGGCCGATTTGCTTCCATCAGCCTCTCAACCACACGTTCCCGCATCCCGACATCGTCACCCCAGACCCAAGGAACGACGATCCGCCAGTATTGGGTTTCCACCTCGCCGCCACAGGTTTCCACTACATCCCAAGTCAGCGTCTCATCGCGCGCGAGGCGCAGAAATGCCGCGATGCGCTCCGCGCTCCAACACTGCTCCCGTCCGGACGTGAGAACGCGATCCAGGAACGCCGGAGTCTCGTCTCCGGACAGCCCGTGAAGGATGCCGCTGACCATCGACGCAGTTGGTGTTCCGACGGAGAAATCGGTGTTCTGGGAAAGTATCCAGTCAGTTAAAACAGATCGATCCGGAATGATGTCGAGCAAACAACGTCCGACGAGTCCTGCGTCTGCACTCGTCTCGGCCAAGCGCGCAACACCCGCGATTCCCAAGTCTCGGTAGATCTCCGCAAGAGCCTCCAAGCGCCATTGTTCCCTGCGATGATCGTTCTGGGAATGATCTTCCTTGTCTGCAAGGGGCAGATCGACCCAGCTACTTTCGAACAGCCAACGGTGACGGAGCACCAAATCGGCTGGCGCGAGCGCCTCGAACAACGCGTTCCAGCGAGCCACTGCCTCTGCTTCCCACGCTGTGTCCGGATGGCGCGCGCCATAGCTGAGGTGCCAATGCAACTGTTTGCGCAAAGCACTTCGGATCAACTCCCGGTCCAAGTCCGCCGCGCTCGGCTGCGTGAATCCGGAAACTATCGATTCGATTTTCTTAGCTCGGTCGGCATCGAACAGATCCAGCTTGTCCAGCACCAGCACGAGCCGAGGTGCGTGACCCTCTGTCATCGCGAGCATTCGATCCGCAACGGCACCATTCTGGCGATTGATATCTTCCCAGGTCGGGCGCACAGAAGATCCCGCGTCGTCGTCTCGCCATACTGGAGTCGAGGATCCTGTAGTGAAGTCGGGTCCGCGTGGCAATAGCCTGTCCATTAACGCGAAGGCGGATTCCGGCTCCTGTTTGATCAGTGTGTCGAGGACGGCCAGGCGCTGCTCCAGATTGGCGTTGGTGTGTGGGCACCAACTCCGAAAGATATCGAGCAGGCTGTTGGCTGGTCGATTTCCCCAATTTTCCGGAAGTGGCAGATGAGAGAGCCTTGCAAGGATCGTTGCGACCCGCGGCATCCAGTGCGGAGACCAGGCTAATGTTTCGAGTGCCCAAAGCAAATCCGCGTAGTACCAACCCGCACCGGTTAGGGGTTGCTCGCCCGCAACCCCCTCCGAGAACAGTCAAGCAACTGGTGGGTTCGGTTGGGTCAAGCTTGCTTCTACTGCACGCAGAAAGGCTTGTGGCGCCGCCTCTGCCAGTGGCCTCAGATGTGATGCCAACGATAGCCAGCGGTTTTCGTTCGCATCGCCAAGCAGCGTTTGGACCAAGTGCTGGACCCGGTTGTCGACGTTTTGTGAGCCCAGTCCCGGAAAGTCGGAGCCACGCACGGCAAGCTTGACCAGCGAATCGCAGACTGACTCGAACAACAAGCCCGATTCGTCCCTTACCTTACCGTAGACTTGCGCCATCCAGCGTTGGTCAACGTCGAGTTCCAGTCCTGGGTCGGTCTGCGTTAGTAGGAATTCGACGATCTCGAAGAAACGATCGAGCTGATCGCTGGTAATCCGATCGGCAAACAGTTCCAACAGCTCCAGCGGTGCCTTTGCGCGCCAGACTTTGCCAAGCAGCAGGATGGGCGCGTCATCGACCTGAGAAAGAGCCCGTAGCTTGCGCTCGATGACCTCATAGGAATCGCCAGACAGCTTTTCGACAATGGCTCGATCCGCCTCCTTGCCGCCATGCCAAGATCCCAACAGGCAAACCATCGCCAAGGCGTCGGACTCTGGTCGTTCGAGCCAAGCAGGTCTACGAATGGCGGGATTCGACGCACAGCGGCGACGGAACACGGTCCACGAGCGTCCCGTTGCGAGGGCCAGACGGCGCGCATCCGTTTCCTCGACCCCAATCTCGATTAAGGCATCCCG
Source organism: Candidatus Competibacter sp. (assembly GCA_037045535.1). Lineage (GTDB taxonomy): Bacteria > Pseudomonadota > Gammaproteobacteria > Competibacterales > Competibacteraceae > Competibacter_A. The sequence goes on from JBAOHI010000073.1 coordinate 18,094, forward strand.
GAATTTATAGATGCTCGGTCTGTTCAACTCTAGCTGGAATCCCTCGCCATGCATCTTCCCGTATCCCGATGTCAGATCGCCGGCTGCCGTTGGAACGATGGTTACCGCACCGCTCGCGGGTCGTTGTGCAATCTCGGGATGCGTGGCTATCGCCAGGCGAAGTTGTGGATTCGACTCAACGAAGCGCCAGCCGGCCTCCGTTGTCACAACGAGGGCAACATCGGCGATTTCGGATGCGTCTTCCAGCAGGGCGGCGCATACAAAGGCAGCTGCTTCGGCGGCACTGTCAGCACGAAGCGCGTAAACGCTGGAGTCGCTCGATTCAATGCGCCTGCGAAGCTCAGCTATCAAATGCTCCTTGGCTTCGGTGCGATCCACGAAGAATGCCTGCATCGTGATTGGCGGCCGGCTCTGCGATGCCCATACAGCCCAATGGCGAGAAACAGTCTCGACGCCGTCGCCCGCGAGCCCGATATGCCCCGCAAAAGCCAGCGCGACTGGCGGGTAGTACTCCAGCCATGCCTCCAGATCGTCCGCGTCGAACGCAACCACGTCCTTCCACTGCTTCCCGCCACGCTTCTCGGCGACCCAGGTTGCCTTGTTCTTCCAGTGTCTTGCAGTCAGCGCGACATAGGCCGTCTCCCGGCGGAGCTGCTCCGAGGTTTCTTTGGTGCGCTTGTCATAGTCCTTATTCGCTTTGTTGGTCGGGTTCTTTTCGACTCCTAGTTCCCAGCAAGACCGGCCAGGTCGGACCCAGGCATCACCGTCTCTACTGACCACCCACCCATCCCAGCCGGGCCGGCTGACGGAATCCCCCGCTGGGATTGCAATCTCTGTGATCGTACCGGCCTGCATCACCAGGCGCCTAACGAATAGCGGAAGATCTCCCCTCGCGCTGGTTCTCTCAGCCCAACGTCGAATTTCCTGCGCGGTTATTCTCATGGCTTGACTTCACGGTCGTCTCAATAGAATCACCGATGAAACTGATTGCTAACGGGGCGGCGAATCAGCCTCGCAAGGCGAAAAAGCCGCAGGCTTTTTCGCTTGGAGTCGGCTTGATCCGCAAAGCACCGCATAACCACGCGGATGTTTATCTACCGCCCCGCAGTGCGGGCGAGAAGCGCCCGCGATAACGGGGCCATCACCGGCGGAAATGGAGCGCGGAGGAATTCCCGTCCGCGTGCATGGCATGGTTGACCTCTCTTATCTCCTATTTTGTTTGGTGGCATTCCGTCGCTGACACGCTCCGCCGGATGTCCAGCACGTTGCCGAATTTTCGGTACTGTCGAAGCACTTCGTTTACCTGCGCGGCTCGTTGCTCCAGTGTGCCACTGACTCTGAAAAACGGCACCCGTCTTTCGGCCAGATCGCCCACGATCTGGTCCTGAAACCATTTCCGCTTCTGATCCCCACTACGATCCCATGTGTCGGCATAGGAAATATCTGTGTCACAAAGGAAAAACAAGTCGTACCGTTTCTCCGCTTCCATCGCCAGTCGCTTCAGAACCGGACCAGCGACGCCATGGTAGTCTTTTGCAAAGACGTATGTTGTGATCGCGTTCGTGTCGCAAAAGAGGTACCTGCGAGACTGTAGCGTCAGCGCATCCTCCCTGCTGTTGTGTTCTGGCGCGATTTCCTCAAACTGCTCCAGAGTGATTCGCCGGTCAATATGGTGTTCAAGCCAATACTCTGCGCCGTACTCAGGCATCCACACCGTATGGTGGCGTTCAGCCATGGTCCGGGCGAGGGTTGTCTTGCCTGTCGAGGGTGCGCCCATGAAGCAAATCTTCGTGATCAGGTCGGCATATACTACGGGGGCAAGGTATTGCCGACCCGCAAAGTAATCCTCGCGGAGAGCAGTCCCGCTGATTGGCACGACCGTGCGTGCCTCGTCGATCCTGCGATCGACCGCACCAAGAGCCCGACTGACATGGTCTCCATAGAACTCGCTGGAGTAGAAATGTGTAACATGCAGCCCGTTTAGCTTCTTGAGAATGTAGCTTTCCTGCTCGCGACAGATCTCCGGAGTATCACCGTAGCCGTTTGGACCGTCCCATGCCTCGATGATCCGGATCGTTGGGTAGAGCTCTCGTATCCAGCCTGCGCGAACCTGGAGAGGCACATCTATCAAGTCCGTGGCGTAAACAATGACGACCAGTTCGTCCACCTCGGCCAAGGCGGTTTCTATAAGCATCTGGTGCCCGCGATGGAAAGGGGCGAACTTGCCCAGCGTTAGACCACGTCGCATGTCCCTACCTCGGTATTCACACAGGAATTCGCTGGCATTGCCCTCTTCGTACCCATGTGCCACCGCCAATACCCAAACAGCGCATTCAAGAGAAACAGTGACCACATCAGGATCATCAAGTCCCCCGCAGCGCCCCCGGCCCTGAAGCGCAGAAACCACATGCCGATCGTGACGATGTTGAGCAGGATATACAGCAGCCACTGCTCCTTGTAGCGCCACATCATCAGGAATGTAGCCACTACGGATAGGACGTTTGTGGTGGCGTCAATGAAAGGCGTGTTTTGGCGAGGATTCAGACCCAAGAGAAACCCCAATCCTACTGTGCACGCAATACATATGGCTGCGACTATGAACCGCTGCGGCCAACCAAGTTGCCTCATCTCCACTGTCCTGTCTTGCCTCGTGTGGCGACACCACATCACATAGCCGATAACGCCCGTTGGAACGAAGAAAAGGAGGTTGAGATAGACTTCTCCGTAAAGTCCGTTGTCGTAGGCCAGGATCGAATAAGAGAGACTGTTGTAAAGACCGATGAGGTACCCCTCGCGGCGGCCAACCGCGATCAGACCGACGCATAGAATGCCAGAAAGGGAGACAGTCGCGTCGAAAACACTCCCGGCAAGATACGCGCTCAACGCACCCCCTGAGACCACGAGAAACACCAGCCATACGCGGTCGAGCCTACCGTCTCGTGATGCTTCGGGTGCCATGGATATCCTTCGTGTTATGAGTCATGGCCAACAGACGGTTAAGCGGTTTGTTACAGCGCACTAGTGCTGTAACAAGTCCTGCTTCAGCCGTTTGTTAACCTATTTCCTTTGTTCTGCAGCGAACTCATTAGATCGGACGCCCCCAATGGTGGCTTCCATCCTTACCTTATCGAGGGGTGGGCAGGGAATATCGCCCTCTTTCCACCCGGATTGTCGCATTCTTTCGAGGTAAGCTCTTTTCAAGCCCATTATCAAGAAGAGCGACGATAGGTCGCCCTCAAACTGCGCGTCGCACTCGACGATTATCCGTCTCCAACGATTGTCGGCGTCAATGTATAGTTCGTCCAAGACTCCTGCATCAATCACAAGCGCCTTTGCTTCCTCTGCAGTCTTCCGAGCTCCGGTGCTTTCCAGCCCCTTTTCCCTTGCGTTTCGTTCCAGACGGTCGGCGAAGGCGACCCTGCAGACGGGCCAAATCTCTTTGCTGATCAGCCTCCGCAGTTCCTTTGCAGATTTTGGATGAATGAGGCCTAGCGCCCAAGGAAGCGTCAGTTCGCCTACCAGCAAATCTTCAATCATATCGTTCAGTTCGTCGAGCCGCTGCCGCTGCCGTCTCTGTTCTAACAGAATCCTGTGCAAACCCTCGCCATAGTGCCGGCCCGCCAGAGCAAGCCCGGCGAGAAAGGTCGATTCATTGTAAATACTAGTTAAGTCTCTCGCCCAATCCGAGGTTGAGTAGCTCTCTACTATTTTGTCAGGCCTGTCGAGCGCTTGTTGGTCGAAACGTCTCCCTGGGCTTCCATTGCTGAACATGCAGATAGACATCTGCGTCAGAAGGGCAGGCAGGAATTCCAATGACCAGGGGCAACGTTTCGCAAGGAGTTCCAGTCCGAGCCGTGCAAGGGCATCCGAAAATGACCACATTTCTGTAGCTCCTCGAAATCCCTCTATATTGATTACATTCCAAGAAGCGGCGTAGATGTCACACTGAATATCAAGCATTTGCGCTGGCACTATCTTGAGTAGAGCATACCCCTCAACGAAGTCGCGGAGTTCTTTGAAATCCACCCCGCAAAGGCGGGCAGCAGCAAAGGCAGGTCTGACTTGTTTGTAGATCAGTATAGGGTCATAAACTTGAACGAAATGTTGCCACAGTACGGCAGGAATATCGGAACTAAAGTTCGCAGCAACGCTCTTGAGCGTCTCGAGGCAATCGCAGACAAGGTTACTGTGGGCCACACGGTCATAGCGGACAGGTTGCTTTACCATAGCGTCAAAACACACTTGCCCGACATCTGGGTGCCTGCTTAGATGTGAGTCGTAAACCTCTCTCGCTGCGCAATCCCCTTCCATTCTCCGCATCAATACCCGCGCTGTATGTCCGGCTCCCAAAAAGGCTGAGGACTCTCTACCAAGTGAAGCCTCTCGCGCACTCGCCATGTCAGTGTACCCGCTTGCATCGTAAATAGTAGATGCCAAAGAGAATCGCTCCGTACAGAAGAGAACACAGAAAGGTTTGCCAGAATACGTATCCCATTAGATTGGATAGCCCGTAGGCTATATACAGGCTCGATATTATGGCCGAGATGATCATGTATATTCCTGTTGAAGAAAGAGGGTCGAATATCTTTGGATGATGTGGATCGAGTGGCGCAGCTGGCTTCCAAGTATTGATCAATCCGTAGCCTTGCAATCCCTCAACACCTAAACGACGATAGCTGTTGATGGCACGCAGACAAAGGATTTGATTTATTGAGGAGTTAGCAAAAAAATAGTATGGGATGATGACTAGAATGCCTGCAGCAGTAATGACTACAGAGAAGTAGTCTGGAATTCTTATTGAACGAAGGACCTGATCCGGCGTGACCAGTTTCTGTGCAATCAGAACCCCCAGAAATACGACTGGAATCGACAGCAAGGTGACCATGTATGTATAGGCCTTTGATCGCGCCTCATCAAAGTAGCGCTGGGCCTGATGGACACACTCGAAGTCCACCACAAGGAGATTCCAATAGCTCTCCTGAGCTTGTTGATCTTGTTGTGAGAGGGGTGTGCACATTCGTGATCTCCTGTTTGCGATAAGAACAACAACGCGAGCCTTGCGGTATGAAATGCTAAGTCTAACATGGATCTATGCAAGTAATTGGATTGGCTAACGGGGCGGCGGATAAGCCGCGCAAGGCGAGAAAGCCGCAGGCTTTTTCGCCTGGAGTCGGCTTGATCCGCGTGGTTGTGCGGCGCGGAGCGCCAAGCAACCATGCGGATGCTTATCCGCCGCCCCGTAGTGCGGGCGCGAAGCGTCCGCACTACAAGTAATTATGCAGTTTCCGCCTATCACACCATCTGTCATTATTGACAATGAATCATCATGATTTTATTAGTCTTTTTAGCAGCATAACTTCATCAAAAACCCTTTGATCCTGGAAACTCCGACATACTCACCGTTTGCCTAGACTTGGCTCATCTCTACGAGTGGGTTGCGTGCAGCAGAAACTCTATCGGAGCCTCGATCACCACAGCGTAGCCCATTTTGAAGAAGGTCGCCGTAGATACAGTTCAACCGAAGGCGCGTCCCTCCGATCCTTCTCAGCGTCCGTAGTTCGCTTCCGAAAGCTTATTTCAAGGAACCCTCCCCACCCTCGCAATCTCAACGATCCGACGGCGACCCGGCCTGTCGTCGAGTTCGCTTAATTTTCGGTTGAACCGCCCTCCTCCCATCGTTAGACTGATCGATTCTTTAGGGACCACTGCTTTTCCCGCCGGGCTCCGCCGCCGGCACCAACTGATTCGGCGAGCACGCCCAGATAGCCTCTCAGGTAAAAAACCTTGAACGCCGACTTCCAACGCATCAAACGCCTGCCGCCCTACGTCTTCAACATCGTCAATGACCTGAAGGCTAAGGCCCGCGCTCGGGGCGAGGACATCATCGACTTCGGCATGGGCAACCCCGATCAACCGACGCCGCAGCACATCGTCGAAAAGCTGGTCGAGACGGCTCGGCGCGAGGACACCCACCGTTATTCCTTGTCGCGTGGTATCCCGCGCCTACGCCGGGCGATCTGCAACTGGTACCAAACTCGCTACGCCGTGGATCTCGACCTGGAAGCCGAAGCCATCGTCACCATCGGCTCCAAGGAAGGGCTGGCACATCTGGCGCTGGCGACCATGGGGCCGGGCGACGCCGTGCTGGTACCCAACCCCGCCTACCCGATCCACCCCTATGGCTTCGTCATCGCCGGCGCCGATATCCGTCATGTCCCGCTGGTGTCGGGCGTGGATTTCTTCGCCGAACTGGAAAAAGCGATCAAGGATTCCTGGCCGCGCCCCAAGATGCTGGTGCTGAATTTCCCAGCCAATCCCACCACTCAATGCGTCGAACTGGATTTCTTTGAGAAAGTGGTCGCCATCGCCCGCGAACACGAGATTTGGGTGATCCACGATCTGGCTTACGCCGATCTGGTATTCGACGGCTATGTCGCCCCCTCGATCCTGCAAGTGCCGGGCGCCAAGGACATCGCGGTCGAATCCTTCACCCTGTCCAAGAGCTATAACATGCCCGGCTGGCGGGTCGGTTTCATGTGCGGGAACCCGACCCTAATCGGGGCGCTGGCCCGGATGAAATCCTATCTTGACTACGGCATGTTCACCCCGATCCAGGTCGCTGCCATCGCCGCGCTGGAAGGCCCGCAAGCGTGCGTCGGCGAAATTCGCGACATGTACCAAAAGCGCCGCGACGTGTTGTGCGACGGCCTGAACGCACTCGGCTGGACCGTTGCCAAACCCAAGGCGACCATGTTTGTTTGGGCGCCGATCCCGGAGCAGTATCGGCCACTCGGTTCGCTAGAATTCTGCAAGAAGCTGCTGGCTGAAGCGAAAGTCGCGGTCTCGCCCGGCATCGGCTTCGGCGAATACGGCGACGACCACGTTCGTTTCGGTCTGATCGAAAACGAGCATCGCACCCGGCAGGCACTGCGCGGTATCCGCGAGATGTTCCGCAAGGACAACCGGGATGTACATTCCTTTCCAGTGACACCGGCGGTCGTACGATGAGCGCGCAAGCCTACCCTCCTGTTAAAGTCGGCCTGCTTGGACTGGGCACGGTCGGCGGCGGCGTTACCCACGTCCTAGCCCGCAATGCCGAGGAAATCAGCCGACGTGCTGGGCGCGAGATCGTCATCACCCACGCCGCCGCCCGCAATCTGGACACTACCACTGCTCATACCGCTGGCATGAAGCTGACCGGCGAAGGTCTGGAAGTGGTGGACGATCCCGAGGTGTCGATCATCGTTGAGTTGATGGGAGGCTACGAGCCGGCTCGCACGTTCGTACTGCGCGCCCTGGCCAACGGCAAGCACGTAGTCACCGCGAACAAAGCCCTGATCGCCCGGCACGGCAATGAAATCTTCGCCGCCGCCAGCGCCGCCCGGATGATGGTCGGCTTCGAAGCGGCGGTCGCCGGCGGCATCCCGATCATCAAGGCCATCCGCGAGGGACTGGCCGGCAATCGCTTGGAATGGGTAGCGGGCATCATCAATGGCACCGCCAATTACATCCTGACCGAGATGCGCGACAAGGGCCGGGATTTCCCGGACGCGTTGGCCGAGGCCCAGGCGCTCGGTTACGCCGAGGCCGACCCGACCTTCGACATCGAGGGTATCGACGCCGCCCACAAGCTGACGATCCTCGCCTCTATCGCGTTCGGCATCCCCTTGCAGTTTGACAAGGTCTATATCGAAGGCATCGGCCGTATCACCCGTGACGACGTGGCGTATGCCGATCAGCTCGGCTATCGCATCAAGCATCTTGGCATCGCCCACCGCAGCGAGCGGGGCGCGCAACTGCGTGTCCATCCGACTCTGATCCCGCAGCGTCAATTACTGGCCAGCGTCGACGGGGTGATGAACGCCGTGCTGGTCAAGGGCGACGCCGTCGGCCAAAGCCTGTTCTACGGGGCCGGGGCCGGGGCCGAACCGACTGCCTCGGCGGTGGTCGCCGACATCATCGACGTGGTGCGCACCTTGACCGCCGACCCGGAAAATCGCGTGCCGCACCTGGCCTTCCAGCCGGACGCCCTGTCGGATTTACCGGTCCTGCCCATGGAAGAGGTCGAGACGGCCTATTACTTGCGCCTGCTGGCGCTGGACCGGCCCGGCGTGCTGGCCGACGTGACCCGCATCCTCGCCGATTGCGGCATCGGCATCGAGGCGCTCATGCAGAAGGAAGCGCCGCCCAGTGCCAGCACGGTGCCCATCGTCCTGCTGATCAACCCGGTTCTGGAGCGGCGCATGAACGAGGCGATCACGGCCATCGAGGCGCTGGACAGCATCCGAGCGCCGGTCATGCGCATCCGGCTGGAATACCTCGACTCGGACTGAGTCGGCCCGCGACACGACCGTGGCCCGTACCCTGCACCTAGTGATTCCCGGCCTGCTCGGCCCGTGGTCGCCTGACTGCGCCGATCCGGGATTCCCCCGCCCGGCCGCGCCCGCACTGGAATGGTTGTTGGCCCGTGCCCAAGTCAGCGCTGCTCCGGCTTCCGCCGAGGCCGCGCTGTTTCAGTTGTTCGGTTGGCCGGTGACGGACGATGCCGACCTGCCAGTGGCGGCGGTCACCCGCTTGGCGGATGGGGCCGAAGCCGATGACGGTTGGTGGTTGCGGGCCGATCCCGTACATTTGCGCCCCGACCTGCACGGCGTATTTCTGGTGGATGCCCGAATCCTCGCCATTGATGCCGCCGAGGCGCGGGCACTGGTGGAAGCATTCAACCAGACCTTCGCCGATGATGGGCTGCGACTCGACGCCTTGCAGCCCGACCGCTGGTATCTGCGGCTCCCCACCGATCCCGGCCTGCGCACCCACCCGCTGGAGAAAGCCATCGGTCGCGACATCAAACCGCTGCTGCCCGATGGGCCGGCCAAGCGCCGCTGGCATGCCCTGCTGACCGAAGCCCAAATGCTGCTGCACGCTCACCCGGTCAACCGCGCCCGAGAAGCGCGGAATCAGCCACCGATGAACGGGCTCTGGCTCTGGGGTGGTGGCACCTGCCCGAATGATATCCGCCCACCCTCCGCCCGTCTGCACGCCGACGACCCGCTGACGCGCGGGCTGGCGCGACTGACGAACGTAGCGGTTGCCTCGGTTCCCGAGCACGCTAGCAATTGGTGGGATGCCGCAGGTGGGGAACCCAACGGTCTGGTGGTGCTGGAAACGACACGCTACGACGCGATCGATGGCGACTTCGTGGCATGGGCTAAGCACATCGAAACACTGGAATACACATGGTTCACAGCCTGCCGACGGTGGCTGAAAACCGCGCGCCTGACAACGCTGCACCTCCATCCCGGCAACGGCCGAACCTACACCGTGACGAGTACCGCGCGCTGGCGGTTCTGGCAGCGCCCGAGACCGCTTCGCATCCATCTGGCATGACCTCGTATTCGATCCGGTTTGACGGCTGACCCCATGCCCAAGCTCATCGTCCGACGTGCACCGTCTTCGCCCATCGACCTCCCCGTTCAGCCCCTGCTGCGGCGGATTTACGCTACCCGCAACATTCGCTCCGCTACCGAATTGGACAAAGAGCTTCGCGGTCTCGCTCCGCCCGCCGCCCTCCGCAACATCGATCAAGCGGTCGATTTGCTTCACGGCGCGTTGCGCGACCGCTGGCGTATTCTAATCGTGGCCGATTTCGACGCCGACGGGGCCACCAGTTGCGCGCTGGCGGTTCGGGTTCTGCGCGCGTTCGGCGCGGCTTGGGTCGGTTATCGGGTTCCCAACCGCTTCGAGCACAATTACGGCCTCACCCCGGAGATCGTGGCCCTGGCCGCTCAGGATCGGCCGGACCTGATCGTCACCGTCGATAACGGGATCTCCAGCCACGAAGGCGTGAGGGCGGCTCAAAACTTTGGGATACGGGTGCTGATCACCGATCACCATTCGCCGGGTCGGGAACTGCCAGCGGCCGATGTCATCGTCAATCCCAATCAGCCGGAAGATAGGTTTCCCAGTAAATGTCTGGCCGGCGTGGGGGTGATTTTCTATGTACTATCGGCGCTCCGGGCCCGTTTGCGAGAAAGCGGCTGGTTTGTCGAGCGCAGTTTGGCCTTACCGAACATGGCCCAGTTTCTCGACCTGGTCGCGTTCGGTACGGTCGCTGACGTGGTACCGCTGGACCACCTCAACCGCATTTTGGTCGAACAGGGTCTGCGGCGCATTCGCCAGGGCCAGTGCGTACCCGGCATCGCCGCCCTGTGCGCGGTGGCGGGCCGGAACCAGCAACGACTGGCTGCCAGCGATATCGGATTTTATCTGGCTCCTCGACTCAATGCTGCCGGTCGGCTGGAAGACATGAGCCAAGGGATCGAATGCCTGCTCGATGACAATCCGGACACTGCTCGCGCCATCGCTCACCGACTGGATGCGATCAACCGGCAGCGTAACGACATCACAGCGCGGATGCAGACCCAGGCTCTCGACAGCGTGGATCGTTTGCGAGTGGATGTCGGCGAGCTTTCGTTCGGGCTGTGTCTCTTCGACCCGGATTGGCATCCAGGAGTGGTCGGGATCATCGCCGGTCGTTTGAAAGACCGCCTGCATCGACCGGTGATTGTGTTCGCGCCGGATCGCGACGGTCAATTGAAGGGATCCGGTCGCTCGGTGGAAGGCGTGCATCTGCGCGATGCACTGGCGGCAGTGGCAACTCGCGAGCCTGGACTAATCGATCATTTCGGCGGCCACGCGATGGCTGTCGGCCTCACCTTGGCAGCGGAACACCTCGAACGATTTCATCACGCCTTCGATGCCGAAATTCGCCGCTGGCTCAGCGCCGACGACCTGCATGGCCGGCTGTTGAGCGACGGAGAATTGGGACCGGACGATTTTTCGCTGGAGGTCGCCGAGCTGTTGCGTGAGGCGGGGCCTTGGGGCCAAGGTTTCCCGGAGCCGTTGTTCGACGGCATTTTCGAGGTCGTTTCCCACCGGGTGCTAAAAGACCAGCACCTGAAAATGCTGTTGCGTCCGGCGGGGGTGGCGACGAGTGTGGATCTGGAGGCGATCGCCTTCAACCGGGCGCGCGAATTCGCACCTGGCACGGACCGGGTGCGTATTGCCTACCGCTTGGAAGCCGATGAATGGCGTGGCGCGCGGCGGTTGCAACTGCGCGTTGAGCATCTGGAAATGGTCTAGGCAACCACCTCAATCATCAGGTCAGCTTCAATTCAAGTCCAATTGCTCGGCAATCCGCCAACTGTTCTTACCGGCCCGTTTGGCTGCATACATGGCGCTGTCGGCCTGCCGTAGCAGGCTCATCGCCATTTCCAAATTAGCTGACAGCTCCGGCCGATACACCGCGATACCGATGCTGGCGGTGATGGTCACGCTCGTGGAATTCAGCATGATGGGCTCCGCCAAACGCGTGACGATTTTCTGCGCCACAGCCGCAGCGGTTTCGGGGCGTTCGAGGTCTGGCAACACCAGCGTGAACTCATCGCCTCCCAGGCGGGCGGGGGTATCGGTCGCCCGTACGCACTGTTTCAAACGCATGGCCACTTGCCGGAGCAATTCATCGCCGGCATCGTGCCCAAGCGTATCGTTCACCTGCTTGAAACCATCAAGATCCACCAACAACACCGCCAGCAGTCGCCATTGGCGCCGCGCTTGCTGTAAACCCTTGCGCAGATGTTCGAACAGCAGGTTACGGTTGGGCAGGCTGGTCAAGCTGTCGTAGTTGGCCAGCTGCCAGTTGCGTAAGCTGGCCTCGGCCAGTTGCCGGGTTCGTTCCTCCACTTTGGCTTCAACCTTGGCTTCCAGCACCTGATCGTAATTTCGCAGCAGCGCCTCAGCCTTTTTGTGGAGTACCTCGGTTTTTTTCTGTTCGCTGATGTCTGTGGTCGTACCGCGATAACCCAAAAATGCTCCGTCTTCGTCGAACAGCGGCAGACCGCTGTTGCGGGTCCACGCCGAGTGGTCTTGACCAGGCAACCACATGAGCAGGATCAATTGGCGGAAAGGCTGCCGCTGTTGGATTGCGATTTTCAACAGCGCCAAATCGGTATCTCGCTCCTGGGAGATGATAAAGCTTAACCAATTTGCCCCAACCGGGTCAGCGCCCGTCTTGGCAGCCTTGGCAAAGGGCCCTCTCAGGCTACGGAGTTTTCCATCGGCGTCGAACTCCCATAGCAAGTCATTGGAAATCTCCGCCAAACCACGGAACAGGATTGTATTGGCCAGTCTCTCATGAGACACCGCTCCGGTGATCAACCCACAAACCGCCACGGTCGCCATCACAACCTGATACTGGATTGCCAGCTCGGTTCGACCGAACACGATCACCATCGTCACGATTCCCAACTCGAATAAAAATACGGCGAGGACCGCCCCTCGAATGCTGCGGGTAGCCACGATCCAGACCAACACCGGCAGCAGCAATAAGGTCATGAACGGATCCGCCAAATCCTGCCAAAGGTGCGGCGCCCAAAACAACGCCACCAGCAACACCACCGATAGCAGGATTTGCAAAAGCAGGAGACGCGCCGACAACGGGTCATTGGCCAGCGACACGGACCGGAATGATCGCGCTGGCTCGCTCTTGCACAAACACCGAATCCGGGGGGCGACGAAAATCAACAGCAGCGGCGCAAAAGTCACAATTCCGACAAAATCGCCAACCCACCACCCGAGCGCGTTCCTCAACAGCGGGGATCCAGCAGGCAACAATTCGGCGACGTCGAGTAAATAGGTACCGCTCAGTGCAGCGAACAGGGATGCGGCAGCGGTTACCCCGAGAAATGCCGCCATTCGTTGCGTATCCTTGAAATGCCAGGGTTCGTACCGATGCTCATCGGAATAGCGCCGCAGAGCGTGAGCCGCGATGAGGTAGCCCAGCGGCGGCAATAAATTAGCAGCCAGATAGTATGGCCACTGCGCCCATGACCAGATGGACAAACCGGCGAGCAGCGAAGCCAGCACCGGCAGCGGCAAAGCCCACCCACCGCACCCGAGCAAAATAGCAAAGGTCAGGCCAGCGGGCGGATACCACAGACTGATACCAGTGGTCAGATTCAGTTGGCGCGAAACAAACCACAATCCGATCCAAGCGGCGATGTAACCCACTGCCACCACTAATGTCCACAGCCGTGGATTTCTGGCTGGGGCGGTATCATTCGCAGTGTGCGTTTCTTTCATGCCGCCACCTCGACCCAAGCCGCAGCGGATCACCGTTTCAACCCGAAAATCGTCTATTAGCGGGTCCATCGAACGAATATCAAGCCTCGGATAAAAGCATGAAGAAAATCATATCATCATGATTTTCATCAATAAACCAACTTAACAGTTAACGTGCCACAAAACCATAAAACCTGCAGATTTACATAAAAATCAATATACTATGATCACTTTGAAACCCCCCATTTCAATAATGGTGAACTCGGTACAGGGTTTCGTCTTGTAGCACTGCCGCCAGTGCGTCGCCCACTACCGTTGCCCAGTGCTGACAACCGGCTTCATCGATGATCAAATCCTGGCGGATTTCGATTTCGACATGCGGCAAGCCAGCGGCGCCCCCATGGGTATCCATAGTAAAACCAACCTCCTTACCCGAGTACGGCTCGTTATCTCCGACGCATAACTTCGGTTCCGCCTGGAAGCGTGCCAACACCGGCAAGGCAAGGCGCGGGTCACGATTCCACAATACACCGAGGTGCCATGGCCGATGGAAACCGCGCATCACTGGCGTAAAGCTATGAATGGCGATCAACGCCGGCACTCGCCCATGACCGTGTCGCCAACGATGGGCTAGCATCCGCGTAATGGCGTGGTGGTAGGGCCAGAAGACTTCGTTCAACCGAGATTCGGCGGCGGCATCGTCGATGTTCTGATTGCCGGCGATGAAAATGCCATCACTAGCCGCTGCGATGGAAGTCGGATCGCCCGGAGAGCGATTGCAGTCGATCACCAGCCGCGAATAGCCGGCTAACACAGCCGGTGCATCTAACCGCGCCGCCAGAAGTCGGGTGACTTCAGCGGCGCCGATATCCCAAGCGATATGTTGGGATAGCTCTGCCGATCCCAATCCGAGTCGATCAAGTTTTGCGGGAATCGCATTGCTGGCATGATCGCAAACCAGCACTACCGACGCCTGACCCTCTAGATGGACCACGGCAAACGGCGGCGGATCCTCAGGACTGAGCAAAGTCGCCGTGAATCGTGAATCGACGGCATCGTCGTTCATGGGAGTTCGAAATGTTGTATTTACAATACAAAAAGTCTTAATGAGATACAAAAACTAACTTATCTTAAATAGACTCATCAATAATATACCTTATAATCAACAAATGAAATCCCATTTTTTGTATATTTTAAGATATACTCTATTAATAATAGATACATAATATCGCACCAGTTCACCCCTCAGACCACCACCGAGGTAGGTTATTTCAAACACAAAAGTCTTGACCCCAAATTTATTTCAAAATCAAGACCATTTGACCCCAAACGCCAGTTTAAGGCTGCGGAGGGGATTGATACTATTCGTTTTATCAGTTTCCCGAATCAACCGCATGGAGCTTGAAGCCTAGGAGACTAGCGCAGAAACCACCGGTCGCCGTCAACTCGACCTCGAAAGATCGAATCAAACGGCTCCGCTCGGCTACCCCGAGCAGAACGAGTCACGGTGAGTAAGCCACTCGGGCAAACACCTGGTCTCAAGCGGTTGCCAGCAGCGCGGACCTGGATTGCCGCATCTTGGCCTTTCTTCAGAAACACGGCAAAAGGTGAAGATTCAGAAATGCCTGATTGACGGTTTGCAATAGCGCGATTTCCAGAACCGGGAGACATTATTTGACATTACTTATAGAGCGCATGGGCACCGTAGCGATGCAACCCAACCCACACGGTTTACAGCTCACCTCAGAGATAGCCTCAGATCAGTTGGCTTTACAATCGTTATCCAGTCTCTTTTAACATCCGTAACAGATTAGGCTTAAAACGAGGAATCAGCGACTGCCATATTTCGTATCAACAGCAGATCGCCATTCCCCTGTATTTTCAACTGAAGTTTTCAACCACTACGATGCGCCGGACTCCACAAAGACGGGATCAGCTCGTGCTTGCTATTTACGGAAGAACATCTTCTAGCTTCATAAAATTCATATTTCCTGTCATTAAAAAACTGCAATGGATCGCCAATCAACCTTGCCCATTTATAACAGGTGATAAAAGTAATATCGTCTTCATATTCCCATACATCGTCCATTTTATTATCAGTTTTAACGAGACAGCATCCATATCGTTCATCATTGGCAGCCAACTGATAACCAGATAAATCAGTGGCCATGGCACTAGAAATACCTTGCCCCAGCAAAAAACCGAATACAACCCACAATAAATTTGCTTTTCTCATCATCGCTACCCTTTATCTTCACTGGTTTCGAAAATAGCAATCATGTCTTCAGATCTGGCGCGCCTGTGCTCCAGCATTGCCGACATACCCCGCGGGAGTCAATGCCAGCAAGCGTTGCTTGGCCTCGTCAGGAATGGCCAGATCCGCGATGAACGCCCGCAATGTCTCCTGATCCACCCGTTGACCGCGGGTCAGCGCCTTGAGCTGCTCGTAGGGCCGTTCAATACCGTACCGACGCATCACGGTCTGGATCGGCTCCGCCAGCACTTCCCAGTTGTCGTCCAAATCGGCATTCAGCGCTACCGCGTTTTCCTCTAGCTTGCCGATCCCTTTCAAACAAGATTGATAGGCCACCAGCGAATGCGCCAAACCAACGCCGAGGGTGCGCAATACGGTCGAATCCGTTAAATCACGCTGCCAGCGCGATACCGGCAGCTTGGTCGCCAAATGATCGAGCAAGGCGTTGGCAACCCCCAAATTGCCCTCGGCATTCTCGAAATCGATCGGATTCACCTTGTGTGGCATGGTCGAGGAACCCACCTCGCCAGCCACGGTCTTTTGCCGGAAGTAGCCGATGGCGATGTAACCCCAGACGTCGCGGCAGAAATCTAGCAGCACCGTGTTGGCACGCAGCGTGGCATGGAAAAATTCCGCCATGTAGTCATGCGGTTCGATCTGGGTGGTATAAGGGTTCCAGTCCAGCCCCAAATCTTCGGTGACGAAACCGCGAGCGAGTGCCTCCCAGTCCACCTCCGGGTAAGCGGCCAAATGGGCGTTATAGTTGCCGACCGCGCCATTGATCTTGCCTAACAGAGGCGTCGCCGCCAGTTGCGCCCGCTGCCGCTTCAACCGATAAGCGATATTGGCCATTTCCTTACCGAGCGTGGTGGGCGAAGCGGGTTGGCCGTGGGTGCGGGCCAGCATCGGCTGGTCGGCGTGGCGGTGGGCCAGCCGGGTGATGGCATCGATCAACTCATCCAATTGCGGTAGTAGCGCCTGCGTACGGGCCGCGCGCAACATCAGAGCATAGGCGAGATTGTTGATGTCCTCGGAAGTGCAAGCAAAGTGGATAAATTCGCCGACCGCCTCCAGTTCAGCGTTGCCGGCGATCTTCTCCTTGAGCAGATATTCGACCGCCTTCACGTCGTGGTTGGTGGTCCGTTCGATGTTCTTGACTCGCTGGGCATCGGCGGGGCAAAACTTTTCGACCAACCCATCGAGAATACGGGTGGCGTGCTGGCTCAGCGGCGGCACTTCCGGAATACTAGGATGCCGGGCCAAGGCTTGCAGCCAACGCACTTCTACTAGCACCCGATGGTGAATCAGGCCATATTCGCTGAAGATTGGCCGCAGATCGGCGGTCTTGTCGGCGTAGCGGCCGTCGATGGGCGAAATGGCGGTCAGGGCGGTGAGTTCCATAGAATGATCCCAAGGATGGAATTAGATGCAACGCAGGACTGGATTGGTCGTTGTAATGGCTCAAGCTCGCCTTACAGATCGAGCGCTGATTTGAACTCGATCCATCGCCATCGCTCACTTTACCTGACTGCCCTCATTTAATCGATTATCCCAATGCCGCCAGCGCCGCCTCGTAATTCGGTTCCTGAGCAATTTCCGGCACCAGCTCGGTATAGCGCACCACGTTGTTTTCATCCAGCACCACCACCGCCCGTGCGGTCAGCCCGGCCAACGGTCCGCTCTCCATCAGCACACCGTAGTCCTTGGCGAAATTGCGCGAGCGCATCATCGACAAGGTCACCACGTTACTCACCCCCTCGTTACCGCAAAACCGTTTCTGTGCAAAAGGCAAATCGGCGGAAATCACCAGCACGACAGTATCGGGATGGGCCTTGACATGTTCGTTGAATTTATGGGTGGACAGCGCGCATACCGACGTATCCAAACTGGGAACGATATTGAGCAATTTTTTCTTGCCGGCAAAATCGGCCAACGTAACATCGCGCAGGTCGGCGGTGACCAAGCGCAAATCGGGAGCCGCTCCACCAACGGCGGGCAAATGACCATTGGTCTCGACCGGATTGCCTTTAAAGGTGATGGTTGCCATGGCGTTCGATCCTCGCTGGAATTCAACGAAATTTAGGTAGGGTTATTGCCGCATCTGGAATTCGATCCCTTACGGCTATCAGTCTATCGCTATTGATTCAGCAGCGCATCCTGGCACTCGCTCCGGGCGAGGGCGCCTCTACTTGAACGCAGGCACTCGCGCGGATTTTACGGTGCGCCATTAACGCCGCACTCCGGACAAGGTCCATCTGGCACCTGACCGGAGCGCGCCTGACTTACGCTCGATGATATAACGCTGCACCACCACCGATGAACTCGCTGGCCTTTTCCGCCAGCCCCTTATCGAGTGCGGCGCGGGCGTCGAGACCTTGTCGCGAGGCGTAATCCCGCACTTCCTGAGTAATCTGCATCGAACAAAACCGTGGACCGCACATCGAGCAGAAGTGGGCGACCTTGGCCGATTCCTTGGGCAACGTGGCATCGTGATATTCACGGGCGCGTTCCGGGTCGAGACCGAGATTGAACTGATCCTCCCACCGAAACTCGAAACGCGCCTTGCTGAGCGCATTATCGCGGATTTGCGCGCCCGGATGCCCCTTGGCCAAATCGGCGGCGTGCGCGGCGATCCGATACGCGATGATGCCTTCGCGCACATCGTGCTTGTCGGGCAGGCCCAGATGTTCTTTCGGCGTCACGTAACACAGCATCGCGGTGCCGTACCAACCGATCTGCGCCGCGCCGATCGCCGAGGTGATGTGATCGTAGCCGGGGGCGATATCGGTAGTCAGCGGGCCCAGCGTGTAGAACGGCGCTTCGAAACAATCATGCAGCTCCTTGTCCATGTTTTCCCGCACGAGTTGCATCGGCACATGGCCAGGACCTTCGATCATCACTTGCACGTCATGCGCCCAGGCCTTTTGGGTCAACTCGCCGAGCGTTTCCAATTCGGCAAACTGGGCGGCGTCGTTGGCATCGGCCAGCGAACCGGGCCGCAGTCCATCACCGAGCGAAAAACTCACATCGTAAGCCCGCATGATCTCGCAGATTTCGTCGAAGTGGGTGTAGAGAAAGTTTTCCTGATGATGAGCCAGGCACCATTTGGCCAGAATCGAGCCGCCGCGCGAGACGATGCCGGTGATGCGATCGGCGGTCAGCGGCACATGGCGCAACAGCACCCCGGCGTGGATCGTGAAATAGTCCACACCTTGTTCGGCCTGCTCGATCAGGGTGTCGCGGAATAAGTCCCAGGTCAGCGCCTCCGCCTTGCCATCGACCTTCTCCAACGCCTGGTAGATCGGCACCGTGCCGATCGGGACTGGCGCGTTGCGAATCAGCCATTCGCGGGTTTCATGGATGTTCTTGCCGGTGGACAAATCCATGACTGTATCGGCGCCCCAGCGGATCGCCCAGACCATTTTCTCGACTTCTTCCTCGATCGAGGAACCGAGCGCCGAATTGCCCAGGTTGCCGTTGATCTTCACTCGGAAATTGCGGCCGATGATCATCGGCTCCAGTTCGGGATGATTGACGTTGGCGGGAATGATCGCTCGGCCGCGCGCGACCTCGGCGCGGACAAATTCCGGGGTGATGGTGTCCGGGATGGCAGCGCCAAAACTTTCACCCCGGTGCTGGCGCAACAAGCGCGCGTAACGCGGATCCTCACGCAGTTCCTGCAACCGCAACGACTCACGCAAGGCAATGTACTCCATTTCCGGCGTTACGATACCGCGCCGGGCGTAGTGCATCTGGGTCACGCAGGCTCCAGCCTTGGCGCGGCGCGGCGACCGTACATGCTCGAATCGCAGGTGAGCCGTTTCGGGATTGGTTGCCCGAGTCTGACCATAGCAGGACGAAGGACCGGAGAGCCTTTCGGTATCATCGCGCTCCTCGATCCACGACATCCGCAAGGCCGGCAACCCTTGGCGCAGGTCGATGCGCGCGTACGGGTCGGTGTAAGGACCGGACGTGTCGTAGACCGGGATCGGTGGATTGTCTTCAGTGGCGCTCGCAGTCGGCGTTGGGTGCTGGGCGATTTCGCGGATCGAGACACGCAGGTCCGGGCGCGAACCCTGGAGATGAACCTTGCGGGAGTTCGGATAAGGGCGGGTGAGATCCGTGCTCAGTTGGGCGGCGGCGCGAAGCAGCTCTGGAGAAATGACGCTCATGCAATCGTCCTCGGTAATGGTGACAGGCCAGGACGAAACAGGGGCGTCATCTTGAACGCTGAAGCTTTCCTCCGCCGGTACTGACCGGATCAGGTTCCAAGGGTATTTCTCAGCTCCCCTCTAGGGAGCACCCCCGCTTCGTTCCAGCGGGGATTAGAACACAGGATCAGCCTTTCGGAAACTGGCAGCCTCCCCGTTTTGCCAGAGCCACAGCCGTCGGCCGAATGATGCGCGTCAGGCCACCACTGCCGCTAGCAGCGTCGCGTACCGCTGCAAATCCTGGGCGTCTTTGGTTTCGGTCGCGCAAACCAGCAGCGTATTGCCCAATTCAGGGTAATCGCCGCTCAGATCAAAGCCACCAAGAATGCCGCGCGCCAACAAGCCGTCCAATACCTGGCCGGCCGGCCTAGGCAATCGCAGAAGCGCTTCGTGGAACACCGGCCGGTCGAACGCCCGGCTCACGCCGGGTACCTGGGTCAGTTGCTCCACCAAGGTCCTGGTGTTGGCATGGCAGGTAGCCGCGACCTGCTCCAGACCCTGCGGTCCCAGCAGCGCCAGGTACAGGGTGGCGGCGGTTACCATCAAGCCCTGATTGGTGCAGATGTTGGACGTGGCTTTGGAACGGCGGATATGCTGTTCGCGCGCTTGCAAGGTCAAGGTAAAACCGGTCTTGCCATCCAGATCGACGGTACGGCCGACCAAGCGGCCGGGCATCTGCCGTACCCATTCTTGCCGACAGCACAGGAACCCGAAATAGGGACCGCCCGAGGCCAGCGGCGACCCCAGCGGCTGACCATCGCCACAAACGATATCGGCGCCGCTTTCGCCCCATTCACCCGGCGGTTTGAGAACGGCCAACGCCGTGGGATTGACCACCGCGACCGCCAACGCTTGATGGCGATGCGCCCAATCGGTAAGCGCGTCCACCTCCTCCAGCACTCCGAAGAAATTGGGCTGCGGGATCACCAATGCCGCGAAATCCTGTCCGGCATAAGCTGCCAACGCCTCAATCGGCGTATGACCGCCCGCCGGATCGTAGGGGACTTCGACCAACTCGATGCCTTGATTGTGGACGATGGCATGCGCGGTACGCCGATACAGCGGATGCAAGGCACGCGGGATCAGAATCCGCTTGGATTTGGATTTACGATTGGCGCGTACCGCCATCAACAACGCTTCCGCCAGTGCCGAGGCCCCGTCGTACAACGAAGCGTTGGACACCGCCATGGCGGTCAAACCCGCCATCATGCTCTGATATTCGTAAAGCACTTGCAGCGTGCCCTGACTGGCTTCCGGCTGATAGGGCGTATACGCGCTGTAGAACTCACCGCGGCCAACGATTTCCCAGACCGCCGCCGGAATGTGGTGTTCGTAGGCGCCCGCACCGAGGAAGCACGACGGCCGAGGATAGTCCGCCGCGCGCGCTTCCAATAACCGACTGACTTGTAACTCGTTCAATGCCTCCGGCAGGGTCGATAAATTACCGATTCGGAGCGTCGGGGGAATTTCGTCGAACAGCGCCTCCAGATTCGAGGCGCCGATGGCGGCCAACATCGCTTGGATATCGGCCGGAGTATGCGGAACGAACGGCATGATCGATGTATCCCGTGTCATCCGACCAGCTTGGGATTCGCCAGCGAACCCGTTCCTTCATCTTCCTCTTCGTCGGCGGCAGCAACAGCTTCATAGGCCACTGCGTCCAGCAAGGCATCCAAGGTGGCGGTGGTTCTCAGCCGAAAAATCCAACCCTCGCCATAGGGATCCTGATTGATCAATTCTGGGTTGTCGGCCAAGGCTTCATTCACTTCGACAACGACACCCTCCAGCGGGCTGTAGACATCCGAGGCAGCCTTGACCGATTCGACCACCGCGCAACTTTCGGCGGCGGACACGACTCGGCCGATTTCTGGGATCTCCACAAATACCAAATCCCCCAAAAGATGCTGGGCATGATCGGTGATCCCAACGACGACAGTACCGTCGTCGCTGGCGCGCGCCCATTCATGGCTTTCGGTATATCGAAGGTCGGCGGGAATGATGCTACTCATGCTCAGGTTCCTCAACTACGGTTCGGAGAAGAAATCAGTCGATCAGGGCGCGGCCATGACGGACGAACGGCGGCTTGACGACTCGCGCCGACAGTCGCTTACCGCGAATGTCGACTCGGCAGTGGTCGCCGATGTCGATGGACACTCGCGCCAGGGCGATGGCACGGTTCAGGGTAGGCGAGAATGTGCCGCTGGTCGTGAGGCCGATCTCGCGGTCATCGTCGTAAACGTGCTGGTGGCCGCGCAGCACGCCACGTTCTTCCAAGACCAGGCCGACGAAAGTTTGCGGCACACCGGCCGCTCGCTGCCGTTCCAGTGCCGGGCGACCGATAAAATCGCGATCGGCTGGCTCCCAAGCCACGGTCCAGCCTAGCCCGGATACTAGCGGCGTGGTGGTTCCGTCCATGTCACTGCCATATAGGCTCATACCGGCTTCCAATCGCAGCGTATCGCGGGCGCCCAATCCGCAAGGCGCGACGCCAGCGGCAAGAATACGATCCCATAAATCCGGCGCTTCGATGGCCGATAGCATGATTTCGACGCCATCCTCGCCGGTATAACCAGTGCGGGCGACGAACAGACCGTCAGTTTCCAGCGCATGAAACGGCTTCAGGGCGCGGACCGCCGCGACGGTGGTGGCACCGAGAACGGATTCCAGCTTGGCCAAGGCTTCCGGTCCTTGCACTGCCAGCATGGCCAGCTCGTCGCGCTCGCGCCAAGCAGCGCCGAAACGTTCGGCTAACGGGACGATCCAAGCCAGATCCTTCTCGCGAGTGGCGGCATTCAGCACCAGCCGATAGCCGATTTCGCCCCGGTCGTAAACGATCAAATCGTCGATGACCCCGCCCGCCTCGTTCAACATGCAGGTGTACAGCGCCTTGCCGAGATACAGGCGGGCAATGTCGTTGGCAAGCAGATGGCGTAACAAAGTGCGGGTCGGCGCGGGTTCGGCGAAATCCACGATGGTCATGTGCGATACGTCGAACAAGCCAGCGGCGCGGCGCACTCGATGGTGCTCCTCGATTTGCGAACCGTAATGCAACGGCATGTCCCAGCCGCCGAAATCCACCAGCTTCGCGCCCAGGGCGGCGTGGCGGGCATATAGGGGAGTACGTTTAGCCATGCGAAAATCCCAGTGGGATAGATATATCATGGTAGCCTGAAATGATTCGAACCGGGTATATCGCGTTGGAGATCGATGGTTCGTACCGCCGCGATCGCCGCGATTCAGCCGACAATACCCCAAGTTATCATGACCCAGATCATCGAATTCGAAACCGAACGATTGCGGCTGCGCCAGTGGCGTCCGGCGGACCGGGAACCGTTTGCGCGACTGAACGCCGACGCAAGGGTCATGGAATTCTTCCCCGCCTCGCTGGATCGGGTTACCAGCGATGCCTTGGCGGAACGCCTCGAAACGCAGATCGCCGAGCGCGGTTGGGGATTTTGGGCCATCGATATTCTCGGCGGCGAGGACTTTATCGGCTTCGTCGGCCTGCATGTCCCCGTACCGGATATTCCCTGTTCTCCCTGCGTCGATGTTGGCTGGCGCCTCGCGTTTCGGCACTGGGGCCAAGGTTATGCGACCGAAGCGGCCAAGGGCGCACTCCGTGTTGGTTTCGAATTGCTCGACCTGCCCGAAATCGTCGCTTTCACCGCGCTACAAAACCGTCGGTCGCGCACTGTGATGGAACGTCTCCAGATGCGCGAAACTGGCGAAATCTTCGAGCATCCAAACGTTCCAGTTGGCAATCCACTTCGCGTGCACTGCTTGTATCGGCTGTCTCGCGAGCGGTGGCAAAACGGGCCAGATCGTTCTCCCTTATCACGAACCGGCCTCTAAACTGAAACTGGTATGACGCTCAGGTCACAGCAGCTTCTTTATGAAGTTCAACCACATCTCTGCCCGACTCTTTCCGATCTTCATCTTCAGCGTATCGGTTTGCTGCCGCCTCCAGCTTGAAGAATTCCAGCAACGTCCGAAGTTCCGCCGCTTGATCGCGTAGGGATTGACAAGCGGCGGCGGCCTGTTCGACCAGAGCAGCGTTTTGATGGGTCACTTGGTCCATCTGCAAAACAGCGATGTTGACTTGTTCGATTCCCTTTGTCTGCTCCTGGCCAGCAGTGGCCATCTCGGCCACGATACTGCTGACCTTTTTGACCGCGTCGACGATCTCCCTGAGTGTCTGACCGGACCGTTCGACCAGTTTGCCACCGTCTTCGACCTTGCCGACACTATCGGTGATCAAATTCTTGATCTCC
The DNA here is from genome assembly GCA_037045535.1 of Candidatus Competibacter sp. Classification (GTDB taxonomy): domain Bacteria; phylum Pseudomonadota; class Gammaproteobacteria; order Competibacterales; family Competibacteraceae; genus Competibacter_A. The sequence continues at coordinate 41,949 of JBAOHI010000073.1, forward strand.
TTGGCTGCATCGGCGCTACGTTGGGCGAGCTTCCGCACTTCTGCGGCAACCACAGCGAAGCCTTTCCCCTGCTCGCCGGCTCTTGCCGCTTCGACGGCGGCGTTCAGGGCAAGCAGGTTGGTTTGAAACGCGATCTCGTCGATCACGCCGATAATATCAGCGATCTTGCGGCTGCTTTGATGGATGGCGTTCATGGCCGCCACAGCCTGCTCGACCACCTGTCCGCCCGCCTCGGCTTGCGTTCGGGTCTGGCTGGCCAGCTGGTTGGCTTGACTGGCATTTTCCGCACTTTGTTTGACCGTCGAGATCAGTTGTTCCATGCTGGCAGCGGTTTCCTCCAGGGCCGATGCTTGCTCCTCGGTACGCTGCGCCAGATCGTCGGTACCCTGAGAAAGTTCGCTGGTTCCCAAGCTGACCACGTCCGCTGCCTGTTTGATCTTCCGCAATACTGAGATCAGCTCTTCCTGCGTGGTGGCTAGCGATTTTAGCAGCTGCCCGATCTCGTCAGTACCGACAACGGGAATGTCGTTGTCGAGCGCACCGGCCGCGATCGCCTCGGCGACGATGTCAGCACGCCGTAACGTGCGGACGATGGCACGCCCAAATCCATAGGAAAGGCTCAGCGCCAACAACACGCAGACTAGCACCCCACCCAAGGTGACGTATTTGTCGCGGATCGAATCGGCGATGCGCTGACGCAACAATTCCAGCAAGAGCGGCGCTGTAGTGTCGTAAAGTTTGAATCCGGCTTCGATCGCACGCGTGCCGGCGTCGAAGACTTCACTCGCCGTGAGCGCGGCATCCAGCTGAGCGCTGGTGATGATACGCTGATCGACCAATTCCAAAAAACCTCTCGCGGCGGTCGCGAAAGCCTCTTGGCTCGGCCCTAATAGCGATTTAAGCGTTCCATTGTATTTGAAAGCCAGATCCAAGCTCTCCTGGATTCCATCGCGCATGACTTGAGATCGCGCTATCAACTTTGAGAGCTTGATTCTCTCGTTGTCCATGATCTGGTGGCGCGCGACGATTCCCGCCGACATACCCCGTAATTGCCCGATGTCTTCGACCAGTACCGGCAGGCGGCTTACCACAACATCCATCAGGAAATAGCTATCCGGAACGGGGTCCAGGATCAGATTGGAAGTCACACCCACCTGAATCATCAAGTCGAGCAACTTTTTGATCAGCGCCGTGTGCCGCGCGAAACTCTCCTTGGCGGGCAGGTTCAGAACACCAGCGACGAGATTTTGCCAGTCCTCCTTGATCGCTCGCCATGATCCAGCGCTGTTCAGCACGACCCCGTATTCGGCATCGACGGCATCCATTGCTTTGATATCCTCGGCGAGTTGAACCTGCTTGGCAGCGATCTTTTCCCGAAACGAACCGTCGCCGTTTAAATAGGCGTTGCTCATCCCCCGATGTTCGGCAAAATGTTGCACCAGGGCACGCGCCGGTTGCAGGTATTGCACGCCCTGGATTTCCAGATGGGCAAAATTGATGGCGACATTCATCTCTTTTATCAGCAGATACGCCAGCAACAAGATCGGCACGCTCAACGCCACCACAACCAGTGCCAGCTTTTGCCAAACCTTCAAATTATTTAATACGTTCATCACACGAAGGCTCCGATCAATGAGATTCTGTAACAGAATCCCCGAATGCATGAGGTACGTTCGGAGAAACAATGGTCGGAATCCAGTGCTCCATCGATACAGATCTAATGGACTGCTTCTAATTCAAATAACTGTTTTTATATTAAAAAAACAAAATTAGGATCATACCGATGAGATACACGGAATACCAATCGAGACAAAGACCGATCAAATCGTGACTTCCCAAGATGCTAACCGATCTTCCAGCAACCCAAATGACTGCTCTCTCTGCTATTCTCTATATGCGGGAAAAATTCTTCGGCAATACCGTCTTCAACTCCATGAACGCCGTCAGAGACCAACTCTGCATCGCCATGAACCACTACGCCGGTCATCCCGAAACCGTCCGTTCCATCACGGCCTTCCCTTGGATATGGTTACCCTTTGAAAGAGAATTGGTATAAGGTTGCGTCAACTATGAAAGATTGCTGGCAATATGTGAAGGGATCTCCAGGCAAAATTTATGCGAGCGCTGATGTGAGCTACGACAATCTTGCATCAATCGAGAATGGCTGCGGAAGATGACCGAGCATCACCCGCCAGCACGGGCGTTTTGGATCACGACACCTGGCCAAGGCGAAATCCATCCTGACAGCTTAAGCCCCCCCAATGCCAGCGAGGTCTTGGTACGAACGCTCTATACCGGCATCAGCCGTGGTACTGAAAGCCTGGTGTTTCGCGGCGAAGTACCACCCAGCCAGTACCAAGCCATGCGTGCACCGTTTCAACAGGGCGATTTTCCGGCGCCGCTAAAATATGGCTATTGCAATGTCGGCGTCATCGAGATTGGTCCCGAATCGCTGTGCGGACAAGCCGTATTTTGCCTTTATCCCCACCAGGACCGCTATGTCGTGCCCGTGACGGCGGTAACACCGATACCGGCTCGTATTCCACCCGGTCGAGCGGTATTGGCCGCGAATCTGGAAACGGCGCTCAACGTGCTCTGGGACGCTACGCCACGGCTGGGAGATCGAGTTACGGTGATCGGTGCGGGCGTGGTCGGTTGCCTGATCGCCCGATTGACCGGCCAGCTACCCGGCTGCCAAATCCAGTTGGTGGATGTTGACGTCGGCAAGGCGACAGTGGCCGAACGATTGGGGGTCCGATTTGCCTTGCCGGAGCAGGCGGACGGAGAACAGGATATGCTAATCCACGCCAGCGGTTCGCCCGACGGATTGGCACTGGCCCTGCGGCTGGCCGGGTTCGAGGCGACAGTGGTGGAAGCGAGCTGGTTCGGCACGCGCTCGGTTGGTCTGCCACTGGGTGAGGATTTTCACGCCAAGCGGCTCACCATTCGTAGCTCTCAGGTTGGCAATGTCGCCACCGCGCAACGCACCCGCTGGGACTATCGGCGGCGCATGGCAACCGTGATGAACCTGCTGGACGATCCAATGCTGGATATTCTCATCGATGGCGATAGCCCGTTTGTCGAACTGCCGCGCATCATGGCCGAATTAAGCCGCAATCCGCGCGGCGCGTTATGCCACCGGATCATCTATTCCGACTAAGCACACGCTCCCCGGTTCGATCCGTCTTATACTCGTTCTGTTACCCCGACATTCCAATTCGAGGTCGAACCATCATGATGTATACCGTTTGCGTTCGCGATCATTTCATGATCGCCCACAGCTTCCGAGGCGAAACATTCGGTCCCGCTCAGCGTTTACACGGTGCGACTTACGTCGTCGATCTGGAACTACGCCGCCCCGATCTGGATCCGGATGGCGTGGTGGTGGATATCGGGAAGCTCGGCGACTGCCTGCGTGCGGTGTTAGGGGAACTCAACTACCGCAATCTCGACGAGATGCCGCAATTCGCTGGCCGCAATACCACTACCGAATTTCTGGCCCGAGAGATTTTCGACCGTGTCGCGGCCCGTATCGAAGATGGGCAACTGGGGCCGAACGCCGCCGGCCTCGCTTCCATGCGCATCACCCTGCACGAATCCCACGCCGCCTGGGCGGCCTACGAGGGTCCGCTCGCTTGAAATCGGTACGTTTCCTGATTCCGGGCGATCCAGATACCCGCACCGGCGGTTATCTCTACGACCGTCGGATCATGGCCGGGTTAGCGACGCTGGGGTGGCAAGTCGAGTTGCATCGCCTCGATGCCTCGTTCCCGACGCCGACGCCGATGGCGCTGCAAAAAACCACCGAAATATTGGCGACGTTGCCGGATCAAACCCTGGCAGTCGTGGACGGTTTGGCGCTAGGCGCCATGCCCGAAGCCGTTGCCCCCCATCGAGACCGACTGCGATTGGTCGGGCTGGTCCATCATCCGCTGGCGTTGGAAACTGGCCTCGACAAGACCCAGCAGCAAACGCTGTATGCCAGCGAACGTGAAGCGTTGCGTTCCGTTTGCCACGTCATCGTCACCAGTCCCAGCACGGTGCGAGCGCTGGCCGATTATGACGTTTCGCCGGAACGCTGCACCGTGGTGCCACCCGGCACCGATCCCGCTCCGCTGGCAACCGGATCGAACGACGGTGAGCTGGCGCTGCTTTGCGCGGCCAGTCTGACGCCACGCAAGGGCCACGCTGTGCTGTTCCGGGCGCTGGCATCGCTCAAATATCTACCCTGGCGGTTACGCTGCGCGGGTAGCGAAATGCTTGATCCGGCGACCACCGCTCGGTTGCGAACGCTAATCGATGAACTGGTGCTGAGGGATCGCGTCGAATTGCTGGGCGAATTGGACACTGACGAGCTGGCAGCTCGCTATCTGGAGGCAGATGTGTTTGTCCTGCCGTCTTTCCACGAGGGTTACGGCATGGTGCTGGCCGAAGCGCTCGCCCGTGGCTTGCCCATCGTCAGCACTACCGCTGGCGCGATTCCCGACACCGTGCCGGCAGCCGCCGGGTTGTTGGTTCCTTCGGGTGATGAAGCAGCGTTGGCCGCTGCCTTGGCGCGAGTGTTGACCAACCTTGAATTGCGCCGGCGACTCGCGGCCGGCGCGCGGGCCGCGCGCGCGACACTACCCGATTGGCCAGCCACTTGCGCCCGATTTGCCGCAACGCTAGAGGTCGTATTGGCTCGATGAGCAGTTTTTCAGCAGATTGGCTGGATCTACGCGAACCCGTGGATGCAGCGTCCCGCAACCCAGTATCAACTGCCGAGCTACTGGCTTGGCGCCAAACCCATGATCGTCTATCAGTACTAGACCTGGGTAGCGGAACCGGCGCTAACTGTCGCTATCTCGCCCCGCTGCTAGGCGGCCAACAGCATTGGGTCTTGATCGATCATGATCCCGCTCTGATGGCGCGCGGACAGGAACTGCTCAGCCGATGGGCGGGGAAACAGCCGTCAAATCTGAGCCTGGAGTGGCAGCGGCTGGATTTGGTTCTCGATTGGGAACAGCTGAATTGGCTCGACGTCCATCTGGTCACCGCCTCCGCCCTGCTCGATCTGGTATCCGCAGCCTGGCTAGAGCGGCTGGCTGATCACTGTCGGAAATGGCGGACGGCGGTATTCGTCACCCTTAGCTACGACGGCACCATCAGCTGGGAGCCGACCCTGGAACGGGATGAGGACCTACGCGAACGGATCAACCGCCACCAACGGACTGACAAGGGATTCGGTCCTGCGCTCGGCCCCGACGCCTCCGCCACCTTGGCTATCGTGCTGCGAAAGCTCGGTTACCAGGTAACGCTGCGGCCGAGCCCTTGGCGATTGGGACCGGCACACGCTGCGCTGCAAACGACCCTGCTGGAGGGCTGGCTTGCAGCCGCGCGGCAGATCGACCCAGGAGCTGATAGCGAACTGGACGACTGGGCCATACGCCGCCGTCGCTTAATCGAGCGCGGGACTTCGTGGCTGCATGTTGGCCATTGGGACTTGTTCGCTTGGCTGAAACACGATGTCCCGGCCGAATCAGATTGACCCCTCCCGCAAGGAGATTTTCAAACTGCTTCATCGGCGAGCAAGCCCCCTGCTCCTTGTGGAGATGTGACTATCGACGATGTGGATGCTACAGCTTGTGCGTCTCCGGAGTTAAACCCTGCTCGCGATACTGCCGGAACCGTTCTCGGGATTTGGCCAGCACCTCCGGATTCTGATCGACCAGTTCCGCGATCCGCTCGTAGCGCTCAAAACCCTCGGGCAGTCGATCGGTGAAATTGATGAGGATGTACGCGCGGGCCTCGGTCGGCAAAATCGTTCCGATCAACACCGGCGATGCCTCATCACCGGCCAACGGATAGCGCTCGTGCGGGATAAAACTGTCCTGCCGAAAGGTCCACAACAGATCATCGAGGGCGCCCGCCTGCGCCTCGGATGCTACGAGAATGTAGACCTCGTGACCGAGCGTGTACGCCTTGTCGGCTAGCCGGCAAGCCAGCAGAGCCCGTCCATTATCCTTGTCGTCAGGTAGGACGTAGAAATCGACGCGTGGCACGTCACCCCTCCCGACCTGTCTCCGCCGCTCGATCCAGCAGATACTGGACCAGCAGCGGCACCGGTCGCCCGGTCGCGCCCTTGGCCTTGCCGGTTTTCCAGGCGGTACCGGCAATGTCCAGGTGCGCCCAGTGGAACTTCTTGGCAAAGCGCGACAGGAAACAAGCCGCCATGATTGCACCGCCATCCCGGTTGCCGGCGACGTTTGCTATATCCGCGAAATTGCTATCCAGTCCTTCCTGATAATCTTCCCACAACGGCAGCTCCCAAACTCGATCGTAGGCGGCATGGCTGGCGACCACCAGCGCATGCGCCAATGGCGGATGATTGCTGAACAAACCGTGTGGATGGCGGCCCAGGGCGATGATGCAAGCCCCGGTCAGCGTGGCGATATCGATGACTGCCGCCGGCTCGTCGCGCTCGGCATAGGTCATGGCGTCGCAAAGAATCAGGCGGCCCTCGGCATCGGTATTGAGGATTTCAATGGTCTGACCAGACAGACTGGTCACGATGTCGCCCGGCCGGGTGGCGCGTCCGCCGGGCATGTTTTCCACCGCTGGAATCAGCCCGATGACGTTCAGCGGTAGATTCAATTCCGCGCAGGCCCGCAGCGTCCCCAACACGCTGGCCGCTCCGCACATATCGTATTTCATCTCGTCCATGCCCTCACCCGGCTTAAGCGAGATGCCGCCGGTGTCGAAGGTGACGCCCTTGCCGATCAGGATTTGGGGTTTTGCTGTCGCTGGCCCTTGTCGATACGCCAGTTGAATCAGCTTGGCGGGCTGAACGCTACCGCGTGTCACCGCCAGCAGCGCACCCATGCCCAGCCGTTCCATGTCGGCCTCCTCCAACACCTCGACCTGCAGTGTCGGAAAGTCGTGGGCCAACATCCGAGCCTGGTCGGCCAGATAGGTCGGTGTGCAGATATTAGGCGGTAAGTTGCCCAGATCCTTGACCAGAGCGACGCTGGCGGCGATTGCCAATCCCTCGCGTACGGCCTGCTCGCCGCCAACCAGTTCCCGCCGACCGGGGACGCTGAGTATAATCTTGCGCAATGGCCGGCGCGGCGTATCCTTTTTGCTTTTCAGTTGGTCGAAGCGATAGCGCGCGTCCTCGGTCGTCTCGACGATCTGGCGGATTTTCCAGTTGAGGTCGCGACCTTTAACCGGGAGTTCGGTCAGATAGGTGACCGCATCGGCGGCGCCGGTCTCGTTCAGCGCGGCGGCGGCGTGGGCCGCGATCTGGTGAAAACGGCGGTCATCGATCTCGCGCTCCCGGCCGCAACCGATCAGTAGCACGCGTTCGCACTGGACCTCGGGGATATTGAACAACAGCAGCGACTGGCCCGGCTTGCCTTCCAGATCGCCTCGGCGCAATACATTGCCGAGATAGCCGCCGCAGGCGGCGTCGAACTGCTCGGCGGCCGGCGCGAGCCGTCGGGATTCGTAAATACCCAGCACCAGACAGGCGGTGCGCTGTTTTTCCGGATTGCCGCTTTTGACCGAAAATTCCATCGGCAGGCTACTCCCGTGCTCGATTCATGGGGTGGCGCGAATTCAGACCAGATCGCGAATTCGATGAGTTTAGCCAGAAACCGTGCCTTCTCACAGTTGCACGCAGGAGAGTTTCAGCGAACATGCCCTCCATCATTGATCGCTATCTGATCCGCGAGATTGCCCTGACCCTGCTGGCAACCGCTTTGGTCTTGTTGGCGATGGTCCTCAGTCACCGGCTAGCCGGCTACTTCAGCAAGGCGGCCAGTGGCCTGCTAGCCCGAGACTCGATCTTCGTTCTGGTGGGTTTGCAAGCGGGCTATTTTCTGGTCATGCTCGTTCCACTGGCGTTTCTGCTGAGCGTCATGCTGACGTTAGGACGTTTGTACCGCGACCACGAAATGGCTGCGTTGGCCGCCTGCGGTTACGGCCCGCTAGCGGTGTACCGGGCTGTTCTGCTGTTGGCGATGCCGTTGGCTTTGGTCACCGCCGGCCTGTCCTTGTTTCTGGTACCGGCGATCATGGACTATCAGTTCGAGGTGTTGGCCAAGGCTCGCAAGGAAGCCGAAGTCTCAATGTTCGTACCGGGAACGTTCCGCGAGATGCTCAATGGCCGGCATGTGGTTTACATCGGTGCCATGGATGAGCGCGAATTGCGCAACGTTTTCATCCAGACCCGCGAATCGAACGGTGATCTCAGCGTTACTACCGGCGACAAAGGCCATCAGCGAATTGATCAAGACGGCAGCCGATATGTCGTTCTCGACCATGGCTACCGTTATCGGGGCATACCCGGCCACGGCAATTATGAAATATTGCGCTTCGAGCGTGCTACGACGCAGGTGGATACGGCGCCGCCGCGGCAAGAATGGCAGCACCGGGAAACCCTGCCCACCCCGCAATTACTGAGGTCGGGCGATCCGGATCAAGCCGCCGAGTTGCAGATGCGGCTTAACAGTCCGATCCAGGTGCTGGTCATCGCCCTGTGGGCCCCATTGCTGGCCCGTGCCAGGCCGCGCGAGGGCCGCTATGGCCGGATTGTCGCGGCAGTGCTGATCCAGGCGATCTACTTCAATCTGATCGGAGCCGGTGAATCCTGGTTGAGCCATGGCGTTGTCGGGATTGGCCTAGGCTTATGGTGGGTTCACGGCCTGTTTCTGCTGTTCGGTCTCGGTCTATTGCTGCACTATTTTGCCGGCAGCCGTGGCGTGCGGCTGTTCCATCCTGCAACCTGGCGGACCAATCGGGCATGAGCATCCTCGATCGCTACATCTTCCGCACCGTGGCCGGCGCCACTCTCGTGGCCCTGCTAGTGTTGCTGCTCCTGGAAGCCTTCCTCGGCCTGCTGGTGGAATTAGAGCAGGTAGGTAAAGGCCACTATGATTTCGTGGCCGCGATTCATTACGTGATGCTGATTCAGCCCCAACGCTTATACGAGCTGTTCCCGATGGCGTTGCTCGTCGGAGGATTGCTGGGAATGGGCGCCCTGGCCAGCGGCAGCGAACTGGTCGTTATGCGCGCTGCGGGTCTTTCGTTGAACCGATTGACCCGCTCCGTGTTACAAGCCGGGTTTCTGCTCAGCCTGCTGGTGCTGGTCATCGGCGAGTTCGCGGCACCGCCACTGGAACAGTTGGCCGACGAACAACGGGCCATCGCCAAGGGTGAGGATCTGGCGATTCGGGGTGGCCGTGGCTTCTGGGCGCGGGACGGCGGTTATTTCATCCATGTGCGAGGCGTGTTACCGCGCTTCCGGTTGGCGGATATTCACATCTTCAAAGTCGACCCCGAATCCCGGCTTGAAGAGGTGACCGCGGCTCAAAGCGCCCGCTATCAGGGAGGGCACTGGTTGCTAGAGGGAATCGACGGCAGCATTCTAGACAGCGATACCGTGCAGACAAAGCGTCTGGATAACCTGTCGCTGGCTTCGACCATCAGCCCAAAGATTTTGGACGTACTGGCAACCAATCCCAGCGATTTGTCGATTCGCGATCTGTTGACCTATGTGGATTATCTGGAACGCAACGGGCTGGACGCCCAGAATTACCGGCTGGCCCTGTGGCGCAAGCTGCTGGCTCCGCTCGTTTATCTGGCCATGCTGGTGATCGCCATGCCCTTCGTGTTCGGCCCGCAACGCTCGGCTGGCACCGGCCAACGACTGCTGATCGGCCTACTGCTCGGGCTGGCGTTTTTCCTGATCAACTACCTGCTAGGCAACGTGGTGCTGTTGTACGGTCATCCACCGCTGGCGGGCGCGATTCTGCCCCCCTTGCTGTTTTTGATGGCGGGATTTTTGGCGCTGCACCGCCTGCGCTGATCACCGACCTCGCTTGGGCAGCAGCACCAGCTCCGTTTCCGACAAGCGATCCGGCAAGCGCAGCGCTAGCATCAGCGTCAAGCAAGCCAATCCAACACTCAAACTCAAACTGGTCCCGACCCCAAGCACTCGATCCAGGTAAGCGACCGGTACCAGCCAGAGTCCACCGATTAGAAATCGCAGCAACACCTGCCACCAACCGATGCCCCGGCCGTCAAGCCGTTGCACCCGTAACCGCCATGCTCGCATCCCCAAGGTTTGGCCGCCGTGGATCCAGAACCCACCGTAGAAGAAGAAACAAACGAGCAACAGGTAGGTGGAAAAAAACGGATTACCGGGGAGAGGACTGTGGTGCTTGACGCTCTCGCTGCCCAGTATCGCCACCGCCAGCCCTAGCGCCAAACCGGTTGCGACTAGTAATACCGCCGTTAGTAACAAGCTATCGTAGACGATGGCCGCCAACCGGCGTGGCAATTGGACCGGAGATGACCGGGAAGCGGGCAAATCTGACATCACATCAGCGTTCTGTCTGGCACCAACGGGTCACCGCGCAGCGGATTCGAGCGCCTATCGGGATCCGCTCGGTGGTACCTTGTCGGTAGCGGGAGCAGGCGACCGCGTGGCTGCGCCAGCTGCCGCCTTGGGAGAGCGTTTGCCGGGCACCGTATCGTCGGCCGGTTTGGCTGCTGCGGTATTTTTGCCGCTGTTGACACCGCCCTTGGTGGCACCGCCAGGTTTGGCGATCTCCTTGGCCGCCGCTGGCAGTGGTGGAGTCGGTTCGCCACTGGTCGAGCGCGGGGCACCCAGCCAACCGTTGATTTCTGTGACGTCCGCCTCCGACAACTGGCCGGCTGCCTGCCGCAGCGTCAGATAGTTGGTAAGGTAGGTGTAACGAGCGGCGGCGTAATTCGATTCGGCAAGATACACGTCACGCTCGGCATTCAGCACATCCACGATGGTCCGGGTACCGACTTCGTAGCCTGCTTGAGTGGCCTCCAGCGCGCTGCGGGTGGAAACCCGGGTCCGATCGAGCGCCTTGATCTGGCTGATGGCGGCTTCCTGCCCACGGTAGGCGTTGCGGACAGTGCGAATGGTTTCACGTTGCTGATTTTCCAAGGTTTGCCGAGAGGCTTCATACTTATAGGCTGCCTCGCGGGACCGGGAAGAAACGGCGCCGCCGGTGTATAGCGGGATGGTCAACTCCAGACCGACTTGACTGCTGGCGATATTGCTGGTGGGACCGGTGTCGAGATCGGAGCGGCCGGTCCGCAAATCCAGGGTCGGGTAATGATCGGCTTTTTGCAGCTTGACATTTTCCCGGGCTTGATCGACCCCGAAACCGGCGCTGCGCAAATTTAGATTGTTTTCGAGCGCCATCTGCACCCATTTTTCAGGGTCGCTCGGTTTCGGCAGCGCGAGCGGCATTTTTTCGCTGAGCAAGTTGAGCTGAACATACTCTTGCCCGGTCAACTGCCGCAACAATTCACGGGCGTCGGCCAGCTTGTTGATAGCTTCGATTTCCAAGGAGACGGCGGCATCGAAACGCGCTTGAGCGTCGTACACGTCGGTGATGGTCGCCAACCCCACTTCAAACCGCCGGTTGGCCTGCTCGAGTTGGCGAGCAAAGGCATTTTTCGCGGAAGTGGTATAAGTGAGGTTGTCCAGCGCGGACAGCACACCAAAATAGCCTTGCGCGACCCGCAGGATCAACTCGTTGCGAGTGTTGCCGAGATCCACGTCGGCCTGGCTGGCCGTTGTTTCCGCCAGCCGTTGCTTGACTTGGCTGCCTCGATTGTAGAGGGGTTGCACCAGACTGATCGAGTAAGTGTGGTTATCGAACGACGAGGAACCCAACCCTGCGCCGGCGATTCCGAAACTATGACCCTGCTCGACCGTGGCTCCCACACTGGGCAACAGCAAGGCTCGCGCCTGTGGCTTGGCTTCCTGGGACGCATCGCGGCTGGCGATAGCGGCCTTGAGCACCGGGTCGTTGTCTTGGGCTTGGCGGTAGACCTGCAACAGATCATCCGCCGACGCCGGCTGGCCGCACGCTGCGGCGATGATTCCGACCAACACCAGACGATGGAATTTGGACATGACTGATGGATTCCCCTCGGGCATTAGTAAACTCTAATATACCAGAAGCTCACAGCCGTGGGGAATCGATGAATCGCGACCGACATCCACGGATGCTCAGAATACGAAAGTCTTGGGGGACACCACGTTACGCAAGGGCGTCAGATCAGTATCGAATAGGCTTTCCCGAATCCATTCCCGTTCGCCGACCCGCGTCATCAGCAGCGCCTCCATCGCGGGAGATTGGCCGGCCACGATGAACAGACGTCCACCCAAGCGTAAACTCTCGCGCCAATGATCGGCGACCGAAGCCACTGAACCGGTGACCGCAATGGCATCGTAGCGATGTTCGCCCCATCCCTGGCTTGCGTCGCCGACGTGTAACACGACGTTGGTGGTTCCGCTGACCTTGAACTTGGCACGAACGGTCTCGATAAACTCGGGAACGATATCCACGCTCACCACGCTGGCGGCCAATCGTGCCAGGCAAGCGGTCAGGTAACCACTGCCTGTGCCGATTTCCAGCACCTTGTCAGTCGGTTGCAACGCCAATGCTTGCAGGATTCGGGCTTCGATATTGGGTTTCAACATGAATTCGCCGTGCCCGAGCGGGATGGCGACATCGCTGAACGCCAGGTTACGGTAGCGCTCTGGCACGAAGTCCTCGCGCGGCATGCCGGCGAGAGTATCCAGCACTCGTTGGTCCAGCACATCCCAAGGCCGAATCTGCTGTTCGATCATGTTATGGCGGGCTTGCTCGAAATTGAATGCGGTCATATTCGGATCCTGTCAGCGCCTAGCGGTCTTATTTAGGGGTTTCGGAGGGCAGGAATTTCCCTCGGGTTCGGGGCCGGCTCATTCTAGCACAAGGCTTTTTTCCACGGCGTGGGCTTAAAGAAAGGTCGCGCCGACCGAAAATAGCCGCTCGACCTCGGGTACCCGCTTCTTGTCAAGCAGGAACAGAATAACGTGATCGTCCGCCTCGATCACGGTATCGTGATGGCAGATGATCACCTCCTCGGCCCGGGCAATGGCGCCAATGGTGGTACCTGGTGGCAAGCGAATTTCCTCGATACGCCGGCCCACTACTTTCGAGGTCTTGTAATCGCCGTGGGCGACGGCTTCGATGGCCTCGGCGGCGCCGCGGCGCAGGGAATGAACCTTGGCGACATCGCCGCGGCGGACGTGGGCGAGCAGGCTGCCGATGGTCGCTTGCTGCGGCGAGATGGCGATATCGATGATGCCCGAGGATTCGACCAGATCCACATAGGAAACCAGGTTAATCAGGGCCATCACCTTGCGGGCGCCCATGCGCTTGGCTTGCATCGCCGACAGGATGTTAGCCTCGTCGTCGTTGGTGACGGCGCAGTACACGTCTACATGCTCGATATTTTCCTGCCGTAGCAAATTTTCGTCGGCGGCGTCACCCTGGAGGATGATGGCGCGATTCAACCGCTCGGACAGCCGCTTGCTGGTCTGTGGATTACGCTCGATCACCTTGACTTGAAACCGCTCTTCGAGACCCTGCGCTAACCGGGCGCCGATGTGGCCACCGCCGGCGATGATAATCCGTTTGACCATCCGATCCAGCTTGCGCAACTCGTTGACGATGGAACGGGTATTCTTACGGGCGGCGATGAAAAAGACCTCGTCGTCAGCCTCGATGATGGTGTTTCCTTCCGGCATGATCGCGCTGCCCTGGCGGAAGATGGCAGCCACTCGGGTGTCGATGCCCGGCATCCGTTCCGGTAGCGCGCGCAGCGCTTGTCCGACCAGGGTGCTCCCCTCATAGGCTCTGACGCCCACCAGCCGGACCTGGCCTTCGGCGAAGTCCAACACCTGCAGCGCACCCGGATGTTCGATGATCCGCTGGATGTGATCGGTCACCAATTGTTCCGGACTGATCAACACATCGATCGGCAAGGCTTCATCCTTGAATAGTTGATCCCGGTAAGCGATGTAGCCGCTAGCCCGGACCCGAGCGATCTTGGTGGGAGTATTGAACAGCGTGTGAGCGACCTGGCAGGCGATCATGTTTGCCTCATCGCTGTCGGTCAACGCGATCAGCATGTCGGCGTCGGCGATACCCGCTTGCTCAAGCACATTCGGGTAGGCGGCATGGCCACGAACGGTGCGAATGTCCAAGCGATCCTGCAACGCTTGCAAGCGTTCGGCGTTCGCGTCCACGACCGTCACATCGTTCGCTTCGCCAGCCAGGATATGCGCGACCGACCCCCCCACTTGGCCGGCACCGAGAATCACGATTTTCACGTCGACTCCTCACTCGTCCAGCGCTTTCTTAGGATCGATGCCCAACGCGCGCAACTTGCGGTAGAGGTTGGTACGCTCCATGCCGACCCGGTCGGCCAACCGTGCCACATTACCCTCGCATTCGCGAAACTGCTGCATCAGATAAGTCCGCTCGAACTGCTCCCGCGCTTCTCGCAGCGGTAGATTCAGCGGAATGCTGCCCACGTCCTGGGATTTGACGGCGGTAATGCCACGCACGGCGGCATCCACCTCCTCGATGGCGATCTCCTCCTCGCCGCCCAGGATGAGGAGGCGCTGCACCAGATTCTTGAGCTCGCGGATGTTCCCAGGCCAACTGTAGTTGCGTAGCCGGTTCTGGGCCGCTAGGGTAAAATGGCGGTAGGTCAAGCTTTCTTGATCGACGAAATAGCCGATGTAGTAGTTAAGCAGTTCAGGCACGTCCTCGATATGGTCGCGCAGCGGGGGCAGCTTGATCGGCACCACATTGAGCTGATAGTACAGATCCTCGCGAAAATGGCCGAGCGCGACCTCCTGCTCCAGATCGCGGTGAGTGGCAGCCACCACCCGCACGTTCACCCGAACCGGTTCCTTACCGCCGATGCGCAGGAAGGAACCGTTCTCTAGGGCGCTGGCCAGCTTGGCTTGCGCTTCGAGATCCATGTCGGCGAGTTCGTCCAGGAACAAGGTTCCCCCGCTGGCTTGTTCGAGTCGGCCGTAATGAACCCGGTCGCCCTGTTCGGAGCCGAACAGCTCCAGGCTGGCGTTTTCGCGAGCGATGGAGCCCACGCCAACATCCACGAACGGACCGCCGCGGCGCAGGCTGTGGGCGTGCAAAAAGCGGGCATAGACTTCCTTGCCGGTCCCGGGTTCGCCGAAGATCAACACCGGCGCATCGTGTTGGGCGATCCGCAAAACCTGCGCCCGCAGCCGTTGTACGACCTCACTGCGCCCGACCGGCTCGGCGACGATCCGCTGCTGGCGGCGCAGATTCAGGTTTTCCCGCGCCAGCCGATCTGCTTGTAAGGCCCGTTCCACGGTCAGCAGCAGCTTGGCCATGGACAGCGGTTTTTCGATGAAATCGTAAGCCCCTAACCGGGTTGCCTCTACTGCGGTCTCGACGGTACCGTGCCCAGACATCATGATGACGGGGCACGGCAGATGATCTCCCTCACTCCACTCCTTCAGCAAGGTGATGCCATCGGTATCCGGCATCCAGATATCGAGCAGGATCAGGTCGGGACGCTGAGCCCGACGGGCCTCGCGAGCGGCAGCGGCATTCTCGGCGATCGAGACCGCGTACCCTTCATCTTCCAAAATTTCTTTCACTAAACCGCGAATATCCGGTTCGTCATCGACGACCAAAATATAAGACGCGCTCATCCGACAGCCTCCTGATCGGTATTCAACTGTCAAGTCGCGAATGTCGGGCTCGCCATCGGCAGCCGAGCAAAACCCAAGACGCGCTTGTGAGGCGCGCTCATCCGGCACCCCCTTGATCGGTGTTCGACGGCATGGCAGGAAGGGATGGCGGGGCTGCGGACTCGACGTCGTCATGCGCGATCGGCAATCGGATGACGATCCGCGCGCCACCGTCCACCGGCGCCTCCAACTGAATCCAACCGCCATGCTCCTCGACAATTTTCTTGACGATCGCCAATCCTAGCCCGGTTCCCTTGGGTTTGGTAGTCACATAGGGCTCGAAAGCGCTAGACAGCAGATGGTCCGGAAAGCCTGGCCCATCATCGCGCACACTCAATTCGACACAATCGGCGCCGGCCACATGCTCGCGGCGAGTACCGACCCAAAGAGCGGAGCCATGGCCGTCACGAATAGCTTCGATGGCGTTCTTGACCAGATTGTGCAGCAGTTGCCGCAATCGACCCTTGTCGCCACTGATCCGCAAGGGTTCCTGCGTCAAATCCAGCCTGATTTCCACACCTGCCGGATAGTCGCGATAAAGGTAGAGGACTTCGGTCACGAACTCGTTCAGCTCCAACAGCGCTAGCTGCAGGCGCGGCGGACGCGCGTACTCGTTAAAGGCATCCACCATCTCTTTCATCGCCTGCACCTGCTGGATGATGGTATGAGTACCGCGATCCAGGATTTTGCCCTGCTCCTCGTCGAGTTGCTTGAGGTATTTGTGGCGGATGCGCTCGGCGGCCAACTGAATCGGCGTCAGGGGGTTTTTGATTTCGTGCGCCAACCGGCGTGCCACCTCGGCCCAGGCAGCCTCGCGCTCGGCTCGCACCAGATTGGTGATGTCGTCGAAAACGATGACATGCCCCCCTCGTAAACCGACCACGTCCGGTAAGGAACTGCCCCGACACATCAAGATGCAGCGACCGGTAGGGCCAAACCAGGTGATTTCCTGGCGCCAATCGCCAGCTGTCGCCAGATGCGGACTGATAGCCCCGATAAAGTCTTGCAACTGCGGTTGGGCAACGGCGATCCATTGGCTGTCGGCACCCAGGTAATCCTGCAATTTGACGCCAAGCATCTGGCTGGCCGCTGCGTTGCAGGTTTGCAGGTGGCCGGCCCGATCAATGATGACGACTCCCGACGACAGTCGCGCCAGCACCGTCTCCAGATAGGCGCGTTGGCTTTCGACCAGCTGCTGACTGCGCTGCGCATCATCGCGCGCCTGGGCCAGGTTGCGGATCATCTGGTTAAAGGATTCCACCAGGAACCCCAGCTCATCGCTGCCGGCACCGGCCAACTGCTTGTTGAATTGGCCGGCGGCAACCGCCTGGGTACCGTCGGCCAGCTCGCGTAGCGGCCGAACCAGCCGGCGCGCGGTGTAGAAGGCGGCCCAGAACGCCGCCAGGATCGCCAAGAACAGCACCAGCGACAGGGTCAGCGTGAAGCTGGCCTTGAGCGGCGCCCGCAAAAAGATCAACTCCCGATAGCCTTCGAAAGCCTCCTGCACTGCGTCCGCCAGCAGGCTTAGCCGGTCGGTGATCGGAAACAGCGCCTGCAATTGTCGATCTTCATTGGCAAGAGGAGCCACCGGCACCACGGCACGGATGTGAAAACCGGCATCGCGAGTCGGCTCTAGCCCGACGTAATCGTGGCCTTGCCGGACTTGTAACAAAACCGTATCGGGCGGCGGATCCGGTAGAATCTCGGTCGGCTCCGAGGCTACGGTGGCGATGATGCGCCCCCCCCGACCAAACAGGGTAAGTTCGGAAGCCTCGCCGACGTCGAGTAGCTCGTACAGACGCCGACCGGCTTGCATGCCGTCGTTGTCGGTGACGCTGTCGGCGATCCGCTGAGTCTGTTTGAGCACCTCGCGCATCCGCAAATCCAGGGCAGTCCGGCTGAGTTCCAGCGCATCCTCCAAGCCGCGGTCAACTTCGACGTTAAACCAACTATCAATACCCCGTTGCAGAAAATGCAGCGAAAATCCGTAAACCAGCGCCACCGGTGTGATGGCCAGCACCGCAAAAACTCCCGCCAGCCGCAAGGTCAGGCGCGAGCCCGGTATATGCTGGCGATACAGGTGCATCAATCCGACTAAGTTATACAGAATCAGGAGGGCCAGGGCACCCAGCCCGATAGCGCTGACCACCAGCAACCAAGCATACATCTGCCCAAATTTGGCTGAGTTGGTGGTAGCGCGGCCCATAAACACCAGGATGACCAGTAGTAATCCCAGCAGCAGTGATGCCGGTACCAAACCCTGGCCACTGGCGAGCCGACGGATCAAAGCGACCATGTATACCACTCGCTCGCTAGCCGCCAATCGTCCGAAAAGTAAGCGAACAACCGCAACGGGGTCGGTAGGGATTCGATGTCGAGTCGCGCCCGCAGGGCACCGTCATAACGCTGACCCGATGTTAGCAACCCTTTGTCGAGAAATGGGAAATCATTGATTTGACCCATGAATCGTAGCGCGGTGGTCTGGCTGGGAAACCCGCGGCGCTCGCCGCTGTTGAGATTGCTGACCACGTATTGCCGACTGAGAGCGTGATACTCCAATTTAAATCGCTGGGTCAGGGTGTAAACCGCTTCGTCCCACACCCAGGCGCGTTGGCGGCGAACTTCCATTTCCAGTTCCACCGTCAACGGCACGCCGTTTTGCATCGCCTCCAGCGCCGGCTTGCTGAAATGATACTCGATCGACGCGTTAAGCCGGTAAACTCCACCTTCCAGCTTGGTGGAAGCGGCGATCACCTCAAAGCCGGCCGCCCAAGCCGCGGTAATACCCCATAGCCCCCATAGCAGCGCCAGCAACCCGACGGCACGGCCAAGGGTCCAACCAGTTCGGATGCTAGCTGGCATGGTCAGACGCCCAAAGTGGCGACCCGTTTGCACAGGCGAGCGTAATAGAAACCATCCATGTCCGCCTCGCCGGATAACAGCTGGCGACCGTGACGGCCGGCATGACCCCAATCCGCCATGATCGGCCGTTCGACGGCATCGGGGTGGCCGGCGAGAAAGGCCGCTATCACCTGCTCGTTTTCCTGCCTCAGGACCGAGCAGGTTACGTACAGCAACTCGCCACCTGGCCGTAAGAGCGGCCACAGTCCCGCCAGGATCGCACCCTGCTGCTCAGCGAGCGCGGCGATATCGCTGTCCCGGCGCAGCAGTTTGATATCGGGATGGCGGCGGATTACGCCGGTGGCCGAGCAAGGGGCATCCACCAGAATCCGGTCGTAGGGAACACCGTCCCACCAGTCCGCTGGCCGACGAGCATCGCCCGCGACCAAGCGAGCGGTCAACCGTAACCGGCGCAACTGATCTTGCACCTGTTTCAGCCGGCCGGCATGTCGGTCGAGAGCCGTCAAATCCAAACTGGGTTCGCATTCCAACAGATGTCCGGTTTTGCCGCCGGGCGCCGCGCAGGCATCCAATACCCGTTGCCCGGCCTGGACATTCAGCAACGGCGCCGCCAGCTGCGCGGCAGCATCCTGCACCGATAGCCAACCCTCGGCGAAACCGGGCAGCGTTGCCACATCCGCTGGTTCGGCCAGAATCAGCGCCGACTGTACGCCCGGCACCGGTTCGGCGATCCGGCCCGACTCGATCAATCTCTGCCGATAACGTTCGCTATCGCAATGACGGTGGTTGACCCGCACAACGAACGGCGGGCGGGCGTTATTGGCGGAAACAATGGCGGGCCAGGCATCTGGCCAGTCCCGCTGCAATCGGTCGAGCAACCAGGTCGGGTGAGCGGTTCGGGCTTGGGGATCACTTTCCAAAGCCGCTGTCAGTTCCGCCCGCCGACGCGTTGCGGATCGCAGCACAGCGTTGGTCAGCCCTAACGCCCACGATTTTCGCAACTGACGCGCGGCGGCAACGGTCTCGGCGACTGCGGCGTGCTCGGGAATTCGCGAGTACCACAATTGATAAAGACCAATGAGCAGCAGCGCGTGGACGGTGGGCTCCGCCGCCGACAGCGGTCGCGTCAACAGCCGGTCGAGCATCACCTGCAATTGCAGGTACCAGCGGCAGGCGCCATAACAAAGCTCCTGTAACAATCCCCGATCACGGGAATCAACGCGTTCTAGCGCCGCCGGCAGCGCGATCGCTAGCGAGCGGCCCTCGCCCAGCACCAGACCCAGCGCCAGGGCAGCGACGGCACGAACGTTCATGCTGCGCCCAGTTGCCGGCCAGTCAATCGGCGGGCGGCTAGAAACGCCGCGACCGGCAGCGGTCGGCCGCCCGGTAGTTGCACTTCGGTCAGACACAACACGCCGACTCCGGTAGCGACGACGATGCCCGCTGGTCCCTCGCGCAGCACGGTCCCCGGTGGAGCAGCACTCGATTCCTGTTCGGCCCGTGCTCGCCAGACACGCAGCGTCTGTCCATCCAGATAAGTTTGGGCAACGGGGTACGGATTGAACGCCAGCACCTGCCGCTCCAATTCCAATGCTGGGCGAGTCCAATCCAGTACAGCCTCGGCTTTCTCCAGCTTAGGTGCATAAGTGGCCCGGGCGTCGTCCTGAGGTACCGGAACGGCAATAGCGGCCAATAACGCCGGCAGGGTTGCTCGCAGAGTCTCGGCACCCAACACCGCCAGCTGATCGTGCAACTCACCACCCGTGGTACCGCGCGGAATCGGGCAGGTGGCGCGAGCATAAACCGGCCCGGTATCCAAGCCTGCCTCCATACGCATGATGCAGATGCCCGTTTCAGCGTCGCCCGCCAAAAGGGCCCGCTGGATCGGCGCCGCGCCGCGCCAGCGCGGCAGCAGCGACGCGTGCACGTTGACGCAGCCCAGCCGGGGAATCGCCAGCACGGCCGGCGGGAGGATCAGCCCGTAGGCGGCCACCACCAACAAATCCGGCGCTAGGGCGACCATCTCAGCCTGGGTAGCCGGATCGCGCAAGCTGGAAGGCTGATAAATCGGCACGCTAGCCGCTTGCGCCTGGATTTTCACGGGGCTAGGGCGTGGCTGGCGGCCGCGGCCAGCCGGCCGATCCGGCTGGGTATAGACGGCAACGAGCACACCTTCGGCCGCCAGTAAAGCCTGCAAACTTGGCACAGCGAAGTCCGGAGTGCCCGCGAAGATCAGGCGCGGCGCGGCGGCGATCATGCGCTATCGGACCGGGCGGCGCGGCCGATCCTCGGGATCCGGGCAGGACGCACTGACGAGAGGATCGAGGGGATCAAGCGGCTGAACTTACCCATGTTCAGGAGGCGCGCGCTTCGAGTCGGGCCTGTTTTTCTAGCTTTTTCCGGATGCGATCCCGCTTTAATGCCGACAGATAATCGACAAACAACTTGCCGTTTAGGTGATCGATCTCGTGCTGGATACACACCGCCAGCAACCCCCCAGCATCCAGCTCGAACGGTTCGCCGTCGCGATCCAGCGCGCTGACCCGTACTCGTTCGGCCCGCTGCACGGTTTCGTAAAAACCGGGCACCGACAGACAACCCTCCTCGGACTCGCATTGGCCTTCCCGTTCGATCAGGGTGGGATTGATAAAAACCAGCGGCTGGTTTTTTTCCTCGGATAGGTCCATCACTACGACCCGTTTCTGGACATTGACCTGGGTCGCGGCCAAGCCGATGCCCGGCGCCGCGTACATGGTCTCCAGCATATCATCGACGAGGGTACGCACGCTGTCATCGACGGTTTCTACCGCCGATCCTGGCTTGCGCAGCCGGGGATCGGGATAATGCAATACGGTCAGTCGTGCCATCTCAACTCCGCAAACGCCTTAATTTTTGACGCTCGATTTCATTTCATGCGGAAATCATACGAGAAACCCCACCGAGGGAGCTATACTTTGCGCGATGGGGGTGATCCGCTACACTCCCACCCGTTCCTCCGAAGGATGAGCAAGGACCATGAACATCACGCGTTCCTCAAGGCATCTCGGGATCGCCCTGTCGCTGGCGACGGTCCTGCTCGGATCGTGCGCCCAACCGCCTTCCGGGCCCGAACCCAAGCCGACCAGCGGCGAACCCCCCTCGCTCTCGGGAGCGACCGGAGCGGGGGCCGGCGCGCCCACCACTAGCGCGCCCGCCGCTGAAGAGCCAATCCCCCTGCGACCCGATCACCCGCAAACTTATACCGTGGTTCCCGGAGACACGCTGTGGTCAATCGCCCAGCGGTTTCTCCAAAAACCTTGGCAGTGGCGGCAGATCTGGCGGCAAAACGCTCAGATTCGCGACCCCAATCGGATCTACCCGGGCGATGTGCTTCGCTTCAGTTACGATCCTCACGGCAAGCCGCTACTGGAGGTCGCCGAGCGGGAAGACGTTCCGCTGTTGAAGCTGACGCCCCAAGCGCGAACCGAAACGCTGACCCAACCGATTCCGCCGGTGCCTCGCGACGCAGTCGAGTCGTTTTTGACCCGAGGCCGGATTCTCAGCAACGCCCAGTGGCGCAAGATGCCCTATATCGTAGCGGACGACGACGAGCAGACCGTCTTCGCCGACCGCGATCGGGTTTACGCCCGCGGCGCCAGATTCGACCAACCGCGCTATCAGGTGTTCCGTATAGGTGAAGAATTACACGAGCCCGGCTCCGACCGTTCTCTGGGTGTGCCTGGAATTTATCTTGGCCAAGCCATCCTGGAACGGGACGAGGATCCCGCCAGCTTCATGCTAGCTAACATCACTAACCCGGTCCGTGCCGGCGACCGGCTTTTGGAGCTGGAGGAAGAGCGCGAACTCTACAGCTTCGAGCCACATCCGGTGCCGCCGGACACCGAGGGCGTCATCATTGCCCAGCTCAACCCCGATGTCACCCAGATCACCCAATACAGTAGCGTTATCATCAACCTGGGTGCTCAGGAAGGGATTGAGCCTGGTCATGTGCTCGCCATCTTTGGCAAAAGTCGCACGGTCGATGATCCGGTATCTGGCGGCACCGTGAAATTGCCTGGCGAGCGAGCCGGCTTGCTCATGGTCTACAAGGTCCACGATCTGGTCAGCTACGCGCTGGTGATGCAGGCCGAGCGATCCATCCGCTTGCGGGATCGGGTGACTTCGCCCTGAGCCGGGAGTCTGCCTATCCGGTCACCGACCCGGCTTGGCTGCTGGCGCTGTTGCGAGCACCGGGCATCGGGCCGGTTCGATTTGGCCGGCTGCTGGAACATTTTGGCTCGGCCGCAGCCGCGATAGCGGCCGACCGTGTCGAGTGGGCCCGATTGGGAATGCCGGATTCGGCGCTCGACTATTTGCGCGGTCCGGATTGGCGAGGGGTTGAGCAGGATTTGGCGTGGCTGGAGCGGCCCGGCAATCACCTGCTGCAACTGGCCGATACTCGCTATCCGCCGCTGCTGCGGCAAATTCCCCAGCCGCCACCCTTGTTGTTCGTACACGGCGAACCGGATAGCTTGCGAACGCCACAACTGGCCATCGTCGGCACCCGCAATCCTACTCCGCCGGGCCGGGAAACCGCTCGGCACTTCGCCGCACATTTGGCCGAGGGCGGCCTGACCATCACCAGCGGCCTGGCGCTTGGCATTGATGCCGCCGCCCATCAGGGTGCGTTGGCCAGCGGTGGCCGGACCATCGCGGTGATGGGCACCAGCCTGGATCGTGTGTATCCGGCTAAGCACCGGGATTTGGCTCACGCCATTGCCGAAAGTGGTGCGCTGGTCTCCGAATTGCCGATCGGTACGGCGGCGCTAGCCGAGAACTTCCCGCGCCGCAATCGCCTCATCAGCGGCTTGGCGCTGGGAGTATTGGTAGTGGAAGCCGCTATCCAAAGCGGCTCGCTGATCACGGCCCGCCTGGCTCTCGATCAGGGCCGAGAAGTTTTTGCCATTCCCGGCTCAATCCATAATCCTCTGGTCAAGGGCTGTCATGCCTTGATCCGACAAGGGGCGAAGCTGGTGGAAACGGCGACCGACATCCTCGAGGAACTGGATGCCCTCGCGGCCGTCGTCACCGACGAACCAGCGGCTTCGAGTGCCCTGGCAGAAACAGCAAGCCGGCTGGATGAGGATTATCGGCAGCTGTTGGCTGCAATGGGCGACGGACCGGTGGGGGTCGACCTGCTGGTGGAGCGCTGTGGATTGACTGCGGAAGCAGTTTCCTCCATGCTGCTGATATTGGAGTTAGAAGGTTATGCGACAGCCGTTCCCGGTGGCTTGTACTGCCGCCTGAAACCCTGAACGCCGTCGCCGCACCCGACAGGCCGTGACTCCGCACCCTCGCCGAACGACGAGGGTTTTTGTTTTCCGAAACGAGTGCTGTAATGAAAGAAAACGTGCTGGACGTGCTGATGTACCTGTTTCAAAACTACATGGACAGCGATGCGGATACCGATCCCGATCGCGCATCTATCCAGACTGAACTGTTGGCCGTCGGTTTTCCCTCGCGGGAGATTCACCAGGCGTTCGAGTGGCTGGACAGCCTGACCGACCGGCAGGCGGCTCCCTTACCGGTCAATCCCAGCTCCCACCGCATTTACGTTGGACCGGAGCTGACCAAACTGGACGTGGAATGCCGGGGGTTCCTCCTGCTTCTAGAACAGGGCGGCATTCTCGGCTCGGAGACCCGTGAACTGGTCATCGATCGCGTTATGGCGCTCGAAGCCGACGACATCGGCTTGCACCAACTGAAATGGGTCGTCCTGATGGTGTTGTTCAACCAGCCGGGCCAGGAAGAAGCTTACGCCTGTCTGGAAGATATGGTATTCGACGAAATCCCCGGCTACCTTCATTAGGTTCCAAGCGTGCACCGTTCGAGCTTTACCTGAATTTCCCTCTCTCGGTGAGTTTCAAGCGGATGGACGTTCTCTCATCCCCGCCACCCACGCTAAGGCCATGAGCAAAAACCTGATCATCGTCGAATCGCCGGCCAAGGCGAAGACGATCAAGAAATACCTGGGCAAGGATTTCGAGATTCTGGCCTCCTACGGCCACGTCCGCGATCTGGTGCCCAAGGAAGGCGCGGTCGATCCCGAACACGACTTCGCCATGAAATATCAGGTCATCGACAAAAACGAGCGGCACGTCGAAGCAATTGCCAAGGCGGTTGCCAAGGCCGACACCCTGTACCTGGCCACCGATCCGGACCGCGAGGGGGAGGCCATCTCCTGGCATTTATACGAAATTCTGCGGCAGCGTGATCTGCTGGGCGAAAAACCGGTGTGGCGAGTTGCGTTCCACGAGATCACCGAGCGGGCAATTCTAGACGCGGTCGATCATCCACGCGATTTGTCGTTGGATCTCGTCAACGCACAACAGGCCCGTCGCGCGCTGGATTATCTGGTCGGGTTCAATCTATCGCCGCTGCTATGGAAGAAAATCCGCCCTGGCTTGTCCGCTGGCCGGGTACAATCGCCAGCATTGCGGATGATCGTCGAGCGCGAGGAGGAGATCGAGCGCTTTCAGGCGCGGGAATACTGGACCCTGGAAGCCGACGTTGCCAAGCCGACCCAGCCGTTTGTCGCCCGCCTGACCGAATACGGCGGCGCAAAATTGACTCAGTTTGACATCACCAACGCGGAACAGGCGCACAGCATGGAAGCCGCGTTGCAGACCGCCGCCCGAATTCAGCTTGCCGATTCCGGCACGCCACCATCTGGCGCCGACGCCATCGGCCGGCTGCGAGTGGCGAAGGTCGAACGCAAGCAACGCAAGCGCAATCCCGCTGCGCCCTTCACCACCTCGACCCTCCAACAGGAAGCCTCACGCAAGCTGGGTTTCTCGACGCAGCGGACCATGCGGATTGCTCAACAACTGTACGAGGGCATCGACACTGGCCAGGGCGCGGTCGGGCTCATCACCTACATGCGCACCGACTCGGTCCATCTGGCTCAAGATGCCATTCAGGACATCCGGGCGTTGATCACCCAGCGCTACGGCGCGCATAACGTACCCGCCAGCCCTCGCTCGTTCAAGACCAAAGCCAAGAACGCTCAGGAGGCGCACGAGGCGATTCGCCCGACCGTGGCGGCGGTAACGCCGGAATCGATCCGCGCTCAGCTCAACGCCGATCAGCACGCGCTTTACGAGCTGATCTGGAAGCGCACCGTGGCCTGCCAGATGATTTCAGCCACCTTGGATACGGTCGCCGTGGATTTGGCCTGCGGCGCCGGCAACACGTTCCGCGCCACCGGCTCGACCGTCGCCGATCCCGGCTTCATGGCGGTTTACCAGGAAGGCGTCGATGATCGCAGTGAGGACGAAGACGACCGGATGCTGCCACCGCTGCGGGAAGGCGAATGGGTAGACTTGCTGGCGCTACGACCGGAGCAACACTTCACGGAACCCCCGCCGCGCTATTCCGAGGCCAGTCTAGTCAAAGCGCTAGAGGAATACGGCATCGGCCGCCCCTCCACCTATGCCACCATCATCTCGACATTATTGGCGCGTGAATACGCGGTGCTGGATAACCGCCGCTTCAAGCCGACCGACATCGGCCGTATCGTCAACCGCTTTCTGACCCGGCATTTCACCCAGTATGTGGATTACGACTTCACGGCCCGGTTGGAAGACAATCTGGACGCCGTATCGCGTGGCGAGGAGGATTGGTTGCCGCTGATGCGAGATTTTTGGAACCCATTCAAGCATTTGGTCGAAGAGAAAGCCGAGAGCGTCTCGCGTCAGGAAGTGGTGCAAAGTCGCGAGTTGGGGCGAGATCCCAAGACCGGTAAGCCGGTATCGGTACGGATGGGCCGATTCGGGCCGTTCGCGCAGATCGGTGTCAAGGAAGACCCAGACAAACCGCTGTTCGCCAGCCTGCGCCCCGATCAGCGCATGAATACCGTGACTTTGGATGAAGCTCTAGCGCTGTTCCAACTGCCGCGCGATTTGGGAACCACCAGCGAAGGCGAGCTGATGCAAGCCAACGTTGGCCGATTCGGGCCCTACGTGCGCTACGGCAAGCAGTTTGTCTCCCTGAAAGGTGAAGATCCCTACACCATCAGTCGCGAACGGGCGCTGGAATTGATTGCCGCGCACCGACAGGCAGCCGCTAATAAGATATTGCGCGCGTTTCCCGACTCCGCCATCCAGATTCTGAACGGCCGATTCGGACCTTACATCACCAACGGCCAGAAAAACGCCCGTTTGCCCAAGGACCGTGAGCCGGCTAGTCTGACTTTAGCGGAGTGCGAAGCCCTGATCCGTGAAGCGCCCGAGAAGAAATCCGCTCCACGGCGCGGCAACGGGAAGACATCCACCGCGAAAACAACAGCCACCAAAACCAAGACATCCGCCGGTAAGCCATCGACAACCAGGGCAGCGGCTGCGAAGGCCAGTTCAGCCCAACCCGTGGCGGTCAAGGCAGCTACGAAAACGAGCGCCGCCAAGAAAGCGACGGCCAAGACATCCTCCACTAAAGCGCCGTCAAGCCGGGGCTGAAGGTGAACGGGCTTCGCCTGCACGCCGCTGTCCGCGCGATTCGATCCGGCGGTATCATCGCTTATCCGACCGAAGCCGTTTATGGCCTGGGTTGCGATCCGCGCCACGAGCAGGCTGTCCGGCGGTTGTTGGCACTCAAACGACGGTCAGCGCGGAAGGGCTTGATTTTGATCGCCGCCGACTTCGCCCAGCTCGAACCGTTCTTGCAACCGTTATCGCCCTTTGATCGAGCTCGATTGGCTGCCACCTGGCCCGGTCCCCACACCTGGCTGATTCCCGCCCGGCCCACCACACCGAGTTGGCTGCGAGGCCAGCATGACACCTTGGCGGTGCGAGTGACCGCCCATCCGCTAGCGGCAGCACTCTGCCGGGCTTGTGGGCACCCCCTGGTTTCTACCAGCGCCAACCTAAGCGGTCGGCCACCGGCTCGCAGCGCCTTGGCGGTCCGCCGGCAGCTAGGACGCCAGTTGGATTACATTCTGGCGGGCCCGGTCGGCGGCGCGGCCCAACCGACGACCATTCGCGACCTGCGGACCGGCTTGCGGATCCGCAGCGCATGAACCGCATCGAGCGGGACGATATCGACGCCGAAACGGAGCGGAGTTTTCAATACAGCCGGGCCGGCTTCAAAACGCCCGGTTCGACTTGTAGCGGCACCACATCGATGCTATCGATCCGGGCGCAGTAATCCAAATCTTCCTCGCAGCCCAACGCGGCCAGACCACGCCCGTGATGGGCGTAGCGCAGCAGCTCCGGCAATCGTGTTTCCCAATGTTCAAATAAAGCCATCGCGGCGATCGATTCGTCATCGCCCGCGCAGTCGCTGTCACGCTCGACGCTGAGCGCGCAGGCGATCGCTCCAGCGCAGATAGTGTCCTCTAGCGAAAACCCGCCACGCCAGCCGGCTGCCACGATCCAGACCGTGTGCGGTTGTTCCTGCAATAGATAGCGCACCACCGCCGCACGGTTGGTCAATGCCGCCGTCAATAGAATCGGCACCCGTTGTACCCGCTCCAGGGCGCGAGTGCCATTGGTGGTACTCATAAACATCCGCTTGCCGCCGACCCGATCTGGCGTGCATTCCGACGGCGAGTTTCCGAGATCGAAGCCTTCTAGCTTTTCGCCGCCGCGCTCGCCGGCCAACAAGCGTTTATCGGTTGGCCATTTTTTGCTGACCCGGAACAGTTCGTCGAGATCGTCAAATACTTGAATGGCTTCGGCGCCGGATTGCAACGCCGTCGCCATGGTGGTGGTGGCTCGCAGCACGTCGATGACGACGGCGCAGGCGGGCATCTCTAGATTAAGCCCTCCCTTACGAGATTTCTTACTGAGATCGGGAACCTGGTCGGGCGTGTGATAAACGAAAATTTCCATGGTGGTTGTCCTGTCGGGGGCGTTCCTGCCAGTTCTTCCAGTAACGATTGAGGGAGGCTACAAAGCTATTCCTCCACTTTTATAAGGCTAATCCAAGTGTGCGTAATACGACAAGGGCGGCGAGGAAACGCGGTTCGAACCGCACGCTAGAACGGCCGCCGCCCGGATATACTGGCCCCAATGTCTTATAATCCGACGCGAATGCGTAACCCTTCGGTTGGATCGTGTTAGGGTGGCGGAGCAGAATTGTTTTTTTCGCAGCGCGTGGGGTAAGAAGCGCATGCGGCTGGTCGGCATGGCCAGATCACCGCGATACAGCCGGATGGGAGCGACGTTTGTCGAAAATGCCATGACAGGCAACGTATTGATGCAAGTGGAGCAGCTAACCCGGCGTTACGGCGATATCTCGGTAGTCGATGCGGTTAGCTTTACGCTTGCTAAAGGCCAGATTGTGGGATTTCTCGGTCCCAACGGGGCCGGTAAATCCACCACCATGCGGATGTTGGCCGGAGTACTGGCTCCCAATGCCGGTCGGATCGTGATCGATGGCAACGATCTGTTGGATCAACCCCGGCGCGCCAAACGCGCCATCGGCTATCTACCCGAGCAACCCCCACTCTATCGTGAACTGACAGTCGACGAGCAACTGCGCTACAACGCCCGCCTGCACGGACTCGGCCACGCGGCGAGCCGCACGGCGGTAGAACGGACCAAGGAGCGCTGTGGACTGACGGAGGTCGGCAGACGCTTGAATGGCAATCTATCCGAGGGCTATCGGCAACGGGTCGGCATTGCTCAAGCGATCCTGCACGATCCGCCGGTGATCATCTTGGATGAACCGACCACCGGCCTGGACCCGATCCAGCTTCGAGAAATCCGGAAGCTGATCCGAGAACTGGGCGAAAACCACGGGGTCATCCTCTCCACTCACCTACTGGCCGAAGTTCAGGCCATGTGCAGTCATGTGCAAATCATGAACGCTGGACGGTTGGTGTATGCCAGCCCGCTAGCGGCATTGCAGCAACAATCGACCAGATTGCGGATTGGCTTGAACGCACCGCCGCCGATCTCGAACCTAGTCGAATTGCCGGGAGTCGAGCATGCCGAGGCATTGGGCAATGGCCGATTTCGGCTGTTTCACGCACCGGATTTCGTCCCCTATCAGGCAGTGGTCGAACAATCCTGTGCTAAAGGTTGGGATTTGTGGGAACTAACGCCAGAGTACGCTGATTTAGAACGGATTTTTGTCGAGCTGACGCGGGGCGAAAAGGCAACCGAATAATGTTCACTATCGCGGGGCGCGAATTACGCAGTTTGTTCCTCTCTCCTCTAGCCTGGACGCTGCTGGCAGTGATTCAAGGCTTGCTAGCGTGGATTTTCCTGCTGTTGATCGACGATTTTCGAAATCTGCAAGGCCGACTGGTTAACTTGGAAAATGCGCCCGGCGTGACCGACTTGGTCGCCGCGCCGTTACTACGGATTGCGGCCTGGTGTCTGCTGGCCTTGACGCCGTTACTGACCATGCGCCTGTTCAGCGAGGAGCGTCGAGCCCGAACCTTGGATCTGCTGCTATCGGCTCCGGTGGGGATGACGGAAATCGTGCTGGGCAAGTATTTGGGGATATTGACGTTTCTATTCGGTGTGATCGCCCTGATCGCGCTGATGCCGCTGTCGCTGGCGAGCGGCACGTCGCTCGATTTCGGTAAGCTGCTTGCTGGATTGCTAGGTCTGGGCCTGCTGACAACCAGTTTCGCCGCTGCCGGTCTTTACATGTCGACCCTAACCGCGCAACCCGGAGTGGCGGCGATTTCCACCCTTGGATTGTTGCTGTTTCTGTGCACTCTTGATGCCGCCGGCATCGGTCGAGAAACCGCCGCCAACGCACTCAGCTACCTGTCGCTATTGCGCCATCACGATGCCCTGCTGCTGGGGGCGTTCGACAGCGCCGATGTCGCCTATTATCTGTTGTTCAGCATCGCGTTCCTGGGATTGGCGATCCGGCGGCTGGATGACAGCCGATTGCGGGATTGACCCATGCGGCTCGATCCTGCCGTCCGTTGGCGGTTGCGGTTCCAGCACTTACTTTTTCTGCTGCTGTTCGGTCTGGTACTCGGTCTGCTGGCTTGGTTAAGCACCCGTTATTCGATCCGAGCCGATTGGACCGCCAACGGGCGCAACACCCTCTCGGAACCCAGCCAGGTGCTGCTGGCCCGTTTGAGTGAGCCGGTTCGCGTCACTGCCTTCGCGCGCGGCAATCCTACCCTGCGCGACGCTATCCGCCGGCTGATCGAGCGTTATCGACAGCACAAACCCGATCTGACACTGACCTTCGTCAATCCCGATCTATCGCCGGATCGGGTGCGCGAACTCGGCGTTACCCTGGATGGTGAGCTGTACGTGGAATATCGCGGTCGCGGCGAAAAGGTCCAGCAGCTTAGCGAGCAAGCGCTGACCCTGACCCTGCAACGCTTGAGTCGCCAACAAGATCGACCGGTGTTGTTTCTCGCAGGGCACGGCGAACGTAACCCGTCGGGAATCGCCAATTTCGATGTGGGAACCTTCGGCCGAGAGTTGGAAAAAATCGGAATTCGACTGCATTCGGTGGATTTATCGAAGGAACGGGCGATTCCCTCGGCAAACGCCACCTTGGTCATCGCCGGACCGCAACAAGCGTTACCACCCGATCAGGTGCAACTCATGCTCGATGATGTAGCGCGAGGCGGCAACCTGCTCTGGCTGTTGGAGCCGGACGATCCATCCGGCTTGCAAGCGTTGGCGGCGGCGCTAGGCATCGATGTGCTACCGGGCACGGTGGTGGACCCGGACACTGCCCGACTCGGCATCAAAAATCCCGCCTTCATTCCCGTCGTCGATTACGGCCCGCATCCCATCACCGAATCCTTACGCACCCCGACATTGCTGCCGCAGGCGGTTGCGCTGGAGATTCGAGCGAGCGCCGGTTGGCGTTCGGCTGTGCTGCTGGAAAGCCAATCCGGCTCTTGGACCGAAACTGGCCCGTTGGACGGCTCGATCCAGTTCGATCCGAATACCGCCGAACGATCAGGACCCTTAACCGTTGGCGTGGCCCTGTTTCGCCCACGCCCTGCCACTACGACCGGCACCGACGATCCGCTCGTCTCGCCCCAACAGCGGATCGTGGTAATCGGTGACGGCGATTTTCTATCGAACACCTACTTGGGGAACGGTGCCAATCTGGAACTGGGTCTCAACATCATGAACTGGCTCACTCTGGACGATGCGCCGATCCTGGTACGCCCCAAAACTGTCCCCGATCCGAGCTTGGATTTGTCGGATGGGACGCTGGCGCTCATCGCCGCCATTTTCCTGGTCGCGTTGCCAGCCGGTTTCCTGGCTTGCGGTTGGCTTGTCTGGTTTTATCGGCGGCGGCGTTGAAGATGAACGCACTCGCACGGCGGCGATGGCTAAACCTCGGGTTGCTGGGCTTGGCGGGCGGACTGGTCACACTGGCGCTGCTCGAACCCGGCCGGGAACAACCGGTAGAAATTTCACCGTTACTCGACCTAGTCCCAACCCGTATCGAACGGATCGCAGTGGAGCGGCTGGGTCAAGAGCGGCTGGCGTTCGAGCGGCGCATGGGTCGTTGGTGGATGACCGCTCCGACCACCGGCTCAGCCAATCCGGCATTGCTCGACCCAATCCTGCGCTTGGCCGAGGCGCGCTGCCCGCTGCAATATGCCGCTGCCGATCTGGACTCCAAGGCGTTGCGACTCGATCCACCTCGGTTGCGGTTGCAAATGGACGGTCGCGAAATTCGCTTCGGCGGTACCGCACCGACCGATGGCCAGCGCTATCTGCAAATCGGCGCTACCGTCTATCTTTGCCCGGACAACCTGTATCCGCTATTGACCAGCTCGGCGGGGAGCTTCCTGGCGCCCTCCATCGAAACATTGATGCCAAAAGCAAAGCACAGCGAATAATGCCCGAACTCCCCGAAGTAGAAACGATCCGGCAAGGCATCGCGCCTCACTTGGTAGATCAAAGGGTTGTGCGAGTGAACGTGCGGCAACCCCGCTTGCGTTGGCCGGTACCGGACGCACTGGCGGTAGAATTGCCGGGACAAACGATCCGGCGCGTGGATCGGCGCGCAAAATACCTGCTGCTGCACACCGATGCCGGTATTGCGATCATTCATCTTGGCATGTCGGGCCGGTTGCGCATTTTCCCCGCTGACACACCACCGTCGAAACACGACCATGTGGATGTGATATTGGCCAGCGGGCAATGCCTCCGATTCAACGACAGCCGCCGTTTTGGTGCCGTGTTGTGGACTCAGGAACCGCCGGAACGGCATGCATTGCTGCAAACGCTCGGCCCCGAGCCGTTCGATGAAGCATTCTCCGGCGCTTATCTTCAGCAGCGGGCGCAAGGACGTATTCTGGCCATTAAGCCGTTCATCATGGATAACCACATCGTGGTCGGCGTTGGGAATATCTACGCCAACGAAGCGCTATTTACCGCCGGCATTCATCCGTCGCGACCAGCCGGCCAAGTCACGCTGGCCGAATACGAACGACTGGTAACGGCGATCCGCGAGGTCTTGAGCGAAGCCATCCGCCAGGGGGGCACGACCTTGCGCGATTTCGTCGGCGGCAAGGGCGAGCCGGGTTACTTTCAGCGATATCTCCGCGTCTACGACCGCCGAGCCTTGCCCTGCACCGCCTGCGGTGAACCGATCCAACATTGCCGGATCGGCCAGCGGGCGACGTATTTTTGTCCGCGCTGCCAGCGTTAGCGCGCTTCAGCGGGCTTCGATCCGCCCGCAGTGCCTCCGTCACCGGCCGGTTCGGCTGGCGATGCAGGCGGCGCCGGTTGGGGTTCGACAGTAGAGGCGGCCGGCGGCACATTTTCCCCAGTCGGCGGCGCAGGTGGCACGGACGGGAGCGCTCCACCGGCACTGGCTGCTGGCTGGGTCGTCACGGATGGCGACGGATTGGCGGCCGGTGCGCCCGCATGTGTGGCGGGCGGTGGCGCGGGCTTGGATTCCCGTTTTTTGACTGGAGGAATGTAGCTGACCAGGACGGTAATGGTATCTTCGCCGCTAAACCGTTTGACCGTCACCGCCGACGGCAAGCGATTCTCCTGTAACGCCATTACTCCGGCATCGTCCTTGATCGCGGTCATGATCAAGTCGCGAACTTGCGCGAAACGGGTAACGCTGGGCTCGCCGTCGGCGTAGCCACCATTAAATGCCAGAATGTCATTCCTGCTCGCTTCATCCAAACCGTTTTGCCACGCGGTGTCATCACCCGTGGCCAACCCCATGAGGGCCTCGGTTGCACGGCCCGTGGCGATTTTTTCGGCATCAATCCTCAGTTTGTCCTGAGCCGCCGGGTCCGGATGCGCCCCGATCAGATTGACAGCGTAGCCGACCAGCGCTAATTCGCCGGTTGCATTGACCGCAATCAACCGATTGCCGACCGGCGGAATCAACCCGGCTTTGATTTCAGCTTGTACTTGGCGCAAACCTTCTTGCAGCGAAACGGCCTCGACGGCATTAGGCGCCGGCCGGGTCAACCGGACAGCGGTCTTGGGCGTGGTCACCAGGCTCACGGAGACTGTACGCTGTTGAGGATCGTCATCAGCCAGGTATGTCACGAAACCGCGCGCCAGAATTTTGAGCGCTTGTTCCCGCGTGTCCGCATCGGTGAAGGCCAGGTTGATTAACGCCAGCCGGATCGCGTCGTTTTGTTCCAGGACTTCGGTGATTCGCTGTCGGGCTTCAGGCGGCAACTCCGCCAAACAACCGGCAAGTCGCACGGCGGCATCCGTGAATGCCTTGAGTCGCGCGTCCTGACGGGAGCGGCGCAAGGCGACCGGGTTTTCAGAATCGCGATAGGAGGCGGTTCCCGTCGCCACCCAACCCAAACCCATTCCGAAACGAATCATCCAACAACCGGCGGCCCGCTGCCCCACCACGGCCGCGATGGCGGCTTGGGCGGTTCGGGCTCGTACCGTCGGCTGCTGAGTCAATTCATCCTTGATCGTC
This sequence comes from Candidatus Competibacter sp., assembly GCA_037045535.1. Classification (GTDB taxonomy): domain Bacteria; phylum Pseudomonadota; class Gammaproteobacteria; order Competibacterales; family Competibacteraceae; genus Competibacter_A. The sequence continues at coordinate 76,318 of JBAOHI010000073.1, forward strand.
CGAATTGGAGCAGGCTTGCGCGGAGTCGAGGAAACAGCACCAGCCTGCAACGGCGCAATGAACTCGTCGGGAACCGGTTTAGCTACCGATGCCGTAGAAGTCCAAAATAACGCACTCCCTATAATCCAGGCACAAATTTGATGACGCATGGCGTTTTCTCAGGCAAGGTCGAAGCCGTGATCAGGCAGTGGCCACTCGCCAACAAGTTGCCACAACCGCGACGGTCTGTTTGGCGCGCCATCACCGTTCGCTTGCCGATATCCGTTCATCGTCGAAAGTCTCCTAAACAGACTTTCGGCGGCGTATTGAACGGGCAAATCGGTACGGCCGCCCACGACCGATATCTGGTTTGTAAACAAGCAGACGGCTGGCGCCGAAAGTATTTTGAAGTGATGATTCTCCAATCCACTCAGGAATGGGATTTGTCCAAATTGGTCCGCCACTTCGCATAAGGCTGGATCACTCGGGTGGATTTGCATGTCGGTTCTTCAGCAAGCGGCCAAATGATCGCGAGCGATAGGAGAATACTAGGGGATATAGCCCGGAATCCGGCTGACGTCCACCACATCGACTTGCTCCGGCGGTAAATACTTTCGCGCGTATTCCAGCCAAACTCCTTCCCGGATAAAAACATCGAACAGATCGGGATCAATGCGGCGATCCAGGACCATCTCGCCGAGAATGATCAGCGCCTCGCTAAGTGGTTTGCCATGCTTATAAGGCCGGTCGCGAGCAGTCAGCGCCTCGAAAACGTCGGCCAAGCAGAGGATACGAGCTTGGGTGGACAATTGCCGCTCGTCCAGACCACGGTGATAGCCTCCACCATCGAGTTGTTCGTGATGGCTACCGGCATACTCGGGTACGTTCTGAAGGTGTTTTGGCCAAGGCAGGGCGTTCAACATCCGCAGCGTCAGCGCAACGTGTTGCTCGATGATGGCACGTTCTTCGGGGTTGAGGGTGCCTTGGGAAATGCAAAGATTGCAAACTTCATCAGCCGATAACAAATCGCGCGCCTGGTCATCCGTTCCAATCCAACGATAACCGGCGATCCGTCGGATGCGTTCCTGATCCTCCGGCCTCATCGATTCACCGCCGATGTTGCAACGATGCACATGCTCGCGATCATCTTCCAATTCGGTTATTCGCTCGCGGAACCGTTGCTCGATCGTGGGGATCGCCGCTGGATCGCCGCGTTCCAGCGCGGCCAGCTTACCCGTCAGCAGTTCGATTCTGGCATCGCGCTTGAGTACCTCAAAGCGGGTATCCACCAGTTCCATGCCATCGAAGATGGCTTCCAGCTTGGTCGCCTTATCGACCACATGGACCGGCGTCACGATCTTACCGCAGTCGTGCAGCAGTCCGGCGATCTCGAGTTCGTACATTTCCTCGGGCGTGGGTCGGAAATTTTTCAACCGACCCCGCTCGGACCGGCGGGCCGCTTCGGCGATCATCACGGTCAGGATCGGAACCCGCTGGCAATGGGCACCGGTATAGGGAGACTTTTGGTCGATGGCCGTATTGATCAGCTTAATCAGGGATTCGAACAGGGATTGCAGTTGTTCGATCAGTTGATGGTTGGTAAGAGCGATCGCCGCTTGAGAGGCCAGCGATTCGGCCAACTGCCGGTCAGCGGAGGAGAAAACCTTGATCTGTCCAGTTTCTGGATCGAGAGCGTTGATGAGCTGGAATGCGCCGACGACCCGATCCTCGTGGTTTTTCATCGGCACCGTCAAAAAAGAGCGGGAACAATAGCCGGTCCGTTGATCGAATTGACGCGTCCCGGAAAAATCGAAATTCCGATCGGCGTAAGCGTCTTCGACCATCACCGTTGCATCGTTCAACACCGCATAGGTGACCACCATGGCGGTGTTGGGCCGGCCTGCCGCGTCGTAGAGCGAAATCGGCGGGAACGGAATGGCCACGCCAGTGGTACCGCCCATGTAAAGTTGCAGGGAGTCATTCCGCAATACCTTGAAATGGAGCTCCCGGCCGTCCTCGTCTAACTGATAAAGGGTGCCGGCATCGGTATTCAGCAGACTTTTGGCCGCGATCAGAATCGTTTCAAGCAATTTCGCGGTATCGCGTTCCTTGGATAACGCGATACCGATCCGGTTGAGCTGCTCCAGACACGCCAACGGCTCCCTGGAGAAGGACGGATGCATGAACGATCCTCAGATTTTCTGGGCGAGAGAGTAAGTATCCCCCGGCAGAGCCGGGGGCTTTAGTTTGTGAGCCGCTCAAAGCGGCTAACCAGGGTCGCTAACGCGGCCCTGACGTTCTTGGGCCACCTAAAGGTGGCGCCTCAGCGCCAGAGGTCTAGATTATCCAGCCGCTGATCCTCTTGCTCTTGGTACTGAATATACTCGCGGATCACGGTCTCATCCCGACCGACGGTCGAGACAAAATACCCCCGCGCCCAAAAATGCTGCCCAACAAAATTCTGCTTGCGCTCCCCGTACACCCGCGCTAAGTGAATTGCGCTCTTGCCCTTGATGAACCCGATCACTTGAGACACCGCGTATTTGGGGGGAATCGCAATCAGCATATGCACATGGTCGAGCAGCAGATGCCCCTCCTCAATTCGGCTTTCCTTCTGCGCGGCCAGCTTTCGAAACACTTCCCCCAGGTGCTTCCTCAACTGGACATAAAGCGTCTTGCGACGACACTTCGGGATAAAGACCACATGGTATTTACACTCCCACTTGCTGTGGCTTAGGCTGTCATACTCGTCCATCGGGATTCTCTCAGTCGTGGTGCTTGGCGGCTCACGACACAGAGTTTCCCTGATGGACTCCCGTAAATGTCAAACTGCTACCGTCTCCCCGGCAGAGCCGGGGGTTTTCTCAGGATAATAAGGCTAATTTAATATTGTAGCCGGGGTTGGGCTAAGATATTGCCTCTGGCAATTTCGCCCCGGATTCGGCTTACCCAGGATCATGCAAAAACGCCTCCGCCGTTTATCGATTCTCCTTGCCGCTCTCCAGATTGCGGGTTGTGCTCCGACCCAGGAACTCCTGGATGATGATCCCGATCCCTTTGAGAGCTACAACCGCGCCATGTTCGCGTTCAACCAAGCAACAGATCGGGCGGTTTTCAAACCGGTCGCCAAGGCTTATCGGGCAGTGTTGCCTGACCCTGTCGTCACTGGAATCGGAAATTTTTTCAGCAATCTCAACGATGTGGTCGTACTGTTCAACGATCTGTTGCAATTCAAGCTCCAGCAAGCTGCGATGGATAGCAGTCGGATCGTGTTCAATACCACCTTCGGTATACTCGGCCTGTTTGACGTCGCCAGCAGCATGGAATTGCCCAAGCACTATGAGGATCTTGGCCAAACACTCGGGGTCTGGGGTTTCAGCGAGGGCTACTACATCGTACTGCCATTCCTAGGGCCGAGTACGGTGCGCGACTCCGTTGGGCTCGTCGGAGACTTCTACACGGATCCTGTCACTTGGGCGACAGATTCCGAAACGGTGCAGTGGAGCCTATGGGGATTAACCTTCATCGACCAACGCGCAAGATTGCTGCGAATCGAGCGCGCCTTGGCCGATTCCCAGATCGATCCCTACACTTTCCAGCGCGGTGCTTATTTGCAGCAGCGACGCAACCTAGTTTACGACGGGAATCCACCTCAACCGAAATACGATTTCAACACCGGATCGGATAATCCCACACGATGATCAGTACGTCGTGGGTTACGCTGACAGTGTTCGATGTTCCGCTGCTGGCTGAAATCGCTCGTGGCCGGCTACTGGCGGAAGCGATACCTTGCTTGCTGGTGGATCGCTCTCTGTCGCAATTGGGCATCGTCGCCGATGGCATCGAAATTCAGGTAACCGAGGCGAACCTAGCGCGGGCGCGTCAAGTTCTGGCATCGGATTACTCTGGAGAACTCGAAAACGAATGATGAGCCGGCGAGCGTGGTTAGCGAGCCTGCTGCGTGCGACGGCTCTGCTGCCGTTGCCGCTGGCGCACGCGATTGGAACATTCATCGGCTGGCTGCTGTGGCGAATTCCCGGCAACAGTCCTCGCAGGATCGCTGAGCGCAACCTGTCCCTGTGCTTTCCCGAAAGGTCGGTCGCCGAACGCGATGCGCTCCTACGGCAGAATCTGCAAGAAACCGGCAAGCTGCTGCTGGAATTGGGGCCACTCTGGTTTTGGAGTCGCCGACGGGTATTGGCGCTGATTCAAGAGTCGGTACCCGGCGAGGAAGCGCTGGCAACCGCCGTGCGTCAGAAGCAGGGAGCGATTTTGCTTACTCCGCACCTCGGTGCTTGGGAGATGGCCGGACTGTACTATTCCAGCCGCCATCCGCTGACCATTCTCTACCGACCCAGCCGACTGGGATTGGATGAACTCAGCCGCCAAGGACGCGGTCGACTCGGCGGCAAGGTGGTGGCGACCGATTCCAGCGGGGTACGCGCGTTACTGAGCTCGCTACGCGACGGCGAAGTGCTCGGCATTCTGCCCGATCAGGATCCTGGCCAGGAGAGTGGCGTATTTGTGCCATTCTTCGGTATCACTGCCAACACCATGACCTTGGTGTCACGACTGGCCATAAAAACCCGCGCGCCGGTATTTTTGACTTGGGCCGAGCGTTTGCCGCACGGTCGGGGTTTCGTCCTGCATCTGCAGATGTTGCCGGAGGTCACCGCCGCCGGATCGCTGGAAGAATCGGTAGCGGCCTTAAACCGGGGAGTGGAGGCGGCGGTACGCTCGTTGCCAGCGCAGTATTTGTGGGCCTACAAGCGTTTCAAGACTCGCCCACCGGGCACGCCTAAACTGCCGTACTGATATCACGAACACACAACCTGTACCCTGATCGAGGAAGCAATCGCCATGACCGTCAAATCCAGGTTACCGCATGTTCTCGTACTCGCTGCCGGCCTTGGCGCTGGACTAGTTCAGGCCGCCGATCCACCCATCGTCATCACCACTGGCAAGAGCGGCGGCGGCTACAACACTATCGGCGAGCGGTTGAAGAACGTGCTGGCCGAACAAGACCAGCCGGCTCAAGTGCAAACCAGCGCCGGTTCTCTGGAAAATCTCAGCCGGCTGGACGACCCCCAAAGCCCGGTCAATATTGGCCTGAGTCAGGCCGATGCCCTGAAATACTATCTCAAAGATCATCCCAGCTTTGCCGACAAACTTATCAACTTGGGTGAGATCGGCAAGGAATGCGTGTTCATTGTCACCGGCAAAGACAGCGATATTCACGACGACAGTGACTTACAGAAAGCCAGCGGCAAACTGATCGCGGTACAGTCGCCGAATAGCGGAGTCGCGGTGACTTGGGAGTACATGACCGTATTAGAGCCTGCATTCAAAAACACTGCCCCGGCATTCGTGGATGGTGCCGAGGCGCTGTTGCAAATGAAGAGCAGTGGCAAAGCCAGCAAGATCCAGGTAGCGATGGTGGTACAACGACCGATGGCCAAATCCACCGAAATGCAGGTGGTACTGGAAAACTCCCAGGATTTTCGGCTGGTACCGGTCAAGGACTGGGATCTAAACGACGAACTGCCCGATGGTAGCGCGGTTTACACCTTTGAGAACGTCACCGTCGCTGAGAAAAAATGGGGATTTGATACTACGGTGGACACCATCTGCACCCGTGGGCTGCTGCTAGCCAATAAAACCAAGCTCACTGCTGAGCAGCGCGCTCGGCTGTCCAAGATCATGCTGCTGGCTGCAAACCGTGTGATGGGAGAGCCTACCAAGTGAAGAAGGCTAGAGAAAATGAAATGGCATGATTACTAAGGCTGGTCCGCAAATCGGGCACAGCCTCGACACGAGCGAGTGCTTGAATCTTATGGCGCTCCCTAGATAGTGTAGTCATGAGATAGGAAATATGAGAGGCTGATGTGATCGAAAGGGGGATCACATGAGCAAAGAGAGAGGATTAGCGCACAGACGGCACGATATATCTGACCGGGTGTGGGGTTTAATAGAGCCGCATTTACCCGGTCGGAGGGGTCAGTGGGGAGGGATTGCCGAGGATAATCGGCGCTTTATCAACGCTGTTTTCTGGATTTTACGGACGGGAGCGCCGTGGCGCGACTTGCCGCCGGATCTGGGCGGATGGGGAAACACGCACCGTCGGTTTATTCGGTGGCGGGACGCGGGCGTGTGGGAAAGGCTCTTGGAAGCGTTGATTGATGACCCCGATATGGAGTGGTTGATGATCGACGCGACCCATATCAAGGTGCATCCGCACGCTGCGGGGGCGGTTGGCGGCAACGAGGACATGGCGCGTACAAAAGGGGGCTCAACACCAAGGTACATGTGGCCGTGGATGCGACTGGTCTGCCACTCCGAGTGTCTGTTACAACAGGTACCCGTGCGGATTGCGCAGAGGCTTTGCCGCTGATCGAGGGATTGCAGGCCGATGCGCTGATGGCGGATAAGGCCTATGATACCAACGAAATTCTTGCTCACGCCGCCGCGCACCGCATGGTCCCCGTCATCCCGCCCAAGAAAAACCGCAAAGACCAACGCGATTACGATACCTATCTATATCGCCTTCGCCATCTGGTTGAAAACGCCATCCTGCGCCTCAAAGGCTGGCGCGGTGTTGCCACACGCTACGCCAAACGTACCTCTTCCTTCCTCGCCATTGTCCAAATCCGCTGCGCTTTCCTTTGGCTCTCTATCTCGTGACTACACTATTTAGGGGTTTCGAACCCATATACGCCGACTTAAGCGGTGTTTCTCATACGTGACTCATTCCCATCGCTCGGCATTGCGCGATCAACGGGTTGACTCGCTCTGGTAGGGTTTGCGGTAGGCGACGGCGCGGCCGTTCCTGCATCACCGTCAGGCAAGCGGCCCAATGATCCAGGTTCCAATGCACCACACCGCTGATGGGATCACCAGTTCCTCGCGCAGCAGTTTCCACACTCGCCACGGGGTGGCGCGGCGCGAGCCGTCCAAGCGATTCCAGTCCTCGCCGCAGCGCCGCCGGGTCCCCTTCTCCAGCACCCCGGCATAGAGCCGTTTGCCGTGGAGGTAAAGATCGGCTAACGCGCTACCCTGGTGGGCGCGGAGATGATCGTTATTGAATATGCTTTTCAAGCTGACTCGGTACAGCGCCAGGACGGTGGCGGGCAGTGAATACCGTGAGGGCGTCGGGGTCACTGGGCGAATCTTTCTGAGCTGCCTATCCGGCAGTGAATAGCACGGGGATGATGACCGAGTGATCGATATTTTTCTGAGCTGCCTATCCGGCAGTGAATGTGATCGATGCCTTGAAAAATCTGCCGCGCAATTTTCTGAGCTGCCTATCCGGCAGTGAATGATTCGCCGGGATGCTGCGCGTAGAAATAGTATTTCTGAGCTGCCTATCCGGCAGTGAATTCGGTCAGCTTGAGATGCAGCAGGTTTTCGCTGTTTCTGAGCTGCCTATCCGGCAGTGAATACCAGCCTGGACGCGGCCCGCACCATGATCAATTTCTGAGCTGCCTATCCGGCAGTGAATGCGCCGCTCGCAAACTGGCATCGATCGATTACTTTCTGAGCTGCCTATCCGGCAGTGAATGGAACGATTGGACGGCGGAAGCAGACGCGGATTTTCTGAGCTGCCTATCCGGCAGTGAATACCTGGAACAAGCGGGAACGTTTATTGGAATTTTTCTGAGCTGCCTATCCGGCAGTGAATAAAGTTCTGCACGGCGAACGCACGGCCGAATTTTTCTGAGCTGCCTATCCGGCAGTGAATACGATGAAACGCTCCTAGAGGGCTCGCTGTATTTTCTGAGCTGCCTATCCGGCAGTGAATCCTGGGGTAGAGATCGGCCACAATGGCCGCTGTTTCTGAGCTGCCTATCCGGCAGTGAATGCTCGCATCAATAGCGACTCGCTCGACGTGTCTTTCTGAGCTGCCTATCCGGCAGTGAATCCGATTTGACTCAGGTGCTGGTGTTCGTGATTTTTCTGAGCTGCCTATCCGGCAGTGAATGGGTGCCCGATACCGGTACGGGTGGCGATCCTTTTCTGAGCTGCCTATCCGGCAGTGAATCATCGCACCATCGCGTCTAGCGTCAAGTCATATTTCTGAGCTGCCTATCCGGCAGTGAATTGGCTTGGTGTTGATATGGGAGACATCGATATTTTCTGAGCTGCCTATCCGGCAGTGAATTCGACCACTGCATCGATGCTGTACGCGATGCTTTTCTGAGCTGCCTATCCGGCAGTGAATAAAGGTCGCAAGGCCCGGCTGAAGCGGCGCATTTTCTGAGCTGCCTATCCGGCAGTGAATTGTTGAAAACGGGCCGCGCCTCCGGGTCAGCCGTTTCTGAGCTGCCTATCCGGCAGTGAATTGTGCGACTAAAGCCCCGACCGCATTGATATCTTTCTGAGCTGCCTATCCGGCAGTGAATGCCAGTTCGATTTGCGCGGCGCGTGGCGTCCATTTCTGAGCTGCCTATCCGGCAGTGAATGAAAAAACCGCAGCGGGCGAGCTGCGTTCTGCTTTCTGAGCTGCCTATCCGGCAGTGAATCCGATGTGCTGTTGCAGGCTAAGACCGCAGGGTTTCTGAGCTGCCTATCCGGCAGTGAATCTGTCGCAGCGCACCCTAACGCGCTGGCTGGCTTTCTGAGCTGCCTATCCGGCAGTGAATTCGGCCATGATCCGCACGTCCGCCGGGGTGGCTTTCTGAGCTGCCTATCCGGCAGTGAATGTGCGGTTAGCCAAGGAGTTTTCAACCTATATTTTCTGAGCTGCCTATCCGGCAGTGAATGTTTGGCTTGATGTCTCCGAGGTGGCGATGTTTTTCTGAGCTGCCTATCCGGCAGTGAATATAAAACCGATCAATCCCAATAACTGATAAATATTTCTGAGCTGCCTATCCGGCAGTGAATTCCGTCCCTACCGGACCGGCAAGGTCATTCGATTTCTGAGCTGCCTATCCGGCAGTGAATGCGCGCGGCGTCATTGAACGCCTGCACCGTTCTTTCTGAGCTGCCTATCCGGCAGTGAATGCGCCACGCTGCCGGTAGGCCGCTTTCCAGGCTTTCTGAGCTGCCTATCCGGCAGTGAATCCGCCTGACTGGGCGCGGGGGACTTCTCTCCTTTTCTGAGCTGCCTATCCGGCAGTGAATTACCGGGGAGCCGTTCGGATCGACGATCACGATTTCTGAGCTGCCTATCCGGCAGTGAATGCACGGGTCTGGTGGGCGTGCTCCAGGGCAGATTTCTGAGCTGCCTATCCGGCAGTGAATGGTCGATACTACGACAAAATCGCCATTGACTATTTCTGAGCTGCCTATCCGGCAGTGAATTTTTCAGCCGCAATGCGGGCCAGTTCTTCAGCTTTCTGAGCTGCCTATCCGGCAGTGAATATCTGGCCGAACAGTTCGGCGTTGCTGCGACTTTTCTGAGCTGCCTATCCGGCAGTGAATGCCAGTTCTTCGGCGGCGATGCGTTTTTCTTCGTTTCTGAGCTGCCTATCCGGCAGTGAATCGAGGACTGGACGGCAATCCAGCGGCCATTGTTTTCTGAGCTGCCTATCCGGCAGTGAATGATAACGGGTCCGGGTACGTCAACATTCTCATTTTCTGAGCTGCCTATCCGGCAGTGAATGTCAACGTCAACTACATGGCCGACCGAGTCACTTTCTGAGCTGCCTATCCGGCAGTGAATTCCATAATCAGCCGGTACCGGCCATCGCTTTCTTTCTGAGCTGCCTATCCGGCAGTGAATCTCGGGCAACTGGCAACGCCGGGCGTCTTGCCTTTCTGAGCTGCCTATCCGGCAGTGAATGTGTCGGCTAGGTCTGTTGCCGAGGCTACATCTTTCTGAGCTGCCTATCCGGCAGTGAATCATGACGCCGTGACTGCCGCCGCCACCGTCGTTTTCTGAGCTGCCTATCCGGCAGTGAATACTTGTGGCCGTCCATGCTGTAAATCTCGGAATTTCTGAGCTGCCTATCCGGCAGTGAATTAGACGCGGTGGATCGTGAGCGGGGCCGGATGTTTCTGAGCTGCCTATCCGGCAGTGAATTGGAGGTGACCCATAACTTGTCGCTGACCACGTTTCTGAGCTGCCTATCCGGCAGTGAATTTGTCCGCTGACAGCCCACGCACCTACGAACTGTTTCTGAGCTGCCTATCCGGCAGTGAATCAATGGATTGCACGATGACCTGTGCTGCCAGGTTTCTGAGCTGCCTATCCGGCAGTGAATTAAAATCGACTCGGCGCGCTCCTCATCTCCGTTTTCTGAGCTGCCTATCCGGCAGTGAATGTCCAGGTGCGTACATCACGTCAACTACGTCTTTTCTGAGCTGCCTATCCGGCAGTGAATACGCCTTTGCTCCGTTTCCCGTATCTCTTTGATTTTCTGAGCTGCCTATCCGGCAGTGAATGTTCACTGAACATTTCCTGTCTCCGCAGTAAGTTTCTGAGCTGCCTATCCGGCAGTGAATCGACGGTGAGATACCGCCCCTGTTGCGGGGCCTTTTCTGAGCTGCCTATCCGGCAGTGAATGGCTGGGACGGGACCAGCAAACGCTGTCAGTGTTTTCTGAGCTGCCTATCCGGCAGTGAATCCTGGGTGGACGTGATGCGCCCGATTTGGGTCTTTCTGAGCTGCCTATCCGGCAGTGAATCCCTCCTGCCCGGCTTGATATGCCTTCTCGTATTTCTGAGCTGCCTATCCGGCAGTGAATTTTTGGATGGCCGGGAGCCCTTGAATCGTCGAGTTTCTGAGCTGCCTATCCGGCAGTGAATTCCAGCATAATCCCGGAATTCGGATCAGCGACTTTCTGAGCTGCCTATCCGGCAGTGAATACTAGCGGCGCTTCGTGCTTAGCGGGGTCGTATTTCTGAGCTGCCTATCCGGCAGTGAATATGCCCCGCTGAACGACGCCGACTTGCCTTTTTTTCTGAGCTGCCTATCCGGCAGTGAATGGATCATGCGATTGCGGGCGTCGATGCGGTGCTTTCTGAGCTGCCTATCCGGCAGTGAATCCGCCCAACACCTGGTGACACAGCCCCACATTTTTCTGAGCTGCCTATCCGGCAGTGAATGCGCGCAACCGTTCTCGATCTTCTCGAAGAATTTTCTGAGCTGCCTATCCGGCAGTGAATCATTTCATCGCTCAGCACCCACGGCCGAATCTTTTCTGAGCTGCCTATCCGGCAGTGAATTCACGTTTACCGGAGCGGCTGGAAACTGCTATTTTCTGAGCTGCCTATCCGGCAGTGAATGGATTGCCGGGCGCGTCGGGCCGCCAGAAGCTTTTCTGAGCTGCCTATCCGGCAGTGAATGCGCCCAGCGCGATCAGCAGGTCGTACAACGTTTTCTGAGCTGCCTATCCGGCAGTGAATGAGCTGGAACGCGGCGTGGGCCGGTTCCAGTATTTCTGAGCTGCCTATCCGGCAGTGAATTTCGTATTGATCGAGATTGCGCGCGCGATAAATTTCTGAGCTGCCTATCCGGCAGTGAATATCGCGGTTGACCTGATCGCCGATCCCAAAATTTTCTGAGCTGCCTATCCGGCAGTGAATCTCCCCAGTGATGGGCGGGGTTACTTTGATTTTTTCTGAGCTGCCTATCCGGCAGTGAATATTGCCGCCGACACCGGAACCGGCACCATTCTTTTCTGAGCTGCCTATCCGGCAGTGAATCAAAGCGCCCTCCGACGCCTTCATTTCATCGCTTTCTGAGCTGCCTATCCGGCAGTGAATCTCCAGCCCGTCAATCGCACCGCCGACGAACTTTTCTGAGCTGCCTATCCGGCAGTGAATTTATGGGCGCCTTAACCGCGCTCCATCATCGGTTTCTGAGCTGCCTATCCGGCAGTGAATCGCGGCGCGCGGCGTCCAGGCGGCCTTGGCCCTTTCTGAGCTGCCTATCCGGCAGTGAATCGTACAGCGTGTTGCGGCTGCTGTCGTGGCTATTTCTGAGCTGCCTATCCGGCAGTGAATACCAACGGCTGATCGCCGTCGCGCAACTGGAATTTCTGAGCTGCCTATCCGGCAGTGAATCTTCGGGGGTGGCATCGCGCCCTTCGATCACCGTTTCTGAGCTGCCTATCCGGCAGTGAATACCGGCTTGCCCGGCCTGGGCAAAACCGAACTTTTCTGAGCTGCCTATCCGGCAGTGAATAAGAATCCAATCCTGTTAATACTCTAATTGTTAAAGAGAAATCGCGCAACTTCGCCTAAAAACCCAAACGACGGCCACCAATCCAAGTTATTGATTTATATAACCCGATTTGACCATCAAAAAATAAGGGTCAGAACCAGGGGACCGTTGCCGTAGCACTCAAGCCATAGGCGCTAAACTCACCGCTCATCGCTTGTTCCCGAACGACCAAATGTTCCACGAACAGGCGAAACTGTTGGCCGGTACTCTGGCTGGTCAAAACCAGATAGGGCAGATTCAGCTTTTCTGCGGCACTGTCCGGGATTGCTTGAACGGCTTGCCCGATGGTAATGCCCTTCCGGGCGATCAATCGCCGTCGTTGACGTTCTGGGTTGCTCTTGGCTTGGACGCGACGTACCACTCGTTGCTTGGCGTGGGCGGGAACCTCGGTGATCTCGCTTACCGCAGCGTGATCCCGCATCCCCACCAACCAGTTGGTGGCCATCAGCTTCTCTAGATCGGCTCTGCTGCTGTGGAGACGTAGGCGTTCGCCCAAGGACCGGCCATTCTTTCCGACATCTGGAAAACTCACACCGATATTGCGCCCACCATGCGTAACCAATCCACGGTGCAACTTACTAAAAAGGGCGCTCATCAGCGTGGTCGGCGTAAACTCCGGGTCGGGCAGCAACCGGATTTCAAGATAGGCGTCCATCCGTCAATCCTTCTCACCAAAGACACCGCCACGAATCAACGTCGCCATTACATAATGCTGGTTACCGATGTCTGGCGCTTTGTCCTTGAGCACCCAACTATCCAGCAAGTTGTAGAAGTCCGCTTTGTCTTTGGGTTGGCGGTAGGCTTTGCCTTGCGAAGTGACCGAACCATAAGGCTCGATGGCGATGGGGCCGATTTCGACGCCCTCCTCGTTGGGATACCAGGTGTCGATGGTGCGTAGGGCGTTGCCGATTTTCTGGCTGTGGATCGCGGCGACATCGCTCACGGTATACAGTGTCTTGCTTTTCTGGCCCTTCTTGTCGCCCCGATCGAGGATCAATTCTTGGGAAGGATAGACCTCCTGTCCATCGCCGACGCGGGCATAGGCGACCACTTCCAGCAACACGTAATCCTTGCCCGCCAAACCCTGCTCGATGACGGTAGCCAAGGCCTGCAGATCGGCCTGGACATGAGTGGGGGCGTCGAAATTCCGCAGGGAAAAATCGTGCGCGTCGAAGGTCCAGGCTTGGCCGGTTTCGTCTTGGGTCAGATGGCGAATCCGCACCTCCACCTGTTCCGCGCCGACCCGGTTGCGCCAAAGGAAACGGCCATCGGCCAGATTGCAGGCATAGCGACGGGCTAATTCGGAAAACCCGGTTTGTTCCACATACTGCTGAACGGTGTGTTGCAGTTTCTCTTGGTAGTCGGCGTTATTGCAGGCCGATGGCACGCCTGCGCCGCCAAGCACGCGCAAGGTAAACCGGACGCGCAAGGTGTCGGCATCGTTGGGCAGTGTGGCGACATCCACGGTTTGCAGATTGGGCGACTGGATCGAAGCATCCAGCTTGGCTGGGTCCTGGTCCTTGGTGGCTAGGCGGTTAGAGATGGTGCCGCGCACCGATTTTTCACGCACCCCGACCGTGCTCCACCGTTCGCCGCTGTCCCGATTATCCCAAAGCCCGGCGCTGAATAGTGCGTCGGACGGGTCCAGTTTGCGTTCGAAAGCAAGGACGGAGGCGGTTTTCAGTTCATTTTTAGCCATAATGATGTTTCCTTATACGAGGCCAGCGCGGGCACTGGAAGTTGCTTCGGAATAATAATTGGCGCAGCGATAAATACCGTGTTCAGCGTCGGCTTCGGTGCGCCAGAGCAGTTGTTGCAGATGATCCAAACGATGGGGACTCACCCATTCGCCCAGGGAGTACAGGCTTTCCACGAAGCGGAAGGGTGTGTTGTGGTCGCGGGTATTCTCGACTTCGCCCGGCCGATAAAGAGGCGAAATACCGGCATAGCCAATTGGTAAGGGAACCAGCCAACCCGGCCGCTTGCGGACTTGCCAGAACGTTTCTTCCGGTTTGGCGGGATCGGAGCCGACCGGCTCGATGTTCAGCCGAGAGAGATCCAGCAAGGCATCCAGGGCGGTAGCCTCTGGTTGCTTGATGCGAATTTCGGCCAACCGCTCGGCCAGCAAATCGTGTCGCTGCACCAGGGCGAAACCGGGCAGCAGGCGGCGGCGCAGCTTACCGAAAAGGTCTTTTTGCTCGTCCAAATTATCGGGCAAGACCTGCCATTTTGCTTCGTGGCGTTCGCCTCGCCGGGCGGGCAGGATGCTGCCACCCGCCAGCCGCATCCCTTGCGCGATGTGGTGAGCCATGCGGGCGAACTCACCACCGTCGTATTCGCTGAATCCGTCCTTCACGACGACGATGAGTGTGATTTCCAGGTGGGCACGGCCTTCTTCCACCAGCGCCATCGGCGCCCCATCCTTACCGACCGGGTTACGAGTCAGATGAAAAACCTGGGTGCGCCGTCCGGCAGGCTGGGTGATTTGCGGTTGGAAGCCGTGGCAAATAATGCCGACCCCGCCGAAGCCCTCTCGCACCTCGCCGAAATCGTAGGGTGAAGCGTCGGACAAACGCCGCTCCAGGGCATGAACGAAACCGGTAAACGCAGTCGGCGCGGGAAAGCCCCACGTCAGCGGGCTGGAAATCGCGTTGGCGTTTTGTACCTGAAGGCGCGGCAAGATCAGCAAGCCGCCCGCGTCGATCAATGGGCTAGTCATGGTCGGCAAGCTCCAGGCGGATCATGCGCAATTCGGCGTCCAGTACGTCCTGCCACACTTCTGCTTCCGCTTCGCCCATCGGCGTTTTTTTGTCATCGCTAATGGCGGCGTTGAGCCAGTTGCCGAAACGCAAACAGATTTCGTCTTGCCAATCACCGCGTTGCCAGCGGACGGCAAACTCTTCATCGATAGCCGCACGTTTAGGGTCGAGCCAGCATTGTTCCGCTGCATTCAGGCGGCAGCGTTCGTCCCGACTCCAACCGCCATCGATTTCCTGTATCTCGGCGGCGAATTGCAACAGTTCATCACGGATGTAGCCCACCAGTTCAGCGCGCTTGTTGCGAATGCGGATATTGTTGAGTTCGGGCTTGGCCACGCTTCGCAGAAAATCCCGCAGGATGCGGGTGAGTTCCTTCACGTCGCGGCGATTGCCGAATCGGCGAACGAACACGCTTTCGGTGAAAAACGGCGGGCGGATCGATTCGGACTTCCAGTTGGGCGGCAAGGAAGGCAACAACCAGTTTTCACCGTGGCGCTCGCTATTCAACTGGCTGATATTTTGCGGTTTGGTACCGCCGAACTTCTGGATCGCCAGATTTGGATACTCGCGATAGCCATTGGGATGCGCACGTTTCTCGCGCCGCGCTTCCCGCGCCGCCTTGGCTTCATCGGAAAAGCGATCCTCGCGGATGTTCACCCATATGACCTGTGCCAGTGAGGTCGGAAACAGGGGTGCGAGTAGGTGATAGCGCCCTTCGCCCAGCGGCCAGTACAGTTGCTTGGCCAATTTATGGGTGGCTGGCTGGCCGTTGGGTTCGGGCAAGGTGGCGAAGGCGGCCATCCACTCGGCGGCCTGCTCGGAATTGTCCGACAGAGCCGATGCCAAAGCCGGATCTCCAACGATGGCGCGATCCAGCAGCGATTGCCCAGCCACGTCGAGGCGGAGGAACTTATAGACATCGAGCGCCGCCGCGTTGCCCACCACATCGGGAGGCAGTGAATCCGCACAAGTGTGGGAACCGATCAGAAATGCGTCGCTTTGTGGGTTACCCGATGTACTGAGGCTGGAGCCTTTAGCGTCGGGGTGGGTGAATTTGAGCGCGTGAGTCACTTGCTGAATTTGACTCACCCGTCGCGCCGCGTCGGCGATCCAGGTTTGCGGCTCGTGATCGGCCAGCAGCTTCCGTCGGGCGTCGTCTTCGCCGTCTTTGAGTTTATCGAGCTTGGGCTGGAGGCGGTCTTGTAGGAATGCAGTTATAGCGTGCCGAATTTGCTCGGTATCGCCTGTCACATGAGTCGAAGAGAGCCATTAGAGGGTATCCCGCTAATGGCTGTTAAAGATCGAGTCGTGTAAAATGGCCCCAGAGAGCAAAGCCCTGGGGCCGCTTGAGGCTAATAAGGCCGGATGGTTGCCAAGCATCCGTGTTCCCTCCTTGTCGCAACAGGACTCCGCGACTGAGTTCTCGACTGCACGAGAAGTGACTGCTTCGTAAACGCTGAGGTGCCCCCGCACCTCAGCGTTTACTTTGACTATTTTTTAGTACCAGGCATCTGGCACAACGGGGCTACTTGTCAACCAGCAATCAACCTATGGAATTTTTCACGTAGATGTAAGCATCGAAAAATAGCAAGGATCATTACCTCCTTACGGATTCAGTGCGAAAATTGACTATTACTGCTGAAAAAGCAGCTCAGAAATAGCTAGCTCGGTATCTTTGCAATTCAAGGAACCTTAAACTGCCGGACAGGCAGCACCTCAACCGGGGTGGTTCGCCCCGGTTGCGCTTCATACCCTCAATAACGGCTGAAATCCCAGCGACCCAGTGATAGCGCCAAATCTGTTCCGGCTTCCTGCCGGGCAGGTCGAATCGCTCCATACTTCAGCGCACAGTCGCGTAACTCCATCCCCTTGAGCGTTAGCCAGTTCCTGCAATGCATCCAGATAGCGCGGCACGGCCCACACCTCGATTCCCGGTCCTTGAGGCAGGTCGTTTTTCGCGTATTTCCCGCCACATGATTCCGAAGCCGGAACCGGATCAACACCTTCGCGGCAGGCGATAGAAATTGAGGTTCATTGTCGTCAATCCGGCAACAAGGCATAAGTGCAATCGCCCTTGTGAATCCTGACGAAATGGTTTGCGGCGCTGAAGGTGGCCGCTCAGGTGGGCGCAAGTAGTCCACCAGCGATGCACCGGATCATCCTTTTGTACCTGCCCGGCCTCGGCTCCCAGCATCAAATCCCTCAGTCGGTCATGTTCCAGATCGACTAGATTGTCGTGCGGCGTCAGCGATTCACGCTCCTTAATGCGGGCAGCGGCGTTGATGACCTGCCATTGCTCGGGTTTGAGCAAGTTCCATCAAACGATGTGCTGTTCAGCTTGAAAGTGGCGCTCTCGAAACCCGGTCGCAGGAATGCCAGGCTTGTCGCCGCCCTCGACTAGATGAGCGATGTTGGTATCCAGCAAATAAATGTTGGGTTGGTCTTCCGGGCACACCCAGAGGCGATGGCGACGCACCCGACCGGCAAGCTGGATAAACGAACGCATGGAGGACGGTTCGACAATCGCCCAATCGTAATCGTGATCGCGCCCCACTTCCGCGACCGCCGTGGCGAGCACCACGAAAATATGGTCGGCTTCGGGTTCGGCATCGAGGCATTGACGAATGCTGGGCCGATGAAAAACAGCTTCGGGAGTGCCGCGTTTGAGCGTGGCATCCAGTTCCCGCTCGATGGCTGCTCGCACCAGCATCGGATGGCGCGAATGGTAAACGCACAGATGAATGCGGCAGTTCGCCTCCGCTCCCAGCCGGAGCAGTTCCCGCGCCACGTCGAATAGCGGATCGATATTGGCCATGCGGATCAGGCCGAAGCTGGCTCGTTTGCCGGTTTTCGGGTCGGTATCGCAATGCTGGCGATGCAGAACGTGCAGGTGTTCGCGCATCTGCCCGGCCAACTCGACACAGATGGCGTCGCGCGGCTGGCCGGCTGCGATAGGCAACAGTTTGATCGCTGCCCGGCGGCGCACCTCGGCCTTTGCCAACTGAGCAAGGCGCTGATCGACAAACTGGCGATGAGCGTCGAGATAACGTGTCCCATCGTTATGCTCGCTGGATCGCGCGTCGAACTCGTCGAACCAGGCGCAGCACACCGCCAGCGGTTCGCCCGGCCGGCCCCGGTGGCGTTGGTATTCCTCCCGGCCCGCCAGATAGGCCCGAAACAGACCTTGCACCAACGCGGGCGGCAGGGTGGCCGACGACAGCAACACCCGACTACCCAACAGGCCCGCCCAATGCACTAATCGACTAAGCGCGGGTAAATCCTCGATGCCAAAATCGTCTGGCTCATCCAGAATCAGGTCGGAGGTCATCAGCCGCAGCATGGGCGCGATTTGATGCCCACCGCGCAAGCCTTCGGTCGCCGGCATCAGATGATCGATGGTGCAGGCAAGTACGGGCGCATCGAGCAAGCGCGCCGCCTTGCTGTTCTGGTCGAGCCATTTCTTGAGCGGACCGTCGGTCAAACTGCCTTCGTAATGGACATGATTGAATTCGGGCAAAAGCGGCGCGCTGGATTCCGAACCGCTCTCTTGACGCGCCTTTTCATCCTCATTAAGTGAATACTCGTGCAGGTCACGAGTCGCCAGTCCGCCCACCAACACTGCCAAATCTTCCGCGCCGAGATGAAGACGGTCACGGTACGCGTCGCCAGTTTGCAGGGTGAGCGTGCGCAAGCCCAACGCCACAGTGAATCGCGCCCCGCGCTGCGGATCGGCCAGCGCGTAGAGAATGCGCCCGTTGGCCAAGGTCTTGCCGCAGCCAGTGGACGCCATGTTGACGCCGAAAAAGCCTTGCCGGCTGGACCGCTCCCGCACGCTTTCGGCCAGATCGAACGCCTGGTTCTGCCAGCGAAACGGCTTCTTGCTGCGTTCCCGAAATTTCTGGTGGCGGGCAATGCGCGGTAAGACATCCGCCAAACGCGGCAGCACCCGCATAATGCGGCTGGCGCTGACTTCCACACCGATTAAGTGTTCGTCTAACCGCTGCTTGAGTTCCCGCTTTCCATCCTTGATGCCCGTATTGGCGTAAAGCACTGTACTTTTTTTCTTGCCGATCTTGTCGCCGTACATGGTGTGACTGGGCTGAGCTGAGTAGTAATGGTCAGCCAACATCAGCGCCATGCGCGATAGATGCAGGATGTAAGGGCTATCCAGCAATTTACTCGCTTCGCCGGGGTCGCTTAGGCGGGGGCGTTGCAAGATCGCTTGCACGACTTTGGCGACATGCTCACGCCAGTGATGGCTGTCGAAGGGCAGACCATTTTTGAATTGCCAGCAATCCTTGGCGCTGGCCTCGTCGGGTCGGCTGCCACACCAGTCCGTGCCGATCTGTTCGAGCATCTGTTCAAACAGGCGCTGGTTGAGCCGAGTATCGGGCGTTGGCGGGGTCGGTAGCCGATGATGGCTGACGATCAACCAGCCGACGATTCGCGCCAGCGGTGGTAGATCTCGAAACGGAGGCGCTAATACCCGACTTTGCAAACCATCCCTCAGCGAGCCGCTAATACAGGTCTCTCGTACTGTTTCTGGCAGGTTCAGCAAGCAGGTCAACCAGTCTTTATCGCCGCTCCCGCATGACTTAACAAACGACTCGAACAACCGCAGCGATACCCACTCGTGGCGGTAGGCATCAGCTTTTGGCACTTTGCTGATGAGCTTATTTTGAAAGGCGTTGTTGGCTTTGCCGAAGTCGTGAAACAGTGCCGCCATGTGCGCCAGCAAGCGAATGTCTTCCGCCGTATGCCAGTCGTTTTCATCATCGGCTCGCAATACGTCGCGCGCGGTCATGTTGGTCGGCGTCGCACCCCGTGTGTTGAACTGGCGGGCGTCACCGACGATCCAGAGCAATTCGCTGTGATCCTTACCGCGTATCCAATGGCAAGCGACCGCCGTGTTTTTGCGGGCGGTCTGCCGCAGCAAACGATGCAAAGTTTCCAAACCCTGCTGGGTGATGGCGGTTTGCCAAGTCCGATCACCGCGCCGTTCCGCGAACTGGTCGAGAATGCGCCGGGTTTCGGTGAGGGCGTTCTTGCTGCACTGAGAAATCAGCAGGACATTCATGGTGCTCGCTCCCCCAGATTGAGCGCAACCGCTTTCACGGTATCGATCATGAAATCCAACGCTTCGGTGCGGGAGAAGCTTTCGATACAGGCATGGCGAAAGGTCTGTTCGTCATCGCCACGCGCGGCGGAAACGAAAGCTTGAGGAAGAACCACTGCGTCCTTGATCAAATCCGCCACGTCAAACACCAAACCACCCCGACGGGTTTTTCCATGCAAGATGGCCAGCCCATGCGGCAAACCCAGTACCCAGGTCGCCGTAGCACCCAACCCGTAGGCCAGATAGTTGCCGTGATCGAGGAAGCGATTGGCTGGATCGGTGCCGCCACCATGCTTGGCGCGGGTAAAATCGCCGTAGTCCACCGCATTGGCAGCCAGCCGGAATAGTTTCTTGGTAAGACGCGCTTCCTCGGTGAGCAAGGCGTTGCCATCGCTAGCTGTATCAAGCGAATGGCGCGAACCTTCCAACGTGGACAACAATACGTCCCGTGGAACTTGAAACCCACTGTCGGTCAATGGCCGGTTGTCGAGCCAGTGCTTGGAAATGCGCTCCAGCCGGACCCGTTGAAAGAGCTTTGGCGGCTTCCAGCCGCAGATTGTCGTTGAACCAGAAGCGCACCCAACCTTGCAGGTATTCCGTCGGACGATATTCGCTCTGCGGGGCAAACCAGGCGATTTCGACATTGATCTCGTTTGCACTGTAAAGGGGAGTGCCTCCGCCGCCACAAAAGCCGACCAGCACGCCCGCTTTCGCCAATTCACGCATCGCAGCTTGGGTGATGGAGGTGCCCGTACCGAGCAACAGGGACGTGGTGTTAGCAATTGGAATGTTCCAGTACAGGGAGTTTTTGCCCTCGTCGGTGACATACTCAACCCGTCCGCCATTGACCAGTACACGACAATGTTCAAGATAGTAGAGATTGGCCCGCTTGGAATGCAGGATAGTCTTCAAATCGGAAGGAGAAAAATTGTTCATGAGAGGCTTAATTCCTTGAATTCAAATATAGTGTGATCATCCAGAGCGAGAAATCCATGAACGAGCGAATGATGATTTTTTGGACAGTTTTGAACCGATTGAATCGAAGAGAAAAGCAGGATGAAATAGCGACCCGGTCAATCCGCAACCCCGGCGGGCGCAAGCCTGGCGCTGGCAAAGCGGAGAAATTGCGCGCGGCGCTGATCAAGGAACTGCCCGAAGCGCTAGAAGCGCAAGCCAAGACCGGCGACACTGGCGCCATCAAGCTGGTTCTAGAACGCACCGTGCCAGCGTTGCGGCCGGTGGATGCGGCCACCCCGCTGAATCTGCCAGCCGCTGGCAGTTTGGCCGACTAAGACTGGGTAGTGATGGCGGTCGGTTCCTCTACCTGGTCACCTATCCGAACGAACCCGTCGAAGCGGCGCTGGCCCGGAAAGGGATCGTTCCCCGCGAGGCGGACTATGTCCTGGTACATGCCGGTTTCGAGAACGAGCGGGAATCCGTCGAATGAGATGCTGGCGGCGCGCGTCAAGAAGCTGGAAGCCGCCTGACCTGCTAGCCTGCGCCCCGCTCACCCATCTGACCGGCGAGCAAGCCGCGAAGATTGCCCGCGAATTCCTGCTGGGCGAGGCCGCGCAAAAGGAACCCGACCCGACCAATGAATATTTCCAGTTGACAATGCTGGAGCAGCTCGACACCGATGAAACCAAGCCGATCTGGATGCTGGCGTGTGTCGTGTGTGACGGCTTGCGGCACGCACTGGAGTGACTCGACGGAGCCGAGCACCCGGGGCCATCAGGCGACTCATACGAAGGCGGAATCTAGACACCTTCTAAATATCGCCGCCCGCTCGCACCGTAACAGATTGAATATCATGGCGCTCCCTAGGGGTTTCGAACCCCTGTTCCCGCCGTGAGAGGGCGGTGTCCTGGGCCACTAGACGAAGGGAGCGGGATGTGGTGGGTGGTGTCTTGAAATAAAAAGAGTATTATACGCACCTATCCGCGCCATACAAGAGTACGCGAACGCTCCTTGGAAGCTACTCCCATTTCCCTACCGATCATCGTTCCTCGCCCCGAACACATTATCTCGCGGGCCAACATCAGCCCCAACGCCGTCAAGGTTCTTTACCGGCTTCGTGAGGCCGGCTTTCGGGCCTGTTTAGTCGGCGGTGGGGTGAGAGACTTATTACTCGGCCGCGAACCGAAAGATTTCGACGTCGTAACCGACGCTCGCCCCGAACAGGTCTACAAGATCTTCCGCAACTGTCGCTTGATTGGCCGCCGCTTTCGACTTGCGCACGTCCAGTTCGGCCAAGAGATTGTCGAGGTCGCCACGTTTCGCGGCCACGGCGTCGATAGCGAGAATGGGAACGGCGGCCCCAGCGTGGAGCGGGCCGCCGATGGCCGGATCCTCAGCGATAATGTCTATGGCAGCATCGAGGACGATGCCTGGCGCCGGGATTTCACTGTCAACGCATTGTATTACGACATCGACAACTTTGCGGTGCTCGACTATGTCGGCGGTTTGAGCGACCTCAAGGCCGGCCTGATTCGGCTGATTGGCGATCCAGTCCAGCGCTATCAGGAAGATCCGGTGCGAATGCTGCGGGCGGTACGCTTCGCTGCAAAGCTAGGTTTCCGGCTCGACCCTGCTGTCGAGGCTCCTTTGCACCAATTGGGACATCTGCTGGAAAAAATCCCCCCCGCTCGGTTATTCGACGAAATTCTCAAGCTGTTCTTGAACGGTAGTGCTATTCAAACCTTTGAACTGCTGCGCCATTATCGGTTGTTCGGCTGGCTGTTTCCAGCAACCGAGCACTGCTTGAGCCATCAGCAGCGGCATTACCCCAAAACTCTATTGGTTCGGGTACTGGCCAACACCGACAGTCGGCTAGCCGAAGGCAAGCCGATCAATCCGGCATTCCTGTTCGCCGCCCTACTGTGGGAACCACTCCGAGAGCAGATGCAATACCTCCGGGTGAACGCTCTAAATGAGGCTGAGGCTTTGCAAGCGGCTGCCGACACGGTGATTCAGGCCCAAATCCGCCACACCGCCCTACCTCGTCGCTACAGCCTGCCGATGCGGGAAATTTGGGAGATGCAGCAACGATTGACGGTCATCACCGGCAAGCGACCTCATTCGGCTGTTGAGCCATCCCCGCTTTCGCGCCGCCTACGATTTCTTGGTGCTGCGCGGTGAGTCGGACGAGCAAGCAGCGAAACTGGCGGACTGGTGGACGCAATTTTTAGCGTTGGACGATGCCGGCCGCGCGCGATTCGTCCAACCGACAACCACCGCCAAGCCAGGCAAAGCCCGTCGTCGGCGCAAGCCACGCTCCACCCGCAAGGGCGCTCCCGACGCCTCGCCGAATACCGAAACCTAAGTTTGGGAATATCCGGATGCAGCCAGCGCGGGCTTACATTGGCATCGGCAGCAACCTAGACGACCCGCTCCACCAGGTGCAACGGGCTTTCCAAGCCTTGAGTAGCCTTCTCGCCAGTTGTTGCATCGCCAAATCGCCGCTTTACCGAACGGCACCTCTCGGCGGACCGGCGGATCAATCGGACTATATCAACGCTGTCGTCGCCCTCGACACCGGCCTAACGCCCAACCAACTGCTAACGGTTTTGCAAGCGCTCGAATTAGCGCATGGAAGAGTTAGAACCGTACGCTGGGGACCTCGCACCCTGGATTTAGATTTATTGCTATATGATCAACTCATCAGTGATGATCCCCGGCTGACTTTGCCGCATCCCCACTTGCATGAACGGCCATTTGTAATGTACCCGTTGTTTGATATCGCACCCAATCTGATGATTCCCGGGCGTGGCTGGTTGAAGGAATTAATCACGAAATGTCCGCCGCAGGCTATCACCCGTCTGGACAGCGAAAATTAACCGGTTACGATAGCGTCGCTAATCGTAAATCGTACTCCACACGAATCCTCTCGAACTCGCTACTACTCCGCCCGTTTCTGACCAGTCGTCGCGACCCACATCGAGCACCCCATGTACCAGGAACAACCGACTCGCAAGCCGATCACCATCACCACCCTGGCGAAAATGAAACGTGACCGGGAAAAATTCACAGTACTGACCGCCTACGACGCCAGTTTCGCGACGCTGTTGGAAACCGCGGGCGTGGAGGTTATTTTGGTCGGCGATTCCTTGGGGATGGTCATCCAAGGCCAACGCACCACTGTGCCCGTCACGATGGACGAGATGGCGTATCACACCCGCAACGTGGCGCGGGGTTGTAGCACCGCGCTGCTGATGGCGGATATGCCGTTTGCGAGCTACATCACGATTGAACAAGGCGTGCGCAACGCTGCGCGGTTGATGCAAGAAGCCGGCGCGCATATGGTCAAGTTAGAAGGCGGCGCTTTTCTCGTCGATACGGTACGCCAGCTCAGCCGCAACGGCATTCCAGTCTGCGCCCATCTCGGTCTGTTGCCACAATCAGTCCACAAACTGGGTGGCTACAAGGTTCAGGGCCGCGAAGAAACCGCTGCCCGCCAGATCATCGATGAAGCGCTAGCCTTGCAGGAAGCTGGAGCCGATATTGCCTTGGTGGAATGCATCCCTACGGAGCTGGCAGCGCGGCTGACCGAAGCATTGGACATCCCGCTGATCGGGATCGGCGCTGGACCTCACTGCGATGCGCAAGTGTTGGTCAGTTATGACATGCTCGGCATCACCCCCGGTCGTCGCCCCAAATTTTCCAAAAACTTCCTGACCGGCCGCGACAATCTACAGACAGCGATCGAAGCCTACGTGCGCGCCGTCAAAAGTGGCGAATTTCCCGGCCCTGAACACTGTATCGCCTGATCGTTGAGGAAGCACGTCTCATGCAAACCGTTCACACCATCGCCGAATTGCGCGCCCAAGTCGCAACCTGGAAACGGGCTGGAGATCGTGTCGCCTTCGTCCCAACCATGGGCAATCTGCATCGTGGCCACCTTCACTTGGTTGAGCGAGCACGGGAATTGGCCCCGCGCGTCGTGGCTAGCATCTTCGTTAACCCCACCCAATTCAGCCCCAACGAGGATTTTGCCGGCTATCCACGCACGTTGGACGACGACAGCCATCACTTGGCCGGCGTCGGGCTCGACTTGCTGTTCGCACCTACCGTCGCTGAGATGTATCCTCGTCCCTTGGAGAAAATCGCCCAGGTAGCGGTACCCGAGCTTTCGGGGATTCTATGCGGCGCCAGTCGACCGATTCATTTTCAGGGTGTCGCCACGGTCGTCAGCAAGCTGTTCAACATGGTGCAACCAGATGTAGCCTTGTTCGGCGAGAAAGATTGGCAACAATTGATAGTGATTCGCCGACTGGTAGCCGACCTCGACTTTCCTATCGAGATCGTTGGTATACCCACAGTGCGAGAGTCGGATGGGCTTGCAATGAGTTCGCGCAACGGCTATTTGAGCGTCGAGGAACGGGCCATCGCCCCAATACTGTACGCCACGCTGACCGCAAGCGCGGAACAGCTACGGGCCGGCGAGCGAGACTACGCGCGGCTGACGAACGATGCCAAAACACAGCTGGCGGCAGCCGGCTTCCGACCCGACTATTTCGAGATTCGCCGCGCCTACGATTTACAAGTCCCGGCCGACGGAGACACCGATTTACGGATCCTAGCAGCGGCTTGGCTAGGCCGAGCGCGGCTGATCGACAATTTAGCGGTCGCCTGAATAGCCACTTTCCAGAAGAACAGCTGGGGTGCGATTTGCACTATCCTAACCCCACACAGCTACTACTTCATCACTGTGGTGAGTACCTAAGACCGGGTGAGTACGCTCAAATAAAAACCCGCTTGATAGCGGGTTTTTATTTGAGCTTGAACAACCAACTTCATCACTTGATCTTCGCTTCCTTATAAGGAACATGCTTGCGGACGACGGGATCGAACTTTTTCATCTCCAGCTTTTCGGGTGTCGTGCGCTTATTCTTGGTCGTGGTGTAGAAATGACCGGTTCCAGCGGTAGAAACAAGCTTGATCTTATCTCGCATGGTCGTAATCTCTATACTTTAGTGCCTTGAGCACGAAGATCGGCAAGAACGGCATCAATCCCTCGCTTATCGATGATGCGCATACCGTGCGAAGAAACGCGCAAACTAACAAAACGCCGCTCGCTCTCGACCCAAAACCGATGCGTGTGTAGATTCGGCAAGAAGCGACGGCGAGTTTTATTGTTGGCATGGGAAACATTATTTCCGGTGATGGGACGCTTACCCGTCACCTGACAAACTCTGGACATCGGATTATCTCCAAACGCTAAACCGTACTCGCGAAATTCGTACGCTTATAACAATTTTTTCAATGATGGACAAGCGGATATCAGGTAACGTTCAAAAACTGACAGCCCTCGGTCCATAAAAAACCAACCCCCTTTGCCATGCAAGAGGGGGTTTCATAAGGAGCCTGGCGATGACCGACTTTAGCGCGAGTAGATCTCGCACGATCATAGGCGCGGCGCGGTTTCACGGTCGAGTTCGGGATGGGATCGGGTGGTTCCCACGCGCTAGGGTCGCCAGGCGAAAAGGGGGTGGAGGTGCGATGCGGCGAGGCGGAACCCGAGCCTAGCGAAAGACGCCGGGCAGGGGTTGGGTGTTGGCGGATCAAGCCGCACGGTCGATTAGTACGGGTCGGCTGCACGCGTTACCGCGCGTCCACCGCCACGCCTATCCACGTGGTGGTCTTCCACGGACCTTGAGGAGTCTCAAGGACTCGGGAGCGCTCATCTTGGGGGGGGCTTCCCGCTTAGATGCTTTCAGCGGTTATCCCGTCCGGACGTGGCTACCCGGCGATGCCCTTGGCAGGACAACCGGCACACCAGAGGTCCGTCCATTCCGGTCCTCTCGTACTAGGAACAGCTCCCCGCAACGCTCCAACGCCCGCGGCAGATAGGGACCGAACTGTCTCACGACGTTCTAAACCCAGCTCGCGTACCACTTTAAATGGCGAACAGCCATACCCTTGGGACCGACTACAGCCCCAGGATGTGATGAGCCGACATCGAGGTGCCAAACACCGCCGTCGATATGGACTCTTGGGCGGTATCAGCCTGTTATCCCCGGAGTACCTTTTATCCGTTGAGCGATGGCCCTTCCATACGGAACCACCGGATCACTAAGACCTGCTTTCGCACCTGCTCGACCTGTCCGTCTCGCAGTCAAGCACCCTTTTGCCTTTGCACTCAGTGCGCGATTTCCGACCGCGCTGAGGGTACCTTCGTGCTCCTCCGTTACTCTTTGGGAGGAGACCGCCCCAGTCAAACTACCCACCATGCACGGTCCCTGAACCCGATAAGGGTCCGAGGTTAGAACCTCGAGCGTTCCAGGGTGGTATTTCAAGGTTGGCTCCACCGGAACTGGCGTCCCGGCTTCCAAGCCTCCCACCTATCCTACACAAGAAAGCGCAAAGTCCAGTGCAAAGCTGTAGTAAAGGTTCACGGGGTCTTTCCGTCTTGCCGCGGGTACGCTGCATCTTCACAGCGAGTTCAATTTCACGGAGTCTCGGGTGGAGACAGTGTGGCTATCGTTACGCCATTCGTGCAGGTCGGAACTTACCCGACAAGGAATTTCGCTACCTTAGGACCGTTATAGTTACGGCCGCCGTTTACCGGGGCTTCGATCAAGAGCTTCGCTTGCGCTGACCCCATCACTTAACCTTCCGGCACCGGGCAGGCGTCACACCCTATACGTCCACTTTCGTGTTGGCAGAGTGCTGTGTTTTTAGTAAACAGTCGCAGCCACCTGGTCACTGCGGCCCGCCTCAGCTCCAGCCGCGAGGGCTTTCACCTACTGCGGGCGCACCTTCTCCCGAAGTTACGGTGCTAGTTTGCCGAGTTCCTTCACCCGAGTTCTCTCCAGCGCCTGAGGATGCTCTCCTCGCCCACCTGTGTCGGTTTGGGGTACGGGTGGCGCGAACCTATGGCTTAGAGGCTTTTCCCGGGAGCTGGGCATGGACCACTTCGCCCTAATGGGCTCGTCGTCGCATCTCGGCATTGACCGATCGGATTTGCCTGATCGGCCTGCCTACGTGCTTGAACCGGCACTACCAATCGCCGGCTGGTTTAGCCTTCTCCGTCCCCCCATCGCAGTTCGCGTCAGTACCGGATTGTTAACCGGTTTCCCATCGACTACGCCTTTCGGCCTCGCCTTAGGGGCCGACTCACCCTGCGCCGATTGACGTTGCGCAGGAACCCTTGGGCTTACGGCGTGCGGGGTTTTCACCCGCATGATCGTTACTTATGTCAGCATTCGCACTTCCGATACCTCCAGCCCACCTCACGGTGAACCTTCGACGGTGTACGGAACGCTCCCCTACCAGGCCTTGCGGCCTCCGCAGCTTCGGCATGCGGCTTAAGCCCCGGTGAATCTTCCGCGCGGGCCGACTCGACCAGTGAGCTATTACGCTTTCTTTAAAGGATGGCTGCTTCTAAGCCAACCTCCTGGCTGTCTGGGCCTTCCCACCTCGTTTCCCACTGAGCCGCAATTTGGGGGCCTTAGCTGGCGGTCTGGGTTGTTTCCCTCTTCACGACGGATGTTCGCACCCGCCGTGTGTCTCCCGCGATTGCACTTCCCGGTATTCGGAGTTTGCCTCGGGTTGGTAAGCCGGGATGGCCCCCTAGCCGAAACAGTGCTCTACCCCCGGGAGTGAGACGCGAGGCGCTACCTCAATAGCTTTCGGGGAGAACCAGCTATCTCCGAGCTTGATTAGCCTTTCACTCCGATCCACAACTCATCCCCGGCTTTTTCAACAGACGTGGGTTCGGCCCTTCAGTGGGTGTTACCCCACCTTCAGCCTGGTCATGGATAGATCGCTCGGTTTCGGGTCTACTCCCAGCGACTGTGCGCCCTATTCGGACTCGGTTTCCCTGCGCTTCCCCTACCGGTTAAGCTCGCCACTGAAAGTAAGTCGCTGACCCATTATACAAAAGGTACGCCGTCACCCCCGTAGGGGCTCCGACTGCTTGCACGCATGCGGTTTCAGGTTCTATTTCACTCCCCTCGCCGGGGTTCTTTTCGCCTTTCCCTCACGGTACTGGTTCGCTATCGGTCGACCACGAGTATTTAGCCTTGGAGGATGGTCCCCCCATGTTCGGACAGGGTTTCACGTGCCCCGCCTTACTTGTCCCGGCCTTAGTCTCGCCATCGGGTTGTCGGATACGGGGCTGTCACCCGCTGTGGCCGGCCTTTCCAGGCCGTTCTCCTAACCCGATGGTTAGCTGCCGGTGGCTGTTCCGCGTTCGCTCGCCGCTACTGGCGGAATCTCGGTTGATTTCTGTTCCTCCGGGTACTGAGATGTTTCAGTTCCCCGGGTTCGCTTCCCGGCCTTATGGATTGGGGCCGGGATACCCTTACGGGTGGGTTTCCCCATTCAGAGATCTCCGGATCAACGCTTATTTGCCAACTCCCCGGAGCTTTTCGCAGGCTGCCACGTCTTTCATCGCCTGTGGTCGCCAAGGCATCCACCGCATGCGCTTGGTCACTTGATCCGCCAACCCCAACCCCTGCGGGGGCTGGAGTGGCGGGCCTCGCCTTTTCACTACCGCGCACGAACTCGGGATGAGTCCGTACGCTTTCGATGCATCGCACCTTCCACATTGTTAAAGAGCTATCCGCTTCCGATTCGTTGGAATCGGGCGGGTGGCGTTGAGCCGATACCGCAACTCTCTCGGTTACTCGTCGCGGGGTACCGCGCCAGTCCATGATGAGTTGAGGTATCGGGTCGGGTCCAGCAGGCCAGAGCGGTCCAATCGGTCGGGTGGTGGAGCCAGGCGGGTTCGAACCGCCGACCCCCGGCTTGCAAAGCCGGTGCTCTCCCGGCTGAGCTATGGCCC
This sequence comes from Candidatus Competibacter sp., assembly GCA_037045535.1. GTDB lineage: Bacteria > Pseudomonadota > Gammaproteobacteria > Competibacterales > Competibacteraceae > Competibacter_A. The sequence goes on from JBAOHI010000073.1 coordinate 106,125, forward strand.
CACGGTTGGTGGGTCTGGGTGGACTCGAACCACCGACCTCACCCTTATCAGGGGTGCGCTCTAACCGCCTGAGCTACAGACCCGCGCTCGGCTGTCGATAGGTCGTTGTGGAGGGGGCTCGCGCGTCATGAGCTCTCGTTAAAGGAGGTGATCCAGCCGCAGGTTCCCCTACGGCTACCTTGTTACGACTTCACCCCAGTCATTGACCACACCGTGGTCAGCGCCCTCCCGAAGGTTAAGCCACCGACTTCTGGTGCCGCCAACTCCCATGGTGTGACGGGCGGTGTGTACAAGGCCCGGGAACGTATTCACCGCGGCAGTGCTGATCCGCGATTACTAGCGATTCCGACTTCACGGAGTCGGGTTGCAGACTCCGATCCGGACTGCGAGCGGCTTTTTGGGATTGGCTCCCCCTCACGGGTTCGCGACCCTTTGTACCGCCCATTGTAGCACGTGTGTGGCCCTGGCCGTAAGGGCCATGATGACTTGACGTCATCCCCACCTTCCTCCGGTTTATCACCGGCAGTCTCCCTAGAGTTCCCGGCCGAACCGCTGGCAACTAGGGACAAGGGTTGCGCTCGTTGCGGGACTTAACCCAACATCTCACGACACGAGCTGACGACAGCCATGCAGCACCTGTCTCGGGGCTCCTTTCGGCACCCCCCATCTCTGGGGGTTCCCCGGATGTCAAGGCCAGGTAAGGTTCTGCGCGTTGCATCGAATTAAACCACATGCTCCACCGCTTGTGCGGGCCCCCGTCAATTCCTTTGAGTTTCAACCTTGCGGCCGTACTCCCCAGGCGGAGCACTTAGCGCGTTAGCTGCGACACCGGACGGTCACCCGCCCGACGTCTAGTGCTCATCGTTTACCGCGTGGACTACCAGGGTATCTAATCCTGTTTGCTCCCCACGCTGTCGTGCCTCAGCGTCAGTGTGGCCCCAGACCGCTGCCTTCGCCATCGGTGTTCCTCCGGATCTCTACGCATTTCACCGCTACACCCGGAATTCCACGATCCTCTAGCCCACTCAAGTCCAGCCGTCTCAACCGCCATTCCCAGGTTAAGCCCGGGGCTTTCACGGCTGACTGACCAAACCGCCTACGCACGCTTTACGCCCAGTAATTCCGATTAACGCTCGCACCCTCCGTATTACCGCGGCTGCTGGCACGGAGTTAGCCGGTGCTTATTCCGCGGGTAACGTCAGAACGCCGCACTGTTCGCACGACGCCGTTCCTCCCCGCCTAAAGGGCTTTACAACCCGCAGGCCGTCTTCACCCACGCGGCATTGCTGGATCAGGCTTGCGCCCATTGTCCAATATTCCCCACTGCTGCCTCCCGTAGGAGTCTGGGCCGTGTCTCAGTCCCAGTGTGGCTGATCGTCCTCTCAGACCAGCTACCGATCATCGCCTTGGTGGGCCCTTACCCCGCCAACTAGCTAATCGGACGTAGGCTCATCCCATAGCGCGAGGCCCGAAGGTCCCCCGCTTTCCTCTCCCGAGCTCATGCGGTATTAGCCTGGGTTTCCCCAGGTTGTCCCCCACTACGGGGCAGATTCCTACGCGTTACTCACCCGTCCGCCACTAGGGTATCGCTACCCCCGTTCGACTTGCATGTGTTAGGCATGCCGCCAGCGTTCAATCTGAGCCAGGATCAAACTCTTCAGTTCAACTCTTCGCTCTATAACTTCATTACTTCAAAACTCTTCGCCCAAAAATCCCTTCAGAATCCCCACAGCACCGCAAATCGCAGCACTACGAAAATCCCTCCAGTGAACTCGCAGGCTACCCATCACCCGCAAGCCCCCTCCACAACAACCTATCCTCTCTTTGAAGGAACGTATTTTCACGCTACCCCGATGGCAGCGGAACATCAACCGAGCTGCAATTCCATTCCAGCAAAACCAGGGAAATCACTGTCCTAGCTCCCCGTCTCCTCGATCACATCGACTGCCGTGATCTCAAGAAGCGCGAATTATAGAGACGGAAATATTTCTGTCAACACCTCTGGAGTAGAATTTTCAATTCTGCTCCTCAAAGCACCCAAACCCGTGCTATCCGCCGTTTACCGACTTGACAAACATGGCGGTTACCCGCGATTAGTTCGAGATCTCGACTGCCGACTCGCTCGCCATCGATGCGTACCGCGCCCTGCTGGATCAACCGCAGCGCTTCGGAAGTGCTGTCCGTCAGACCTGCGTCCTTGAGCAAGTTGGCGATGGGCAACCGCCCCTCACGGGATCGAACCTGCACCTCAAGCATATCCTCCGGCAAGGCACCTTTCTGAAACCGCTCGACGAAAGCCGCCAAAGCCCGCTGGCCAGCCTCGACACCATGGAACCGTGCAACCAACTCCTCGGCCAGCTTGAATTTGACATCTCGTGGATTGAGACCTTCCTTGGAGACCTGCTGTCGCCACTCGGCAATCTCGCGGGTCGGCCGGAAGCTGAGCAGCTCGAAGTAACGCCACATCAGTTCATCGGAAATCGACATCAGCTTACCGAACATATCGTTTGGCTCATCATGGATGCCGATATAGTTGCCCAAGGATTTCGACATCTTTTGCACGCCGTCCAAGCCTTCCAGAATTGGCATAGTCAGCACGATCTGTGGTGGCTGACCATAGTGTTTCTGTAGCTCGCGGCCTACCAATAAATTAAATTTCTGATCGGTACCACCTAGTTCAACATCTGCCTGTATAGCGACCGAATCGTAACCCTGCACCAATGGATAGAGAAACTCGTGGATCGCGATGGGTTGGCCGCTGGCGTAGCGCTTGCCGAAATCATCCCGCTCCAACATGCGGGCTACGGTGTGCTTGGCGGCCAGGTGGATAAAATCGGCCGGAGCCATCTTGTCGAACCAGGTTGAGTTAAACAGCACCTCGGTTCGTTCGGGATCGAGAATTTTGAACACCTGTTCCCTGTAGGTCTGGGCATTCGCCAGAATCTCATCCCTTGTCAATGGCTTGCGTGTGATATTTTTGCCGGTTGGATCGCCGATCATCCCGGTAAAATCACCGATCAGAAATATGACGTGATGGCCGAGTTCCTGAAATTGGCGGAGCTTGTTGATCAGGACTGTATGGCCCAGATGTAAATCGGGTGCGGTCGGATCGAAGCCGGCCTTGACTCGCAGCGGTCGGCCGGTCTTCAGGCGATCGACCAACTCCTCTTCAAGCAGGAGATCTACCGCGCCGCGCTTGATTAATTCCAGCGATTCGTCTAGCGAGTGCATGGGTATTCCTCAAAAAACGAGGATTCTAACAAACCATGCTGGTGCCGCTACGCTTTAAATTTCGCTGTTCGGAACCCACTCACTCGTGACGGACAGCCGTCGACGGGTTTGTATCCAAGGGCAGGAATCCGTCCGAGCAGCTTTGCAGCCTGCTCGGACGGATCAGAATCAAGCGGAGAAAGAGGAGCCGCAACCGCAAGTGGTGACGGCATTCGGATTACGGATGACAAACTGTGCGCCTTCCAACCCCTCGGTATAATCGATTTCGGCGCCGACTAGATATTGAAAACTCATCGGATCGATCAACAGCTTTACACCCTGATTTTCCACCACGGTATCGCCGTCACCTAAGGCTTCATCGAAGGTAAAGCCGTACTGGAACCCAGAACAGCCGCCGCCGGAGATAAATACCCGCAGCATCAGGTTAGGATTCGCCTCCTCTGCCAGCAGGCCTTTGACTTTCAACGCGGCAGCGTCGGTAAATAGCAGCGGGCTTTCGGTGGGAGTAAAGGTTTCGGCGATGGCACTCATGGGTCTATCCTCTTAAAAAACCGATAATGCATTGTCCAATTCTTGACCTTTTGGGTCAAGAATAGTTTGGCAACCCCTGACAGCTTGAATGGATATTGGCGTCAGGGCAGCAGCGCGATGCCCTCCAACCCGGCGCTCTCCGACAACCCAAACATCAAATTCATGTTTTGTACTGCTTGGCCGGCCGCACCCTTGACCAAGTTATCGATCACCGACAACACCACCACGGTTTTGCCATTGCGCGGCCGATGCACCGCCAACCGACACTGGTTCGCGCCGCGCACGCCGCGAGTCTCGGGGTGGGATTGCGGCGGCAACACGTCCACGAACGGTTCAGCGGCATAACGGTTCTCGAACAGCCCCTGCAAATCCACGTTCGGATCGGTCAGAGTCGCATACAGGGTGGCGTGAATACCGCGAATCATCGGAGTCAGGTGGGGTACGAACACCAGATCCACCGGCCTGCCGGCCACTGTTGCCAAACCTTGGCGAATTTCCGGCCAGTGCCGATGTGCCGGCACGTTGTACGCCTTGAAGCTATCGCTAGCCTCGCATAACAGGAGCCCCACCTCGGCCTTGCGGCCGGCACCGCTCACTCCGGACTTGGCATCGGCGATCAATGATTCCGGGTCGATCACGCCCGCTTCCAGCAGAGGGAGAAACCCGAGTTGCACCGCCGTCGGATAGCAGCCGGGGTTAGCAACCAGCCGCGCCTTGCGGATGGCATCGCGATTGACCTCGGGCAAACCGTAAACCGCCTCCGTCAGTAGCTCGGGACAGGCGTGCGGCATCCCGTACCACTGCTCCCAATCCACCAACTGGCGGAGCCGAAAATCCGCAGCGAGATCGATGACCTTGACACCGGCCTTCAACAACGTTGGCACCATTTTCATGGCAGTGCCGTTGGGCGTGGCGAAAAACACCACGTCGCACTCTTTCAGTACGGCATCGTCCGGCTCGACAAAGGCGAGATTGACCCGGCCGCGCAGATTGGGAAATAAGTCAGCGACTTTGATGCCCTTCTCACCGCGCGAAGTGATGACCGCCAGCTCGACCGCCGGATGCACGGCCAACAATCGCAGCAATTCAACCCCGGTATAACCCGTTCCGCCGACAATGCCCGCTTTGATCATGACCGCAATTCACCCGCACTCGGTTAGGTAAAAGTCGGTATGATACGGAGCCGGCCACCTCATGCAAGCCAATCTCTGTTGGCGAACGCGTCGGCGAGGTAACTTTTGGCGTTGGCAGCGGTCCCATTCCGTCGGGTGGCGACTCCCCACGCATCTCGACTTGCAGGAGGTTGATCCATGAAGCCGAACAAGGAAACCCTCGTTGCTGGCATCGCCCTGGCGGTAGTCATCGCTGCTGCCGCGGTTTGGCTTATGCCCACCGGCCTGCGCGAGGCTCCGCCGCTCGTCGGCCAGACGCTCGACGGCCGCACCCTGACGCTGGAGCAGCTACGCGGCAAGCCGGTGTTGGTCACTTTCTGGGCGACCACCTGCCCGTCTTGCACCGAGGAAATCCCCCATCTGGTCGAACTATACCGGGAGCTGCATCCCAAGGGATTGGAAATCATCGGCGTGGCAATGGCCTACGATCCCCCCGACCAAGTGCGGGCGATGGTCGAGCAACGACAGATCCCCTACCCTATCGTGCTGGATACCCAAGAACACATCGCTCGGGCATTCGATGATGTTCGCCTGACGCCCACTTCGGTGCTGATCTCACCGGAAGGCCGAATCGCGCACTATCGGCTCGGGTTGCTGGATATGCCCAAACTGCGTGATGCGATTCGAGAGATGCTCTAAGCAGCGAGACTCCTGATCTCCAATCAGCCTCCACCATCACCCCACCCTCTAAACTCAGCGGAAGCAGGAATTAGCTCGTTCCAGGCACTCACAGGCCTGATCGAGATCGGCGTGACAGCGCATAACCCAGGCATCGCCCCAGAAGAAATTGCAACTGGTTTCCGCGCGCAACACCCGCCAGCGCGCTTCCTCTAGCAACCCCAGCAATTCGGGATTGCGCGAACCGATATGGGTAGCGTTGCTCAGCGCCGCTTGCACCGCCTGGCTGATCTCATCCACTCGGGTCAGCGCATCCTTCTGAGCCGGTGTGCCCGCCCATTGCACGAAGTCGCGACCGTCGTGCCAGCCGGTATTCCACGCGCCCGGCCCGACCGTGACCTCACCGCCGACACCGAATCGGCTGAGATAATCCTTGATAAAGATCGGTTGAATGGTGGTTTCCCCGGTCCGGGCTTTTTCCATTAACGGCTTGTAGAATGCATCCCAGAAATTGCTGCCGGGAGTGACGTTGCGGAACCAGCCTCCGCTCAACCCGTCGGTGCAGGTTGTCACCAACGGGGTAAAATCGCAATTCTTAGTGCGTTCCCGGACTTCCCGATCAAACCATTCCAACTCCATGCCCGACTCCTGAGCATTCGATAAATCCCGGTCACGCACGATGACAATGATCTCTTCGCCGCCAAAGCGGGCGACGTGGGGTCGATAGCGTAACTCCTCCCAGCCCAGGGTTCCCACCGGCTGAACGTGCTCGCTGTCCACCAGCACGAAGCGATAGCCAAGGCGCCGTAACAGGGGAATCATTTCCATGCAAAACCCCATCTCGGGCGGCCAGAATCCCTGAAAATCGCTGTTGAAGAACTGGCGGCGGGCGATTCCGCGCCACCGTTCCAGATGCGCCTCCCAATCGGCTGGCGGAATCAGTGGCATGACCGGGTGATAGTAGCCCGTGCCCAACATGTCGATGACTTGGGTATTCCGTAACCGTGCGAGCAGCGAATCGCAATCAACGATCCCGTAGGCCCGACTCTGAAATTCCGAATGGGTTAACGTTTCCAACAACGTTCCGGACAGAGCCAGGTGCAACCGACCGACATCCGGGTAATCCTCTAGCGAACGGGGAATCCGATCCATCGCGAACAGGATTTCTTTGGCTTCCCATTCATTGCGTTCCAATAGATGCTCGAGATTGCCATGCGGCTGATGCAGGTTCAGCATCAGGGCATGATAAAGGGTGTTCGCCATGATTCAGCCTCCTCCGGTGACGGGCGACGGTGACGGGCGGCGAATCCCCCGCGTCGCCTGTCACCACATTTTTTATAATGATAAATCGGGAACGGCCGTGGCTGAATGCCCCGAAAAATTAAAAATCGCTCTCGACGATGGCGCCGGCCCGTCGGCAGATTTCTCGGCCGTAGTCGGTCCACAACCCTTGCCCCCAGTACCGGTAGCAACTGGTCTGGGAACACATTAGGTGAAACAGCGCGTTGCGATAGCGTGCATTGCTGGTGGGCACGGCTGGTTTCAACACTTTTTCGTAAAATTGCGAGCTGGCCTTTTCCATCGGACCGAGCACGTTATCGTAGCCTCTGACCCAAGAGATATCGTTGGTCCAACTACCGCCTTCCATGTGAAAGCGGCCATCTTCCTTTTTCAATTCGGCGATGACTTTTTCCAATTTCTCTGGTCCACCGCCCGGCTGGAAACGATCCCAGATCCGTTTCTGGAACAGGGGCTGGAGTACGGGCAAATCGCTTTCCTTGATCCCCGACGCGAACAGGTGTTCCAAGTACTCGGTGGCGTTCATCATCGGCACGTCCGAGCCCGACGCCTCATTCATCACCTGGAAGAACATGCCGGGAAACTCGTTCATCATCACCCCACCATTCTCGCCATCGGCGATTTGGGTCACCAGGGGCGGCACCGACTTGCCGGCCAACTCCCAGCGCGACAGACCCTTGGCTTCGTAATACGGCTGCATTTGCGCCACCAACTTGGTATCGCTACCTTGGGTCTTGACGATGGCGATGATGCTGACGGTATCGCCCTTGGAGTTGGTGCAGACCAGCCGATGCGGCAGGTGCTTCTTCTCCGGACCATGGCCGTTTTCCGGCCGCTCCACCGTGTGCTCTTGCACCAGCACCCACTGATAGCCGCAATCCACCAGCGTTTTGATATATTCGTAAGCGGTATCGGGATGGTTGGGTAACGCCATTTCCGAGGGTGAAAATCCGCGCACTCGCGTCAGGGCTTCCAACCCAAAGATAGCCGCGAAATGGTGCTGCCAAGCCTTGACATGCAACCGAAAATCCTGAGCCGGGGTCGAAGGCGCCACCGCGTGACCCCATGGACAACCCAGCCATTCAACGCCCCGCCGGTACTGTGGATTACAGGTGGCGTTTTTGAGCGCATCGAACACATCGTGCAGCCCCATGGCGCGCAGACCGTGAAACAAGGTCCCGGAATACTCCAGCATCACTCGAGGCTCCTTGCCCTCGTTGATTAACTGCGGGACGAACTCGCCGATGCGTTTGTAGCACCAGTGAAAAACGGGCGCGTTATAGTTGTCGCCGATCCCCTGGTTTTCCATCATGTACTGGAGGTTGCTGATGATCCCCGCCGTGTGCAAATCACCGCCACCCGCCGGGATTAGCGGTTGGTGCATATGGAGGGCGATAGCGCAAGCCGAGCGAATACGCCCGAAATCGATCCGGCTTTCCGGTAGGAAAACCGGCTGGTCGCGGCTAGCGCGCAGCGTTTCTTCCACCAGGGATTCCGAACCACAGATGTTCGGCAACCCATCGACGTATTCCGGAAGCTGGCTCATGCGTAACATTCTCCTGTACTGGCTGGACTGTGGGAATAAGCGAGTAGCGCTCGCTCGCTCGCTCGAAACGGTCCCTACTTGCAGCGGATGTACTCGTAGATGTTCAAGTAATCCTGCCCGGGTCGGCACCACGAATAATCGTAGCTCATTCCGTGGACCATCATTCGGCGGAAATCGTCCGGATACGCGAACCACAAGCCGATGGCACGGTGTATGGCCGATTCGATGCCAGCGTGGTCAGCACCCTGGAACACGAAGCCGTTGCGTTCCTCGAATGGTTTGGAGGAGTAATCCTTGTCGAACACCGTGTCCTTCAGACCACCGACTTCGCGCACGATGGGCAACGTGCCGTACTTCAGCGCGATCATTTGGGTCAAGCCGCACGGCTCGAACAGGCTGGGCATGACGATCATGTCCGCCCCGGCATAGATCAGGTGCGATAATTCCTCGTTGAAACCCAATTCGAGATGGCAATCGGGATTATCGTTGAGATGCCGCTTGAGGTTCCAGAAATGTTGGTTGGTGTGTGGTTCGGGACTCGAGCCAAGTAACACGAACTGAGCGTTGTGGCGCAAGGCGTAAAAAATGGCGTGATGGATCAGATGAACGCCTTTTTGGCTATCCAGCCGGCCCACGTAAGCGATGATCGGCTTGAAATCCTTGCGTAGCCACAATCGGTCGCGCAAGGCATCTTTGTTGGCGTACTTCTGATCCAGAGTATCGATGCCGTAGCGGCTGGGAATATGCGGGTCGACCTCCGGATTCCACACGTCGTAATCGATGCCGTTCAGCACTCCACCGAACTTGGCCTGATGCACGTTCAGGCTATGGTTCAACCCGCTGCCTTGATCGGTGAAACGCGCCTCATGAGCGTGGGTCGGCGACACCGTGGTCACGAAGTTGGAATAGACAATGCCGCCCTTCATCAGGTTGACAGCGGTGTGGTTATAGTTATCGCGCAGGCGGTCGAAATTGAAGTAGTGCGAAATGTTGGTTAGACCGGTAGCCCACAACACGTATTCTCCGGTCAGACCCTGATGCTTAAAATTGTGAATAGTGTAACAGACCCGCTGCCAATGCATTCCGGCATGAGCGTACTGTTCGAATAGTAGAACCGGCACCAAACCAGTCTGCCAATCATGGCAATGGATAATATCGGGCCGGCGGTTGTCCTTGAGCAGGAACTCCAGTGCCGCCTTGCTGAAGAACGCGAACCGGCTGACATCATCGGAGAAGCCATAAAAATGGCCTCGATTAAAGAAATTATCCTGGGAATGCGGCTCAATGAAAAAGCATTTGCGACCGTGAACGAAGCCGAACCATACCGAGCAGTGGACAGCGCTGTTATACCAGGGCACCCACAGATCTTTCATGCTGATCTGCAATCCCCAGACCTGGTCATAACGCATGCAGTCGTATTTCGGCAGGATGATGTGAACCTCATTACCACGGATTTCCAATTCCCGGCTCAGACCGAATACCACATCGCCCAGTCCGCCGACTTTTGCTACAGGGGCACATTCGGGAGCGATTTGTACGATGTACATAACAATCCATCCTTAAAATTTAAGATTCCGGGCAGCAGCGAGGCGGTCCAGGAACACTTTGATCGAGGCTCGGGCCGTGACCGAGCCCTTGGTTCTAGTGCGGAAGATGGTCGCGACTGGTCACCAGGACAAACGCTTGCCCAGGCCGCAAATCGTAGGCAAAAGGTCGCGGGATGTACTCCAGGGGATACTCAGGGGAAACATCGAAAAGCGGTGCGCCTGCCTGAATGTAGGTACTCAGGTTCTCGGCATAGAAGTATTGGTGATTCCAGGGATCCTTATTGAGGATGACCAATGCCTCTTCGTGCGTTTTAGCCGAGGCTTTCCACATCAACAGAATATTCGGATTCTGGTAGGGCAGTACACTCGTCGGACACTCTTCCTGGAAGATCTGGTACTGACGCTTCACCGCGTTGACGCGGGCAATGAAATCGCATAAATCGACGTTCGGCTGTTCCCAATCATTCGGCCGGGTATTGACAACGTGCAAGCGACGACGGAATCCGTACTCAAAGCCGATCGGGATCATCACGCCGGCCGAGAACAGAGCAGCGAACAGATAGCGCTGCTTCATCGCCTCTACGTTACCGTTGACCTCTTGGAATAAGCGCTCGGTATCATGGCTTTCGGGAAAACTGATCGATGGCGCGATCTCGCGCACCAGCTGATACTGCTCCATCAACCAGTTGCCATGGAAATCCCACCACTTGGAACTGTTGAACACGAAATCGAAACCGGCCTGGGCAGTTTGCTTGGTCTGATCGGCGGTGCAGCCCAAGGTCTCGGCGGTGAAAATCGTGTCAGGATATTTTTGGCGGATTTCACGAATCAGCCGGCCCCACAGGTTCCCCGGAATCTGGTAGGCGGCGTCGCAACGGAATCCTTTGAAGCCCAATTGCAACAAATACTCGATGATCTGGTAAAAATAGCGGTAGAGCCCTTCAGGATCGGAAGTGTGCTGATGATTGAAGCGCGCCAGATCGCCCCACACTACTTTATGCCCGTCCTCCATGCAGAACGGATGGGCGATATTGCCGTCTTCCAAAACGAACCATTCTCGATGCTGGCGGGTCAGGTCGGAGTCAAAGGCACAGTGGTTGATGACCAGATCCACCATTACCTTGAGGCCGAGTTTATCGGCCGCAGCGAGCGTCGCCTGCATTTGCTGGTCAGGAGTGAGCTTGGAACCCTGGTCGACCAGCAGCGGATTCAATTGGAAATAGTCAGCGATCGAGTACAGGCTACCCGAACTCCCCGGCTTCTGGACCGGGTTGACGAACACCCAGTCAAAACCCATATTAGCGGCCCGTTCAAGATGCGGTTCCCAATCTCCGCAGGGACCGGCCAGTAAGGGAAACAGGTTGTAGATCAGCATGGCGACTCCCCTGAGTTTTTCGTTCTGGTTACCTGGGCATGGCAGGCGCGCTCGGGTAAAATCGCGCCGCCTTGGATGGGAAACACAATTGTAAAATCGTAACACGAAACCATGAACGACAGGAGTCCATTAGCGGCGACCGATCGGTATCGCGTTGACGGATACCGGGAACGTCACAAATCGATGGCGAACCAGGCGGCCCGCTGAGGCGCAGGTTCCAAGACGCCCGCCGTTGGCACGGCATCCGCCGAGGCTGACTTGGCCGCATCGCCAGCGGGCAAGGGATTTGCGTCCGCCGAGGCTGGCGATCCAGTCAGGCAGGTGTCGAGAAATTCCCGAATACCATCGATGCACTTGCCACACTCGATGCCTACCCCAAATCGGAGGCTCATCTCTCCGACGGTGCGAGCACCTTGTTCGACAGCCTGCCGGATTTGCTGGTCAGAAACCCCCTTGCACATGCACAGATACATCGTCTAAGTCCTCCTATTCACCGAAGTCTGTTGGTTTAATCGCGATTTTAAATCCAGTATAGAGACTGTTCGCGGGCGATTTGGTTGCCAAGACCCCTTGCCATGAATCCAATGAAATCGGACACTACCGGTTAGTGACAGCTATTGAAAAGCAGGTACCACCCCGTGGCTCCTTTGGCCGACCGGTAGCGTCCAACACAACATGAATCCATCATCCTCGTCCCCAGCTTGCAGCGATGCCGATGGAATCCATCGGTTTTCAAACCGAGGCTCCGCGCTAAAAACCAGTCGATGGCTCGACCTGACCACCTGATCACCCTTATCCCCGCCTTCAACGAGGAAACCACGATCGGTGCCCTCGTTAACCAGATCAAACAGCGTTGGAATTGCTCGGTCGTGGTCATCGACGATTGCAGTACCGATGCGACAGCGCGGATCGCCCGCGATGCGGGCGCCACTATCTTGCCGCTGACCCTACAACTCGGCGCTTGGGGCGCGATTCAGACGGGCTTGCGTTATGCCTTGCACCAAGGTTACCGGACCGCCGTCACGCTCGATGCCGACGGCCAACACGAACCGGACTGCATCGGCGAGCTCCTCAAGCCTGTCTTGGCCAATCAAGCGGATGTCACCATCGGTGCTTATCCCGAACGCGCCAGTCGCGCCCGCCGCATTGCTTGGTCTTATTTTCGATGGCTCACCGGTTTGAAGCTGGAGGATATCACCTCCGGTTTTCGGGCCTACAATCACGCGGCCATGACTGTGCTGGCCTGCCCAGAAGCCAGTTTGCTCGACTATCAGGATGTCGGCGTACTCTTGATCCTGCGTCGCAAAGGGTTGCGGGTCGCCGAAGTGCCGGTTTCGATGCAACCGCGGCTGCGCGGCACCTCGCGAGTGTTCCGTTCCTGGTGGGTCGTAGGACAATACATGCTGCAAACCAGCGTGCTCTGCCTCGCGCGGATCGGTCACGGCCGCACATTTACCACGCTGGACGACTGAGAGGCGTTTGATCTCGGTTCCCCAAAGGGTCGCGCGATTGAAAACAAACCCTCGCCCTTACCTTTGCCCCGAGAGAGGAAGTTTTATATGGTTTCCGAGAATCTAGATTGATGATTACTTACCAAATCACCTCAATGGTGATCGGGGCTTTTATCGCCGCCGTCATCCTATGGCTGGTCCGGCGTGACCACCTGCATGGACCTTATGCGATCTGGTGGATCGGCGCGGCCGCGACCGTTGGGATGCTAGGCTTTTTTCCACGACTGTTCGATTACCTGGCGGTCTATCTGGGCGTCCGGTATCCGCCGATTCTGGCTATCGTGCTGGGACTGGGATTGCTATTGCTCAAGATCCTGACCATGGATTTGGAACGCTCCCGGCAGGAACGCCTGATCCGTCGTCTGGCACAACGGGTCGCGATGCTGGAAGCATACGGACCCCTATCGAAAATAGAGGCGACGTTGGAGACGGAAACAGCGGAAAACCCATCCAACGCTTCGGCAGATGGGATCCAAAATTCGTAATGCGTGTCTTGCATGTCGGCAAATATTATCCGCCGTTCGCTGGCGGCATGGAGCATTTCCTGGCCGATTTATTACCGGCGCTGCAAGCGCAGGGGGTCACCTCGGCGGCGCTGGTCCATCACGAACGGCCTGGACGAAGGGGACAATGGCCGGCATCAGTCGACCCACTCCCCATTTACCGGGCACCGTGCTTCGGACAGCTGCTCTACGCTCCGCTTAGTCCGGCATTCCCGTTCTGGCTGAATCGGATCCTCCGCGAATTCCGGCCCGATTTGCTCCATCTTCACCTACCGAATACCTCGGCATTCTGGGTGATGGCATCGACAGCCGCTCGCCGCCTCCCCTGGGTCGTCCACTGGCATGCCGATGTGGTGGCCTCGCTGATCGATCGGCGGCTGGCGCTGGCCTATCGCCTGTACCGGCCGCTGGAGCAACGGCTGCTGGCTGCCAGTCAGGCGATCATCGCGACCTCGCCCCCGTATTTGGACGCCAGCGCGGCGCTGGCACCTTGGCGGGAACGTTGCCACGTTATCCCACTCGGCCTCGATCCAAGCCGTATCCCTGATCCAGACCCGGCGGCGCAAGCGCGAGCGGCGGCACTATGGGGCGAGGCGGGTTTTCGGGTCTTGGCCATCGGTCGCCTGACCTATTACAAAGGCCACGAAGTCCTGATCCGGGCTGCCGCCGCATTGCCGGCCAGTCGCGTACTCATCGTGGGGACTGGCGACCGACGGGAACGACTGGCGGCGCTCGTCAAGTCGATGGATCTCGGCGACCGGGTCGTTTTACCTGGATTTCAGCCCGACACCGACCTCAATGCCCTGCTGGCCAGTTGCGATGTGCTCTGCCTGCCATCACTGGAGCGCACGGAAGCTTTCGGCCTGGTGCTGCTGGAGGCGATGCGCTTCGGCAAACCGGTGGTGGTCAGCGACATCGCCGGTTCCGGAACCGGTTGGGTGGTGCGGGAGGCTGGCCATGGTCTATTGACGCCGATCGGGGATTCCAGAGCCCTTGCCGCTGCGCTGGGCGAACTGCAACGCGATCCTACCCGGCGGAACGTTCTCGGTCGATTCGGCGTGAGCGCTTTGCAGGAGCAGTTCGGCATCGAACCGGTCGCCGCCGCCGTGGCTGCCCTATACCGTCGGTTGCTCGCCGCTGGCTAAAGCTTGAGTCGCGATTGACGGCAGCCGTTCGCTGGCCTCGTCCGGTGGGACAAAAACGGTCATCACCCAAAACAACAGTGCCGGTATAACGTGCAGGAACACTCGGTTGATACTGGTGTATTGCTCGGCCCAATGCTGAGCATCGGTCAGAAAAAACAATACGAACAGCATCAACAGACAAGATCCGATAAAAACGGCTGCGACCCTTCGCCAGCGATCCACTCGCAACGCCGGCGCTCCCACCACGACCGCCACCAACACCAGATACCACAACAAGTGCCAATTGGCCAAAACAAAAAAGTTCTTCAGCACAGGAATCCAGACGTTGTGATAACCCAAATTGAACCGCCCGAGATAAGGAATCTCAATCAAATTAGGCCGCAACAGGAATTCGCCCAAACCCGGCACATGAAAGGCCATGCCCCCCATCGACCACCAGCCGACACTCAACATCACCACGGCAACCGCCAGTAACCATAACCACCCTCCTCGCAACCCGACAACGATCAGGGGAGGCAAAAACATCAGCAGCCAGACCGTGCCTTCCAGCTTGATGAGGGGGCATGCCACGGCCAACAACAGCGCCAGAACCCCTTGATGCCGGTCACCGTTCCGCAACCATTGCAAGAACGCAATGGCGGCCAAGCTGAAAACCACCGCCATCCATAGATCGGCGTAGCCGGCCAAGGCGACATGGGTATCCAGTACCGGCAAGGACAGTAGCAACCAGACAAACAGCAAAGCAGTCAACGGTGGCGCACCCCACAACCGGGTCTGCCCGTAGAAGCCCAGTCCTAACGCCAGCGCCGCCCCAAACCAGGGCAGATTGGCCGCCGTTTCGTTCCATGCGCCGAAAGCTAGCGTTGGCCACAACGTCAGCAGCGGCACCGTGATCGGATAATTCCAAGCTTCGATGGCGTAGGCAGAGCCGCCGGGATCGGCCAACCAGCGTTGGAGATCGACGAATGGTACCCACCGCTGCAATTCGGCCCAGACTTTCGGCCGAACGGTCCAGGTTGTCCAAGCATCCCATGGATAGATCGGCCGCCACCAAATCTCCAGCGCCAATCCCATCAATCGCCAGCCGAGCCAAGCCAACAGTAATACAAACAGCAATCGCTCCCAGAGTGGTCGATCCCGCCAGCGGTTTCCGGGCGGATCGAAGTCGGTAGTAAGCTCGACTCGGCGCCACGTCAGCCAGCCGCCGACCAGCACCAGCACCATCAGCACTAGCATGGGACCGGCCGCGCTTGGCGAAAAACCGAGCGCCGCCTGCAACCGTAGCAATAGCGTGACTGCCAGCAACCCGAGAACATACCCATAGCCCAGCACCAGCGGCCAGACCCCAGCGGGCGCGCCGCGCCAAGCACCGCGCACGCTCAAAGCGCCGGCCAGCCACGGCAAGCCCAGTGCCAAGCCCACGAACCACCACCTCATCGTCGCTACTCTCCCTGAACCCGGAACAACGCGCCACGCGACGCCTCCGCGTGGAGCATCTCCGCTGGCAAGCGCTGATTTTCCCACTCCAGCGCTCGATGTTCGCGGCTATAGCGCACTCCAGCCAAGGGCGATAGCACGAGGATATAATCGCCCTTGCGCGCCGTGCCGGCACTGGGGGGCTGCGAAAATCTCATGAAGTCGTTATGCGGCAACAGATGGTAGCGGGCTCTTCCCGCCCAAAAGCCACCAGGATCAGCACTGACGATAAACAGCCGGGCTGGCTGCTCCGGTAATCGCCGGCGGACTTCCATCAAGAACCGATACAAATCGCCATCCAGATCCGCCAGTCGCCGCTCGTCTTCCCCTTTTCCAGCAAACCGAACCGCGGTCCCGGCCAATCGCTGGCTCAAATCCCATTGCCAGCGCACATCCAGCAGCAACCAGCCCACCAGAAATAGAGTGACATACGACCACCGGCGCTCGACCGTCCCACGCAACCCGCTGAATACCGCGTACAAAATCGTGCTGAACCCGATCCAAAGCGCGACCATCAGCACGGGCGGAAACAGTGCATCCAACGGCGCGCCGGCCACAAAATTGATGGAGCGCTGGCTCCAATTCTCGAACGTCGTCCATTCATCGAATGCCAGGCGAGCGAGTGCGGTTAGTCCGAGTACCGACGGCCGCAACTCCAGCCGACGAAACACCAGCGGTTGCGCAAGCGGTCCCGACGTGCTCAAGCCAATCATGGCAATCCGATCCCGCCAGTATGGTTCCGAACTCAGGTCCAACGTCCCACCACCCGGCCCCGTCGGTGGCAATACAAGCTCCCGTACCGTGTCCGGTTCGGCCAACGTTATCCAGATCAGCCGCAGCTCGCGGCCTCGGGCCAAGCCCTCCACTTGCCAGATGAGATGACGATACACGGCCGCTCGTGCCAACCGACCCAATCCTTGCACAGCGGCCAACCCCTCCGGGCCGGGTTGGCGAACCTCTAGGCCGGCTGGTATTGGCCCGCCTTGGCCGCTCGCCAGTTGCAACGCCTCCCCGGTCAGCACCACCGGCGGCACCGTGTCCGACAGACCGCCGGTGCGATAGAACAACATGGATACCAATACGGTCACCACCAGGCCACCGACCGCCGCCCATATCACTCCGCCAACCCACTTCAACCGGCTTCTCTCATTCCACGATTCCGACATTCGCCCGATCCCTGCCACTTGATTTCTTTGCAATACCGCTCCAGAGTCCAAGCGGGCCGATAGCCCAGCTCGATCCCAATTCGGGTGGAATCGTAGCACGCCCAGCCCAGCAACTTGTCCAACGCCATTTGAGCTCGCCGATTCCGGCGGCCGGACAACCGCGACATCCCATCGACGAATGCCGCAACGCCGTAAAGCACCTTGGCAGGAATAGCCCAGCTTGGTACCGATCGCCCCAGCGCCTCGCGCAGCGTGACGTACAGCGCCCGCCCCGAACGCGGCGTGCCATCGGTCACGAAATAGGTTCTGCCAGCGGCGGCGGGATGCGCGACCGCCAGCAACGTCGCCTGCACCACGTCATCCACATGGACCAAGGAGCGACGATTGCCAGTTTCCGGCAGCGGCGGCAACCAACCGCGCCGTGCCGCCTTGATCAATCGCGCGAGATTGGCCTTCATTCCAGGCCCGTAGATCAGCGCCGGCCGCAGATTGACTGTATGGAGCCCCCGCTCGTACCCCACCCGTAACACGCGATCTTCGGCAGCGCGCTTGGCTTGGCCGTAGGGCGTCTCTGGCACCGCGACCCAGCTTTCATCCACGCAACGCTGGCCAGGATCGCCAACCGCCTTAACGCTGCTCAGAAACACAAACCGCTCGACGCCGGCGGTCACCGCCGCCTCAAGCAGCCGAAAAGTGCCCTCGGCGTTCACCTGCCAATGCCGGTCCGCGAAATCGGGCGTATCGGCCGCATCGGCGTGGGCAAAGCCGGCGGCATGAATCACCACGTTCACCCCGGTGCAGGCTCGCGCCAGACTGCCGGCGTCAGCCAGGTCGCCCATGACGATTTCGAGGTTGCATTCGCCTGCTGGCAACGCGTGGCCGGATCGAACGAGAACCCGCAGTCGCGCGCCACGTTCTCGCAACGCGGCGACCAATCGCTGCCCGACGAATCCCGCCGCACCGGTCACCAGCACGGCGCGATCCCGATAAAAATCCGCCGCTACCACCACCGCCACCCGTGCCGGTTGAAAAATAGCATCGCCGCGCGCAGGAACAAGCCGACATGCCGGATCCCCTTGCGGGCAGCGTGACCGCCGAGGTGGACGATGCGGACCCGAGGCACGCTTGCCAGCCGCGTCACTTGCGCCAACCGCAGGCTCAAATCAAAATCTTCGAAATATAAAAAATACTCGGGCCGAAAACCCCCGATCCGGTCCAAAGCCACCCGCCGGCATAACATGAAACAACCGCTGGCGATGGCCGGATCCCACAGCACAGTGCCGTCGATCCGGTCGCGCAGCTCGTAGTGATCCAGCCGGGTCTGAAATCGTTGCCGCACCCATGCGGGCGCAAAACCACGCAGCGCCAGATCGAGCACGGCTGGGTAATTCTTGCACAAATATTGGGGCTGACCGTTCCCGTCCCGCGCAGCGGGGGCCACCAAACCTGCCTCGGGATACGCCATCAAAAAGGTCAACCCTTCGCTGAGGGCATCCTCTTCCAGCAGCACATCGGGGTTGAGAATCAAATGGAAATCGCCTGCGGACTGACGCAGCGCCAGATTGTGGCCAGCGCCATAACCGATGTTGCCGTGGCCACTCAGTAGCTCGAGTTTCAGCGTCGGTCGTGCCAGATCAAGCAGGCATTCCAGTGATTCAAGTGATTCAAACCAGCCGGAACCTGGACCATTATCCACCAACACCAGCCGCGCTTCAGCCAACAATCCTTGCCGGCGCGCGTGTTCGAGCGCTCGGTCGAGCCGTTCCAACACCATGCGCAGCATCGATAGATCCGGCGCGTAGGTGACGATGGAAATCGCTAGCGAAGTCACGATTCAGCCACGCCAGCGCCGCCGTAACCCCGTCCACAAACGCTCGCGCCAAGAGCGCCGCAACAGATCAACCTCAGTAGCCAGCCGGTTCGATTGATCCGTCAATTCGCTCAACCGTCTTTCCAACTCGCTCCGGGCTGCCGTCGCAGCCGCCAGCTCCGTCTCCAGCCGGACGCTATTTGTGCTCCAGCTTGCCACAGCCGTCTCCAATTCGGCGTTTCGGCTGGCCAGCGCCGCTTCGCGAGCCTCCGACACCCGCGCTCGATCGACCAAGGCCGCTTGCGCCGTTTCCGCATCCCGGCGCGGGACACAATGCTGAACCAGCGCCAGATAATCCAGCGACATCGGCCAAGACAGCTCGGCGGTCAGCTCGCCCCCCCTCCGCAGTCCCGCCAGCGCCGAAGCCGGAATCGGCAATTCCAGATGTGGATCCTCACCGGCTAGCAACACGATCATCCCCTCGGCAGACCAGCCCGGCTCCGCGATGACCAGCTGCCGGCTGGGCTGATCCGCCAAACTGTCGCGCCGGCCGTCCCATTCCCAAAGTGACTGCCCGGCACCGTCACGTAACGCTAACCGATACAACCGCATCAATCCAGGTCGATCCGCGAAATCGAGCCGCAAGGTCTGTGGCGGAGTCGGCAAGACGGGGATCGGCAAGGTCAGGCACTGTCTCGCCGCCCCGATCTGGCCCCAGGTCGCGCTGCTGTCGCTGGCCCGATACTCGCCCTCAGGCCAGCGCCAAAACAATTGACAGGCAAAGCGCAACTCGGGCGGCGGACACTCCAGCGCCGGACACTCAACCGAGCCAACCTCTGCGGCAGCCTGGGCTGACACGATAAACTGATAGACCAGCGCCTCGGGTCGGCCCAATAAACCGCGCACCAACGCGGGTGGCAAGGCATCGAGACGGCAGTCGGCGAATTCGGACTCACGCAGACCTAACAGCGCGGCATCGACCGCGACTACCTGCAATCCCGCCCTTGCGAGCGACCGAGTCAGCGAGCGTAGGGTAAAAAACCGCAGATGGGTTTCGTCGAGCAATCCTTCGACGCGATAGCGAAATTCTCCCGCCAGCAATTCGGCGATTAGCCCGGCGTGAGCGACATTCGGTACAGATGCCAGCGCATACCCGCCTGGCGCCAGCAAGCCGGGCAGTTGCGCCAGCAAATCGCCGGGCTGGCGCAGATGTTCCAGGATGTCGGCGCAAACGATGAAGTCATAACGGCATCCGACAAAACGCTCGGTCAGCACAACTTGTTCGAGATCGGCACACTCCAAGCGACGATACCAAGGCGCAGCCTCGGCGGCGGCAGCGGGATTGTACTCAACTCCGTCCACGATGCATTCGAGGTGTTCGGCCAAATAGCGACCCAGAATGCCCGGACCCGCTCCCAAATCCAACACTGAACTCCCCGGTCGGACCAAACGCGCGAGCTTGGCCAATGAGTCCTGACCGTGCGGATCCAGGAGGCGATGATAGATGTGGGTGGTGGGAACGACAGACATGAACTTTAGTAGAGATGGCACTCCAAGCGTGGAGAAGGGTTATCGAAAAATCTTTAGCCAACAAACTGCGGGTCAATCGATCCCAATCGGGAACACCGTTATTCCGATCGGGTGGACGATCCGCTAGCGTTCACGATGGGGATCCCATTATCTCTTACCTATCGCCCGAAACAACACTGCGCCGAGAATGATTGATCCACCGAGCAACGCCAGTGGCCCCGGCGTTTCGCCCAGCAGCAGAAACACCCAAACCGGATTGAGCACTGGCTCGATCATCGGCAATAGAATCCCTTCCACCGCCCGGACATGGCGCAATGCCAGCGCATACAGGATATAGGGTAAACCCAGTTGTACAACACCGAGCAGTAATAATCCGATCCAACCCCTGACGTCCGGCGCGGATTGAAACATGAATGGCAAACCGATGACACCCGCCAGCAGATTGCCCAGCACCAGCGCCGAAATGGCCGATTCCTCACGGTGGCGACGCAAAAACAATGTCAACCAAGCAAAGCAGAAACCACTGCCCAGGGCCACGCCGTTGCCGAGATAACCGTCCAGACTGAGTTCATCGCCGAAGAACAGCAGCATCCCGAACAGGATCACGATCAAACTCAGCCAGTCGTTGGCTTTTGCCCGCTCGCCCAGAAACCACGGGCTGAACAAGGCAACGTAAAATGGCGCGGTGTATTGCAGCAGGATGGCGTTTGCCGCCGTGGTCAGTTTGTTAGCGATGACGAACAGCACTACCGTTCCCGCATAGGCAACCGCCGCGCCGATTTGCTCAAACGATCCAGTGAACCGCAGTGCCTTGTGGAAGATTAGCGCGATGACCACCGCGCCGATCAGGCTGCGCATCCCGGTAATGGCCAATGGATTCCAAGCGACCCATTTGATCAGCAAACCGCCCAGGCTCCATAGGATCGCCGCCGCCAGCAACATCCATACGGCGCGGCGGCGCGTGGCATCGATTGCGGTTGTCGCCGATTGAGTCGCGCTGTCCAGCTCCTCGCTCATTCGCCGCCGCCGAGATAGGCGTTGCGAACTTCGGGGTTGGCTAACAATGCGTCGGCGCGATCTTCCAGCACGATTCGACCCACTTCCATGACATAACCCCGGTGCGCCAGTTTCAGGGCAGCGCGGGCGTTCTGCTCAACCAGGATGATGGTCACACCGGCTTCGTTAATTTCCCACAACGTCTGAAAAATCGCCTTGACCAGCAACGGTGCTAATCCCAAGCTGGGTTCGTCCAATAACAAAACGCGCGGATTGGCCATCAGCGCCCGACCGATGGCCAGCATTTGCTGCTCGCCGCCGCTCAGGGTACCGGCCAATTGGTCGCGACGCTGCGCCAGCACCGGGAACAGATCATGAATCCATCGCAGCGTCTCGCTCACCTGAGGTCGATCTGTGCGACTGTAGGCACCCAAGTCGAGGTTTTCCCGCACGGTGAGCGTACCGAAGATGCGGCGGCCTTCTGGCGCCTGAGCGATGCCGAGCCCCACTAAGCGATGGGCGGGCAGCTTGTGAATCGGATGAGACTCGAAGCGGATTTCACCTCGCGACGGCCGTAGCAACCCGCTAATGGCGCGCAGGGTGGTGGTCTTGCCGGCGCCGTTCGCCCCAAGAATAGCGACAATCTCGCCCTGACGAACATTCAGGCTGATTCCATGCAACGCTTCAACGTCGCCATAACGGACGTGCAGATCTTCGGCTTCCAGCAACATATTGGTTTGGGATAAAACCCGGTTCTCGGTTTGCCGAACCTGTTTTTCTAGCGATTCAATTTCAGTCGGCGGCAGTTCGTTTGGTAATAGCGGCAGCCTGAGCCAGGCTGAGCCGCTATCGTAACGGTTATTTTACCGCCAAACTAAAGAGTGAGCGACATCGCAGGCCTCTCCCCAAGTATTGATTGGAGAGAGGACGATCACCGGCATTTTCGACGCCCGACTCCTTCACGCCATCGCCAGCAACAAAGCGTTCAACCGCTTGACGAAGCTGGCCGGGTCTTCCAACTGTCCCCCTTCCGCCAACATCGCCTGCTCGAACAACAGGTGGGTCAAATCGCCGAAGCGACCCATGTCAGCCTCACCTTGCAGGCGCGCGACCAAAGGATGGTGAGGATTCAGTTCCAGATAAGGCTTGCTGGTCGGCACGCTCTGGCCGGCGTCGCGCAACAACCGCTCCAGGTGGGCGCTGAGGGCGTGTTCGTCCACCACCAGACAGGCCGGCGAATCGGTTAGCCGTGAGGAAATACGAACCTCTTTGATCTGATCGCCCAGCACCTCCTTGACCCGCGCCAGCAGATCCTTGAACTGGTCCTCGGCCTGCTTCTGTTCCTGCTTTTCCTCTTCCGAAGCGATCTTGTCCAGATCCAGCGCGCCCTTGGCCACCGATTGGAAATGCTTGCCCTCGAACTCGTTCAGGTGTGACATCAGCCACTCGTCCACCCGGTCGGTCAGCAACAACACCTCCAAACCTTTCTTGCGGAAAATCTCCAGATGGGGGCTGTTCTTGGCAGCAGCGAAACTCTCGCCGGTAATGTAATAGATTTTATCCTGTCCCTCTTTCATCCGCCCGATGTAATCGGTCAGAGAGACGGTCTGTTCCGCGCTATCGGTGTGGGTGGACGCGAAACGCAGCAGCTTGGCGATTTGCTCGCGGTTGCCGTAATCCTCTGCCGGACCTTCCTTCAGCGCCCGGCCGAATTCTTTCCAGAACTTGCCGTACTTCTCGGCATCGTTCGCGGCTATGTCTTCCAGCAGGCCCAGCACCTTCTTGACCGAACCGGCGCGAATGCCGTCCACCACCTTGCTGTTTTGCAAAATTTCGCGGGAGATGTTCAGCGGCAGATCGTTGGAGTCGATCACGCCGCGCACAAAACGCAGATAGCGCGGCATCAGGTGTTCGGCATCATCCATGATAAAGACGCGCTGCACGTACAGCTTGACGCCGTGGCGTTGATCGCGATCCCACAGATCGAAGGGTGCGCGTCCCGGAATGAACAGCAGCGAAGTGTATTCCAGTTTGCCTTCAACTCGGCTGTGGGTCCAAGTCAGCGGTTCCTCGAAATCATGGCCGACGTGCTTGTAGAACTCCTTGTATTCCTCTTCCGTGATCTCCTGCTTAGGCCGCGCCCACAGCGCCGCTGCCTGGTTGATCCGCTCGTCCTCGATTTTCGGCGGCGCGTCCTTATCCTCACTGAATTTCTGCACCGGCATGATCACCGGCAAGGTGATGTGGTCGGAATACTTGGTGATGATCGAGCGCAACTGCCATTCGTTCAGTAATTCGGCCTCATCCTCGCGCAGGTACAGGATGACCTCAGTGCCACGCGTCGGTTTATCCACTGTTTCCAAGGTGTATTCGCCTTCACCGTTGGATTCCCAGCGCACCCCGTGTTCGGCACTCATGCCGGCGCGGCGCGTGAACAGGACAACCTTGTCGGCAACGATGAAACTGGAATAGAAACCGACACCGAACTGACCGATCAGGTTGGCGTCCTTGGCCTGATCACCGGTCAGCTTTTGCATGAACTGGCGGGTGCCAGAGCGGGCGATGGTGCCGATGTTGTCGATGACTTCCTGCCGGTCCATGCCGATGCCATTGTCGGCGACGGTGATGGTGCGCGCATCCTTGTCGAAACTGACCTGGATTTTCAGCTCGGGATCACTTTCGTACAGGGCGCTGTCGGTCAGGGCTTCGAAGCGCAGCTTATCGCAGGCATCGGAGGCGTTGGAGATCAGTTCGCGGAGGAAGACTTCTTTGTGGGAGTACAGGGAATGCGCGACCAAGCGCAGTAGTTGTTGCACTTCGGCCTGAAAACCAAGGGTTTCCTTGTGGGCTTCGACGGTCATAGGTAACGGGCTCCTAGATGGGGTTCACGGTTTTCGGCCCAATATGCGGACAAACAGCGGGATTTCAAGGCGGTGCGTGTGCGAAGTTTTTGGGATGGACGGTAAAGTGTCCACTTCCAGACGTGTCACGACCAAGGCCGACTAAGCTTCCCTCATGACAACGGCAAAAGGACCATCAAAGAAATCATTATATCCTCTAAAGTTTCATGACAGATTGCCGATAGCCAAAATTGGCGGCCAGGAAATGCCAAATCGGACTTGGAACACTCCGGTGAGTTGCCTTCTTATCAACGAAAAAGCATCCACACTTGCCACCACGATTAAGATATCATATAAAATCTGTGCTGGTAATGGATATATTCTACTTGGTATCCTATAGGTTCATTCTATCTATTACATTGTTTGAGTAAAATTCATATTATTCTTCACTTCAAGCATATTATTTCATTTCAATTTTTTAAGGAGTAAAAAATGCCAATCTGCCAAGTTTGTGGAAAAGAAATAAACTGGCTAGAATCTTTAGATTTCGGTAATGGCCAAAAATTCTGTTCAGATAAATGTTATCAAACGATTTTACCAAATCTCCCTAAAAATTTATTATTTTCCCATAAAAAATTTGGTGAAAATATTGGGATTTCAGCTGGGGAGACAGCAAGCGCTCAAAACTATGCAGATAATGTAGTTTTCAGCGCAGAGCGTGGGCATGGTTTTGCCGCAGAAAAAGCCAACCACTTGTTTGACAAATTTATTGGAAAAGACGCAACTCTCACTGGCAGCAATAATATAAAAAATGGTGCGGACCGATTAGTTGATGGTGTGCAGATTCAAACAAAATATTGTGCGTCGGGCTCAAAATGTGTTAGAGAATGCTTTGATGGTGGAGGCAACTTTCGTTACTGGAACCGAAATGGAACCCCTATGCAAATTGAGGTTCCATTTGACAGGTACGAAGATGCAGTCAAGGCAATGGCTGACCGAATACGAAAAGGCCAAATTAAAGGAGTAAACAATCCTGAGAAGGCCAAGGAAATTATTCGTAGAGGCAACTTCAACTACGAAACAGTACGCCTGATTGCTAAAGCGGGGACTATCCAAAGTCTAACCTATGACACTGTAAACGGAATCCAGCTAGCAGGCACGGCTGCAAGCTTATCTGCTGTTATTACGTTTGCTTCGGCAATTTGGAATGGTGAAGATTTTGATGCCGCACTCGAGATAGCTTGTTATTCCGGCCTTAAAGTTGGTGGCATTGCATGGGTAAGCAGTATAATTACCGCCCAGATTGGAAGAACAGGTTTAGAGCAAGGATTACGGACAACAACAGACTGGATGGTTCAACAAATTGGACCAAAAGCGGCAAGTTGGATCGCAACTGGCTTACGATCAGGAAATGCGCTTTATGGCGCTGCTGCAATGAACTATGTAAGCAAATTGCTCAGGGGTAATATCGTAACTACCGCTATTACAACCCTCGTATTATCGGCCGCAGATCTCTACCGAATGTTTGATGGACGAATATCAGGTACTCAACTTTTTAAGAATGTCTCTACCACTGCCGTAAGCGTAGCCGGAGGAGTAGGCGGATGGCAAGCAGGTGCCGCCGCAGGTGCCGCATTAGGTAGTGCTGTTCCTATTTTAGGAACAGTTGCAGGAGGAATCATCGGTGGACTACTAGGAAGCTTAGCTGGAGGAGCAGCAGCTCAAAGCATTTCTAAAACAGTTCTCGATGAATTTATCGAAGACGATGCAAAAGAGATGTCAAAAATTCTTGAAACAGTGTTTGTTGAAGAGGCACAACTCTATTTACTGGGAAAAAACGAGGCCGAAACGGTTATTGAAAAACTCCGAACTATGGATTTGCCGGATAAACTTCGTGATATGTATGCGGATTCTAATAGAGAAGTTTTTGCGAAAAATCTACTAAGCCCACTCATTGAACACGTAATTAGCAATCGGAAAAAAATATCCCTCCCCTCTGACGAACAACTTTTAAAAAGTGTTGGCAAAATAATCGATAAATTAGCTGATAATGTACCACTTACACTACAAAGCTGATTTAAAGCAGCGTATTTCCCAACCGTGCAAGTTCGGCTAAGCTCGCATCGCTGATGCCGTTGCCGATCAGGAGGTTCGTCATGCCCCAAGCTTGCACCAAGACTCCTTTCACCGCCGAAGATTATTTAGCTTGGGAAGAGCGCAGCCCCCGGCAAGCACGAATATTTGGCCGGCGAAATCTTCGCGATGGTGGGCGCAACCGATGCCCATGTGACCATCACGGGCAACCTGTTTACCCTGCTGCGCGCCCATGTGCGCGGGCGACCCTGCCGGGTCTACATGGCCGACATGAAGCTGCGGGTGGACACCGCCGACGCCTTCTTCTACCCCGATCTGCTGGTCACCTGTGCGCCAGAAGACCATGTATCGTCGCGCTTCAAGCGTCAGCCCACGTTACTGGTGGAAGTGCTATCCGCGACGACGGCCGCGTTCGACCGAGGCCAGAAGTTCGCGATTTATCGGCAACTACCCAGCCTGCGGGAATACGTGCTGATCGAACAGGATCGAATGAGCGTGGAATGTTTCCGCCGCGATGAACGGGACCGCTGGGTTTTGCAAGCTTACGGTCCAGGCGACCAAGTGGAACTATCGAGTCTGGAATTCGGCACAACCATCGAAGCGCTGTACGAAGATGTCGCGCTGCCGGCCATCCCGGACGAACCTTGGCGCCTGCCCAAAGAAAACACGGATTGAATAGGCGACTATTCCGGTTCGACCACCACACCTTCATGCCGCAATAGCCAGCGCTTGATCGCCAGCGGATCGCCGGCCACCTCACCGGCATAACCGCCCAAGCCTTGTCGGCCGACCACCCGATGGCAGGGAATCAGAATGGGAATGGGATTGCTCCGGCATGCGCCACCAATGGCGCGAGCAGCGGTATCGAGTTGTCGGGCCAACTCGCCGTAGGTCAGCACTGTTCCAGGTGGGATGGCCTGCAAAGCCTCCCATACTTTCCGTTGAAACGCGGTCCCAACTGGCGCTAGCGGTACCCCAAACGAATAACGGGAATCGCGGAAATACGCTTCCAGTTGCTCAATCACCCCTTGAGTCGCGGCATTCGTCGGTGGTTGCTCGGGCGTATCGGCGGGTAGGTAATCCAACGCGCTCACGGCATCGCCCGCCATGCGGATGGCCACTCGACCCAGCGGCGTGGCGATGATGGCTTGATAAGCATTCATAAAGATTTCCTCACCGCCAAACGCTCTGCCGCAAAGCGAAGGGGTTTTGCTAATCGTCGCGAGGAACGCAGCTTAACCAGTCGCGACCGGCATCCCCGTAAACGATGAAGTACGGATTCCGTAGCGATTCACGGGTATTGTAACGCAACGGCTGGCCAGTCTCCGCCGACACCACTCGCCCCCCCGCCACTTCGACGATGGCTTGCGCGGCGGCGGTGTCCCACTCCGAGGTTGGACCAAGGCGCGGATACACGTCCGCCGATCCTTCCGCTACCTGACAGAGCTTGAGCGAGCTGCCGATGGTGACCAGCTCATGCGGGCCCAATCTGGCGACGAACGCTTGCAAACTCGATCCGCCGTGCGACCGGCTGCCGACCACCCGCACTGGCTCGCCCGGCCGCAACGGTTTAACCGCGATTCGCTGCGGTGGTTGGCTGGGGCTCTCACGAAACGCGCCATAACCCCGAGCGGCAAAGTAGCAGACGCCAGTCACCGGCACCCGCACCACGCCGAGTACTGGCTCGGACTCCTCGATCAGGGCGATGTTGACGGTAAACTGACCATTGCGTTGCACGAATTCCTTGGTGCCGTCCAAGGGGTCGACCAGCCAATAGCGACGCCATCGCGAGCGCTCGGCAAACGAGATATCGGCGGACTCTTCCGACAAAACAGGGATATCGGGAGTCAGGCGTTGCAGCCCGGCAAGAATAGCGTGATGCGCAGCCAGGTCAGCGGCGGTCAGCGGACTTTCGTCCTCTTTGGCGGTAACGCCAAACGCCGTGGCGTAGATGCCCAAAATGCGCTCGCTGGCATCCGCCGCCAGCGCCCGCACCGGGTCCAGCCAGTGGGTCCATTGATCCTGCATGTCGCCCCTCCGACGGAACAACACCCTGACCCCTGCCTACTTTCCTGAAGGGCGGGTGGAAAATGGGGAACATAGGCGCCCTCCAAACAAAAAGGCGATCCAGCAAAGATCGCCTTCCGTCACAGCCGTAGCATCGGCTTTATGAGAGCTTTTCCTTGATGCGGGCCGCCTTGCCTTCCAGACCCCGCAGATAATACAGCTTGGCGCGACGCACGTCGCCCCGGCGCTTGACCGTGATATCGGCGATGGCGGGGCTATAGGATTGAAAGACCCGCTCCACGCCTTCGCCATGGGAAATCTTGCGGACGGTGAACGCCGAGTTCAGGCCGCGATTGCGCTTGGCAATCACAATACCCTCGAACGCCTGCAACCGCTCGCGGCTGCCCTCTTTCACCTTGACCCGCACCACCACCGTATCGCCGGGACCAAAGTCCGGGATTTCGCGGTTCATCTGTGCCCGCTCGAACTCTTCAACCAGTTTGCTCATGACCCTACGCTCCACGTTACTCGGCGAGATCTCCGGCAACGCCGGCGGTCTCTGTTCTCTCTCGATATTCGCGAATAAAATCGCTCAACAGCACTCGTTCATCAGCATCCAGCGGCCGCGATGTCAGCAGTTCAGGCCGCCGCAACCACGTCCGGCCTAACGCCTCACGTCGCCGCCAGCGAGCGATGGCGGCATGATCGCCGCTTAACAGCACGGCCGGCACTCGCCGGCCATCAATTTCCTCGGGGCGGGTATAGTGCGGACAATCCAGCAGCCCATCCATGAACGAGTCTTGTTCCGCTGACTCGCCGTCGTTCAGCGCCCCCGGCAACAGGCGGGCCACGGCATCGATCATCACCAGCGCCGCCAGCTCGCCCCCGCTCAGGACGTAATCGCCGATGGACCACTCTTCGTCCACCTCGGCCTCAATCAGGCGCTCGTCGATACCTTCATAGCGACCAGCCAGTAAAATCAAGTGCGGCTCTCGCGCCAGCTCCCGCACGCCGTCCTGATTGAGCAGCCGGCCTTGCGGGCTCAGATAAATCGTTTTGCCACAGGGCGCTACCGTCCGCCGCGCCCGCTGCAAGGTATCGCGCAGCGGCTGGACCTTCATCAGCATGCCCGGCCCCCCACCATAAGGCCGATCATCGACCGTGCGATGCCGGTCGTAGGTGTCTTCCCGCGGATTCCAAGTCGCCACGGTTAACAAACCGCGTTCGACGGCCCGGCCGGTGATGCCAAACCGCAACAGGGTTTCTACCATTTCGGGAAACAGGGTCACCACATCCACACGCACGGCGACGTTTCTCCCTCTTTCCCTCACCTCTACCGCTCTCCCCGGAGGAGGCGCAAAAATCAGAAGGTGCGGGAAATCAAAAATCCGGATCCCAATCCACCCGCAGCAAGCGCTGTTCGAGATCGATCTCGGTGATCACCTGACCCCGGATAAAGGGCACAAGCCGCTCTCGCTCGCCTCGCACTACGACCACATCGTTGGCACCAGTCTTAAACAGGGAATCGACCGTTCCCAGTTCCCTACCGTCCAGCGTTACCACCCGCAACCCTTCCAGATCGGCCCAGTAGTACTCGCCGGGCTCGGGCGGCGGTAACTGCGCGCGCCGTACAGCGATTTCGGATTGGAGCAGAACCGTGGCCTGATCCCGGTCTTCGTAGCCAACAAATTTCAACACCACACCCGGGCCGTGGGCACGACCGTCTTCGATTTCGAACGGCCGCCATTCATCGTGTTGTCTCAAAAACACCGGGTTGTAGCGGATAATGCCCTCGCGCGGCTCGGTGTGGGAAAACACTCGCACCCAGCCCTGCACGCCGAATAGGCCAGAGACTCGGCCCAACACCACCCAATCCGACATTGTGGCCAGTTTTGGCGCGTGCCGTTACTGAATCAGTTGTTTGCGGGCTTCCGCGATCAGGCTCACCACCCGCTCGGATGGCTGCGCACCGTTACTTAGCCAATATTGGACCCGCTCCTGGTTCAGGCTCAGCCGCTGGTCCTTGCCGCTGGCGATCGGGTTGAAAAACCCGAGCCGCTCGATATAGCGGCCGTCGCGCCGGTTGCGGCTGTCGGTCACGATCACAGTGTAAAAGGGGCGCTTTTTGGCGCCGCCGCGAGACAGGCGGATGGTTACCATGCGCTGAGAGTACCTCTTAAATTCCGACACGAAAAGGCTGCCCGCGCGGGGCAGCCGGATGAAGCGGGGAATAGTATCGGAAATTCGGAGTATTTAAAACCGTCGGCTGAAACGCAGCCGAAATGTTCCATCGTTCTCTAATGCTTGAGCGGCGGCAACACACCCGGCGGCAGTTTGCCTTGCAAGCCGCGCAACATCTTCATCAAACCGCCACCCTTCATTTTCTTCATCATCTTTTGGGCTTGATCGAACTGCTTGAGCAACCGATTCACATCCTGGATCTGGGTGCCGGAACCGGCGGCAATGCGGCGTTTGCGCGAGCCCTTGATCACATCTGGGAAACGACGCTCCTGCGGCGTCATGGAATTGATGATCGCCACCAATCGCTTGACTTCCTTATCGGCCGCCTGATCCTTGAGGGCAGCGGGCGCGGCGTTGAAACCCGGCATCTTGTCCAGCAGACTGGCGATGCCGCCCATCTTCATCATCTGCTCCATCTGTTCGCGAAAATCCTCTAGGTCGAATCCTCGACCCTTCTGGACTTTTTGCGCCAACTTGAGCGCCTTTTCCTTATCGACCTTCTGCTCCATTTCCTCGACCAGGCTCAACACGTCGCCCTTGCCGAGAATCCGGGAGGCCACCCGGTCAGGGTAAAAGGGCTCCAGCGCGGCGGTCTTTTCGCCGACACCGAGAAATTTAATCGGCTTGCCGGTGACCTGGCGGATCGACAGCGCCGCGCCCCCACGGGCATCGCCGTCGGTCTTGGTCAACACCACGCCGGTCAGCGGCAGGGCGGTGTCGAACGCTCGAGCAGTGTTGGCGGCGTCCTGACCGGTCATGCTGTCCACCACGAACAGGGTTTCTATCGGTGCCAAGGCCGCATGCACTTGCTGAATTTCCGCCATCATCTCCGGGTCGATATGCAGGCGGCCGGCGCTATCGACGATCAGCACCTCCACGCCGTGGAGTCGAGCGTGTTCTAACGCTTGGCGAGCGATCGCCTCCGGTTTCTGCTCGGAGGTACTGGGAAAAAACTCTACCCCGACCTCGCTGGCCAGCTTGCGTAGTTGCTCGATGGCAGCGGGCCGGTATACATCGCAACTCACCACCATCACTTTCTTGCGCTGGCGCTCCTTAAGCCAGCGAGCGAGCTTGGCGACACTGGTGGTCTTACCGGAGCCTTGCAAACCCGCCATCAGCACCACCGCCGGCGGCTGGGTCCGCAGGTTCAGTTCGGCGTTGGCTTCACCCATCACCCGAATCAGTTCTTCATGGACCACCTTGATCAGTACTTGACCGGGCGTCAAACTGAGCAGGACCTCCTCGCCGATAGCCCGCTCGCGCACCCGATCGATGAATTCCCGCACCACCGGCAGCGCCACATCCGCCTCCAGCAATGCCATACGAACCTCGCGCAGGGCCTCCTTGATGTTATCCTCGGTCAGACGGCCCTGGCCGCGCAGATTCTTGACGGTGCGTAACAGACGTTCGCTGAGATTTTCGAACATGCGGGATCAACCTTCACTACGGAATGGAACACGTCGAAAATTATAAGGTAACCGATGGAGCGGACGCGAATACCCATAGGTGAATGCTTCAAGCCGACACCGTTCCGTGCCATCATCACCTAAGGAAATCTCCACTTCACGGAATTCGTTATGAATGCAGTCATCGGCGGGTTGGCGGCCCTGCTTTATCTCCTTGCCGGCGGTTGGCTAACATTGCGGTTGGCGCGCGCCGGCGGCGGCAATGTCGGACCCAAGCGCGGTCCGCTCGCGCTCGGCTGGAGCGCTGCGATCCTGCACGCAACCATTCTAGCGCAGACCGTATTTCAACCCGTTGGCCTCAATCTCGGCTTTTTCAACGCGCTATCCTTCACCGGTTGGCTGATTGCGGCAGTGCTGTTGGCGGTGTCATGGGTTCGACCCGTCGAAAACCTCGGCATCGTGGTGCTGCCGTTCAGCGCTCTGATGTTAGTGTTCGGTTTACTATTCCCCGCCGAGCGCATCGTCGCCGATCCCGGTCAATGGCCGCTGGAATTGCATATCCTGATCGCCATGCTCGCCTACTCCCTACTGGCCTTGGCGGCAGTTCAAGCGGTGTTGCTGGCGATTCAGGATCAGCGGTTGCGGCGCCGCCAGCCTGGCGGTTTCCTGCACGGCATTCCGCCGGTGACCGCGATGGAGACGTTACTGTTTCAGATGATCGGTGCCGGCTTTATTCTGTTGAGCATTACGCTGTTCAGCGGTTTTCTCTTTCTCAAAAATCTATTCGCCCAACACCTAATTCACAAGACCGTGCTGTCTATGATCGCTTGGGGAGTATTCGCGGTGCTACTGTGGGGGCGGTGGCGCTTCGGCTGGCGGGGTCGCACTGCTATCCGTTGGACCTTGAGCGGCTTCGGTTTTCTGGCGCTGGCCTTCTTCGGCAGTAAGCTAGTTCTGGAGCTGATTCTGCGGCGCTACTGAACGCGACCCTGCTTCCGATCTTGACAGCTCGCGCCGGCAATCCTAAAAACAACAACTGTGCTACCCCCACCGAGGCTTTTACGACTTGGAAGATATTCACATAGGCACACTGTGCGCCCTGCTGGTTCTGCTGATCGGCTGTTCCGCATTCTTCTCCGGTTCCGAAACCGGGCTCATGACCCTCAATCGTTATCGCTTGCGCCACAAAGCCAAATCGGGTGACAAGGCCGCGCAGCGCGCGATCAAGCTCTTGCAACGGCCAGACCGGCTAATCGGGGTCATTCTGCTCGGCAATAACTTCGTCAACATTCTGGCCTCATCGCTGGCTACCGTCGTCGCCATTCACTTCCTGGGTGAAACCGGCATCGTGGCCTCCACCATCATCATGACTCCCCTCGTGCTGGTGTTCGCTGAAGTAGCGCCCAAGACCCTGGCGGCATTGCATCCTGAACGCATCGCTTACCCGGCAGCGGCTATACTGACTCCCCTGCTCAAGGTGTTTTACCCCTTGGTATGGCTCACCAATACCCTAGCCAACAGCCTGTTACGGCTGTTTCGGGTAACCACCCAAGTTTCCAGCCAGCACTCTCTCAGCACCGACGAGCTACGCTCAGTGGTTCTTGAAGCCGGCGTTTTGATTCCCAAACGTCATCAGACGATGCTGCTTAGCATCCTGGAACTGGAAGAGATCACCGTCAACGACATCATGGTCCCGCGCAATGAAATGGCAGGGATCGACTTGGAAGATGAGTGGCCAGAAATCGTCGCGCAACTCAATCGTAGCCCGTACACGCGATTGGTGGTCTATCGTGGTACGGTCGATCAAGCAATCGGTTTCCTGCACTTGCGTAAGGTGCTCAACTTGATGGCCCAGAAACCGGACTTCGACCACGCCGATCTGGAAAGCCTGATTCGGGACCCCTATTTCATCCCGGAAGGGACTTCGCTGACCCGACAACTGGTTAATTTCCAACAGTTGCGACGGCGCATCGGGTTAGTGGTGGACGAGTACGGTGACGTGTTGGGACTGGTTACCCTGGAGGATATTCTGGAAGAGATTGTGGGCGAATTCACCACCGATCCAGCCACCCTCGGCAAACGCAATCTGGTTCCACGCGCTGACGGCGGCTATGCGGTAGACGGCAGCACCACTGTTCGCAGTCTGAATCGAGCCTTGGGTTGGACGCTACCCACCGATGGCCCACGCACTTTTAACGGCTTGATCGTAGAGCATCTGGAAGCCATCCCGGAGCCCGGAGCCCGCTTCGTCCTGGCAGGCCATCCCATCGAGATCGTTGAAACTGTCGGCAACCGAGTCAAAACGGCCATTGTCTGGCCTAACCCGGAACAGGAATCGCCAGAGGATATCACCTAATCAGTCCTTGCTGACCGTTTCACCTGGTCCCGCCCGCCATACCCAATCCTCGATCCCGTTTTCGGGCTGGTACTCGGCCACGGCCTCTCGCAAAATCACCCGCACGGTCGGATAGTCGAAATTCCGAGCTGCCACTCCCAGCCGCGTCAGGCAGTCCCGGATGACTGGCCAGGGTGGATGGCCTTCGCAGGCGCGGCGAATCATCGGATGGTCGGTCGGCAAATCGTCGGCACCGATCAACAGCTCCTCGCGCAGCTTCTCGCCACTGCGCAAGCCGGTGAACTGGATTTCGATATCTCCATCGGGATGCATATCGTCTCGGATTATCAACCCCGACAAATGGACCATCCGCCGCGCCAAATCGAAAATCCGCACCGACTCGCCCATATCGAGCAAGAACAAATCGCCTCCGTGGGCCAGGGCGCTGGCCTGGATCACCAGTTGCGCCGCTTCGGGAATCGTCATGAAATAGCGTTCCACTTCGGGATGGGTCACCGTCACCGGCCCTCCCTGGCGGATTTGTTCACGGAATAGCGGCACCACGGAGCCGGAGGAGTCGAGCACGTTACCGAAGCGAACCATGCAAAATCGGGTGTTACCTCCCTCGCCGGCTAATCCTTGCAAAATCAACTCCGCTAGCCGCTTGGTGGCACCCATCACGTTGGTCGGTCGCACTGCCTTATCACTGGACACCAGCACGAAAGTTTCGACCCCGGTGGCGATCGCTGCCGCAGCAGCATGCAGGGTACCGAACACGTTATTCCACACCCCTTCAATGGGGTTATGCTCGACGATCGGCACATGCTTGTAAGCGGCGGCGTGGTAGACCGTCCGCACCTGGAAACGATCCATCGCCACCCGTAATCGCTGGCGATCGGTTACTGAACCGAGCAGCGGTATCAACTCGATGCCCCTTTCCTCCGCCGTGGGAGAAGGTCCGATGGGATCAGAGTGTTGCTGCTCCATGTTGGCCAACATCGTGCGCAATTCCTGCTCGATGCTGTAGAGGGCGTATTCGGATCGCTCGAACAACACCAGCCGGCTCGGGCGCAACGCCAGGATTTGCCGGCACAGTTCGGAGCCGATTGAGCCACCGGCACCGGTGACCATGACCGCTCTACTGGTCACTCGCGCCCGCAACAAGGTTTCGTTCGGCTGAACCGAATCCCGGCCTAAAATATCCTCGACATCGATTTCCCGGAATTCGTCGATGCGCCGAGCACCGCTGGTCAGCTCCGCCAGCGTCGGCAAAGCCATCACCCGCGCCGGCAACCCCGCCAGTACTTCCAGGATTTCCCGGCGACGGCGGTGGGATGTGGAAGGTAGTGCCAACAAAATCATCCCGGCTTTATAGCGGGCGATTAACCGAGGCAGTTTCGCGGGCGCTCGCACCTTGAGGCCCAAGACCACGCTACCCCAGAGCCGAGGATTGTCGTCCACGAACACGACGGGCTCGAATTCGATACTGTAGCGCAAGGCATTGGCCAATTGAGCGCCAGCCTCGCCTGCCCCGTAGACGATCACCGGCGTTCGGGGGGCGCTCAGCCGGAACCGTCGGCGCAGATAGCGGCGCAGTACCAGCCGCCCTCCGCCGACAAGCGCGGTCAACACCAGCCAGCAGATCAGCCAAGACGAGCGCGGCACCAGCCCTTCGCGCAAAAACACCCAAACCGCCATCATCAACAATATGCCGGCGCTCGCACCCAGCACGATGGTGTAGAGCAGACTCTCATCGGCATAACGCAGAATCGACCGATACAAACCGGTCACGGCGAACGTCGGGATGATAATGATGACCGCCAGCGGAAACAGCCAGACCATGTCTTGCAACATGTCTGGCCACCAATCGCCGAGACGAATAGCGAAGGCGGCCCAGACCGCGACCAAGACTGCGAGCGTATCGCCAGCGATCAGCAGCAGTCGGCGCACGAAGATGGGTAAATTAAGGAATTGTTCGAGCTTCACGGGGTCGATACTGTAGCATGCTGCGGCGTTGTTGCATAAATCAGTAACTCATTAATTAGTAACGATATTAAACAGCATTCTAAATATTTATAATTATCAATTAGTTATCCTTATTTATGCAACAAAGCCCATGCCGCTGCTCCAGCCGCCCCACCGCCAGCATCAACAAACTGTAAATCAGCGCCCAGCCGCCCAATAATGCTCCGTTGGCCGACCGGCGGCAGATGAACCGCCAGCACCGCCGATCCGGCACAGACCAGCATCAAGGCGTATTCCAGCCAACACGGTCCCGCGATGCCCCCAACCCAGCAACACCAACCGTTGATAATAATGGGTTCGATGCGCTTCCCAGACCTTCTCACGGCGGAGCAAGCGGCGCAGCAGGGTCGCGGTGGCATCCACGATGAAGGGTGAAAACACCAGGATCGCCACCCAAAACGGAAACAGGCCGGCCTTGGCTGCCCCACAGGCTGCACGCCGCCGCCAGAAAACCCAAGCGCGGTGGAGCCGGTATCGCCCAGGAAAATCTTGGCTGGCGGAAAATTGTGGACCAGGAAGCCGGCGCTGGCCGCCGCCACCGATTAGACAGAACGTGGAACAAATCCGCTGTCGGCCCGACCCAGCCAGGCCAGCGTGGAGAAAGCCGATCACCGCCATGCCGCCCGCGAAACCGTCCATGCCGTCCATGAAGTTGTAGAGATTGATCATCCAGACGGTAAAAAGCAGGGAGTAGAAGATAGCAATCCAATCAGATAGTAACCAAGTGAAATCCAGCAGCTCGAGCCGATCAGGAGCATAGCCTGCCAAAATCAAGCTAGCGGCTGCCCAGACATGTACAGAAAGACGCCACTGAAAGGGTACCCCACCACAGCGGTCGTCGAGGAACGACATAACGGTGAGCGGGACAAACCCGAACAATGGATAAAAGCTCGGGGAAAAATCAGGCAATATCAAGCTAATCAACAAACTGCCAACTATGCTTGCGCCCAAAATAGCGAGACCACCAGTACGCGGGACAACCCGTCCATGTAGGGAACGACTGCTCGGATAATCCAGAACACATATCCGTGAAGTCGGTCGAGACAAGTACGAGGTTAGAAAATATGCGATTATAAACGTTAAGAGTTCGGCCAGTATCACTATCCTAGCACCAGATCGTAAGATATATGAAATAGTTGCGTGAAGGTGAAGCCCGTGGAAAACTACCGACAGCGATCCTTAATAATTTAAGAATTGCAGTTATAGACGATATGCGGTGTTTCATCCAAAATACTCGCCAACCGAGAGACTGATCAAGACCTGAGTACGGAACGAGCGCTCGAACCCGGCTGCCGTCTGTTGGCACCCGTAACAAGCGGTTGTAAGTCGTATACGCAACTGGCGCCTAATTAAACTGCCTCTCATCGTCTAATACCGCGATTTTATGCAAACTACAAACTCTGGGCAGGGACAGTTAACGCTCGACGCGCTGATTACTGCCATACGCCAAGAAGCACGCCGCCGCGGCGACACCGAATCAGCACCGGGAGCTTCTCCCTTATATCGGACTGGATCATCACGGACTCAGCGGAGCTTCTCCAGTCAAGTCCGCATAGTGAGCGGATCGCATATACGAGAATTCTTGCCGCTTTATGGCGAAGAATTTCTGATCGTCGCTTATCAAACACTGCTGGGTCGCAGTTTGGATCCGTCTGGCGCGCAGCACTACGTTGGGGCACTTCTGACAGGGCGAGTCAGCCGATGGGAACTGTTAGCACGTTTGCGTCTCTCGCCAGAAGGCCGTATCAAAAAAACTCGGTTGCGCGGACTCTGGCTAGCATGTTTTGCTTCTTTAGTTTACCGTTTGCCCATCATCGGCTTTATCGCAACCCTCTTCGCGCGTATTCTGGCGTTACCTCCATGGTTGCAACTCCAGATTAGTCAGGAAATGCTTTTGAGCCATGTGGAACGCCGTTTGGATTGAAGCATAAACAAAAATTACAGCCTTTTCGGTTTGCTTTTTCAAAGGAGTGACATTGAAAATTGCTATCGCCACCGTACAAGTGCCTTTTATAAAAGGTGGCGCTGAAGCTTTAACCGAAGGCTTGCGTAACGCTCTTCTCAATGCCGGTCATACTGTTGACATCGTTTCGTTACCCTTTCGGTTCTTCCCTGAAGCCGAAATTGTGCGCTCAATGCAATCTTGGGAGCACGAGGATTTTACAGAACTCAATTTCTACGAACCCGATATGGTAATATGCCTTACATTTCCAGCATATTACCTGAAACACCCCATCAAACACACATGGGTACTGCATCAATTACGTAGTGCCTACGACTTATATAATCCAACCAGCGATAAGGCTCTAAGCGATCAAACTCGCCGTTTGATTACTGAGCGAGACACCATCCACCTTAGCGAATGTCAACGTCGCTTCGCGTTATCACACACGGTCGCTAATCGGCTACAGCACTATAATAGCCTGAAGGTAGAGCCTCTTTATCACCCACCCCCATGCGCTGACAAATTCTATTCTGCGCCACCTCAGCCTTACATTTTTGCGCCAAGCCGGCTAGAGTCGCTTAAACGCCAAGATCTATTAATCGAATCGATGCGATATGTAAAAACCCCGATCTGGGTTATCATCGCAGGCACAGGAGGACAATATGGCCATCTCAGTGAAATGATTCAGCATTACGGCCTGAGTGATCGAGTTCGCTTAATCGGTCTAATCTCTCAAGAGGAATTACTAGCTTTTTACGCCAACTGCCTCGCAGTTTTCTTCGGACCCTTTGAAGAAGACTATGGCTATATCACTCTTGAAGCCATGCTGTCAGCCAAGCCTGTTATCACTTGTAATGATTCGGGGGGGCCCTTGGAATTCATTACTCACGAATCAGAAGGTTTGGTCGTGGAACCTGATCCAAAATTGATCGCCGAAGCCATTGATCGACTTGCTACCCGACAAGCTTGGTCCGTTGAAATTGGAAACAACGGTCGGACAAAGTATGAAGCTATGGAATTATCCTGGGATAAAGTTGTTGCTTCGCTTACTTGATCAGTCACTATCGATATGAAGATTGCCATTATCTCGCCTTGCCCCGTCCCCTACACGATTGGGGGAGCTGAAAAGCTCTGGTGGGGACTCAAAAATCATCTCAACGAACACACTCCTCACCAAGCCGATATCATCAAATTGCCGACTCTAGAGACTGACTTTTGGTCACTGATTGATGGTTATCAGCAGTTCAGCCGCCTTCGACTCGATGGTTTCGACCTGGTCATCTCCGGCAAATACCCCGCTTGGATGGTCGAACACCCACGACACGTCTGTTATATGTTGCATCGCTCGCGTGGTCTCTACGATGCCTATTCCGGACCTCCGCTGGCTAAACGCTCATCTTACCCTCTCGTCATTCAAGAACTGCTGGAACTCTTGGACCGCAATGCCGAACGACGCGAGGTGCTCCCCGAATTGTTCGAAAGACTGGCTGCAATCGCGGATGAAGAGGGTGAATTAAATGCCTTTTTCTCCTATCCTGGACCTCTCAGTCGGGCAGTAGTCCATTTCCTAGACAACATGGCTCTCAGCCCAAAGCATATCATCCGCTTTGCGTCTATCGCCCACACTGTTGTACAACGACCTGATTATTTTCCAGAAGGTGTAGAAATAGCGGTTGCCTACCCACCTAGCAATTTATATGTCACTCCGGGACATGATTTCCGGTATTTCTTCACCGCCAGCCGCTTGGACAGCCCCAAACGCATCGACCTATTGATCGAAGCTATGCGCCATGTTAAAGCCGATATCGAGCTACTGATCGCCGGCGAAGGTCCCGATGAAGAACGGTTGAAGACATTAGCTAGAGACGATCGGAGGATCAAATTCCTGGGATTTAAGAGTGACACCGAACTCGCCAAGCTCTACCAAGATGCCTTGGCGGTACCCTTTATACCTTATCAAGAGGATTATGGGCTTATTACTGTTGAAGGCATGATGGCAGCTAAGCCTATTATCACTGTAAAAGATGCAGGCGGACCGACCGAGTTAGTACGTCATGGTGAAAATGGTTTGCTCGTGGATGCCACGCCCCAGGCATTGGGTCAGGCATTAATAGAACTAGTCGATAATCCACAACTTGCCAAATCTCTAGGCATGCGAGGAAGAAAGGATGCTGAAAAAATTAGCTGGGGTACGGTAACCGATACTCTTTTGCCCCCAATTTTAGCTGTCAAACCTTCCATAACTCATCGAGCAACGCGTCAATCTAATGGTAAAAAGCTCGTAGTTGCCGTAACCTTTCCAATCTATCCACCACGCCATGGTGGACAGAATCGAATCTTCAATTTCTACCGTCATCTCGCTACTGAATTTGATGTAACCATCATCGCGTTAACTGATCCTACCATAATGAAAGCCGATATCGAAATTGCACCCGGCTTAAAAGAAATTTGCATTCCAAAAACTCATGAGCAAATCAAGCAAGAAAAAAAACTACAGGGAAAATTTAGCGTTCCCATAACAGACATCACGGCCGCCCTATATTATCGTTATACACCTGCATTACTCGATACCATACATAAAGAAGCAGCTGATGCAACTGTATTGATTGCCAGTCATCCTTATTTGTATCCTGCTCTTGCAGAGGTCAGTGACAAGCCAATTTGGTACGAGGCTCATAACGTTGAGTTCCAACTTAAAAGTCAACTACTGTCCTCTCAAGCCGCTGGAGCAGAGTTAGTCGATAAAGTAAAGAATTTGGAAAAATCTTGCTGTATGGCGTCACAAATAATTTTGGCTTGTTCAGAAGATGATGCCTCAACTTTATCTAGCGAATTTAAAATTCCTAAACATAAAATTATCATAGCTCCTAACGGAACAAACTGTAGTGAGATCCATTATTTTGATAGTTCCTCAAAAAACAAACTCAAGCAACGCTTAGGCTGTGATAAACAGCAATTTATCTTATTTATGGGTAGTGGACATCATCCCAATATTACAGCAGTACAAGAGATGTTCAAAATCGCTCATCAGTTACCAAAAATCAATTTTCTGATAATCGGCAATGTTTGTTACGCTTTTGATCCTACCCAAAAGCCTGAAAACGTTTGGCTATTAGGTGAAGTAACCGAAATTACCCGTAAGATCGTTTTAGAATTAGCGGATGTCGCTTTGAATCCTATGCTGAGTGGATCAGGGACTAATCTTAAAATGTTAGATTATTTTGCTGCGGGAGTTCCGGTAATCGCTACGGACATAGGTGCCCGCGGACTCAATGTGCTCGATAACGAGCATCTACTAATTTGTCCTATCGTTAATATGGCATCGGCGATCAAGAAATTACTTGCCCAACCGGAGCATGCCGCCTATTTATCAAAATCAGCCCGCCGACATGTAGAAGAAAATTTCGACTGGGGAGCAATTACTAATCGAGTATTAGCACATATAAGAAATTTATTTGTTTCTACCAACCACACGAATAAGAGCCCCCGGCAAAGCCAGGGATTTACCTAATAACTAGTTGAGACAAGTCTCGCTACTAATTTGCTGGACCCGATCCTGAAATTCGGGGAATTCGATAAATTCTTGGCGGAGTTGCTGGCGGGTTTTCAGGTTGGCATCAAGCTGGCTAACCCAAAAATTTAATCCAGCCAAATCGCCACCTCGCTGCAGAAAAGCATAATACAGGTCCGAGACATAACCCTGATTATTCCTATTACGACTGAGATATTCAATGCTAGTGGCAAACCGGTCAGAGATCGACTTCACCTCGGCATAGACCGCCGCCACACTCTGACATTGGGCAGTACGGAACCGGCCTAGCCAGTAGATAAAGCCGTCAGTATCAGGCAACCGGTTGAGAAAGCCTTGGTAAAAACCCACCACTGCGGACACTTCACTTCGACCACCAGTATTACCCAACAAACCTCGCATGTAGTTGGTAAACTCAGGCATGAACATAAAGGTAAACAGTACAACACTTCGCGGCATCCCCGCAGTTAGTTCGCCAGTCCAGTAATTCAAACCCTCGGCATCAGGTAAGCGATTCAAGAAAGTACTGTAGAGGTCGATGACATACCGCGTGTCGCTGGTATTCTTCCTTAAGTATTCGTCGCTAGTGAAAAATTGACTGGACATCACTCGAAAAGCTTCTTGAGCATCTATACCGAGTCCTTGTACGCGGCTAATCTCTCCTTGCCAAAAAGTAATACCACTCGCATCAGGATCACGACCTAAAATCGAGTGATAATAATTTGTCAACAAAATGTTAGTATTGATGGGCGGGTTATCGGACGTAACTGGCGTATTAACCACGGGGTTGGGTGAAGGGTTATCGGGCGTAATTATAGTACTAACTTCATTTGAAAAACCGCTTTCAAAAGTCCTATTATAATTATAGGCTGTGACCGCAAAGTAATAAGTCTTTCCATCGACTAGATCATAAAGTGTAAATGACGTCTGATTCCCAACATCCACCGATGATGAATAGTTTTTACTCTCTTGTCCGTAGTAAACAATATAACCTCCTAGAACTGGTTCAGTATTAGGGTTCCACTCTAGAACAACTTGGCCTGCTTGAGCGCTAACAAGCGAAAGAACGGAAACTACTGGCAGCAGCATGAAGATGAAATCAATCAATCGAACCTTGTTAAAAGGTGCCATGATATTATACCTAGCGAAATTCAACACTTGGGCATTTCGCATCAACATACAACCAGGGAACCGACTTCAACAATAGGATAAGGCTAGGGATCCCACATGCAATGGTCAATAGAAAAGCCTTATCCACCTTGACCCCTGAATGTCACTACTCTAACCAGCATTAGAGCCTTTAGTTGACACAGCCAGCGCCAATGATCTGTTGGACACGGCCTTGAAACTCGGAAGATTGGATAAAATCTCGACGAATCTGATCGCGGCTCCGCGCGCCCTCGTTGAGTTGCGTTACCCAATAGTTGAAACCGTCTAGATCGCCGCCTCGCCGGAGAAAAGCGTAATACAAATCAGCCACATAATCACGATTATTGCGTTGGCGACTAAGATATTCAGTGCTAGCGGCAAACTGGCTGGAGATTGATTCCACTTCGGCGTTGACCGCCGATACCCCTTGACATTGGGCAGTTCTAAACCGCCCCAGCCAATAACTGAAACCATCGGAATCCGGTAGTCGATTGAGTAAGCCTCGGTAAAAATCCACCACTGCTGATACTTCTCCTCGACTGCCTGTACTACCGAGCAAGGACTGCGTGTAGCTTCCAAATTCCGGTGAGAACATGAAGGCAAATAACAACACGCTACGCGGTAAACCAGCATTCAGTTGCCCGCTCCAGTAGTTGATGCCTTCAGTATCAGGACCACGATTGAAGAAGGTCCGGTATAGATCGGTTAGGTATTGAACGTCACTGGTATTTTTATTCAAATACTCGGCGCTGAAGAAAAACCAGCCCGCCATCACTCGAAACGCTTCCTGAACATCAATTCCCAAGCCTTGTGAGCGGGCAATTTCTCCCTGCCAAAATGCCAAGCCTCCAGCATCCGCTGATCGATTCAAGATGTTTTGATAGTAATGCTCGATGAGATTTGTGACAGCGACCGGTGAGATGACCGGCGAGGAGGACAAGGTGAAATTACGATAATAAATTTCCGCGCCGAAGGAACCTTGGGCCGAATGCCGGAAATCCGCCCAGACAAAGTGCAATCGATCATTATCTTGGATCATCCTAGGATGCATGGTGTCAGTGCGCGTCGGCACCTGCACCGGTGACGCCCAACTTAACCCATTGGCGCTATTAGTGTATAACACAGGACCTACGGAGAAGCCCTCTACCGTCCCTGTAGTTTGTTGAAAAGCGACATAGAGACCCGCCCCTGAAGCATCGGCCAATGACGGCGCAATTGCCTCGACATTACCGTCCGCTTCTGGCTGAGTGAAAGGAAAATGTGTGATTCCTACCGGTGCTTCCCAGCCTTGACCTTCAGGAGCACCACGACGGAATGTCACATTGTTGCCTTCCTTGCGATCCCAGTAAACCAACCCCAAGCGACCATCGCTAAGCGTCTGCAAGGTAGGCGAATAAGCATTGGCAAACTCTTCCGGATAAGTGGGCGACAATGCTTGGGCGGGGTAAAACCAACTTGTACCTCCCGGGCATCCTGCCGAACGGGACCGCATTCCGAATAAAGCAAACGGTGGCCACCCTCCCTGCGGCTTACCCGCGCGCGTACTACGAAAAATTAGATATAAACCGCCGCTGGATAGTTGTCCGATACGTGGATATTCGCTGTCTACCACACCATCGTTTTGAGTGAGATTTTGCTCCGAAGTCCACGACTGGCCATTATTGCAACTCATACGGTGATAGACATGACCGTGTCCCACGCTTCGATTATCGTAGTAGGCAAGATGTACATTACCAGCACGATCCACCCACAAGTCGGTCGCGCGTGAATAGCCGTTCTGGGAAGCGCTCAACTGAACCTCAGGTTGCCAAGTCCCGCCACCATCGACGCTACGCCGAAAGAAAACTTCACCGCTCACCGGATCAGAAGTCCAAGCCACGTAAACGTTACTGCCGCTTGCAGTGACCAAGGGCAACGTATCGGTACGCCCCCCAGCATTGCTCAGATTGATAGGTGCTGTCCAATTAGC
Source organism: Candidatus Competibacter sp. (assembly GCA_037045535.1). Classification (GTDB taxonomy): domain Bacteria; phylum Pseudomonadota; class Gammaproteobacteria; order Competibacterales; family Competibacteraceae; genus Competibacter_A. Next base: position 151,121 of record JBAOHI010000073.1, read on the forward strand.
ACCGTTATCAGAACTGCGGCTGTAATAAATTTCCGAATCGGCACCGGCAGGGTATTCAACCCAAGCCACATGCAAATTCCCATTAGCCGCTGCCAAACGAGGAAAAATTGAGGGTCCATTGATCTTGGAAATCCTGGTTTCTGGGCCAAAGTCGGCCAGTGCCGGCACCGTCCACACCAAGATCAGCATCGAACTGAGGATCGGCAATATTCGTTGTTTGATCATGGCGCGCTCCACAGTCTAGGGGCAAGTCGGTGCATCGTCCCGGTATACACCGGCACCATCAGTCAGCAGATAGATCGCGCCTCCAAACCGCTTGACCTGACTGATCGTGGCGGTCAGCGTGGCCTTAAGATGCCAAGTAGCACCATCGTCGCTACTGCAATAGTAATTGCCAGCAAAATCGGCACCAAACACCAAACCTGCAGGTGAATACTCCAAGCCGCTCAATACTAATCGCTGCAAACCAGTCGCAGCGATCTGCGCGAAATTGGCACCGCCATCACTGGAACGATAAATGCCGTTACTGGTGGCTGCAACCACCATCGAAGATGATGAAGTGGGTTTTTGCGCCAATGCGGTAAATTCAAGCCGGGAAAAACCGGTGCTTGGAGCATTTACTCGGCTCCAGGAAATACCGTCATCGGTGGTCAAATAAGGAAGATCATCGTACTGGGTCAGAAAAAAGCGGCCAGCCACGACACCGGCCACAAGCGAACCATTGATTTTCAATCCGAGACTATTCGATACGCTGGCTACCTGCCACGTACCATTGCCCTGCCGCCGAAACAAACCATAGTTGGGATCGGAGCCTGGAAAGAGTGAATAAAACACTGTGTTAGAATCGAAGGGAGAGACTAGCAAGCCGACCTGGGTGCTGAACGACTGTGGAACGCCCGATTCACCGACCTGATTCCAAGCTGCGCCATTCCAGCGAAAAAGCCCCAGCGGTTGGCCGGCGTTGAACAAGTCGTTGCCTCCGGAAGCAGCGTACACTAAATTGGGATCGCTGGTGCTAGCGGACAAATGGGTCACACCACGGATCAGGTCGGGCGCATAGCCGATGTTTAAACCGGTGTTCGCGGGAATCCAGTTAGCGCCACCATCACTGCTGCGCCAAGCGCCGCCACTTTTTAAACCCATAAAAAAGATGTTCGGATTGGTGGTTCCAGTAAATCCTTGAACTCGGTCTGCTTTCAAACCGCCACCGCTGAAATTCCAAGGACTGATTTGAGAGGAACTACCCGCCTGCGCGGTATCGGAGCGAAATAATCCGTACCCCTTAACGGCGGCAAACACCCTTGAAGGTTGACCGGGCACGGTCATCAACGCGTAAATTCCGCTGATGACATTCGGGTCCACTGCCGGATCAACCGCCTGTTCCCAGCTAATGCCATTATTGGTCGAACGCCACACGCCCAATGCCCGGGTACCGGCCCATAGCACGGTTGGATTGTTGACGCTCCGGCGAAGGGTAAATACTCCAAAGAGATTTTGCGCCAGAGACCACCCTCCCCCACCCGCTTGACGGTAAATGCCACCACTGCCATCCCGAGGGTCCATCACCCCCACTAGGACGGTCCCTGCGCTGTCCACGGTCACTGAGGTCACGAATTTATTGGGTAATCCACTATTCCAACTTACCCAAGAAGCCCCCCCATCGGAAGATTTGAACACTCCACCGATGTTAAGCGCCGGATTGTTCGGATTGTTGCGTACGGCAGCATAGGCGATGCCGTTGGTCATTGGATCGAACAGCAGATCGGCAAAATCCAAGCTGTCGAGCCCAGCGACCGTGTTGCTAAAGGTTGCGGCACCATCGGTGCTCCGATACAATCCGGCGCCATTGACACCTGCCAGTACCTGGTTGGAATCAAAAGGGTTGAGCGCCACCACGGCTACAGGGTCGAACAATCGCTGGTTCCAGGTAGCGCCGCCGTCGCCACTCTTAAACAGGCCCGTGGTGGTGGCGGCATACAGTACGTTGCCGTTGCCGGCCAGCCGCTGAACAGATCGCGCTGGCAACGTGGTCACCCGACTCCAACTCAGGCCGCTGTCGTTGCTTTTGAACAGACCCCCGCCGAAGGTAGCGGCATAGGCAACCGTACCATTGACAGCGAGCAGATCTCGAATCTCGCCGGCCTGTGCTGACCATTGGGCTATCGCCCCGAAAGCCACCGGCTGGACCGCTAACAGACAAAGCATGACTAGAATTCTTGGCAGCATGGAGCGGAACCTCTATCAGGTATTGATACAGTCTGCCTCAAGTCTTTTGATTATACCCGAACTCTCAAACAATTCTGTACACCGGAAGACGCCCGTCTCCCACAATCTGAATGATATTGCAATTGCGGATTTGATTGGTTTGCCGCCAAAAATTGAAATTAAATTTCAACAAAAACAATTTATTAGAAACACTCAAGCATCCCACTGGCTATTAGAAGATTCATATAGCCTTCCCACCAACTAATTCCAATGATCTGCGTGTGCCTCAGATGCGTCTCTTAATCCCAAAATTGCGCCATGATTGATCGGATAATGTTTCATTCCCTCTGGCAATACAGAGGATTCATACTGGGCGCGGTACGACGCGAATTTCAGGGTCGATATCAAGGTTCGATGCTGGGAGGAGTCTGGGCGGTACTCAATCCGCTGACCATGATCCTGATTTACACGTTGGTGTTTTCCCGACTCATGGGCGCCCGTTTGGCGGGACATGAGAACAATATTTTTGCCTATAGCATTTATCTATGTTCTGGGTTATTGCCTTGGGGATTGTTTGCTGAAGTTCTAGGCCGGCTTAACACTGTTTTCATGGAAAACAGTAACTTAATAAAAAAAGCGCAACTGCCGCGCGCATGTCTGCCAGTCATCGTAGTGCTGTCGGCGCTGCTGCACTTCGTGATCATCACGGTCCTGTTTCTGGTTTTTCTAGCTGCGACATGCAACCTACCTGGCTGGGCATTGCTTTCCTTCCCCTTAGTGATAATGCTGCAATTGGTATTCACCTTGGGATTGGGCATCATTCTCGGTACCGTGAATGTTTTCTTTCGAGATGTTGGGCAACTGACTGGCATCGTCTTGCAGTTTTGGTTCTGGTTGACACCCATTATCTACGTCTCCGACATCCTGCCACCCCCTATCAAGAGCTTGTTTTCCCTCAATCCGATGTGGCCAATGGTACATGCGTACCACACCATTTTTGTAGAACATCGCCTCCCTGACTGGCTGTCCTTGGCACCGGTCGCATTATTGTCGCTAATTCTATTGGCGCTGGCCGCCAAGATATTTCTTGCGCGAGTCGGCGAAATTGTGGACGAGCTGTGATGAATTACTTGCGAGTTCGCAATCTCGGTAAGGTTTACAAACGCTACCCCAATAACCGGGCTCGGCTGCTGGAATGGCTGAATCCAGTCCGCCAGCGCCACCAGCAACATTGGGCGTTGCGTGGCGTTAGCTTCGAAGTGAATGCAGGGGAAGCGGTGGGTATTGTCGGGCATAATGGCGCCGGCAAAAGTACCCTGCTGAAAATGATTGTCGGCACCACTCGACCAAGCGAAGGCACCATTGAACTGGGTGGCCGGGTTGCAGCGCTGCTGGAACTCGGCATGGGGTTTCACCCCGAGTTTACAGGCCGGCAAAATACCTATATGGGGGGACAAATCCTAGGACTGAGCGGCCAACAAATTACCGAACGGATGCCAGAGATCGAGGCCTTCGCCGAGATCGGCGATTACATCGATCAACCGGTGCGTACCTACTCCAGTGGGATGCAGGTGCGGTTGGCGTTCAGTGTAGCCACTGCGATACGACCAGAGATTTTGATCGTGGACGAAGCCCTATCAGTCGGGGACGCTTATTTCCAACACAAAAGCTTTGAGCGTATCCGCCAGTTTCGTGATGCTGGCACTACCCTTTTGTTCGTATCGCACAGTCCAGGAGCGGTAAAGACATTATGCAACCGGGCACTCCTCCTAGAGGATGGGCTGATGGTTCGCGATGGCGCCCCAGACGAAGTTTTAGATTATTATAATGCTCTCATCGCTAAACAGGCGGAATACACCATCCGCCAAGCAGAAGAACTGGGAGGCAAAGTTGCCGTTCGATCTGGTAACCGTCAAGCGGAGATTGTTACGGTAGATTTATTTCATCAAGGGCAGTCAGCTCGGGCTATTCCACAAGGTGAGGCAGCACTCATCCGAGTGATTGCCGCTGTGCACGAAAAAATTTCCGATTTGACAGTGGGTATTTTGATACGTGATCGCTTGGGTAATGATATCTTCGGCACCAATAGCTGGCATCATGGCCAATCGTTGCGTTCCATCCAAGGGGGGAGTCGCGTACAAGCGGAATTTGCGATTCCATCCCTGAACTTGGGTATCGGTAATTACAGCCTGACCGTAGCCTTGCATGCGAACGATACCCATGTCAGCAATAACTTCGATTGGTGGGATCGTGCCTTGGTGTTTCAGGTGACGCCGAGCGAATTGCCACGCTGCATCGGTAGCGCCTATCTAACGACAGCCGTGACTTTGGCCCCATCACTAACAAATCCCTGATAGAACCTGTAGAGGCTTCATGAGCGAAACAGCCAACCCAGAAATCAACGTAGAAGAGTTGATGCAACATATCAGGGAGGAGGTAACGCGACGCAAACATTTTATCGCTACTCCCCCATCGTCACTGACCGAAACCACACAACTGCTGGCCATGCTTGGAACCGCACTGGAACAAGCTTGGCCGGCCTTACCGACTTGCGACTTACAGCCTGCATTCGTCCCGAATCCCGAACGGTGCTATCTTCTAGGAGAATTACTGCGCTTTCACGATTACGAATTCATCGCCAACGCATATCAAGCAATCCTGTTGCGTTCCGCCGACTCTGGCGGATTCGACCATTATCTAGATTTGCTGCGACAAGGGGAAAGCAAAATCGCGATTCTTGGCCGGCTGCGTTATTCGCCAGAAGGACATCAACATAGAGTAAAAATTAAGGGATTGAGACGCAGCTTTCTGCTGTGGCGGTTATACAATCTCCCACTGCTTGGCAGCCTGCTGAAAACCTTCGCTATTTTGGTGGGTCTGCCCGGATTAGAGCGTAATCTGCGTCGTTTTGAAGCTTATACGATGCAGCAAATGGGACGCTTGAATCTGCGAATCGGCGAGAGCGCAAATACAGTGCGGCAAGCAGCGCAACAGTTAGGGACAACATTCCACGCCACTTTACCACCACTTCAGCAGCTGCTGCAGGATCTAGCAACTGGCAAGGCTGATGCGGTTACATTACCAAGCATGGCGGATTCACTACGACAAGAAACTCAGGAACACCTTGACAAAATTGCCGAACGGCTATGCAGCTTAGAGGAGCGAAATTCAGCGCGCGCGCTGGAAATCTTGGCTGGGCAGGTACAGGAGTTACAGGCAATCAAAGCAGATGGTGCGGCATTGGAAACGCTGCAAACCCGATGGCGGGAAAGCGAGCAGCAATTGCGAAACGATGTGAGCGTGCAATTCCATGCTCTAAATGAACGTAAAGTTGACACAGCGCAATTAACCAGTCTTACCAATCACCTTATTGAGATCGCGCAAGCTAAGGCCGATCAGACCACCCTATCCGAACTACGCGATCACCTCACCAAGCTCGCGCAAGCTAAGGCCGATCAGACCGCCCTATCCGAACTACGCGATCACCTCACCAAGCTCGCGCAAGCTAAGGCCGATCAGACCGCCCTATCCGAACTACGCGATCACCTCACCAAGCTCGCGCAAGCTAAGGCCGATCAGACCAACGTGGCGGCCATGGTGGCGGAAATCCGCGAGGTGCGACAGCGAATTCAAGATCACAAGCGTTCCTTACTGGATCAACAACGACGCTTGGGATTATTGCTGGAAGAAGCGCGCAAGCGTTTACCCGCTCCTTTGGACAATACACAGTTAACCGCCTTCGCTGATGAAGCAGACCATCTGTTGAATGCAATGTATGTCAGCTTCGAGGATCGGTTCCGAGGGGATCGCGCTGACATCAAACAACGGGTAGCTGTTTACCTGCCGATGATCGAAGCGGCTCAGGTCGGCACGCTAGACGCGCCCATCGTGGATGTTGGCTGCGGGCGCGGCGAGTGGCTGGAATTGCTGAAGGAGCGCAGCTTGACGGCGCGGGGTGTCGATTTGAACCGGATCATGGTCAACGAATGCCGCGAGCGTGGTTTTGAGGTAGTGGAAGCGGATGCGCTGCACTATCTACGGGAACTACCGGATAATAGTTTGGGTGCAGTGACCGGGATGCATATCATTGAGCATTTACCACTTCCCACGTTGATCGCATTGTTGGATGAAAGCCTACGCGTGTTGCGGCCGGGTGGATTGGCGATCTTCGAGACACCCAACCCAGAAAATTTGGTAGTTGGGGCCTGCAATTTCTACATGGATCCGACCCACCGCAATCCACTGCCACCGCCGATGGTGGAGTATCTAGTCGAGGCACGAGGCTTCGTGCGAGTGGAAATTCGGCGGTGGCGACAAGGTTTACAAGACTCCTTACAATTCCTCCCTGCTGAAACGTCTGGTGCGACAGAGTTGAATACCCTGATTCGAATGGCGAAAGACTATTATTTCGCTGCGCCGGATTATGCGGTACTGGGGTATAAAGCGTAGTTGCCACCATAATTTAAAGAGATCATTTGGGATGCAAATGAAAAAGATTTTAGTGACAGGGGGTGCAGGCTTTTTAGGCTCCCATTTATGTGAAGCCCTCTTAAAACAGGGGCATGATGTCTTGTGTGTTGATAACCTATTTACCGGCAGTAAAGTAAATATCGCACACTTGATGGATAATCCTTATTTCGAATTCATGCGCCATGATGTGACCTTTCCTCTCTATGTCGAGGTCGATCAAATCTATAATTTGGCCTGTCCTGCTTCGCCAATTTATTACCAGCATGACCCAGTACAAACGACTAAGACCAGTGTTCATGGGGCAATCAATATGCTGGGCTTAGCAAAACGGTTGCGAGCCCGAATTTTGCAAGCCTCGACCTCCGAGGTTTATGGAGATCCGGATGTGCATCCCCAACCAGAGTCCTATTGGGGTCGTGTTAATCCTATTGGCCTCAGAAGCTGTTATGATGAGGGTAAGCGCTGCGCTGAAACTTTATTCTTTGATTATTGGCGGCAGCATCGACTCGAAATCAAGGTCATGCGTATTTTTAATACTTATGGCCCACGGATGCATCCGAATGATGGCCGTGTGGTGAGTAACTTTATCGTCCAAGCCATTAAAGGCGAACCAATTACTATTTATGGCGATGGAAGCCAGACCCGCAGCTTTTGTTATGTAGATGATTTAATTGATGGCATGATTCGCCTGATGGGGAGTCCGATAGATTTCACTGGTCCCGTCAATATCGGTAACCCAGGTGAATTCACTATGATAGAGTTAGCGGAGATGGTGTTACATTTAGTGGGTGGTCCATCACAAATCACCTTCATGCCGCTTCCACAAGATGACCCTAAACAAAGACAACCAGACATTCGCTTAGCAAAAAAGCAATTAGGATGGCAACCAACCGTAAGCCTTGAAGATGGACTGAAGGAAACGATTCGCTACTTCCGGGGATGTCTACAATCATGAAGGATAATTCTTCAGTTTATCCTCTAATCGTTGTAACCCCTGTTTACGAAGATGTTGAAGCCTCTAGCCGGTTGTTCAAGGAACTTACAGCTGTATTTGGCCAAGAAGGAGTCTATGTCGTCGCAGTGGATGATGGTTCTATACGTCAGCCTATTGATATATCCAATATTTCAGCTGCAGGAATCAATGGTGTAGTGATCAAACTCAAACGTAATGTGGGTCACCAACGCGCAATTGCCATTGGACTCAATTACGTGGCTGACCAGTTCTCGGAAGCGCGACGGGTAGTGGTCATGGATTCGGATGGTGAAGATTTGCCTCTCTCTATCAGGGATCTGATGCAGCCCTTAGAATCCGCTGACGTGGATGTAGTAGTGGCCCAACGCAAAAGCCGTGTTGAAACTTTACGGTTCAAGACATTCTATATAGTATATCGCTGGCTTTTTAAGTTATTGACGGGACGAAGAATTAGTTTCGGCAATTTCATGGCGTTGAAGCCAGCAGCGCTCAAACGACTGGTTGCAATGCAGGAACTTTGGATTCATGTGGCAGGCTGTGTATTAATCTCGAAGTTGCGTATAGCAGTACGCTCCTTAGATCGGGGACCACGCTATGCAGGGCAAAGCAAGATGAACTTTGTGGGTTTAGCGTTGCATGGCTTCCGAGGCCTCATGGTCTTTGCTGAAGATGTATTAGTACGTGTAGGTATTGCCTGTACTTTCGTAGCTGCTTTTTCCGTCTTAAGTGGGATAACAGCAATTGGGCTTAAGCTGTTCGGTTTTGCCACGCCAGGCTGGTTCTCGGTAGCGTTAGGTATTCTGCTACTCGTATTTTTACAGACTGGTGCGCTGACACTTATGACGCTTATGCTGGCTGGCGTCATTAGAAATGGAACCGTAACTACAATAAACTATAAAGAGTTTATCGATACGGCCCTGATTTTAACTGAGGTTAACAAAAAATCACTGTATTGAGATTATAGTGAATAATAACCATAGTAAATATATTGGCAATGAACTGGATCTATTTTCTAGTGCATTTAATTGGAAAAAATACTGGGTAAATATTATTAAACCTTATCTGGGTACCCATATTCTAGACGTCGGCGCCGGTATTGGTGCAACAGCCCGTGCCTTATCACAATTTAAGTGTGAGCGCTACCTCGCGCTTGAGCCTGATGCTGAATTTGTAAGTCGGATGCAACAAGTTAATAAACAAAATAAGTTCAATAATAACTTTGAATGCTTAGTTGGAAATGTGGGAAATTTACGGATAAATGATTATTTTGACACTATTTTGTATATCGATGTTCTTGAGCATATCGAAAAAGATAAAGAGGAGTTAGCTCAAGTAAACAAGCATTTACTTCCTGGGGGACGTATCATCGTTTTATCGCCAGCACATCAGTATTTATATAGCCCTTTTGATAAAGCCATTGGCCATGTAAAAAGATATAATAAAAAATCACTCTTACTAGCAAAGCCAGAGAGCCTCATTGTTGAGCGTATGTGTTACTTGGACAGTATAGGGTTACTGGCTAATCTAGGAAATCGACTAATTCTCCGTGCATCTACTCCCAACGAATCTCAAATAAGAATCTGGGATCATTGGCTCGTGCCTTGCTCAACAGTGATTGACAAAGTTATTGGATATAGGCTAGGAAAATCTATTCTTGGTATATTCCGCGCGTCTACCGAGTCAACATAGTGAAAAAGTGGTATGAATTTTTCAATTTTATTCTAAATGGAATCGTTGCAGCAATAGTGCATTTTTTTGTACTAATCATCAATATTGAAATATTACATTTTAAATCTGCTGGAGTTGCTAATTTTATAGCAGCAATTTTTGGACTTTCAGTTTCATTTTTTGGTAATCGTTATTTCGTTTTCCGGAAACATGATGAGCATTTAGTTAGACAAGCAATAAAGTTTCTTATCTTATATATTTTAGTGGCTTGTTTTCACGGTTTAGCTTTATATATATGGACTGATATGTATACGCTTAAATACCTATATGGCTTTTTTCTCATTTCTTTTATAGCGGTATTTTTTAGTTACTTTGGAAATAAACTTATGGTATTCAAGACATGAAAATTACTAAAGCTTTGGCGGGGTTTATTATTTTTATATTCTTATTGCTATTATTTTATTATTTACATACTTCCTATTTTAAAATTAATGTTGTTTTTTATAGTGCGATTTTTGATGCCTTCATTATCACGCTATTTATGGCAAGCATTTTACTTAAGCTTACCTATTTTTCTGTTTTTAATCTATTCGAAAAATTCCAAATGATAATAATCTGGTTTTTATGCGGTTATATTTTAGCCATTTCAATTCCTACTATTATTGATCGATCTTTATCTTTTTATATTCTCGAAAAAATACAACAGTATGGAGGTGGAATCCAGATAGACAAATTTGAAGAATTATTCACAAAGGGATATGCAAAAGAGCATAAACTAGTGGATGTGAGACTTACAGAGCAATTAGAATCAGGAACTATTATCATAAAAAATGAATGTGTAAAGCTGACAGAACGTGGTAACCAGTTAGCAACGTTTAGTCAATTTTTTAGGAAAAATTTTTTACCCAAGAAAAGATTATTATTGGGAAAATATTCTGATGATTTGACTAACCCATTTCGGTATAGTGAAAAGATAATTGGTTATGACTGTAAATGACATTATAATTGGTCATCTATTTAAAGTTGAATTCTTCGAGGACTCATGTGGAGTTAAGCGAAGCTAATCAGGATTTTCGTTGCTTAAAATTATGTGAGTTCCACTTATTGCTGATTGCAAGTCAAGGGATTAAAGCAAGGCTATTTAGAGGCATATTCGGGGAGGGTGAGTGCAAGCAGCCAGGCAGCCAAGATGATCTTGCCCAGCATTCACAGACCCCTGGCTAAGAGAATAATCTCCCGGTATGAGGAGTTCCATGAAAAGCAGCGAGCAAGTAACTAAATCCTAACACAACTAATACTCGCCCCAGCTCAAAGACTCAGGACTTAGAGCGGACCGAGCGGGCCAGTGTGTCCAAGGCTGCTAAAAACTTGGTCTGGCCGAGGTCATGCTCTATAGTGGGCAGGCCAAGGGCCGGCGGACCAGCTAACCCTTCGTTGGGGAACAGCAGCGAAGCAGGCCGAGATCGCTAGGCTCAAGCGGGAGAATGCCCGACTTGAGAAGTGAGGTATCCTTCCTAAAAAACGGCGGCGGTTGTGAGACCGTTGCGGTGAGGTACGCGGAGCCATCCAAGCCCTGGAAGGGAAGTTCGCCGTCAAGCTCGCAAGCCCTGGAGGCTGGGGTCAGAACCGGATCGCCCCGGATCGCTAAAATGCTCCAGGACGAAGACCACAAGGCCAGCCGCAACAATTGGCGAAAAAACATCATGCGGGTCCAGGATCTGTGGGCCAATCCGCGGAAAGATACAAGGCTACGACCCATAACCATCACAGCCTGTCGGTGGCGCCCAATCAGCTGGAACGGGATTTCGAGGCCGCCGCATCCGACCAGAAGTGGGTATCCAACATCGTATGTCTGGACGGACAAAGGCTGATTTTACCTGGCCGTCGTCTTGGACCTATTTTCGCGCAAGGCGGTCGGCTGGGCCAGCCGCGCAAGGCGGCGGGTGCTCCTGGGCTGTTTGCGTCGCCACAGAGCCCATCATCAGGGCGTCGCAAACAGCCCAGGAGCACCCCACTCTGACCAGGAGAGCGCCAATACAACTCGACCTCATCCAAACCTGGCTCGTTAAACACCAACAGGTATGCAGCATGAGCAAGAAGAGCGATTGTGACAATAACGCGACCATGGAAAACGGAACTACAGCTTCAAGATCGAGGCTGTCCACGGTGAATGCTTCGCCACCAGGGCTGAAGCCAAGCGACACACCTTCGAGCACATCGAGGTGTATTACAAGATGCGTTTATATTCCGAACTGGGGGTTTCTCTCCCCAAAAGCCTTCGAATTCAATCAAGTTGCTTAGTTGAGTGTCGGCTAAATCTGAGCAGAACCACCTTAACAATTGATAGGAAACTTAATGATGCATATAAAAAATAATAAAACCATTTTTGAAATTAACCATTTTTTTGATAGTTTCTGGCCTATCATTTTTTTAGGCCTTATTGGATTATTTATAGTTATTATTAATTTTTTTAAGTTTGATTTCTCTATAATCCCTGGCAGCCTCGGAGATGGAAGACTCAACAATTACTTATTGGAACATAACTATTTATGGATAACTAATCAAATAATTAACTTCTGGAACGATAGTGGATTTTTTTATCCATTCAATGACACATTGGCCTTTAGCAGCAATCACTTAGGTACTGGCTTTATCTATAGTTTTTATCGCCTTATTGGCTTAAGCAGAGAATCTTCATATCAAGCATGGCTATTAACTGGTTTTGTCGCAAATTTTGTCGCATGCGCATATACCTTGATGCATTTCCAATTAAAGCCATTAGCAGTTGGAGTAGGAGCTTTCATATTTTCATTTGGACTACCCATAGTACCACAATTGGATCATTCGCAGTTACTTTATCGGTTCGGTATTCCTTTAGCAATTCTATATCTTTTTGAGTTTATTAAGTCCCCCCACTTAAAAAGCCTTACTATTTTTCTAGGATTGGTTATTTGGCAGTTTTACGCCGAAATTTATATAGGTTATTTTTTAGTTTTTTTATTAATCGCCATTATAATTATACATGCTATCAGGAAATCGACCAAAATTATTGCCGCCATTCAATATTGGCCTAGAATGATTAGTAAGGCTTGGAATAGTACAACAACCAACCAGAGGATCTTTTATATTTTAACTATAGGGATCCTTTTAATCATGTTTATTTTTTTACTAATACCCTATATTAGAGTATCAAAGAATTATGGGTTCACTCGTTCATGGGATGAAATTGAAAGTATGCTCCCTAGAATTGGGAGCTATTTTCTAGCAGGGCATTCGTTGATTTGGAAATTCATCTCAACTAAAATTAAAATCACCACCATGCATCCGGGCGAACACCAACTATTCTTCGGCTTTATCCCTCTTGTATTATGTACAATAGCATTAATATGGAGACAAGAATCTCCTACTAAGCGGGAGCTAGTTTACACAATAGCTGGAGCAGGTTTGGCTATTTTTATTGTAACAATCGATATAAACGGTTTTTCTTTTTATAAATTTTTTGCTTCTCTTCCTGGTTTTTCCGCTATTCGTGCAGTAACTCGCGTTGCACTAGTAATATTATTTGTAATTGGATTAATCAGTGCTATTACAGTTGATACGATCATTCTCAAATATAATTATTCTTTTACTTCAAAAGTCTTTTTATTTTTATCAATTGGGTTCTTAATTATGGAAGTATCATTGATAAATTATCCTTCAATTCAAAAATCTGTATTACAAAATCGTATCGTTAACCTGAAAGCCAAACTACCACCATTCGCTTCATTGCCTGATGATCCAGTCCTCTTTGTAGCATCACCATCGGATGAGCCTTTTTGGGCAAGAGAGGTAGATGTGATGCTGCTTGCCCAAGAACTCAGGTGGAAAACATTGAATGGTTATTCAGGTAATCTTCCTCCAGGATATACAATTGCCGACAATTGCCGTGTGGTGGTCAAGAGAATCTTTGGATATCTTAATTTCTCGAAAAAAAATGATGAATCACATTATCTTAAATTAATTCATCATATTGTACCAATTGGTTTTGATGATTGTGAATCTTCATGGTGGAAAGAAGCACCTCAACTTAAACAGACAATAGGTAAAGACACCTTACCTATTAGTGTTTTAAAAGCTATATATATTCAAATTAATAGCATCAAAGTAAGTTCTGATAATCGTTTATTATTAAAAGTTACAATTCATAACCAAAGCGATCAATCAATACCCGCTCTTTCCGCAACAGACAATTTTATACGCTTATCATGGCGATTTACAGATATATTTGGAAAACCGCTTAGTGAATGGAATAACAGACGCAACTTAGATTTTGATATACCAGGACACGGCAAATTATCAATGAATTTGCGTATAGACCCACCTAAGGATCAAGGTAGTTATTATATAGAATTTTCGGTAGTACAGGAACTTGTAGCGTGGTTACACAATTTAGGAATGCCTGTACCAAGATCGAAAGAGCATATTGAAGTTTTGTCTGGACAACAGTTAAAATTAATTACAGTAACCGATGAAAATAATTCTAAAGACATATTGAAATAATCACTTACTGAGGAATTTCAATGCACATCCTTTTGTGTAATGAACGCTTTCTATTTCGCTTTGGTGTAGATCGAGTTTTGATTTTACTTGGCCGAACTTTAAAAGAACTTGGTTACCACATCTCAATAATGGCAAACCAATTCGACAGAAAAACTGTTGAAGAGTTTGCTGATCGAATTATAGAAGTTCCGGTATATGGTACTGATTACCTCAACCTTAACGAACTTACAAGTGAATGGCTGGAGCAATCATGGAGTCAGATTTTTAGAGACTCAAGCCCAGATATCGTGTTAATTGGAGGCTGGCCATTTTTCTCTTCAATTCTACTTTTTAATAAAATTGGGGTTAAGACAGTATTTATGGATTGTGGTGCAGTTCCGTTAGATGGCTATCCTGATAGCATATTGATTATCCAAAATAGATTGCGTAATTTAAGGAAGCAATATTTAAAATACTCAACATTAATCACACCAATTAGTAAATTTATCGCAACAACACAAAGCAGCATTGACGCCCCAAGTGTGCCAATTGACCCAATATTGCTCGGTGCAGATCATATGGAAAAACCTATTTGGCTAGCATCAAAAGTTAATACAATCATTAAGTATTACTCTCTTGAGCTAATTCAATCCCTTAAAGAGAAAAACTGCAAATTAATTTTAAATCTAGGTCGATGGGAACCAGGATGTTATAAAAATTCTGAGGCTATTTTTCAACTATCAAATAGAATGAAAGGAGAGATGCAAAATATTATCATTTTAATTTTAGCAGATCCTAATAATATAGAAATTCTACCTGAATTCAAAACTTGTATTATTCCTATCGGGTTTCCTGATGATGAGGAGTTACAAGAAATAATGCGCCGAGTAGATCTGGGGGTTTCCGTATCTTTATGGGAGGGGTTTAACTTACCATTAGCAGAAATGCAATGGTTAAATAAACCAGTACTAGCATTTAACGTAGGTGCTCATCCCGAGGTTATACTACATCCTTGGTATTTGTGCGAAACGCTCAATGAGATGGCAGAAAAAATTATAACCATTTTAAATGGAAATGACCTTCATTCAGAAACACGACAACAATTTTTTCAAAAATTTCAATCTTCTTTTCGCTGGGGAAATTTTACTAAAACCTATGATAACCTTTTCAAAGAGATGATTTATCAACCAATCAATATCAATATAATAATTGATGTAACTAACGCCACTAAAGATACAGCAAATTCTGGTGTAATTCGAGTTACTAGGCGCTTGTGTCGAGAGTTACAGAATTATGTCAAGCCTATTTTTGTAGTTTGGAAAAGTGAGCTGGAAACTTATTTACTTCCTACTAAGACAGAATATTGGCAGCTCTCTCAGTTTAACGGTCCTATTATAGACGATAGTTCTCCTTGCTCAGGCGATCAAAAGATTTCTTTATCTGATTATCTGAAAAAATTGGAACCTGCTTTAACATGGTTGCTTCTCACTGAGACAATACATGAAGTTAATGGAAAACTAATCCGCAATTATGCCCATAAAAATAATATATATTTAGCTGCGATTTTCTATGATGCCATACCTATTATTCAACCAGATTTATGTAAGGATAAAATTATTTTTGAAAACCATGCTCACTACATGCGAGGGTTATCATATTGTAATTTAATAGTTCCTATTTCCGAGTTCTCAAAATGTTGCCTTGAAAATTTTTGGAAGCAAGAAGGGCTAGTTGGAGGTGATGTAAAAACCAACCCACTACCTGGAGAATTTAGTGGCTCTTTTCGTAGCGAACGATCAAAAGACTTGCCAGATAATAAAATTAAAATACTCTGTGTTTCCACACTAGAACCTCGTAAAAATCACTACCAATTAATTTATGCCTGTCAGTTGTTGGAAGCCAGATATCCTCAATTAAACTGGTCCCTAACACTGGTAGGCAACCGTTATGCAGGTGGCGACGATATTGCTGAATTTGTACAACGAAGTTGCCAAGAAACTCCACATATTTGTTGGTTAGGTGTAGTTGATGATGCTGCCTTGCATAAACTTTATGCTCAATGTACCTTCACAGTTTACCCATCTATCATTGAAGGGTTTGGGATGCCGATCATGGAAAGCTTGTGGCATGGTCGGCCTTGTATATGCTACGAGCAAGGCGTCATGGCAGAAATTGCTGCTCAAGGTGGTTGCCTGACAACTGACGTTACTCAAGCGGAGAAATTAGCGGAAGCCATTTATCAGTTGGCTACTGATCATGATCTTTATGCACAATTATCCCACGAGGCGATCAGTCGCTATATCAAAACTTGGGATGAATATACCCGGATATTTATTGATATGCTACAAATACATTCTTATCAATTTGCAACTGACCAACCGCAGGCAAAGGCCCCTTCTTGGCAAGAAATTCTCTATCCTGACTGCTTATGTGAAAACTGGCAGATGAATGAATCAGAACGAATGGGATTAACTACCATTTTGCATCGAATTAAGCCCGATTGTGCTATCGAAATAGGCACTTATAAAGGTGGTAGCCTATCCTTAATTTCACAGTATACTAAAGTAGTATTTTCTATTGATATCGATCCGTCTATCCCAGAAAAATTTAAGCAGTTTAGTAATGTCAGTTTCTTTACAGGACCTTCGCAAATCATTTTACCAGCACTACTACAAGAACTTGATAAAGCAAATATGGCTGTTGACTTCGTATTAATTGACGGCGACCATTCAACTGAAGGAGTTAAGCGTGATATTGAGATCATGCTGAATTATATCCCTAAGAAGCCAATGTTTATTATGCTCCATGATGGATTTAACCCTAAATGTCGCCAAGGTATGCTGGCCGCCAATTGGGAGAAGTCGCCCTACATACAGTGGGTCGATTTAGACTTTATTCCTGGGCGTGTCGTTGAACATGGTGGCGGCGGACATGGGGAAATGTGGGGAGGATTGGCATTAGCTTATTTCCACCCAATTAAAAGATCTCAAACATTTCAAGTTGATGCTTCTTCAAAAGAAATATTTGAACGTATGAAAACATTACAATATCCTAATTTATAAAAAGGAACCTCATAGAAAATCAAAGACGCATAAATATGAAAATTCTTATCTGTTGCAATGTGTACCCACCAAATTTTATTGGTGGGGCTGAATTAATTGCACATCAACAAGCACTTGCTCTCACTAAACTAGGACATGAAGTACAAATTTTCACGGGAGATACTCAGGTTGCAGGAGAACGATATAGTTATCACGAAGAATTATATGAAAACCTTAAAGTTCATCGTGTTCGCCTTATTAATATAGACTATGATCCTAACTATATCTGCTTTTCACATCAGGAAGTTGAAAAATACTTTATTCAATTATCAAGAAAATTTTGCCCTGATATCATACATTTTCACAATATTATTGGTTTGTCTGTTACTATTCTTCGAATAGCTAAGGAGCTCAATATAAAAACTATTTTGACCTTACACGATTATTGGGGGTTTTGCCTTAAGAATACCATGATGAAACGTGAGAAAATTACCTGTGGAGACTACTCTCGATGCGAAGAATGCCAATCAGTTATTAATGACGGTATGAATCGTCACATTCCGATAAGATTAAGGCAAAACTATTTTAAATTGATGATAGACCAAGTTGACTTTTTTATTTCACCAAGTCAATTTCTCGCCGAAATGTACTTAGCAGCTGGCATCAATAAAGAAAGGATGAATATCATATGGAATGGTATTGATTTTGACTACTTTGATGCTATCAAAAAAAAATCTCACAATAATATTGTACGTTTTTCGTTCTTTGGCTATTTTGGCCGTCACAAAGGTGTTGCCACATTAATAGATGCGCTTCTTTACTTAAAGAATCAGCATTGTGTTCAAATTAATCTGATCGGTGATGGTGATGAAAAGTTATCATATATTGATCAATTAAATAAAAATAACTGTGCTAATCTAGTAAAATTTTGGGGAAAGCTAAATAATAATCAGGTTTATAAAGCTTATGCAGAAACTGATGTTCTTGTGCTTCCATCGATTTGGCGGGAAAATCAGCCTGTTTCAATTACCGAAGCAATGACAGCTGGAATCCCACCTATTGTATCTAATATGGGGGGAATGCCTGAAATAGTTGAAGATGGAAAGACTGGCCTAATTTTTGAAGCTGGTAGCTCTCAGGATTTAGCTGAGAAAATGGATTTTCTTATTGATCACCCTGAACTAAGGCAAACATATGGGAGGGCTGCTAAAGAAAAAATGCGAAACAACACTTTCGAAAATCAGGCGAGGAAGCTGCTAGCACTATATAAATCTGATCCTCCTACATACTATAAAAGTATAAATAGCTGTACATTGATTCTATGTGTTGGCCATTGCTTTGATTCTAAATGCTCTACAGCATTGAAACTCCTACCTTATTATCTAGACTACAATTCAAGCCCCCTGTTAGTTATGGCGGATTGGGTCACAGAGCAACAATATAAGCAAGCCACACTAATCTGGATAGTAGATCCAAAAATATCAATCAATGATATTCAGAAGTTTTTTTGGCTTGAACTACCATTTCTCGTTCCAGAAGAAAATAAAAATCTCGTAAATCTATGCTGCGTAGGTAAATTTGGGTTGTACTATAATGATGAACATGAAGCAGCTGCCTGCATCAGATACTTTTTACGAGAAAAAATTAAATGATCTATAATAAGTTTTTATTTGATCACATATATAAAGCAGGAGGAACCACTCTTGAACGTGTTTTTCAAAAAATATTAGGCCATGAAAACGTAACTTTTGGTTTAGTAGATAGGGCTCAAAATGCAATTAAACAATACCATAACTATGCAATGATTACAGGTCATTTTTGGTTCGCGCCTAACGAAAAACTGGATACAAATCGCTATTATTTAACCATGTTACGCCATCCAGTTGACCGAATCTTATCTCATTATTTCTTTGCAAGAAATGATGTTTCCGCGCGGGGCGGAAATTTAGCGATTGAATTAGCTAAAACAATGTCACTCGATGAATATGTGTTTAGTAATCAATCTCAAATTTCCGAAATCATTGAGAATTTCCAAACCCATCATTATTTACAAATCGAATGGAATGGTTCAGATCAACTTACTGACGACATCCAACTTGAACTTGCAAAAAAAGCCTTATTACATTATAAGTTAGCGGGGGTTTTTCATCAGTTAACCGAATTTATTGATGTTCTCTGCTATGAATGCAGGTGGCCTGTAGTTAGAGAAATCCCCCGAGTCAACATCACTAGTAAACGACCTAAACTCAGTGAGATTGATAAAAAAATCATTCGTCGCTTAGAAGAACTCAATCAACTTGATATCGCGCTTTACGAATATGCTACACGAATTTTCAATGAAAAAAAGCGCCAGATTCTGCATGAATGTATTGAACAGCGGAATCAGGAAATTTACAACTTACCTACCTTACTACCCCATCAAGGTGCCCTACTACCTCAAAACTTTCCCCCTGAAGAGGAGAGAAAACCTGCAACCGAAGCATTACCTCTTGCTAATTTTGGCAATCGCCAAGTAGAAATTGTTGATATCGAAATTAAAGGGGTAGTTCTCGCTTACAAATACCCTTTTCAGCAGCGAAGAAATCGCCATCCGCGTTGTCTTCCGTGCCCATATTGACGTGGAAAACCTTACAGTCGGCATCCACATTTATGATTGCTTTGGCCGATTAGCTTTTGGCACTAATAGCGAATGCTTGGGCTATACCCTGTATGTCCATGCTAACGGCGTTTATTTCGTAGATTACTGCTTTCGCAACGACTTAGGCATTGGTGTATATACGGTTGGCGCTGCATTGCACATCGGTAGCAGCCACCTCAGTAGTTGCTTTCATTGGCGCGATGAGGTTACCCGATTCGAAGTGGTCGGCAACATTGGCTATCATTTTGAAGGCGCTGCTAAAGTTTATCCACAATTGCGCTGTGGTATATTGGATGGAAATCCTACCGATATTCAAATTCTGCCTGCTGCTCACGATTGGCCACGGCTGCAACAAATCGCTATCCATACACCCAAACTCACGGAATTCCGCGCTCAGATATGTTTGCTGCAAGCATTGGAACAATTGCATCCGAACGAAGTTGTCGCTATTGAGGCCGAAATTACTAACACTAGCGGCCAAATTTGGGGCAGCACTGGCCAGAGTCCTGTACATCTTAGCTACCACTGGCAAAACCTAAGTGGAGAATGGCTGGAATTTGACGGCTCACGCACTCCCTTACCCTATGATATCGCCCCTGGTAAAACTTTCCGTCACTACCTTACCATCAAGTCTCCATCCCAGTCTGGCGACGCTCTGCTACAACTTACGCTAGTTCAGGAAGGAGTCGCGTGGTTCGACAAGCAGGGCTATCCACCACTGGAAATCCGGGTACGAATTGGAGAATAAAAGTAGTTCATTGAATAATTCCAACTGCTTGTACATTCCACAATTTGTATATCGTGGGACCACCGAAATACAAAGCCTTCCGCTCATTATCCAGTCTATAAATGCATCTTCAGTTTTCGACATGGAGCATGGCCATGAAGCACCCTCACCCCGGAACTGCGCGACCGTTTGCGCCAGGAATTGCCCGGCTGGCTGCGGGAGGATCCCGAATTTCGCCAGTGGATTCTCAACTTCACCCGCAACGAATTCGCCGACCGTAGGGAAACTGAAAGTCGGTTTGACCGCATACTTAACGAATGCGTGGTGACTACGAGGCGCAGGAGCACAAATGAGAAGAACAAAACCGTAAATCTGACGCAAAGATGGGCGAAACAGATCGCAAAACCACCGTCTCCACAAGGAAATAATGGCGATGGCGGATCGGCTGGACCGTAAGGTCGGTGCTTTGGGTGCGCGCTGGGGGTCTGTTGTCGGAAACCGCTTTCCGCGATGGACTGGCCGCTATCCTGGAAAAAAGCTTTGGCGTCGAAGTGGTCAATATCAACGACGACGACGAGGGCGTGGTATTCGGCCGCCCCGATCAGGTGGAGTTGGATATTCTGATCAAAAACGGCCTATTGATCGCCTGCGAAATCAAATCCTCAATGGACAAAGCAGGATTGTATATCTCTTCGCGCAAGGTCGATTTCTACGAACGCAAACACCAGCGCAAAGCCAACCGTCGGCTGGTTATTACCCCGTTCCTCGACCCGCGCACCGCCGCCATTCCCGAAAAGTTGAGCATCGAAGTGTTGTACACCGATCCTACGCAAATACGGGTAGATTGAGTCTCAACTTTACCTCCCTTT
The DNA here is from genome assembly GCA_037045535.1 of Candidatus Competibacter sp. Taxonomy (GTDB): domain Bacteria; phylum Pseudomonadota; class Gammaproteobacteria; order Competibacterales; family Competibacteraceae; genus Competibacter_A. The sequence goes on from JBAOHI010000073.1 coordinate 172,230, forward strand.
GAAGATAGGGCTATTAGATTATTCAGAAATGATCGGTGCTGGAAAACGCAAACTACTCCATCACTGTACCCTACCTCTCCTTAACCCAGGGAGGGATATTTTCAGTGAATCCAAATAAATCATATGGTTAAAAACTGAATTTTATGAATCAAACTCTTGCTCGTTCCCTACTGGTTATCGCCCTGTTCAGCATTACCGTAGCCATCACTGCCTGCTGTGATCGGAAATCCCAGGAACAATCCAAGATCACGGCGGCCACGGTAACGCCCATCGCGCCACCCACCACCGCTACGCCGCCAGCGCCGGAATCCTACCTCACCACTCTCGCTGAAGGCATCGACTTCACTAAACGCGGCTATCCGACCTTTATTGCTGAAGTGACCGGCGTGTCTGGCTATGAGCCCTGGGGCCGTTGGACCGACAGCGCCAAGGCCACTTTTCGCTTCGCCCAGCCGCTACCCAAGCAATTCACGTTGGTCATTCAAGCTAATGCCTTCGGCCCCAACCTCGGCGAAGCGGTCATGGTCAAAGTCGGAACAGCGCAACAGGCATTCAAAATCACCGAACAGGGCCAAATCCAGCGCCTGGACTTTAACCTAACAGAACCGGCGAACACGATTGAATTGTTCATCCCCAAACCGACCAGCCCCAAAGATTTACAAAGTAGCGATGACCCGCGCAAACTTGGCTTAGGTTTGATCAAACTGCAAATCCAGGCTGACACCTCTCAAGCCGCGACTTCTCCCTACCGGGCCAGCATCACTGCTTCCGTCAACCAGCTTGAGATCGAACGCGGCAGTTTCGCCACGCTCTCGATGACGGTCACTAATCAAGGCTCCACCCCCTGGAACAACGTACCGCCATCACCTTTCGCCCTGTCTTACCACTTGCTGGATAGCAACGGCGCCACTCTCAAATACGACAACCCGCGCACCGCCTTCCCCCAACCGGTTTTGCCCGGCCAACAGGTAACCTTGGTGCTCAAACTCGATGGCAATATCTTTCCCAGCCCTGGCCAGTATCGCCTCGTTTTCGACGTGGTCCACGAAGGCAAAACCTGGTTTGCCCAACAAGGTTCTCCGATTCTCACCCTGCCCGTCCAAGTAACCGAACTGCAAGCTCCGACCGTCGCACCGACCAGCTTGCACCAACCATCCGAATCGACGTTGGAAACCGCCTACCCGGAATTCGGGCAGTTGTGGAAGCTGATTCGATTCACCCTCAACCACGCGCATGTAGATTTCACTTTGGACAATCACCATTATCAAGGCTTTGTCGCGGGCGGTGGTTATCCACAACTATGGGCACGAGATAGCGTTACTGTTCTGCAGGGCGCTCGCTGGTTTTTTGCCAAACCTGCTCTCAGCGACTGGATCGAATTACATCTCGGCCATCAGGGGGCCGACGGCAATATCCGCGACTGGGTCAACGCCAAGGGCGATGCCGACAAAAACACGGTCGAAACCGATCAAGAAACTTCCCTAGTCAGCGGCGCGGCAACCTATGTTAAAGCCAGCGGCGACCGCGCCTGGCTTGGAAAAGAAATCAACAACATCAAAGTCCTCGACCGCCTTGAACATGCGCTCGACTACGTCTGGGAACACAAGCGCGACGCCGATAGTGGTTTGCTTAAAGGCGCTCACACTATCGACTGGGGCGATGTCCAACTTGGTGGCAATCCGCAGGACGCCATCTATGCCGACGATAAAACCATCTGGACCGTCGACATTTACGATCAGGCCATGTTCGTCCTCGCTGCCCATGACCTCGCTTGGCTCTGCCAACAAAACAAAGAACCTCAATGTACCCAGCAATGGCAGCAACGCGCCGACTATATCGCCCAGCAGACCCGCACCACGCTCTGGCAACCCGACAAGGGTTACTTCCGTATGCACCGCCACCTTACCCCCTACCAGCATCCCTTCAACGAAGACGACATGTTCCCCATGGGCGGTAACGCTGTCGCGCTCGAAGCTGGCCTTGCTACTCCGGACATGGCGGCCAGCATCATCCGCACCGCTCTCGACCGACAAACCGCTTACAGCTTCACGACTGTCGGCGCAGGCCCCCTTCCGCCCTATCCCGATAATTACTACGCACACCCCGCCGTTACCAAAGCTTATACCTACCAAAATGGCGGACAATGGGACTGGTTTGCCGCTCGCTTGGTTCTGGAAATGTACCAAAATGGCCACAGTGAGGCCGCCACTCGCGCTTTGCGGCAAATTGCCCAACAAGACGTTAAAAATAGCGGCATTTACGAATGGGAAGATAAAACTGGCAACCCCAAAGGCAGCGCTTGGTACAGTGGCGCAGCGGGAGTACTGGCTCGCGCCCTAGTCGAAGGTTATTTCGGCATCGACGAACGCCCCGACCGTCTTAGCATCGCCCCCCACCTAAAGGACCAACCGGGACGCATTGCCCTGCGCGAGCCGGCTTCAGATCGGCATATTGCCTACGACTACCGCTACCAAGCGCAGGAGCCGCATCTCAGCCTGCAGCTATGGAGCAATCATCCCTGCCCATGCGACTTTGCTATTACCTTACCTACCAAGCTGAACGCCGCAAAAGTGCTAACCGTTAACGGTCAACCGCAACCGTTCGAAATCAGGTCCAAGAGCGAAGATCGGCAAGCCTGAGCTTCCCTCTGTTTTTCGTCTTCCAAAGGGCGGGTTTCATGCTACCAGTTTTTCCTAAGTCTGCTGGCTGGTCCAATGTTCCAGGAATTGAACGGGCGAGCGGTAGCCGAGGGTCGAATGCAGCCGTTTCCGGTTGTAGAACACCTCGATGTACTCGAAGCTCGCGGCCTTCATGTCGGCATGGCTGGCGTAGGGAACGCCATGCACCCGCTCGTTCTTGAAGCTGTTGAACCAGCTCTCGGTCGGAGCGTTGTCCCAGCAGTTGCCCTTCCGGCTCATCGAGCACGTCATGCCGTATTCCCGGAGCTTGTCTTGGAAGGCGTGGCTCGCGTACTGGCTGCCCCGGTCGGAGTGGTGCAGCAAGCCTGGCGTCGGCCACTTCCTGAACCAGGCCATGGTCAGCGCATCGGTGGCGATATCGGCCATCATGCGCGGTTTCAGGGACCAGCCGACGATTTCCCGGTTGAACAAATCCATGACGATGGCAAGATACAGCCAGCCTTCGTCTGTCCACAGGTACGTGATGTCCGACGTCCACACCTGGTTTGGCGCCGTCGGCATGAAGTTCCGGTCCAGCCGGTTCTCCGCCACCGGCAAGCCGTGCTTCGAGTCCGTCGTCACCTTGTAGCGCCGCTTATGGCGAGCCCGAATGCCGTATTTGCGCATCAGGCGCTCCACCCGCCCCTTGCTGGCCGGAAAGCCACGTGCTCGCAGTTCCCGCACCATGCGCGGGCTGCCGTAGGCGCCTTTGAGTTCGGCATGGATGGCCCGGATCAGCGCCACCATCTGGCGGTCCGTCAGCCGCTGGCGGTCCGGTATACCGCCGCGCTTCCAGGCCCGGTAGCCGCTGATGCTGACCTCCAGGGCGGCGCACAGGTCCGCCAAGGGGAACTCTTGCCGATGCGCATCGATCCAGGCGTACCTCATAGCGCATCCTTCGCGAAGTACGCCGCCGCTTTTTTTATGATTTCCAGTTCCCGCTTGAGCCGCAGGTTCTCAGCCCGTAGCCGGGACAATTCCATCTCCTCCGGCGTCACCGCCTTGCCGCCGGCCCCCGCCAGCTTGCCTGCCGCTGCGACCTTGACCCAGTTGCGCAGGGTCTGCTCGACCAGCCCCAATTCCCGCGCTACCCCGGCCAAGGACTGCCCATCCTTCACCCGCTTGACCGCCTGTTCCTTGAATTCCAGCGTATATGCCTGCTTCGGTATCTTCATTATTTCTGCCTTCCAAAGTAACGTCATCTTACGTCACCCTTGGAAGACCAAATTCCGGGGGAACCTCAGCCACCTTCACGCTTTCCAACCTATCGCCAGAGACGGTGATCGAGATTCACTAAGAGGGGTTGGAATCTTTAATTCCAACAGCGATGGCAACTCCCACTATAATCGCACCCCATCAAAAGCTCATAAACCTGTCGCTTGCGGAGTTTATTTGTGGTTAAAACCGCTTTTATCACGGGCATCACCGGCCAAGACGGTGCTTATCTGACCGAACTGTTACTTGACAAAGGCTATCGCGTCTATGGGAGCTACCGCCGCACCAGTTCGGTCAATTTCTGGCGCTTGGAAGAGCTCGGCATTCACAACCACCCGAACCTCGAACTGGTGGAATACGATCTGACCGATCCTGGCGCCAGCATCCGGCTGTTGCAACGCATCGAACCGGATGAGATCTACAACCTTGCCGCGCAGAGCTTCGTCGGCGTCTCGTTCGAGCAACCGGTGACCACCGCCCACATCACCGGTTTGGGAGTCCTGCACCTGCTGGAAGCGATTCGCATTGTCAACCCCAAGATCCGGTTTTACCAAGCCTCTACCTCGGAGATGTACGGTAAAATCCATGAAATGCCGCAAACGGAAACCACGTTCTTCCATCCCCGCAGTCCCTATGGTGTCGCCAAGCTATTTGCCCACTGGTCGACGGTCAACTACCGTGAATCCTACGATCTGTTCGCCTGTAGCGGCATCCTGTTCAACCACGAATCCCCTCTCCGCGGCCAAGAATTCGTGACTCGCAAAATCACCGACGCTGTTGCCAAAATCCACTTGGGTCAGCAGGAAACGTTGGAATTGGGCAATCTCAACGCTCAACGCGATTGGGGCTACGCCAAGGAATATGTCGAGGGGATGCACCGGATGCTCCAACATGCTGAACCAGATACCTACGTGCTGGCCACCAATCGAACCTGGACAGTCCGCCATTTCGTGGAACTGGCCTTTCAAGCGGTCGGTATCCAGATCGAATGGCAGGGCCATGAGGACAGTGAACTGGGCCGCGATGCCAGCACGGGCCAAATCCGGGTACGGGTCAACCCCAAATATTATCGCCCCTGCGAGGTGGACATCTTGTGCGGCAATCCACAAAAGGCCCGCGACCAACTCGGGTGGACCCCGACCACGACCCTGGAGGAACTCTGTCGGTTGATGGTGGAAGCTGATCTGCGGAGAAGCCGACGTGGTTTCTCCTTCTAAGCGAGTTTTGATCACCGGGGCCAATGGCTTCACCGGCCGCTGGCTCAGCACGCATCTGAACGAAGCCGGTTACCAGGTTTACGGCCTGACCCAGCACCCGGCGCGGACATCTGCCGAGATTCAAGCTGACCTCTGCGATCCCCCTGCCTTGCGTGCGGCACTGGAAACCGCGAGACCGGACTATATCGTCCATCTCGCCGCCATCACCTTCGTACCGCACGGCGACAGCGCCGAAATCTACCGAGTGAACCTGTTCGGCACGCTCAACCTGCTCGACGCCATCCTCGCAGTTGGGCTACAACCCCGCAAGATACTGATCGCCAGCAGCGCCAACGTCTACGGCAACCCGGCGGTGGAAATCATCGACGAAACTGTCTGCCCGGCTCCGGTCAACCACTACGCCAACAGCAAGCTGGCCATGGAACACATGGTTCGCACCTACGACGACCGCCTGCCACTGATCATCACCCGTCCCTTCAATTACACAGGGGTCGGCCAAGCTGAACATTTTCTCATCCCCAAGATCGTCGCCCACTACCGTCAACGCCAGCCGGTCATCGAACTGGGTAATCTGGAAGTGATCCGTGACTTCTCCGACGTGCGGTTCATGGTCGAGGCCTACCGGCAACTGCTGGAAAGCGATATCCAGGGTGAAACTGTCAATCTCTGCTCCGGCGTGGGCGTAACGCTCGGCGGGATCATCGAGAAAATGAACGAGATCGCGGGTTACGCCATCCAGGTCCGCGTCAATCCCGCTTTTGTCCGCGCCAATGAAATTCATCGGCTGATCGGCGACAATCGCAAGCTGCGTCGCCTGATCGGTGCCATCCCGGCCTTCCCCATCGACGCTATTCTGAGTACCCTCTATCATCACTCGACTTTGTCGTCGGGTTAAACCAACATCGTTGATATCCATCAGACCGACCCTGCGAGCACCCGGCATGGACAGTGGCCACTTCCCCGCATGAAATTGATCCTGAATGTCGATGCCATCACCCATCCGCTTACAGGTATCGGCCAATACACGTTGCGGCTGGCCCGGGGGTTGCGATCCCATTCGGCGATCGAGGAAACCCGCTTCTACTCGGCATACCGCTGGATCGAAGATCCTGAACAGGTTTTAGCGGCCAATCGGCCGATCGCCCGGATCCGCCGCTGGATTCCTTTCAAACCCTTAGCGCTCAATGTGTATGGCGCGGTGCGCAGCCGCGCGTTTCTCTGGCAAACTCGGGCGCTCAAGCACTATATCCTGCATTCTCCCAACTATATTTTGCTGCCATTCGACGGTCCGGCCGTCGCCACCATTCACGATCTGTCCTATCTACACTATCCGCAACACCATCCCCGCGAGCGCATCCTGTTCATGGAGCGCAACATGCCGCGCACCCTGGCGCAAGCCGCCGCCATCATTTGTGATTCCGAATTCATCCGCCAGGAAATCATCGCCATCCTGAAGGTACCCGCGGACAAGGTAACCGCCGTTCCACTGGGGGTCGACCGAGCCTTTCATCCGCGTGACCCCGAAAGCCTGCGTCCGGCGCTGGCTCGCCATCATCTCGACGGGCTCTCCTATCTGCTAGCCGTATCGACCTTAGAGCCGCGCAAGAACCTCCCGCGGCTGCTCGCCGCTTATGCCCGTTTGCCGGAGTCCCTGCGCACCCGCCACCCTTTGGCGCTGGTCGGAGCGAGGGGCTGGCTGAACAACGAGTTAGAACGACATCTAGCTCCCTTGGAACGCACCGGCCAGCTCCGTCGCCTGGGTTACGTGCCGGAGGAGGATCTGCACGCTCTGTACGCTGGCGCCCATGCCTTCGCCTACCCCTCGCTGTACGAAGGCTTCGGATTGCCTCTGCTCGAAGCCATGGCCAGCGGCGTGCCCGCATTATCCTCGAACTGTTCCTCACTGCCGGAAGTCGCCGGCGATGCAGCATTGTTGGTCGATCCCGAGGATCTCGACGCCCTGACTATCGGCTTGGAACGCTTGCTCGGTGATGAACCATGGCGCGCTTGGGCCAAAACTCGCGGGCTGGAGCAAGCCAGTCGCTTCTCCTGGGACTGCTGCGTCGAGGAGACTGTCGCCGTATACCGGCGCTTGCTGGGAGAAACCGCGCATGGCTGACCGGTACACCGCCCCGCTAAACAAGGTCACAAACACGTCGGTTGTAAACACATCGTTCGAATACGATTCCGCCCAAAGGTCGCCAGCGTTCGTGGACGAGTTTGTCCAGCTCTTGCGCTATCGCGATCTAGTCGTGCTGATGGCCGGTAACATCCTCAAAAACCGCTACAAGCGTTCCATGTTGGGCGTTGTCTGGATGTTGCTCAACCCCTTGCTGCAAACCATCGTGCTGGCTATCGCTTTCGGCGCCTTGTTCCGATCCACGCTACCCCACTATCCGGTCTATCTGCTCAGCGGACTGCTGGCCTGGAACTTCATGACGCAAACCGTTCAGTATGCCATGGGGGTCATGGCCGGCGGCGGTGGCCTGCTCAAACGCATCTACATCCCTCGCGCCACCTACGTGGTGGCAGTGGTCGGCAACGGCTTGGTCAACTTTTTGATTTCGGTGCTGCCGCTAGCGCTTATCGTGCTGGCACTTCAGCATCCGGTGGGCGCCAGTTGGCTGTTTCTGCCGGTCAGCATCCTGGTCCTGACGGTTTTCACCCTCGGCTTGGCGCTGCTGTTATCCACCGCCTCGGTATTTTTCACGGACTCCATCGACATTTACCAGATCGTGATCCAGGCAGGGTTTTTTCTGACCCCGGTCATGTACCCGCCTTCAGTATTGCCGGAATCGCTGGATAGCTGGTTGCGCCTGAATCCGTTTTTCTCACTGATTGAGCTGTTCAGAACACCGATCTACGGTAACGCCATCCCCGACGCCGGTCTGATCGTGGGCACCGTCGCGCTGGCCTTGACCACCCTACTGGCTGGCTGGGCGGCGTTTACCCACAAGGCCGATCAACTGGCCTACCGGCTGTAAGCATGAGCAGCTCGATGATCCAGATCGACAACGTGACGGTCCGCTTCCGCATCCCGCACGAGCGAATTCCCACCTTGCAAGAATATGCAATTCGCTGGCTGAAGCGACGCGGCGTTCGCTACACCGATTTCAACGCGCTCAATGATGTCAGTTTTTCGGTCGAGCAAGGCGAAACGCTTGGAATCATCGGCCCCAACGGCGCTGGCAAAAGCACTTTACTGAAAGTGATCGCCCGGGTCATCCGCCCCACTGAAGGACGGGTACGGCTGCGCGGACGGGTGGCACCGCTGCTGGAGTTGGGCGCCGGCTTCGATTATGAAATGACAGGCCGCGAAAACGTGTTCCTGAATGGCGCAGTGCTGGGTTTCAGTCGCAGTGACATGGCGCGGCGACTGGATCGAATCGTGGAATTTTCCGGGATTGGCGAGTTTATCGACGCCCCGGTACGGACCTATTCCAGCGGCATGGTGGCACGCCTGGGCTTTGCGGTGGCAACCGACGAGCAGCCCGAGGTGTTGATCGTTGATGAAGTGTTGGCAGTGGGTGACGCCGGATTTCAGCGGAAATCGGCGGCCCGCATCCGCAAGTTTCGAGAAAGCGGATCGACCATCTTGGTGGTTTCGCACAGCCCTGCTTCCATCAAAGCCCTGTGTAGTCGGGCTCTCTGGCTGGAGCACGGCACCATCCGCCTGCTGGGACCGGTCGATGAGATCGTGGATCGATATTCGTCGGTCTCGCCGTCTCCTTAGAGCCCGGCTAAATACTCCCTTTCCAGATACGCGAGCGGAGCGACGAAATGCAGGTGATTGTTCTTGGAATGCATCGGGCTGGCACTTCGGCCGTCACGCGTCTGATCAACATGATGGGTGCTTATCTCGGCCCGGAGGATCAGTTTCTACCGGCTACCGCCGACAACCCCAAGGGTTATTGGGAGCGAATCGACGTCCTTCAACTGCACGAATACCTGCTCGAAAAACTCCATGCCGATTGGTATCTGACGTCGGCAGTCGATCCAGATCATATCGACCCCGAATTGCTGAAGACGTTTACCCAGCGTGCCTGGAAAATCCTGCAAGGCATGGACGGCCACCGCCCCTGGGTGATGAAGGACCCACGGCTCTGCCTGCTGCTGCCTTTATGGCTGCCGCTGCTGGAAGTCCCAGTCTGCGTTCACGTCGTCCGCCATCCGCTCGCCACCGGCCGCTCCCTGGCAAAACGAGACGGATTTCCCTTGCACTTTGGCACCGCCCTCTGGGAACAGCACAACGCCCGCGCCCTGTTGGCTTCGTCCGGCTTGCCTCGGTTTTCCTTGTGCTACGAAACCTTGATGGAACGACCGTTGGAAACAGTCGAGGTTCTGTACGACCGCCTTAGCGATTGCGGAGTCCAAGCGTTACGCCTGCCCACCGAACGAGAGATCCAAGCTTTTCTTGCGGGCGAATTGCAACACCACCGTGTCCTCGACAATGTGGATTCGAGTGGGTTGACCCACAACCAGACCGTGTTGTGGGAGGCGCTGAGAGATTCGAAACTGGATGTAAATCATGGTGTATTAGCAGACCCCGCCCGGATTGTCCTACTGCGCGACTATGAAGCGCTGCTCCAAGATCGGAACGCATTGCGCCAGCGTGATCTTCAGCTCACCGACGTTCAACGGCAACTCGCCGATACCGAACGGCAACTCGCCGATACCGAACGGCAACTCGCCGATACCCAGTCCGCTCTCCGACAAAAAGAAGCACAAACTGAAGTGCTGCTTAAGAAAAACACTACCGACCTCAAATCACTTGAGCGACTGTTCGAAGCACTCTATCGCGACACACAACAAGCGTTCACGTCGCTGACGTGGCGGCTCGGATTCAGCATCGCCGAAACCGGCCGCAAGCTCGGCCTATTGCATCGAACTCCGCTGGTGCAGGAACACATCGCGCAAATTGCGCGACACTACCAAGTGTGGCGCCGCCAGCAAGGACATGATGCCGATCTGGATAACGTGCTAACCGAGGAAACTTTCGACGAAGCGCATTACCTGGCTCAATACCCCGATGTCCGGTTGGCCATCGAGCGCGGCGAATTCACCAGCGGATTCGAGCACTTCAAGCTGCGGGGATATCAAGAAATCGCCAGCGGCGCTCGGCTTTATATTCCAGGATTCCTATCGATACGGAGCAGGGGCGGCCTGGAAACCCTCGATCCGGATCATTGCCGGAAAGATATCGCGCGTTGGGCGCGGCAACCGTCGATATCGATCATCATGCCCGTCTACAACGTCGAACCGCGCTGGTTGGACGCAGCGATCCGGTCGGTTAAGCAACAGATCTACCCGAACTGGGAACTGTGCATCGCGGACGATCACTCGACTCGCCCGGAGACTCTGACCGCTTTACGCCAGATCGACGATCCCCGTTGCAAGGTGAAATTCTTGGAAAGTAACCTGGGGATCTCGGGCGCGTCCAACGCCGCGCTGGCCTTGGCCACCGGCGAATACGTGGGATTTTTGGATCATGACGATGAGTTGACCGCTGACGCCCTGTATCACGTCGTCAAGGCAATCAATGACCACGACCACGACCCCGACCTGATCTATTCGGACGAGGACAAATTATCCCTGGAAGGTTATCACCTGGAACCGCATTTCAAGCCCGACTATTCGCCGGATCTCATTTTGTCCACCAATTACATCTGCCACCTGAGCATTTATCGCAAAGGTTTACTGGACAAGGGCGGCCTTTTGCGCGAGGGTTTCGAGGGCTCCCAAGATCACGATCTGGTCCTGCGTGCGCTTGATCACACCGACCGGGTGCACCACATTCCTCGGGTGCTATACCACTGGCGGATGATCCCCGGTTCGACCGCCGCGCGATACGACAGCAAAAACTACGCTTGGGAGGCCGGCCGTCGCGCTATCGAGGATACTCTGCGACGGCGCAGGCATCGCCGGCGAAGCGTTACTGGGCCAATATCCCGGCACCTATCGCGTTCAGGCGGGCGATCCAGGGACAACCCCTGATCAGTATCCTCGTACCGTTTCAGGGATCATCCGGAACTGCTGCGCCAATGCCTCGATTCAATCCTCGAAAAAACCACTTATTTAAATTTCGAGCTGCTCGGCGATTTCCAATAACAGTGTGGAACCGGCCACCTTCGCGGTTATGGAGCGTTACTCGGCGGCCGACCAACGCATCCGTTTCCTCCGCCACGATGTCCCTTTCAACTACGCTGCCATCAACAATTATGCCGCCACCCAAGCGGAGGGCGAACACCTGCTGCTGCTGAACAACGACATCACGGTCATCACCCCAGACTGGCTGGAAGCCTTGCTGGAACACTCGCAGCGGCCGGAAGTTGGAGCGGTCGGCGCCAAACTGTACTATCCAGACGACACCATCCAACATGGCGGAGTCATTATCGGAGTCGGCGGCATCGCTGGCCATTCCCACAAACACGCCCAGCGTGTCGATTCAGGCTATTTTTCCCGATTGCACCTGATTCAAAACCTCAGCGCGGTCACTGCCGCCTGTCTGATGGTGAAAAAATCGCTCTATCAAGCTGTCGGTGGCTTGGACGAGCCACATCTGGCGGTCGCCTTCAACGACGTGGATTTCTGCCTGCGCCTGCGTGAAAAGGGTTATCTCAACGTTTTCACCCCTTATTGCGAGCTATACCACCACGAATCCAAAACCCGGGGTCACGAAGACACCCCTCAGAAAAAACAGCGTTTCGCCAAGGAAATTGCCTACATCCGAAAACGGCACGCCGCCATCCTGCAAAATGGCGATCCTTACTACAATCCTAATCTACCGCTGGATCGCGACGACTTCGGAACGCTGTGAATGCCGATCACCGAGATCATCCTGCCGGTCCATAACGGCCTGAGCCAGCTACGCGACGGCCTGGACGCGGTGCTGGCGTACACGCCGCGTCGCGACAGCCGGCTGTTCGTCGTGGACGATGCCAGCGATCCGGTTACCGCCGCTTGGCTGCACCGGCAGGCCGCCGCTCAACCCGACTGGATCACGCTGCAGCGCCACGAGGAAAATCTCGGCTTTTTGGCAAGCTGCAACGGGGCAATGAGCCAAGGAGATTCAGACTACGTACTGTTACTGAACAGCGACGTGCTGGTCAGCCCCGGCTGGCTGGAGCGGCTGCTCGCCCATGCCGAATCCGATCCGCGCATCGCGGCGGTCAATCCTCTCAGCAACCGCGCCGATAACATTGACCTGCCGATGGCGCCTGGCGCCAGTTATCTGGCAATGAACGAATACCTAGCGACCGCGCGACGAGGATATTGCCACGATGTGGTCACCGGAGTCGGCTTCTGCCTGCTGCTGCGCCGGAGCGCCCTGCGCCAAGTTGGGCTGTTCGATCCGATCTACGGACACGGCTACTGCGAGGAATCCGATCTCTGCATGCGGTTGATTGCTGCCGGCTTCCGCACCGTCGTGGCGGAAGATGTCTACACTTATCATCGTGGTGGTGGCTCCTTTAGCGACGGTCACGAGCGTTATCTACGCAATCGTCGATTGTTCGATCAGCGCTGGGGCGCCGAATACCGCCGGCAGTTCCGCGCTTTCCGCCGCGCCGATCCGCTTCAACCGACGCGTCGGCTGTTCGCCTTGCCCACGCGCTGGGATCCCTTCCCGACACTTTGGCGAGGCGCACGCGAACTGCTCGCCGAATGGCGAGGACGGCGCTCGCCAGACAAGCTGGTCCGGCTGAGCATTCGCCATTCATGGGCCATGCTCACCGCCCGCCGATCCCGGCCGCGCCGGGCACTCGCGCAACGCTTGACACCACCGGGGCGACTGCGGGTCACGTACTTGCTAGACCGCCTGGTGGTGGCAGGCGGCGTGCTATCCGTGCTGCAACTGGTGAACGAACTCATCCGATTAGGTGTTGAAGCACGGGTTGCGGCTCTCTGCGAAGATCCGCTGATCTACGACTGGCGCCCGCTGTACAGCCGACCGCTGATCTATCGCAATGTTGGGGAGCTGCTGGCCGAATGTCCCGACAGCGATGTGATTTTCGCCACACACTGGAACACTGCCGAATGGGTTCACCAACTGTGGCAAGCCGGCCGAACCCGCGTCGCTGGCTATCTGATTCAGGACTATGAACCCTGGTTCTTTCCAGAATCGGCAGCGACACAGCGCGAGCGGGTGAAAATGGGCTACCGGCTGTTGCCCCACCGGATCGTCATGTCGGATTGGCTGCGCGAACGATTGGCCGAAGAGGGCCATGACAGCGAAAAAATCCCGTTGGGCATGGATCTGGGGCAATTCTACCCGCGCCCGGTCACGCATCGCCCGCGATCGGTGGTACTGGCCATGGCCCGACCCGGTACGCCACGACGCGGTTTCCCCGCCACGATCGCCGCGCTGGCCCGAGTCAAGCACGTCCGCCCGGACACCGAAATCGTATTGTTCGGTGATCGATTTCTCGATCGGTGGGATATCCCCTTTCCGTTTCGCGACGAGGGACTCATCGTCCGCCAGGATCGGCTTGCCGAACTTTATTCTGAAGCCGATGTGTTTCTGGACGGCTCCGAGTTTCAGGGCTTTGGACGCTGCGCTTTGGAGGCGATGGCCTGCGGCGCGGCCTGCGTGCTGACCCATCTTGGCGGTGTGCTGGAATACGCTCGCCACGAGGACAATGCCTTACTGGCACCACCAGGACAGGCGGATCAGCTGGCGGACGCCATCCTGCGCCTGTTGGACGACCCACCCTTGCGCCAGCGACTGATTGCCAGCGGCTTGACCACGGCGGCGCGTTTCTGCCATCGCCGCGAGGCGCGCGACACCCTGGCCTGGATCGAAAGGGTCCTGGCTGCCGGAACCACGGCATGATCGCGGTTATCGTCATTAATTACCGGCGGGCTGCCGATACCTTGGAATGTCTCGATTCGCTGCTGCGAGTCGCCGCGCCGGCGTTTGACATTTTTCTGCTCGACAACGGCTCCGGCGCCGACGATGTCGCCCAACTACGCGACTACGTCTCCCGTCATCCCGAACGCATCACCTTCACCGCCTTCCCCGAGAACCTCGGTTTTACCGGCGGCCATAATCGGCTGTTCCAGCAGTTGGTTCCCAGCGGGCGTTACGACTTCTTTCTGCTGCTCAACAATGATGCGGTGGTCGAACCCGACTTTCTGGAGCGGATGCTGGCGCGGATCGACCGGGCGCAACGGATGGAAATGGTGGCAGCGCGGGTGATGAAATACGCCGCCCGTGACCAGATCGATAATCTGGGGATCACCTTTTACAAATGTGGGTTGGCCTCCAATCGCAAATCGCCAGACGATCCGTTGCTTGGCCCGAGCGGCAACTGCGCGCTGTACACCACCGACCTGCTGCGCCAAATCCACCAGGCCACCGGCGAGTATTTCGATGATCAGTTTTTTTGCTACGCCGAGGACACCGACTTGGCGTGGCGAGCGGTTTTGCTGGGCTACCGCGCAGCCTATGCCGAAGACGCCTTGGTGTTCCACAAGGGGTCGGTGTCCAGCGGTGGACCAAACAGCGATTTCGTGCTCTATCACGGTATTCGCAACTCACTGTTCGTGTTGGTCAAGGATGTACCGGCCCGGTTTCTGCTCCGCAATCTATTCTGGATGCTGGTACTGCATGTCGCCATCCTGCTGCGCTATACCATCAAGGGTAAACTCGGCGTGGTATCCCGGTTATATCGCGATTTCTTGCGCGGTATTCCTGTTATGCGCCGCAAGCGGCAACCGATTCAGCAGCAGCGACAAATCCCACCGAGCGAGATCGGACAGCGGATTAGCCGGCTGTTCTATGAGCGTGGCTACGCGTTGGGCGCCCTCCGGGATCTGTATTGAAACCGGAAAATCAACTTCACCTTCCCCCACTACTCGTCCTGCTGATCTTGACGGCGGCAACAACCGGCTACGCCCGTTTCGTTCTGCACTATCCGCTTTGTGGTACCGACGAACAGAATTACTTAAAGATCTTTGAGTGGCTGGACAACGGTGGCTCGTGGCCGATTTCAGGGCCAGGCTACGCTGAACTGATCCTCCAACTGCGATGCTGGACCGGTTTGGATACCCGGTCGCTGGTGATCGCCGTCGCCGTTTTGAACAGCACCGTGATCCTTCCGCTCGGGCTGTGGCTGTGGTATCGCGTCAGCCTGGATAATGCTGGGTCAGCTTGGTCGTGCCTACCGTGGCTGTTTGCCAGCAGCTACTTCCTTGGCCCCTGGCTGGAAGGCCGACCCCAGCAACTGGGTATGTTGCTGGCCGCAGCGGGCGCCTGGGTAGCCTATCGGGACTTACGGGAACGCGGGCGGTGTACTACGAGCTTTTTCCTGCTTTGGGTGCTGTGCTTCGGCTATCACGCCCTGAGCTTTATAGTACTGACCGTGTTGGTCTTTGGATTCTGGGCGCGACGGTTCGTCCAGAAGCGATCAACGTACAAGGCGCTGGCTGCCCTGTTGCTCGGGCTGAGTGGTTGCTTAGCGCTAGGCACGTTATGGTACCCGCTGATCTGGCTCGATATTCGTGTCAATCACATCCCCGGAACCCAGGTTGGTATTTTTTTTGGCGCTTTAGCGGTCGCAGCAGCGGGACTCCTGCTGCTACTGCATGAGTTACGCCGCCGCCGGCTCGGCCCTGGCCTGATCCGGTGGCTGCGGGCCGGGTTAACGAGGCCATTGATTCTCTGGCTGGCGGCGGGAATTACCGGATTCGCCTTAATCTGGCAGTACGCTTGGCTGAGCAATCCGTATAGCGGGGTAAACGTCGGGCAACTCGTTTGGTACCAGGGAGGCAACCTTTTACTAGCCGCGTTGTTTCTGTCGGGATTGCAACAGTTCGGCCAGGAATCCGCTCCGGAATTAGAGTTTTTCGTGGAATCCTGTGTGATCCTGGTGGTGTTCGGAGGAGTGTTCCTAGCGTTGACTCCCTGGTTGCGAGATCACAACTGGACGCTGCGAATTATATCTTACTGGACTTGGTACTCGGCACCCTTGGCTATGTTGGGATGGTCTCGGTTGCCCTGGCACTGGCGCTGGGGGTTACTGCTACTTTGCCCGCCCCTGCTCATCGGTGGATTGCATCATGTGCTGTATGCACCGACTTGGACTTGCCGGATCGGCGGTTAACATCCCATACATTTTTCATTCATAAAATCGGCAAAAACGCTCATATGGCTTTTTTATTAGACTTATGTATTATTTACATAACAAAAATAGCATTATCTTAAATTCAGAAAAGGCATGGCTAATGAAAAAATATTTACTTGTTAGTTGTGGGCTATTAATGCTGCCCACTGTCACCGTCTGGGCCGGGCCGCTGCACATGGCGGAACCCGATCCACCCCTGGTGACCGATCAGGAGTCCCCTCGCCTTCTGCAGTCGGAACCGGTTGTATCCGCTGCCGCTGCCACTGCCGAGTGGACTTATCACCGAACCGCCGACGGTCTACATCCCGACGGCAATGAACAAGCATTGATCTGGCTGATGAACCATGCGCGGCAGAATCCGGCCGCCGAGGGTCGATGGCTGGCCACTGAATCGGATCCCGCCGTCGCCACGGGTCGAAATTATTTTCAAGTTAACACCGCGCTGCTGCAAAGCGAGTTTGCCGGTTACGCCGCCAAACCGCCTGCTGCTTTCGATGCCCGGCTTTATCAGGCGGCCAAGATTCATTCCGACGATCTGATCGCCCGCGACGCTCAAGATCACGACCAGCAATTCGACCAGATCAGCGCAGCGGGCTTTCGCTTCACTCAGTGCCGGGGCAACGTGTTTTCCTACGCCGATAGTGCACTGAACGCTCACGCCGCCTTCAATATCGACTGGGGTCCGGGCGATGGCACGGGCATGCAACCGGATCGGGGACACCGTCTGGCTATCATGGCGATTGACGGTGACTACACTAATGTTGGCCTCGCCGCAGTTCCCGAATCTAACCCAGCCACGCAAGTTGGTTCCCTGGTCATCACCGGCAACTACTGTCACGCCGCCGAAAACGGCAGCGATCACTTTAATGTGTTCGTGGTCGGCACAGTCTGGCAAGACAAAAACAGCAACGGCCGTTACGATCCAGGCGAGGGTTATGGCAACGTCATGGTTCGGCCCAGTCAAGGCACCTATTACACTATGACGGCGGCAGGTGGCGGTTATGCCATCCCGATAACCGCCAGCGGTGCCCTGACCGTCAACTTTTCCGGCGGTGGTGTGGCGGATGCCAGCCGCAGCGTAACCGTGAACGGCAGCAGTGTCTTGTTGGATTATCAGGTGAACACTACCGGGTCTGGGCCGACGTCGAATTCCACTCTGTTAACCAATCTTTCGACGCGGGGCTGGGTTGGGACGGGAGACAGCGTGATGATTGGAGGTTTCATCATCAGCGGGACGGCCAAGAAGGTACTGATCACCGCCAAGGGACCTGCCCTGGCAGACGCCGGCGTGCCGTCGGTGCTGGCCGATCCCAACCTGACCTTGTACGATTCCAGTGGCCAAGCGATTCTTGGCAACGACAACTGGGGCACGGCTGCCAACGCGGCCGAGGTTCAGGCGCATTCTGCCCGGCCGCGCTACGCTCAGGAGGCGGCCATCCTGACCACGCTCAACCCCGGCGCTTATACCGCCATCGTGCGTGGCACTAATTCCACCACCGGCAACGCCCTCGTCGAGGTGTATGATTTGGAGACCAATAGCGCGGCTCGACTGACCAATCTTTCGACGCGGGGCTGGGTTGGGACGGGAGACAGCGTGATGATTGGAGGTTTCATCATCAGCGGGACGGCCAAGAAGGTACTGATCACCGCCAAGGGACCTGCCCTGGCAGACGCCGGCGTGCCGTCGGTGCTGGCCGATCCCAACCTGACCTTGTACGATTCCAGTGGCCAAGCGATTCTTGGCAACGACAACTGGGGCACGGCTGCCAACGCGGCCGAGGTTCAGGCGCATTCTGCCCGGCCGCGCTACGCTCAGGAGGCGGCCATCCTGACCACGCTCAACCCCGGCGCTTATACCGCCATCGTGCGTGGCACTAATTCCACCACCGGCAACGCCCTCGTCGAGGTGTATGAAGTCCAATAAGGGTTATCGATCGATCCTTTCCCTTACCACTCCCGATAACGTCCGCACCGGTGTTGTCGGGAGCGGGTGGTTACGGTTTATCCTCTATTTACCATCCTGCCTGCCGCTGTTCTATTTCGCTTGGATTAATCGTCACTATCAGCTTGATGATGCGTTGATCTATCTCCGGTATATCAGAAATTTCTTGAATGGTGCAGGACTTGTTTATAACTCAGGTGACTATTTTAATGGTTTAACTTCTCCGCTTTATTCATATTTAGTCATTTTGACAGGTTTACTGCTTGATAATCTACAACTTGCTAATATCCTGCTGGCAGCAATTCTCTATGCCTCGGCATTGATCCTATATTCGGAAGTTTTCTTTCTTGATAAACCCTTGGTTTCACGAAGTCTGTTTATCATTTTAGCAGGAACTTTTCCTTATTTTTTTCTAACCTATGGCATGGAAACCCCTTTATTCATACTCATGATAGGGCTATGCTTGTATTGTTATCGAATTGAGCAATATTTCTGGCTTGGAATTTTTTCTGGATTATTGATCCTAACCAGGATGGAAGGAGTCTTCCTGGTGGCAATTTTGTTAAGTGGCTATGTCATTAGAAACCATACCTTACCTTCTTATCGAAACTTCATCATTCCGTTGGTATTGATTGCAGGAAACTTAATTTTTAATAAACTGTATTATGGTGCTTATCTGCCAGCAACTGGCAACGCCAAAATTTGGCAAGGTCAATCTGGGTTATGGGGCGATGGCTGGTTATTTCTACAAATCGGCTATTTGTTCGGTTGGGTCTTTAACTCCAATTATTTCTATCTTTGCTCTATCGTGATTTTAACGTTGATAGGACTCGTGAGCAGTATCAAAACACCAGCAAATCGGGAAATCCATCTCATAGTCATAACTTTCCTGCATTAGTTACTCATGTTTCTTTATCGCTTTTAACATACCCAACTATCATTGGTATTATGCACCTTATTTTATCTTCGCCATGGTTTATTCCATCCAAGGGATCTTTTGGATTGCTGACATACTGGGTATAATTTTTCAAGGCGAGCCGAAATGGATCGGCCAATTATCATCGATATTACTGGTGGCGATTTTAGTCTACTGGGCAAGTAGCATATCCGGTATTGCCCGTAGCGCCTTCACGCCCTATAAAAATATTGGAATCTGGTTGAACCAAAATACCCGGGAGGACGCTAAAATCGCGTTGGTCGAAATCGGCACGATAGGCTGGTACTCGGATCGACCGATCATCGATATCCTCGGATTGGTTAACCCACTCAACGCGCGTTTCATTGGAGAACGAAAATTCGAGGAATGGTTGAATCATTATTCACCAGACTTCATCCTGATCCATGATCCACCTTGGCCGCATGAGGCCGGTGCGGTCAAGGCTCTCGCCTCGGGCCGTTTCGAACCCGACACTCGCTTCAACTTCAAGGGATACAAACTTCTGAGCTGGGTTTCCTCAAATGTGGGGCAACCATGATATCAACCCAAAACTTGCGAGTAGTCCTTCTCTACATAAGATCAGCCTCCAGCCGCCCTAGCGAAACCCGACGCAGCCGTAATAATGCCATTTGCTAAGGATAGTTTGCGGGAAGGAAGCTCGCTTTCAGCACGAAAATATGCGTGGCGCGAACATAGAAGTTAGTTTATATTCAATAAGTTATAGAACAATTTAACAAATAGTCCCTTAAAACCCTCCCAAAATTACTTTCGTGGACAGGAATCATCTCAAAGATAAAATTATGAGAAAATCCGATCCTAAAATAATGTATTAGGATGGCTTGGCGCCCGGTTTGTTGTAAAATTGAGAAAAGGGTTGTAAAATTGAAAAGAGTGTTGTAGATTCTGAATTAAGGTTCTGTATGAGCCCGAGGGAGTAAATGGTGTTTTTGTTACGTTGTCTGGGCATGATGTTATTGATGTATTCTGCGATGGCTGACACGGTTACCCCAACCACCGAGATGGTCGTCGGGACCGCTCCAGCCACCGAGGCGACCCAGATGCGGCGGGCAGCGCTGGAACAGCGCGTTACCGCTAAGTGGGATGCGTTGATTCGTAAGGATTTTGTAACTGCCTACTCCTTCACTTCACCAGAGTACCGGAAGTTGTTCTCGCTTAACGCCTTCAAGGGTGGGTTTGGCAACAAGGCAGCTTGGCGGCGCGTCGAAGTGGTCAATGTCGATTTCAAGGGCGATGACGCTGCGACGGTCGGCATCAACATCTATTTCGTGTATCATCCGCCGCAAGCTGAGCAGGCTCTTGACATGCAGACTTATGTTCAAGAATCTTGGGTGCTTGTAGATGGGCAATGGTGGTATCTGGTGAAAAACTGATCTGGGGCTTATAGTGGGCTCAAAGTATCCGAGCCGTTTCGTTTGGCTTGCTTTTTCGTTTGGTATACCGCTTTAAAGGAGTGTTGACATGATGAATTGCAAGATGAAGCAACTGGCATTGGCGGTGGGCATGGCTGTAGGCGGCATGGGCCTGCTGCCATCCGCGCAGGCGGTAAATGTGTCCGCCGATCACTTGGGGCAAGCGCTGATCTTCCCCTACTACACGGTGCGGGGCGGTTGGAACACGTTGCTGGGCATCACCAACACCACCGATCAGGTCGTGGCGGTCAAAGTTCGTTTCCGCGAAGCCTACAACTCGCGCGATGTATTGGACTTCGACATTGTCCTATCGCCGCATGACCTGTGGAATGCCACCGTGTTTGATAGCGAGAGTGGGCCGGTGCTTAGCATCAATCCCGACGAGAATACCTGCACGGTTGGCTTGAGTTCCAAGCAACAGGCATTCCCAGAGCCTATTTCTTATACTGGCACTGCGGCGGACGGCGGTCCGGGCACTGTGGACCGGCTGCGCGAAGGTTACGTGGAGATGATCATGATAGGCGCGGGGCCCGCCGTCGGGTTGGCGGCTGGAGCCGTCCACGGCAGCAATGGCATTCCAGCGAATTGCGCGGCCATCAGCCAGGCGTTCAGGGCCGTCAACCAAACTCCGGCCGCTGCGCTAGCCGCTTTGACTGCTGCATTCCCCAGTTATCCGGCCAATGCGCTCAAGGGCACTTTCTCCTTGGTTAACGGGGCGAATGGCTACAACGCCGTGGGTCTGCCGACTCACTTGGCTGCTTTCCGGAGCACGCCTGCCATCGCTTTGCACACGCCGCCCAGCCCGACTATCCCGTACTCAGTCTCTTGGCATGAACCCAGCCTGGCAGCAGCCGATAACGTTGGCCAGTTTATCGACGCGACCGCTGCTCCCGGAACGCTCAGTGCGGGTGGTGGCAGCGGAGCCACCGCAGTGACCTACGCGCTGTCGCAAACTGACGTGCTCAACGAATGGTCGCGTAACCCGACAGGGTTGAGCGCGGCGGGGGCGAGCTTCGTGACGGCGACCGACTGGGTAATTTCATTCCCTACTAAGAACTTCTACGTCGATGCCGCCGGGAACGAATACTCTGGGCGGGCGACGGTTTTTGGCGGACGGCCAGGCTTGCCTGCTACCGGTCCGGCCCCCTTCGCCAGCAGCTTCAATGGCACGTCCTGCGACACGATCACGCCCAGCGTCCGCAATCGGGAAGAAGTTGGGGTTGATGTCGAATTCCCATCGCCCTCGGGAAGGTACCAGTTGTGCCGGGAAGTCAACGTGTTGACCTTCAACGACGGTTTCCTGTTGGGTAACAGTGCCGTTGGCCAACAAGCGGTTACCATCAAATACCCGTCGAGCTTCCTCTATGGCTGGATGAATATTCACTTTGATCCTACCGCTGGCCTGCCCGCGATCGGCTTCGCCATCACCAGCCGGGCTTCCGCCGATGAGTCTCTGTTGAGTGAAGCTGCCCTGTACGAGCATTCGTATGTTCGCCCTGTTGCTGCTACTGCTCCGTGATGCGTTGATTTAGTCGGTTTCTGTCCGATCCAAGGCCCGCGTTGTTGCGTGGGCCTTTTTATTTACATCAGGAAATCGATATATGTTTCCCTTGCCATCGGGAACTTCTTTATCATGACGATAATCCGCTTTTTGCTGATCGGAATGCTGTCTTCGCTATTGACCGTGTCGGTGAGTCGCGCTGATAGCGAGGATCAGCGGATATTGCTAAGCGCCGGCGATGTCGTGGTCACTGAACACGACTTGCGACAAGAATTGCTGCTGCTGCCCGAAATCGAGCGGACTCGGGCTCTGGCTACACCGGACAAGCTTAAGGAATTGCTGCGCCTGATTTATCAAGGCAAGCGTATCATCGCCGAGGCTGAACGGCTGGGCTTGGATCAAATTCCGCTGAACCAAGCTCGCCTGGTGGCGGTGCGGCAGCAAGCCCTGTCCGAAATTTTGCGCGACTATGTCAAAGACCAGGTCAAAGCACCCGATTTCGCGACGCTGGCCCGCGAACATTATGCTGCCCGCCGCGATGAGTTCCAGTTGCCGGAACGGTTTAGAGCCGCGCACATCCTGAAAAGAGTCGGTTGCGACTGTGAGCGGGACGCGCAACGGCGACGAATTGAATCGCTGCGGACTCGCCTGCTAGCCGGAGAGGATTTCGCGACCCTCGCTAAGGCCGAGTCCGAGGACGCAGACAGCGCTGCCAATGGTGGCGAATTGAGCGGATGGGTGAAGGGTGAGGATATGGTTGCGCCATTTGCCCAAGCTTTGGCTAAGCTACAGCCCGGCCAATTGAGCGAAATAGTGGAGACTCCGTTTGGATTCCATCTCATCAAACTGATGGATCGCCAGCCGGCGCGGCTGCAAAGCTTTGAAGAAGTTCAGCCGAGCATCGAACAAGGACTGCGTCAGACCTACGTTCAGGAGCAATTGCGCAAACAGGCTCTGAGCTATCTGCCCAGCGCGGATGCAAAATACGACGATTCTGCTCTAGAAGCACTGACGCACAGCCATTGAAGTTCGCTGGAGCAGTAATTCCTTGAACCCTCACCCCCTCAACCTCTCTCCCCCGGTGAGAGAGGAGCATGAGTGGCTATCCACCACCCTATTTTGCGCCGTCCTACTGCTCTTCTCCCTGAACACTCTTTATCGATATCTGGGCGCCGGGCGGGACGATGTGTTCATCACCCTGTGGGCCGGGAAAACGCTCGGAGCTGGACTGTGGTTTATCAATTATAACGGCGAACTCCAAGAAATCTCCTCCAGCATCCTCGGGGCATTAATTGCTAAGCTCGCCTATCTTTGCTGCGTGGAAACCTACTATCTAGCGAACAAGTTGCTCGGTGGGGGAGCCGCCTTAGCGACCCTGCTGGTCGTCTGGTTCAACCGGCGGCTCTTGTTCCACTCTTTTCCCGGTTTTGGTGCTGTCGCTACAGTGGCATTGCTCGGTTTTAACCCCAGCTTTGCCTACTGGAGTCTGGGTGGGCTAGAAACCCCCTATTACGCTCTGCTCATCCTTCTATACGCGGTTTTTGCCATTCGGACTTTCGATTTGGCCGTGGCTGCGACTTACCAGAACTATCTGTCGCTCACCGTTATACAAATCCTTGCCATCCTCTGTCGGCCAGAAGGATTCTGGCTAATCGGCGCTACTCTGGTATTGATGCTGTTGTACTGGAAAGCCCTTCCAGAGCGACGAATGCTTATCACCAAGGCCGCAATCTCACCCTCCCTGATCTTCCTCATCGCCCTATTTACCGTCCGCTATGTGATGACGGGCGCAATCTTTCCTAACCCCGTTTATGCCAAAGTCTCGGTCGGCCACCTTGGTGAATTACAGGAAGGCTGGAATTACCTGAACCGCTTTTATGTCACTGGACTAGCGGGCATCCTTTTAGCTGGAACCACTCTCATTGCTTTCTTACTCATTGGTTACTCTGTTCTAAATCTTCTCTTTCCTAGTAAAAAACACACTTCACTTGATAGCTACCTCTTGGTCCCGGCGCTCGCTATTTGCGCCTACGAAGCCTTCGTCATTGTCGTCAAGGGTGACTGGATGGAATATCACCGGTTTCTAGCCCCAACCTTGGGGTTAAAGGCACCGCTTCTGGTCATGCTGGGCGAGAAGCTCTACAGCATAACGCCAGCTCATTTCCGCCGGCTGGCGGCGATCAGCGTGACCGCTATTCTTGTCCTGGCCATAACGGGCGAATTGCGGTATTTATCACCGGGAGATTGCTCAACTCGCCTCACTGCTAATTTTTTTCCGAAATTTCGAGATCGTCCCAACGATGCAACTATTGCGCTCAACTGCGCTCATGAGCGCGACAATAGCGCAATTCGCCCGTTTATCGAGGGAGAGCTATCAAAGCGCTTGGAACAACAAGGCCATCTAACCATCGTCACCTATCAAGGCGGCTACTTTCCTTATTTCATCCGGGAAAAATTTTTTCCGCACGACATCACGTTCGTTGATACGACCGGCTTACTGAATCTGGAAATTGCCAGGGTAGAGGGAGAAAAAATTCCGACTGGCAACAAGCGCCTTGATGATATCCCTGCAATTCTTAGCGGCAACGTGCCTGGACTGTCGGATCGGGTTTCTCGCTATCGCCCCAATATGATCTACATGCTAAGCGAAAAAGAAACCGATCAAGCTGCACTCAAAGCAATTGGCTTCGAAAGAATTTATCAGAAGCCCGGGGCAGTAGTTTACCTGAGAACTCGCGCGTCAACTGACTCGATCTACAACTGAACTCCGGCTCACAACGGCCTACCCTTACAGGGGTCACCGGCAAAACAACAGAAGAGGACCGCCATAGATGAGGAGTGGTGGTGGCTACGGGTGGACTTGAACCACCGACACCGGCATTATGAGTGCCGTGCTCTAACCGCCTGAGCTACGTAGCCATTAATACACATTGAGAATTTTTCATTCTATTTTTATCGCCATGCTACGTCAAGCAAAAAGTAACCGTTGGAAAATCTTGCAGCATCTTTTTTGCAACTAATCCAAGTCACTTTGCTTGAAAGTATGATATGTTCCATATTATATTCAGGAAAAATACTCTCAACACGTTATAACATATCAAATATAGATAAAGAATCTCTTCTATGTTCACACCACATCACCCATTATACACACCGCATCATCCATCTAGTTGCCACGATCACCATCACTACCCAGTCGCGTCCACCGCCATCAGCCGGCGTCGCTTCGTACAGCTCGCCACTCTAGGCGGTGGCGCAACACTGCTCGGACTCGCCACTCCTTGGCGACTGGCCCGAGCTGAAACCTTGCACGAGCCGCCAATTCAACGTAAACCCAACCCGAAAACGGCTCTTCAGGTCGAAGCCGGACATGACACCGATCCGCAAACGGGCGCCGCGCCAGGGCATACCACCGAAGCTCTGCTGCTCAGCTGCATGGATTATCGCTTGATCGACGATATCACCCGCTATATGGACGGTCGCGGCCTGACCAACCAATACGATCACATCGTGCTAGCTGGCGCTTCATTAGGCGCGCTCACTTCCAGTTTCAAGGATTGGAATCAGACATTTTGGGAACACCTTAAAATTTCCAGCGACCTCCATCACATTAAGAAAGTCATTTTGATGGACCATCGCGATTGTGGCGCCTACAAGGTGATTCTGAAAGCAGATTTTTCCAAGGACCCGCAACTGGAAACCCGCATCCACGGCAAGTTCCTACGCGACTTGATGGTGGCGATCCACAAGCGTTACCCGGAATTGGAAGTCGAACGGCTGCTGATGAACCTCGATGGCACCGTGCAGAAGATAAGCTGAGTTTTTCCACCCGATCGAGCCACTCTACAATCCGCCGGTGTAGCGAAGCGCGCCGGTTGGAAGCAACAAGCTTCGGCGTATACCCTCGCCCGCGTCCGATCCAAAACCGCATGATTTGACTTCCTAAAAATTCTTCTCTTGGCAAACGCTTTGTTTGGGATTATTCTACTTATATATAGTACTAATAAGGTACAAATTAGAGTTACTCGGAGCGGCCATGATCCGAATTACCCGGGAAGCGGACTACGGTATTCTGTTGATGACCTGTCTAGCCCAAGCCGACGGTCAGCCGCACAGCGCGGCCGCCCTCGCACAGCAGCGCCGGTTACCACTGCCGATGGTCAGCAAGATCCTGAAAAGCCTAGCGCGAGCGGGGTTATTAATCTCGCAGCGCGGCGCGCAGGGTGGCTACAGTCTGGCCCGGTCGGCGGCGGAAATTTCCGCTGCCGACATCATCGGCGCCCTGGAAGGCCCCATCGCCATCACCGAATGCAGTGGCGACAATCACGATGGTTGCTCGCGGCTGGAACATTGCGAGGTTAGCGGTCACTGGCCGCGCATCAACCAAGCGATACATACCGCCCTGCAAAGCATCAACCTGCTGGAAATGAGCCGCCCTGACCCATCCCGGCCAATC
The DNA here is from genome assembly GCA_037045535.1 of Candidatus Competibacter sp. Classification (GTDB taxonomy): domain Bacteria; phylum Pseudomonadota; class Gammaproteobacteria; order Competibacterales; family Competibacteraceae; genus Competibacter_A. The sequence continues at coordinate 198,729 of JBAOHI010000073.1, forward strand.
CATTTCCAAGGACTGCATAGAGTCGCGGCCATCGGTGCCGTCGGCCGTCCCATCTGAGCCACCGAATTCTGCCACGGGAATACCGCACCATGACCGACAGCACCCAAGCTCTCGAACGCCTCGCCACCAGCGACTACAAGTATGGTTTCGTGACCGACATCGAGCAGGAAACCGTACCGCCGGGGCTGAACGAGGATGTCATCCGGCTGATTTCGACCAAAAAGCAGGAACCGGACTGGTTGCTGGAGTGGCGGTTGCAAGCCTATCGCCACTGGCTCACCCTCCAGGAGCCGAAATGGGCTCGGGTGCATTATCCACCCATCGATTATCAGGCGATTTCCTACTACGCCGCACCCAAGCAGAAAGGCGATGCTCCCAAGAGCCTGGACGAGATCGACCCCGAACTGCGCCGCACCTACGAAAAGCTCGGCATTCCGCTCGCGGAACAGGCGATCCTGGCTGGCGTGGCGGTGGACGCAGTGTTCGATTCGGTGTCGGTGGCGACCAGCTACAAGGGCAAGCTAGCCGAAATGGGCATCATCTTCTGCTCGTTCTCGGAAGCGGTGCGCGAGCATCCCGAACTGGTGCGGCAGTATCTCGGCTCGGTTGTGCCGTACCGCGATAACTATTACGCGACGCTGAACTCGGCGGTGTTCTCGGATGGTTCCTTCGTCTACATCCCGCCGGGCGTGCGCTGTCCGATGGAACTGTCCACCTATTTCCGCATCAACGCCAGCAACACCGGCCAGTTCGAGCGGACATTGATCGTCGCCGACGAAGGCGCTTACGTATCGTATCTCGAAGGCTGTACCGCACCCCAACGCGATGAAAATCAGTTGCATGCGGCGGTGGTGGAGCTGGTCGCGCTGGACAACGCCACCATCAAATATTCCACCGTGCAGAACTGGTATCCGGGCGATGCCGAGGGCAAAGGTGGCATTTACAACTTCGTGACCAAGCGTGGGCTATGCAAGGGCCGCGATTCCAAGATTTCCTGGACGCAAGTCGAGACCGGCTCGGCCATCACCTGGAAATACCCAAGTTGTGTGCTGCGCGGTGAGAACTCGATTGGCGAGTTCTATTCTGTTGCCCTGACGCGCGATTATCAGCAAGCCGACACCGGCACCAAGATGATCCACATTGGCAAAAACACCCGCAGCACCATCGTCTCCAAGGGTATCTCTGCCGGTCACGGCCAGAACGCCTATCGGGGATTGGTGAAGATCCTGCCGACTGCCGAGAACGCCCGCAATCATTCGCAGTGCGATTCGCTGTTGATGGGCGACCGCTGCGGCGCGCACACCTTCCCCTATATCGAGGTACAGAATCCGACCGCTCAGGTCGAGCACGAGGCCAGCACTTCCAAGATCAATGAGGACCAGCTCTTCTACTGCCGACAGCGCGGCATTGGCGCCGAAGACGCAGTGAGTCTAATCGTCAATGGCTTCTGCAAGGAAGTCTTCAAGGAATTGCCGATGGAATTCGCCGTTGAGGCACAGAAATTGATCGAGTTGAAGCTGGAAGGCAGCGTGGGTTAAGACACTCAATCCACAAAGTGAGCGGGATTGAGTTCCGGGTTTGCGATGAAAATGGAAATCGGTCACTTTTCGATGCAAACGGACAACTGGCAACGCCCACTTTGATGCCGGAGTTTCCCCGCAAGATAAAAATCATGATCTAGCTCAACCCCACAGGCTATTGGCTTACAGGAAACACTCACCATGCTGGAAATCCGCAACTTGCACGCCACAGTCGAAGGTCGGGAGATTCTCAACGGCCTCGACCTGATCATCCATCCTGGCGAGGTTCACGCCATCATGGGGCCGAATGGCTCCGGTAAGAGCACGCTGGCTAACGTTATCGCCGGGCGCGAGGGTTATACCGTCACCGAGGGCGAAGTGGTTTTCGACGGCAAAAACCTGCTGGACATGGCTCCGGAAATCCGCGCCTGCGAAGGTCTGTTCCTGGCGTTTCAATATCCGGTGGAAATTCCCGGCGTCGCCAACCTGTATTTCCTGAAAGCTGCCGTCAACGCCGTGCGTAAATACCGCGGCGAGCCGCCAGTGGACGCGATGGATTTCTGGGATTTGATTCACGAGCGCATGGAGCTGGTGAAGATGGACGACTCCATGCTCAAGCGCTCGGTCAATGAAGGCTTTTCGGGCGGTGAGAAAAAACGTAACGAAGTGTTCCAAATGGCAGTGTTACAACCGCGCTTCGCCGTACTGGACGAAACCGACTCCGGGTTGGATATCGACGCCCTGAAAGTGGTCGCCGACGGCGTCAACGCCTTACGCGGTCCCGAACGGGGTTTCCTGGTCATCACTCACTACCAGCGCTTGCTGGATTACATCGTTCCTGACCACGTACACGTTCTGGTTAACGGCAGAATCGTTCGTTCCGGCGACAAGAGCTTGGCGCTGGAACTGGAAGAGCAGGGCTACGCGTTGTATAACGAAGAACCCGGTCGGGCTCGTCGGGCTGCGGCCTGAGGCGAAAACCATGACCGCCACTGCTGCTGTTCCACAAGACCCCTATCGCCAAGCCTTCAATGCCTTCATGACCAGCCGTCGGGAACCGGCTACGATCACCCGGTTACGGCGTGAAGCGTTCACCCGCTTTGAGACGCTGGGTCTGCCGACTCGCCACCAAGAGGCATGGCGTTTTACCGACCTCGGCACCCTGCATCAGATCGCTTTTCAGCGGTCGGCCGATACCCCGGTCGAGGCCGGCGCGCTGCCGACACTGGAGATACCGGCGCATCGGCTGGTATTCGTCAACGGCCGCTTCGCGCCGGGATTATCGCAGCCGCGTCCGCTACCGGAACAGACGTTGGTTGCCACCCTCGGTCGGATCTTATCGACTCAGCCAAGGCAGGTCACGCTGCATCTCGACCAACTGCCCGGCTTGACGCAACATCCGTTCGTTGCCCTCAATACCGCCTTCTGGGAAGACGGCGCTTTTATTCACTTACCGCGCGGCACCACGGTTGAAACGCCGATTCACTTGATCTTCCATGCGACTGGCGGCGATAGCACCGTTCATCCGCGCCTGTTGCTGGTGTTGGAAGATGGCGCCCAGGCGACTGTCGTCGTGGAATATCGAGGCCAGGGTCGCTATCTGACCGCGCCGGTCGCCGAGCTGCAATTGGGCGATGGCGCCACGCTGGACTATCACGAGGTTCAGGAGGAATCCCTCCAAGCCTGGCATCTCGGTGGGATCCGGCTTCGTCAGGGACGCGACAGTCAGGCCCGACTGCATCTGCTGTCTTTCGGCGGCCAGCTGGCGCGTACCGACCTGGAAGCGCTGCTAGATGGCGAGGGCGCGAATTGTACGCTCAACGGTTTGACGCTGGCGAGCGACACCCAGGTCAGCGACTTCCACGTCCGAGTCGAACATGCCCAGCCGCGCGGCACCAGTCAACAATTGTTCAAAAGCGTGTTGGACGGCAAGGCGCGTTCTGTATTCGATGGCATGATCCACGTCCGCCCGCATGCCCAGAAGACCGACGCCCGCCAGGCCAGCCGTAACTTGTTGCTGTCGAAACAAGCTTCGGCCAACTCCAATCCCCGCCTGGAAATTCTGGCCGACGATGTGAAATGTGGGCACGGCTCCAGCACTGGGTTCCTCGATCCCAACGCCGAGTTTTATTTGCGGGCGCGCGGTATCGATGCCGCTCAGGCCCGCGCCATGCTGGTCGGCGCCTTCGCCAACGATAGCCTCAACTCGATCCAGCTGACGCCGCTGCGCGAGCGCCTGACTCGTCTGCTCGCCACTCGCTTGTCCCTGGATCTCATCGAAGGGGAATGAACGACATGAGCGCCCTGCACGCCCTTTCCACCGCACCGGTTGTCGAAACTGGCTTCGACCTTGCTCGCATTCGCGCTGACTTTCCGATCCTGAACCAGCGGATTCACGGCAAACCGCTGGTCTATCTGGACAACGCCGCCTCGGTCCAGAAACCAAAAACGGTGATCGACGCCATCAGCGAGTGCTACAGCGGTTATTACGCCAACATTCACCGGGGCGTTCACCTGCTGTCGGAACGCTCCACCGTCGCCTACGAAGGCGCCAGAGAAAAGGTGCGGACCTTTTTAAACGCGGCTAGCGCCCAAGAGATCATCTTCACCCGCAGCACCACCGAAAGTATCAACTTGGTCGCCAGCAGTTTCGGTAGCCGCATGGTGCAAGCCGGCGACGAGATCGTCATTACCGGCATGGAGCACCATTCCAACATCGTGCCATGGCAACTGCTGTGCGAGCGCACTGGCGCGGTACTCAAGGTCGTGCCGTTCACCGACGCCGGCGAGCTGATTTTGGAGGAGTACGAACGACTGCTCGCCAGCGGACGGGTGAAGCTGGTGGCAGCGGTTCATTTATCCAATGCCCTCGGCACGATCAACCCGGTCAAGCTCATGATCGAGCTGGCTCATGCCCAGGGCATCCCGGTGCTGGTGGATGGCGCCCAATCCATCCCGCATCTGGCGGTGGATGTGCGGGCGCTGGATTGCGACTTCTACGCCTTCTCCAGTCACAAGATCTATGGGCCAAGCGGGGTCGGCGTACTGTATGGTAAGCAGGCGTTGCTGGAAGCCATGCCGCCGTACCAAGGTGGCGGTGACATGATCCGACTGGTCACCTTCGAGAAAACCGAATATGCCGACCTACCCAACAAATTCGAGGCGGGCACGCCCAACATCGCCGGTGTCATTGGCTTGGGTGCGGCGCTCGATTGGCTGAACACCATCGGTCTGGATGCGGTTGCCGCCCACGAACACGATCTCCTGGAGTACGCCACCGCGCGGTTGTCCGAGATCCCCAGCCTGACGATCATGGGCACGGCGCGAGACAAAGCGGCACTGGTCGCGTTCACTATGAAAGGCGCGCATCCCCACGACATCGGTACCATTCTCGACCGCGAAGGCGTGGCGATCCGGGCCGGCCATCACTGTGCCCAGCCGGTTATGCAACGCTACGGCGTGCCCGCCACTGCCCGAGCCTCGTTCGCCGTCTACAATACCCGCGACGAGGTAGACGCGTTGATCAAAGCCCTTTGGAAAGTTAAGGAGCTGTTCGAATCATGAGCGACTTACGCGATCTCTACCAGGAAGTCATCCTGGACCATAACAAGCGGCCCCGGAATTTCCGGATCATCTCTCAGCCAACCCACAAGGCCGATGGTGTCAACCCCTTGTGCGGCGACCGGATCAGCGTTTATCTGGATATTGAGGACGGGGTGATTAAGGACATCGCCTTTCAGGGTGCGGGTTGCGCGATTTCCAGCGCGTCGGCCTCGTTGATGACCGAAACCCTCAAGGGGAAACCGATCGACGAGGTCGAACACCTGTTCGAAGTGTTCCATAACGTCGTGACCAGCGATTGCGAATGTCCGCGCGGACTGGGCAAGCTCAGCGTCCTGGCCGGCGTGCGCGACTACCCGAGCCGAGTCAAGTGCGCCACGCTGGCTTGGCACGCGGTGCGCGCCGCGCTGGAAGAACGCAAGACGCCGGTAGCGACCGAGTGATTTCCATCTTTTCAGGAAACCCAATATGACCGCGACGCCCACTACCATGGATCTGCCGGATGTCGGGGAACTGGAAGCCCGCGTGATCGATGCGCTGAAAACCGTCTACGATCCCGAAATTCCGGTCAACATCTACGAACTCGGGTTGATCTACGGCCTGGAAGTCGATCCGCTGGGCAACCACGCGGACATTCAGATGACCTTGACCGCACCGGGTTGTCCAGTTGCCGGTTCCATGCCGGAATGGGTGGAAAACGCGGTTCGCCATGGAGCAGGAGTGGAATCGGTCAATGTCGAGCTGGTTTGGGAACCACCGTGGACCCCCGAACGGATGTCGATGCGGGCCAAGCTCGAACTGAATATGGTCTGATCGACGTGGGAAATCTCGGATGCATCCGGCAGCGAAGTCATGCCGGTTGACAGCCAACAGCTCATGCTGATGCTCGACGAGCTGGGCATCGCGACCACGACCGTTGAACATCCGCCGCTGCGAACCATCGAGGACAGCCGGCGTCTGCGCGGCAAGCTGGCGGGCGCTCATGCCAAGAACCTATTTCTCAAGGACAAGAAGGGCGGATATTGGCTACTGGTGGCGCTGGAACAGACCCGAATCGATTTGCGAGTCGCGGCGGGTCTGTTGCAAGCACCGCGTTTCTCCTTCGCCAGCGAGGCGGATCTCGACCAGCTACTCGGCATCGCTCCCGGTGCGGTTTCTCCCTTCGCGGTCATCAACGACACCCAGGCTTGTGTACAGGTGGTTTTCGAGCAGGGCGTACTCGATTCCGACCGCATCAACTGCCATCCGCTCCGTAACGACCGCACGACCACGATTGCGACCGTCGATCTACTGCGGTTTCTCGAACGGGTCGGGCATTCTCCGCGCGTTATCCAAATCATTTCGGATGATTGATAGCCCGGAGGCGTCTGCTTCCACCGGCACGAGCATCGACAACTCAAGGACGATGCCAACGCAAAGCCATCAAGGTGATGTCATCGCTTTGCGGACAACCCGCCACGAAGCCCCCGATTTCGGCCATGACCTGATCGACGATTTCGCGGGCGGATGCTTCGTGATCTAGCGGAACCAGCGCCTCGCCCAAACGCGCCACCGTAAAAGCCTCGTTGTCGGCGTTCATCGCCTCGCTCACGCCGTCGGTATAGATCAGCAAACCCTCGCCGTCCGCCAAATGAATCGGTTCTTCTTCCCGATAAACGGCATCGGCTAAAAAGCCCAATGCCACCCCGCCCCGCTTTTCGACCCATTCCGGCGGACCCTCTCGCCGCAACACCCAGGGCCGTTCGTGACCCCCATCGCAGAAGACGAACTCACCGCTATGCAAATCCAGAATGCCGGCGATCACGGTAACGAACATGCTTTCCGGATTGTTCTCGCACAACGCGGCATTGACCCGTTCCACGATACGGCTGATCGATGAAGAATCACGGCGCGCCTCCACGGCAAACAGCGTCTTGGTGACCGCCATGAACAAGGCAGCCGGCACGCCTTTGTCCGACACGTCCCCGACCAAGACGAACAGACGCTGCTCGTCGAGCAGAAAGAAATCGAACAGATCGCCGCCCACCGCCTTGGCCGGCTCCAGCACCGCATACAGATCGCACTCCGCATGGCCGGGCAACGCAAAGACATGGGGCAACATGCCCATCTGGATATCCCGCGCCGCCGATAGCTCACCTTCGATCCGCTCCTTGGCGGCGGTGGTTTCCTTGAGTTCGGCGATATGGGTTTCGAGCTGGACCACCATCGAGGACAAGGCACCGCCCAGATAGCCGACTTCGTCGGCTCGGTTCCGGGATACGTTCAGTAGCTCCCCACGCATTTCCGGATCGGCTCGAAAATCGCGCTCCACCAAACGGTTGGTCTGTACGGTCAACCGAGCCAGCGGCCCGACGATGCGGTTGAGAAAAGGCAGCGCCAGGGCCATGCTCGTCAGCAGCAACAACCCAATCAGCCCACCGCCGACCAGCAGCAGGGTATTGAATTCCGTCCGCATGTTCACTGGCAGGCTCATCAGGGCGGCGCCGTCGGGCAAGCCGTCCGCGCCGAAAATGGGCGCGGCGACATACAGCAGCGCCTGGCCCAACAGCACTTGGTGAAACCCGCCATTCCGAAGATAGGAGGCGGGCGCGCTGCTGCCGACGACCTGCTCGACGATAGCGCGTTCGTCGGCGGCCAGCTCGGCCGGATCGCCGTCGTCACGAGTGGACGTAACCGCTACTGGTTTCAGGGTCTCGTCGAAAACCCAGATAGTGTTGATTGTCGCCGCCGCCATGACCGTCTCCGTCAGCCGCTTCAAGCCGATCCGACCGATGATTCGATCGATACGGTCGGGTCGGCGGGCGATCAAAGCCATGCCGTCTCGATCCGGCATGGCAACACCGCCGTAGTAAAACTCGCGGCCGTCCAGGTCGCGGCGCTGGAGATTGGTGAAGACGCTGAACTTGCGTCCTTCCAGCAAGGGTCGGAAGATCGGCCGCAACGTCAATCCGGAATCGACGCCGACGGTCGCGCTCACGTCGTCGAGCGACCAGAAAACGGGCGTACCGGTGGCGTCCGTCACCCAGATCTCGGGAATGCCGTTGTTGGCCGCGATACCGCGCAGGGCTCGGTTGATTTCCGTCGCGGACGCCTTGCGCTGTCGCGCGATCCGAGTTAGATGCGCGACGATGTCGGCCTGGGCTCGCACGTCGTTGCCGACGATCTCGCGGATGGCTTCCGGCACTTGCTGGATCAAGCCGATGGATTGGGCAAGCAGTTGGGCGACCAGCGTTCCGTCCCGCTCGGTTCGCTCCAGAACGGAGCGCCAGGACAGGTAGGCAAACACGCTGGCGGCGGTTGGGATGCCGATGACGATGATCAGGGTGACCAACAGGAACAGCCGGCGGCGCAGCGTCATGGCCTCGGCCCTACTTGAGCCAGATCAGCGAGGCGGCCAGCCGCTGGGCAATGGTGTAGTCGAGCGGGAAGTAGATCGCGCCGCGCGGCCCGAACCAGCGCTCGTAAATCTCGATGTAGGAACCCCGATACTCGTCCACGCCGTCGAGGAGGTCGGCCAGCGCCCGGTTGACGAAAGCCCGCCACGCGGAATCGTTTAAAGGCAGGACGCATGCCATGGCTTCGTAGGACAAGTCGTCGGTGCGCGGCAGCAGGACGACCTTGCTTTTGAGCGGGCTTTTCTCGACTTTAGCGCGCAGCACGACGCCGATATTGGACAGAGCGTCGATCTCCCCTCGCTCGAATTGGGCAAAGCCAATATCCATATCGGGCACTTCGACCGTCGCCGCGTCAGGCAGATACTCGGCAAGGATACCGGCGGTCGTCGTGCCGGCAACGACGCCGATGCGTTTACCGCGCAGATCTTCGAGCCGCTTGGCGGTAGTGCGTCGGGCCAGGATGCGGGTGCCGTTGCCGAAGAATGGAATCGAGAAATCCACCTGTTTCTGCCGTTCCCAAGTGGGCGTGGTGATGCCGCATTCGATATCGATGGCACCGCTAGCCACCTGCTCCAGGCGGCTGCTGGCCGTGGTTTCGTGCAACTTCATCGCGATCCGGCGACCGAAGCGCTGCTCCAGTCGCTGGTGGATTTCGCCGAGCAGATCGACCGAAAATCCGACCAGTCGTTCTTTTTTGCCCTTTTTTTCTCGGTAGGCAAACGGCAGGGCGTCGGCGCGGGTTCCCGCGTTGAAAACCCCGGTACTCTCGATACGGTCGAGCACACCCTCCGTCCACCCTGTTCCGGGTGCGGCCAGTGCCAGCAGCGCGACCGTGATCACGCTCGACCAGCGGCGGCTACGGAAAATCGCGACGATCTGTTTCAAGGTCTTCTCCCCGTTCGCCATCCTTTTTCGCTCTTGTACCGACGCGCGCCCGCAGACGGTTTTTCACTCGCCCCATCGCCCAGTTGACCGGAAAACAAAACAGCAGGAAATAACCGATAGCGTAAGCGTAGACCCACAGCATCGTCTCATCCCCGCCCACCGCCGCGATTACCACGTTGCAGCGCGACACGATCTCGCTCACCCCAATGACCGAGGCGGTGCTCGACGCCATGACGATGATCACCAGATACATCGTCCAGCTCGGCACGAACAGCAGCGCGGCCGCATGATCATGATTCCGCCAGTGCCGCCAAGCCACGAACAGGTTGTCGGAGACGAATCCGATTACCGCCACCGACAGCGCCAACGCCGCCTTGAGCCAAGCGGGAAAGGGGTGAATCTGACCCAAAATCTCGAATTCCGCCGGAATCAGAAAGGCCAGGTAGAACAGAAAGACGAAGGTGGGCACATTGCGCGTCAGTTCAGTGGCAACCAGCCCAACGCGAATCAACGATTTCCGTTCGGACAGCCGCAGCCGCGCCAGCACCGCGCCCAGCATGGTGCCGATGACCATGGCGACCAGCGAGATCAGGATGTTCCAGGCAAAGCCTTCCGCCAGAAACGGGGTCCACGTCAGCCACATCCCGACGATTTCAGGGAAGGTCATGCGGGAACAGCCTGCGCTCGAAGTAGCCAAACAGTTGGACCACGCCCATCACCAGCAGGAAATACACGATCAGCAGCACGTTCATCATGACCGCCGCATTCCCTTGTTCGGCGACGATGGCGGTGGAAGCGGAGATCAGTTCCGGCACGGCGATGGCGCTGGCCATGCCGGTGGCTTTCACCACATTGACCAGCGAGGCAACCACGGCGGCGGAGGCAAGACGCAAGGCTTGTGGTAGGGTACGCCAACTTAGCGAAAAGCCCGATTCCCGATCCTTGAGAATCGCGCACGCTTCGAGCAAAGCGAACACGATGGCGCATCCCGTGTAGACCGACAGGCAGAGGATGGCGATGACGGAACCGTCGAAGGTCCAACCGAAACGGCTGACCACGATGTGGCCGAGACCGAAAAACACCAAGTAGATCAGCAATAGAGGTGGCGTCATCCGGCCCAGGGCGGCCGTCAGCCGCACCAGACCACCGACCCAGGGAACGCCCGATTCGGCCACCAGCGCCCCCAGGCAACCCAAGAGCAAGCTGCCGATGATGGAGCCCGCCATCAGCCGCAACGTCATCCCAATGCCGGACAGAAACAGGTTGCGATCATAGGCATCGTAGAAGAGCGTCAGAGTCGAATCCGGTCCGTTCCTTGACCAACAGGCCGATCCGGTGCAGGCCGCCGACATCGGTGGAGGTCAACAGCAGCTTGTTGCGGCACTCGGCCGGCCAGCCGCCATCGGCCAGGCGGACGCAAACCGGCGTACCGTTGGGACGGACTCGACTCCAAAGTTCGTGCAGGTCGGCCAGAAACTGGCTTGGTTCAATGCCCCAACGCCGCTCGGTGGCGATCAGCCAACCGCTCCGGTGCCAGTCGGCGACGGCATCGGAAATGGCGCGTTCGAGCCGGAGCCCACGCTCCGAGGCGGCGATAGCTATCGCCCAAGGTGAAACCATCATGGAAGGCAGCGGCGTTTGGTAACTCGCCCACTCCGGATCGCTCAGGACCCCGACGATGCCGGTATCATCGTAAAGCCAGGCGACGCAGCGCCCATCCCGCAAGGCCAACCGAGTATCGCGCGTGCCGTTGAAAACTTGCAGATCGAGCAGAAAGCGCTCGGCCATCGGTCGATTGAAGTAGGCGCCTTGGGTAGCACACACTTTTTTACCGCGCAGATCGGCCCAGCTCGACAGTCGGGCCTGAGGCGGCGCCACGACCGCTGCACCGCTGGCGTAGTAACTCGGTTCGATGAGCGTGGCGATTTGCCGGCGCTGTGGCGTATCGCCCAAGGTGGCGATCACGACATCGACAGCGCCTTCCTCCAGCTTTTGCAGCCGGTTGGTGGAGGTGACGGCGACCAATCGCAGGTCAAAACCGAGGCGATTTGCCAGCGCGGCGGCGAGATCGGCTTCGAAACCGATCAACCGGCCATCGGCATCCAGCATCCCGAACGGGGGATAGTCGGACTTGACGCCGACGATCAAAGTGCCGCGCTTCTGGATCACGTCGAGACGGTCGGCCAGTGCCTCTCGGCCGGACAGGACAGTGATCAACGCCAGGATGCAGACGGTGCGAAAGATCGAGTCGCCGCTCATCCCGACGGCCTATCTCGGCGACCGTCATCCGCAGCGCAGGGAGTGTTCGTCACTCGGCTTGCTAGCTCGGGCGCCGCTTCGGCCACGGCGAGAAACCCGTAGGCGCAACGCAACGGCAAGACAGCGGTCAGGATGCGGTCGATCCAGCGCAACGGGATCGACCGGACGACGACGCTTTCCGGTAAAACGCTCTCCGCATGCAGCTGGATCGGGCGGAATCCGCCTTGTTCCAGCTCCAGCACAAACTCCGCCAGCGCATACAAGTGGTAGTACATTTTGACCGCCCCATCGCCGGTCGCCCGCTCGTAAAGAACATCGCCTGGTTCCAGTCGGCCCTCTCGCACGAGACGCCGTACCGTGATTTGCCGTTCGAGAAAGCGGCGTGCGGCATTGGGCACCGTCACCACGAGCCGGCCTCCAGGTCGCAGCAGATTCCGAACCGTCGCCAGCGTTTTCTGGCGTAGCGCGTGCGAGAAGATGTGACCCAGTACCCCGAACATCATGATGGCCAAATCGAAGCCGCCCTCGCCAATCGCGTCGGCCAAGACCGACGGATCGCCATATACCGGCTGCAATCGACCCGTCCGGACGTGTTCGGCGCATCGCGACGACAGCTCGTCGATCGCTTCTCGACTGATGTCGCAAGCAACGATCTTCGCATCCGTCCGCTCCAACAACGGGGCGGCATAACGACCGTTACCGCACCCCAGATCGAGCACGCGGGTCCTGCCTTGGCGTATTTCGCGAATCACGACTCCGAGGCTCGACGGATTGGGCCCCGGATATCGCTGGTCGTATAGCTGGCTGGCAAAGTATCGATCATAGTTGTGCGCGATATCGCTGACCGGATCAATCGAGTTTTCCTGGGCGATGGCTTGAGCAGCCTTTAGCATCACCGATGAACTCATCATTTTCGTGCCTATTGATCGAAAATATTGGCTTGACTCATCCGTAACTTGGCATTTTGTTAGTTCCATGCCCGATGTAAATTTTACATAATTGATTATTGTCGATTATCAATAATATAGTATAAAGTAAACAGCAAAAATAATGCCAAAAACGACAATTAAAGACGCATGCTATCGTTTGACGACCAGATAGACACCTCCCACCGCCAGCACCATGCCGGCTAGGGAGATGAGAGGAAACGTCTCGCCAAATACCACCCACGCGATCAACGCAGTGCTCAAGGGCACCAAATAAAACAGACTGGCGACATTGACCGCGCTGCCGCTATGAATCAGCAGATTCAGCAGGCTAATCGCACCGATAGACAGCACCAGCACCAACCAGCCGAGCGCGAACACAAACTGACCGGTCCAGACGATCCGAAATTCTGTGAACAAGGCAATCGCAATAGCCGTAACGACGGCGCTGGGAATGAACTGGATAACCGAACCGGTACGCAGCTCGAATCCAGCGCAAAATCGCTTCTGATACAGCGTACCGACAGTGATTCCTAACAAGGCGGCTAAAGCCGGGACCAGCATCGGGCCGAGTTCGGCAGTGATGCCAAATTTGCCGGATACGACCAGTGCCACTCCAAGGAAACCCAGCGCCAGCCCGAGCCATTGACGCGCGCTCACCCGTTCGCCGAGTAACCAACCGGCACCGAGAGCGGTTAACAGTGGTTGCATGCCGACCACCAACGCCGCGATGCCAGCCGGCAAACCATGCTTAATGGATATAAACACACCTCCTAGATAAACAGCGTGGATTAACACGCCGGAAACGCCGATATGCAACCACTGGCGCAAATCCTTCGGCCATGGGGCACCACTTAGGAAAGAGATCGCCGCCATGAGGACAATGACGCACAAATAGCGCACTAGCAGAAAGGACAACGGCTCGGAATACGGCAAGCCAAGCCGCGCGCCGATAAAGCCAGTACTCCAGAGAAAAACAAACAACAACGGGTAGATACGTTTCATGAATGGTTCGTGTTTTTCCAATGGCTGGTCGTTTTAGGCGATTGGCATGGCACCGTTCCTCCCGATGGAACCGCGTCAACCATTATCCGAAACGGGGTGTTTCTGTTACCATGCGCGGCATTTCAGCGCAGTCATGAAGGAAGTCGAAAATGCTACGCCCCTATAATTTTAGCGCGGGTCCCGCCATGCTGCCCGAGGCGGTTCTGGAACAGGCCAAGGCCGAAATGCTCGACTGGCACGGTTCTGGTATGTCGGTGATGGAAATGAGCCATCGCGGCAAGGAATTCGTCTCCATTGCCGAACAAGCCGAGGCCGATCTGCGCGAACTGCTCGCCGTTCCTGCCAACTACAAAGTATTGTTCCTGCAAGGTGGCGCCTCCAGCCAATTCGCGATGGTGCCGATGAACCTGCTGCGCGGCAAGACCAAGGCGGACTATCTGAACACCGGGCAGTGGTCTAAGAAAGCGATTTCCGAAGCCAAGAAATTCTGTCAGGTCAACGTGGTTGCCAGCTCCGAAGCGGTCAACTTCACCACCGTACCGGCGCGTGACACCTGGAAGTGCGATCCGGATGCCGCTTACCTGCATTACACACCGAATGAAACCATCGGCGGTGTCGAAATGTACCAGGCTCCTGAAGTCGGGGTACCGCTGGCGGTGGACATGTCGTCCACTCTGTTGTCACGCCCGTTGGATGTGAGCAAGTTCGGCGTCATCTACGCTGGCGCGCAGAAGAACATCGGCCCCGCCGGCCTGACCATCGTCATCGTTCGCGAGGATTTGATGGGCCAGACCGTGGCCGGCACGCCGACCATGCTCGACTACGCCGCGATGGCCAAGGAAGGGTCGATGTACAACACCCCACCGACCTATGCCTGGTACATTGCTGGGCTGGTGTTCCAGTGGTTGAAGGCGCAGGGCGGACTGGCGGCGATGGGAACGCGCAACCAAGCCAAGGCCGAGTTGCTGTACAAGGCCATCGACGAATCGGGTTTCTACAGGAACCCGGTCGATCCGGCCTACCGGTCCTGGATGAACGTGCCGTTCATTCTGCCCGATGAGGCGCTGGACAAACCGTTCCTGGCCGAAGCCAAGAGCGCCGGTCTAGTGACCCTGGCCGGTCACCGCTCGGTCGGCGGAATGCGCGCCAGCATTTACAACGCCGTGCCGCTGGAAGGCGTCAAGGCGTTGGTGGACTTCATGGCCGATTTCCAGAAACGGCACGGCTAGACGATTTTCTTTGCGAACCCGCCCCGGACGCTTGCGTCCGGGGTGTTCTTTTTTTCGGTGAATGGTTTCCCGTTATGTACAAAATTCTGACCCTCAACAACATCAGCGTTTCTGGTCTGGAACGCCTTCCCCGCGACCGCTACGAGATCGCCTCCGAGATTCAAAACCCCGATGGCGTACTGCTGCGATCCTTCAGCATGCACGACTGGCCAATTCCCACCAGTCTCAAAGCGGTGGGCCGCGCTGGCGCTGGTGTCAACAACATCCCCGTACCGCAGATGACGGCCAAAGGGGTTTGCGTGTTCAACGCACCCGGCGCCAACGCCAACGCGGTCAAGGAACTGGTCATCGCCGGGATGTTGCTGGCCGCCCGTAACATCTGCCCAGCTTGGGATTACGCCCGTAATCTGCAAGGCACCGATGCCGAGCTATCCAAACAGGTCGAATCGGGCAAAAAGAAGTTCGTCGGCATCGAGCTGCCCAACCGCACCCTGGGCGTGATCGGCCTGGGGGCCATCGGGGTCAAGGTCGCCAACGCCGCCCGGGCGCTGGGAATGCGGGTAATCGGCTACGATCCGCACATCACCGTCAGCAACGCCTGGCAGCTCTCCTCGCAGGTCGAGCAGGTGCTGAGCGTCAACGAGATGGCGGCGCAAGCCGATTTCATCACCTTGCATGTACCGCTGAACAACGACACTCGCCATCTGATCAACGCCCAGTTTTTGAAGAACAGTCGATCGGAATTGACTCTGCTGAACTTCTCGCGCGAAGGCGTGGTGGACGAAGAAGCGCTGTACGAGGCGCTACAAGCCGGTAAGCTTAGAACCTATGTGTGCGACTTCCCCACCAACCGGCTGAAGGATCACCCCCGAGTCATCATGCTGCCACATCTAGGCGCCTCCACGGGTGAGGCTGAAGAGAATTGCGCGATCATGGTGGCTGATCAGGTACGCGACTATCTGGAGAACGGCACGATCCACAACTCCGTCAATTTCCCGGAAATGATCATGCCGCGCAACGGCGGACCGCGCCTGGCCATTGTCAACGCCAACGTGCCACACATGATCGAGCGTATTTCCAAGGCGATTTCCGGGGCAGGCATCAACATCCTGGACATGCTCAACAAGTCGCGCGGCGAAATCGCTTGCACCTTAGTCGATACCGCCTCGCCGGTATCGCCGGAGGTGATTGCCCAAATTGCCGACACCCAAGGCGTGCTGGGCGTGCGGGCGCTGTAGAACACCCGCACACCCCATGAATTAATACGCCCAGAAAGGACCCTCTCCTGCCGGCGTACTCTGGTTTTCGATCGCCATGTAAACGTCGCGATCGAAGAAAAAGGGTAAACCGTAATCGAATCCTCCAACGAAGCCCAGCGTGGGATTCGCTGGATTGGGTCCGCCAAGATTGTTGAAGGCCGTATTGCTGGAATCGAACAGTGTCAGCGCGTTGGCGATCCCGAAAGTCACTGTGCTTGACACTGTTGGCGCCGTTTCCCTGTTGGCCGTCACCGCGCTAACCAAGCGGCGCTGGCTATATTGGGTGGCTCTGATTTCAACCACCGCTGGGATTAGCGGGTTTGATCGGCTGGTCGATTCATCCCGACTTTTTAATTCGGTTGCTGTCCTGACTCCGCGCACCAAAATGTCAGCTGCGTCTTACCGTTGCTGGCAAGGTGTTCTAGGGCCGAGAAAAATCTCCAACAACATTTTGGAGGTGACGTGACGAACCCGTTAAACCGATCAACCCTGTTTGCGTTGTCCTTCATAGGGATCGTGATCCTAACCGGTTTGGGAGTCCTAGCGAAGATTGATCAGGGCGGATGGATTGTGGCTAACAGGATCACATCCGATTCCGCGGATTTCCTGGCATCTGGCATCACTCTCCTGGGCGACATGGAACCGACCGGCCTCATCACCCTGGTATTGGCGGTGCTTGGCTGGCATGACCGAGGTTGGCGCGGTCTGGTGCCCTCTGTTGCTCTTCGCGGGTGTCGCCCTCGAAATCCTTCTAAAATGCTATCTACCGCATCCAGGACCACCCGTGTCCCGCCAGCTCTGGCACCCTCCCTACAATGTCCCGATAGAGTACCTTGACAACCTCATCGGGCTAACGCTGCATGGCTCAGTTCCATTCCAAGGAATCCAGTATTCATTCCCGAGCGGACATGTGTTTCGAACCACCTTTCTGGCCGAATTCGCGGGTGGTTGTCTCAATTGCTGTCCATCAGTGGGACGAGGTTTGATCGTCGCAATGGCACTGACGCGGATCTACCTTGGCGAACATTGGGTCAGCGATGTGATGGGCGGGCTCTTACTGGGCTTGTTTTGCGCATCAATAGCTTCAGTGCTTTATCGAGCAGGACAACCCGCGCAGCCGTGAAGCGAGCCGTTGGAGAGGTCCAGTTGCACGCGTCAGGGCGGGCAGGCGGGCCCACGGTTTCCTGCACAGGCAAAACGGGAAAATCTTCTCCGCTGCACTCAGAGAAAACAGTCAATCGCCTTTGCCACGAGCGATATCGAGATAGGCCAACCAATAGCGGGACAGCTCGCTCATACATTCGATCCGGGTCATTAAAACGGCCAGCTCGGCTTTATAGCGCTCAGCCTCCGGCAACAAAGCAGCGAGCTCGGCATCGAACTCGCTGAGTTGCTTGCTGCGACTGGATGCCTCGATGGCGACGCGGGTCGTCAACAAGCGGATGCGGATATACAACAGATCACCCGGCAAAGTGGTATGACGCTTGTAATGAAAGTTATAGACTTCCGGCGCCACATCCTTTTTGCCAAGCAGATACGCTTCCAACCCCTCCACCCGAGCCAGCATCATGTTGAGATGAGTTTGGGTGGACGTTCGATGGGCCATGGGTTCCAGGATAGCGATTTTGTCCTCCAATAAGCGCCGCCGTTCCTGCACATGCGCTCGGACTCGGTCAATCTCGCAATCCGCCTCGACCATCCGCTGGTTCAGCACCACAATCTCCGCATCGACTTGATCGAGAAACTCGCGGAGTTGTTCGGAAAGCAATCGCTCCAAAGTCAGGGTGATGAACCGCTCCCAAATTGAATCGGACCGGGCGCGCACGCCCTCGACGAGCTGGCGGATACCGCCGAGCCGGTCAATGGTATCGCGCAAGTTTCGTTCGTGCTCGGCCCGGTCGCCCTCGCCCCAAACCTGCGCCAACTGTCCTTCTTCCCTTAATACATAAGACATGCCGGCTGTCATGCCATCGTCAGTCTCTGCGTTTGGAATTTCCATGCCGGGGCCTTCTACGATCGACGAGAAAGAATCTTAAGGAGGCAACGCCGCGGAACTGCGGCGTGCGGCAAGCTCAATCCAGGTAAGTCCACCCATCGGGGCAATCGTGGTTTAACTCATGCACGTCGTAGACGCACAAATCCTCGTCGGGCAAGTTGGGAAACATTTGTTGAGCTTTCGTTTCGGCCTCTTGTTCGTATTCAGCTTGAATGATGGCGACATTCAGCAGCTTATCGGAGCTGGGATCTTCCACGATGACGAGGTATGGTTTCACGGACCCTCCTTCAGCTTTCTCTGGTTACATGAAGGCATTCGCGCACCGTCCGATCAATAGTAGCGATGGATACGGAACCGATGGTCCGGCTCGCGGATGATATCGCCCAAGTGCAACTGAAACACGCCCGCCCGGCGTTCAGCGAGGTATTGGCTCAACGTCTCGTGAACCACGGTGAAAGCCATTTGATCCCAGGGAATCTCATCCTCGGCGCACAACCGTACTTCCAGGCTTTCGTGGCCGGGACTGGCATGGCCATCCTTAAGCTGACCGCGGAACATCAGATACACCTGGCTAACATGGGTTAGGGAATACACGCCGTATAAGATCAGGTTTTCGGCCACGGCATCGGCTTCCTCCAGCGCCTCCCGCGCCGCCGCCGCCACCGCCGATTCGCTGTTTTCCATGAAGCCGGCCGGCAGGGTCCACAAACCGTAGCGCGGCTCGATCGCCCGACGACACAACAAAATCCGATCCTGCCATTCCAGTATGCAACCGGCGACGATTTTCGGGTTCAGGTAATGAATGGTATCGCAGGCATCGCAAACATGCCGGGGCAAGTTGTCGCCCGCTGGGACGCGCACGCTCAGAGTAGCGCCGCATTGACTGCAAAATCTCATAGAACGATTCCTCGTTCGAAATGGGTTTCCGATGGTTAGCCATGGATACAGGTATTAGACCATGTCCGGTCGATTCGCGCTGCAAAATGATGATCGCCCGCCAGACAGTGATCATTTTCCCACCGATGAGCAGCGCGTAACGGGCATCGTTCTGATCTTTTTTGCAGAGCAGCACCGTTTCCCTTACTCTTTTCTGCGTTTCGACAGCCGGCTGCTTTAGAATATCCCGTAAATTTTTTCGCGTTAATCAACCCAGCGGCACCACACAAAAGGCAAGGGCGATGCTGGAAGAACACATTCGGAAAATCATCGAACTGCGTCACGACGCACCTCACGCAATTCTGGGATCTCACTACGCCGAACAGGAACGGGCGTTGGTGATCCGCGCCTTTCTACCGCAGGCCGAGCGCGCCTACCTGCTGCCAGGAGACGGCACGCTCAAGCGTGAAATGCAGCGGCTGCACCCAGACGGCTTGTTCGCCACCCGTATTCCAGGAGTCTCGAAACTGGCTTATCGGCTGATGATCGTCGAACCCAACGGCCAAACCGTGACCTTCGCCGATCCCTACGCGATTCGCGAACCCTCATTCACCCCGGCCGACGGCCGGGCACTCCAGCAGGGCATACTCGATGCCCTGTTCGCCAAGCTAGGCGCGCATCCTCGGCAGAAGGAAGGCATTGCCGGGGTCAATTTCGTGCTTTGGGCACCCAACGCCAGCCGGGTCAGCGTGGTTGGTCCTTTCAACCAGTGGGACGGTCGCCGCCACCCGATGCAACGCCATGAATCGGGTGTATGGGAACTTTTCATGCCCGGCATCGGCCCCGGCGAGTTTTACAAATACGAAATCCGCAATGCCGAAGGGGCGGTTTTTCTCAAATCCGACCCCATGGCCTTCGATGCCGAGGTTTATCCCAAGACCGCCGCGTTGGTCTGCGACATCCAGCGCCAGCACGATTGGGGCGACAGCGCATGGATGATGCGGTCAGCGGAAACCGGCAGCTGGCGATTGCCGGTTGCCATTCACCGGACCACACTCCACGAAGACGCCAGCGACGGACCGGAACAGGTCGCCCGCTATGATCGGCTGCAAAGCGTGGTTTTACCCCATCTGGTCGCTGGAAAATTCACGCACGTTGAACTGTCGTTCTGGGGAACTGGAGAAACGGTCACCAGTTATTACGCGCCCAATCCGCGCTTCGGTCGGCCCGAGGCCCTGATAGCCTTTATCGACGCTTGCCACCAACACAACATCGGAGTGATTCTCGACTGGATCCCGCCGCTGCTACCGTGCGAGGGGCAGGAACTCAGTTGGTTCGATGGCACGCGCATTTACGACCGCGACGGGGCCGATGGCTTGTTGGCCTTCGATCTGGAACGGCCCGAAGTTCGCAATTTTCTGCTCGCCAATGCCCAGTTCTGGCGGCAAATCTACCACATAGACGCACTGCAGACTGACGTTCGCACGCACGCCGCCCGTCTAGAAGGGCAAAGCTTGGCGGCAGATTTGCGCTGCCTGCTGCGGGAAACCACCGTTACAGCGACCCTGAGCGCGACGGAAAGCACCCCGCTGATGCAGGGGCGACACGGCGATCCGCACGCCCTGCTGGGTCCCCATGCGTTGCAGGAACCGGGCCTGTGCGTGGTGCGTGCGTTGCTGCCCGGCGCGCAATCGCCCTACCTGCTACGCGATGACCGGCCGCAATTGCTTTATCGGTTGCAACAGGTCCACAACGGCGGTTTGTTCGAGACTCTGATCGCGGCCGCCGAGTCGAATACCCTGCGCTACCGGCTAAATGCCACCGAGCACGGCCAAAACCATACCTTCGCCGATCCCTACGCAACCACGTTCTCGATCTTGGGTGATCAGGATTGCTATCTATTTGCCGAAGGCAATCATTATCGGATTTTTGAGAAGCTCGGGGCGCACGTCTGCACAGTCAACGGCCTCGCCGGCATCAACTTCGCAGTGTGGGCGCCTAACGCCCAGCGGGTCAGCGTAGTCGGCACCTTCAACCACTGGGACGGCCGCCGCCACCCGATGCGACTGCGGCCGGGTTCCGGCATCTGGGAACTGTTCGTGCCCGGTCTGGGCGAAGGGGATCTATACAAGTTCGAGATTCTGGCCCGTAACGGCAACCTGTTCCTGAAGACCGACCCCTTCGCTTTCTACACCGAGGTCCCGCCTGGCACCGCCAGCGTGGCCTACGACCGGGCCGGCAAGCACGTCTGGCGCGATGACGCATGGATGGAGCGACGATCGCGGACCAACGCTTGGGAACAGCCGGTTGCGATTTACGAAGTCCACGCCGGTTCCTGGCGGCGCAAATCGGATGGCGAATTCTTATCCTATCGGGAACTCGCCGATCAACTAATCCCCTACGTGCTGGAGATGGGTTTCACCCACATCGAATTTCTGCCGCTGGCCGAGCATCCCTACGGCCCGTCCTGGGGCTATCAAATTTCCAATTTCTACGCTCCGACCGCCCGCTACGGTCGGCCGGAAGATCTGATGGACCTGATCGACCGCTGCCATCAACACGGCATTGGCGTCATTCTGGACTGGGTACCGGCGCACTTCCCCAAGGATGCCCACGCCATGGCCTGGTTCGATGGGACCTGCGTCTACGAGCACGCCGACCCGCGCCAAGGCGAACATCCCGACTGGGGCACGCTGATTTTCAACTACGGCCGCCACGAGGTCGAAAACTTCCTGATCGCCAATGCCCTGTACTGGCTGGAGACTTTCCACTTTGATGGGCTACGGGTGGACGCGGTGGCCTCGATGCTGTATCTGGATTATTCCAAGAAGGATTGGATTCCCAACAAATACGGCGGCAACGAAAATCTGGAAGCCATCGAGTTCATCAAACACACCAACGCCGTGGTCCACGCCCAACACCCCGGCGTGATGATGATCGCTGAGGAATCCACCGCGTGGCCGAACGTGTCACGACCCACCAACATGGGCGGGTTGGGCTTCGGCTTCAAGTGGAACATGGGCTGGATGCACGATGTGCTGTTCTACATGCAGAAGGAACCGGTCCACCGCCGTCACCACCATGACAAGCTGACCTTCAGCATCGTCTACGCCTTCAACGAAAACTTTATCCTGTCGCTATCGCACGATGAAGTGGTACACCTGAAAAAGTCGCTGCTCGGCAAGATGCCTGGCACCGAACGGCAACAGCTTGCGAATTTGCGCGTGTTGTACGCCTTCATGTACGGCCACCCCGGCAAGAAATTGCTGTTCATGGGTGGGGAATTCGGCCAGCCGAGCGAATGGAACCACGACGGCGAACTGGAATGGGCGTTGGTAGCGCGCAAACCCCCACACCAAGGCTTGCAACGCTTCGTCAGCGATCTCAACAAGTTGTACGCGCGAGAGCCCGCCTGCCATCAGGTCGATTTTCGCGGCGCCGGCTTCGAGTGGCTGGACGCGAACGGCGCCGAAACCAACGTCGTTGCCTTCGTGCGCAAAGCCCGCGACCCCCGCGAGGCGGTGCTGTTCGTGCTGAACTTCTCCGACCAGTCACACCCGCAGTACCGCATCGGCGTGCCATATCCAGTGACCTATCGGGAGCTGTTACACAGTGACGCCAGCCAGTATGGCGGTTCCGGCAAGACGTTACCGGGTGGGCAAGTCACCACCGAGGAGATCGCCAGCCACGGCTTCGCCTTCTCGATCGTGCTGAACCTGCCACCGTTCAGCGCGGTGGTACTCAAACCAGCGCCGCTGTAAAGAAGGGTAAGCTCCCCTTGTACCACCGCCCCTCTCCCGCTTCAGGGAGAGGGGTCGCGGATGAGGGCACTGATAACCGCCTCGCCTGCCGGAAAGAACGACTCGATTTCCGCTCGGACCGACCCGCTAAAACAGCCGCCGGATCAGCGACAAGTGTCGGGCAAATACTTTTCCGGAACATCGGTGGCGTATTCAGTGGCTTCTACCAGCGCCTTGGCTCCCGGCGGCGGGCCAGCGCTCCCGCAGACCCAAGTCAACCCACCATCGGCGCCGAGATAGGGCGTCAATAACAGCGTGCGTTCAGTGATGGCAGCGCCCGCCTCATCACCGAAAAACAACACGATAGCCCCGTCGCCGATTCCATATCCCGCCAGATACCGGATCGAGTCGCCGTCAAAGTTCAGCTCCAGATCGTCGTCGGACTTCGGCAGCTCGTTGTGTTTGGCGTAGTAGTCGGCCATCGCTTGTTTGAGCGGGTCGGTTTCCGCCAATACGCTGGCGATCTGGGCGCGCACCGTGTAATCCTCGTAGGCCGGAATGGCGATAGCAGCCACGATTCCGGCCACCATCAAACCGGTCAGGGCGCTACCATCCCCGGCCATCAGTACTTCCACCGGTGTTTGCTCATAACTGATATTGAAACCGACTCGATCCGGCGTGGCCTCCAGCGCCAAGCCGATGGCGCCATCGACGGGCAATTTGAGGACACTGGCGCTGGGCAGATCGGCCAGCGAGATGCGAGCGCCGAGCGCGTCGCCCAACATTTGCAGCCCACCCAGATAGGCGTAATAGATTTCGCGCTGGGCGTTGCGAGTCACGGCGGTCAGTCCTAACAGGGCGTTTTCGGGCGTGTAACCCTGCGATTGCTTCAACCAGTGACCCAAATCGGTATCCAGTGTCGAGGCTGCCCGATCCGCCAGTGCCTGCGGCACCTCCCCAAAGACCAGCCAGGCGCCGCTCTCGACCCAGTAAAGATGGGTGTTCATGCGGGCCAACAGCGCCAGAAACGCCGCCTCCTTGTCGGTAGCGTCGGTCGATGATTCGGTCCGACTTGCGGTCATGCTGGGAATCGTCAGGTGTTGCACCTCCACCTTGCCGACTTTCAGGGTTTCACGCTGCCAGCCGAAGCGCTGACCAAGCTCGTCCAATTTCCGGTAAAACGCTTGCGAATCATTGACGCGCAGCGCACTGAAGCGACCGCTGGCATCCTCGAAACTGAGGAGTTCCGGTCCTATCCATTTCAACCACTCCACCGGCACGATGCCGTACTGCTGTTTGAGCAGGGCGATGAAATCGCGATACTCCTTAGCCGCCGGCTCGCCGAAATCGGCGACCAAATGACCCTCGAACGCGGCGAGCCGTTCGGCATCCGGCAGCATTAGACTGATAGCCCAGCGCGGCTTGCCGGCCGTTTTTACGTCGGCGCGATACTGCTTCGCGGCTAGATAGCTCAATAACCGGGCTCCCGGCGCTTCCAAACGGACCTGCAAGCGACCGCGACCGTCCACCGTCCCCCAACCGAATGCCAAGCTTTGAGCCTTGTCGATCAAATCGCGTTGCAACGCGGCCGCCGGTCCGTCTGGAATCTGGGGAGCCACCATTCCGGCCAGACCCTTCAGGCTCACCCAACCGAACAAGCCCTGGCCGGAATGGTCGATTTGCTGTTCGACATCGTGCAGTCGGTGGGAACGGGTTTGCTTCAACTGTTCGAGCAATCGATCAAGCAACGTGGGCGAGGCGGTAATCCCGACCAATGCCTGCAGGCGTCCACTGGCGGCATCGAATTTGACGAAGCCGCCATTGACCAAGGCTCCTCGACCCTCGGCATCGAGCGGCGCTTTGAGCAGTTGGCCGCCGTTGTCCAGCGAAGCGAGGCGGCCATTCAATTCGGTCACGCTGACAATCTTGAGGTGGGTACTGAACAGCGCTGTGCTACTGGCCGGATTGAGCATGTCGTTACTATCGATGACGGCCACTTCCAACGGTGCGTCGAGATCGTCGAGCAGCAAGGTTAGCACGGGCGTGAGACCCGCATCGGCGAGAACTTTGTCCTTGCGCACGGCCTCGCGCAGCGCGGCAACGATCCGGGCGTGCGGCTCACTGGCCAGGGCGGGGTCAAGCGGACGCCCGTTCGGCGCGGACAGCAAACCCCAAGCCGATGGAATGCGCAGATAGGCGACGGTGTGTTCCGGCAGACGTTCGCGCAACCAGGGAGCTTGGACGAAGGACTGAGCGGCGCGCGGCGGGAGCACGCCTTCCGACACAGGCGCGGACGTCGATGGGGGCGCGGACGTGGATGGACTGGCCTGTTCGTTCTTACCACAGGCGGCCAACAAGGCGACGCAGGCAACGAGGCCCACTAAAGCAAGACAACGATAGCATCTCATGGGAACTCTCCGACCAAGGTTCGTGAAGGACACGCTTCATGCGTGGAAAGCGCAGCGAACGGAAAAACGGAGATCGCCTGACGGGGCAATTTCCCGCAATTTCCAAATATTAGCTTGGAATGACGCTCACTGCGGGAAATAGAGATCAGCGGGACTAACGAACCATGGCGACCCCCGGCGTTCCATCGAGATAAAACCACTGCCCACTTTCCCGCACGAACTGACTAGCCTCGTGCAGCCGGTGCGCCCTGCCGCCGATCTTATAGCGCGCCACGAACTCAACCATGCCTCGGGCATCATCGGGATCGCCTGCTGCCGTGCGGATGATTTTCAAACTCAACCAGCGAACATTCTCCGCGTCGTTCAGGTCGAGCTGGTCGGGTCGGGTGGACTCGTGCCAAGTGCGCAGCAAGTAATCCCTCCGGGCGAGGACATATCCGGTATAGCGCGAGCGCATCAATGCCTCGGCCGTGATTGGTCGCTGTTCGCAATCAAGGTATGGTCCGCAGCAAGTGGCGTAAGCCTTGCCCGATCCGCAAGGGCAGACCGCGATGGCATTCACGCGGCTAATCTCTTGAGCACCGCTCGCGCCGGAGCACCCTCGGCACCGGCTAACTTGAGGGGCAAGCAAATCAACTCGTAGGAACCCGGCGCAACCTCCGCCAGATTCAAGCCTTCCAAGATTACGATCCCGGCTTGTAGCAAGGCGATGTGAGTTTGCGGATCGCCACGGAAAATCTGAACCGATAGGTAATCGACGCCGATCAATCGCAAGCCCCGTGCTGCGATCCAGCGGGCAGCATCAACAGTCAGCGCCACGAAGTCGATGCGGAAATCGCGCTCCCCCCGGTGCCAACCCTCGGAGTTGCGAGTACGCAGCAACAAGCGCGAGGTACTCGCGGGTAGATTTAGCGATTCCAGATCGTCTGCGGTAACGGCGCCCACATCCGGTAGGGCGACGACCACTACCGGACCGATCAACGCATCTAGCGCAAGTTGGGTGACATCCGCGCCGTCGGCCAGGAAATGCAAGGGGGCATCGACATGCGTGCCGGTATGAACGCCACAGCGCAGAACGCTGTCATTGACGGCATCGCCTTGCCCCATGTCACGGCGGCGAGTGATTTCGGTGAGCGGACTGCCGGGCCAATGGGGCAGATTCGGGGAGATCGTCAGCGAAATATCCAGATAGTCGGTCATGGCAATATCCTTCAAGCTCCCCTCGCACCTCGCCAACGGAGTTGGGAACGAGGGTTTCACGGGGTGACGCTCACTCCCGCTCCCGTCCAGTCCCAACGGGCCGGCGAGTCTGCTTCTTCTCCCCGACCCGCCGCTTGTCGTCCATCCGCCGTTGCCGGGCAGCGCGCGAAGGCTGGGTCTTGACACGCAGCTTGGGCGGTTCCGCCGCGCTCCGCACAAGCCCGATCAGCCGCTCCAATGCATCCCGTCGGTTGCGTTCCTGGCTGCGAAACCGTTGAGCGGTGATGACCAACTCTCCTGCCTGAGTCGCGCGGCTTCCGGCCAACACCAGCAACCGCGCCCGCACCGGTTCCGGCAATGAAGGCGACCCCGCGACATCGAAACGCAACTCCACAGCGGTCGCCACTTTATTGACGTTCTGGCCACCAGGCCCGGATGCAAGTTTGAACTGAAAGCGGATTTCATCCTCACGGATCGCGATACCGGGTGTCACATCGATCATGGTGGCAAGATCACCTGGAAATAGCAATTTTATAGATGTAGCCGATACGACGCGGCTTGCAAAGGTGAGAATCAGGCGAGTCCATCGCGCCCAGGTTCGCGAATGAGAGCATTGCTCCCGATACCGACCCCCGTATAATCTTCGGTTTCGTTGGTCACTGCTCCCACGCCGTCTGATTGTCCATGCTCGCTCCCCGCCCCCTGTTCTCCCATCGCCCCTACTGGGCTGCCCGCTTCGGCGTTGCGCCCTTCCTGCCGATGTCGCGCGCCGAAATGGACACACTCGGCTGGGATTCCTGCGACATCATTCTCGTCACCGGCGATGCCTATGTGGATCATCCTAGTTTCGGCATGGCGATCATTGGTCGGTTGCTGGAGGCGCAGGGGTTCCGAGTCGGCATCATCGCCCAACCCGACTGGACTGCCGCCGAACCGTTCCGAGCGTTGGGCCGACCCAATCTGTTCTTCGGCGTCACGGCCGGCAACATGGATTCGATGGTCAACCGCTACACCTCGGATCGGCGATTGCGCCACAACGACGCCTACACCCCTAACGACGAAGGCGACAAACGCCCAGATCGGGCGGTGATCGTCTACAGCCAACGCTGCCGCGAGGCGTACTCCGATGCCGCCATCGTTATCGGCGGCATCGAGGCCAGCCTGCGCCGCATCGCGCATTACGACTACTGGTCGGACAAGGTCCGCCGCTCGATTCTGCTGGATGCCAAGGCCGATTTGCTGCTGTACGGCAACGCCGAGCGCGCTATCGTCGAAATCGCTCACCGCGCCGCCGCCGGCGAATCGCCCAAAACCGTGCGCGATATCCGTGGCACGGCGTTCCTCCACAGCGGCAACCTGCCGGAAGGCTGGCTGGAGCTGGATTCGACTGAACTCGATCGTCCGGGACCGGTAGCACCGCTCCCCGATCCCTACGCAATGACTCCCCTTCATGCCAATGCGTCCCGCCAAACGGACAAAGAGGCGGTAGCCGTACTCCACCTCCATCGCCGCCCACCGCGTCACGACCGTGCCAGGACCGTTATCCGCCTGCCGGCCTATGAGCAAGTCAAGGACGATCCAATTCTGTACGCCCACGCCTCGCGACTGCTGCATCTGGAAACCAATCCCGGCAATGCTCGCGCCTTGGTTCAGCGTCACGGCGACCGCGACGTATGGTTGAATCCGCCACCGATTCCGCTCACCACTCCGGAACTGGACGCCATATTCGATCTGCCTTATGCCCGCGTCCCGCACCCAAGCTACGGTGGCGCACGCATTCCCGCCTACGAGATGATTCGTTTCTCGGTCAATATCATGCGTGGCTGCTTTGGCGGCTGCACCTTCTGCTCGATCACCGAACACGAAGGCCGCATCATCCAGTCCCGGTCGGAACGCTCGATTCTGCGCGAGGTCGAGGAGATTCGTGACCGAACACCCGGTTTTACCGGCGTCATCTCCGACCTCGGTGGGCCGACCGCCAACATGTACCGCATCGCCTGTAAATCGCGCGAGATCGAACAAAGCTGCCGCAAGCTATCCTGCGTCCACCCGGACATCTGCCCGAACCTCGATACCGATCATTCCGCTCTAATCGGTTTATACCGCAAAGCACGGGAATTGCCGGGTATCAAGAAAATCTTGATCGCCTCCGGAGTACGTTACGATCTGGCGATCCGCGATCCTGCCTACGTTCGCGAATTGGTCATCCATCACGTCGGCGGTTATCTGAAGATTGCCCCCGAACACACCGAAGCGGGCCCGCTATCGAAGATGATGAAACCCGGCCTCGGTGCCTACGATCATTTCAAAGCGTTGTTCGAGAAATTTTCGAAGGAAGCCGGCAAGGAACAATATCTCATTCCCTACTTTATCGCTGCCCATCCCGGTACCACCGACGAGGACATGCTGAATCTCGCGCTATGGCTAAAGCGCAACGGCTTTCGCGCCGATCAAGTCCAGGCATTTCTGCCCAGTCCGATGGCGCTGGCCACCACCATGTACCATACCGGTCGCAATCCGCTGAAAGGCATCCACCGCGACCGAGGCGAGATGGTCACCTCGCCTAAGGGCTTGAAACAGCGGCGGTTGCACAAAGCGTTTCTGCGTTATCACGATCCCGAAAACTGGCCGCTGCTACGCGAGGCGCTCCGCCGCATGGGTCACGCCGATCTGATCGGCAACGGCAAACGACACTTGATTCCACTCTGGCAGCCGTCCGGTACGGGGATCGGCGGTGGCGAAGGCGCCCGTACCGGCCGCAAGCACGGCCCACAACGCTTGCTGACCCAACACACTGGCTTGCCACCGCGCGCGGATGAAACACGACCAGTACGAAGCCCTTCCCCGCCCGACCGCCGACCGCAGCGCGCATTTACCCAAGGCAGTCCGTGTGGCGCTGGCAAACGACGGGGGCGCTCTTAACGACCCCGTCCACTATTTTGGCCGCGGTTCCTTGGATTGGTACGCTGAGTGGGTGCCGCCAAGATCGCTTCGAGCTGTTCGACGCTCAAATACTGCGGTTCATAAACCAACCCCTGGTTTTCTATATTGCGGACAAACGCACGCAAATGATTATTTGATCCCGCCAGCAGATTTTCATAACTCTGTTGCAAATCCGTATGATTCGTCTCGGCGATAGCCCGCTGCAAATCGAGAATATCGATTTCCTCGATCGCCGCGCCCACGTACAACGCGTCCAAGGCGGACTGCCGACCGCGAGCGATCAACTGCTCATACAGAGCCTGTAAATCGGTATTGTTGAAAATCCCCACCTCCGGACTCGCAGGATCAGCCAACTGGTACTGATCGAGCAATGCCAGCATCGCATCCATATGCCGTTGCTCGGATTCGGCAATATTGGCCAATACAGGCTGTGCCCAGCGGGCATTCAGAGTCAAGTAAACATCCCGTGCCAACTTTTCCTCTTCACGCATGAAGCTCAGGGTCTGAATTTCCTCGGTGCTGAGATCGGTCGTTTGCGCCCAGGCACTACCGGCCATCATCGTCAGAACCAACGCCAACCATAAACGAACGGCATGACAACGACAGTCTATCAAGTTGAAAATCATGGCTTTCTCCGCAGAATACCCATTGAGTTTTTAATGCGGTCGAGTCTATATCGCTATACAGATGTCTAGCATTGCGATTTCGCAATCATCCCTGGACTTGCCCGAACGAATGAGGGCGGGTTACGGTAGAGAAAATTTTTCATGGGGAACACGCAATGCGGGAATTGGAAGAGCTATTGGTCGTAATGGCACGGTTGCGCGATCCCGACAGCGGTTGTCCGTGGGATCGGGAACAAACCTACGCCACCATCGTGCCTCACACCATCGAGGAAGCCTACGAAGTTGCCGACGCCATCGCCCGCGAGGACTGGGACGAGTTCAAAGCGGAACTGGGCGATTTGCTGTTTCAGGTCGTGTTCTACGCCCAGCTCGCCCGCGAGGAAGGCCGTTTCGATTTCGCCGACGTGGCGGGCGGCATCGTCGAAAAGATGACTCGCCGCCACCCGCACGTCTTCGGCGACGAACAGTATGCCGATGCCGCCGAGCGAATGGCGGCCTGGGAACGGATCAAAGCCGCCGAAAAGCCCGAGCAGCCCGCCGGTACGCTGGATGGCGTGCCGCTGGCGCTGCCGGCGCTGACCCGTGCGGTCAAGCTGCAAAAAAAAGCCAGCAAGGTCGGCTTCGATTGGGGCGCGGTAGAGCCGATCCTGGCCAAGATTCAGGAAGAAATCGCCGAAATTCGCCACGAAATCACTGCTCAATCGTCGTCGGAACGACTGGCCGACGAACTGGGCGATGTGCTGTTCGCTGTCGCCAATCTGGCCCGCCATCTCCAGCTCGATCCGGAAACGGCGCTACGCGGGACCAATGCTAAATTCGAGCGGCGGTTTCGGCGGATCGAGGCGTGGCTGGCGGAAACCGATCGGGTGCCCGCGCAATCGACGTTGGCGGAAATGGACGCCTTGTGGGAGCGCGCCAAGATCGAAGAACGCGATCCCGGTTCCAGCATTTAAGCGCCCGACAATCGCTTTCCTCCTTCCTGTATTCACAGCCCGAAAGCACACCCGGATTGCCAAACGCGCTCCAACGCCGTTACTCTATTTGGCAAGACGGTTCCCCCCACGGGATTAAAAGGGAACGCGGTAAAACCGGCTCGGCCGGTCGAATCCGCGGCTGTCCCCGCAACTGTGAGCGGCGAGCCGGCGTTCGTACAAGGCCACTGGGCAACTGGGAAGGCCGAACGCCCGGCACCGACCCGCCAGCCAGGAGACCTGCCGTCCCAAGCGTCGCCTAGCCGTCGAACGGGAGCTTTCGACGGGACGGTCCTCCGTTTTGGCGATGCGGGAAACCGAGCGCTCGCCAACGGCAGGCCGATGCTTTTCTTCGCAAAAGCGTTTTCCGCTCTTCCAGCAGGCCGGTCAACCGACCGGCGATCGCATGTTTCCAGCAAACAATGAACGGGCTTCCGTAGCCGGTTCGACGATAACTCCAATAGGAAACGCGATCGCCATGAACGTCCATTGCATCGACTGTCATCGTTTTGCCCCCTCGCTCGCCGCGCTCAGTCTACTGGCCGGCTTCAGCAGTAGCACGGCAGCACAGGAGTCACTCCCGGAGCTGGTGGTCACCGCGACCCGAGTTCCGATCCCAGCCGAACAATCCGGCAGTGCGATCACCGTGTTGACCGAGCAAGAATTGGAACAACGGCAAATTCGCGTGGTGGCCGACGCCTTGCGCGATGTGCCGGGCGCGACGGTCAGCCGCAGCGGTGGCCCTGGTGCCCTGACCGAAGTCTATTTGCGCGGCGCCGAATCCAACCAGACGCTGGTATTGATCGATGGCGTAGAAGTCAACAATCCCGATGGTGGCGCTTTTGATTTCAGCAACCTGCTGGACCTGGAGGTCGAACGGATCGAAATATTGCGCGGTCCGCAAAGCGTGTTGTGGGGCAGTTCCGCCATCGGCGGCGTTATCAATATCATCACCCGCCGCGCTCAACAACCGTGGCAGGCCAGCGCCCGCCTTGAAGCGGGCAGTTTCGCCACCCGGCAAGCCGCCGGTAGCGTGGGCGGACGCGGCGACCGCTACGATGCCCTACTCAGCGGAACGTGGTTCGATACCAACGGCTGGTCCGCCGGCAGCGCCTGGCGCGGCAACAGCGAGGATGACGCCACCACCATCGGCACGTTGCTGTTCAAAGGCAGCGCCCGCCCTCGCGACGATTTGGAATTGAGCGTGATGGAACGCTATACCCACACCCGTTCGGACTTCGACGCTTTCCTCGGCGGGAGTATCCGCCCGGTGGTCGACAGCAATGACCAGGCCGACAGTCGGCAAAACCTGTTACGCCTGCAAGGCCGTTTCACCCTGTTCGGCGGTGCTTGGGAACATTTGCTCGGCGCTTCCCGCTACGACCTCGACAGCAAAACCGACAGCACCGGGTTCGAGGCGTTCGACAGCACCAGTCATTCCAATCAACTCGACTATCAAAGCAACTATTTCCTCTCGACGCCTGGCGCCGAGCAGACCTTGACTGTCCTGGTCAAGGACAAACAGGACGAAGCGCGCAACACCTATTTCGCCAGCAACTCAATCCATAATACCGGTCTCGCCTTGCAATACGGCTTGGGCCTGGCAGAACGCTTGTTCCTGACCGTCGGTGCGCGGCACGATTTCAATGATCGCTTCGACGATACCGATACCTATCGGTTGACCGCTGCCTATCTCTGGCCGGCTACCGGCGCCCGCCTGCACGCCAGCTACGGCACGGCGGTCAAAAATCCGACGCTGACCGAGCTGTTCGGTTTTTCCGGCGACTTTCAAGGCAATCCCGATCTGCAACCGGAAGAGAGTCGCGGTTTCGATATCGGTTGGGAGCAAGCTCTATTCGATCAACGGCTGCGATTCGACGTGACCGGCTTCCACAATCGTATCGATAACATCATCGTCGGCGCCGGACGCACGGTAATCAACCTGCCCGGCGAAAGTCGTACCCGTGGAATCGAACTGAGCATCAACGCTGAGCTGGCCCCCAAACTCAGTGGAACCCTGGCCTACACCTATACCGACGCCGAGGATTCCGAAGGCCAGGATATACCGCGCCGACCGCGTCACCTCACCAGTCTCAATCTCAACTATCGGGCTACCGACCGCACCAACCTCAATCTGGCGGTCCGCTATAGCGGTTCCTTCACCGATACCGCTTTCGATTCGGAAACCTTTGCCACGACCCCGGTAACGCTCGACGGTTACACCGTGGTGAATCTGGCAGCCAGCTATCAATGGAACGACCGTTGGCAATGGTACGGGCGGATCGAAAATCTGTTCGACGAACGCTATGAAGATGTACTCGGCTACAGCGGCACCGAGCGCGGGCTTTATCTCGGCGCGCGCTACCGCTTTTGAACATGGCCATGCGTGCGAGCGGCAATAGGCGATTGGTGTGCCTGCTGGGCCTGATCCTGCTCGGATCGCCGATGTTGGCGTTGGCGGCGTTGCCGCGAGCCGCCTCGTTGACCGTGTGCGCCGATCAATATCTGTTGGGACTAGCCGATCCCGCACAGATCGTCGCCGTTTCGCCTGATGCCGCCGACCCGAATCAATCCCTGTTCGCCGCCGAAGCGGTCCGCTACCCGGCCCATCGCGGCGATAGCGAGGAATTGGTGGCATTGCAGGCCGAATTGGTGCTGACTGATCGCTGGCTACCTCTGCGTACCAGCGAGCGCCTGGAACGGCTCGGCATCCGGGTGATCCAGCTCCCGTTGCCCGACAGTTGGGCCGAGATCGCGGCAACGACCCGCACCGTCGCCGCCGCGCTCGGGCGTCCCGCACAAGGAGAAGCGCGCAGTGGCCGAGATGGAGGCACGGCTGGAACGCCTGGCGGCCCGTCGCCTGCCTTGTTCGACCGCCGCTCGCCGCTTATTTTCTGCCCGATGGCGGTAGCGCTGGCGCAGGCACTTTTATCGACGCCGTGTTGCAAGCGGCCGGCACGCGCAATCTGGCAACCACCTTGGGTCTACAGGGTTGGGGAACCTTCAAACTGGAGCAGTTGGCGCTCGCCGAACCCGATCTGATCATCATGGGCTTTTTCGACCAGGGTGGCGATACCTTGCGGATGGCGTTCGCGCGACATCCCGTATTCCGCCATCTGTTG
Organism: Candidatus Competibacter sp.; assembly: GCA_037045535.1. Classification (GTDB taxonomy): domain Bacteria; phylum Pseudomonadota; class Gammaproteobacteria; order Competibacterales; family Competibacteraceae; genus Competibacter_A. The sequence continues at coordinate 232,650 of JBAOHI010000073.1, forward strand.
ACCCGATTGCCGACGATCGCCGTGCCGGATCGCTACTGGATCTGTAGCGGCTGGTTCCTGACCGAAGCCGCCGATTACATCGCCGAACGCTTGCCGGTACCGGAGAGCGTTCCATGACCGCTTCGACCGATAGCCAGCGTTATCGACGGATCAGCCTCGGTTTGGCCATGCTGCTGGTCGGGCTGACGGTCGCCGGCTTGTTGTTGGGCAGTCTGCCGTTGAATCCGTGGCAAACCCTGCTGCACTTGCTCGACGGCGATCCGCGGCTGGCGATCATCGTGCTGGAAATCCGCTTGCCAAGAGTGTTGCTGGGTTTGCTGGTCGGCGCGTCGTTGGGTCTCAGCGGCGCCGCGCTGCAAGGCTTGTTGCGCAACCCGCTGGCCGAACCGGGGATTCTCGGCGTCTCGGCCAGTGCTGGACTGGGTGCGGTGCTGGCCTTGTATTTTGGACTCGCTCGCGTCACGGTTTGGGCGCTGCCGAGCTGCGCGCTGCTCGGCGCGCTGCTGGCCACCTTGATCCTGGCGTTGCTGGCGGCGCGCGATTCCAATCCCGTTGTCCTTGATTTTGGCGGGGGTGGCGGTATCGAGCCTGGCGATAGCCTTAACGTCGCTGGCCCTGAATCTGGCACCCAATCCGTTGGCATTGAGCGAAATGGTGTTGTGGTTGCTCGGTTCGTTGCGCGACCGGGGTTTGTCCGACGTTGCCTTGGCCATACCGTTCATGGCGGTCGGTTGGGCACTGTTGTTGAGCGCCGGCCGGGAACTGGACGCGCTGACCTTGGGCGAAGATGCCGCCCGCAGTCTCGGCGTCGGGATCGGTTGGCTGCACGCGCGCGTGATCGGCGGTACGGCGCTGACCGTGGGTGCCGCCACGGCGGTCACCGGCACCGTCGGCTTCGTCGGGCTGATCGCGCCACATCTGCTCCGGCCCTGGCTCGGCTATCAGCCGAGTCGAATCCTGCTACCGGCCGCCTTGACCGGCGCCGCGTTGCTGGCGGCAGCGGATTTGGCGGTACGGTTGATCCCAACCCGTCAGGAATTGATGCTGGGCGTAGTGACCGCGTTGCTTGGGGTGCCGTTTTTCATCCACCTGTTGCTCTACACGCGCCGGACAGCGCCATGATACTGTTGGAAGCCGATCAAATCCGTGTCGCCCTGGCCGGGCGGCCAGTGGTGAACGGAGTCGGGCTACGGGTCGCCGCCGGCCAGATGCTGGCGCTGCTCGGCCCAAATGGCGCTGGCAAGACCACGCTCCTGGCGGCATTGGCGGGCTTGCGACCGTTTCAAGGCGAAATACGGATTCAGGGACGCTCGTTGGCGCGCTTGAACCGGCGCGAACGGGCTCGCGCCTTGGCCTATCTACCCCAAGGCCAAACCGCTCACTGGCCGTTAACCGTGCGCCGTCTGGTCGAGTTGGGACGCTTGCCGCATCAGGCGCCCTGGCATCCGCCCGCAGCGGCCGACCGCTTGGCAGTCGCGTCCGCACTGGAACGCACCGGCATCGCAGCACTGGCCGAACGCCCGTTCGACACCCTATCGGGCGGCGAGCGGGCGCGAGCCCTGTTGGCGCGGGTGCTGGCGGTGGAAGCGCCGTTGGTCTTGGCCGATGAGCCGGTTGCTTCGCTCGATCCTTACCATCAATTACGAGTGATGGAATTATTACGCGGTCATGCCGATACTGGCGCGGCGGTCATCGTCGTTTTGCATGACCTAACCCTGGCCGCTCGATTCTGCGACGAACTGGTGTTGTTGCGGGATGGTATGCTCGTCGCCAGCGGTGCGCCCCGAATCCGTGCTCACCACGCACCACTTGGCCGATACCTATCGCGTGACGGCTTTGCAAGGCGAATACGAGAGTCAGCGTTACGTATTGCCGTGGCAGCGACATTCTCGCGATCAAGAGCACCCTGGATGAACGCTGGCAGCACAGTGGCACGATGTCGAATCGGCTCGTCTGGGGCTTGCAACCTGCTTGTCGGTTAGCATGCATCTTGGCCTGCTCTCTCTACCGGTCGCGTGGCAGCCGACCTTCAAACCGCCGACCGTATTGCAGATGACGCTGGTAACTCCAGTATCCTGCCGCTCCAACACGACAATCCCGGGAATCCATTACGCCCGAGTCGCCGCCCGCGCCCGCTGCGTCCGCTGTACCTCCCGCACCTGTCGAGCCGATACGCGAACCCGCATTGCCATCGTCGCCATCCATCCCACAAACCAAACCAGACCTGCGCGAACGCCGCGATACGACGCCACCGCGTCCGGCGCGCGTGGCCAAACCGAAGCGGCCCAAACAAGCCACGCCGCCTCCAACGATAACCAAAGCCACCGCCCATGCCTCAACGGCTCATCCGGCACGCCCGCGACCGGCTCGCACGGCAGCCGCATCGCCCGCACCGAACATCCCAAACTTGCCTAAAGGTGGGGAACAGGCGGATAGCGGCGAAAAAGCGCCAGGTAACGATCTTAAAAGCTCGATGACGCCTTCGGTTCATCAGTCCCCACCCTCTCCCGCGATGGAAGCCCGTTTGCAACCCATGCCGGGCAATCCGCCGCCGCGTTATCCGCCGCTGGCGCGCCAACGTGGTATCGAGGGACAGGTATTGCTACGGCTTACGGTCAACGAAATGGGGCGCGTCGAGGCGATCGATATCGCAGAAAGCAGCGGCAACGAATCGTTGGATCAGGAAGCGCGACGGACCGTGTCGCGCTGGCGTTTTTATCCGCCTCAACGGAAAGGGGAGTCGTGACCCAGCGGATTCGCTTCCGGCTACGAAACTGAGCGTATCGATCGTTCACCGCTACAGGCTATAGGATGATCGCCGGCCTAGGTTTGGTCCGTCCAGGCCGCTTTTCCGAAGGAAAGACGCGAGAATAAAGGATCAACCCGTAACCGCGAAGACCCAGTATTGCGCGCCTTCTTCCTCAATGTAGGGTCCATCCGATACGTGGCGAATCAATCTGATTTTTTCTTCTTGTTGCATCTGCTCGCAGAAGGACTCGAAACCCGAACGCTCGCAGTAGCTTTTTCGGGTACTGACAACGATCAAACCCTTCTTTTTGGTGACTCGTACGAGTTCGGAGAGAGATTCGGGCGGTACATGCCCCAACGTGAAAACCCCACAAGAAATCGTGACGTCGTACTGATCATCCGGGTAGGCATCCATTCGCTGGCTTAGATCGACATTACCACGCAATGATCGATAGGCTCCTGTTTCCTCTGCCTTTTCAACCATCTTTGGACTCAAGTCGCAACCATCGATGCGACGATATCCCAAGTTGGCTAACTCTTTACCCACCAAGCCAGTGCCGCATCCGGCATCGAGAATGGCAATTTCAGGATTTTCGGGATCGACCATCGTATCGCCGTTGCTTGGCAGACGATTGAGTAGGTCGGCAATATAGGCGGGTGCACTGTACCGCTCATCGCCCACATCCGCATCGTATCGATCGGCCCACGACTGGTAGTAGGCTTTGAGACGAGTGGTGTCTCCATCCAAGTTATGAGCGTGTTTGACAGCATCCCAACTGGATGCTTTATCGGCTTTCTTCGTCATCGTAACTCCCATAAAACCAAGGTTTAAGGATGAGTACTTTGTCGAGCAGCCCCTCTCTTTGAGGAAAGATCAACGGATACGACAATGCTCCGCAGACCCAAGACCACCCAAAGGGTCTTTGGAGTATATAGCTTTAGTTTTGCAATGATCAACGACTTTCGAAACCATAAATAATTTTCTTTATTATATTTAACAACTTAAAAAATAGTTGCTGTCATTATCAGAAAACTCAGAATGTCGAGCAACTACATCTTAACATTTCTTCATAATGTTCAATTTATCAACGATACTCACGATTCAGATTATCAATAATTTTACGACTCCAAAGAGGGTATTGAATTTCTCAAGCATATCGTTGTTAACTGAAATAAAGATCTCAAACAACCCACTGATGGCCGTATCGATCCAGCGGCATTTCTAATAGCCTGACCGGATCGAACGGTGAATGTACTCTGCGAAATATCAATTCGTTTAAACTCAAAAAATGCACAAGTCACTATTTCTGTTACTATTATTGTGTACAATGGCATCCGCATGGGCTGACATTCCTGCCACGCCGGTCATGACCCTCTACCGATTCAATGGCAGTCTTGAGATCCCTTATTATGACATCGATACATTTCAAATATCTGGCCCTTCTCGACCTGCTGGTACTCTAGCGCAAGGTACTTCTTTAATTCCCTGTCTGGTCATCAGAGAAGGGCATCCCTTGACGGACCACAATGGCACGCCCTATGTGGGATTTCATATCGTGGTGAACTCGCGTACCGCCACGCCCGCCTCGACGGAAATATTCAAAAAAGCGATGGCAAACCGCGAACATTTGCGGGTACCGCATCATCATTGCGGTGGTGACGTGAGGCATGTCATAAGCGTTCGCAATCTATATACCATTAAAAAAGCTCATTTTTTCGATCCGCCATTGCCGAACTGGGCACGTAACGCCCCGGATCGGACGATGGAACATCACGGCGAACTGGATCGGATCGTGCGTGCTTTCCACAATTCCGCCTATTGCGCGGCGGCCAACCAACGACTCATCGGACGACGCGCGGCTCTACAACGCGCTTGGCAAAATTTTATCGATGCACATCTGAACCATTGGCCTCGGTCTGCATTAAATCAGGCCAAGCAATTGGACTACGCAATGCGCACCGCTATTTTCGAGGGACATCTCGACCGTGGCTGTAGTGCCTATGGCGCTTGTGAACGAAACATCATCGCGCTATCGCTGCGCAATCGAGCTCGAGGCAATTGCTCGAAACGCCAAGGTTGCCGGTTTGAGGGCGATTATCAATCCGTAGCGACTCGCGTTTCTCAATACAATATTTGGGATGAATACCTCACCCAAATTTCTGGATTGACTTCCTGTTTCTTACGGCGGGATTTGGAGGATGGCTTACCGACTACCCCTAACATGGACGGTCATACTCGCACCTATTATCGAAAAATTCGACGAATGTATCGGCAAAATCTTGGTCCAATTCAAAAAATATTGTTCGGCAGCGACCGCGAACTCCAAGACGTTTTCCCGAATAGTCCCTCTGAAAGAACTAAAAAATCTTCGGCATTATTACCATGCCCCGGCAATGGGCCAATGTTTTCCAAATCATGATCGGGTGGAATATTTATCTGGCGCAATTGCCTGGAAAGACAACCGTTTCGCACTGCTCGCCAATACACGGATTCGAGTCGATCAACGCACGAAAGGCGGTTATTTCTTTCGGGATTTCGTGCTCGATCAGCAGCCCGATGGAGACGTAGTACGGTATGTCGATGACTACCCTGGCTTTATCGTCGATGGCAGAAAAATTTCCTTGAAATCGGCTACCGGTTGCTCGCCATACGGCGTGCCGCGTGGCTGCCGATTCAAAGTGATCGGTCGTTATCGAAAAACTCCTTCCTGGTTAAGAAGCGGAAAACCGCTGGCGCTAACCTGCCGCATTCTCGATCAAAGACAGCAATGTCAAGGTAAAAGCGTGTTAAGAACGGTTACCGTGGGAGGATTCTGCGATACCCAAATGCAACCCATCGTTGGCGTTCGCTAGCACCGAACCATGCCGGCTCCGGATGAAGATATCTGCACAATTTTTCAGTGTATTTAGGGCTAGCAATGCCACCTTTATAAGGCATGATTATTAATTTTAAAGCACCATACTTCCATCTTTGATCAAAAGATGCCTCCAGTTTTTTATTATATTAATCAATACTAGTTATTGAGAAATCTACCCGAATTTTTTACAAAGTTGATTGCATGATGCAGTCAAGTGTTGTATTACTAGAACGCAATGAATGTAATTAATATAGTTACAAAAATAATTGCACCCATGGTCAAAATCTCCCTTCGAAATGTTTACAAAATCTTCGGGGACAATCCAAAGGTCGCCCTGCAATTGCTGGAGCAGGACGTGGATAAAGCCGAGATTTTCAAGCGCACTGGCCAAAGCGTGGGCGTCATGCGCGCCAGTTTCGACATCCAAGAAGGCGAAATTTTCGTCATCATGGGTCTGTCCGGCTCTGGCAAATCGACCCTGGTGCGGTTGTTGAATCGCCTGATCGAACCGACCTCGGGACAAATCCTGGTCGATGGCGACGATATCGCCGCCCTACCAGCAGCGGGTCTACGCGATCTGCGACGGCACAAGATGAGTATGGTGTTTCAGTCGTTCGCGCTGATGCCGCATCTCAACATCATCGACAATGCGGCTTTTGGCCTCGAACTGTCTGCCGTTCCGCGCAAGATCCGCCACGAGCGCGCGTTGGCGGCTTTGGACCAGGTCGGTCTGAAAGCTTATGCCGAGAGCTACCCGGACGAACTCTCGGGCGGTATGAAACAGCGGGTAGGGTTAGCCCGAGCTTTGGCCAATGATCCCGATATTCTGTTGATGGACGAAGCATTTTCCGCCCTTGATCCGCTCATCCGGGCGGAGATGCAAGATCAGTTGCTGGATCTACAAACTCAGCAAAAACGCACCATCGTGTTCATTTCTCACGATCTGGATGAAGCCATGCGCATCGGTGATCGCATCGCGATCATGGAAGGCGGGCGCGTGGTGCAAGTGGGGACACCAGAGGAAATCCTGCGCAACCCCGCCGACGAGTACGTCAGTTCGTTCTTCCGAGGGGTGGACGCTTCCAAAATACTGACCGCCGGCGATGTGGCACGCACCGAACATGCCACGCTGATTGATCGAGAAGGCGCCGGTATTCGCTCCGCATTGCAACAAATTTCTGCCCGCATCGAAGATTATGGCTACGTGATCGGTCTCAACCGGGTATTTCACGGCGTGGTGTCCGCCGATTCTCTGCGCGTAGCGGGTCGAAATGAGGGCGCTCCGCTCAAACAAGCTTTTTTACCGGAGATCGAACCCATTTCGGTCGATACCCCCTTGAATGAATTGTTGGGCAGAGTCGCTCAAGCGCCTTGCGGTGTCCCGGTCATCGATTCGCATCAACGCTATCTGGGGGTAGTCACCAAAGCCAACCTGCTGCTGGCGTTGAACGGAGAAGAGGAATTCGTATGAGCGAACCTGCAAAAGATCGCCGGGTTGTAACGAATCTCTTTCGATCTGCGTTCTCTTCCGGCGAAATTCATCACAAAATGCTGATTATTAATTTTTTTGTTCTGTTATTGTCGATGCCGGTTGCAACGTTTGCCGTGCCTGCCGCCGATCCATCGGCAAGCAATCCCTGGGCGACCGACGAATCGGCATCGTCGTCCGCACCGTCCTCGGCATCGGCGAATACGGATTGGCTCAACGCCGCGCCCGCCGCCGAGCAGGAAACGACTATCAATTGGTTGGATCCTTTTCAGGAAACCATCATTCCTCTGAACCAATGGGTGGAACAGGGCCTGGATTGGCTGGTCGCCAATTTCCGTCCGGTCTTTCAAACCATCCGCTGGCCGATCGACGCGATCCTGACCTCCATCGAATCGACCTTGCAAACGGCGCCTGCCCTGCTGGTGATCCTGGTTTTCGTGCTGTTGGCTTGGCAGATGGTGGGCATTCGGTTAGCAATCGGCACGTTCATCTCGCTGGTCGTCGTCGGACTGATCGGCGCCTGGTCCGAGGCCATGGTGACCTTAGCTTTGGTGCTGACCTCGGTCTTTTTCTGCCTGCTGGTCGGATTGCCGCTTGGCATCTGGCTGGCGCGTAACGACCGGGCATTGGCGATTACCCGCCCGATTCTCGATGCCATGCAAACGACGCCAGCGTTCGTGTACCTGGTGCCCATCGTCATGCTATTTGGCATCGGTAACGTTCCCGGCGTGGTCGTCACGATCATCTTTGCCCTGCCGCCGCTGATTCGTTTGACCAACTTGGGCATTCGTCAGGTTCCTGCCGATCTCGTGGAGGCGGCCCAGGCGTTCGGCTCCAGTCCGCGACAACTGCTCTACAAGGTCCAGATTCCCTTGGCGATGCCCAACATCATGGCCGGGGTCAATCAAACCCTGATGTTGGCGTTGTCCATGGTGGTCATCGCTTCGATGATTGCCGTGGGCGGTCTGGGTCAGATGGTATTGCGCGGAATCGGGCGCCTGGACATGGGATTGGCGACGGTCGGCGGCGTGGGCATCGTACTGCTCGCCATCATTCTCGATCGATTGACGCAATCGTTTGGCGCCGCCACTCGCCATCGGGAAGCTCGTCACTGGTACCAACGGGGTCCAGCAGGTCTGGCCTATCGCTTGTTGGGCCGTCACTAACGGCGCGGAAACGCGTCCCCCCGCAGGGGTGTACACCGACACCCCTGTCCTGATCCTGCTTCGGAAAGAAGGAGAGACGCATGAGATTTTTCACGACTCGCTGGACTGGCCTGCAAGGGTTCCTGACCGCTCTACTGACTTTGTGCTTGTGGTCCGCAAGCGGTCAGGCGACGGACCTACCTGGAAAAGGCATTACCGTTCAACCGCTGAAAAGCTCGATTGCCGAAGAAACCTTCCAAACCTTGCTGGTCGTGAAAGCGCTGGAACGCCTGGACTACGAGGCCAAACCGATCAAGGAAGTGGAATACGCGACCGCGCATGTGGCCATCGCCAACGGCGACGGTACTTTCCTGGCCGATCACTGGGATCCGTTGCATGTGGACTTCTACACCAAAGCCGGCGGTAGCCGACAAAATTTACCGGGAAGGCATCTACTCGCCCGGCGCGTTGCAGGGCTATTTGATCGACAAGAAAACCGCCGATCACTACAAAATTAGCCGTATCGACCAACTCAAGGATCCGAAATTAGCCAAGCTGTTCGACACCAACGGCGACGGCAAGGCGGATCTGGCGGGTTGCAATCCCGGTTGGGGCTGTGAAAAAGTGATCGAACATCAACTGGATGCCTACGGTCTGCGCGGCACGGTCACGCACAATCAGGGCAGTTACTCGGCCATCATCGCCGACACCATCACGCGCTTCAAACAGGGCAAACCGGTGCTGTACTACACCTGGACGCCCTACTGGGTTTCGGGGGTGATGGTGCCCGGACGCGACGTGGTGTGGCTGCAAGTGCCTTTCTCTTCGTTACCCGGCGAGCGCAAGGATGTGGACACGACCTTGCCGAACGGCCAGAACTACGGTTTCCAGGCCAACAACCAACGCATCATCGCCAACCGCAAGTTTGCCGAAGCCAATCCCGCAGCCGCCAAGCTGTTCTCGATCATGCAGATCAGCGCCAACGACATCAGTGCGCAGAATCTGCGGATGCGCGATGGCGAAAAGAGCATGGCCGACATCGAGCGCCATACCGATGCCTGGATCAAGGCGCATCAAAAGACGTTTGATGGCTGGATCACAGCGGCGCTCAACGCTACCAAAAGTTGAGGTGCGTTACTACAACGCGCCGCAAGCCAATTGCTTGCCATATCCTGGCGATCTCTCCCCTCTCGTCTGCGAGAGGGGTCTCCGACAAATCTCTCTATCACTGACACTGGGCTCATCGGCTACACGGGTTGCAACCAGCCGATAGCCACCAAACATTCAAGCCCGCACCGGCAGCATTCGACACAACCATTCCCGCTGCTCGGTTTGCAATGGCCGTGTCACGGTACGGCCGTTGAGAGTCAGTTCCAGCTCCTGGACTTCCGGCCGACCGTATATGACCGGGGTAAAGGTGACCGTCTCGCGTGGATAATGGCCCGTTTCAACGACAGTCACCATTAACCGATCCTCCTGGACCTCGGCCGTGATGCCTGCGCTACTCCACGCGCCGGTTTCATAACGTTGGGTTTTTTGATCATCGAGAGCGTATTCGAATCGCGCGGGCTGTTCGTGGCAGAACAAGTGCAACTCAACGGCGCTCAAATCCATGCAGCCGTTGCGCAGCGGCCCGGCAAAATACGGCAGCACCGCACCGTCCCGAACGAACAGCGGTAGCTCCTCCAACGCGGCGGTGTAAGTCAGCATTCGCTCGCCGCCGATCCAGACTCCGTGATTCACATCGAACCACCAGCCTGGCGGCAACATCACCCGGCGTTCCTGATATTTTACGCCGTTGCGAATCATTTCCGGTTGTTGTCCTTCGCCATGCAGAATCGGTGCGACCAGCAGCGCATCGCCCACCAGATATTGATCGTCCAAATGAGCGTAATGGGGTCGATCATAATGGTACAGCAACGGCCGGATCACCGGATCGCCGTCCCGCCAATGGGCAAAAAAGCACTGGTAGAGATATGGCAGCAATCGGTAGCGGGTACGGACGGCACCGCGTATCGCCGCCAAGACGCCCGGTCCGAACCGCCACGGTTCCTGCGAGCGGGAACTGCGAGCCGAATGGTTGCGAAAAAACGGGAACAGACAACACGCCTGATGCCAGCGCACTAACAATTCAGCGTTGGTATCATCCATGAAGCCGCCCACGTCAGGACCGTTGAACGCGACGCCCGACAAGCTCAGATTCAACGAACACGGCAACGCCATCCGTAGATGACGCCAATTGCTGGCATTGTCGCCGGTCCACACCGCGCTGTAACGTTGGGTACCGGCACAGGCACTGCGGGTCAACAGAAAGGGCCGGCCCTCGGGATCGGTCCGCTCGCAGGCGGCCCGGCTCGCCATCGCCATGAAATGCGCGTACTGGTTGTGGTAGCGGTCATGAGGGATCATGCCACGATCAAAACGCATTTCTTCGGTGCGGCTGTAGCCGGTGGCGGGATCGTTCATGTCCAGCCACACGCCGTCCACCGCACCGTCGCGCATGAAATCCGCCAGCCAGCCGCCCCACCAGTCGCGGGCACCCTCCAAGGTAAAGTCGGGAAATACCGTGTCACCCGGCCAAACCTTACCGACATACTCGCGCCCGCTGGCCGTCTTGCAAAAGACATCCTGTGCCCGCCCACTGTCGTAGACGGAATAGCCTGGTTCACGCTTCACGCCCGGATCCACAATCGTCACAGCGCGGATGCCAGCAGCCTTCAGGTCACGGTTCAAGGCGGCGGGATCGGGAAAATCGACCCGATCCCAGGTGAACAGCCGATACTCATCCATGTAATCGATGTCGTACCACAAAGCACTGACTGGCAGATCGGCAGCGGCGAACCGCTCGACCAATTCCCGAAATTCCCCCTCATGTTGATAGCCCCAGCGGCATTGGTGATAGCCCAACGCCCACAGCGGCGGCAGCGGCGCCCGACCGGTCAACGCCGCGTAGCGCCGCGTCACGTCGCGCAGCGTTGGCCCCGCCAACAGGTAGAGATCGGTCGGACCGCCAAAGGATTGATACCAGAATTCGCTCGGCCGAGATTTGCCCACATCCATGATCGCCTGACCGGCGTTGTCGAAAAACAGACCTAGAAACCGCTCGCCAATTTTGAGAATAGCCAGGGGAATGGAAACATAAGTCGGGTCGTAATCGTCGCGATCATAGGTATGGCGAAAGACCGCGACCACATCGACGGTCAGAAAATTGGCACTGTCGCCGAGCTTGTTGAGATGCCGAGTTCGCTCGCCGAAGCCATAGCAGCCCTCGACGCCGATCAGGGCAAAATTCAGCAATAGCGCTTCGCCACAGCTGCCGATCCCATCGGCGACGGTCGCCAGCGAGACGCCGGCCATCTCCAACCGCAGGTGCGCCGGCTTCAATTCAATCTGACCGGCTGTCGTCCCGAACGTCACCCCTTCTCTGGCTTGTCGCGGCATCACGGCTGGCCCTGCCCGATACGCCGGTAGTACCGCATCCGAATACTGACATGGCTCGGTGGCTTGGGTATTTTCAAACCGCAGCCGTAAACAACCGTCGGCGACAGTGGCGCAAGCGATCCGCAATTGAATGCCGGGGCCGCTCAGTTCGACCACGTCGTCCAAGACGGTCAACCTGTCGGCGCGATCAAAATTGAGCGGGTGGATTTTCTGATCGAAAAACATGACATAACCCAAGCGGTGACCATATCGGCCCCCGCTTATTTATGAAAGCCGCGTTTCAAGGCTGGCTGATAGGCTTGGCTGGCTTGCCCTTGGAATCCGCCAGGAGTTGCACCAGTTGGGTGGGTGAAACATAGCCGGGAATCATCTCGCCAGATTCCAGGATCAAGCTGGGCGTGCCGCGCACCCCCAGTTTCTGACCCAACTCGTATTCCGCCTGGACCGGGTTGTCGCAAGTTTTGTGCTCGACGCTCTCGCCGCGCTTGGCCTTGGTCAATGCATCGCGCCGGTCGTCCGCGCACCAGACCGACACCGCTTTGTTGTAAGATTCCGAACCGATCCCCTCGCGTGGGAACCACAGGTAGCGTATCTTGATGCCCTCTTTATTGTAGCCGGCCATTTGCGTGTGCATCTTGCGACAGTAACCGCAGTCGATATCGGTAAATACGGTAACGGTGTGCTTGACTGGCCCCTCGGGCGTGAAAACCACCATCTTGTCTTCGCCAATGTCAGCGATAGCCTTGCTGCGTATCTCGCTGCGACGGTTTTCCGTCAGATTGTCGCGGGAGCCCAAATCCACGATTTCACCCTGTATCGCGAAGCGCCCGTCTTCGCTCAAATAAAGCACTTGTCCACCGATCACCACCTCGTAAATCCCAGGAATCGGGGTAACAGTGACGCTATCGGGCTTTTCGTCCTTCAGGACGGCTTGCAGCCGGGTAAGGTCGGGCCGCTTGACCGCAGGTGCCGGAGTTGGAACAGCGACAGAAGTGCCAGCGGCGGGGGTGGGCACAGAGACCGGGTCCGCAGCCAGGGCACCGGCGGAATAGAGAACGGCGGCGATCAATAACGTCTTTTGCATTTCAATAACTCGCATCATGGCATGGAATGATTGGTTCAGAGTGTAAGCGACAATCAGGGTTCCACAACGACCAGGCGGCAACTGAAATACAAGATCAGCGCCAACCGGTGGCACCTACCCACGAACCGAAGCGTCAGGATTTCCACTTCGACCTGCCGCCCGAGCTGATCGCCCAGCAGCCGCCACTCCGGCGCGGCGATAGCCGACTGCTGACCCTGGACGGCCCGACCGGAGAATTCCATGATCGATGGTTCGCCGAATTGCCGGATCTGCTGCGCGCCGGTGACCTGCTGGTATTCAACGATACCCGGGTGATTCCCGCGCGCCTGCGCGGCCACAAGGCCAGCGGTGGCCGATTCGAACTGTTGGTGGAACGGCTGCTGGACGAGCGACGGGCGCTGGTTCACCTCCGCGTCAGCAAACCCCCGCGGGAAAGCAGCTTGCTGTGGTTCGATGCTGGCTTTAGCGCCACCGTGCTGGGCCGGCATAACGACCTGTTCGAAATCCGCATGGAAAGCGATCAGCCGTTGCTGGCGCTGTTGGAACAACACGGCCAGATCCCGCTGCCGCCTTACATCGCCCGCCCGCCAACCGCCACTGACCGCGAACGTTATCAAACCGTCTACGCCCGCCAGCCGGGCGCGGTGGCCGCACCCACAGCGGGTCTTCATTTTGACCAGCGCTTGCTGGATCGGATCGCTGCCACGGGCGCAGCGCAGACGTTCATCACTTTGCATGTTGGCGCCGGTACCTTTCAGCCGTTGCGGGTCGATCGCATCAGCGAACACGTCATGCACGCCGAGCGGATCGAAATTGGCGCCGAGGTTGGTGAGCGGGTGCGGGCGGCGCGGGCGGACGGCGGCCGGGTGATCGCGGTCGGCACCACGGCAGTCCGAGCGCTGGAAACTGTCGCCGACGATGCTGGCATTCCACAACCCTGGCGCGGCGAAACTCGTATTTTCATTCATCCCGGCTACCGCTTTCGCTGCGTGGATGCCTTGATCACCAACTTTCACCTGCCGGAATCCACCTTGTTGATGTTGGTTGCGGCTTTCGCCGGCCAAACGGCGATCCTGAATGCCTACCGCCACGCGGTCGAGCAGCGTTATCGATTTTTCAGCTACGGCGATGCCATGTTTCTGACCCGCCGCTCCGATCCGTGAACGAACTGGCTGTGCCTCTGGTCAGACCCGGCGCAGCGCGCTTGCAATTTCCGCCGACGCGCCCATACAGTTGCTGTCAAATCGCTTCAACGGAGTGTTGCCATGAAACGCATCGTGCTGTTTATCGCCACCAACCTGGCGGTCGTCCTGCTGCTCGGCATTATTGCCCGACTGCTGGGCGTGGACCGCTTTCTGTATCAGTCAGGACTCAATCTCACCAGCCTGCTCATCTTCGCCGCCCTCTTCGGCATGGGCGGCTCGCTGATTTCGCTGCTGATGTCGAAATCGATCGCCAAGATGTCGGTCGGCGCACAAGTCATCGAGCAGCCACGCAACCCAACCGAACGCTGGTTGGTCGAAACCGTCCAGCGTCAGGCCCAGGCGGCCGGGATCGGAATGCCGGATGTCGCTATCTATGACTCACCGGAACCAAATGCCTTTGCGACCGGCGCCAACCGCAATTCGGCGCTGGTGGCGATCAGCACTGGCCTGCTGCAACAGATGACCGCCGAGGAGGCGGAAGCGGTACTGGGTCACGAGGTTAGCCATGTCGCGAACGGCGACATGGTAACGCTGAGCCTGCTGCAGGGCGTGCTGAACACCTTCGTGATCGCTCTGTCGCGGGTGGTCGGTTACCTGCTGGATCAAGCGCTATCATCCCGCAACAGCGAAGAATATCGCGGTCCTGGCATCGGTTACTACATCACCAGCATGGTGCTGGAACTGGTGTTCGGCTTCCTAGCCTCGCTGATTGTGATGTGGTTTAGCCGCTATCGCGAGTTTCACGCCGACGCGGGCGGCGCCCGCCTGGCCGGTCGCGGCAAGATGATCGCAGCGCTGGAGCGGCTGCGGCAACTGCACGAACCGTCTCAGTTGCCCTCACAGATGGCGGCGTTCGGGATCAACGGCGGCTTGGGCGAGGGCTTGCGCAAGCTGTTGATGACCCATCCGCCACTGGAAGAACGCATCGCGGCACTGCGACGGCAGCCGCAGCGATAACGCAAGCCGGGCAAAGGTCACGGCAGGGTCACCGCCGTGGTCATTCGTTCGACGGCGGGCTTTAACTCGCGTATTGCCTGAAATCGAAATCCAGCCGGGGTCCGGCCTCGGCGACCATGCTGCCTTGCACCAGGGTAACGCCGAACTGCCAAATACTGGCCATTTGCGGAGCCGTCGAAACGCCGGCCGCCACCACCCGGATGTTCAAACTCTGCACCTGCTCGGTCAGCAACATCGCCATCGATCGGCGACTGGTTTCATCCTTAGTCTTGGCAAGCCGCTCGATCAGGTTGCCATCCAGCTTGATGTAATCGGGCACTATTTCCTTGAGCAAGCGGTCGGAATGCGCCTTACCCCCGAAATGAGACAGCGCCATGCCGCAGCCCAGTTCTCGCAAGCGGCTGCGCAATAACTTGGCTTCCTCGAAATATTCCTCAGCGTTGTCTTCCTTGATCTCCAGCACCAAATACCGGCCCGGTAATCCGCTATCCTTGAAACGCTTGCTGAGCCAATCAAAAAAATCCTTATCCACGATGGAATTGTATGATACTCGCACGAATAGGACGGGGGGCTTGCCACCCGCTTGCAGGATTTCCATCAAGGTGGATAACCCCCGGATAAGAGTCCACTTGTCCAAGGCACCCATCGCACCATAACGGGCCGCCACCGTGCCTAGCTTGTCCATGGGCTGCGGATTGCCACCTTCTCCATCTAATATCTCAAGATAAACCTTATAGCGCGCCTCGTCGGCGGTTTCGAAGCTGACAATGGGCTGATAGCTCAGCTTCAAATACCCCTTGGTCAGTGCATCTCGAATCAGCCGAATAACGGCTTCGTCTTGCGGGCTGATCGTGCCCTTTTTTTCCTGTCGGGGCGGCACGTAAAGCTCGACTTGGTTGCCGCCCTTTTGCCGGGCCATCTCGCAAGCGCGGTCGGCGTGCAACAGGATTTGCACGGCGGTTTCCTCTCTATCCCGGATCCTGCAGGCACCAATGCAACACGTCGTCGTGAACATTTTGCCGGCAACTTGGAAAGTGTTTTGAGCGATGGCAGTGCAGATACGTTCGGCCAACGGCACCGGATCGCTCGATGAGCCGGCCGGCAAATAAACCACGAACACCCCGCTGGCAAAATGAGCGGCGATGTCTCCAGAGGACAGTAACCCCTTGACTAGAATAGCGGCTTCGCGCGCGAACTGATCGACGGCCTCAAACCCTATGGCGTAACGAATCGCAGCATAGTCGGTGAACAGGACATATAGCACACTACCTTCGTGGCCAAGCTCCAGAGTTTCCAGAAAAAACCGGCGGCTGTACAGGCCAGTCGCGTCATCGTACTTGAGCAAATCCTCGAGCTGCTTGTTATGGACTTGCTTCTCCGGCCCGATTTCCCGAACGATGATTTGGGTGCAGGGTTCGTCATTCATCCGGGTCGGCGCGCACTCCAGCAAGATGGGGAGCGTTTGCCCGTTGCTGCGCACGCCGACCATCTCCACCGGCTCGATGGCTTTGCCAGAACGAATGCTCCGGCGCAGCACGCTTTTTAGCGCGTCCCGGTAGACCGGTGGCACCATGTGAACCAGCTGAATCTGGGCCAGATCTTCCTTGTGTTGGTAACCGAAAAGCCGGAGATAGGTGGGATTAGCGTAGGCATGAACGCCTTCGTGAATGTAGGCGATCGCTTCATCGACGTTTTCCAGCAAGATCTGGGTGCGATTTTTGCTCTCGTTGAAGCGGACTTCGAAGGAGCGTCCGTCCCTGCGAGTCTGCAAGTGGCGCAATTCCTTGCGAACGACCGCCACCAAGTGATCCGCATCGTCCAGGTAGATATAGTCATCGGCACCTTCTTCCAACAGGCGGGCCGGTCTGTAGTGCCCGCGGTGCTCGTCATCTACCACTGCAATGATCGGAATATCCTGTCCCGATTCAGCGGTCATCAGAGCGCGTTTCGGCGATGGTAGGCAAATCCTCGGCGACCCGCAGCAAGATCAAGTCCAGCGGCTGATAGTCGATCGCGCTACGGGCATCCTCGGCTTTGTCGGTTTCAGTCAGTTCGAGTTGATAACCATCTCCTCGCAGCGTCTTGACGATATGGTCGATATCGGATTGGGAACGATCTACGATGAGCAGGTTAATGATGGAAGGCTCAGACACGCGTCCAACCTCTATTGATGGCCAGAATCCCCGGCTGCGAGGGGGCTGTTGCCGGCCGCATTCTCATAGCGGGGTCTTGGCCAGTTGTCCTGGCTGCTCTCGCACCAGCCTGGGGACCAGATAGCCCGGCAAGCGCTGGCGAAGGACTTCCATGATAGTCGATGCCTCAGTTTCGTTCACCTCATAATGGGCCGCCCCCTGCACTCGGTCGAGTAGGTGCAGGTAATAAGGCAGAACGCGGGCCGTGAACAGCACTTCGCTTAGCTCCACCAAGGTCGGTACTGTGTCGTTCACCCCGCGTAGCAAAACCGACTGATTTAATAGTGTAACACCAATGCCCGCTAACCGCTCCAGCACCCGCCGGACGGTGTCATCGATTTCCCGAGGATGGTTGGCGTGAATCACCAAGATCGGCCGTAACCGGGTTCGGGCGAGCAGATCCAGCAAGCCGTCATCGACCCGCTCCGGTAATACGATCGGTTGCCGGCTATGGATACGCAACCGTTCCAAGTGGGGAATCCGCTCCAATTCCGCCAGCAATGCGCCCAGCCGTCGATCGGACAGGGACAGCGGGTCGCCACCGCTCAAAATCACTTCGCGGAGGCTGCGGTCTTGCGAGAGATAATTCAGCGCCGGGCGCCACGAGTCCCCTCCGGCATGGTTCTCCGAGTAAGGAAATTCCCGGCGGAAACAGTAGCGACAATGTATCGCGCAAGCACCCGTGGCAATCAACAGTACCCGGCCATGGTATTTGTGCAACACGCCCGGTGCTGCTCGCGCCGCCTGGTCGTCCACCGGATCGGCCACGAATCCCGGCACGGGTGACAGTTCCGCCGCCAACGGCAACACCTGGCGCAACAGAGGATCATCAGGATCACCCTGACGCATTCTGGCCACGAATCCGCGCGGCACCCGCAGCGGAAACCGCGCCGCTGCCGCTCGCGCTGCCGGCAACAGTGCCAAGTCCAGCACCAGCTCCCGCAGCAGCTCGGCGGGCTCGGTGATTGCCCGAGCCAGCTCCTGTTGCCAGCCCGGCACCTGACGCGAGTCCGTTTTTGTCAGTATCATATCGCGTTGTATAACCTTACCACTCCAACCCAAGGCAACAATTGCATGGCGACATATAGTACCAACGAATTCAAGAGCGGGCTGAAGATCATGCTGGATGGCGACCCTTACGCCATCGTCGAAAACGAGTTCGTCAAACCGGGCAAGGGCCAAGCATTCAACCGGGTCAAGGTGCGCAATCTGAAAACCGGGCGGGTCATCGAACGTACCTTTAAGTCGGGCGATACCGCCGAAGGCGCCGATGTGGTCGACGTCGAATTGCAATATCTGTACAACGACGGCGAATACTGGCATTTCATGGATCCGCAGAGCTACGAGCAAATCACCGCCGATGCCGCCACCGTGAGCGATGCCGCCAAGTGGCTCAAGGAAGAAGCCATTTGTCAGGTGACCCTGTGGAACGGCGTCCCCCTGAGCGTGGCACCGCCCAATTTCGTGATCATGGCCATCGTCGAAACCGATCCTGGCGTGCGTGGTGACACTTCGGGCGGGGGCGGCAAGCCGGCCACTTTGGAAACCGGCGCGGTGGTCCGAGTGCCGCTGTTCGTGCAAAACGGCGAAATCATCAAGGTGGATACTCGCACCGGTGAATACGTGTCCCGGGTCAAGGAATAGCGCGGGCGCAAAACCGCCACATCGCCCCAACCCGTGACCGCGTATCACTGGCGACCCAGCGCCGATTTATCGGTCTTGCGGCTGCGCGCCGAGTTACTGGCGCAAATCCGGGCTTTTTTCGCGGCGTGCGGCGTGCTGGAGGTGGAAACCCCGGCGCTGTCGGTGGCGGCGATCACCGATCCTCACTTGGCCAGTTTTAAAACTTGCTACTCAGGACCGGGATCGCAACACGGTCGGCCCCTGTATCTGCACACCTCGCCGGAATTTGCAATGAAGCGGTTGTTGGCGGCGGGTAGCGGTTGCATCTACCAGATCGCCCGTGTGTTCCGCGACGGTGAGGCAGGCTCCCGCCACAACCCCGAATTTACCTTGCTGGAATGGTATCGGGTTGGCTTCGACCATCACCGGCTGATGGACGAAGTGGCGGAGCTGGTCGGGATGTTGCTCGCTGGGCGGCTGGCACTAGCGGAACCGGAGCGGTTGAGCTACCGCCAGATTTTTCAGCATCACCTGAATCTGGACCCGCATCGGGCCACTGTTGCGGATCTGGCCGCTTGCGCGGAGACACGCAACATCTCGATACCCACCGGGATGCCGCTGGATGACCCCGATCCATGGTTAGACCTGCTGCTCACTCACTGCGTCGAGCCCCGGCTGGGATCGGGGCGCTTGACCTTCGTGCATGATTATCCGGCATCGCAAGCGGCACTGGCTCGGCTGCGGCCGGACGATCCGCCGGTCGGCGAACGTTTCGAGCTGTACATCAACGGCATCGAGCTCGCCAACGGCTTCCACGAACTCGGCGACGCGGTCGAACAGCGCCACCGCTTTGAGCAGGAAAACGCTGCTCGCCGGGCGGCGGGGCTACCGGTCATGCCGGTGGACGAACACTTGCTGGCGGCATTGGAATTCGGCTTGCCCGATTGCGCGGGCGTGGCGCTGGGATTCGACCGGTTGGTGATGCTGGCGACGAGGAAAACGTCGCTGGCGGAGGTGCTGGCATTTCCGCTGGATCGCGCCTGAATCCACGCGCGCCCGACTTCGCTATCCCACGCTCAACCGTTGCCCCATCCGGACCTTCGCTCCTGCCTGAATGGCCGGCTCCCAACGGACCGTGTCCCGACTAAACAACAGAATGACGGTGGATCCCATGTTGAACCGGCCAAGTTCCGCGCCTTTGTCGAGCCTGACCGCATCCTCGCCGTTCGGCGGATAGCGCCAGCAGCAGAGGGTCTTGCCGAGCGGCGGCGTAATCGGCCCGGCCCAAACTGTTTCGATGGAGGCGACATTGATCGCGCCGACCAGCACCACCGCCATCGGACCCGCCGGCGTATCGAAGAGCGCTGCCACCCGCTCATTGCGGGCGAATAGGTTGGGCACCATCCTTGTGGTCAGCGGCGACACACTGAACAGCTTGCCGGGAACATGCACCATCTCGCGCAGCCGGCCGGCCAGTGGCATGTGTATCCGGTGATAATCGCGCGGCGACAAATACAGCGTCGTGAAGACCCCGCCCTGAAACAGCCGAGCTCGCTCGGGATCACTGCCCAGCAACGCGGCGAGCGAAAAAGTCCGGCCCTTGGCTTGCAACAATAGATTCTGTTCGATGTTACCGATCTGGCTGACCGCCCCGTCCACTGGGCAGCACACCACCCGGTCACCGGCCGCCACCGGCCGAATGCCCGGCTTGAGCGACCGGGTGAAGAAGGCGTTGAAGTCTGGATAGGCGCGCGCATCCGATTCCGACGCCTCGCCCAGATCGACTTGAAAATGCTGGGCGAATCCTCGGATCAGCGCGTTCTTGAACCAGGGCAGTCGCGCTCGCGTTATCCGATAGGTCAGGCGGGTCAATAGCCGTTGCGGCAACAGATATTGCGGCAGGTTGCGCAGATAGTCGCTCAGGGTCGCGGACGTATCGGCGGGAATCGAGTCGGGCATGGTCATTCCATTTCGTCAACGGAAAACGTGAATCGGCACCGGCCCATCAGGGCACGGCGGCACGGATTTTCAGGAAATCGGTCGCCATCCGCTCCGGATTCTGCGGCGGGGTAAAAATCGCCCGCGGCCGACCCGACGGGTCGATCAACGCGATGGTCGAGCTGTGATCGATCGTGTAATTCGAGCCTTTCGCATCGGGTCCGCGTTGATAGAATACGTGCAGCGGCTGAGTCAACCGGCGTAACTCCTCGGTCGGCCCGGTCACCCCCTGAAACTTGGGGTTGAAATAGGTCACGTATTCCCGCAGCCGCTCCGGCGTGTCGCGCTGCGGGTCCACCGACACCAGCACATAGGCAGTGTCGCGGTCGGCGCCTTGTTCGGCCAACCGCTTTTGTAATCGATTCAACTCGGCCAGTGTGAGCGGACAGACATCTGGGCAATAGGTGTAACCAAAATACAGAAATGTCCACTTACCCTGGAAATCGGCGCGCGTGAACGGCCGACCGCTGTGATGGACTAAGTTAAACGCTTCCAGCGGCTGGGCATCGGGCAGATAGATGCCGGCGATATCCAACGACGGCGCCGCCCGTCGGCTGAATAACCATTCGCCCAGTATCAACCCCACGGTCAGCGCCACCATGCCGGCCAGCACCAGCCCGATTACAGTCGCACGACGGGTCATGATCGGTTGCCTCGGTTCCGTATGTTTCACGCTCTGGCCGACGCAACGGTGGCTGCCTCGGCGATATCGACCGGGGAGCATATCCGGTCTGCCGCCGAAACGGTAGAATCCCACCGCTCCCGCACAACCCCGCACCCCGCGAGCCCGGTCTATCGTCGGCCGTGCTTTGCGCCAGCGGACCGGATATTTTCATTCGCCGACCGAATTTTTCGATGACCGACCACGACAACGTCTTCTCCCATCTGCATACCATTCGCGACCTAATCCGCTGGGGCGCCAGCCGTATGAACGAGGCTGGCCTACACTTTGGTCACGGCACCGACAACGCTATCGACGAGGCGGCGGCACTGGTGCTGCACGCGCTGTACTTGCCGCCGGACCTGCATGCCGAATATCTCCAATCGTACCTAACGCCGACCGAAAAACAGGCGGCGATTCAATTATTGGAACGGCGGATCGCGGAACGCAAGCCAGCTGCCTATCTGACCAACCGCGCTTGGTTCATGAATTTGCCGTTTTATGTGGACGAGCGGGTGTTGGTCCCACGTTCGCCGCTGGCCGAGCTGATCGAACGGCATTTCGCACCGTGGTTGCCGGACAGCCGCAAGGTGGAAACCATTTTGGATTTGGGTACCGGCAGCGGCTGCATCGGCATCGCCTGCGCCTATGCCTTTCCCGACGCGCGAGTGGATTTGGCGGACATCTCCGCCGATGCCTTGGCGGTCGCTCGGCGTAATATCACTGAACATGGCTTTGACGATCAGGTCGAAGCCATTCAGTCCGATCTGTTCTCGGCGCTGAAGGGCCGCCGTTACGACCTGATCATCAGCAACCCGCCCTATGTCGGACAAGAAGAGCTGGACAATCTGCCTTCTGAGTACCATCACGAGCCGCGGCTGGGGCTCGCCGCCGGCGCGGAAGGGCTGGATGTAGTGGCAGAAATTCTCAGCCAGGCCGCCGACTACCTGCAACGCGACGGGGTGTTGATCGTTGAGGTCGGCAACGCCCAATACGCCCTGTGCGAAGCGTTTCCCGACGTACCGTTTACCTGGCTGGAATTCGAGCACGGTGGACAGGGCGTATTTTTCTTAAACGCCTCGCAATTGAAAGCGCTGTAATTTCAAGGCGATTCCTCTCAGGATCCACGGTAGCCCCTCAAGGACATGATCGAAAACTCCAGCAACCGCGCCCGAGTCGCGGCCCTCAGCCCGATGAGCCACGCCCTGGGCATCCAGACTGTCGCCGAGCCCACCACGGCCCCACCGTGGTCGGGCGCTTGCGCGAGTCGGGCCCGTTATGCCCCAGGCTATTCTTGAGCCAATCCGCCCCCTGGTTGTTGCCACCATGAACGCCACCGTCATTTTCGACCCCGATCTGATTCGTAAGTACGACAAGGCCGGTCCTCGCTACACCTCCTACCCGACCGCTGTGCAGTTCCACACCGGTTTCGGCGAAGCGGAATACCGAGAGCTGGCACTGGCCAGCAACGCGACGGGTAGGCCGCTGTCGCTGTATGTCCACATCCCGTTCTGCGATACGGTCTGTTTCTACTGCGCCTGCAACAAGATCATCACCAAGAACCGTCGCCATACCCTCCCCTATCTCGATCACTTACACCGGGAAATCGCCTTGCAAGGGGCGCTGTTCGACCGAAGTCGGCCGGTCGAACAGCTGCATTGGGGCGGTGGAACACCTACCTTCATCAGCTCGGCCGAAATGCGAGAACTGATGCGGATGACTGGCGAACATTTCCGCCTGCTTGGCGACGACAGCGGCGAATACTCCATCGAAGTGGATCCGCGCGAAACCGATGACCACACCATCGCGCTCCTGCGGGAACTGGGTTTCAATCGACTGAGTTTGGGGGTACAGGATTTCGAGCCGGCGGTGCAAAAAGCGGTCAACCGTATCCAACCTCGTGAAATCACCTTGCAGGTTATGGAAGCGGCTCGACGCGAGGGGTTCAAATCAATCAGCGTGGATTTGATCTATGGCCTGCCGGGTCAGAGCGTCGCCAGCTTCGACCGCACCGTGAACGAGCTCATCGCTCAAGACCCCGACCGGGTTTCAGTCTTCAACTATGCTCATCTGCCCGACCTGTTCAAAACCCAGCGCCAGATCGACGCCAGCGCGTTACCACCGCCGGCAGTTAAGTTGGACATCCTCAGGACCGTGATCGAGCGGCTGACCGCTGCCGGTTATGTCTATATCGGTATGGATCACTTCGCCAAACCCGACGACGAGTTGGCGCTAGCGCAGCGCGCCGGTACCCTGTATCGCAACTTCCAGGGTTACAGCACCCACGCCGACTGCGACCTGATCGGGCTCGGCGCGACCTCTATTGGCATGGTCGGCGACAGTTACAGCCAAAACCTCAAAGGGCTGGAAGAGTATTACGGTCGGATCGACGAAAACCGGCTGGCGGTCTTTCGGGGCGTGCGGTTGGATGCCGACGACCGGCTGCGGCGGGCGGTCATCACCGAGCTGATTTGCCACTTCGCGCTGAAATTCGCTGCCATCGAACGCCAATTCGGGATCTGTTTCCGCGATCGCTTCGCAGTGGAACTGGCGGAATTGACCGATATGCAGTCGGACGGGCTGCTGGCATTATCCGAGACCGGGATTGAGGTTTTACCGCCGGGCCGGCTGCTGATTCGCAACATCTGCATGGTGTTCGACCGATACTTGCGCGAACAGGCGAGCACGCGGTTTTCCCGGGTTATTTAACAGTGAAAACAGGGTAATCGGGCTGGCGGAAAACCTGGCCCTGATCCGCCATATGGCCTTCAACCTGCTGCGCCACAATGGCCTGCCCTGCAATAGCATCCGTCGCCGCAAACGCTGCGCCGCCCTCAACGCGGATTACCGGTTGCGTCTGCTTTTCGACCAACCCCGTCCGGCCACCTCATAGCCAGATTGCCCTGTTGTGTCACTCCTAATTCTTGATATTTATTGATAAATTAAAGACAATTCGACTTTAATCGGCAGACGGAGTCCGATGAGGTAATCCGTGAAACCGGCGCGGCTGGCACCATCCTCTGGTGCCGACCACGATGCCCATGCGGTTCGGATCGCAAGAGCGCTGGTTTCACCGCTAGCCACAACCGCCGTGAAGCGGTATCGATATTCGGGCGTTGCTGGACCATTCCCTTCCCCGGCGGAATACGATCTTGAAGGAAATCCTCCATCAGATCGAGATGCGCCACCGAAAACGTCAGGCCGCAAAAATTCCCCTGATCGAAATTGAACTGCCACCTGCAGGGAGCGGCGCCTGGAGGGAGCAGTAATTTGTGCTGCGGTTGCCGCTCGCGCGGCTACAGCGCGGGCTAAAGCGGCAAACATGGAAATCAAGACAATGGCGCAGAAAGACACCTCTCATCAGCATCACCGCAAGTTTGATCCCGAAGCCGAGGATTCCCTGGTAAAACTCGCCAGATTGGTCCGCCCTGGTTCAGAGGTCCTGGACATCAGTGCTGGAACGGGGGCGTTAGCCGCCCACCTCGCCGAGCAGCGAGCTTGCTACGTGGATGGCATCAAGGGCAACCAAGCGTGCGCAGCGCAGGGATTGCGAGTTTTTCGCTCGCTCTGGGTAGCAGACCTTAACCTGGATGACCCCATCGCTCTGGTGGGTGAGGCGCGCTATGACTTCATCATCTGCGCCGATATTATCGAGTATCTCAATACGCCGGAGGCACTACTACGTCGCCTCCCGACGCTGCTCAAGCCAGAAGGGAGGTTGCTTCTGGCGGTTTTGAATGCGGCTTATGCCGGCCTGATCGCCGAGTTGATCAACGGCGAGCCGTGCTACCACCCAGAGGGTTTGCTGGATCGGACCCCTATTCGCCTTTTCACCCGCACGTCGTTGCGGCGACTTATCGACGAATGCGGCTGGCACGAGATCTCTTCCGATCGGGTCAGGGTACCGATCGGTCAAAGTGAGTTTTCGCCCGAGACTCTCGCCACCTTGGCCGAACCGGTGCGCAAATGCTTGCTCGCGAGCGAAGATGCTGAAACCTATCAGTTCATCTTCGAGTGCGCGCCCCAGACCGCAGAGTTAGCCGCGTCCGCCCCTGTAATTGTCCCGGTGCCGCGCCCAGCTCCGGTGGACATCATCGTACCGGTCTACGCCGGCTTGGATGAGACTCAGGCCTGTATCGAGTCCGTTCTAGCCGCGCCAGTCAGGGTGGCCTTCGAGTTAGTGGTCATCGATGATTGCGGACCCGATCCGGCTCTGCGGGACTGGCTGCGGCAACTCGCCGCGAAAGGAAGTCTGACCCTGTTGGAGAATCCGCGTAATCAGGGCTACGTGATCTCCGCGAACCGTGGCATGGCTCTGCACCCAGACCGGGACGTCGTTCTACTGAACAGTGACACCGAGGTGGCAAACGATTGGCTCGACCGGCTCCGGGCCGCGGCCTATCAAGCTCCGGACGTGGGCACGGTGACTCCATTTGCGAATAGCGGCGCAACCATTTGCAGCTACCCCCTGTTCTGTTCGGACAATTCGCTTCCGGATGGTTGGGATATCGCGGCGCTTGATGCTCTGATGCTGGCGACCAACCCCGGAGCCGGCGTGGATCTGCCGACTTCCGTAGGCTATTGCACCTATCTCCGGCGTGACTGCCTGGAGGCAGTCGGATTCTTCGACGCAGAGGCATTCGGGCGCGGTTATGGCGAGGAAAACGACTTCAGCATGCGCGCTCGTTACCGTGGATGGCGCCATCGCTTGGCGGCCGATGTCTTCGTGGGCCATCGCGGCGGTGTGAGCTTTGGCGACGACAAGGCCGCACTGGTGGCAAAAGCCCGGACGGCAATCCGCGAGCGTCACCCAGCCTACGACCTGATAGTGGCAGAGCACGTCCGGGAGGATCCGGCGCGAGACCTGCGCGAGCGGGTCGACTGGCAGCGCCTGGCCCGCTCACCCCGGCAACGCCTATTGTTCATCACTCACGACCTCGGTGGCGGCGTGGAGCGAAACGTCCGTGATCTGGCCCGATGGTTGGAGCCTTGGGCTGAGGTCTTGGTGCTACGGCCTGCGCGTGACGGCGAGTTGACGCTCTCCTGGCAACGCACGGGCGAAGCAGCTGCGCTTGCTTTCCAGCGGGAAATCGATCTCGACCGTTTAATCGATCTGCTGCGTGTGCTGCGTATCAAGCGCGCCCACGTGCATCACCTGATCGGCTTGGAGGACGTGGCCCAGCAGGTTCTGGACGCTCTAGCGATACCCTACGATCTAACCGTGCATGATTTTTTACCGGTGTGTCCCCGCATCAACTTGATCGATAGCGCCGGGCGCTTCTGCGATCAGCCGCCGGAAGAAGTGTGCGAGCGCTGCCTGGCGGCTGATCCGCAGGCCCGATCCCGGGATATTGTCGCCTGGCGCGCTACCCAGGGAGCCTGGCTCTTCGGTGCCGCGCGGGTGCTGACACCCAGTCGCGATACTGCCGCACGACTGCGGCGCGTCTGGCCCAAGCTATCGGTGCGAGTCGCTACCCATGACCAGCTACCCAGTCCCCTGAACTACCCGGCGCCCCAGCCGCCACGCTGGTACCCCGACATGCCTTTGCGCGTCGTCGTGCTCGGCCAGTTATCGTCAGCCAAAGGGATTGATCTGTTGGCAGCCTGCGCCGCGGATGCAGCGGCCCGCAACCTTCCGCTGGAGTTTCATCTGGTGGGGCAACCGTTGGGGCCAGTGCCCTCCCCAGCCCAAGCCCCACTATTCGTTCATGGCGCTTACCCGGAGACGGAGCTTGCAGGGCGTTTACAGTTTTTGTCCCCTCACTTGGCGTGGTTTCCGGCCCGTTGGCCGGAAACCTGGAGCTACACCCTCAGCGCTTGCCTACAGGCCGGACTGCCGGTAGTGGCGCCCATGTTGGGCGCGTTCCCCGAGCGGCTGGCGGAACGGCCATGGTCTCGCTTGCTCCCAATCGGGCTGTCACCGGATGCCACGAACGATCACTTGCTAGCATTCGCCAGCCAACACCTCGCGACCCCAGATAATCCTGGCCAGATCGATCCGCGCCCGCCTCATCCTGACGAGGAACGATCGTTCGACTATGGAACGGAGTATTTGGAACCCCCTGACCATAGGCCG
Organism: Candidatus Competibacter sp.; assembly: GCA_037045535.1. GTDB lineage: Bacteria > Pseudomonadota > Gammaproteobacteria > Competibacterales > Competibacteraceae > Competibacter_A. The sequence continues at coordinate 260,127 of JBAOHI010000073.1, forward strand.
TCCCTACCTGCCACAGGGGTCGATAGTATCGACGCTGCCTTGTTGGTGGGACGCTCTGCTCGGCCGCGCCCGTTTGCCCTCTGGCAGAGCACCGGGCAACCGCTGCTCGATCAGATCGTGCGCCTGCGCGAGGAGAACGATGCCTTTCGGGGGGGCGTGGCCGAATACACTGCACTCATCACCACGCAGATGGAGGATGCGGTACGCGCATGGAGCGAATTGGCCAACCATCGCGCCGAGCGCGCCGAACTGTTGGCTCGGGCGGAGCACGCTGAGGAACAGTTGACGCTGGCGCAAGCCGATCTGGCCCAGTACACCCATTACGCCCAATCGCTGGAGCACGAATACGCGCATGAAAAGCGTAACGCCCAAGCCATCGCCGATGCATTGCAGCGACGAGACGCCGAGATCGACGTAATTTTCCACTCTTTGTCTTGGCGGTTAACGCGGCCGGTGCGAGGCGCCGGCCGCGCGCTCCGTGCGCTCCGGGCAAGGCTGGTCCCTGCGGCCCAGATCCTCTGGCGGCGCATCCCCATCCCGGCACAAGTCCGCTACCGGGCGAAGAGCGCGGTATTTCGGGTTGCCGCACCATTGTTTCGGGGGACCACCGCTTACGCCGCATGGATAGAGCAAGCTCGCTGGGCGGAGCAGGGGCAGATCGCCATAGGAACGATCCGTCGGAGCCACGCAGCCGAACCGGTGGTGGAGGAACTGCGGATTCCCGGCGGAGTTGCCCCAGAGCCGCAGGTATCGGTTGTCATCCCGGTTTACAACAAGATCGACTACACGCTGGCCTGCCTCGACTCTATCGCCCGCCACCCGCCGCAGGCCTCAATCGAGATACTGGTGGTGGACGATGGATCCTCCGACACCACCGCGACACGGCTCGCTTCCCGCGACGATATCCGCTACCTGCGCAACCCGAAAAACCTTGGCTTTGTCGGGTCCTGTAACCGTGGCGCCCAAGCGGCACGGGGTGAGTTTATTTTGTTTTTGAACAACGATACGGTGGTCCTGGAAGGTTGGCTCGACCATCTGGTACAGACCTTTGCCGATGTGCCGGACGCGGGCTTGGTGGGCAGCAAGCTGCTTTACCCGGACGGCCGTCTTCAGGAGGCGGGCGGCATCGTCTGGGCGGATGCCAGCGGATGGAATTGGGGGCGACTTGCTGACCCGTCCGCACCTGAATTCAACTTCATGCGCGATGTTGACTACTGCTCCGGGGCGAGCCTACTTATCCGCCGGAGGCTTTTCACCGATCTGGGCGGCTTCGATGAGCGCTATGCGCCCGCCTATTACGAGGATACCGACCTGGCGTTCGCGGTGCGAGCGCAGGGTTTGCGGGTGCTTTACCAGCCATTATCCCGGGTCGTTCACTACGAGGGCATCAGCGCTGGTACGGACCTGACCAGCGGCATGAAAGCCTATCAGGTGCGCAATCGGGAGCGTTTCCAGGAAAAGTGGGGAACGGCACTCGTGGCTCATGGCGACCCGGACACTCCTCCTCTGTGGCTCTCGGCTGATCGTCGCGTCCGCGGCCGCATCCTTGTCATCGACGCCTGCACGCCGACACCGGACCAGGATGCCGGATCCCTCGACATGGTGAATTATCTGCGCACGCTGATCGGCTTTGGCTACCGAGTGACGTTCATTCCGGAAAGCGATCTATTGCACTTCGGACGCTATACCACGACGCTGCAGGCGATGGGCGTCGAGTGCCTGTATCACCCATATATCACTTCTGGGGGTCAGGTGATCGAAAAGCGTGGTAATGAATTCGACGCGATAATGCTGGTCCGCGTTACGGTCGCCTTTCACCTGATAGCCAAGGTCAGGGCGTGCTGCCCGCGCGCGCGAATCATCTTCAATACCGTCGATCTCCATTTTCTACGGGAGCAACGGCTTGCGACGCTGGAAACCGGCTGCGCCTCTAGCCCAAAAGCCGAGGAAATGAAACGTAAAGAACTCGCCGTGATGGCCCGTGCGGATGTCACCATCGTCATCAGCCCGGCCGAACAGGAATTGCTAGCGCGCGAAGCGCCCGCTGCCCGTGTATGTGTCATTCCTTTGACGTGCGAGATCCCCGGACGCCGTGCTGGCTACGAAGCCCGCTCCGGTATAGTCTTCATCGGGAGCTTCCGTCATCCCCCGAATATCGACGCCATGATCTGGTTCTGCGCGGAGATCTGGCCATTGATCCGGCCTCGATTGCCGGGGGTAGAGATCTCGATCGTCGGCAGTCACATGACACCCGAGGTCCAGGCCCTGGAAGGGAATGGAGTCCACATTCTCGGCTTCGTGGAAGATATCGAACCAATCTTTTCCCGTACCCGTCTCTCGGTCGCGCCCCTGCGCTATGGGGCAGGACAAAAGGGCAAGGTGGTCACGAGCTTAAGCTATGGAGTTCCCTGTGTCCTAACGAAGGTTGCCGCCGAGGGACTCGGGCTCGGCGACGATGAGGGGGCGTTGTGCGCCGATGAACCCACCGACTTCGCGGATGCCGTCATACGGCTGTACCAGAACCAAGACTTATGGCAGTGCCTCTCCGATGGTGGGCTAGCGCGGGTCGAGCAGGAGTTTTCGATCAATGCCAACCGCAAGAAGCTCGCAGAGCTGCTGACCGGTCTCAATTTGCCAGTCGCCGGCTTCTGAACGCGACCGAGGTAATATTCTTGACGTGGATATCCATATCGATCACCTTATCATAAGGTATTGATTATAAATTATTTGATATATCGATATCCGCGCCTGAAGCATTGCCCGGTTTGCAAATCGGTGCTTAGAACCAGCGCGACTACCTCCGCCCAACGGGACTTTCCCGATGTTCGGTTCGCCCCGTCGCCAAATGGTCTCGCGACCAGAGACAGGCAAATCGGGAAGAAATTCGCGGAGGGGCCAGCATTAGCATTCTGAAGCGGCCCCGTTCGCCGTGAAATCTTCCAGCTACCGCGCCCGCTGTAATGCTCGGATGCCCTGCTCTAACCCCTCCAGTGTCAGCGGATACATGCGCTCTCCCATCAGCTCCCGCACCATCTGGATCGACGGCACATAGCTCCAGCGGTTCTGCGACTGTGGATTCAACCAGATAGCCTGCGGCCATGTCGTCAGTAACCGGTTTAGCCATACATCCCCGGCCTCTGGATTGAAATGCTCGACACTGCCGCCCGGATAGCTGACCTCATACGGGCTCATGGTCGCATCACCGACCAGGATTAATTTATAGTCGTGTCCGAAGGTGTTGAGCACCGATACGGTGTCGGTTTTTTCGGTGTAGCGGCGGCGGTTGTCCTTCCACAGTCCTTCGTAGACCATGTTGTGGAAGTAAAAATACTCCAGGTGCTTGAACTCGCTGCGCGCCGCCGAGAACAATTCCTCGCAAACTCGGACATGATCGTCCATCGAGCCGCCGACATCCAAAAATAGCAGTACCTTCACCGCGTTGTGTCGTTCCGGCACCATCTTCAACTCCAGGTAGCCAGCGTTGCGCGCAGTGGAACGAATGGTGTCGTCGAGATCCAGTTCCTGGGCCGCTCCCTCGCGAGCGAATCGACGCAGACGCCGCAAGGCGATCTTGATGTTGCGGGTGCCAAGCTCCAGGGTATCATCCAGGTTGCGGAATTCGCGGCGATCCCAGACCTTGACCGCCCGGCGATGGCGCGACACGTCCTGACCGATGCGGATGCCTTCCGGGTTGTAACCGTAGGCGCCGAAGGGTGAAGTACCGGCGGTGCCGATCCACTTGTTGCCGCCCTGATGACGCCCTTCCTGTTCAGCCAATCGCTGGGCGAAGGTTTCCATCAGCTTTTCCCAGCCACCCATCGACTCGATCAGCTGCTGATCTTCTTCACTCAGGGTCAATTCCGCCAACTTGTGCAGCCATTCCAACGGCACCTTGGCGCCGATCATCTCGTCGAACAGCGTCTCCAGCCCCTTGAAATGACTACCGAAGACTTGATCGAAACGATCGTAATGGCGCTCGTCCTTCACCAGCGCCGCCCGCGCCAGGTAGTAGAACTCTTCGATGCTGTGCGCGGTGACTCGCTGACTCAGCGCCTCCAGTAAGATCAGAAACTCGGTCAACGTGACCGGCACGCCGGCCTTGCGCAGCTTAAAGAAAAATTCGGTCATCATCGGGAAACCCTCGCGCCCGTCCTCCTTCCTTCACCGAGAGGAGCCATATCAATCCTTCTTGCGCCTCGACATGAATAGCAGCCGCTCGAACAGATGCACGTCTTGCTCATTCTTTAGCAACGCACCGTACAGTGGCGGAATCAGCTTGTGCTGATCCCCGCGCAGCGCCTCGGGTGGAATCTCTTCCGCCACCAACAACTTGATCCAATCCAGCAGTTCCGAGGTAGACGGCCGTTTCTTCAAGCCCGGCACGTCGCGAATCTCGAAAAAGGTTTCCAGCGCCTCGCTCAGCAACCGCTTTTTCAAGTCCGGATAATGAACGTTGATGATCCGTTCCATCGTTTCCTTATCGGGAAAGCGGATGTAGTGGAAAAAGCAGCGGCGCAGAAAAGCGTCCGGTAACTCCTTCTCGTTGTTACTGGTGATGATGATGATGGGTCGATGCCGAGCGTTGACCACCTGCCGCGTTTCGTAGACGAAAAACTCCATGCGGTCGAGTTCGTGCAACAGATCGTTAGGAAACTCGATGTCAGCTTTGTCGATCTCGTCGATTAACAATACTGGCTGGACATCGGTGGTAAACGCTTCCCACAGCTTGCCCTTAACGATGTAGTTGCTGATATCGTGGACCCGTTCGTCGCCTAGTTGCGAATCGCGCAGCCGCGACACGGCATCGTACTCGTACAAGCCCTGCTGGGCCTTGGTGGTGGATTTGATGTGCCATTGCAGGAACGGCCGGTTCAGGGCAAGGGCGACTTCCTCGGCCAGTTGGGTCTTGCCGGTACCCGGCTCGCCCTTCACCAGCAACGGCCGGCCCAAGGTGACGGCGGCATTCACCGCCATCATCAGATCGTCGGTGGCAACGTAACGGTCGGTTCCACGAAAACGCGATTCGGACATGAGGAACGGTTCTCCCAAGGCGCGGCAGCGGTGATTTTGCAAAGCACATTGTTGGACAGGCGGGGCGGAAGATACAAGCGGGCTGGAGCGCATCCCCGACTCAGTCGTTCGACCAAGGTCGCTCTGATATAAGAAAGCGCTATTTCTAATTGCAAATTTATTATGCTGCCCACATAAGCTTTTTGATACTGTTAATGATGGATGCGCTCTAACGTCTTAGGTTCCCCATTTCACAGCGCGCGAGGAAAAACGATGAAAGCGAACACTATCCTGGAAACCATCGGCAATACCCCCCATGTCCGCATCAACCGGCTATTCTCGGATCGCAATGTGGAAGTTTGGATGAAGCAAGAACGTACCAATCCCGGCGGCAGCATCAAGGACCGCATCGGACTGGCCATGGTCGAAGATGCCGAGCGGCATGGTGTCATCAAGCCAGATACCGTCATCGTCGAACCCACTTCTGGTAATACCGGTATCGGCCTAGCCCTCGTGGCCGCCGCCAAGGGCTATCGTCTGATCCTGACCATGCCAGAATCCATGTCACTGGAGCGGCGGCGTTATCTGGCGGCGCTGGGCGCGGAGCTGGTACTCACCCCAAAGGAAAAAGGGATGCCGGGCGCCATCGAGAAAGCCCAAGATTTGGTCAAGGAAATACCGAATGCCTGGATGCCGCAGCAGTTTGAAAATCCTGCGAACGTCGAGATTCATCGCCGCACCACGGCCCAGGAAATTCTTAACGATTTCCCTGAAGGACTGGATTATCTGATCACCGGTGTCGGGACTGGCGGCCACATCACCGGCTGCGCCGAGGTATTGAAGGAAAAATTTCCGAACCTCAAGGTGTTCGCAGTCGAACCGACCGCCTCGCCGGTACTGAGCGGCGGCCAGCGTGGTCCGCATCCGATTCAGGGGATCGGCGCCGGCTTTGTGCCAGCAGTGCTGAACACCGACATTCTGGATGGCATCATCCAGGTCGCCCACGAAAACGCATTCAAGTATGCCGTGCGCTGCGTCAAGGAAGAAGGGATCTTCATCGGCATTTCCTCCGGGGCCTCGCTGGCCGCCATCGCCCAGAAATTACCAGAAATCCCAGACGGTAGCCGAATTTTGACCTTCTGCTACGACACCGGCGAACGCTACTTGTCGGTGGGCGGCCTGTTCGACTAAGCCACATGGCACAATCCAATTGCCGGCGGGGGCCGCAAGGCTTGCGACTAATCGACCATAAACCCTTGCAGCACGTCGTTCAAAAATCGCAAACCCAATTCGGTCGGTTGCAATCGCGCTGGGTCGGTTGCCAGCAACCCACGCTCCCGCGCCCGGCTCAGCGCCGGTTCCAGCGCGGCCAGCGGCAAGCCCGTTCGCTCCTTGAAGCGCTCGACCGGGACACCCTCGACCAAGCGCAGAGCGTTCATCAGGAATTCGACCGGTAGATCGGTTTCGCGAATCGGTTGATCGCCGCCGATGCCGGCTGGCGTGCCAGCACGTTTCAGATAATCACTTGGATGCTTGAGCTTCCAGATACGGTGAATCCGGCCCGTGGCAAGATCGGTCAGTTTGCCATGCGCGCCAGCACCGATGCCGAGATAATCGCCGAACTCCCAGTAGTTCAGGTTATGCCGGCAACGACTGCCTTCGCGAGCGTAGGCCGAAACCTCGTAACGTTCATAGCCGTACCGGGCCAATCTCGCCAAGGCGGATCGCTGGATGGCGTCGGTCGTCTCATCATCCGGTAGAGCCGGCGGCGCATGGTGAAAAGCCGTGTTCGGCTCGATAGTGAGTTGATAATACGACAGATGGGCCGGCTGCAACGCAATAGCGTTAGTGATATCGGCCAGCGCTCCTTCGACCGTCTGTCCCAGCAAGCCGAACATCAGATCCAGATTGAAATTCCCCAGTCCAGCAGCATGAGCAGCTTCGGCAGCAGCGATAGCGTCGCGGCGGTCGTGAATCCGGCCTAGCCGCTGCAATTGGCCATCATCGAAACTCTGCACCCCAATGGACAACCGATTGATGCCGATATCCCGAAATTCCGTAAAACGCCCCCGCTCCACCGTGCCAGGGTTGGCTTCCAGAGTGACTTCCAAATCCGGGCCCAGCGACAAACAGGCGCGCAACCCCGACAGCAACCGTTCCAAGGACTCGGCCGAAAACAGACTGGGCGTACCACCCCCCAAGAATAGGCTATCGATAGATCGACCCTGCACTCGAGGTAAATCTTGTTCCAGATCGGCCAGCAGCGCATCCACGTAAGCGCGCTCCGGGATTAACCCACGCGCTTGGTGGGAATTAAAATCGCAATAAGGACACTTATGGACACACCAAGGCAGGTGGACATAAAAGGTCAGTGGAATCGGCCTGACACCCATCGGCTCGCGCTTCGCAAATCCCGTCAAGCGTATAACCCTAGTCTCGATTCAGTTGGACAACATCTCTCAGCTTTTTTCGTGATGAAACAACATTGCTACATGGCATAGCATTTGCTAAATCTAGGATTATAAAAAGAAACATTTGTAACAATATCGAGCTGAATAGAAAAGTGCGGAAAAACCCGAATCATCGGCCCGTATCTCGACTATCCATCTAGAGCAACACCAAAGAATCATTGGAGAGGCGGCAGAAATGCATTGCAACCAAATACCGATCAAGACGATTAAAGGCCAGCAAGAAATCAAGACCCGAAGTCACCGAATGCCGATTGAACTCCGTCGGATACTCATCATGGTAGACGGCCACTCCACCATCTCCCAACTTGTCAAAAAATTGACCGGGTTCGGCGAAATCGACAAATTGTTGGCGCAGTTGGAAGCGGACGGCTTCATCGGGCCATGGCCGGATTCACCACCGGCGGCGGAGACTTCTCAGCGACCGGCCACCACTACTGACCCTTTCCCACCCGCATTCAACATGGAAAAAGCCAAGGGTTTTATTCGCCATATCCTGTTCGGGGCCATGGGACCGAGTGCCGAACGCCGCATCAACTGCATCGACGCGACGACTAGCCTCGAGCAACTTCGGATCGAGCTCGATGCCATTCACGACATGCTGCCCAAGGTGCTCTCCCGGCACCAGGCCGAACAGACTTGGCGGCAACTGGAGCCCATCATGCTCTCGCTTGACTCGCCACTGTCGTAACCGGCATCCCTCAAACCGATCCTTGTAAATACCGGCGCAGGAGCACCAATGCTTGGCCGCGATGGCTAATCTGGTTCTTGACGGCCGGTTCCAGCTCGGCAGCCGTTCGCTGTTCGCCGGGCACGAAAAAGATCGGGTCGTAACCGAACCCACCCTCGCCGCGCGGCTCGGTCAGGATGGTGCCTTCCCAACTTCCCTGACAGATCAGCGGCGTCGGGTCGGCGGGATGATGCAGCAATGCCAGTACGCAAACAAACCGAGCGGTCCGCCGCTCCGCTGGCACTCCATCCAGCTCAGCTAGCAATTTGCCGATGTTGGCGCGATCACCGGCACCGGCACCCGCGTAACGGGCCGAATAGATCCCCGGTACCCCGCCGAGGGCATCCACCGCCAACCCGGAATCATCCGCCAGCGCCGGCAAACCGGTATAGAACGCAGCGTTGCGCGCCTTGAGCAATGCGTTCTCAATAAAAGTGAGTCCAGTCTCCTCGACTTCTGGGACGCCGAAAGCCGATTGCGGCACGATCTCGAAATCCAGGCCGGCCAGAACGGCTTGCAACTCCCGAAGTTTGCCAGGGTTAGCCGTCGCTAAAACGATTTTGCGCATTCACGTTCTCCAATCACCGAAACAGATTTAACCCGGCAAACCCAACACTTCACGCTGTTTGGTCAGCAATTGTTCGATACCGGTCCGGGCCAATTCCAGCATCGCGTGCAATTCTTCGATGCGAAAGGCATGACCTTCGGCAGTGCCTTGAATCTCGATGAAGGCGCCGGCATCGTTCATCACCACGTTCATATCGGTTTCCGCTTCGGAATCCTCGGCGTAATCCAGATCCAGCACCGGCACGCCCTGGTAGATGCCGACTGATACCGAAGCCACTTGCCCATGCAACGGATTTTTCTTGATCGACCTTTTACCGATCAGATAACGCACCGCGTCGGCCAGGGCCACAAAGCCGCCGGTAATGGCAGCAGTACGAGTGCCACCATCGGCCTGGATCACGTCACAATCCATGGTGATAGTCCGTTCGCCTAACGCCTCCAAATCGATGACCGCCCGCAACGCCCGACCGATCAGGCGCTGAATTTCCATCGTACGCCCGTCCTGTCGGCCCCGGCTAGCCTCGCGAACCATCCGGGTGTTGGTGGCGCGAGGCAACATGCCGTATTCGGCGGTTACCCAGCCCCGTCCCTTGCCCTTGAGAAACGGCGGCACTCGCTCCTCGACGCTGGCGGTGCAAATCACTCGGGTGTCTCCAAACTCCACCAGCACCGCCCCTTCGGCATGCTTGGTAAACTGGCGAGTAATTCGGATCGGGCGTAGTTCGGCGGTGGTGCGGGCACTGGGACGCATGGACAGTTTTTCCTGATGTCAGAGAAATTGCTAGGGGCGGCAATATAGCAGAACTGACCGGTCCGCCGGGCAGAATCGGCGGCCGGACAAACCGATGCCACAGTGAAAAATCGGCGTACCCCATCAAAAATAGCGAATACCGCCTAAGATAAAGTAATCACCTAAAATGAGGTTAACCCATGTTACGCAGCATGACCGCCTTCGCGCGCCAAGAACAGGCGAGCGCGTGGGGTACGATGATCTGGGAGTTGCGCTCGGTGAACCACCGTTACCTGGAAACCACCGTGCGGCTGCCGGAAGCGCTGCGTGGCCTGGAATCGCTGGTTCGGGAACGCATCGGAGGAGCGCTGAGTCGTGGCAAGATCGAATGTGCCCTCAAACTGCAATCCGCTGGCGCCGCCCTGACCGCCATTACCTTAAACGGACCGTTGGTAGAACGCCTGCTCGAAATTGCCGGGGAAGTGGAGCACATGATCGGGCCAGGCACCGGCCTGCGCTTGGGAGATGTGCTGCGCTGGCCGGGGGTCATCAACGAAGTCGAACCCGATCTGGACGAAATCAAGCTGACCCTGTTCAGTAGCCTAGATGCCGCTCTGGCGGAACTGATCGCCACCCGCGAACGGGAGGGCCAGCGCACCGCCGAACTGCTTCGGCAGCGCTGCGAAGCAATCCGGGCTCAGGTGCAGCGGGTACGCGCCCGACGCCCCGAGGTTCAGGCTCGCTGGCGCGACAAGCTACTCAGTCGGCTGGCGGATATTCCAGCCGATGCCGATCCCGGCCGGTTGGAACAGGAATTGGCGTTGATCGCCCAACGCCTGGACGTGGAGGAGGAACTTGACCGATTGGACGCTCATTTGGATGAAATCCAGTCGGTATTCGAAAGAGCCGAACCGGTCGGCCGGCGTCTAGACTTTTTGATGCAGGAACTCAACCGCGAGGCCAATACGCTTTCTTCAAAATCCGCCGATACCGATACCACGCGCGCCGCCGTCGAACTCAAGGTGCTGATCGAGCAAATGCGCGAGCAGATTCAGAACATCGAGTAGGATTTCGCCCCGCTTCATCCTATCTCACTCTTCCCGTCAAAGCCGCTAAATCAGCGGCTTTTTTGCGGCTTGGCGTCGCAATTTGCTTCAAGTGATCATTACAAAATTGCAAGCATCGACGTATTCATACAGACTTTTTGTATAAATTTGATACACAAGAAGGTCAGGTTAATAAATCGAAATAAAAAACGGTGCCCGATTTCTCGGGCACCGTCCTTCACAGCAGCTGCTCTCGAATCTGCTCAGTCCATCGCTTCGTACAGCGGCAGAGTCAAGAATTCCGGATATTCCGGCGTCACGCTCATTTTCTCGAAAATGCCAGCAGCTTGGTCATAAGTCGCGGTGTCCTCGCCCTGGGCGGTGATGGTCGCCTTGACCTTGGCCAACTCCTCGGGGATGAGATCATGCACCAGTTCGGCGGTCACCTTGCGGCCATCGTCCAACGTGCCCTTGGGGCTGACCACCCACTGCCAGACTTGGGAGCGGGAAATCTCGGCGGTGGCCGCATCTTCCATCAGGTTGTGGATCGGCACGCAGCCGTTACCGGCTAGCCAAGACCCCAGGTAATGGATGCCGACGTTGATATTGTTACGCAAGCCGGTTTCGGTGATGGGTTGCTCGGGCTGGAAGTTCAGGAAATCCTTAGCGGCGAATACTTCATCTCGCTGCTTTTCCCACTGATTCGGCTTGTCGCCCAGCACCTTGACGAATTCCTCGTGGGCGATGGGCACCAGACCGGGATGTGCCACCCAGCCGCCGTCGAAACCGTCGTTGGCGTCTCGGGTCTTGTCGTGGCGAATACCGGCCAGCGCCTTCTCATTGGCCTCCGGGTCGTTCTTGATCGGGATCAGCGCCGACATGCCGCCCATCGCCGGGGCGCCGCGCTTGTGGCACACCTTGACCAGATGCAGAGCATAGGAGCGCATGAATGGCACCTCCATGGTGATCGCGCCCCGGTTAGCCAAGCAGAAGTCATTATTTTTCTTGAACTTCTTGATACAGGAAAAGATGTAGTCCCAGCGCCCGGCGTTAAGGCCGGCGGAATGCTCGCGCAGCTCGTAGAGGATCTCTTCCATCTCGAAGGTGGCGAGAACGGTCTCGATCAGCACGGTTGCCTTGATGGTGCCGCGCGGGATGCCAAGTTCGTCTTGCGCCATGCAAAAGATATCGTTCCACAACCGGGCTTCGAGATGACTCTCCATTTTCGGCAGGTAGTAGAACGGGCCGGCGCCACGGGCAATCTGCTCCTTGGCATTGTGGAAGAACACCAGGCCAAAATCGAAAATGCCGCCGGAAACGCGCTGCCCATCGACCAAAACATGCTTCTCGTCCAGGTGCCAGCCACGCGGACGGATTTGCAGGGTGGCGATGGTATCGTTCAGCTTATATTCCTTGCCTGCTTCATTGGTGTAGCTAATGGTGCGGCGGATGGCCTCGACGAGGTTCACCTGACCCTGAATCTGGTTGTACCAGTTCGGGCTGTTGGAATCCTCGAAGTCGGTCATGTAGGAATCCGCACCCGAGTTATAGGCGTTGATGATCATCTTGCGCTCGACCGGGCCGGTGATTTCGGTGCGGCGACACTCCAGCGCCTTCGGCAAGGGCGCGACTTTCCAGTCCCCTTCGCGAATCGCCTTGGTCTCTGGCAGAAAATCCGGCATTTCACCGGCATCGATGCGCGCTTGGCGCTCGATACGTTTCTTCAACAGTTCCTGACGGCGCGGCTCGAAAGCCCGGTGCAGCTTGGCGACAAAAGCCAGCGCGTCGTGGGTCAGGATCTCGTCGAAGCGGGGATGAAGCGGGGCGTTCACTTGCACGCCAGCAGGCAAATTGAGGCTCACGGCTGCTCCTTTGGAGGATGTTCGTTCAAAGTCGGCAGGGATTATTTTAACGGGTTCCAATGGCAAAACCCGGAGGGTGAGCCTCCGGGTCCGCACACTGGCCTGATGCCGCCCGCCAACGCGGGACGGGCGGCGGCGGGACTGATTAGTGGAATTGCTCTTCTTCCGTGGAACCGGTCAGGGCCGTCACCGAGGAGACCCCGCCCTGAATCACGGTGGTCATGTCGTCGAAGTAGCCGGTGCCCACTTCCTGCTGGTGGGATACGAAGGTGTAACCACGGTCGCGGGCGGCAAATTCGGGTTCTTGCACCTTCTCGACATAGGCAGACATGCCGCGTTTCACATAGTCCTGCGCTAGATCGAACATGTGGTACCACATGTTGTGAATGCCGGCCAGGGTGATGAACTGATACTTGTAACCCATCGCGCCCAGCTCGCGCTGGAACTTGGCGATGGTGGCGTCGTCCAGGTTCTTCTTCCAGTTGAACGACGGCGAGCAGTTGTAGGCCAACATCTTGCCGGGGAACTGGGCCTGAATCGCCTCGGCGAATTTCTTGGCGAAGTTAAGATCGGGCGTGCCAGTCTCGCACCAGACCATGTCGGCGTAAGGCGCGTAGGCCAGACCGCGGGAGATCGATTGCTCCAAGCCTTTCTTGGTCTTGTAGAAACCTTCCACGGTGCGCTCGCCGGTGCAGAACGGCTTGTCGTTTTCGTCGCAGTCGCTGGTCAACAGATCCGCAGCTTCGGCGTCGGTGCGGGCCAGGATGATGGTCGGCACGCCGTACACATCGGCCGCCAGCCGGGCGGCGATCAATTTCTGTACCGCTTCCTGGCTCGGCACCAGCACTTTGCCACCCATGTGGCCGCACTTCTTGACCGAGGCCAGTTGATCCTCGAAATGGACACCGCCCGCGCCGGCGCGGATCATCGACTTCATCAGCTCATGGGCGTTCAACACGCCGCCAAACCCGGCTTCGGCATCGCCGACGATGGGCAGGAAATAGTCCACGAAATCCTTGTGGCCCGGACCGATGCCCCGAGCGCACTGGATTTCATCGGCGCGCTTGAAGGTATTGTTGATGCGCTCGACCACCGCCGGCACCGAGTTGACCGGATACAGCGACTGATCGGGATACATCGACATGTAGGTATTATTATCAGCCGCAACCTGCCAGCCGGACAGATAGATGGCTTTGATGCCGGCCTTGGCCTGCTGCATGGCCTGACCGCCGGTCAACGCGCCCAAGCAATTGACGTAAGGCGTAGTGGTGATCAGCTCCCACAGTTTTTCAGCACCCCGTTGTGCCAGACTGTACTCGACTGGCACATTGCCACGCAGCCGCACGACGTCCTCGGCGGTGTAGCCGCGCTTGATGCCCTTCCAGCGTGGATTCTCAGCCCAGTCTTTTTTCAGTTGTTCAACGCTTAGAAATGACATTTTTGCCTATCCTCTTGGAGGTTACGGGATTGCGGCTCGAAAGCTGCTCAATACTGTTGATCGAGAACCCTCGAATATTTTGTATCGTAGGATCGAGGGCGCATCGAAAAAAGTGTGGTTATCTTAATGCGGCTATGCAACATATTACAAGTTGCTTGTGACGATCAACGCCCGCCATCGACCGCTATGATTTTTTCCATCTGGGAGGAACACTTGCAATGGTGAAAGACTCACTCGACGCTCCAAACTTGATCGCCGATATCGGCGGCACCAACGCCCGCTTCGCGCTTGCGTTCCCAGACGGCCGCATCGGATCGGAATGCATCCTGAGTGGTGCTGACTATCCGGATTTGATCCAGGCTGCCGCCGCTTACTTGCGCGAGGTTGCCGGGCCGCGCCCGCGCCGCGCTGCTGTCGCCGTCGCCACGCCCATCAGCGGCGACTGGATCCAGTTCACCAACAGCCCCTGGTCGTTTTCCACGGAGGCCGCACGTCAAGCGTTGGGATTGGAACAGTTGCTGATCATCAACGATTTCACCGCGCTGGCGCTGGCATTGCCGCTCTTGGGTCCGGACGAACGCCGGCAGGTGAGCGAAGGAACGGCCGTCGAGAAAGCACCCATCGGCTTGATCGGACCGGGAACCGGTTTGGGTGTATCGGGACTGGTGTGGTCGGGCCATCACTGGATTCCGCTCGAAACGGAAGGCGGTCACGTCACCTTTTCCGCCTGTGACGAGCGGGAATGGGCGATTTACCGAGTCCTTCAACGGCGGTTCGACCACGTTTCGCCGGAACGGCTGTTATCCGGGCCGGGACTGGTCAATCTGTACACGGCGCTGGCGGAACTGGAAGGTTGGTCGGCGGAAGACTTGGTGCCCGCTGACATCACGGATCGGGCGTTGACGGGAAGTTGTCGGCACTGCGTCGAAGTCTTGGAACTATTCTGCGGCATGCTGGGCACGGCAGCGGGTAATTTAGCGCTCACGCTCGGGGCGCGGGGCGGGGTTTACATCGGCGGTGGCATTGTGCCTCGGTTGGGCGATTTCTTCGACCGTTCGGCGTTCAGAGCCCGATTCGAGGCCAAGGGCCGGTTCAGCGATTATCTGGCGACCATCCCAAGCTGGGTGATTACCGCCGCGAATCCCGCGTTAAGGGGGGTAGCAGCAGCGTTGGCTTGAACGCAGGAGCAGCACGCAATGGACAACGAGAAGCTCTTTATCTCCCACAGCTCGCAGGACGACGGTTTCGTGCGCGATCTCCGCGCGACGCTGGCCGATCACGGCCAAGACGGATGGATCGATTCGCGCGAGCTGCGCGGCGGTGATCCGCTCTGGCTGGAGATCAAGAAAGCCATCGAGGGAGCGTCGGCCTACGCGGTCGTGGTCAGCCCAAGTGCATTGCAGTCGGATTGGGTCAGCGACGAACTGGAACACGCGCTCAAAGTGCAGAAGAAGCGCGGCAGGGCAAAATTCCCGGTTATTCCTCTCCTGCTTGATGGCGCCAAACTCGGCGCGTTCAAGAAGTTGATTGGCGCGGAACCACTTCACATCCCCGTAAGCAGCGACGCGGGCGGCGTCGAGGCGGCGATGAACGCGATCCTCGTCGCCCTGGGCAAGCGGCTCCCCGCCGACGTGGCGCCTACGCCGCAGCCCAAGGCTGAGCCGCTGGAGGAACTCGTCCTCGAACTCACCGAGCTGGAGTTTCGAGAGAAAGATGGCGTCCGCCGCGCTTCGGCCCGCGCCCGGCTTGGTCTACGAACCCGCCACGCCGGGCCAGCCAGATGTCCACAGCGCGCAACCTTGGCGTTTCGTCGCGCCTCTTGGTCCCATCGAGGCGGATGACTTGCGCTGGTATCTGGAGGGATACGCCGTCTGGCCGAGCCACTACTTCCAAGATCGGGCGCGGAAGGTCGAAGACGAACCTCGTGAGAAGTGGGGACAGCGTTTGCACGAAGCCGCGATGCCCGTGGCTCATACCGCGAACGTGATGCAGGCTTGGGCGAAGATCAGCGACCATGCGGGTCGCCGCTTCTCCGTTCATGTGGATACCGCGCTCATAGCCGGCGCACCGGAAGCCGAGGTGCTCGCCGCCAAGGAAGCCGCGACCGCCCTCCTCGGCCTGCCGTGGGAACTGTTGCACGACGGTAACGGCTTTTCTGTTCCAAGGCGCGCAAGCCGACCCGCGTTCGCCGCCGGCTCCCAGGAACACGAAGCGTGCTCGACGTGCCGGTGGTCGCCACGCCCATCCGCATCCTGCTGGTCACCGCCCGACCGGAGGACGACGCCTGCGGCTACATCGACCACCGCGTCAGCGCGTTGCCGCTGGTCGAGGCGATGGAAGCCCTGCCCGGTTTGGTCAAGATTCACGTTCTCGATCCGCCCACGCTGCCGGCCTTGCGCGACGAACTGGACCGCGCCCGCGAGCAAAAGCGGCCTTATCACGTCGTCCACTTCGACGGTCACGGCGTCTACGACCGCCGCGTCGGCCTCGGCGGGTTGTGCTTCGAGGAACCGCAGGACACCGGCAAGCTCGAAAAGCGCCGGCACGCGACCGTCTTCACCGACACGAGCTTGGCCCGCTGCTGCGCGATCACCGCATTCCGCTGGTCTTCCTCGAAGCCTGCCAGACCGCACAGGCCGAACAGGCGTCCGAATCCGTCGCCTCCGAGCTGCTGAAGGTCGGCGTCGCGTCCGTGGTCGCCATGAGCCACAGCGTGCTGGTCGAGACCGCGCGCCGCTTCGTCGCGGCGTTTTACCGGGCGTTGGCCGCTGGCAAGCGGGTGGGCGACGCCATGCTGGCCGGCCAGCGGGCGTTGAAGGACGACACCTTTCGCGGGCGCATCTTCGGCGCGGGCGAGTTCCGAGCTGGAAGATTGGTTCGTGCCGGTGCTGTTTCAGGAAAAGGACGACCCGCAGCTTTTCAAGATGGCGCCCGCCAAGCAGACCGTGGCGGATTTCCAGAAGCAACTTGCGGCCCGGCTTGGCGAGTTACCGCAGGAACCGGAAACCGGCTTCGTCGGCCGCAGCCGGGAGCTGCTGGCGCTGCAACGCCTGCTGCGCACCGAACGCTACGCCGTGGTGCGCGGCCAGGGCGGCGAAGGCAAGACCGCGCTGGCCGCCGAGTTCGCCCGCTGGCTGGTCCGCTCCCAGCAGATGCGCCGCGCCGCGTTCGTTTCGGTCGAGACGCACGGCCATGTCCAGGCGGTGCTCGATGCCCTGGGTCGCCAACTGGTCGGGAAAGATTACTCCGTCGCCACCTTCCCCGACCTGGAACAAGCGATCCTGCCGGTCGAACGCGCGCTGGTCGAACAGCCGACCCTGCTGGTGGTGGACAACATGGAGAGCGTTTTGCTGCCGCCGTTTCTGGCCGAGGACACGCCCGAGGCGCTCAACGAGGACCTGCGCCGCGAACTGGACGCCATCTTGAAGCTCTGCGCCCGGCTGAATGGCCAGGGCGACACCCGGCTCGTCTTCACCAGCCGCGAGGCGCTGCCCGCGCCGTTCGCCGGCCGAGCGGAACCGGCGGGAACTGCACCAACTCGCCCGCGAGGACGCGGTGAAGCTGGTCGAGCGGGTGCTGAACGCCGCCGGTGGGGATGCCGGCGCGTTCAAGCGACGCCGCCCGCGAGGAGATCGAGCAACTCGTGGACGCGGTGCATGGCCACGCCCGCACCCTGGCGCTGCTGGCCCCGGCATTGCGGGCGCGCGGCGTCGCGGCCACCCGCGAATCGCTGGTCGAGCTGATGGCGGAGATGGAACAGCGCTTCCCCGGCAGCCGGGAGCAATCGGTCTTTGCCAGCGTCGAGCTGTCTCTGCAACGCCTGTCGGCGGCGAACCGGGACCGGGCGCGCGTGCTCGGGGTGTTTCATGGCGGGTTTCAATCCGGGCGTGCTCTGCAACTGATGATGCAGTGGGAACAAGCGGACGTGGCTTCGCTGGCGGGCGAGTTGGTCGAGACGGGGCTGGCGACGCCGAACCGCTACAACCATCTCACGCTCAATCCCGCGCTCTGCCCCTACCTGCGCGGGCGGCTGGACGCGGCGGAGCGCGAGGCGCTGACGGCCCGCTGGGTCGAGGCGATGCGCGCGTATGCCGGGTTCCTCGTACGAGCAGCAGAGCCAGAACACCGAACTCGCGGCAACGCTGACGGGGCTGGAGCTGCCGAACCTGTTTGCGCTGCTCGACCTCGTGCAGCGCGCGGGGGATGCTGAGGCAACGATTGCTCTGACCACGTCGCTCTACGGCCTTGCTGCAAGGCGCTCGGCAAGCCCCGGCTGCTGGAGCGCGTGGGGCAGGTGCGCGACGCGGCGGCGGCGGCGCTAGGTCGACGCCTGGAGTCACGCGCGGTTCGAGGCGGCGCGGACCCGCATCGAGCAGCAACTTGCCGGCGGGCGGTTGCGCGAGGCGTTCGACGGCGCGCAAGCCTTGCTCCAGCGCGCCCGGGCGGCGGGCGAGCAAGCGTATCCCGGCGCCGATTACGATTTGGCGATGGCTTGCATGTCTCGCTGGCCCGCGTGTTGCAGACGGCCGGCGGCTCGGAACAGGCCTTGCCGCTGCTGGACGAGGCCCGTCAGCGCTTCGAGGCCATCGCGCAGGCGCAGCCCGGCAGAGGCGCGGAACGGATGGCGTCCGTCTGCTTCGCGGAACGAGGCGACTGTCTTCTCGACCTGGGCCGGCTCGACGAAGCGGCGGCGGCCTACGAAGAGGCTATCCGTCGCGCACGAGCAACTCGGTGACGACCGCGGTGTCGCCGTCGGCAAAGGCCAGCTTGGGACCGTCCGCCTGAATCAGCACCGCTACCCGGAGGCGCTGGCGGCGTATGCCGAAGCGCGCGAGCGGTTCACCGCTTTGGACGAACCGGGCTCAGTCGCCGTGCATCTGGCATCAGACCGGCATGGCGTATCAAGACGGCGGGCCAGCCGGAAGCGGCGGAGGATGCCTACCGGCAAATCGCTCGCGATCAAGGTGCGGCTCGGCAATGTCGCCGGGCAGGCGAGCACGCTCGAGTCAACTGGGGAACTTGTATGACGATGTCCTCGACCGCCCGGAGGACGCAGCGGCCTTTTACCGGCAAGCTGCGGACAAGTATGTCGATATTGGCGATGCGGCGAATGAAGGCCGCGCCAGGAGCAATCTCGGCCAAGACCCTGCGCAAGCTCCGCCGTCTAGACGAAGCGCGGCAGGAAATCCGCCGGGCGATCGAATGCAAAGCGCCGTTCGGCCACGCGGCTGAGCCGTGGAAGACCTGGGCCATCCTCGCCGACATCGAGACGGACGCCGGCAACCCCGCCGCCGCCGCGGAGGCGAAAGCCAAGGCCATCGCCTGCTACCTCGCCTACCGCCGCGACGGCGGCGAGAACCACGACGCTGCCAGGCCGCCTCGCCCTCGCCGTGACCCAAGCCCTGCTCGCCGGCGACCCGGCTGCCGCCGCGTCCCTCCTCCAGCAACTCGCCGCTCATCCCGACGCGGCAGGCTTCGGCTCCAGCCTTCATCCGCGCCCTCCAAGCCATCGTCGCCGGCAGCCGCGACCGCGCCCTCGCCGACGCGCCGGATTTGCACTCTACGATGGCCGCCGAAATCCTGTTCCTGATCGAGACGCTGGAAAAGCGCGGATAGCGGAGAAGGCATGATGACGACGTTAAGCAGCCCGCATGATCGGTTTTTCAAGGCGGTGTTTGGACGCACCGAAGTCGCGGCGGAGTTTCTGGCGCGCTACCTGCCCCCGGCGGTGGCGGCGGCGCTGGATTGGGCAACGCTGCGCGCGGGCAAGGACTCGTTTCTGGATCCGGACCTGGCGCAGCATCCGGCCGATTTACTGTACGAAGTGGATCTACCGGGCGGCGGAACCGGCTATGTCCACATCCTGTTCGAACACAAAAGCTACGTGGAATCGCGGATCGGACTGGACCTGCTGCGGTATCGGGTGCGGATTTGGGAGCAATGCCTGAACGCCGGTCATACCGGCCGCTTGCCGCCGATCATCCCGGTGGTGGTCTATCACGGCGCGAAGGCGTGGCGGCTCAGCCGGCGGTTTGCCGACGACGTGGCCGACGTGCCGGCGCTGCGGGAGTGCATACCGGATTGCGTCTATTATCTGATCGATCTGAGTGGCTACCGGGACGAAGAATTGCAGGGCGCGGTCATGTTGCAGACCGCGCTGCTGACCCTGAAATACATCTTCCGCGACGATTTGCGGGAGCGGTTGCCGGAGATTCTCGGGCTGCTGCGGGAGTCTGGAGCAGAGTTCGAGCGGGCTGGATTACGTGATCACGCTGCTGCGCTATCTGGCCCAGGGGCCGAGCACGGAGCGACTGAACGCCGACGAATTGCGCCGGGTGGCGACGGCGGTCTTGAGCAATGAGGGTGAGCTGATGACAACGATTGCGGAACAGTGGGTACAAGAGGGCATCGAGAAGGGTATCCCGATGGGCATCGAGAAGGGCATCCTGGTAGGCGAATCGCTACTGTTGAGGCGGCTGTTGACCCGTCGGTTCGGGCCGGTGCCGGGCTGGGTGGAGGCGAAGCTGGCGGTGAGCGGAACCAGCCCAGTTGGAAACGTGGGGGGAACGGGTACTGGACGCCCCCTCGTTGGAGGGGGTATTTGCTCAACCATGACCCAAGCTCTTCAGCCAACACCCCCCTTTGCCAAAGGGGGGAATGCCCGACGGCCCCTCACTCGGCATACAGTTCGTTGACCTTGGCGGCCATGATGAAATCGTTTTCGTGCAAGCCGCCGATCTTGTGGGTGTAGAACAAGACGTTGGCATAGCCCCAACCGAACGTGATATCGGGATGGTGCCCTTCCTGTTCGGCCAGATCGCCCACCCGGTTGACGAACGCCAAGGCAGCGGCGAAGTTTTTGAACTCGAATCGCCGTTCGATCCGCGTGCCGTTCTCCAGCAATTGCCAGCCGGGCGCTTGCGACAACAGGGCTTCGGCTTCGCTCGAAGTCAGCGGAGGAATACCGCCCCGACAGGGCGTGCACGTCTTCTGGGACAGGCTCATCGTACACCTCATCAGTTCTGGTTACGCCGGCAATCGCGCCCGCCCTGTTTAGAAAGGCTCCGGATTCGGAAAAATCCGCCCGGACGGGCACATTCGCCTATACTGCTCGTCCGACTATCGAACTAAAAGAGGGAATCCATCAATGCGAGCGATTTCGATTCTAGTTCTCGGTGCGGCGCTGGCCGTCGGCCCCGCCTTGGCACGACAGCCCTCCGACGACGTACCGCCGGAAGTCGCTCGCCAGTCGACACACGGTGCAAATGTTCGGGGCCCTGCTGAAAGACACCCTGCAACAAGCCATCCAGAGCGGTGGCCCGGTCAACGGCATCGCGGTCTGCCACGAAAAAGCCGCCCAAATCGCCGCCGATCTCGGCCAGAAACAGGAAATGCTGGTCGGACGGACCAGCCTCAAGCTCCGCAACCCCGCCAATGCCCCCGACAACTGGGAGCTGGCCGTACTCAAGCAGTTCGAGGCACGCAAAGCCCAAGGCGAACCCGTGGACAAACTGGAGTTTTTCGCGGTCATCGACGACGACCAGGGCAAAAAAACCTTCCGCTACATGAAAGCCATTCCCACCGCCGGCCTTTGCCTGAGCTGCCACGGCGAGCACATCGAACCCGCCGTGGACGCCAAGCTCAAGGAACTCTACCCGGACGACAAAGCGCGCGGCTTCAAGGAAGGCGAACTGCGTGGCGCGTTCACCCTCTCCAAACCGCTGCCGTAGGAGGTCGTATGGAATCCATCGAATGGTTACCGCGTCTAACCGTCGCCACCATCGTCGAGCGCGACGGCCGATTTTTGCTGGTGGAGGAATACGCCGACGGCGAGGAACTGGTTTACAACCAGCCGGCAGGGCATCTGGACGAATACGAAACGCTGGCGGCGGCGGCCATCCGGGAAACCCTGGAAGAAACCGCCTGGGAAATTCGGGTGGATGCCATCGTCGGCATCTATTACTGGACCCATCCCAAGGGCCACACCTTCGTCCGCACCTGCTTCGCCGGCACCGCCCTCCACCACCATGCCAACCAACCCCTGGATCACGGCATTCAACAGGCGGTGTGGCTGACGCGAGAGGAAATCGCCGCGTCGGGGCCGAAATTGCGCAGCCCGATGGTCTTGCGCTGCATCGACGACTATCTGGCCGGGAAGCGCTATCCGCTGGAGTTATTCGACTATCTCTGAAGCGCCATCAGGCACCCAAATACGCTTCCTTCACTCGGGGGTCGTGCAGCAAGTCCCGGCCGGTGCCGGACAGCATGACGGCGCCAGTCTCCAGGACGTAAGCGCGGGATGCGATTCGCAACGCCATGTTGGCGTTCTGCTCGACCAATAAAATGGTTACGCCGGTCTTATTAATGGCTTCGATCACCCGAAAAATGTCCTGCACCAGACGCGGCGACAACCCCATGGACGGCTCGTCCAGCAACATTAGCTGCCCCCGGCTCATCAGCGCCCGACCCACCGCCAACATCTGCTGCTCTCCACCCGACAAGGTGCCGCTGGCCTGATGTTGCCGCTCCTTGAGGCGGGGAAAGATTTGAAACACCCGATCGTAGTCGGCCTCGATTTCCCCTTTGTCCGTCCGCTGCCAAGTCGCCAGCCGCAGGTTTTCCAACACCGTCAAGTTGCCGAAGATCCCCCTGCCTTCCGGAACCTGGGCGATACCCAATCCGACGATTCGATGCGCGGGAACGCGCTTTAGATCCTGTCCCTCGAACACGATGGAGCCGCTGTAATTCACCAGGCCGGAAACCGCCCGCAGGATGGAGGTCTTGCCCGCGCCGTTGGCACCGATCAGGGTGACGATTTCGCCTTTCAGAACCGAAAACGACACACCTTGCAGCGCCCGAATGCCGTCGTAGGTCACGATCAGATCGCGGACTTCCAGAAAAATGTTGTCCAGGCCGTTCGTTTCGCCGTTCATCCCACCGGTCCCTCCCCCAGATACGCCTCCAGCACCTTGGGGTGATTCTGGATTTGCTCCGGCGTTCCATCCGCGATGGTTTCGCCGAAATCCAGCACCTTGATCCGTTCGCAGATGCCCATTACCAGCTTCATCTGGTGTTCGATCAGCAGAATCGTCAGGTTAAACTCCTTGCGAATCCACAAGATAAACTCCATCAGCAAGTCGATTTCGTTGGGATTCATACCCGCCGCCGGTTCGTCCAGCAACAGCAATTCGGGGCCAATGGCGAGCGCCCGCGCGATCTCCAAGCGCCGTTGCAAGCCGTAAGGCAGGTTCTTGGCGGTTTCTCCGGCCAACGCTTCCAAATGGAAAATCGCCAGCAGCCGCTGGGAGTTCTCGATGATGCGCTGCTCCTCCCGCCGGTAGCGGCCGATTTGCAGCAACGCTTCCAACGGACTGTAATCCGCCTGGGCGTAGTGGGCGATCCGCACGTTGTCCAGCACCGACAAATCCCGAAACAGCCGGATATTTTGAAAGGTGCGACCGATGCGCAGCGCGGTGATCTGGTGCGGAGTCTTGCCGACCAGCTCCGTGCCCTTGAACTGGATGCTGCCTTCCGACGCCTGGTAGACCCCGGTGATCAGGTTAAAGATCGTGGTCTTGCCCGCGCCGTTGGGACCGATGACGCCCATCAATTCGCCGGATCGGAGATCGAGATTGAAGTCGGAGACCGCGCACAGGCCGCCGAAATAGTGTTTGACCTTACTGGCCGTGAGGAACGTCATGTTTGCCCTCGTGCTCGGCGACAGGGTGGTGCGCCTCCAAATCCCGCTTGGGGATGAACCAGCGGAACTCCCGCAGTCCCATCATGCCGCGCGGCCAAAAAATCATGACCAGAACCAAGGCCAAGGGCATGATCACCATCCGCCAGACCCCGAGATGTTGGATGAAATGCTCGTTGAGCGGCTCGAACACCACGTCCGGCAACCAGGACAACAGCGCCGCCACCGTGGACGGCCGCAGCAGTTCCAGCAACACGGTGTAGACGGTGGCTCCCAAAATGGAACCGCCGATCGAAGCAATGCCGCCCAGGTAAACCATGATCAAAATATCGGTGGTCTTGATGATGTCGAACACCCGGGGGCTGATGAATTGCAGCAGGTGCGCGAACAACCCTCCGGCGATACCCGCAAAGAACGAGGAAACGGCAAACGCCAGAAATTTCACTCGGCGCGTGTTGACGCTCATCAGATCGCTGGCGATTTCGTCCTCGCGCACGGACAAGACACCGCGCCCGTATTTCGAATACACGAAGTTACGGATGATCCAGATCGTCACCACCACCCAGAAAAAGACCCAGGGCAAGGTGGTCAGCTTGCGGATACCCGGTATGCCGCGCGGCCCGCCGATGTAGTCGATGTTCTCGATGAGCGATTTGACGATCATCAGAAAGGCTAGCGTAATCAATGCCAAGTAATCGCCACGGGTCTTGAAGGACGGCACGGCCACGATTAGGCCGAACAATGCCGCCATCAAGCCACCGGCCAGAATCGCGATCGGAAACAGCGCCGGATAATCCAAGACCGGCAACACCTTCATGGTCAGCAAGGCGGAAGTATAGGCACCGACCGCCATGAAGCCGGCGTGGGCCAGCGAAAATTCGCCCATGTAGCCGTTCACGAGATTCAGGCTCACGGCCAGAATGATGTTGATGCCCACGTACATCATCACCAACTGGACGTATTTGTTGAGCCAACCGTATTCGGGAATGGCGAAGGCCAAGCCGAAACCGACCAGGATCAAGATCGGCAACAACCATCGTTGGGTCGCCAACCATTCCCGACTTTCAAGGAGCGCGCTCTTCATACTTTTTGAATCCGTGGCGAGCCCAGGATGCCGTAGGGTCTGACGATCAAGAGCGCGAGCAGCAAGGTAAAGGCCACGAAATCGCGATAAGTCGATGGCAGGAACGCCGCCACCATGATCTCGACTCCCCCCAGGATAAAGGCCCCGATCATCGCACCACGGATGTTGCCGATCCCACCCACCACGGCGGAAATGAACGCCTTCCACCCCACCATGATGCCCATGTAGGGATCGATGACCGGATAGGCGAGGCCGTACATGGTGCCAGCCGCTCCCGCCAACCCGGCACCGATGGCGAAGGTGATGGAAATCACCAGATCCACCGGCACACCCATCAGCGGCACAAAGGTCTTATCCCAGGAAATGGCCCGCATCGCCATGCCGACCGGCGTGCGGTGAACCACGAAATCCAGCAGGAACATCAATCCCAACGACAGGAAGATGATGATCACCTGCAACGAGGATAGAGAGATGCCGCCCAGGTTCCAGGTGACATTTTCCAACAGCATGGGAATGTGCTTGGGATAGGGCGCCAGCGCCAGCGTGAAATTCTCCAGGAAAATACCCACCCCCAAGGCGGTGATGATCGCCGAGACTCTCGGGGCGTGGCGCAAGGGCTTGTAAGCCAACCGTTCGATGGCAACGCCCAGCAGCGCCGTGCCGAGCATGGTCAACAGCAAGGCCGGCACGAACGGCAAGCCCAGATACACGGCGGCCAGAAAACAGAAAAAGGCCCCCACCATGAACACGTCGCCGTGGGCGAAATTGATCATGGTCAGAATCCCGTAGACCATGGTATAGCCCAAGGCGATGAGCGCATAGATACTACCCAGTTGCAGAGCATTCAACATTTGCTGCAACAAGTAGACAATTCCTTCGCTCAACGTCGTCACCTACCCTACTGCCGGTTAATAAGAAAGGCGGCCCACTGAGGGCCGCCCTTGCGCTACCTTACAACATCGACACCAATCGATCAGGGATTGGCGTTGGTGAAGTAGGTGAACTTGCCATCCTTGATCTGCAAAATCACCGCGCTCTTGATCGGATCGCGCGAATCGGCTTTGAACTTCATGTCGCCGGTGACGCCCTTGTAGCTCGGCAGCGTGGACAGCGCGGCGCGGATCGCCTCGCGGTCAGCCTTGCCGGCGCTCTTGATCGAGCCGAACAGCAACCCGAACGCATCGTAAGTCAGGGCCGCCACGTCATCCGGCTTGGCGCCGTAGGCCTTTTCGTAGTCTTCGATGAACTTCTTGGCGACCGGCGCGGCGTTGTCGGCGGCATAGTGAGTGCTGAAGTAATAACCGTTCAGATCGGCGCCGCCCAGAGTCAGTAGCTCGTTGCTACCCCAGGAATCGCTGCCGATGAAGGGAACGTTGATGCCCAGCCGCTTGGCCTGCTGGACCTGCAACGGCACTTCGCTGTAGTAATTCGGCAGGAAGATCACGTCGGGCTTGGCATCCTTGATCTTGGTCAACTGCGCCGAAAAGTCCTTGTCGTTGGTGGTATAGGTCTCGAACGCGACGATTTTGCCGCCCAGTTTTTCGTAATTGGTCTTGAAAACTTCGGCGATGCCCTTGTTGTAGTCGGATGCCACGTCATACAACACCGCAGCCTTCTTGGCTTTTAGCTTCTCCAGCGCGAACTTGGCCAGCACGCCTCCCTGAAAGGGATCGATGAAGCAAGCCCGGAATACGTACTTCTTGGGCTGGTTGGTGGTGGCGTCCAGCGTGGTCTTGGGATTGGTGGACCACGGGGTAATCAGCACCGTCTCGGAACTCTCGGCGATTTCCGAGGCAGGAATCGCGTAGCGGCTGGCGTTGGGGCCCACGATGGCCAGCACTTCGTCCTGGGTAATGAGTTTCTGAGCGGCAGCGGCGGACTGGTCGGCCTTACCGGCGTTATCTTCCACCACCAGTTGTACCTTCATCTTCTCCTTGCCCACTTGCAAGCCGCCGGCGGCATTCACTTCCTTGACCGCCATCTCGGCGGCATTCTTGCAGGAGGTCCCCACAGCGGGCATGTCGCCGGTGAGTTCAGCGATGACCCCCAATTTCAAGGTTTTCTCGGCTCCCCAGACGGTGACACCCACCGAGATCAATGCGGAAAACAACAACAGGGACAGCGTTTTTTTCATAAATCCTATGCTCCTGAAAGCCGTTGATTCCTGACGTTAAATACATCTTGAAGCAGCAAGGCCCGGTAAAATCGCGCTGGATACCCAACCGCCCGCATTGAGTATAGCCTTGGCGTCCAGATTTGCACTGCCATTCACAGCGACCCCTTGGCCTCCCACGATGGTGTGATGATCTGCTCGGAACGCTTGCGACAAACCACTTCAAGCTGCTTAAGGCTGTTTTCCATATCGATGAGTCTTTCCAAAATGGCGTGGACATCGCGCAAGGTAAAAATCGCGTCGACATCCATCTCCAAATATTTTTGGCGCTCGCGCTGCTCGGCCCGTTCGATGGCGGCCTGAATGCTTTCGGTATTATCCACTTCGGTACCAAGTAGACGGATGAATACCCGAAGCTTCTGACGTTGCTGGGCGAGCCAATCCGTATAGCGATAGAGCAACTCATAGCCATCCTCGATCGAATAGGCCTTGTAGCGGAACTTGAGCTTGAGATCGCTGAAGGTGCTACTCTTCAGAATCTGGCCTTTCTTCCACTGGTCGATGGTCAGCTTAAATTCGATGGGCAGAAAATCCACCCCTGCCTCAATTCGATTTTTGATGAAATCGAGATCCTCCACTTCCTTCTCAACTTGCTCCGCCGTGAGACGAACCTGTTGATGTATCGCTTCGGTCCGGGTGTATTTCTTTCTCGGAATTTCAGCTGGCGTTGTGACGGCAAGCAGTCGGCTGCCCTCCTGCTCCGCTTCGAGCCACTCGGCAATGGCATCCTCGACCGCTTGCATGCGTGCCTCGACCCGTTCAGCTTCCAGTCGTTCTTCCTTGACACGTCGTGACTGCGCACGCTCACTTTCAGCCTGCCCCGCTGCCGCCCATTCGGCGATGGCCTGCTCTAAAATAGCCTTTTCCACAGCCACTTGCTCGGCGGCGGCAGCTTCCATCGCTGCCCGCTTCGCCGCCGCCCGTTCCGCCGCCGCCGCCCGCTTCGCCGCCGCCCGTTCCGCCGCCGCCCGCTTCGCCGCCGCCCGTTCCGCCGCCGCCCGCTCCGCCGCCGCCCGCTCCGCCACCGCCATCCGCTCCTCTCTTCGCTGCCTCTGGATCCGGCTAAAGTACGTTGTTACCCAAGCAACCAGTAAAACTATCGCCGCAACGCCAACCAACACGAGCAATCCCGTCAGTTGCCAGGCGTTCATAAACTATCCTCGCGAACCCACTGAGCCCCGTACAAGTCGGGGCGATCCCGAAAATGGACTCGCTGGGCGGCGGGTAGAATCCTCTCCATCAACCCCTCTCAAAAGTAACGTCTAACGACAAGCCCTGGAACCTCTTTCCGTCCCGATTTCGGTCTCATCACACGGGATCCGGTCTATCGCTACGCCTCGCCGCCGAACAACTCCAGCAGCCGAGGTAACAGAAGCGCCAATTCTGCGGTCATCAACGCATATTCAGCATCAAAAACGGCCTCAGCCGAATCGGTCGCGCTATCCCGCAGCGATTCCCGAACGACATCGAGGAACTGTAATCGGCGAATCACCAAACTCTCGTCCAACACGAACGCAACCCGGTCATTCCAACTCAAACCGAGCCGAGCGGCTCGTTTGCCTGCCGCCAAATGACCTCGCATCTCATCGCCAGTCAGATCCTGGCCCCGGCAACGCACCACGCCGCCAGCGTCTCCCGGCTCCCGCAACTCGCAACTGTCGCCAAAATCGAATTCCGCTGGAGGGCGGCCTTCGGCCAGCCAGCCGGTCATGATCGCCGTCACGGACTGCTTGACCTCAAGCGGCATGATGGGCAACGTACCCAAGCTCTTACGCAATAAGCCGGTGATTTCCTCGACTCCACGAGCACTGGCGCTATCCACGACCAGCCACCCGCCTGCTGGGTCCAAATAAGCGTAGCCGCACCGACCGCGCGTCAGTGCGTGAGGTAGCAGTCGCTGGAAAAGCTCGTCGCGCATTTCCCGCTTCTCCCGACGCCCCACGGGTTGCCGCCGCTGATCTTCGATGCTAGCGACACGCTCGGCCACCATCTGATTGAGTACGCTGACCGGCAACACTTTCTCTTCGATCCGCAAGCACAGCAGCACCCTGCCTGCCACGACATGCACTAGATCGATCGCCTTTCGACCCAGGGGAGGTACCCAACCCGCAGCATTCGGCTGATGGCTAGGGCAGGGTTGGAAAGCGTGTTGCTCCAATTGTTTCGCCAGACTTTCGATCGTCGGCGAGAAAGGCTCGGCAAACCGAAAAACCGTCAGATTTTTAAACCACATGTAAAAAAAATCTTCACAAATAAAAATGAGATAGGCATTATCCATCACCATCGCTGCCGTCGCCAAGCCAGATCAGTCGTTTAAGACACTCAGCACCGCACCAACAGAGAGGCGTTATATTGCAGTGCAGCAAAAAATACACTATTCTTCTGTCGGCGAGGTCAAAAAGCGACCGATGATTTCCAACCGATATTTTTTCGATATTTTTGTGGAGACCCAACATGGCCAACGAGGCGCTGACTAAAATTTCCGAGCAGTACCAAAACTTCCTGAATCCAGTCGTCAAGGCGAACAAGCTGTCGGCTGCTAACTTGGAAGCTTTGGTCAATTTTCAGATGAACGCCTTGCAGTCGTATATCGATTTGGCGATGGACCGCATGAAAACGGCTGCCAGCATCAATGACCCAGCCAGCATGCAAACGTTTCTGACCAGCCAAGCCGAGGCTATCGCCAGCCTCCATCAGAAATTCCTGGGCGATACCAAGGCCCTAGCCGACCTGATAGCGGGCTTCAAAGCCGAATTCGACAAGCTGATCCAGGACACGTTGCCGAAGTAATCGCGCCGTTCGCGCTCCCAGGACAAGCCGTAGTGATCGCCCTCTGAAACCCTTGTCTTTCCACGCTCGATTCCCGCCGGGACCGAATCCTCGAATTTTGTCCCGGCGGTCGTTGCGATCCATCGCTCATCGCCCGCGCCGAGTAGCGCCATCCTAAGCCTGGTTACGGCCGAGGCGAGACCTAATCCGGCCCCCAGTCGGGAAGGGTGCTATCATTAGGCGCGAGTATTGCCAAACCCCAACCATCTCCCAAAGCACCCTGTTCCATCCCACCCATGTCCACTACCCGAATCGTCGTCGGTCTATCCGGCGGCGTGGATTCATCGGTCGCTGCGCTACTGCTGGTCGAACAAGGCTTCGAAGTGCATGGCGTATTCATGAAGAACTGGGAGGACAGCCACGAGACAGGCTATTGCGCTGCGGCCGAGGATTTGGAGGACGCGAAGTCGGTCTGCGAAACCTTGGAGATCCCTCTGCATCAGGTCAATTTCACCGCTGAATACCAAGAACGGGTGTTCCGCTACTTCTTGGACGAATACCGGTGTGGTCGGACGCCTAATCCTGACACGCTATGTAACACAGAGATCAAGTTCAAGGCTTTTCTGGATCACGCCAAGCGGCTGGGCGCCGACTTCATCGCCACGGGTCATTATGTCCGACGCGCGGCGCACGATGGCCGACAGCGCTTGCTCAAGGGTTGCGACCCGGCCAAGGACCAGAGCTATTTCCTGTATGGCCTCGACCAGCGACAACTGGCCAGTGCGCTGTTTCCAATCGGGAATCTGTCCAAGCAGCAGGTTCGGGAGCGAGCGGCGGCGGCGGGCCTCGTCACCCACGCCAAGAAGGACAGCACGGGGATTTGCTTTATCGGCGAGCGCCGGTTTCGAGAGTTCCTGAGTCGTTATCTACCCGCTCGACCCGGACCGATCCATTCGATCGACGGTGAGCTACTCGGTGAACATAGCGGTTTAATGTTTCACACCATCGGCCAACGACACGGACTCGGTATCGGCGGCCAGCGCGCGGGCAGCGGCGAACCATGGTATGTCGTAGGCAAGGATATGGAACATAATCTCTTGATCGTCGCTCAAGGCCACGATCATCCCGGCCTGCTCCACAGCCGGCTGCAAGCCACGCAATTCCACTGGATTGCCGATTCTCCTCCGCATTCACCGCTGCGTTGCCGGGCCAAGATCCGTTATCGCCAACCCGACCAGCTTTGCGAGCTGGAAGCGCTGGACGCCAATGGCGCCCAAGTTCGCTTCGACCAACCGCAACGTGCGATCACCCCTGGCCAGGCTATTGTCTTTTACGCAGGGGACGACTGCTTGGGCGGCGGCATCATCGATGCCGCTCTCGATTGAGCCAACCTCGCCGATCCTGCCCCATGCCTCAGACCGACCACGACCGAGTCATCGCGCTTGCCGGCGTCTTGCAGGCGGCCGATCTAGTGCGCGGCATCGCCCGGCGCGGCCAAGCCCGCATGGAGGATGTCGATACCTGCCTGGCCAGCCTGCTCAAGATCGATGCTACCAGCAGCATCGACATTTACGGCGACCTGCATCGTCTGCGCCCCGGCTTGCGCTTGCTGGAACAGCAGCTTGGCAATCCGAGCGATATCGAACTGACCCGTTACGCAATCGCGTTGCTCGGCTTGGAGCGAAAGCTCTCCCGGCGCCCCGATTTACTGAAGGCTATCGGCGCCAGCCTGGAGGAAATCATCCAGAACCTGCCTCACTTCCCGATCAACCACAGCAACACTATCGCCCGCTTCGCTGATATCTACCTGAGAAACATCAGCACCCTGTCGCCACGCATCATGGTCAACGGCGTCCAGACCCATCTGAGCAACCCCGAAAACGCCAACCGCATCCGTGCCCTGCTGCTGGCCGGCATCCGAGCGGCTACCCTATGGCGACAAAGCGGCGGTAGTCGACTGATCCTGCTGCTGCGACGCAACCTTCTGTTGCGGGAAACCCGTTTGCTACTGACCCGCATTGCGTGAGCACGTCACCGCCTCAGCTTTTCCGATAGGCCGCCATGATATTGGGTAGCTGACTGATTTTGTCGAGCACCCGGCTGAGTTGGACCACATCGATGATTTCCAGGGTCAACCCCATGCGCGCGATGGACGTTTCCTTATCGGTCAGGGTGTCCGCCCTCAGCACATTGACCGAGTCGTTGGCCAGAATCGAGGTGATGTCGCGCAGCAAACCGGAACGGTCGCGGGCAACGATCATGATATCCACCGGATAGGTGGCTGGCGTTTCCCCCCAACCGACCTCGATCACCCGCTCGTGATGCTGGTTAGCCAACCCCAGGAAATTAGTGCAATCCTGTCGATGAATGGTCACGCCACGTCCTTGGGTAATATAGCCGGCGATTGGCTCGAACGGCGCCGGCTGACAGCACTGTGCCATCTGAGTCAACAAATGCCCCACCCCACGGATTTTCACATCGTCCTTGCCGGGCTCGGGAGGTTTGAACTTGCGCAAGACCGGCAAACCCCCTTCCGCCGCAGGCGGCGCCGGCAACAGATCTTGCAGCCGGGCCACCACCTGCGCTGTGGTCAGCACACCCTGACCGATGGCCGCGCATAAATCCTCCAGCTTGGGAAAACCGAGTTGATCAGCCGCCTTTTCCAGCTTGATCTGTTTGATACCCAGCCGCTGGAATTCCCGCTCCAGGGCAGCGCGTCCAGCGGACACGCTCTTATCTTGATCCTGCTGGATAAACCATTGGCGGATTTTGGCTTTGGCCCGGTTGGTCTTGACGTAGCCAAGGTGCGGACTAAGCCAGTCGCGGCTAGGTCCGCCAATCTTGGTCGTCAGCACATCGACCTGTTCGCCGTTCTTGAGCTCGTAGGTCAGCGGCACGATCCGGCCATCGACCTTGGCGCCCCGGCAACGGTGCCCGACCTCGGTATGGATGTGATAGGCGAAATCCAGCGGTGTGGCGCCTTGAGGTAATTCCACGATGGCGCCCTTGGGCGTGATGGCATAAACCTGATCCTGAAATGCCTCGGCCTTGAAGCGCTCCAGCCAATCGCCGTCGTCGGCTTCCTCGTCCCGATACTCCAGCATTTGCCGCAGCCAAGCGATCTGCTGTTCGGTCACGCTTCCCGGTCCCTTGCCACCCTCCTTGTAACGCCAGTGCGCGGCGATGCCCAACTCGGCGCTCTGATGCATCTCGTGCGTGCGAATCTGTACTTCCAGCGCGCGGCCCTCGGGACCGATCACCGCAGTGTGCAGCGATTGATAACCGTTGGGCTTGGGGTGCGCGATATAATCGTCGAATTCCTGGTGAATGTGGTTCCAAAGCGAGTGCACCGCACCAAGCGCGGCATAGCAGTCATTGACCGTGCCAACGATCACCCGTACCGCCCGCACGTCGAAAATCTGCTCGAAGGACAGATTCTTGCGCTGCATCTTCCGCCAGATGCTATAGATGTGCTTCACCCGGCCACCGACCTCGGCGACGATACCGGCCTGCCGCAGGCAACCCCGCAATTCCTCCATCACCCGAGCGATGTAGCGTTCCCGATCGGTGCGGCGCTCGTCGAGCGCGGTGGCGATCTGCTTGTAAACCGCCGAATCCAAATAGCGCAGGGCTAAATCTTCCATTTCCCACTTGATGCGCCCGATGCCCAATCGGTTGGCCAAGGGGGTGAAGATATCCAGGGTTTCCCGAGCAATGCGCCGCCGTTCCGCCTCGGGCGCGCGACTGAGCTGGCGCAGCGTGTGCAAGCGCATCGCCAGCTTGATCAACACGACTCGCACATCCTGGGCCATGGCCAGCAGCATCTTGCGCAGGCTTTCCAGTTGGCGGCCCTCATGTTGGCCGCTCTGGTGCAACTCGCCGATGGCGTCGAGCTTGATGATCCCGTCTACCAGACTGGCGACCCCCGAACCAAATGTTTCCCGCACTCGATCAAGCTTGATTTGTGCGGTCGCGATCGATTCGTGCAACAGCGCGGCGGCGATCACCTCGTGATCCATGCCGAGATCGGTCAACAGATCGGCGACGGCCAAATCCGGTTCACCGCTCAGCACGTAAGCGTTTCGGATGCTCTCGATTTGAGAGGTCGGCCAGTCAATTCGAAGCGTATCGAGCCAAGTGTCGAAATCCGCGCCGGCCAGCGCGGTTTGCCTGGAGCTGACCATAAGCACTCCCGAAAAACGTCCAGAATGAAACGCGACAACCCCTGACCGGAAATCGGGCCAGGGAGCGGACGAGGAGTTTGAGCGGACGAATTTGCGTCGTCGAAATTTATTGGAATAATCAAGCGACCCCCAGCCCACCCAATGTCGGGAAGGCTGGCGGAAAAGCGGGTAATACGAGGCGCGGGCTAGTTGTTCTTGGCACCTTGATCCACCCATTGGCGGATCATGACCAATTGTGCCTCCGGCAGCTTGACCTTGCCGTGTGGCATCTGAATGGAAGGATCGACGCCGGCGCGACCTTCGATCAGCCGGTTCAGGCTGCTATTGAGACTTTGGCCGGGGATAATGACTTTACCCAGCTTGGTGCCCTTCATCAGATCCTCATACGTGGCCATCGACAGGCCCGTCTTTTGATAGCCCTCGCCATTAGGCGGGGTGTGACACTCCGCGCAACTCGCCTTCAGAATTGGAAACACGTCCTTTTGAAAGCTCACCGGCTTGGCCTGTTGCTCCCCGGAACAACCGGCTAGCGCGCCTAGCCCCAACACCAACGCGGATGCAAGCAGTTTACGAGAGTTCATGGATCGCCCTTTGGATGCATTTTAGACGGGTTATTAATCGTATGGATCATGCGGTCATAATCTTATCAGACTATGGCCGTGCAGGGATGCCAACACGCGACGAAACCCACCAAGGCGCACGCTCCCCGGACAGTCCAGGCATCGGAGAGATCCAGCCGATCCACACTCCGAATCGACGCCCGTGGTGATGGGATCCCATCGACAGCTGACGCCTAGGGGTGGTCCACGCCGATCATCCTGCCCGGAGCCCCGCATCGGCGCGTCCTCGCGGTGACTCTCGCCGAGCGGTATATTTTAAGTAGCCTCGATCGAACGGTGATACCCTCACCAACCATCCTTTTGAGGATTCAGGTTATAATGAAAAGATTGGCACGCACGGCGCTTGACGTCCGGCTCCAGACGCCCCTCGCTCACCCGACGCCCCGCAAGGCTGCGACACTGGCGACAACCCTCGACGGGCCGTTTGCGATACTGGAGCACCAACCACCGTCGGGCACGACTTCCACCGTCAACATAAAACAGGATGAAAAACGTGACGAGCCCGAAACTCAATCCCGAACTACAACGCATCATTGAAGCCCGCCATCACGATCCCTTCGCCTTACTGGGTCGTCATCCCCAGGACAAGAAAGTCGTGGTGCGCGCTCACTTGCCCTATGCCCAAGAGGTGCACATCGCCGAGGGCAATCATGCGATGGAACGCATCCCGAACACGGATCTATTCGAATGGCAGGGCAAGCCGGATCAAGTCCCCGACCGCTATCGTCTGATCTGGCGTGATTCCGATCACCACGAGCACATTTCCTACGATCCGTACTGTTTCCCACCACAAGTGCCTGATTTCGACTTGTATCTGTTCGGCGAAGGCAAGCACTGGCACGCTTACCGCTTCTTGGGCGCCCACCTGCATCAAGCGGACGGCGTCGCTGGGGTGCTATTCGCGGTTTGGGCGCCCAACGCCGAGCGGGTCAGCGTGGTCGGCAGCTTCAATCGCTGGGACGGCCGGATTCATCCGATGCGGGTGCGCGGCGGCAGCGGTATCTGGGAGCTGTTCATCCCCAACCTGTATCCAGGGGATCTTTACAAATTCGAAGTCCGCAACCGCCACAGCGGATCGATCCTGCTGAAATCGGACCCCTACGGCCAGCATTTCGAAATGCGGCCCAGCACCGCCACTATCGTGCCAAAGCACGACACCTACGCTTGGGGCGACGAAGCCTGGATGAGCCAGCGTAAAAGCGTTGATTGGCTGCACCAGCCGATGTCCATCTACGAAGTCCATCTCGGCTCCTGGCGGCGCGGGCCGGAGGGTGAGTTCATCAACTACCGTGAACTGGCCCACCAACTGGTGGATTACGTCAAGGAACTGGGTTTTAGCCACATCGAATTGCTGCCAGTCACCGAACATCCCTATGACGCGTCGTGGGGTTACCAGACCACCGGCTACTATGCGCCGACCAGCCGTTTCGGTACGCCGGACGATTTCCGCTATTTCATGGACTACTGCCACCAGCATAATATCGGCGTGGTTCTCGACTGGGTGCCAGCGCATTTCCCCAAGGACGCGCACGGCCTCGCTCGGTTCGACGGCGAGCCGCTCTACGAGCACGCCGATCCGCGCAAAGGCGAGCACCTCGACTGGTCCACGCTCATCTTCAATTTCGGCCGCTACGAGGTAAAAAACTTCCTGCTGTCCAGCGCCCTGTACTGGCTGGAGGAATTCCATCTCGACGGGCTGCGAGTGGACGCGGTTGCCTCGATGCTCTACTTGGACTATTCGCGCAAGGAAGGCGAGTGGATTCCCAACAAGTATGGTGGACGCGAAAATCTGGAAGCGATCGATTTTCTGCGCGAACTCAACACCGTGGTGCACAGCGAGCATCCCGGCGCGATGGTGATCGCCGAGGAATCGACCTCCTGGCCGCAGGTCACTCGGCCCACCTACCTCGGTGGCCTGGGTTTCAGCATGAAATGGAACATGGGCTGGATGAACGACACATTGCGCTACATGTCGCAGAATCCGGTCCATCGCAAATATCACCACGACCTGCTGACGTTCAGCATGCTGTATTGCTTCACCGAAAACTTCATGTTGCCGTTCTCGCACGACGAAGTGGTGCACGGCAAGGGCTCAATGCTGAACAAAATGCCGGGCGACGAGTGGCAGCGCTTCGCCAACCTGCGGCTGCTGTACACCTACATGTTCACGCATCCCGGCAAAAAGCTGCTGTTCATGGGTACCGAATTTGGCCAGGGCACCGAATGGAACAGCGCCACCACGCTCGACTGGTACGTGCTCCAGTACGGTTTCCACCAGGGCATGCAATTGTTGGTGAAGGATTTAAACCAGCTCTACCACGACTCCCCAGAATTGCACCATTTCGAGTTCGAGTGGCAAGGCTTCTCCTGGATCGATTGCCACGACGCCGAACAATCCATTCTGAGCTACTTGCGGAAGAAGGATAACGACTTCCTGGTGGTGGTGGTCAATTTCACTCCCGTGCCGCGTTACAACTACCGTATCGGCGTACCGCGCCAATGCCGCTATACGGAAGTGCTCAATTCCGATTCTCATTTCTACGGCGGTAGCGGGGTCGGCAACGGTGGAATCGAGTTAACCACTGAGGAGCGGCCTTGGATGGAACTCCCCTACTCGATCTCCATTACCGTACCGCCGCTGGGCGGCATCATCCTGCGGCCGGAGCCGTTGCCGGAACCTGAGCCGATTGTGGCCAGTATCGAGGAGGAAACGCCGCTGGAATCGGTGGCTTCCAAGGAAGCAGCAAGCCCAGCGCCGGTCGCGGCCGAGGAAGAGCTGGCGCAGCCAGAATAAGTCACTGGCCTGAAAGCCAGTTACGATCACGACGAGGCGTGGGATTTCCCCGCCTCGTTTTTTTTCAGACGTAGCCGCCGGCCACCAGTTCGGAAACAATGAATTTCTGAATCATCTTCTCCCTCTGGGTGGTCGGCTGATCGAGTTGCAGGCGGGCTAGATACCGCCTCGCCGATTCGGGCGTCGAGCCGACCGTCATTGCTTTCATGAGGGTCTTCATCAAATCGGTCTTGGACGACAACCGCAGCTTAAGCCCCTTGAGCACCCGTCCCAGCACGATTTCATCCTCGGTGAAATCGGTCCCCAGCGGAAAATCCGGTAATAGCCCCATCTTCTTGTACTTCTCAATCTGGGCTTGAACCTTTTCAGGCGTATTTTGGAGATAGCGCTCTGGAATTTGGTAATCCCGAGGAAGCTTGCCTGCCCGTTTGGCTTTTTCCAACAGCTCGGGTTGAAACCGGGAGTCGGCAATATTGAGCAAGGCGCTGATAACCGCTTTGTCGGAACGGCCGCGCAAATCGGCGATGCCGTACTCCGTGATCGCGATATCGCGTAGATGACGTGAGATGGTTGAATGGCCGTAGTTCCAGATGATGTTGGAGGAAAGAGTTGAACCACTCGCTCGGGTACTGCGCAGCAACAAGATAGAACGGGCATCGGGCAGCTCGTGGGCCATGGCCACGAAGTTGTACTGACCGCCGACTCCGCTAATCACCTGGCCATTTTCCAAGCCGTCAGACACTGCCGCGCCCATTAGCGTCATCATGATCGTAGTGTTGATGAAGCGGGCGTTCCGTCGCTGCAGTACCGCCAGTTCCTCGCCATTGTAAAGATGGTTGACCTTTCGTACCGTGGTCATGCAAATCCGGCGGCTGTCCTGTTCCGGCAAAACGCGCAGTGCTTCATAAAAATCCTGCGGCCCCATGAAGAAACCGCCGTGCAGCAGGATCCCACCCCTGAGATGATCCCCCAATCCGTCCTCGACGACAGCGGAATAACTCGCTGGCTGATCCAGGTTGGCGGACACCCGCACGGTTTCGCCCAGCACCAGTTCGCCATCCTCGTAGCGAACCCGGTCGTTGAAAATCCCAAACCGACGCAGGAATCCCACATCGGCCTCGGTCAGGCGGGCCGGAATCACCCCCCGCTCCAAAAGAATCCGCAGGGTCCGTTCATCGACGGATTCGCCGATGACACCCTCGTTCAGCAAACGCTGCAAAGGGATGCTGTCGTAAACCTTGCGCTTGAGGATACCGTCCCGGTACAAGTGCAGAAACCCGTTGACGAACATCTCGCTGGCGCCGTACAGACCTTGCTCGAACGGTTCGATCCCGCCGACCCGCTCGATCAAATCGCCGTAGCGTTCCAGGATGCCGAAATCGGCCAAGAGCTGCTGGTAAAGCGCGTTTTGTCGCTGCCGAAGCCGGCAGAAATGGACGATGGCGTCACTCAGGCAGCCAATCCCGATCTGCAAGGTCCCGCCGTCGCGAATCAGGGCGCTGGCCTGCAAACCGAGCAGATAATCGGCATGCTCGACCGGCATGTTAGGAGTACCGAATAGCCGGAAATCGTAATCGGAATGGTCGAGCACCAGATCGAAAGCGGCGGGCTGGACCATGGCGTCGTTGTACATGAACGGCATCTGGCGGTTGACCTGGGCAACCGTCACCACCGGCCGCCCCTCGCGGCGCGCTACCTTGATGGCTGGCAACAAATCTAAGGTCACGTCCGGATTGCTACCGAGGCTGAACCACGGCTCTCCCTCCACCTCGCGGGTCGCGACCATCTGGGCTAGGACGTTGATGCCATTTTCCATCAGATCCCGTGCGGCATGGGTGTAATTGGTGCTGATGTAGTTCTGCTGCTGCATCGGTACGTTCATGAATCCCCCCGGCTTAAGGAAGAATTCCGCAATTTCCACGTTAGGAGGCAACTGACCGGTTCGCAAATCGCCCGCGTACTCCAAATCGGGATAGTTGCCGAATACCCGCGCAACGAACGATTCCAGGAACCGCTTTTCCAGATCGCTGGATCCCTTCGGCGTTTCGAGGGTAATTGCAGTCAGAATCTTGAGCTGTATCGTCGGGTCTGCTTTTGCCCGCCGATATAACGCGTTCACCAGGGGATTCGGCTTGCCAATCCCCAGTGGAATACCGAGCATGATCTGCTTGCCGACCCGGACGATGATCTCCTCCACGCAAGCATCGAGATCCTGAAAATACGATGGATTTTGTTGTGGCATGATCCGATCCCTCTCGGCCGGTTGGTGATTGCGCAAGACAATGCCGGCGGACGATACGGCCACCAACGGCACGGACCTTTCATGAAGCATGCCCCGCGAGACAAGACGGAGCTTGGTACGGACTGCCGCCGATTATAGCAGGTCTGACCTGTCCAACCCGTGGCGACAAAGTTAGGAAAGGATTACACTTAAACCACGTTTCAAGCGCGGCGTGTTGCATCCCGCCTACCGAAGGAGCAGCTGCAATGGCAGACAACAGCGCATTAGAAGCCAATAAAGCCTTGGTCCGGCGCAGCTTTGAAGCGATTTGGAGCCAAGGCAACCTGGCAGTCGCCGATGAGATTTTATCGTCTGACTATGTCGGACACATCGCAACCTTGCCGGAGCCGGTGCGCGGCGTCGAAGCGTTCAAACAACTGGTCGCGATGTATCATTTTTCTTTTCCGGATACCCGCTTTGAAATTCAGGACCAAATCGCCGAGGGTCACAAGGTCGCTTCGCGCTGGATCGCCTGCGGCACACACCGGGGTGAGTTCATGGGTATCGCGCCCAGCGGCCAAGCGATGTCGGTGACTGGCATGAGTTTTCACCGGACTCGACGATGGCCGGATCCAGGAATCCTGGGATGACTGGGACGCTCTGAGCATATTGCAGGGCATGACTGGAGATGTATTCCAATCTCTATCGTTTCACATCTGAGCCCGCCCGCCGGGCGCGAAAGCTGAAGCATGTGGGATAGCGGGATTCGCGTGTTTGCGAGTCGCTCCCCTGAATGAACGGTCCTCCTGATATCGAACCGGCCGATTTCCGTCCGGCTTGGTGGCTACCCGGCCCGCACGCGCAAACACTCTGGCCGGTTCTGTGTCGGCGCCGGCCTCGCGTGCCGTTGCGCCGCGAGCGGCTGGAGTTGCCCGACGGCGATTTCTTGGATCTGGACTGGACCCGTGGCGAGCAAGGACCCATCGTACTGGTCGTGCACGGCTTGGAAGGCTCCAGCGACTCGCACTACGCAGCCGGGATGTTAGCTGCCGCCGACCGCCGGGGCTGGCGTGGGGTGGTCATGCACTTTCGCAGTCGCAGCGGCGAACCCAATCGGCTGGCCCGCAGTTATTGCGCTGGCGATACCGCCGATATCGCGCATGTCGTGGACCGACTGCACCAGCGGCAACCGGCCACGCCGCTGGCCGTGGTGGGGTACTCGCTCGGCGGAAATGCCCTGCTGAAGTGGTTGGGTG
This sequence comes from Candidatus Competibacter sp., assembly GCA_037045535.1. Taxonomy (GTDB): domain Bacteria; phylum Pseudomonadota; class Gammaproteobacteria; order Competibacterales; family Competibacteraceae; genus Competibacter_A. The sequence continues at coordinate 300,776 of JBAOHI010000073.1, forward strand.
AAACCGCCGACGACCCGCCCTTGCGCGCTGCCGTCGCGGTATCGGTGCCGTTCCTCCTCGAAGATACTGCCCGACGCTTGGGCAAGGGCTTCTCGCGGCTCTACCAATGGCACCTGTTAGACAAACTGAAGCGGGGCTATCGCGACAAATTCCGACACCGGACGGACGGGCCGGTCGCCCTGGACCAACTATCGGTACTTCAGAATTTTTACGCCTTCGACGATCGCATCACCGCACCGCTGCACGGCTATGCGAGCGTCAGCGACTACTACACTCGCGCCAGCTGTCGCCAGTTCCTAGGGCGGATCAGGGTTCCGACCTTGATCCTACACGCCTTGGACGATCCATTCATGTCACCGGAAACAGCGCCAAACGCGGCGGAACTCTCCTCCCACATCCGCCTGGAACTGAGTCGCAACGGCGGCCATGTCGGATTTGTGGCCGGTCCATGGCCGTGGCGGGCCAACTATTGGCTAGAGCAGCGCATTCCAGCATTCCTGGCGGAATGCTGGTGGCCAGCGCCAAACCGACTTTCCAAGCTATCCCTGCCACGCTTGCAGCCTCGTCGGTGAGACTGCCACGCGGTTGCAGGAGAAGCTCATACTCCAGTCGCGATCTTATCCAGGACGAACTCATGGATCTTGCCGACCGTTTCAAAGGTTTCGGCGCTAATCTCGTCGTCCGGGACTTGAATGCCGAATCGTTCCTCAAGCGCGCTGATCAGTGTGACCACTGCCATCGAATCGAATTCCGGAATACTGCCCATCAGCGGAGTGTCCGGACCCAGCTTTCCCATCCGGTCGCCCAAAAGCAACAGCTCGCCGATCAGTTGCCGTATATCATCGAATTCGACCATTGAAAGCTATCTCCAGGTATGGGAAACCGAGGGAAGCACTTGGCGCGGACAGCGAATCGCCCGGTGCGCAAGGACAGCTCAAGATAGCGTCGAACCCGTCAAGAATCCAGTTAATCGAGCAACTTCTAAGCGATTTGGCTGGCCAGTCGCGACCGGGGCCGGAGATCCGAGGCACAAGTCGGTTCTTGGCGTTCTCGGTCGGACCACAGAACCCCCTTCCTCGCCCACCGCAGCGTCAGCGGTGTATCTCAGGAACCGGCGGGAAGGGGCTCGGCGCGGCGAAGCCAGAAAGGCAATGTTCGCTGATCGGTCGCCAGCCAGCGCAACAACAACTCATCACCCTTGAATTCGATGATGCGGTAGGCCGGAACGACTTCGAGCTCGCCCTCCAACCAGCGTCGCAGAAAGAGCAAGGAACCGCGCAATTCCCACCGTCCCGTGGTCTCATGGGTCGGCGATACAGTCCATGTAAATTCCCCATCGGCCCTCAGCTCGACCCGTTGAGCGTCCTGCCACCACACCCCAATCAATTCCTCTGGAGTCGGGAAGCGCAGCAACTCCTCCAGCGGATCGAGCCACCCCGGCCGGGGCAGTTTCGCTGATACGATTCGCGGGCGGCATGGGTGGCTCAGCCGGCACCGGTGGTACCCGAGGGGTCTGCCGTACTGGTGCGGTCTGATTGGTCCGCCGCAAAATGTAATGCTCTTGGACGATTTCTCCCAGAAAGAAACCGTTGGCCTTCCAAACCTTAGCCTGCGAATCACGCCAGCCAAGATAGCGGCCATCTGGCGCAAATAAGCAATCGCTGACGATAAAACCGGCATATCGTCCTCGCCAACAGAAAATTAGCGTCATATTCGATCCCATCCGATTACCGGAAACATCACACTGTGATAGCAAAGCAGTTTGGAAGCAGCGAAATTATCGTTATCGCTTTAAGGTCCAAGCCGCATTAAGATATGGAGCGCCACGCAATGCATTGCTTAATTCTACTGACCGGCCGATCTTAAAAGAATTAAATTCCGTATAAACTTAATCATGCGAGTTTACACGCTATGGCGCGAGATTGATGCTAAGATTTGCGCCCACCCAGTAGCCATAGTCACCTTTGGTGAGTGGCCTACTACTCTGGTAGCCTTGATCAGCAATGGCAATTCCCGATATCGCCGAGCCTGAGTAAATGTAGTTCAGAAAAATAAACGAGTGGCCATAGCTGGTTGGACCACCTCCATCGCGGACCTGTTCGTAATCACTGGCCACTGCCCAAGTCTGAATAACCGCACCCGGCTGCAAATTTCCAGCCCAAATGCCATCCGAGTTGACCAGCGTACCAAGACCGACCGAGGCCATAGCGCCCGGAGCACCTTTGCCTCGATACTCCTCCGGCAACTCCAGCCAAGTTTTCTTGGGGGAAATCAATGAGCCCCATAAGCGGCTAAAAGCGCTCTTGTTGTCAAATGCTGGTAACGAAACTGCTACCAGCTTTGCGGCGGCTTTGACTCGGGCATAACACGCTTCGTAACATCGACCACCAGGCTCCTTATTATTCGATTTATTGTAATCATCGACAATTTTTTCACCAAGTCGATTCAGATAGTCTGCTAATTGGCTACCAAATTTTGGAATAAAAATGGCTCCAGTATTTTTCTTTTCATCATAGACTGCTCCTTCGAAGCTATAATATTTCTGCCCCGCTTTAGGCGCTGGACAACCTACATAATTGGCAAGATACCAATTGATTTCCTTTGGATCCTTGGTAAGAAAATTGTAATATACAAGATCAGATGCTCCCACCCCATTCTTTTTTGCGATAGTAAAAAAATTTTCGCCTCTTTGCCCGCCAACCAGATAACGCTTTGGCCAGCGATAAAATTTATCATTACTCGATATAGGTGGCCAGGGAGCTTTAACTGCGGGCTCTTTGACGAGGGACATAAAACAATCCTCCAAAAGAGAGAAGATAGAGCATTAATCATTAGAGGTAATATGCTTGCCGGAGATGCACTGCACAGAAATTGTCAATATTTCGTGTATTGACAGAATGTCATAATCAGTAGGGCAAGCCATCCAGTATTTATATCTTAAGTATTCTCAAATGGTTATCGTTATAACAGCCGGCTAAAATTTCGACCAGATACTTAGCAACTTATATTATTGAACTTTTCTATCGCATTATATACACGACAATTTTTCCAAGAAATCCACTACATATATTGAAAGAAGCCCGGATAAATATCACCTTTACTCTATTTTAGGAATCTATCAAACCATGCCGCTTTGAGTATGGTTATTTTCTTATCGCAAGTGAATCCAACTGCATTAACAGATTCTTTATCTCCAAGGACCAGATCAGCAATGAAGATAATCTGGTTGTCCATATGTGGATTTTCCAATTTATTAAAATGTTCTTGATCGGTGGTTCTCGCCCTCAGAGCACGGCCCTGATTAGTAAAAATAACAACATCAAATTTTGCGATTTCTTCTCGATCAAAAAGCACATAACTACCCGCCTTGTCCCTAGAAGGGAGCATACTCACTTTTCGGTTTATTTTTACGAAAATCTCTATATGCCCACTCCTATTCTCAATTGTATCCGGAAGATCAATCTTTGTTATCTTTCCAGGCAATAGAGTTAAAGTCTGAAACGATAGCGTAGTCTCAGTCGGTATCAACAATCCTGGTTCCGCGCATGCCAACGCAGCGGAAAAAAACACTATTGCCAGGACAAGTCTGTTCATAAGCGCGACGAGCATCTTCGCTCAAAATCAGCCGAAATATGGCCTAATAATCAACAGATTAATAGATAAACATTAAAACCCCGGAGCGTAGGATCCTCATACAGTTACTCTCTACATGCTCGACCGACTAGACCTTATTCAAACTCATACCCAAAATCACCATCTCGTACACTCACATGTACCCGTGCGATCAGCTTCCCTTCCACCATGCGTGTTAAGAATTCCTGACTGATGGCCGGTAACATGGTATTGGTTAGGATTGCATCGACCATCCGTCCGCCACTTTCCAGTTCAGTACAACGGCTAACGATCAATTTCACCACTTCGTCGTCGTAACCGAATGGCACCTTGTGGTTTTCCTTAATCCGTTTCTCAATCCGGCCTAATTGCAGACGCACGATATCGCCAATCATCTCGTCGCTAAGCGGATAATAAGGAATGGTTACCAACCGCCCTAACAGAGCGGGCGGAAATACCTTGAGCAATGGCTCACGCAATGCTTTACCCAAACCTTCCGGATCGGGCAGCAATTCCGGATCCTTGCACATGTTCATGATCAAGTCGGTACCGACATTGGTAGTCAACAAAATCAGGGTATTCTTGAAATCGATGAACCGGCCCTCGCCGTCTTCCATCCAGCCCTTGTCGAACACTTGAAAAAAGATTTCATGAACATCGTGATGCGCTTTTTCCACCTCGTCCAACAACACCACGCTGTAGGGCCGACGGCGCACGGCCTCGGTGAGCACTCCGCCCTCGCCATAACCAACGTAACCTGGCGGCGCACCCTTGAGGGTGGAAACGGTATGCGCCTCCTGGAACTCACTCATGTTGATCGTGATGACGTTTTGCTCGCCACCGTATAGTGCTTCGGCCAAGGTCAGGGCGGTTTCGGTCTTGCCCACGCCGGAAGGGCCGGCCAGCATGAATACGCCGATCGGCTTGTTGGGATTGTCCAGCGCGGCACGCGAAGTTTGGATACGGCGCGCGATCATCTCCAGGGCATGACGCTGGCCGATGATGCGGCGGTTGAGAATATCGGCCAAACTCAACACGGTTTCGATTTCGTTCTTGACCATGCGCCCGACCGGGATGCCGGTCCAGTCGGCGACCACCGACGCCACCGCTTGCGCGTCCACGCTAGGCAGAATCAGCGGCGACTCGCCCTGCAACTCGTGCAGTTTGGTCTGGAGTTCATGAAGTTCCGCCAGCCAAGTTTGCCGCTGCGGATCGGGTTCGGTGGCAGCCCCCGCTTCGACTGTGCCGCCGTCGCCGCGCAACTTGGCGCGCAGTTCGAGAATTTGATCGACCAGCCCCTTCTCCTCTTGCCAGCGGGCTTCCAATTCCGTCAGTCGCGCCTCCTCGGCCTGTAACTTTTCGGTGGCTGCCGCTTCGCGCTGGGCGGTATCGATACCGACCGCCGTTTCACGGCCGATGATCTCCAGTTCAGTTTTGAAACCTTCGATACGGCGGCGGCTATCCTCGACCTCGGCCGGGACCGCGTGCAGGCTGATCGCCACCCGGGCGCTAGCAGTATCCAGCAGGCTGACCGCCTTGTCGGGCAACTGGCGAGCCGGGATGTAACGATGCGACAGTTTGACCGCCGCCTCCAACGCTTCGTCGAGAATCTGTACCCGATGATGCTGCTCCATGGTCGAGGCCATGCCGCGCATCATCAAAATGGTCTTTTCCTCGCTCGGCTCGCCGACTTGGACGACTTGAAACCGACGGGTCAGGGCGGGGTCTTTTTCGATGTGCTTCTTGTACTCGGCCCACGTCGTCGCGGCGATGGTGCGCAGCTTACCGCGCGCCAGCGCCGGCTTGAGCAGGTTAGCGGCGTCGCCGGTACCCGCCGCACCGCCAGCACCGACCAGGGTATGCGCTTCGTCGATGAACAGAATGATCGGCTTGGGAGAAGATTGCACCTCGTCGATCACCTGCCGCAGTCGGTTCTCAAATTCGCCTTTCATGCTGGCGCCAGCCTGCAACAACCCCACGTCCAGCACCCGTAGCGTTACCTCCTTGAGGGGTGGGGGCACGTCGCCAGACGCGATGCGCTGAGCGAAACCTTCCACGACCGCTGTCTTACCGACGCCGGCCTCACCGGTCAGGATCGGGTTGTTCTGGCGGCGGCGCATCAGAATATCGACGATCTGGCGGATTTCCTCGTCGCGGCCGACGATGGGGTCCAGCTCGCCCTTGCGTGCCCGTTCGGTGAGATCGACCGAGAAACGCTGGAGCGCCTCCTGTTTCCCCATCTGCGCGGGCGCCATCGCCTCACTGGCCTCGCCGGGTGCCGCGCCGCCGCCGACCTGGGAGCCGTCCGAGGCACGCAACCCGGATTCCGGGGATGCCGCGACGAGGGTCGCAAACTGCTCGGTCAAGGTATCAAGCTTGACCTTGTCGAATTCTCGCGAGATCGCGAGCAGCGCGTTGCGCAAATCAGCGGTCTTTAGAATGCCGACCACCAGATGGCCGGTACGCACCTGGCTATCACTGAACATCAAGGTCGCGTAAACCCACGCCTCCTTCACCGCCGTGTCCACATGCGACGACAGATCGGAGATCGAGGTCGCTCCGCGCGGCAGGCGATCCAGCGCCTCGGTAAAGTCCTTGGCGACCTTGCCCGGATTCAGTCCGAAGTGCTGGATGATCCGGTGCAGATCCGAGTCCTGAAGTTGCAAGATTTGGTGCAGCCAATGCACCAGTTCCACGTAGGGATTGCCTCGCAGCTTACAGAAAACGGTGGCGCTTTCGATAGCTTTGTAGCCGACGCTGTTCAATTTCCCGAACAGAGCGACGCGACTGATTTCGGCCATAGATTCGGACTCCGGTGGCGTTTAAGTCGTTCAATAATCGCTGAATCAAAAAGATCAGGTACAGTAGGTCACGGCATCTAATTTCAGATCATCGGCATCGCGTGCCAAGGGTCGATCGGTTAACCAAGTCGTCCACCCCAGTTGCGAGCCCTCGCCCAACATCAGCGGGGGGACCTCTTCCTTTTTGAGGATCAAATTAACATCCCACAGCAACTCGTCGCCGACGTAATTGCGAACCCAGGCAACCAACCGCCGCAGGCTATCGCGACCTGGCAAAAGCCGTTGGAATTCGCCCAGCGTCATCGGCCCCATGACGATGCGAAATCGATATTGGCAATCCCATACCCGCTCGCCGATGACCGCTGTCATCCCCAGCAGGCCCGTGGCCGGCGTTTCCCCCAACCGGCAACGACTGGCTTCGGACAGCGGCAGCCAATGTCCAACAAACATTTCGATGAGGACCGATATCTTGAAAAAATCGGCAAGAATCGCCTGCAAGCCTTCGGCGTTACGGGTCTGGCACACCAGGCGGCCGGCGTAATGGAACTTGGCAAGATCCGGCACCGCGTCCCGGTTCCACAGCGACGGCATCCCCAGAGCCAAACTGGGCACCGATATAAACGTTAAAACGGTCGGTTTCCGGTCGATCGTAACTGACCGTCGGTTGGGTATCGGCCCAAGCCCGGTAGAACAGGCCCAGCATCCGGTGGTGGAAAATGTCGGCGAACCAGGCGAACGTCCGATCATCGTGGTTGCGCCAACGGTCGCGGGCGTACTCGGTCAGATGCAGCGGCAGCGGTCCATTCGGACCAAATAGCCCCAGAAAATATTCGGACAGCCGTGGCGGCCGACCTTCACTCCCCGGATCGAACGCCGCCAGCGTGGCCGGCGCGAAAGTCAGCGAAGGCTCTTGCGCCAGGCGTACCGGATCGTCGACCAGTCGGGTCGATTTTCCCAGCCGGGGCTGATCGCGGTACAGACATTCCAACCGCCGCAGCGCCTGAAAAAAATGAAAAGCATACGGCTCGCGCCGCAGCGCCTCGAACAGGGCTACAGCGTATGTCTGCGCCCGATCTGGACTGGCCATCGAATAATCTCGCCCCGTTCGGTCGATCTGACCACCGTCTCGGTCAGCGAATTGATGGAAACGTACTTGGCGAAAAACCGCTCCAACACCGCCCCCATCAGGAAAATACCCACGCCCTCAAAGGCGGCTTCATCAAGGGTGACGGTGACCTCCAGACCCCGGGCAAACGCGATAGGGCCCGGCACCGGCGCGCGCCGCGTGATCGGCACGGTTTGTACCGAATTGACACCATCGATTTGCCTGCGGGTCGCCATCTCCGCCAGCTCGCCGTACAACGCCAGCAACTGCCGGAGCGCCACCGCGCCCTGATGAGGGTCGGTGTCGGCAATCGACAGATAATTCAGGGCCAGATGACTGATCAACCGCCAAGCGGTATCCCCGTGGGCGTGGGACGGGCGCGGCCGGGTGGGCCCTGCCACGCAACGCACCGATCGAACCGGTGCGCCCGAGGCCAGAGTAAAGTCGGTGTCGCCCCGCCCGATGGGCATGTGCAGCGGCAAATCGCGATTGGTACACACCGTGGTGACCGCCAGTTGCCGCAGACCGGTCCGATAGGGAGCTTCGTCGGCATCCACCAACGCCAGGTAGACTTCGCTGCCGACATAGCTGGAGCGTGGCCCGACGCGCCGTTGTCGGGTAGACAACAGGCGCGGCAGCCGATGAATCGTATAGTACGACCGCAGGTCACGCTGGCTAACCCGATCATAACTGGCGTAGAACGGCAGAAACTCTTGCTCCTCGCCCTCGGTGCCGATGCCGGTTACGCCGGTGATTTGGTAAACCTCGAAATCCATCGGCCGGGTACGATCGGGCACTACATGGTGCTCCGCGACCTGATCGCTCAGGTGAATGCGATCCGCTCGCTTGGGAAACAGGTTGATGGCCGGAGCGCAAAAGAGGGTAAAATTTTCGGTCGCCACCACGTTTTCCAGAGCCGGGTCCACGCGGTTGAGCAGAATCAGGAGCTCCAACTCATTGCCGGTGCAACGGCGCGTCGCCGGCCCCAACCCGCCCAGTTCCACGAACAGATACCGCTGCGGAAACGAGAAGTATTCGTGCAGCAACCGATAGCCTTGGAACGAGGGCGGCGTGCATGGCAGCAGTGCCTGCTCGTCCTCAAACCCGACCCGTCGGATCGCGCTTTTGGCGATGACCTCATGCCAGGGCGCCGGCCGCTGGCCCGGCCGAGCCACCAGCATGACGGCGTTGGCCAGCAATTGCTCGTAAAGCCGCGCCGGCAGCGTATCGCTACCCTGCAAAAAGAGCGGCAATCGCTCCAATCCCATCTTGTCGAAGGATAACCCGGGCAAGGTCGAACGCAATCGCAGCCGGATGCCAGCGCGGACCTTGGGCAAATCGGGCAGATCCAGTTGGGCGACCGGCTCCTTGCCGGCGAAATACTGAGCCTCGGTCAATTCCAGCGGCCACAGCGTCACATCGTGCGCTGTTCGGTACTCACAAGAAGTCTGCTCGTCCTTGCCCAACAGACTCCGCAATTCGCTTCCCCGGGGAATGACGAATCCTTGCGCAAGTGAACCCTCGGTCGGCTCCGGCCGGAACTGGGCCACCAACATCGACGGAGTCGGCAGCAGATAGTGCGGATAAATCATCTCCAGCAAATGCTGGGTAAAGCGCGGGAACTCGTCATCCATCTTGAGTTGCACCCGCGCCGCCAGGAAGCTGAACCCTTCGAGCAAGCGCTCGACGTAGGGATCAGCGCACTCGAATCCTTCCAGGCCGAGCCGGCCGGCGATCTTCGGAAATTCGCGGGCGAACTCGCCGCCCATCTCACGCAGGTGCTGAAGCTCCCGGTTATAGTAATCGAGCAGGCGCGGATTCACTCAGTGCAACCTCGTCTGACCAGCTTCTTCGATTTTCACCTGACCGCTCTCCAAGTCGATCTCCGTCTTCAAATACAATTGCAAGGGCAGGGGCTGTGCCCACAGTTCGCCTTCGATCTCGAAGGTCAGAGCATTGCGGCTCATGTGCTCACCGGTGAGATTGACGCGGACCCGCAGCGAATCGCGCAGGATGCGCGGCTCGAAATCCACGAGCACCTGACGGAGCGTTTGCTCCAGTGCGATCGCATCCAGACCGTGGGCCATCATCCCCGCCAGGGAAGGCAGCCCGTAATTGACGACGGATCGGGCCGCGAAGGAATAGCGTTCGATGTCCTCGCTGATCGGCATGCAGCTAGCGTTCAGCAACCAGGCCAAATCACGCAGGACGCACTCCCGCAACCGGAGCATGGACAGCACGCGCTTGTCGCGAGATTCCTGCGGGTGATCAGGCTCGTCGTCGGTCAACCGATCCAGCAGCGAGGGCTGCAAACGCTCCTTGGGCGTCAGTTCAGCCATCGCCGATACCCGCCTCCAGCTTGATTTCTTCCGTGGGATCTTCCTGGAAATCCAGCTCGATTCGCCGGATGTCGAGCAGTGGATATTCGTCACCGTCGGTCGCCAGCATACGTTGGCCCAGCCCCACGCAGGTTCCGCTTTCGTTTTCCAACCATGCGGTCTTGCGGCCCAGTTGTACCAGCGGATCGGTGCTAGCCTGCGAGTCGGGATAGCGCGCTGGGATGAAGCCGACGGTTTCACCGCCATTAGCCCAGGTGAACTGGGCAGGCATCCAGACGCAATCCCGTAAATCAACGGGCTGTTCGAAGGCGATGGTTCGGATCCGCTGGAACGGAATCCAATAGTAGCGGCCGTTCACGATGGCCTCCAGCATCGGTCCTAGTCGAGGATCGGCATCGGCGATCCAGGCGAACGGCTGGTCATCCAACGTGCCGGAAACCACCTCGGCGGCTTCGAAGGCCCGCTCGCGCACCTCCCGGGCCTGATCGTGATGACCATCGGCACTCAGGCGCAACGCTTCGAGTAGCAACGCCACCCAAGATTCGGGGTCGCCGAAGATCAAGGGCGAACGCCGGCCCGCGAATACGTCCGCACGCAACAACTCGCACTGGATGGCCTCGCGATAGGTTCGCACCATCGGCAACGTCGCCGGATCCATCTCGCTCAGCACGCGCAGTTGGGTCAGCGCTCGCTCCCACTGCCCCATGACCGCCAGCAACTGAAACAAAAATACGCGTAGCTCGGAATCAGCGGGAGCCTTGCGAATCTCGGCTTGCAGGGATTGCAACGCCTCTTGCGGATGGCCCTCGCGCAACAGCTGCTGAGCCTGATGTGCATGCATGGCTTACCCTCTTCTCCATCGGCCGGAAGCCGGTCCAAGTCCGGAAAAACCATCGGGCGAGGGGAGAAACGCAAACCGTTCCCCCCCGCTCCCCGATAGCGCGCCGAGATTACGCCTTGGAGTTGGCCGCAATATCGAACGTAAACTTCGGCTTGTCACCTTCGCTACCGTCCGCCTTCTGCTCGGTGTAATTCACTTCCACCTTGGCAAAGTTGAGGGAGACGTTCTCGGTCAACCGATCTTCACCGCCCGAACCGCCGGTCGAATACGACGTGATCAGAACCTGAGTCATCTTGATCGTCATATACGTCATGGGCTTGTCGCCCGCCTTACGCAGAATCAGCGTGGCTTCGTCGTAGTGCTTGCCAGTCGAGCATTTCCCCATGATGTCCGGAGATGCCTTATCGACGTACTTGGTGACCGACATATCCTGCACGTTCACCTTGCCGGAACCCGAACCGCCACCGACGTGTCCGGAGCCGTACTGGCTCAGGCCCCAGCTCCAGGCCAGCACGTCGATCTTGCCCGCGTGCTCCTTATCCCGCGATTCACCCTTGATGCCTTTGATGTCCAAAAAAATGTCAACAGCCATTTGCGTTACCTCATTTCGATCGGATCATAATCATGAACATCCAACGGATGTCCCCTTGTTCACTGCTTCACTCGGTCAACACCCCCCATTCGATCGTTGATTCGTGCCGTCTTTCGTCGAATGCGGCCAGCGTCTGATCTAGTTATAGCACCATCCGTGCCAAAAAATAACTACTTGATTTTTAGTAAAAAACTGAAACCGCCTTGGAGGACTTCAAAAAAAGGTGACGCCAAAATGAACTGGAACAAGCCATTCTGAACCGGTTCACCCGCGCACCCCTAAGCGGAGTACCCAAGGCGGCGCTGGCTACCCGTTAGCCGCCGCCCTTGGCCGAGGGTAATTTGGACACCAGTCGCAACGATACCGTCAGACCCTCAAGCTGGTAGTGCGGCCGCAGGAAGAATTTCGAGGTGTAGTAGCCGGGATTGCCCTCCACTTCCTCGACCATCACTTCCGCTGCGGACAAGGGATATTTCGCTTTGGTCTCCTCGCCCACCGACTCGGGATTGCTGACCACGTAGTTTTTAATCCACGAGTTCAGCCAGTACTGCATGTCGTCGCGTTCCTTGAACGATCCGATCTTGTCTCGCACCATGCATTTTAGATAGTGCGCGAACCGGCAGACCGCGAACAAATAAGGCAGGCGCGCCGACAGATTGGCGTTGGCGGTGGCATCGGCGTCGTTGTACTCCCCCGGCTTTTGCAGGGACTGAGCACCGATGAAGGCAGCGAAATCGGTGTTCTTCTTGTGGATCAACGGCATGAAACCGTTCTTAGCCAGTTCCGCCTCGCGGCGGTCGCTGATGGCGATCTCGGTCGGACACTTCATGTCCACTCCACCATCATCGGTTGGGAAGGTGTGGGTGGGCATATTCTCCACCGCGCCGCCAGACTCGACACCGCGAATCTGGGTACACCAGCCGTAGAGCTTGAAGGCCATGTTGATGTTCCGGGCCATGGCGTAGGCGGAATTGGCCCATGTGTACTTGTTGTGGTCGGCGCCCTCCACATCCTCTTCAAAATCGAACTCCTCCACCGGATCCGATTTCGCCCCGTAAGGCCGCCGCGCCAGGAATCGCGGCATCGCCAAGCCAAGGTAGCGGGAATCCTCGGATTCGCGCAAGGACCGCCAGGAGGCATATTCCGGCGTTTGGAAAATCTTGGTCAGATCGCGTGGGTTGCTCAGCTCCTGCCAGGAATCCATTTGCATAACCGTGGGTCCGGCACCGGCCAAAAACGGGCAGTGCGCGGCGGCGGCAACCTGGGCCATCCCCTGTAACAGCTCCACGTCAACCGGGCTATGGTCGAAGTAATAGTCTCCCACCAAACAACCGAACGGCTCGCCGCCGAATTGCCCGTATTCCTCCTCGTAAATCTTCTTGAAGATCGGGCTCTGGTCCCAGGCGGTACCCTTGTACTTTCTCAAGGTCTTGTGCAGTTCCTTCTTCGAGATGTTCATGACGCGAATCTTCAGCATCTCGTCCGTTTCGGTGTTGCTGACGAGATAATGCAGACCGCGCCAAGCACTTTCGAGCTGCTGGAAATCCGGGTGGTGCATGATCAGGTTAAGCTGCTCGCTCAGCTTTTGGTCGAGCGCCGCGATCAAGGATTCGATGGACTTGAGCACATCCCTGGAGATCAGCGTCGTATGTTGCAACGCTTGTTCGGCCAGCGTGCGGACGGCATGCTCGACCGCTTCCTTGGCCTGATCCGATTTCGGCTTGAACTCTCGCTGGAGTAGCGAGGCGAAATCGCCGGCTTCCAGGGTTTCGACCGCGGCTTCGGGCTGAACCTGAGCGCTGGAACTGGTTTCGGCCATGGCTTATCACTCCTCGGCGGCGGGCTTTTCACTGTCCTGGGGCTTGGGAGCGGCCACCAGGGATTGCAGCAGGGCAGGATCGTTCAACACCTTGGCGATCAGTTCCTCGGCGCCGGTCTTGCCGTCCATGTAGGTCATCAAGTTGGATAGCTGCTGGCGGGCTTGTAGCAGTTTGTTCAAAGCGTCCACCTTGCGCGCCACTGCCGCTGGGGAAAAATCATCCATGCTTTCAAACGTGAGATCCATGCTCAGTTCGCCTTCGCCGGTCAGGGTATTGGGCACCCGGAATGCCGCGCGCGGCTTCATCGCCTTCATGCGGCTATCGAAATTGTCGATATCGATCTCTAAAAACTTGCGATCCGCCACAGGCGCCAAGGGATCGACCGGTTTGCCGGACAAATCGGCCATCACGCCCATCACGAAGGGCAACTGCACTTTTTTCTCGGAACCGTAAACCTCGACGTCGTACTCGATCTGTACACGCGGGGCTCGGTTGCGAGCAATAAATTTCTGACTGCTCATCGCCATCGGACTATTACCTCTCTCATACGAAAATCGCTTGGCCATGGTTTCAAAAAGCCTAGCCGATCCACTTTCAATCGCTAGACCCTTCGCTCTGAAGACCGAAAATCAGGACCGCCTGTTCTGCGCCGCCGGGCGCGAGATCGTTTAGAATCGACATGAAATCCTTGGTCACTAACTTTTTAGCACGTTTTAACAAAAACGGTACTGGACTGGACGGTTCGTAGCGATCAAAGTACTCACAAATCTTATCCAGCATACGAATCGCGTCCTCACGACTACCGATTTCGCCGACCACCAGCCGTTGGCCAGCGGACGCCGCGCCCGGCACCGATCCTTCGCCGGCCATTTCATCGGTCACATCCTCAGCAAGTCCCACCCCCCGCCGCCGTAACTGTTCGGTCAACAGTTGGCGTATCTCCTTCAAAACCCCGGTCAAGGCGCTCATGTCCGGCGCCTGGGTGACGCCGACCTGATCGGTGAGCACGGCCTCAATCCGCTCGACTCGCTCGACCGCTATCACCGCCGCGTCGACGATGGTTTGCAGCGCTTCCAAATTGGCATCTTGGAACGCTCCGTCGATCTTGGCCGGAGTTGGCAGCTCGGTTCGTTCGTCGGTGACCACGGGGGTCAACAGACCGTTGGCAATTTGGACATCGCGCAGGCTGAACTGACCCAGCGCGCGCGAGCTGACCAGCGGCGTCTCCCGCAAACCGCGCAGGGTGGTATCGGGATCGCACAGCGTCACGATAGTATTGACCCGCAAGATGGGATCGTTGTCATCCTCGGGGTCGAGTTGAGGGTAGACGTGTTCCCAGAAGCGTTCGAGCAGGCCTTGTACCACCCCCAAACCATCGGCAAAACCTTGCAGCCCATCGGTGTGAAGCAAGGCCCGCGCCAGATGGACCGCCACGCGCAAATCCCGGGTGCGCTCCATCAGGTCCAGGGCCACTTTTCCGACACCGCGCCAATCGGGTGGTTCGGCGGGAATAACGGTATTGGCATATTGGCGTTCCGGCGTTTCCTGCGCCATTTTTTCCATTGCCGCGAACGCCGGATCGTATTCCAGATCCTCGCCACACGGTGCGTCGGCCGCGATTTCACCCAGCAGCGCTTCGATCTCAATCACACTCATTAATCTTGCACCTCGTCGCTTGTCAGCTTTTGAAGTATAGCTTCGCTTGGCGCGATCACTCGGCCGGTATAGACTCGGTTACAATCCACAATACGACTCACTTGACGAATTCTGCCCGGGCGGTTATAGCAAGTCCCCTGCCAACGGAACGCGCTCCATGCCTCTGAAATTGACCATCACCAGCTATCAGCGGCTCTCTCCCGACCAGGAAACCACCAAGATTCTCGACCGTGGGTCGATCAATTTTGGCCGTGCCCCACAAAACGATTGGGTGTTGCAGGATCCGGAACGCATCCTGTCGAAGCTGCACGGCACCGTGCAATATCGGGATGGCGCCTATTTCCTCACCGATCGAAGCCAAAACGGGATTTTCCTCAACGATTCCGAACAGCGCATCCCCAAGGACCAGACGGTCAGGCTCAACGACGGTGATCGGTTCGTGTTGGGCGAGTACGAAATTGCAATCACGCTGCAACCCGAGGCCACCGATTTAATCGAGGCGGCGCTCGAAGAACCGCTGACCGACATTGTGCCACCCGGCGCTGACTTGTTTGGCGTGGAACCGTCTCCTGCCGCCGAACCACGGCAGGGGATCAGTGCCGATGTCTCTCTGGATATCGCCAAACCTCCCTTCGACGATATCCTGTCCGAGGATCGGGACGGTGGCTTGCAACACCCGATCGAAGTAGTTCCCGGTGCGGCGGTCACCGCGCCGCCACCCGATTTGTCATCGCCAGAGCGAATCAGTTTCGAGCTGCCATCGCTGGCGCCCGGAACACCCGCGGCGGCAGCCCACCCCTCCACCGAGCAACCCCCTCCGGTGGTTTTGGCGAAGGCCGCTCAAGAGCTTCCCTTCCAACCGTCGTCGGCAACCGCCGAATCACCGGTAGTCGAGTCCCCGGCACTACCGGAGTCAACGGAACAGCCACCGGTCGTCCCAGCCGCGCCAAGCTCCGAGTCGCTCATTCCCGAGGATTGGTGGATACAGCCGGCCGGTCCACCGATTGCCACCACGCCAGCCACTCCTCCTCCACCGATACTCGCCACTCCTGTTCCACCGATACAGGCACCGGCCAAAACGCCGACGCCCCCCCTGCCCCCTCAAAAACCCCATGAAACACCGGGCCTAGCGCCTCGGCCTCACCCCGACCAACGCCCCCCCCGCAGCGGCACCGGGCCCGGATGTTTCCGCCTTGTTGCAGGCCTTTTTCACGGGTGCCGGCCTACCGCAACTCAAGTTACCTCCCGAACAACTTCCCGAGATCATGAGCAATCTGGGTGGGATCTTGCGCGAAACCGTGCAGGGTTTGATGGAAGTGCTGCTCGCTCGCAGCGACGTCAAGGGCGAATTCAGGTTGGATCGCACTGCCATCGGGCCGGTCGAAAACAACCCTCTCAAAACGCCGCCCGGCCGACCGCCGCTCAGCCCAGCGGAGGTGATGGCTTTGCTGTTGATCGGGCAAAAGGATGCTTACATGTCGCCGGTGCAGGCGGTATGTGAAAGCTTCAACGACATCAAGGCTCATCAATTAGCGGTCGTGGCGGGAATCCAGGCGGCCTTGAACCGTCTGCTGGAACGATTCGACCCTGCCAATCTGGAAACCCGCCTCCAGCAAAGCGTGCTCGACAATCTCTGGCCGGCAAACCGCAAGGCCAAATATTGGGACCTGTTCACCGCCGAATACCAAGCTATTGCCCAGGAAGCGGAAGATGATTTCAAGGCACTGTTTGGCGACGAATTCGCCCGAGCTTATGAGAATCGGCTACGCGCCCCATAGTCCTCACGGCCGCTCGTCCACTGCCATCTCGCGGTTTGGATGCTAGGCTTTAGGGGAAAATGATTCTCTCCGTTCAATTCAACATGCCGAAACGAGCAAGATTGCCATGAGTTGGTATAGCAAGGTGGTATGGTCCGAGGGCATGTTCCTGCGCCCCCAACATTTCCAGCAGCAGGATCGCTACCTCGAAGCCTTGGTCCGGCAATCCTGCGGACATCTGCGCCCCTACAGCTGGGGCGTGGTCGAGCTAGCCTTGGACCGGGAAGCGCTGGCCTTAGGGAAAGTCGCCATCACCACGGCGCGGGGCTTGCTGCCCGATGGGACGCCGTTCAGCATTCCCGACCGCGACCCACCGCCGCCGCCGCTCGACATCGATGCCGGCGTGCGCGACACCCGCATCATGCTGGCCTTGCCCCTGCGGCGGACCGGCATGGCCGACGTGGAACGCGGCGACCAGACCGATACCGCCGCTCGCTACCGCGCCATGGCCCGCGAGGTCCGCGATAACAATATCGACACCGCCAACAACAGCGCCTTCGTCGAGACCGGCGAGCCTCGGTTGCGACTGATCCTCGACACCAAGGATTTCAGCGAGCACACCTGCATCGGGATCGCCCGGGTGGCGGAAAAACGGCCCGACCAGAAGGTGATACTGGACGAACACTACTTACCACCCTGTCTGGATTGTCGGGGCATACCGGTGCTGAATGGTTTCGTCGCTGAGTTGCTCGGCTTGCTGCACCAGCGCGGCGACGCGCTGGCCGATCGGGTAGTAGGCGGCGGGACGGCGCGCGCCGCTGCTCTGGATCTGGCCCAGTTCATGCGGCTGCAAGCCGTCAACCGCTTTGAGCCACTGTTCGCGCACCTGACTGTGATGCAATGCTTGCATCCGGAAACTTTCTACCAGACCGCCTTGCAGATGGCCGGTGAAATGGCGACCTTCACCGACAAGGTCAAGCGCCGCCCACCCACGTTCCCGGCCTACGACCACGATAACCTCCAAAACACCTTCGCGCCCCTGATGCGGGAACTGCGGCGTTCGCTCAGTCTCGAGGAGGTGGACGCAGCGATTCAGATCCCCCTCGAAGAACGGCAATACGGCATCCGGGTCGGAATCATCACCGACCGAGAAAAACCGCTGCTCAACAAGGCCAACTTCATTCTGGCGATCCGGGCCGACATGGCCGCCGACCTACTACGCTCTCGCTTCCCTCCCCAGCTGAAGATCGGCCCGGTCGAGCTGATCGCCAAGCTGATCAATCACCACCTGCCCGGTATCGGTGTCAGCGCCCTGCCAGTGGCGCCCAGGGAAATTCCCTATCGAGCCGATTTCATCTACTTTCGGCTGGACCGTGGCAGCGAATTCTGGAAACAATTGCTGAATTCCGGCGGCTTCGCGTTTTTCGTCGGCGGCGAATTCCCCGGCCTGGAAATGGTCTTCTGGGCCATCAAAGAGTAGTCAACCGTGACCATAGACGATCCCTTTGCCACACCCGACGGTGACTTCGGCGAGCGCACCATCATCCGGCCGTCGCCAGGCGGTCGGCGGCCCAGTCAGGGCGCGTCTCCTGTATCACCACCCCCGATCGTCCCGACCTTGTCCGAGGAGGCGGTCGCGCGGAGCAGCATCGGGCTGAATCCCTTGGAGGTTGCCGCCGCGCCGCTGCTGGATCTGGTCATGCGACTGAAAAATACCCCCTCGCATCCCGACCCCGAGCGGCTACGTCAACAGATGATCGAGGAAATGAAAGCGTTTTCAGTCAACGCCCGCAACGCCGGCATCGACGAAAAAACCGTCTTTCGCGCTCGTTACGTGTTGTGTACCACCCTTGACGAAGTGGTTCTGAACACGCCCTGGGGTCGAGCCAGCGAATGGAGCGAGAATAGCCTGCTGATCACCTTCCATAACGAAGCTTGGGGCGGGGAAAAGTTTTTCGAACTGCTGGATTCGATCGTTCTCGACCCGCGCAAGAACCTACATCTGCTGGAATTGATGTACTTGTGCTTGGCCTTCGGACTCCAGGGCCGCTACAAGCTGCTGGAAAACGGTCGCAGTCGGCTGGAAGAACAACGCGAAAGAGCCTATAACGCCATCCGTACCGCCCGTGGCGAGTTCGAACGGGAGCTGTCTCCGCACTGGCGCGGGATTCTCGATCAAAGTAACCCCCTGATTCGCTATGTCCCGCTGTGGGTGGTGGCAGCCGTCGCGGCGGCCTTGCTGCTACTTGCCTACGCCATCTTCAGTTGGCTGCTCAACAACACCTCCGACCCCGTGCTCACTGCTTTGGCCGACGTGCGTGGCCAGAACGTGGCGATGGTGCGACGCGGAGGAGTCGTCGCCGCTCCCGCGCCTAGCAAGCCGAACACTAACTTGGTGCCATTCACCCAACACCTGCGCGCTTTTCTGGATCCGCAAGTCCGGCAAGGGCTGGTCGCGGTGATCGAGGAAGCCGATCAAACCACAATTCGGATCCGGGGCGACGGCTTGTTCGATTCCGGCAAGGCCGAGGTCAAACTGACTTATCAAAGTCTGCTCCAGCAAATCGGGACCGAACTGAACAAAGTACCCGGCCGAGTGTTGGTCACCGGTCACAGCGACAATATCCCGATCCGCACCTTGCAGTTTCCTTCTAACTGGCACCTGTCCAAAGCTCGTGCCGACAGCGTGGTCAAGCTTCTGGCATCTGTCAGCAACAACTCCGGGCGCTTTATCAGCGAAGGCCGCGCCGACACCCAGCCGATCGCCCCCAACGACACCGCACAGAATCGGGCGCTGAACCGGCGCGTCGACATCGTTCTGCTGGCTCGCGTCAACTAGGTCGGGCTCATGAAGAAGATCCTGAACTTTCTCAAAAACCCTTGGTTTATCGGTATCACCGGCTTCGCCGCCATCGTCGCGGTGATCTGGTATCTGGGACCGTTAATCTCGGTAGCGGGCAGTTCGCCGCTCGCGTCCGATCTGGGCCGCGTCGTCACCATCGCGGTGTTCGGCGGTTCGATGGCGATCTACAAGGTCGTCTACTATGTCCAAACCCTGCGCAACAACCGCGACATGCTGGCCGATCTGGCCGGCCAAGCCGGTGGAATCGGCCAGATCGGCCAAGGTGGGGCGGCCGCTTCGGGCGAAGCCGAGCAAACCGCCCGCGAACAGGCTCAGAAAAAGAAGGAACAGGAAGCCGCTTCGGCTGAGGAAATTTCGACCCTGAAACAAGGGCTCGACGAAGCTTTGTCGGTCCTCAAGAAAACTAGGCTGAGCGGTAAGACCGGGCGCGGCCAATATCTCTACCAACTCCCCTGGTACATCATCATCGGCCCGCCCGGTAGCGGCAAGACCACGGCCCTGATCAACTCCGGTTTGCGGTTTCCACTGGGCGCCGGCAAAGTGCGCGGGGTGGGCGGCACCCGCAATTGCGATTGGTGGTTCACCGACGAGGCTGTCTTGCTGGATACCGCCGGCCGCTACACCACTCAAGACAGCCATGAGGAAGTGGATCGGGCGGCGTGGCGCGGCTTTCTGGATCTGCTCAAAAAGCACCGCCGCCGCCGGCCCATCAACGGTGCCTTCATCGCCATCAGCTTGGCGGATCTGATGCAGCAACGCGAGGAAGAGCGCGAAATCCAGGCGCTGGCGATCAAACAGCGGTTACAGGAATTGCACGAGCATTTTGGCATCCGCTTTCCGATCTATGTGCTGTTCACCAAGGCGGACCTGATCGCCGGCTTCGTCGAATTCTTCAATGACCTTGGCAAGGAAGAGCGGGATCAAGTCTGGGGCGCTACGTTTCCGATGGATGACCCTGCCAATCCCGAAGGCGTGGTCCAGAACTTCACCACCGAGTTCGAGCTGCTGGAGCAGCGGCTCAATGATCGGCTGGTGGCACGGCTGCAAAACGAGCGGGACCCGCAGCGGCGCGATCTGATCTACACCTTCCCTCAACAGTTCGGCTCGCTAAAACAGGTCGCTGACCGCTTTCTTAAGGAAGTGTTTCGGCCTAATCGCTTTGAAGAGCGCATTCTGCTGCGGGGCATGTATTTCACCAGCGGCACCCAGGAAGGCACCCCGATTGACCGGCTGGTGAGCGCGCTAGCCAGCACGTTCGGCTTGCGCCGACAGGTACTGAGTACATTTTCGGGCAAGGGTCGCAGCTACTTCATCACCCGCCTGCTGCGTGACGTAATCTTTCCAGAATCCGATATTGCCGGCGCCAATCTGCGGGTGGAACGCTGGCGGGCCTGGATCCAGCGCGGAGCCTACGCCGCCGCTTTGCTCATCACCGTGGCCGCCGCTGTGCTATGGGTGACTAGCTACGCCCGCAACGAGCTGTACGTGCGGGCGGTGGAGAAACAGCGGCTGGACGTCGCAAAACAGCTTCAGACCCTGTCCCCCGATCAGACCGATCCAATCGCGGCCCTGCCCCTGCTCGATGCTGCCCGCGCTATTCCTGGCGGCTATGGAGACCGTGACACCGGCACACCCTGGCTGATGGGTTTTGGCCTCTATCAGGGCGACAAACTCGGCGGCGAGGCCCTGGCGATCTACCAGCGCTTGCTCGGGCAAGCCTTTTTGCCCCGGATCATCCTGCGCATGGAAGAGCGGCTGCGTCAGAATGCCAATAATCCCAGCTATCTATACGACACGCTCAAGGTCTATCTGATGATGGACGATTCGGAGCATTTCGACACCAAGGCCGTTAAATCCTGGCTGGAGCAGGAATGGCAAACCAACTTGCCCCAGACCATCGACCGGCAACAGCGAGACCATTTGAGCACCCACCTCGACGCGCTGCTGGAGCAGACCCCTCTCAAGTCACCCATTGCCTTGGACACCGCGCTGATCCAACGCACTCGCGCCCTGCTGAACCAGGTTCCTCTAGCTCAGCGAGTCTACGACCGACTTAAGCAGAACCAGCGTAGCACTGGCAACCCGCCGGACGTCGGCTTGACGCTTGCCGCGGGTCCGGACACGCCCCGGGTTTTCGACCGCAAGAGTGGCCAGCCGCTCAATGGTGGCGTCTCCGGTTTATACACGTATAACGGCTATTACCGATTTTTCTCGAGCGAAAGCCCCCAATTGATCCGTCAACTGGCTGATGAAAGCTGGATACTGGGCACAGCGGTCCAGATTTCGAATAGCCCGGCCGACCGGCAGCAAATCGCCGACACGCTCTGTCGCCTTTACCTCAGCGACTACCTGAGAGCATGGCAAGATCTGCTCAACGATATCAAGCTCAAAGAATTCGATAATCCGGACACGGCGCTCGAAATCGTGCAGGTGCTATCCGGACCCGCTTCACCCCTGCGGACGCTGTTCCAAACCGTGACCCGCGAAACTGCCCTGGATCGGCCACCGGCCCCGTCAGAGGCCAGCAAGACGCCTGCCGACTCGTCACTGACGGATAAGATCGCCGGTATCCTCGGCAGCAACCCCAATGCCACCGATCCAAACGCCCCCCTGAACTGCGGTATCGATCCACGGTTGCTTGGTTTCAACGGGCAGTATGGCCGCGAAATCGTCGGCCCCGAGGGCGCCATCCCGCCGCTCGACAAGACCTTGTCCACCCTCAATGATCTCTACGGCCACATGAACGCCATTGCGCGGGCGAGGGAATCCAGCCCCGACGGCAGCGTGGCGCAGAACCTCAAGGACCAGTTCGGCACCGTGGCCAACCAGCTTCAGGTGGACGCTACCCGCAAGCCGCCACCCTTCAACACGCTGCTTGCCAAGTTGGCCCTGGACAGCACCGACATTGTCCGCAGCCTGCGCGACCGGTTGAATGCTCAATGGAAAGCGGCACAAATCGCCGCTTTTTTTCAGGACAATTTGAGCGGCCGTTATCCCTTGGTCCGCAGCTCGATTCAATGGAGCGGTGCCGGGCCAGGCGGCGCGGCGGGCCCGGCCGTTCCGGCCAATACCATTCAGTGGGTCGGCCAAGGCCCGACAACCGGCGTCAGCCGCACCGTGCAAGGCCCGCCAGATGCCACGCTGGCGGCGTTCGGCCGTTTCTTTGGACCGAACGGCCTCCTGGATAGCTATTTTAAGCAGAACCTGCAATCCCATGTGGACACCTCCCAGGGCGCTTGGCGCTGGCGGGGTCCCAGTGGTCCGGAGCAGAGCATTGCACCGGAAGCCCTGCAGATGTTCCAGCGCGCTGCCGCCGTGCGCGCCGCCCTGTTCGGCGGCAATAGCCAAGCACCGATGGTCCGCTTTCAATTGACCCCGCTCGAAGCCAGCGGTGATATCGGCCAGGCGGTGATCGGTTTGGACGGCCAGACCCTCGCTTATACCGTCGGCCAAACGGCACGAAGCACCGATTTACAGTGGATGGGCACGTCGGGACAGGCCCGGATCGAATTTTCGTCGCCGAGCGGCGGCAATCCAGCGCAATACAGCGAAACCGGTCCCTGGGCTTGGTTCAAAATTCTCGATCAGGCCCAAATTCAACCGCTCGGCTCCAACCAATTCCGAGTGACGTTCCAAATCAGTGGCCGACAAGCCGCCTACGAACTGCGTACCCTTGGCAGCGGCAACCCGTTTCGCATGCGGGAATTGGAAAACTTCCGCTGCCCAGAACAGTTATAATGGGGCTTCCCAAATGTCCGCCTCTTTGATCCAGTAAGCAACAGACGATTTCAATGTCCGGAAACGCTGCGATGTCCGAACCAGCAACGCAACCCGTGGCCGGCTTTTTTGGCAAATTGCCCGGCCGGGGTGACTTCATCGGGCGTCATCTGCCAAAATCCTTCCTTGATCCTTGGGATGCTTGGCTGCAACAGGCGATTGCCCAAAGCCATGCCCAACTGGGTGAAATGTGGCGCGATTGCTATTGCACCAGCCCAATCTGGCGATTTGCGCTGGGTCCTGGGTTGTGTGGATCGGTTGCCTACACGGGCATCCTCATGCCGAGTATGGACCGGGTGGGCCGCTACTATCCCTTGGCAATCACCGTGCCGCTGGAGCCGACTTGGCCGTTGCTCACGCTGCCAGCAACGGCCGAGGACTGGTTCCGCCAAGCCGAGCAACTCGCGCTGCTGGGGCTTGACCTCGACCGTCTCGATCTGGACGATTTCAGCCGACAAGTGGAAGCGCTGGGTACGCCCTCGGCTCCCGAGTTCTCGGCGGATGGCACTCCGGCGGGCACTGCTTGGTACTGTCCCTTGTCGGCAACGCTGGAGTTAGCCTGGATGTCCCCGACCTTGGCAAGCGATTTATTGCGGCGCGGATTTCCCCGATCCAGCCTTTGGTGGACCGATGGATCGGAGCGCATCGCCCGCTGCCTGCTGATTTGTGACGGCCTGCCGCCGGTTTCCGGCTTCGCAGCCCTGCTGGCCGGGAACTGGCAGCAATGGGGCTGGATCGAAAAACAGCTTGTCAGCCTTACCTATCGCTCGGGGGAACCACCCGCCACACAGGAGAGTTCACAATGAGTGCGAATCCAACTTTCCAGTGGTCATCCGCCGGTCGTAGTCATGTCGGCATGATCCGAGCCATCAACGAAGACGCCTGCCTGTCATTGCCCGAATTGGGCCTCTGGGCAGTGGCCGATGGCATGGGTGGACACGAGGCTGGCGACATCGCCAGCCAGATGATCGTCGAGACCCTGCAAGAGATCTCGCCACCGAACGACTGGGATGATTTCCTGAACGCAGTGCGGGAAGGATTACAAAAAGTAAACCAGCAGTTGCGCGAAGAATCGGCTCAGCGCTACCAAAACCGCACGATTGGCAGCACCGTTGTCGTGCTGTTGATGTGGGAAACCCAATGCGCCTGCCTGTGGGTGGGGGACAGCCGCATCTACCGGCTGCGCGGCGGCCATCTCCAACAGTTGACCCGCGACCACAGCCATGTGCAGGAACTCGTCGACCAAGGGCTGATCCTGGCCGCGGACGCGCACCGTCATCCACTGGCCAATGTCATCACGCGCGCGGTCGGGTCGGCGGAAGACCTGCTGGTTGACGAGGCCATCTATCCGCTGGAAGCGGGCGACATGTTCTTGCTGTGCAGCGACGGACTCAACAAAACGGTGAGCGACGAGGAAATCACCCGCTTGCTGACCCAGAGTAACCACAACTGTCAGGAAGCGGTTAAGGCTTTCATCCACCTGGCCCTGATGCGGGACGCTAACGACAACGTGACCACCGTGGTGGTGAACGTTGCGGCGATCAACGCGATGACCGCCGCAACATCGGATTCCAAAATATCGGACGACCCGATCCCATCGGACTGGTACTTACAATGACCGGCGCGTTCAGAGCCGGTGGGTGCTGCGCCTCAGCAACGCACCCGCCGGTACAACGGCTGAGGTTGATCCACGGCGGGCTGATAGCTTTCCGTGAATTCGCCAAATGCGACCAAGGCATCCTCCAGACTCCGATCCGGTCGCAACTCGAAAGCGTCGAAACCGCAACGGGCCATAAACAGTAGCTGGTCACGCAGCACATCCCCTACCGCTCGGATTTCGCCGCGATAACCGTGACGCTCCCGCAAGAGCCGGGCCTGCGAGTAGGCGCGGCCGTCAGCGAACTTGGGAAATTCCAGCGCCACAACCGCCAGCAGCGGCAAATCCTCGGTGAGGTCGGCCACATCGGCAGTGTTCGGCAAGCGGACGCCAACCGGCTCGCCCCGTTCCAGCAACATTTTTCGGTCCCGCCGCCAGCGGGCCAGCGAAACGATGACCGGGCCGGTCGGCACGTCGCCGTCGTCGGCCAAGTGTTGCCAGTGATCCTCGACGATCCGGCGCTGCTTAATAACCGACCGCATAGCGCTCCTCCTCCTGTTTAGCTTCATTGCTGCCCGGCGCATAGGCCCGCACCCGAAACGGTTCTAGACCGATGCGCCGGAAGGTATCGATGAAGCGCTCGCCGTCCTCGCGCTGCGCCACGTACACCTGCAAAATGCGCTCCAGGGTATTAGCGACCTCGGTTTTGGGCACCGAAGGCCCGAGAATATCGCCCAGCGAGACATCGTTCTCGGAACTGCCCCCCAGCGAAATCTGGTACCACTCCTCGCCCTTTTTGTCCACGCCGAGAATACCAATGTGACCAACGTGATGATGGCCGCAGGCATTCATACAACCGGACATGTTGAGCCGCAGCTCGCCCAAATCATAGAGATAATCGAGTCGGTCGAATTTTTCGTTGATCTGGCGGGCAATCGAAATCGAACTGGCATTGGCCAGGCTGCAAAAATCCAAGCCGGGACAGCAAATCATGTCCGCCAACGTGCCGATGACCGGAGACGCTAACCCTTGCGTCCTGAGGGCATGCCACAGCGAATAAAGATCGGCTTGGCACACGTCGGCCAGTAACAAGTTTTGGTGATGGGTAGCGCGAATCTGGCCAAAGCTATAGCGGTCGGCGAGATCCGCTACCGCGTCCATCTGATCGGCCGTGATGTCGCCCGGCGGCGTGCTCGGTTCCTTCAACGCCACAAACACGTTGCGATATCCCTCGACCTTGTGCTCGGCCACGTTATGACGCATCCAGGTGGCGAAGGCATTGTCCCCCTTAAGCCATTGCTCGAAGCTGGGGTCGCGGCCGGCGTTGGGGTCGTAGGGCGGAGGCGTGAAAAAGCGGCGGACCCGCTCGATTTCGGCCTGGTCCAGCACCAGCCCGGACTCCCGGATACACTCCCATTCCGCCTCGACCTGATCACGGAATTTTTTCGCTCCCAGCGCCTTGACCAGAATCTTGATGCGAGCCTTGTAGAGGTTGTCGCGCCGACCGTGCTGGTTATAGATCCGCAGGATGGCCTCCAAATAAGACAGCAGGTCGCGCTGGGGCAGGAACTCGCGGATCACCTGGCCAATGATCGGGGTGCGGCCCAATCCACCGCCGACCAAAACCCGAAAACCAATTTCTCCTCGCTCGTTCCGCAACAGATTTAAACCGATGTCGTGAACCTGAGCCGCCGCGCGATCGTTCGCGGCGCCAGTCACCGCAATTTTGAATTTGCGCGGCAAATAGGAAAATTCAGGATGGAAAGTGGACCACTGGCGGATGACCTCGCAGTAAATGCGCGGGTCTTCGATTTCGTCCTTGGCGACCCCGGCCAAATGGTCAGCCGTGACGTTGCGGATGCAATTGCCGCTGGTTTGGATGGCATGCATCTGCACTTGGGCCAGTTCGGCGAGAATATCCGGCGTTTCTTCCAACTTCGGCCAGTTGTACTGGATGTTCTGGCGGGTACTGAAGTGGCCGAAACCCTTGTCGTAGCGACGAGCAATGTGAGCCAGCGTCCGCAGTTGCCGCGACGACAGCAGGCCATAAGGAATAGCGACCCGCAACATCGGCGCGTGGCGCTGGATGTAGAGGCCGTTCATCAGCCGCAGTGGCCGGAACTCGTCGTCGCTCAGTTCGCCGGCCAAATATCGCCGGACCTGATCCCGGTATTGGGCGACCCGCTCGTCCACCAGCGTTTGATCGTATTGGTCGTACTGATACATCGTGGTCGTCCCCACCTGAAAGTCCGGTTGCTCCCGCTCCAGCTGAATCGGATTCGGGCAATTTAGGTCGAAAACACTACCATCGCTTTTATATGCGAATAAAGAATTTTTTTACCATAAATTTATAACTTATTATTATTTCTTGCCTTCGTCCTCGCGACGGCGCAAGTACCAGCAGCCCACCGGCTCTCGGTTGGACACAACGGGGCGCGGCGTCAACTTGCGCCCTCGATGCGATAGCTGTAGCCCTGCTCGGTCAAAAACAGTTGCCGGTGACGGGCGCAATCCTCTTCGCAAGTGCGCAGGCTGACCAGGGTATAGAACCGTGCCCGGCGCCCGTCCTTCTTGGGTCGCAGCACTCGCCCCAGCCGCTGCGCCTCTTCCTGGCGGGAACCGTACTTGCCCGACACTTGAATCAACACGTCCGCGTCGGGCAAATCCACGGCGAAGTTCCCTACCCGCGACAACACCAGACCCGGCACCGTCCGGTCGCGGAACGCCTGATACAGCCGCTCCCGCTCCAGTTGCGGGGTCTTGCCGGTCAGCAGCGGAAACCCGATGTTCGCCGTTAACTCCTCCAACTGGCTGATATACTCGCCGATCACCAGAATGCGATGCCCCGCTTCCCGCTTCAGCAGGTCCTGGACTACCGCCCCCTTGCGGGGATTTTCCGCCGCGATGCGAAACTGGTTGCGCCGGGCCGCCAGAGCGTATTCCATGTCCCGTTCTGGAGTCTGGGCAATCCGAATCTCCGTGCAGTCGGCGGCGGCGATCCAGCCCTGCCCTTCCAGTTCCCGCCACGGCACGTCGTAGCGCTTCGGGCCGATCAGCGCGAACACGTCGCCTTCCAGGCCATCCTCCCGGATCAGGGTGGCGGTCAGCCCCAGCCGGCGGCGCGATTGCAGCTCGGCGGTAATGCGGAACACCGGCGCCGGCAGCAGGTGTACTTCGTCGTAGATGATCAGCCCCCAGGAACGGGCGTGAAACAGGCCAAAATGGACGAACTCTCCGTCCCGGCTCGGGCGCCAGGTCAGCATCTGGTAAGTCGCTAGCGTTACCGGCCCGGTGTCCTTGCGTTGGCTGCTGTATTCGGCGATGGCGTCCGGCGGCAGATCGGTCTTGTCCAGCAATTCCCGCCGCCATTGCTCCATCGAGGTTTGGCTGGTGGTCAGGATCAGGGTGTTCTCCTGGATCAGGGCCATCGTCGCCATGCCGACGATGGTCTTGCCGGCACCGCAGGGCAATACGATCACCCCGCTGCCGCCCCGCGCCTGGCCGTCCCGATGGAAGGCTGCCGCCGCTTCCCGTTGGTAATCGCGAACGACGAACGGCTCGCCGCCGCCCGTGATCTCGCGCAACCGGAGCGGCAATTCCTGACCCTCGGCGTAACCGGCCAGATCGTCGGCGGGATAGCCGATGGCGACCAACGCCTGCTTGAGCAAACCTCGTACGCCCAGCCGAATGCGAAACCGCAGTTCCGCCACCCGCTCGCCCAGCAACGGCGCCACCCGTCGGTCGCGCGCCAGCAATTCCGCCAGCGGCGCGTCGGCCACCCGCAAGACCAGCCCCTCCGCGTCGCGTTCGATCACCGCCAGTCCGTAGCGCCGGCCCAGCGCCTCGATTTCCTGGGCCACGCCCTCCGGCACCGGGTATTTGGCGTACTGGTCCAGTACCTCGATCATCACCCTGGTGCTCAGGCCAGCGGCGCGAGCGTTCCAGATGCTAAGCGGCGTGATCCGATAGGTGTGAATATGCTCGGGACTCTTGAGCAATTCGGCAAACGGCACAATGGCCTCGCGGGCTGCCTCAGCGCGGGGCGAATGCACTTCCAGCAGCACCGTCCGATCGCTCTGCACAATCAGCGGATTGTCGGGCACGTAAGCGCTCATTTGGGCAGGCCGTAACCTAACTTGCGCAGAGCGCCGCGAAAACGGGCTTCGGACTCGGCTGGTACCGCCAGATAACGGTCGCCGGCCAGCAGGCAATACGGCTTGGTGCGGCTGTCGTTGGCGATCAACGTCGCCAGCACGGTGTCGGCGCACTCGATCAGCCGGGCGGTACCAATGGTTTTCAAACTGCGGACACGGCGAGCCATGTCCTCCAGAAACCGTTCCACCGTCTCCGGCAACGGTTGGCCGCCAAGCGAGACCAGCAGTTCCGCCAGCACCGCAATGTCGTGGCCGGCTTCCAAGGCTCCCAGCAGGCGGCTTTGCTCCAGTTTCCATACCACATCGGACACCTTCTCAGCGTAGTTGTCCAGCAGCATGGCGTCGGCCGGTTCCAGCCGCGCGCCGATGGCGGCAATTTCCAGATTGGGCAACACTCGCAACAGGGGCGTGGCAGCGACTTCCAGCGCGGCCGGCTGGTAACGGTCGGCCAGTCCCAGCATGTAAGCACCCAGCGGATTGATGCGAAAGTAAAGCAATCCATCGTAGCGGCTGAAAAAGGGCAGATCGTCGGTGCCCCAGTTATCGCGATAATCGGGGCGGGCACCGTGCGGCGGGATGTAGGCCACGTCGAGCAGCCCCAGCGTAGCGGCGTACTCGAACAGTAGGCACAGAGCGTAGCGGGCCTGGAGAATTTTCCAGTCGTGAAAACCCTCGTACCCCAGACTGCCGTAACCGGGCTCGCAGACATAGAGATTCCAGGGATCGCGGGTCACCTCGAAACCCGCTCCGGTAGCGCGCATTTGGCGGAACAGATCGTGGACCGCGATCCAGTGGCCCGGTGGACAACCTCGCAACGCCTGCTGGATGGCGGCGCGGCGCCCGGCAACGGCGGTCAGCCCCCGCTTGCCCTTGCCAGTCTGGCCCTTGATGCAGTCGACGCGCCGCAACTCATCGAACAGCGTGGTTTTCAGCCAGCGCTGCCACAATTGCGCCAGCGTCTTTTCCACCGGCTCGCTCAGAGCCTTTTGCCCGCCCTTGGTCAATTGCAACGTCTTGCCGCTCAGGGACGCCAGCCCGCCGGCTTGCACCAGCATCGGCCAGGCAAACGGTTTGATCGGGCCGATCTTCTCGTACTCGCCGTACCCGCTGTCGTCGTAGAAATCTCCGCCCAGCAGCAACGCGTCGAGGGTCCGTAGGGCGGCCGCGCCTGGCTGGAGGGTTTTGTCGCTGACCGCCAGCTTGCCGACATCGATCAAGCGCAGGATCGCCTTGAGGTCGTGAACGGCCGCTCGCTCGGTCAGGCGCTGCGCGATCGGGACTATCCGCTGACAGGTTTTGCTCTTGCGAGTCTTCTCGTCCCATTCCTGGTCGGTCAACGTCCACTCGGCGGGAATCTCGTTTTGGGGCGAGAGCCGCACCGGTTCGGGTTTGGGCACGAAGGATTTGAACCGCCGTCGCAGATCGTCCGGCATGATCCCGTCGTGGATAAACAGGCTCAGCAACGAAATCGGCTGACGATAGGTGTATAAATCGACTTTACTCAAGTCTGGAGCCCGGCCATATTTCGCCCGGAACCGCTCGACATCCAAACGCGAATCCGGACCGTGGACGGTCTCGGCCACGGCCGCCTGCTGGAACGCATCGAGCTTGCGCCAGAGCGCCTGCAACGGGTCGTCCTCGACCTGACGCAGTCGGCCCAGCTCGCTGTCCGTATGGCGCAAGATGAACGCGATCAAATCCGCCTTGCGGGCCGGCTTAGTCTCGGCGTCGTTCACCAGGGCGGCGAATTTTTTCAGATTGTCGACGGTTTGATTTTGCAAGGCGGCGGCGAGCGTGGGAATCGATTGTGGTTCGTTGGACGCGTAAGCCATGATGATGATGACCCGGGAGCAGGAAGAGCGCTGAGTTCGCGCTCGGAGTATTGCAATGTTGCAAAATTACACTACTGCATCCAGTGTCACCAATACCTATCCTTAGTTCCAGTGTTCGATCCAGCGAGGGAAATCAAACCATGACCAGCCTTCAGCCAAAAAGCATCGGCGTCCTCACCAGCGGCGGCGACGCTCAAGGAATGAACGCGGCTGTGCGGGCCGTCGTTCGCTCGGCGCTACACTTCGGGGCCGGCGTCTATGCCATCTACGAGGGCTATCAAGGCATGGTCGAGGGTGGTGACCGCATCCGCTCGCTCTCATGGGACGATGTCGGCAGCATCCTGCACCGAGGGGGGACTGTCATCGGTACAGCCCGCTGCCCGGCCTTTCGCGAGCGGGAAGGTCGGCTCACCGCCGCCCGCAACCTGCTCCAGAGCGGCATCGACCGGCTGGTGGTGATCGGTGGCGACGGTAGCCTGTCCGGTGCCAACCAGTTCCGTCAGGAATGGCCGGGACTGGTGGCGGAACTGCACCAGCGGGGCGAGATCGACGAGGCCACCCTAGCCGCTCACCCGGAGCTCATGATCGTGGGTCTGGTCGGCTCGATCGATAACGACATGGTCGGCACCGACATGACTATCGGCGCCGACTCCGCCTTGCATCGAATTACCGAAGCTATCGATGCCATCGGCAGCACCGCTTCCAGTCACCAGCGTAGCTTCGTGGTCGAGGTCATGGGCCGACATTGCGGCTACCTGGCCCTGACCAGCGCCATTGCTGGCGGTATCGACTATGTGCTGATCCCCGAAAATC
Source organism: Candidatus Competibacter sp. (assembly GCA_037045535.1). Classification (GTDB taxonomy): domain Bacteria; phylum Pseudomonadota; class Gammaproteobacteria; order Competibacterales; family Competibacteraceae; genus Competibacter_A. The sequence continues at coordinate 332,335 of JBAOHI010000073.1, forward strand.
CGCCGCCGGAAGGCTGGGAAGACCGGATGTGCGACCTGTTGCGCCGCGGCCGAGCCGCTGGCCGCCGCGACAGTATCGTAGTCGTCGCCGAGGGAGCGGCCGACCGGCAGGGCAACCCTATTTCCAGCGACTACGTACGCCAAGTGCTGGAAGATCGGCTGGGCGAGGACACCCGTGTCACTATTCTCGGCCATGTCCAACGCGGCGGCACACCCAGCGCCTATGACCGCTGGATGAGCACCCTGGTCGGTCATACCGCCGTCGAGGAATTACTGTCAGCCACCCCGGAAAGCGAGCCGCAATTGATCGGCGTGCGCTACAACCGGGTCCGGCGGGTACCACTGATGCAATGTGTCGAACAGACCCGGTCGGTAGCGCGTTTGATCACCGAGCACCAATACGACCAGGCGATGGAATTGCGTGGCAGCAGCTTCACCGGACTGTTCAACATTTTTAAAGCGATGGCCGAAGCGGTGCCCAGTGTTATGCCTCCGCAACACCCGCACCGGATCGCGGTGCTCCATATCGGTGGATTGGCTCCTGGCATGAACACGGCAGTCCGCGCCGCTGTACGACTCGGTCTGGACCGTGGCCATGCCATGTTCGGGATCCGTGGCAGTTTTGCCGGCCTGCTCAAGGGTCAGATCGAGGAGTTGCACTGGGGCGATGTCGAAGGCTGGGCCAAGTTGGCGGGTGCGGAACTGGGCGCCAGTCGGCAACTTCCAACGGCCGAGCAGCTCTACCCTATCGCTCGTACTCTGGAGACGCAGGGTATCAATGGCCTGCTGATCATTGGCGGCTGGAAAGCGTATCACGTCGCCCATCAGCTCTATCAAGAGCGGGAACGCTATCCGGCCTTCAAGATGCCGATGATCTGCCTGCCGGCCAGCATCGACAACAACCTACCTGGCTCGGATCTGAGCATCGGCGCCGACACCGCGCTCAACGTCATCGTCGAGTCGCTGGACCGGATCAAGCAGTCGGCCATGGCGGCGCGGCGCTGTTTCGTGGTCGAGGTCATGGGCCGGCGATGCGGTTATCTGGCCATGATGAGCGGTTTGGCCGCTGGTGCCGAACGTATCTACCTGCCCGAGGAAGGCATTACCCTCAAGGATCTACAAGCCGACGTCGAGTCCATGACCGCGAGCTTCCGGGGTGGGCGACGATTTTATCTGACCATCCGTAACGAATACGCCAACGAGCACTACACTACCGACTTCCTGGCTCGGCTGTTCGAAGAGGAAGGCAGCGATTTGTTCGATGTGCGCCAGGCGGTGCTGGGTCATATCCAACAGGGCGGCAACCCCACGCCCTTCGACCGGATCCTGGCTACGCGCCTAGCCGCTCATGGCATCGACTTTCTGAGCGAGGAATTGGCGCGCGGTTCGGCGGCAGGCGTGTTCGCCGGTTTGAATGAAGGCAAGCTGACCACCTTCCCCCTCAAGCAGTTGCCGGACATGGTCGACATCACTCATCGGCGACCGCTGGTGCAGTGGTGGCTGGAACTGCGATCGGTGGTTCAGGCACTGGCGCAACCGGCGGCCAGCAAGAGCGAGGAATAACCCGCAAGGAAACGATCATCGCGGACCCCTTTTCCCAGCGCCGATCCTGAAACAGGCTGACTTACAGGTGTTGCTGGTTCCACCGATCCAAACGATCGATATTGCCACGCTCGCGCAGGTAGCGTTTCTCCACGGCATTCCAGCGGTAGACATCCTCGAAGGATTCACGCCGTGGCTTGGGCTTGGGGTCACAATCCGCGGTAAATGCCTCGGGCGCGCGAGTCATCTCAACCACGGCGGTGATCCTTGGCGGATTGGCACTGTCCGGCTCCACACGCCAGCGCGGTTTTTCCTCGAACGACTCGCCGCAACAGCAGTTACTGGACAACGTGAACAGGTTGGCGATACGCCGAAACCGGCCTTCGCGTAACAGGAACAAATCCGTGATGACATAGCCCTGGTTTGAGTTGTGGTGGGTATTCAGCAGCGTGAAGGCATCCTCCTGCCCCAAGTTGACCGGCTCGCCTAAGGCAGTATTCCGATCTTGCTTGACCTCGGCCACATCGGCGGGCTCGATGTTGTTTTGCGGAAAAACGGCCAAGACGGCAACCGATTCCCCAAAACCGCCGTCCTGGTCGCCATCGGGGCGGATACCTTCCCAGAGCAGCAACTTGAACTGCTGACCTTCGCTGCGAACGTCGAGGGATTGTGGAGACGTTAGCGTCGTTCCTTTGGGCAACACCGCCCGCGTCTTGCGAGTACCCGGCATGCGCAACACTTTTTCCTGCGTCAACACCAAGTTACCCTCCCTGTCCCAGGTCGCGCCAGGAAAGAGGTGCCGGGCGGCATCATAGGCCGTACTCTTCGGGCCCATGGCGATATCCCACCCCGGCGGAATCTGGATATTTTCAGCGGCCTGAACTCCTGTGATCAACAGACCCAGCCATGCCATCAACCATAGAATTCTCGCAGTCCACCGACTTGCACTGATCGCGCCTGATTTCATTATTCTGGTCTTGCTCTCTCTACCGCCGCCCCCCACCGCCTGCCCGCCGTAGGACCGCATCCAACGCGCGCGTCGGCAACAACCGACGCAGCGCCGCAAAAAGATAAGTGGGCACGGTGACGTAATAGCGCGCTCGTGGCCGGCGGCTTTCCAAGGCATGAATCACCCGTTTTAACACCGCTTCGGGCGGCAACGTGAACGGCGCAGCGGGCCCTTTCTTGAGCAAACGCGCCTCTATCGCCGCATATTGCTCTCGATGCAGACTGGTTTCAGCCTGGATGTACCGCCGATAGGCCACATGGGCATTATCGCGGAATTTGCTCAAAATCGGCCCTGGCTCAATCAGGCAGACGTGAATACCGGTGCCAGCCAATTCCAGCCGCAGGGTATCGGCCAACCCTTCTAGCGCAAACTTGCTGGCGACATAAGCACCACGATAGGGAAATGCCACCAGGCCCAGCACCGAACTGGTATACAAAATCCGCCCGCCACCCTGGCGACGCATGATCGGCACGATTTGATTGGTTAGCTCCTGCATACCAAATACGTTAGTCTCGAACTGCTCCCGCAGCGCCTCACGGCTCAAGTCCTCCACGGCGCCCGCTTGACCGTAAGCGCCGTTATTGAACAGTGCTTCCAGTTGACCGTCGGTTTGCGCCAAAATGGCCGCCACCGCCGTCCGGATAGATTCGGAATCACGCAGATCCAGCGGCAAGCTCTCCAACCCTTCGGCCTGCAGCCGCTGCACATCCGCAGGCTGTCGCGCGGTGGCAAACACCCGCCAGCCAAGCACCTTCAGACCGTGTGCGACACAATAGCCGATGCCAGTGGAGCAGCCCGTGATCAGAATCGTTTTATTGTTCATCGCCGCTCCAGAAAATAATTTGACGAGCCCTCACATAAAAACAAATTAATATCATACATATGGCAATATTCGCCGCTCGCCGTTCCCGCAGTGCAATAAAACTGACATAAAGATGAAATATAAAGGCCGCTAGGTCGTAGCAATGTCGGTTTATGGTTTCCGGCCACGCCTCAAGCCGGGGCGGAATCCTGTTTTTTTCCATCGGTAACAGACCTTTTTGGAGGTTTCGTGATCAAGCATAAACTCGCGCTCGCCGTGGCGGCGACTTTCGTCCTGACCGGAGCAGCTTATGCCCAGTCCGCCCGCGACTATATCAGCATGGTGGGCTCGTCCACCGTTTACCCCTTTGCGACGGCCGTGGCCGAGGCGTTCGGCAAGGGTAGCTTCAAAACGCCGAAAGTCGAATCCACCGGCACCGGCGGCGGCTTCAAACTATTCTGCGCCGGCGTGGGCGTCCAGCACCCCGATATCAGCAATGCCTCGCGGGCGATCAAAAAATCCGAACTCGAAACCTGTGCCAAGAACGGCGTCACGGAAATTGTCGAAATCAACATCGGCTTCGACGGCATCGTGGTTGCCTCCTCCAAGAAAAACAAGCCGATGCCGCTGACCGTCAAAGACCTCTGGCTGGCCTTGGCCAAGGAGGTTCCCGATCCCGCCACCGGCAAGCTGGTCACCAACAACTTCAAGACCTGGAAGGACGTCAACGCCGCCCTGCCCGCCAACAAGATCGAGGTGCTGGGTCCGCCACCGACCTCCGGTACCCGCGATGCCTTCGTCGAATTGGTGATGGATAAGGGCTGCAAGGAATTCGATGCGGTCAAGGAACTGGAAAAGAGCGACGAGAAAAAAGCCAAGGCGGTTTGCCAAACCGTCCGCGAGGATGGCGCCTACATCGAAGCCGGCGAGAACGACAACCTGATCGTTAACAAGCTGGTCGCCAATCCCAACGCCCTGGGCATCTTCGGCTACAGCTTCATGGAAGAGAATCTCGACAAGATTCAGGGTGAAACCATCAACGGTGTCGCGCCGACCTTCGAAACCATCGCCGACGGCAAATACCCCGTCTCGCGGCCCTTGTTCATCTACGTCAAGAAAGCCCATGTCGGCGTCATCCCTGGCATCAAGGAATACATCGCCGAGTTTACCAGCGAGAAAGCCATGGGCGACGAAGGCTATCTCAGCACCAAAGGTTTGATCCCGCTACCGGCCGCCAAGCGCAAGCAAGTCGCGGCAGACGCTAATAGCCTCAAGACCCTCGCCCCGTAAACCCTCGCCCCCGCCCCCTCTTCCAGCGAGAGGGGGCGTTTTTACAACTTTCCTCGGGTTATCCTTTCATGCTCTGGCGGTGACGACATGCGGCTCTCTCTCTTGCTCACCCTGATCCTGTTGAGCATCGGCGGTTACTATCTGGGTCGCCGACGCGCCTTCGCGGTCGCGGGTGGTCACATCCGTCACCTGCATTCCCTGCCCAGCTTTTACGGTTCCTACGCAGCGCTGTGGTGCGGGCTGCCAGCGCTGATCGTGTTTGCGCTTTGGATCGTTCTGCAACCGAACGTCATCACCGATCTGGTCGTGGCCGGAATGCCGCCCGAACTGCGCAATCTGCCACCGGATCGATTAAATCTGGCAATTAACGATCTTAAGAATCTAGTCAGCGGCAACATTGTCTCCAGCGCGCCCGATCCGGCTATGCTCGCGGCCGCCGACCACTACCGAAATTTGCAAGTCATCGGCAACGCCTCGCTGTGGGTCGTGGCTCTGACCCTGGCCATCGCCGGTATCATCCATGCCTGGCGTTCGATTTCACCGACGCTGCGCGCCCGCAACCGGGTTGAGCGCGTCATCGATCTATTCCTGATCATCAGTTCGACCGTGGCGATCTTCACCACCATCGGCATCGTGCTGTCGGTCGTATTCGAATCGATCCTGTTCTTTCACAAAGTGCCGATCACCGAGTTTCTATTCGGTTTGCAGTGGAGCCCGCAGACGGCGCTGCGCGCCGATCAGGTTGGCTCTTCGGGGGCGTTCGGTTCGGTGCCCCTGTTCACGGGCACCCTGCTGATTTCCGGCATCGCCATGCTGGTCGCCGTGCCTATTGGTCTGATGTCGGCACTGTTTCTGTCCGAGTACGCTACTCCGAGATTCCGCGCTATCGCCAAGCCAGCCCTGGAAATCCTCGCCGGTATCCCGACCGTGGTCTACGGCTTCTTTGCCGCCTTGACCGTGGCGCCGCTGATCCGCCAAATCGGCACGGCCCTGGGCCTGCATGTCGCCTCGGAAAGCGCCTTGGCTGCCGGGCTGGTCATGGGCATCATGATCATCCCGTTCGTCTCCTCCCTGTCGGATGACGTGATCAATGCCGTGCCGCAGTCGATGCGCGATGGTTCCTACGCGCTGGGGGCAACCCGGTCGGAAACCATCAAGCGGGTCTTACTGCCCGCCGCCTTGCCCGGCATCGTTGGCAGTATTTTGCTGGCGGTCTCCCGCGCCATCGGCGAAACCATGATCGTGGTGATGGCCGCCGGGCTATCGGCCAACCTGACCGCCAATCCGCTGGCGGCGGTGACCACGGTTACGGTGCAGATCGTGACCCTGCTGACCGGCGATCAAGAGTTCGATAGCGCCAAGACCCTGGCGGCCTTTGCGTTAGGCTTGCTGTTATTTACGGTCACCTTGATTCTCAACGTCATCGCCCTGCATGTGGTGCGCAAATATCGCGAGCAGTACGAATGAGCACACACAAACCAACCGTCCATCCCGGCTCGACCCGGCCCGAGCGCGATATCAAGACCATCGTCAACGCCAGTCTCGCGCGCCGAAATGCCGCCGAACGCCGCTTCCGCTGGTATGGCCTGATTGCCATCGGCTTGGGCTTGACCTTCGTGGTGCTGATGTTCAGCAATATCATCGGCAGGGGCTATCCTGCCTTCTGGCAGGCCTATATCCAGATCCCGATCACGTTCGATCCCGCTGTGATCGACCCGGACGGCCAGCGCGATCCGCGGGCGTTGGCCAACGCCGATTATGCCGCCCTGGTTCGCGCTGGGATGCGCCAGTTGTTTCCTGACGTGCAAGGGCGGCAGGAATTGCGCGCGCTCTACGGGCTGACCAGCTCGGACGCAGCCTTCGAGTTACAAACGCGGGTCCAGCAGAACCCCAAACTGATCGGCATGGAACAGGAGGTCTGGTTGCTGGCCAGCGCCACGGTGGATACCTTCATCAAGGGTAACATCAACCGCGCACTCGACGAATCCGAGCGACCGATCAAGGACAACCAGATCGAGTGGATCGACAAGCTGCAAACCACGGGCAAAATCGAGAAACAATTCAACTCGATCTTGTTTAGCAGAGGCGATTCCCGCGAACCGGAACAGGCCGGTATTCGCGGCGCTCTGATGGGTTCCCTCTTTACGCTGATGGTGACATTCCTACTGTCATTCCCCATCGGAGTGGCGACAGCGGTCTATCTGGAAGAATTCGCACCCAAGAATCGCTGGACCGATCTGATCGAGGTCAATATCAACAATCTGGCGGCGGTGCCCTCCATCGTGTTCGGCTTGTTAGGGCTGGCGGTATTCATCAACTTCTTCGGTCTGCCCCGTTCCGCGCCGCTGGTCGGCGGGCTGGTGTTAAGCCTGATGACGCTGCCGGTCATCATCATCGCCGGCCGCGCTGCGCTGACTTCGGTGCCACCTTCCATCCGCGAAGCGGCCTTGGGCATGGGAGCCTCCAAGCTGCAAACGGTCGGACACCATGTCTTGCCGTTGGCCATGCCCGGTATGTTAACCGGCTCCATCATCGGCATGGCTCGCGCCCTGGGCGAATCGGCTCCCCTGCTGATGATTGGCATGGTCGCCTTCATCGTGGATGTGCCCAAGAGTTTCCTGGATCCCGCCACAGTCCTGCCAGTACAGATCTACCTCTGGTCCGACCTGCCGGAGCGGGCATTTGTGGAGCGGACCTCGGCTGCGATCATGGTGCTGCTGGCCTTCATGATCCTGATGAACGGCTTGGCCATTGTCCTGCGCAAACGGTTCGAACGGCGCTGGTAGAATTCGCCCCACCGAGACCCGCACACAACTCCTTCAAGAGGATTCGCCCCGTCATGAGCACGACCGCCATCCAAACCAAAGCCGCCCTGGACGGCGGCCAGACTCCGGCCGTCGAAACCCGCGAGCAATCCAGCACCGGGATCGCCGATTACAACAACCGGCAAACCGTTGGCAAGATCAAGGTAGAAAACCCCAAAATGATCTGCCAGGGCGTCGACGTCCATTACGGCGCGAAACAGGCGATCAAAAACGTAAGCCTCGATATCGGCGCCAACGAGGTGATCGCCTTCATCGGCCCGTCCGGCTGTGGCAAATCCACTTTCCTGCGCTGTCTGAACCGGATGAACGATACCATCCCGATCTGCCGCGTCACCGGGCAAATCAAATTGGATGACGAAGACATTTACGACAAGATCGTCGATGTGGTGCAACTGCGGGCACGGGTCGGCATGGTGTTCCAAAAACCCAACCCCTTCCCAAAATCCATTTACGAAAATGTCGCCTACGGGCCGCGCATTCACGGCATGGTCAACACCAAGGCCGAACTGGATGAGTTGGTCCGCAACAGCCTGGAGCGGGCCGGCCTGATCAAGGAAGTCGAAAAGCGGATGAATGAACCGGGCACTAGCCTGTCCGGCGGACAGCAACAACGGCTGTGTATCGCCCGCGCCATCGCAGTCAACCCCGAGGTGATTCTGATGGACGAGCCTTGCTCGGCGCTAGACCCCATCGCCACCGCGAAGATCGAGGAATTGATCGACGAGCTGCGAGAGAATTACACTATCGTCATTGTCACCCACTCCATGCAGCAAGCAGCGCGCGTGTCCCAGCGTACTGCCTATTTCCATCTAGGCGATCTGATCGAGGTTGGTGACACAGATCAGATCTTCACCAATCCCCGCCATAAGCTGACCGAGGATTACATCACGGGCCGCTTTGGCTGACCCTGACCGTTTCCTCGCCTCTCGACCGGAGTACCGACGATGCCCATCAGTCAAGAAGCCCATACCGTCAAGCAGTTCGACGTGCAGCTCGCCAACCTCCGCAACATGGTGCTGGAAATGGGCGGGCTGGTCGAGGATCAGATCCAGCGCGCTGTTGCGGCGCTGGATGAGGAAAACATCGCTGCCTCGCGCGAGGTGATTGCGCGCGACCGGCTCATCAACGGCCTACAAGTCAAGGCCGACGAGGATTGCGTGAGCATGATCGCCTTGCGCCAGCCACTCGGCAGCGATTTGCGGATGATCATGTCCTTAATCAACACGGTGACCGACCTGGAGCGCATCGGTGACGGCGCCAAGAAAATCGCCCGGATGACGCTCCAGATTTACGACAGCGCCAATAGCCCACCCAGTGCCAAGCTGCTGCGCGACGTGCGACCGATGGCGGAACTCGCTGGCAATATGCTACACGATTGTCTGGACGCGCTGGCCCGGCTGGACGTGGACAAGGCGCTGGCCATCATTAACAGTGACGACGAGCTGGATCAGGAATTTCAGTCCGCGTTGCGGCGACTGATCACTTATATGATGGAAGATCCGCGCACAATCGGCCACGCCATCAACGTCCTGTTCATCATCAAGGCGCTGGAGCGGATCGGCGACCATTGCAAGAACATCGCCGAACACATCGTTTATCTAGTGGAAGGGAAAAATATCCAAAAGCGCCGCAATCTCGACGTACACACGATCGTCGCGCTTGCGCAAGAGAAAACGGAGCAATGAAAGTCCGCGCGTAAAACTCTTCCTTCCATCGGGCGAAGGGCCGTGGATCAAGGTTGGTTTTCAGCCACCCAACGCCTCGCCCCGCCTCCTCCACGGACCGATAGAATTTAGCGCGGGCAGTCCCTATTCCCGACTCTCCCCTATCTGTCCCGACCGGGCGTGGTCAACCAAAGCGCGTGCTTCCGGCGCATATCCGCCAGCACTTCCAGATCGATCAGATCGTCACCGCGAATGCGTTCATCGTAGTTTTCCCAGCCCATGAAATCGCGCAGCGCCTTGAGTGTCGCTTCGTCGCATAGCCCGGTCGCGGCACCTTTGTAAAAGCCACGCGCGTGCATCATTTGCTGAAGCTCGTTGGCGATGGCGGCATCAATGGGGACAAGCTGAGCGGGATCACTGCGGAAATAGGTTAACCGGTGAATCGCGTACAGACGTTCCAGCTCGGCGATGGGGGTTGGATGGTCATACACCGAGATATCGACATAGCGGTCATCGAATCCACCGTACCCCCCTCCAGCCCGCACCACCACCAGCGCCGCCGATTGCTGACCGCGCCGGTCGCCGCCACCGGCCTGGCCGGCTTGCAGGGCCGCTAGCAACCGCTCGGCCAGCGATCCCCCGGCGTCTTCAAATCCTCGCACCATACCCGCCACCACGCCCGACCCGGCCAGCGTATTGCCTTGAGCGGCACAACAGACACCTTGCGCGTCGCCGGCCCAGTCGAAGCAATGCGCACCAGTAAAACTAGCGGTACGGCCTCGGGCGTCGATGATCCCGACTTGGCGGTAATCACGCTGCTCGTCACCGCCGGTCAAGATATCCACCGCCTGCTGGGGCGAAGCGCCACTCTCTAACAACGCCAAACCGCGCGGGCCGTAACTGGTGTTGCAATACGATTGCGTCGCCACCGCCCCCACGCCAGCCTTGGCGAACGGGATGGAAACACCCACATTGGGGAATTTGGATTGCACGGCTACGCCCAAATCACCGTTGGCGGGATCGAAAGCAACGATGGAAAACGTCATGGCGCATCCTCAAGAAAAAGAGAGTGGATTTGGGACAAACAGGCGGTCACGGAATAAAAAAGCGAAAAACCGAGACAGGTCAAACTCGGTTCAGATGGCAAGTACCTTCGAAGTCGAGGCCGCACCTCCGTGTTCGAAACAATACCATTTGCGATCACATTCGGTCATTCAGCGACGCTTGGCTCTTCACCACCCTGAACGCCAGAATACTGAATACCGTAATATCTCATGCGGCGCCATAAGGTAGTGCGGCTCATCCCCATATCCTTGGCCACAAAATTATGCTTACCGTGATAAAGATCAAGCAGGCGAATGATTTCGGCACGCTCGATCTGCTCCATCCGAATACCCAACGCTGGATTAAAATTAGGTTGAGGGAGCCACTCACCGATTTCAATCTGAGAACCAGAACTCAATAGCATCGCTCGTTCGATCAGATTCTCTAATTCCCGAACGTTACCAGGAAAATGGTAACCGCTCAACTCACTAATCACTTCATCACTAAACTTCGTAACCGGCGTACGAATCCGTTTGCTGAGTTTCTTCAAGCAGAACTCGGCCAACAACGGGATATCTTCCAGCCGCTCGCGCAGCGGAGGGATATGAATGGGGAACACATTGATGCGATGAAACAAGTCAGACCGAAAGCGATTATTTTGAATTTCTATGCCCAGATCCTTATTGGTCGCCGCAACAATGCGTACATCGGATTGTCGGTAGGTGCTATCGCCAACTCGCCGGAATTTTCCATCCTGAAGAACCTGCAGGAGCTTTACCTGAAGCAGAGGACTCATCTCGCTGATCTCATCCAGAAAAACCGTTCCGCCATCAGCAACTTCGAACAGCCCTTTCTTATCCTTTATAGCCCCGGTAAATGCGCCTCGACTATGACCGAACAGTTCGCTTTCCAAAAGCGATTCGGGTAAAGCCCCACAATTTTGCTCGACAAACAATTTGTCCTTGCGCGGCCCATTGTAGTGAATATATCGAGCGAGCAAGGTTTTTCCGGTACCCGTCTCACCGGTTAGCAGCACGGTAGAAGGTACATTGATAACCCTAGCCACTAGAGCGAAGACACGCTGCATGGCGGGGCTATGCCCGATGACTTCATTAAACTGCAAGTTCTGATGAAGCTCTTTTCGTATCAGTATATTTTCATCCTGCAGCCTGTCATTCGCGGCTTGAAGTTCCTTCAGTAGCCGTTGGTTCTCAATGGTCAACTCATAGCTTTCCAGCGCACGTTTGACGACAATTTTGAGTTCCTGCCGCTCCCAAGGCTTAGTGACATACTGATAAATGTGGCCCTTATTAATAGATTGGATAAGCGCGGCAGTATCAGTATAACCGGTTAAAATAATACGAATCGCTAGCGGATTAATAACAATGGCCTTCTGCAAAAATTCAACACCTGTCATCTCCGGCATCCGTTGATCACAAATGATCAGCGCAATCTCCTTTTTTTCCAGAATGCCCAATGCTTCCAAACCGCTACGGGCGGTAAAAACCTCATAATCATCTTCAAAAGTCAGAGCCAGGGTCCGGAGAATATCTTTCTCGTCGTCTACGATGAGCAGGTTATACCGTTGTTTCATGTGATCGTCCAGCTCGCGTGGATGCGTGAATAGGTAGCTCAACGGTGAACTCTGTTCCTTCATTTAGCTTGCTGGTCACCGAAATCTTGCCACCATGTTTTTGGATGATCCCATAAGTGATACTGAGCCCAAGACCCATGCCCCCACCTACGGATTTGGTCGTATAAAATGGATCGAATATTTTATCCAAGTCCTTGGCCAAAATACCGGCACCGCTATCCCTAATGACAATTTTGGCCCAATCACCTAAGGACTTCGTTTCGATCCATACTTCACCTTTACTTGGAATAGCTTGCGCAGCATTTTGCAACAAATTCATGAAGACCTGATTGATCTGGCTGGGGTAACACTCGACCTCTGGCAAATAACCATAATTTCGGTGAACAATAATTCGATCCTTGTATTCTCGCGATAGCAAATTGAGACTGGATTCGATGCCATTTTGTAAATTCGCCATCACTAAACCAACGTCATCGGTCCGAGAAAAGGTCCGTAAATCCAAGACAATTTGTTTTACTCTTTCCGCCCCCGATCGACAACTGGCAGTTAACTCCCGCAATCTTGATACAATCGTATCGAATTTTACGACTTCCTTTTTTTCATCGCCACGACGGCACTTTTCTTCGTTGGAATCCTTATGTTCCGAATAGGCTAACACAACTTGGACAAGCTTGTCGGTATATTCTTCAATGAACTCCAAATTATTATGCACATAGCTAATTGGATTATTTAATTCATGAGCCACTCCCGCCACTAGCAGCCCTAAAGAAGCCATTTTTTCGGAATGAACGAGCTGATCCTGGGTACGTGCCAAGGTATTGTACATTTCTGTCAGCTGTTGATTCCGTTCGCTCAGCTCCTGGTTTGCATCGGAAAGCTCCCGAGTCCGCTCGTCGATTCGAGCGCTCAGGTTGCGATTCGCTTCTTCCAATAAAAGCCGACGTTCACGCTCCGCCATCAGGACGCGAGTCAACAAATAGCCGCTATAAACCAACCCCAGTCCGACGATACCAGAAATAACAGGTAGCCATACTGCCATTTTATTAAAAACCAAATGTGCTGTTAAAAGAAACATCCCCGCTATGATTCCCATCGCAATCACGGCCAAGAGGGGACTCAACCTCGTCAAGATAAAACTGGCAATCAAAATTAAAACCAGTACCACTATAATTTGGACGGGCCTGCTCAATTCAGTTATAAAACCCGTCCCCAAAAGATTACTGACAAGAGTCGCTTGAATCTCCACCCCAGCAATAGCGCCGCCTGACACCCAGGAATATGGCATGAGAAAAGTATCGCCTGACAGGTGTTGCGGTTCTGGAATCGTTTCCAATGAACGACCGACCAAGACAATCTTGTCTTGAAAGATACCGGGTGGCAACAGCCGTTCGTAATCGAGAGCCTGATAATAAGAAACGGTGTTAATCGTCCGAGGTGGACCCAGATAGTTGATCAATACATCCTTGGATAAATCCAGATTACTCAGCACTCTCCGCTCCGGCGCTGAGAGATACTTGCCAACGATTTGCAAAGCGAACGAAGAAAGACCAGGAGAAAGCAGCTTGGAACGTCGCACGATGCCATCGCCATCTACTGTGACGGTCGGGCTACCAACCGTAGCGACCTTGGCAAACGCAGGCAACGGGTCAATCCGGGTAGTAAGGCGAAATAAGGGATCATTCACGATGGCAAGAGCGCTCACCAGCACGGTGTTTCCAACGTCTTGCAGGGCATGCTCCAAAGCCAAGTCCTCCTCTTCCTCGGAAGGCTCCGCAAACAGCACATCAAATCCGATCACTTTGGCACCAGCCTTGCTCAAGTGCCGGATCAACTCCGCGTGAATCCCACGCGGCCAAGGCCACTGACGCTTCATCTCGGCCATGGAGGGTTCATCGATGGCCACAATTACGACCTGGTTGGGTGGCGATAACACGCCACGCAACACAAATAATAAATCCAGCCCTCTCAGTTCAAGTAGTGAGAAAAAGGAAAGATTAGTGAGGATCAGAGTCAGCACTGCTGCAACGATAGCAATCGGCAAACTCTTGGCCATTTGTGAAAGTATTATTGCCATCGGACTAATTCATCATGGCATCGACATTCATGCTAATAAATGAGGAACTACGGAATTATTGATTTCATCTACCGAATCGATTTCTTACAAATTCAATACTATCGATCGCAGGCCGGGCTCCACTAATATTGAACCCGGCCTATCACATCAAACCTAGCACGAACCACATGATATACCACATTTGAGAAAACCCCAGCAATCGCAGCAACAAAGACCGGGGTGCATACTATCTGGCCAACATGCCTGTGGTAAAATGGGCGCACCAATTCGGTCCACCCCAAAAACATATCTTGCTCTGTTGGATTCCTTAGCGCTAGAAATCACCATTTTATTGACAAGCGAATTTTCAGCAGTAAAACCCGGCATATTCATCTTGATACCTCCAATCATTACCCGTTTCAACGATTGTAGTATGGGGACAACTTGGTGACCAAGAATGGAAACTCCTCGGTCACATCGACGCGAACGAAAAACCTTTCGGTAAAATCAGTCTGGCGATGGCCAAACGTAAAAATGGCATCGACCACCTGACGAGTTCCGCTGAGACGAGATAGCTGTGTTTCAACCTCCTTTAATGCAAAATCTCTCTGAAATTGATCCACCACTTTATGGTAAATCGCCGAATAGCGCAGGGCCAAATAATTCAAGGCCCGATGTTCGTTGGTAGCACCAGCGTTGTCAGCCAATTGCATTACCCTATCGAGTAAATCCGCTGCTGATTTTTTAAATTGTTCAGGATGGATTTCTTCTGGGCAGGGTATTGAATCAATCAGCGTCTCATGATCGAAAGAATAGATCTGATCGAAGAACACGATCGGAATCATCAAGCCGTTGCAAAGCTCCGGCGGCGCAATGGAACCGCGCGCACCAATGACAGCATCGATGTCCATTGGAGTGGGTGCAGGACGAATGGCAGCGACCAGCAAATCGTAGTCCAGCGGATCACGAGGTTTCAGAATGTACGTTTCCAGACCTTCGATGGTCAGCACCCAACATAGCTGCCTAACCAGATAACGGTTTTCTCGCTTGGACAGTACGGCATGGAACGTCTGTGGATCGGTCAGGCCAGCGGTTTCCGCGCGTCCGATCGCTTGTGCCAATTCTTTTTCGATCGACGGGCCAGGAAAGCGCGGTTCGATTCTTCCCAGTGCGTAAATATAGGAAAAACCGACCGACCCCTCACCCGCCATAGCGCAGCAAGCCCCCTTTCCTGCCGACCGAGCTTGCGGCGAAGCAATCGCGCTGTCATTGCGATCTTCCGAGTCCATCCTATTCCCCTTTGAGTCAGCTATTCACGAGTAAAAGTGACCCAGCGATTGAGCGAAGCAGCTCGTTGCTGGCACCCACCACAGGGCTTTATTCCAACCGCATAAGTCACCCGTTTAACGACCTCTCCTAAACCGACTTCCTCCCCGACCAGAAACCCGGGAAGACGCATGCGATAGCGGGGTCGGGTGTCTTCGTTCCGAGCGGGATCATTCGATGATTCTTCCGTCATACGATTACCTTTAGAGTCGAGCATCTTGCAAAAGCCGGTACGCACCCCAGGCATTCAACAGCGGCGGAGCTACCGATGTGCGCCGCACAGCGGCCGAGCGCGCAATCGCTAACCGCACGGCGGTTGCGGTCGCGTTCGGAAACTCCGACCAAAGCAAAGCGATTGCGCCAGTCACCAACGGAGCCGCAACGCTGGTACCGCTCATGACCAGCGGCTTGCCATCCGAATCGAGGCTCGTGATGGCATCACCCGGTGCGCTTAGACCATGCCGGCCAATCGACCGACCCAGGTTCGATTGCGGCATTGGCCGGCCCGCTAAATCGCATGCCGCCACCGACACGATCCACGGATGGCGGGTAATGAGCGAACCGCCGACAGTTCCCTGATTCCCCGCTGCCGCCACCAGCAACACACCTCGTCGAGCGGCATCATTCAGGGCTGCGGTCAACGCGGACTCGCCGCGCCGCGACTGATGCACCAAGGCAAGGCTTAAATTCAAAAGGCGCGCTCCTGCCGCCATGCATTCCATAATCGCTTCTGCCAGACTTTCTAGTGTAGCGCTCGGTAGTTGCTCCCGCTCCGGTTCTTCACCTCACTGAAAACCGGGCGCACCAGCAAAGTGCAAGCCGGGCAAATCGCTGGAGCAACGGAACCACGCTGAGCAAGCAAAATTCCGGCCACAAAGGTTCCATGCTGGCAAGCCATACTGTCAGCATGGACGCATTCGCTCGCTCCACCACCCGGGATGACCTGAACCCGCTCGCCCGCCAACCCAGGACAACTGCTCGCGACAGGTCCATCGATAAGCCCGATGACCATTTCAGGTCGCCCCTCGGTTCGCTCCATTAGCGCCGGGAGATTAATCAGTTCCAGAGATTTCACATGACGCCTATTCACCGAGTCGCCAGTTGCCTGCCGTAATACCAAAAAACCCCATCAGAAATCAAACTTAGCACTCATTAAAAACACTCTATCCGGAATGAATCTAGAACTGTACTGGGTTTTCGTAAATTCCGAAACTCTAAAACTGTCATCTTGATATTGAAAATCCTGATCAAATAAATTTCTAACTTCAACACTCAGAAGACCCCAACGCTTGGGAAGTCGATAGCCTAAGGCCACATCAACGACCACAAAATCATCCTTACTCTCCACCGAATTGGTTTCAACTTTCTGATCGACATAGCTCGCTCCCAATTTTGCAAAAAAACCCGATGGATTATAATAACCAACAGCGAAAGGCACAATGATCGTGTCAATCCGTTCGGGATAGGGCAAGACAGGTCGATTATCTTTTCGTTCAAACCTCTCGAATTCAAACTCGGCATTTGCAGTCCAGTCTCTATCCAACTTCCAATAGAGATAAGCGCGATAGGTGTTTTCTAGCCAATTCTGATAAATAAATTCTTTCTCAGAATTATTAAAGATTGGCACCCCAAGATCGCGTTTTACGAGTTCTATCCCACCGTCTAACGCATCAGTTATCCGAGCATCGAGACCAACACCATACAGCGATGATTCAGTTCCATTATAATCATCAAAAAACTGATTGAATCCAGCTACCTGAGTTGGCTCCAGGGTTTGGTTAACGGGTAGAGCCCTTTTAGCTGTTTCAAGGTATGCCGCCCGCAAATCGATACGATTCGTGATATTCCACCTTATTCCTAACTTCGGAAAGAAGTCATTAACCAAATCAAGTTGATCTTGCTGAATATCATAGTGAACCAGACCAAAAGTCCAAGTCAAATCCGTAGGCCAATTCAGATTACTGTAAAGATATCCATTCAATTCTTCATAGCTTGCGAGAGCTTCCGAAGAAAAAGCGCTATCGATGAAAGAATAACGGCTGATATCGGTATCCGCCATTTCAGCTCCGGTCACAATATTCAGTCGATCCATTCGAAGAATATACTGGGCCTCAGTTTGATGACTTGTACCATTGGTATGAAAACTGGTTTGATCGAGTGAAGTGCCCTTGAAAGACCTAATGCTTCCAAAGTCAGTATAAATGAAGGAAAGCAACACATCCGAACGGGGTGAAAGCGCATAATGCGCACCGAAGCGCCCTGTATCCTGATCAATATTTAAGCGAGCATTTTTTGAATATTGGGTAGGATCAAAATTAAGGACAAGGTCGCCTTGCTCTGTTTCCCTTCGCCGGTACTCCACCTGCAGATCGAGTTGAGGTGTGACGGCAACTTGCCCGAAGAGATTATAAATATCATGCTGCTGATCATTGTTGGATCGAAATCCGTCCGTTTCGTAGTGAAATTGCCCCAGGCTGTATGAGAATCGATCAGTGATTCCCGATATCGTGACTTGATCGCTCAAAGTGTTATTACTACCGACAATCCCAGAGGCAAGCAACGTCGGCCGGTCGCGTACGAAGAGCGGATTGAATTCGTATAAGGACGCCGTTGTCGGTCCATCACCCGCTAGCATATGCAAGTTGGTTTCTGCGAGCTGGGGTTGCACAGGCGCCACATTAATCGGTTGTAAAAGCTGGGCTTGCAGCAGTTCGCTGACCCGTGCGATTTCACGGCGAGGCATGGCCGAGTACGAATCAGCTAGCAAACGATGCGCCGAATAGTTGGCAGGATCGCTGGCGAGCGATTTTTCGCCCTCTTTCAAACCCAGCTGCTCAAATCCGATTTCGTTGTAGATTTTGCCCAAGGCGGCATCGCGGGCGGCCAAATCCTCGTCCAGTAGCAGCTTGGAGCGATAGACGGCGCGGTTGTGGTTCAAGTCGATGGAGGTTTGCAGGTCCTGTACGGCTTCGACGGGGCGGTTGACGCTCTGCTGGCGGATGGCGCTGTAGAAGTAGGGCGTGGGGTCGCGGGGGTCGAGCCGCTGGGCGGCTTCTAGGTATTTGCGCGCGAGCCGGTTGTCTCGGGTTTCGTAGTACGCTTTGCCCAGGTAGCTGTTGTAGAGCGAGACTTTGGGTTCGAGTAGGGTGGCCTTTTCGAGTTCGGCGACGGCGGCGGCGGTCCGGTTCTGCCGGAATAGGATGAGCCCTAGGCCAAGATGGGGTTCGCCGAGGGTCGAGTCGTGGGCGATGGCGTGCTCAAACGCGGCGGTCGCGTCGGCCCGTCGGTTGCGCGCCAGTTGCAGGAAGCCCCAGGTGGAGTTGACCAGGGCGTCTTGTGGGGCGCGCTGCCGGGCCCGTTCGGCGAGGATGAGGGCGTCTTCGGTTCGGCCCATGCCAAACAGTAGGCGGCTTTCCTGGATCAGGGCTTGTGGGTCGTCGGGGGCGAGCGCGACGGCTTGGCGGGCGCTGGCCAGGGCGCCGTTGAGGTCGAATTCGGCTTGTTGGACCCAGCTGAGACTGAGGTGGGCGATGGGGGCGGTGGGGTCGGCCGCGACGGCTCGCTCGGCGGCCGTGCGCGCGGCGTCCTTGCGATTTTGTACCAGGGCGACTACGGCCCGCAGGCTGTAGGCGGTGGCGTCGTTCGGGTCGAGCGCTAGGGCTCGGTCGAGCGCTTGCTGGGCTGCGGGAACCCGGCCACGCAGGAGTTGGTCGCGCGCGGTCTGGGTCCAGTATCGGGGGTTGCTTGGGTCGGTCCGCCCGCCGCCCGCCGCATCGGTCGCCGGTAGCTCGGGGTAGTAGAGCGACCATTGCACCGCGTCTAGCGGGTCGAGCAGGACGCTCTTGCGGGGCGCTTCGCCCCGCCGGGCCGTCGCTTGTTCGTGGGCAGCAACCTGCACGCTGCCTTGCGCGTTGTGAAATTCGACCCGCCCTTCCAGCACCGCTAGCCGCGCTACCTCCCCCGGCCCAACCGCTAAATTAAATTCAGTCCCCCGAATCGTGGCAGTCGCGAGTATGCTCCGCACTTCCAAAGATTCGTCGTTGCCGCGAACCCACACCTCGCCGCCCTGTAGGTGAAGAATATTTCGCAAAGGCGCACCCGAAGCAGGAGCCAAACCACCTTCGGCGGCGATCTGCTTGAGTTCCAGCTGGCCATTGGCGTTCATTTTAAGCTGCGAGCCATTGACCAGCCGCAGAGCGATACGGCCGTCCTCAGCGGTCCTGATCACGTCGCCGGCTGCCAGTGTCGCACCGGCCCCAAGCGGCTGCCAGCGCCCGTTCCGCAACACTTCCGCCACACCAACCACGCTTACGACCTCTCCGGCGTCTTCCGCCACTGCCGGACGGAGCGCGAGCAGCAGCATCACCATCACCAGCCAGAGCAACCCAGCATGATACTGACGATTCCCCCTTGCAAAACGTTGATTCGGCACTACCAGAGCGGCGCCTTCAAAGCAACGACAAACACGCATTATCGATTATTCCCCCAAAAACTGGGCTTAGCCTGATCAATACATAGTTCATTGTATCGATAATACAACCCCGCATTTCTGTCAGGATAAAGCAACAAAATAAGAAGCAACAAGAACACCATAAATTGAAACAATCCAGCAGCGGATCGGGGTGCGGCCCCAATCCGATAAAAAATCGAAAGCGATATCTAGTGGAACAAGCGAGCGTATTTGATGTTTCAAAATGAAACGATGATTTATACAAAATTTTCACTATTGAAACATCTAATTAACCCCTTTCGCGGCGAATCATCAAAGACATTCAGGTGAACTGTTCGATGATGCCGATATGGTGGGGATACTGCCGGACGAGTGCCGACCGATTCGCCAACTCAAAATCGGCGAAATCGAAACCGGGCGCCACGGTGCAACCGACCAAACTGAAACCGGCAGGATCGTCCACGGTTGCCCCGAACCAACATCCAGCGTGGATCGCGAGTTGAAACCGCTGATCGGCAGTCGGATCAGCGCCCAATCGCCGAGCCACGTATCGACCCTCGCTATCGAGAACATGGACGGTCAGCGGCGAGCCGGTATAAAAATGCCAGAGTTCGTCGGATTTCAGCCGATGCAAGCGGGACCGCTGGCCACTTTTGAGCAGATAGTAAATCGCGGTCGCTACCGGGCGTGGTCCCGCCCGATCCGGCAAGGCCAGCGTCAACTCGGCGGTGTAACTGCGCCGGAAATAGCCTCCTTCGGGATGCGGTTCGAGCTGTAGATAGGCGATCCACTCCTCGGCGGTCATGCCACACGATCTCCACACGCCGGACAAGCCGAATCGCGCCGCGCCTTCATGGTCCGCCACTCCATGCGGGCGGCGTCCAGCAGCAGCAAGCGACCGCCCAGCGTTTCGCCGAGGCCGGTCAACACCTTGATCGCCTCCACCGCCTGAATGCTGCCAATGATCCCCACCACCGGCGCGAGCACGCCGGTCTGGGCACAGGTTTCCGGAGGCATTGCCGCATCGCGGTACAGACAGCGGTAGCAGGCGCCCTCCCCGTCCGGCCGCCAAACCAATACCTGCCCTTCCAACCGGATCGCCGCTCCGGACACCAGCGGCACCTTGGCCCGGACGCACGCAGCGTTGATCGCCAATCGAGTCGGCAGGTTGTCGCTGGCGTCCACCACCACGTCGGCCTGCTGGACTCGCCCCAGCAATTCGGCATCGTCCAGCATTTTCGGAACGGTGATGATTTCCACCAGCGGATTCAGCGCCAACAGCGTATCGCGGGCTGATTCAACCTTGGGCCGACCGATATCCGCCGTGCGGTGGACGATCTGCCGTTGCAAGTTGGAGAGATCTACCTTGTCGAAATCTACCAGCGTCAACTGCCCGACGCCAGCCGCCGCCAGATACATCGCCACTGCCGATCCCAGCCCGCCCAGTCCGACGATCAAGACACGGGAGCAGCGCAACCGCTCTTGACCTTCGATATCGAATTCCGGCAACAGAATTTGCCGGCTATAGCGCAACAGTTCTTCGTTGGTCATCACAGCTCCAATCGATGAGGGAACGCCTGCGATTGTAGAGAGATGAATCGCGTGCTCGTACCCTCGTCCACCCCGGCAAGCTGATAAACTTGACCCACTATGCTGACTCTGCGCCAACTCTCCCTGCAACGCGGCGGCAAGCCGCTGTTCGAAAACGTGTCGCTGACGGTTTATCCCGGCTGGAAAGTCGGGGTGATCGGTGCCAATGGCAGCGGCAAATCCAGCCTGTTCGCCTTGCTGCGCGACGAATTGCACCCCGATATCGGCGATCTCGATCTCCCGCCGCGCTGGACCGTCGCCCATGTTGCCCAGGAAACTCCAGCCTTGCCGGTTCCGGCGCTGGAGTTCGTGTTGGACGGTGATGCCGAGCTGCGCCAGATCGAGCGCGATTTGCAAGCCGCCGAAGTCGCTCACGACGGAGCGCGGCAAGCCGAGCTACACGCTCATTTCGATGCCATCGATGGTTACAGCGCCCGCGCTCGCGCCGGCAAGCTCATGAGTGGCCTGGGCTTCGCCACTGATCAACTGGAGCGGCCGGTCGCGGAATTTTCCGGCGGCTGGCGGGTGCGGCTGAATCTGGCGCGGGCGCTGATGTGCCGCTCCGATCTGCTGCTACTGGACGAGCCGACCAACCATCTCGATCTCGACGCCGTGCTGTGGCTGGAGCAATGGTTGCGTGGCTATCCGGGCACGCTGCTGTTGATTTCCCACGACCGCGACGTGCTGGACAACGTCGCCGACCACATCGCCCACATCGACCAATGCCGTATCACGCTTTACCCCGGCCATTACACTGCGTTCGAGGAACAGCGCGCCGCCCGACTGGCCCTGCAACAAGCGGCCTACGAAAAGCAGCAGCGAGAAATCACTCATCTGGAAAGTTTCATCGCTCGCTTCCGCGCCAAGGCCACCAAGGCTAGACAAGCCCAGAGCCGCATCAAGGCGCTGGAGCGGATGGAACGCATCGCCGCCGCCCACGTCGATTCGCCGTTCGAGTTCGGTTTCGCCGCGCCGGAGCGGCTGCCCAACCCGTTGCTGGCGGTCGAAAAAGTTGCCGCCGGCTACGGCGAGCGGCGAGTACTAGACAGGGTCGATCTGGTCATCGGTCCCGGCACCCGGCTCGGTCTGCTGGGGCCGAACGGCGCCGGTAAATCCACGCTCATAAAACTGCTGGCGGGAATGCTGCGGCCGCTGGCCGGACGGATCGAAATCGGGCAAGGCTTGGCCATCGGTTATTTCGCCCAGCATCAATTGGAACAGTTGCGGCCGGACTGGAGCGCGCTTGCGGCATCTGCAACAGTTGGACGAGCGTGCCAGCGAACAGGAGTTGCGCAATTTTATCGGCGGTTTCGGTTTCCACGGGGACCGGGCGCTGGACCCGGTGGCGCCGTTTTCCGGCGGCGAAAAGGCGCGGCTGGCGCTGGCGCTGTTGGTCTGGCAACGGCCGAACCTGTTGCTGCTGGACGAGCCGACCAACCATCTCGATCTGGACATGCGCCACGCCCTGACGCTGGCCTTGCAGGATTATCAAGGGGCGTTGATCGTGGTCTCGCACGACCGGCACCTACTGCGCACGGTCACCGACGAGTTTTTGCTGGTGGCGGAAGGCCAGGCGCAACCCTTCGACGGCGATCTGGACGATTACCGCGATTGGCTAAACGAACGACAGCGAGCCGCGAACCGGGACGCCGCGCCGCGTACCGCTGGCGACGGCAACAGCGCCGCCGAACGCCGCGACCAGAAGCGGCAGGAAGCGGAGCGCCGCCAGCAACTCGCCATCAAGCGCAAGCCGCTGGAACAACGCATTAAAAAGCTGGAGCAACGGCTGGAGAAGCTACATGTCGAGCAAACTCGCCTGCACGATGAATTGTCGGAACCGGTGTTGTACGAGGACGCCAACAAGAATCGGCTGAAGGAATTGCTGTTGCGTAAGGCGCAGGTGGATAAGGACGTGGCGGAAATCGAGGGCGAATGGCTGGAAGCGCAGGAGGCGTTGGAGGCGCTGGCGAGTGAAGAGTGATCGATCGTTGCCATGACGTCGCCCTTTTCATCAGGAGGGTGTATATGCGCACTAATATCGTACTCAATGACGAACTCATTAATGAAGCCATGCGGTTGGCCAACGTCAAAACCAAGCGGGAAGCGGTAGATATTGCTTTGCGGCGGTTCGTGGCGAGTCAGAAACAGCGCCGGATTCTGGAACTGGTCGGTCAGGAATTGATCACCCCCAACTACGACTACAAGGCAGCCCGCGCTGGCGATGATTCTCGTTGACACTTCGGCATAGATCGGTTTGCTACGGAATATTGACCGGCCGGCAGTTCAGCAATTGAAACGGATATTGGATTCGGAAATATCTGTCGCTTTGACGCCGCTGATTCTTCAGGAAATCCTGCAAGGCGCGGGTTCCGAAGCTCATTTCGCTACCCTGCAACAGTATTTTGCAGATCTTCCTCTACTCGCGCCCAGCGATCTGGCCGCAACACATAGCGCCGCTGCCCATCTCTATTGTCGTTGCCGCTGGGCGGGTGTCACCCCACGTAGTTCAAACGATTGTCTGATCGCACGCCAAGCCATCGAACATGGTATGGCGTTACTACACGATGATCGTGACTTCGAAGCGATTGCCCGAGTGGAGCCGCGACTTCAATTGCTCACCACCTGAAAGCTGGTGTTCAAACGCTTGGCTGATTATGGGTTTTGAGCCAAGCTACGGTTTCAGGGTCGTCTTTCCAACCGACTTAGCGCTGACAGCGCTACCCGCCGTACACCCACATAATCATCAGTTTCGGCTCGCTCTTTAAGCAAAGACAAAACATCAGGGTCGTCTTCCCAGTTCCGCGCCAGCCACCACGCTGCCACCCGCCGCACAAGCCAACTCTCGTCGTTCTGGATGCAAACTTTGAGAAGAGACAGTGTTTCACGATCATCCTTCCAATCCTGTGCCAATGCTTCCACCGCTACCCAGCGTATCCAATCGTCTTCGTCGCTTTGAGCGCGACTTTTAAGGAGCGGCAATAGGTCAGGATCGTCTTTCCAATCGCGTGCTAACGCTTCTATCGCTGTCCGCTGCACAGTCTTATCCTTATCGGTCCTCGCTCTAATCTTGAGCATAGGCAAGACATCAGGATCACCCTTCCAATGCTGAACAAGTGCTTCTAACGCTGATTGCCGCACATGACTACTTTCGTCGGATTGAGCAAGTACTTTGAGAAGAGGCAAAGTATTAAGATCATCTTTCCAACCTCGCACCAATGCCTCCACCGCTGCCCATCGTATATCCCAGCTTTGATCAAATTGGATGCAATATCTGAGAAGGAACAAATTATTAAGATCATCTTTCCAATCAGCAATCTTTAAGATTGCAAAAACTCGTGCAGACGTATCCTGATGATCTCTAATTATATCCCGAAGCCAACTTAGGATTGCTGAGTGATTACGCCAGATACGAGTTATTAACTCTAGCTTATCACTGGTCTTTGATTGTACGCTTGGCGGCTTAAAATGGATTGTCGAGCTATACGATCTATCTTTCCAAAAGCACTCTTTTGCCTTACTAAAAATAATGCGTTCAATCTGACCAAGTTCCGATACCTGGTATTCCTGTATTTCTCCAATACACCGCACTGCCAGAAAAACGTCTTTCCCTATTTCTGCTGTATCTACTTGATCTATCAAGAACTCCAAGATACCCGCCAATACTTTTGGATGAATCATCCCCGCCACGAGACACAACACTTCATGCCAGGTTTCGTCCGGCCAATGCAGGCCAAACACTTGTGTCTTGAGATAGTCCGCGTCGATGCTCTTCTCGTGCTCGAAGCGCACGCGCAGATCGTCGGCGCAAAAATATTCGAGAAAAGTGCGATGGACAAAAGCGTAGGAATCGCCTCCCGCAAAACAGAGGATGAAATTGCGCTCGCGCAGGTGGCGAATCAAGGCGCGGGCGACGGCACGCGGATTGCCCTTCACCAACGGTTTCACTGCATCCTCAATGATCGTTTCCAACCGGTCGGTCGCAATCAAATTTCCTAGCGGCCCGTTTACACCGGTCTGCATGGCGCGTGCAAGGCGGCGGAGTATGCCTTGCTTTTCTCGCAACCCGATTGCCAAGGCGTCCGTTACTAAATCAGGATCAGCACGCAAAGCGTCTTCAACTTTCCACTGTTGCAGCAACAGCTTAGAACATTCCTCGTACAACTCCGCCCGATCGCGCGGCAAGTCGCGATAGCGGTTGAGAATCGCCATCATGGTGAGTAAAAGCGGATTGCCCGCCAGCTCGCGGATGGGTCGAGAATCCGTGATGGCACGGGTCAGACGCGCATGTTTTTCATCCCGCTCGACAATCTCGGTGGAACGGTAAGTATCACGATGCCATCGATCCAAAAAGGTCGTAATTTGGTCCTCGTCCAATTCCTGAAGCATGAAATGGCGAAAATCGGCGCTGCGGAAACTCTCGCTTTTGTAGCCGATGACCCGCGAGGTCACAACGATACGAACGCGGGGAAAGTCGTTGGCGAAACGTTGAATTACGTTCGCCACTTCCTCACGCAATGCGGGATCGAACACTTCGTCCAGTCCATCGAAGAACACCTGTACTCGACCGCTTTCCAGTAATTCGCGCAATCCCTGCGAATCAAGTTGACAGAGCGCCAATGGACTTCTTTGCCAGAAGTCGAGAAAACCGTTGATGTGATCGCGTTCGCGGGCTTGCGCGTAGGCACGCAATTCGATCAACAACGGCAAATCCAGGCGTTGCCTTTCAAGTTCCGGCTGTTCGGCCCAGCGCAGCGTCAACGCTTGCAGCAAACAGGATTTGCCCGCGCCAGGATCACCTAGAATGCACTCGATTGCCCACAAGTCACCCTGACGAAATAAAAGTTTCTTTGGCGGCGGCGATGCCGATGGCGAATGCCCGAACCTTCTGCATGCCTTCCCAGATGGCCTTGGGTCCGGGATGAGCATCGCTTTTGCGGCCGAGGAAGCCGCCGAAGCCGGCGATCAGTCGCACCATTTGGCCCAAAGGTGGCGGCGTTGCCGGGGGTTTGGCGCGGTGGGCGACGATCCAGGCGGCCTGCCATTCCCCGGGGTCGAACACCACGTCGCACGGCAGATTCGGGCAGTCCCGGCCCCAGGTTACCAGGTGCAGGATGCGCCAGGCGATGATCAGGTAAATGACCAAGGCCCGTTCGAGCCGCTCCAAGGTGCCGAGCTGGAGGGCTTCCACCCGGCAGCCCGATTTCCAAATTCGGAAAAAAATTTCCGCCAGCCAACGCCGACGATACCAGTCCACCAGTTCCACGACCGTTTCCAGCGTCTCGGCGGTTCGGTTGGTCAACAACCGCCATTCGATCCCTTTCTGGCCGGCCGGCGGGTGATTCTCGCGGGCCAGAATCGCCGTGACGGTCACGGTCGGCGCGCCTTTCCGGGCGGGCAAAGTCACCGACTCCCGGTAGACGGTTTGCCGCACGAGCCGGGCCGGCCGGTCCGGGGCAGCCGGCAGGGCGAATTCGACCTCGCCCAGCGCGTCGCGTCGCGCCAGCCGGTCCCACACCTTTTCGCCGGCCGTCGTATTGCGGTTGTGCGTGGCCCGCACCAGCCAGTCCGCCGGCGTGCCGCGCCGCGCGGCGGCGTCCATCAGC
Organism: Candidatus Competibacter sp.; assembly: GCA_037045535.1. GTDB lineage: Bacteria > Pseudomonadota > Gammaproteobacteria > Competibacterales > Competibacteraceae > Competibacter_A. Next base: position 359,126 of record JBAOHI010000073.1, read on the forward strand.
GCCCGCAAATCGCCTTCCCGATCCGCCACGTACACCAGCCGGGTATCCGGGGTTCGTTCGGCCAGGTCCGCAACAATCTCGTACCCTTCCACCCAGCGGGTGCTTTCCTTCACTTGGGGTTGGTCTTTCGGCCCCCGCGCCCACATCCAGGCGTCGATCACCCCCAGCGCCAAGCCCTCGGGGGTGACCACCAGGGTCGGATGCGCGTACAGCCCGTGCTGGGCCTCGTAACTGAGCCGGCCCAACCCGGCAATCCCCGGCTGGCTGGTGAAATCCAACTCCGTGGTGTCCTGAACGCACAACGCCACCGGCTGACCTTGCAGCCGCTCGACGGTGCGCCGGGTATGCACCTCCAGGATTTCGCGCCACTCCACCGCCGGGTTGTCCAACAACCGGTAAGCCGCCTTGGTCTCCGCCCAGCCCCCGCTCGCCACAGGAATGCTCCCGGTCGGTGCCGCCGACAAATCGTCCACCAGCTTGATCAGCCGCCGCGTCCGCCGCGCGTCTCCCAACTCCACACCCCCAGTTCCCGCGCTACCCAACTCATCACGACCTCGCCAAAATGCCACTATATTACAATAAGTTGGGAGTTGTGGGTAAACGGGTGACCTAGAATGACCACTTTCGGCAAAGCAGGATCATCCACCAATTCCAGCGCGTTGCGGGGCGTCTGTTCGAGATAGCGGCGGCGCAGCGCTTCAATGCTTTCAGCATCCAACTCGCCGCTCTCGATCTGGCCGTTCTTCTCGCAGACGGCGCAAATGCTCCTTGGGCAACTCCAGCACTTGCGGCAAATATTCCTGACACTCGCGGACGTGCTGCGGTACGAACACCCGCCAAAGCTCTAACTCACGGTAATAGCAACCGGTGGCGTCGAGGGCTTCCAGCTTGAGCTTGGCGTAACGGTCGCGCACGGCCTTGGCGTAAACGGCAAGATTGAGAGGCGGCGGTTTGGGCGGCGGCCCGTGCGGATGACTGAGCGTCGCGGCAGGCGCCAAGCTATGCAGGAAAGACGGCAAATCTTCGTGCTTCACCCCAAACACGATGGGATAAAGCCACGGGGCCGTTTTCTGAAGTTCCACGAATTTGGCTTTCTCGCTCTTTCGGCAGAGGACGAAATGCCGCGCGGTGGAATCCTTGAGCGCCTCCCGCCCCCATTCGATCAACCGGTTGAAGTTTGGGTCTTGGAAGGTACCGCCGCACCCCACAAACAGCAACGTGCGTCCCAACGTGAACAGTTGCAAAACCGCCTGAGTGTGCGGGTCGTTGACGACCTTGGCATAGGACGACAGGCCGAGGATGACCGACTCCGGTCGATCAAAATAGCCGTGCAGGTGAATGATCGCCTCGCCGCCGTAACGCAGAATCTCTTCGATCTTGTCACGGTCTTGCCAAGTGAGCGATGGACGATTCGTAACCGTTTCCAGCAGACGGTCGTAATTCAGCGTCGCCAGCATCACCGGCCAACTCGCCAGTGTTTGAATGATGTCTGGTTGCGTGGGCGCAAGTTTGCCGACCGATTCCTTCAGCCAGCCCCGAAATGCGCCGGGCCTTTTACCATGTAGACGCTTCGTGACGAGCTCAGCAGCGGCAATGAGGAAATCCGTTTCACCCACACGGATTTGTCCCAAAACAGCTTTGGCCTCTTTCGCATTTAAGGCGCTCTCGGTGTGCTGGCAAAAATGAACGCTGTGTTTCAGCAACCCCGTCCAAGTTGCAACTGGAAATCCATCTACTTGCTGATTCTCGCAAGCGGCGACAGATACGCCGGTGCCGGTTACTGTGACTACCTGCCCACGCGCGATCTGCTGCTTGAGGTCATCGATGAGATTTTCTTGATCCATAACGCTCATGGCGTTGTCTCCATTCAGCCGTCCTCCGCTATACAATAGTTTGTGATTTTATAAAACTGCATCGCTCTTGGTAGATGCCCCCGAAGCAGTCACGGTATCGCCCACGTCAATCCGCTATGCTTGAAGGCATCCCGCCCTCACCGACTGAACCGCATGGACTGGAACCGCCTGCTCTCCCGCGGCCGCCTGGGCCTGTCCCGCCAGCACCCTGACAGCGAAGCGCGCACCGATTTTCAGCGCGATTTCGACCGCATCGTGTTTTCCTCGGCATTCCGGCGCTTGCAGGACAAAACCCAGGTCTTTCCGCTGTCCCAGAGCGACTACGTCCGCACCCGGCTAACCCACAGCCTGGAAGTCTCCAGCGTCGGCCGTTCGCTGGGCACGATGGTCGGCGATAGCGTGATCCGCCGCCACGACCTGAAAGGCGTCTATCCGCAGGATTTCGGCGCGGTGGTGGCCGCCGCCTGTCTGGCCCACGACATCGGCAACCCGCCGTTCGGCCACGCCGGCGAGGACGCCATCCGCCTCTGGTTCACCGCATCCGCCACCGGTCGGGCGGTACTGGAACAGTTGAGCGAGGCGCAACGCGAGGATTTTTTGCGCTTCGAGGGCAACGCCCAAGGCTTTCGCATCATTACCCGACTGCAAAGCCCGGACAATCCCGGCGGAATGCAATTGACCTGCGCCACGCTGGGCACCTTCACCAAATACCCATGCGCCGCATGGCTGCCAACCGATCCACCGCCCGGTATCGCCTTCAAGAAATTTGGCTTTTACCGGGACGATGGCGATTTGTTCGCGGAAGTCGCCGACCAGCTCGGACTGGAACCGGTGCAGCCCGGCGCCTGGAGCCGTCATCCGCTCGCCTATCTGGTCGAAGCCGCCGACGACATTTGCTACCGAATCATCGACGTGGAAGACGCTTTCCGGCTGCAACTGCTCCGCTTCGAAGAAGTCCGCGACCTGCTGTTACCGCTGACCGGCGAGCCGGATCGCGCCCAGCGCAAGATGGCCCACATCACCCGACCCAAGGAACGAATCGAATATCTGCGCGCCAAGACCATCGGCGCGATTATCGAACAGGTCCATCGCTGCTTCATGGACAACGAGAACGCGATCCTGGCCGGGACGCTCGCCGAGGAATTGCTGGACATGATCCCCGCCGCCGATGCCATGCGCGCCCTCAAAGCGTGCGGCGAGAACCAGGTTTACGTGTCGAAGCCGGTGGTGGAAGTGGAAGCAGCCGGCTTCGAGGTGCTGGCCGGCCTACTCGAAGCATTCGTCACCACCGTCAACGACCTTGCCATCCAAGGTCCGACGGCTTCGCCGAAAAGCCGGATGTTGGTGCACCTGATCCCGGAACAATTCGCCGGGCCGGGCCGGCAACCCGTCGCCGATCCCTACCGCCGGGTACTGGCCATCACCGACTTCGTCTCCGGCATGACCGATTCCCACGCGGTGTCCTTGTTCAAAAAGCTGACCGGCATCTCCTTGCCGAACGGTTGACCCACAACAATGAAAAGGCCGGTCACATGACCGGCCTCTCGTCTACTCGCGGACGCCCTCGGCGCCCGATCCGATTACAACCGTTCCGGCAAATGTCGGCGGATTTGCTTCGATGCCAGTCGGGTCAAATCCTTGCTGACCGTTTCCACCACCAACCCGGCTGTCTTGGCGTCCAAATGGCGGCGCAACAGCCCCAGGAACGCGGGCGCGGCAGCAATGTACAGCTTGCGAAACAGCCCACCGACCCGACCCCTTCTGAGCTGCTCGCTGATCTCCCTGGCGAACTGGATGGCCAACTGCTGCTTCGGCGCCACGTCATAATCCATGTTCGGACCATTGCCGGGCGAGCGGCCCTGCCGATCCGAAACCAAATCCCGAGTCTTGGCTCGGCCCTCTGGATTGATAAGAGACTGAATCTCCCGCAAAGGCGCCAGCGCTTTCTCCACACTGAACAACCTGGCCCGACTACCGTCGGCAATCAACACCCACGTCGCGTTCATAGTCCGTGCCTCCTCTCGCTGGCCGGGCCAACTTGCCCGGCGATACTTCACTCGCGATCACGAACCAGCGGCACGAACACGACCGGCAACACGCTGCGCGTTTCCACCCGACCCCGTTCGTCCTTGCTCATCACGCGCAGATCCTGCGACCGGTACGGCTCGCCCACTGGGATAACCAGTCGCCCGCCCGGCTTCAACTGCCGTATCAAGGCCGGCGGCACCGTCGCGGCAGCGGCCGTGACCATGATGCCGTCGAACGGCGCCTGCTCTTCCCAACCCAATCCGCCATCGCCATCGCGAATCTCGACGTTGCTGTACCCGAGTTCACGCAGACGCCGCTCGGCGGCCTCGGCCAACTCGGGAATCCGCTCGATGGAGTAAACCCGCCGCACCAGCCCGGCCAACATAGCGGTTTGGTAGCCCGAACCGGTGCCGACCTCCAGCACGGTGGCTTGGGAATCGGGTTGCAACAATTCGGTCATCAGTGCCACGATAAACGGCTGGGAAATGGTCTGGCCGTGCCCGATCGACAAAGGCTTATCGACATACGCGAAGCCCGCCTGCTCCACCGGCACAAACCGATGTCGGGGAACCGTCACCAGTGCCCGCAGCACTGCCTCGCTCAACTCATAACAGCCGGTCAAGTCACCCGTTTCGCGGGTTTCGGCCACCACCTGCTCCAGCAACCGCTGTCGGACACTTGCATATTCGGCTTCATGCGCTACGAGCGGTCTCTCGGCCATGTTGCTCTCCCGATAGCTTGACGTCCGGGTCCGCTGGCCGGCACCAGAATACGTGCCAACAATTCTCCCTTGCACAACAGCGGTTGCTGGCGCAGGCTGGCCAATAACCCCGTCACCGGCGCCAATACCTGGGCTCGCGTGTTCCCGGTCAGGCCGTCATGAATCAGCCCCAGAACCTCTCCTTCCCGCACCCAACGACCGACTTCCAGGCGCGAGGAAAAAATGCCGGACTGTTTGGCCAACACCACGAAAATCTGCCGCAAATCGAAGTAGCGTAACTCCTCTTCCTCATCGGTCGGGTTCAAGCCGCTGACGATACCGGTGCGGTCGAGAAATGACACCAACGCCTTGAACAGGGTCTCGCAATGCCGGGTTTGCACCCGGCCCGCTTGTCCGGCGTGGATCGAAAAATTTTCGCCACCTTGCCGCCGCCAAGCGCACGCCAGATCGGACGCGGCACCGGGTTCCATCGGCCGTTCGATAACGGCCGGTAGACCGAACAGACAAGCAGTGGCTCGCTCATCGTCACTGGGCGCGTACAAGCGCACTTGGGGCATTTCCTCGACATCGAGACTGGCCTGGTTAATGTCTACCCGGTAGTATGCGGTCCGAGTGACCGCTACCAATGCCTCGGTGGCAGCGGCCCCCATCGAGCGGTATCGACCGATGCCGACCCGTTGTCGCGCGGCACCGGCATCACTCGCTTGGAGGATATTCGCGGTGGGGACCAGCACGACTCGCTCGCGCAATCGCAAGCCCGGCTGCTCGTTCAAATCGATACTCCGCAGAAAAGCGGCCAGTCGCGACAGCACGAACATACCGTTCAACTCATTGCCATGAAGGTCCGCCACCAGCGCCAATCGTGGCGCGGGTTTCTGCGGTCCGACTTCATAGCAGGGAAACCATCCCTCCTCGCTCCATGGAGTGGCCCACCTAGAAATCATCGTGTTAATCAAGGCTTCGCTCCGTGATTGCACTGCCGATTTAACCGAAAGCCACCTGACTCAATGTTATTATATAACATAGTTCGATTTGGAAATTTCACCTCGTGAATTTTCCCGATGGACACCCGGTCGGCTGCTTTTGGAAGAAAGCAAACTCCGACCCGCCGCCCAATCGACGGGCACCGCGCTGCATGAAAGAACACAAGACTTGTCAAAACTGTCGGTCGATTATTATACTGCTGCTCCGAATTCAACGGGCGATTAGCTCAGTGGGAGAGCACTACCTTCACACGGTAGGGGTCGCTGGTTCGAGCCCAGCATCGCCCACCATATCCTTTTCAGATGGCAATTTCCTGTCGGGGTTCACCACCCGTCAAACGCCTCCCCCCGCTCGCCATCCTCCGCCTGCCCAAAACCAAAGCCGCACGCGCTGAATGCACGCGCCCCAAATCAAACAGGGGCACCGCGACCGGCGCCCCTGTAGGCACTGCTTCTCGACTCCCGGCTCGGTTCCAGGCAGAACGCAAGCCGGATGATGATTTACACCTTAGCGGCCTATTGCCTACTCCCCGATAATTTTGCGGACGACATCGGTCATGGAGAGGACACCGGTAGGCTGACCGTTCTCGGTGACGACCAAGCGGTGCATCCGCCGGCCGGTCATCAGGCTGACCGCCTCGCTGAGCAGGATCTCGGCGTCGCAGGTGGCACAGCCGGGGGTCATGATGTCCTTCGTCAGCATGGCGCGTGCCTCTTCCGGCGTGCGACCCTGCCGCGCCAGCACCATGTCGGTCTGCGAGACCACGCCAACGGCCTGGCCGGCATCCATGACCACCACGGCGTGAATCTCATGATCGACCATGATCTTGGCGGCATGGCCAACGGTGTCGGTAGGGGCGCAAGCGATGATCCCGCGATGCATCAGATCCTTGACCCGAGTGCCGTCGTCGGTGATGGTCATCGCTTCAGCCTGGGCAACGCTGGGCAACGGCTCGGACATCGGGTAGGGGTGCGGGGTGGTATGCACGTCGCCGGTGGGCAGGGTCGGGTGGACGGTCGTCACCGGCGGCTTGCCGCTGGCGCCCTGGCCGAAGGCGGTGGCACCGACCAGCACCGCCATGTTGCCGTGCGGGTGCTTGTTCTCGTGCATCAGTTGATGGGCGACCGGGATTTCCTCATAGGTGAACGCCCGCGACAGGCAGGGGTCGAGCAAGCCGCGCAGCGCCAGTTCGTTCATTTGGTTGGATTGCTCGGTGTTGGCAAAGTGAGAGCCTTGCAGCCGCTTTTGGCGCATCCACAGGTAACGTAGATCCACCGTGGCGTTGTAGCCGGTGGTGCCGGCGCAGACCACGACCATGCCGCCGGTTTCGCAGACGAAGATCGAAGTCGGAATGGTGGTTTCGCCGGGGTGTTCGAAGACCAGGTTCGGCGCCCGCTTTTCGCCCAACACCTCCCAGATCTTGGCGCCGAAGGCCCGCACGCCCTTCATCCATTTGGCGTAGCCGACGTTGTCCTTCCAGTGCGGCAGCATGCCCCAGTGGTCGAACTCGTTGCGGTTGATGCAACCCTTGGCGCCCAGCTTCATGCAGTAGTCGAACTTGTCTTCGCCAGAGACCATGGCAATCGGGGTCGCGCCCGCCGCCTTGACGATCTGGATGGCCATCGAGCCCAAACCGCCGGCACCGCCCCACACCAGCACCACATCACCCTTTTTGACGGCGTTGACGCCCCAGCCGTGCAGCATCCGCCAGGCGGTCGCCGCGACCAGGGTGTAGGCTGCCGCCTCTTCCCAATTCATGTGCTTGGGCTTGGGCATGCACTGCTGGGCCTGGACCTTGGTGAACTGGGCGAAGCTGCCCCAGTTGGTTTCGTAGCCCCAGATTCTGAAGGTGGGCGAGTACATGGGATCGCCGCCACTCTTGACCCAAGCGCAATCCCGGCTGTACTGGCCGCAATGCATCACCACTTCGTCGCCGACCTTGACGTTGGTGACCCCCTTACCGACCTTGTAGACGATGCCGGAGGCGTCGCTGCCGCCGATGTGGAAATCTTCCTTTTCGCCGGCTTTGTTGCGGGCGCCGATGACGTTGACCGGAATGCCTAGCCCGGCCCAGACGTTGTTGTAGTTGATCCCCGCCGCCATCACGTACACCAGCACTTCGTCATCGGCGATGGGCGGGACGTTGACGACTTCCTTTTGGAACGCTTCCGTCGGCTTGCCAAACCGTTCTGCTCGGATCAGCCAGGCGTGCATCTTCTCGGGGATTACGCCTAACGGGGGTTGCTCGCCCAGGTTGTAAAGTTCTTTGGCCATTTTGATTCCTCTTTTGTTGGAGTTTGTTGCTTAAGTCAGATACCGTGGGGCACCGAGGGGTCAGGCATGGACTTGCTAGCCCCCGGCTTTGATTTCCTGAATCACGCGTGCGCGCAGGGCCTCATATTCGGCGATGGGCGAGCGGCGCGGGACTTCCTCCAGGGCAGCGAACAACGCACTCTCGCCGCCTAATCGGTTAATGCCGTAGCGACCGAACTCCTCGCGCAAGTGCTTGACCAGCCATTCCGCCTGACAGCGCTGGCGGCGCGCGGTGAACTGGCCACGCGCCAACAGCCATTCCCGGTGGCTGTCCAGCGCGTCGGCAAGCTGCTCGATACCGCTACCCAACGCGGCGCTGGCGGACAAGGCCGGCACCTGCCAACCTTCCGGGTCCATCTGCCGCCGCAGGGTGTTGCGTAGCTCGGACAGGGTTTTGCGCGCCGCCATGCCGATGTCTTCCTTGTTGACGACGATGACGTGTGGAATTTCCATGATGCCGGCCTTAAGAAACTGAATGCTGTCACCGGAAGCCGGCTGAGCAACGAAGCAGGTGGTGTCGGTCATCTTGGAGACGTCGATTTCCTTCTGCCCGACGCCCACCGTTTCCACCAGCACGATATCGAACGCCGCCAGCATCGCCAGACTCATCGGCCAGACTTCCGCGCTCAGGCCGCCGAACTCGCCGCGACAGGCCAGCGAGCGGATGAACACTTCACGGTCGGCACCGCTGGCGTGCATCCGCAACCGATCACCCAGCAAGGCACCGCCGGTGATCGGACTGGACGGATCGACCGCCAGAATAGCGACCTTCAATCCCCGCCGCCGCCAGACCTGAATCAGCGCGGCGGTCAGCGACGACTTGCCGGCGCCTGGTGGACCGGTGATGCCGATCAAGTGGCCACTACTATCCAGCTTCTCCGTCGGCAACGCATCCAGAAACGCGGCAGCACATTGGCGGGCCGCTGGTCGGCGGTCGTCCAACAGGTTAAGTGCCTTCGCCAGCGCCAGCCGGTCACGTCCGCCGACGGCGGCAGCCAGCGCGGCCGGTTCGGGGAGCGCGGATGTCATACCACCGCGACCGGTTTCAGGTCATTGGCTTTGCGAATCAGGTTGAGGATGTCCACCATAATGCCGTTCATATCGATGTCCTTGGGCGTGTAGACGGCGGCGATACCGCGATCCTTGAGCAGCTTGGCATCGCTTTCGGGAATGATGCCACCGATGACGACCGGCAATCCCTTCAGCCCGACTTTGCCCAGTTGATCGAACACGTCCTCGACCATTTCCACATGGCTGCCGGACAACACCGACAGCCCGATCAAATGCACCCCTTCTTCCAGCGCCGCCTTGGCGATTTGTTCCGGGGTCAGGCGGATCCCTTCGTAGACGATCTCGAAGCCGACATCGCGACCCTTGACCGCGATCTGCTCGGCGCCGTTGCTGTGACCATCCAGGCCCGGCTTGCCGATCAGCAGGCGCAGCGGTCGGCCCAATTCCTCGCCGGTCTTATCGACCTGAGTGCGAATCGCCACCGCCCGGACACCGCGACTGTCGTCGTTGGCGGGAATGTCGATGCCAGTGGGAGCGCGGTATTCGCCGAAAATGTCGCGCAGAGTCTGCGACCATTCGCCAGTCGTTACCCCGGCATGGGCGCATAGAATCGATGCCGGCATGATATTGGCGCCGCTGCGTGCCGTTTCCGCTAAATTAGCCAGTGCCGCCTTGACCTCGGCACTGTTGCGCTGAGCGCGGAAGGCGTTGAGCCGCTCGATCTGCTCGCGTTCGGCGCGCGGATCGACTTTCATGATGCCGCTGTCCTTGCCGCCGGTCAGCGGTGACTCCTCGGTTTCCTTGAAGCAATTTAGGCCAACGATCTTCAGGTCGCCGCGTTCGATGGCCCGCATCCGTTCGGTGTGGCTGGTCACCAGTTGCCGCTTGACGTAGCCGGATTCGATGGCCTGCACCATGCCGCCCTGTTCCTGCACACGGGCCATTTCCGCCGTCGCGCCGTCCACCAGGGATTTGACCTTGGCGGCGATGACCGGCGAGCCGTCGAAAATGTCGCCGTATTCCAGCAAGTCGGTTTCAAGGACCAGAACCTGCTGCATCCGCAGCGCCCATTGCTGATCCCACGGCCGGGGCAGACCCAATGCCTCGTTCCAGGCCGGAAGCTGGATGGCGCGGGCGCGAGCTTTCTTGGACAGACTGACGCCCAGCATTTCCAGCACGATGCGCTGGACGTTGTTTTCCGGCTGCGCCTCGGTCAAGCCCAGCGAATTGACCTGCACGCCGTAGCGGAAGCGGCGCATCTCCTCGCTTTGCGCGCCGTAGCGTTCCTGGGTGAGCTTGTCCCACATCTCGCCGAACGCCCGCATTTTGCAAGTTTCCTCGATGAAGCGGATGCCGGCGTTGACGAAGAAGGAAATCCGTCCGACCACCTGCTCGAAACCGTCCGCGCCGATCTGGCCGGAATCGCGCACCGCGTCCATCACCGCGATGGCGGTGGACAGGGCGTAGGCGAGTTCCTGAGTCGGGGTCGCGCCGGCTTCTTGCAAGTGATAACTACAGATGTTGGTCGGATTCCACTTGGGAATGTTCTTGACCGTGTAGGCGATGATGTCGGTGGTCAGCCGGACCGAAGGCGCGGGCGGAAAGATGTAGGTACCGCGTGACAGATATTCCTTGAGGATGTCGTTCTGGGTGGTGCCTTGCAGTTGCGCCGGTTTCGCACCTTGGCGCTCGGCGGTAGCGACGTACAGCGCCAGCAACCAAGCGGCGGTGGCGTTGATGGTCATCGAGGTGTTCATCTGGCCCAGCGGGATCTGATCGAACAGCGCCTCCATGTCGCCGATGTTGCAAATCGGCACGCCGACCTTGCCAACTTCGCCGCGCGCCAGCGGATGATCGGCGTCGTAGCCGGTTTGGGTCGGCAGAGTCGAACGCCACCGACAGCCCGGTTTGTCCCTTGCTCAGATTAGTGCGGTACAGCTCATTAGATGCCTTGGCGGAAGAATGGCCGGAATAGGTCCGCATCAACCAGGGTTTATCGCGTTTTGGGGTAGACATCGGGCACCTCGTAGTAGTTGTTGTAGGGGTAAATGTTCTTGCTTTCTTGTTGTGTCTTGAGAGTTGAATTTTTTAATTATTCATTGATCTGAATTTTTCAAATTTTCCAAGTCGTCTAAATCCTTCAACCTTCCACTAGTCTGTTTGTTTACTATTAAGTCGCTTACTCCTATCACATTTAGAGCGATCTCGTCGTGTTGAACAATCATCTTATTTTTATAGCAACTTTCAAAGTCAACTCCATCAATTGCTGTCAGAACATCTATGCGAAATGGCGGATAACCCATTTGTATTATATTGCCTGATTTAATGAAATCAGCCTCAGTCAAATCGAAGGAAGCAAAGCCAAAATCATCAAGTACTCTTACCATTTTCCGAGCATTTTCGACGGTGGCGTTGATCCAGATACCTAAATTTCCCGTACTTAATTCTCCCGTATATGTAACCTTTGGTGCTAGTTTGTTTATGGCAAGCAATTTCAAATGCTTACGGGATTCATGCTGATGGTGCCAAGCAATCGGCCATCATGCAAATCAACGACTTAATGAATAAAACTAGCACCATTGGTTATGTACTTGCTTGACCCGAATCATTTCTTTTCACTTAACACTAACCCAGCAATCAATAGCGGTAATGTAAACATTATATATCCTTTACCTTCCCAAGTTTGCCATGCTTTCAAGTAAAGGAAACCATTACTTAACAATTCATTAATACCTACGAATATAAATGGTATAGACAGGACCGCCCATAAGAAAAACATCCAAGTTGAAGGGCATTCTGTTAAGCATAGCCACCGATACCAACCGAACACAGCCCAAGTCAAAACACCCAAAAAAAGTATTATTAGCGACCCACCATGAGCTGCCCGACCAATCACATGCAATGGCTGATAAAAAACCCCTTGGTCATATGCCCAAACCCAAAAGATGATGTGAATAGTTACAGTAACCCCAACTGATATAATTAAAAATACTTTTGCTCGAATATAATCTATCTTTACCAGGCATATACTCAGCGCTATAGGGAAAATAACAAATGGCACTCTAGCTGTTGCAACTATACCGACTAGAATAGCGATGACGATAAAATAGATATTGTCTTTGTAATAAAAGTTTAGCGCCAAAGTTAGACCAACAAAAGCTAAAATTATTGCTGGTAAATCGTGGCCAATGATACTCATTTGCAGAAAATTTAGAGATGCCAGCACTAATATAATATAAATGAAAGCGTATGTCGCCTTATAAAGGCTAGCCAATATAAGTCCAGAAAAAAATAAGTAAATAGGTGTAAGGATTGTAATCAACCCACCCAACAATAGAGGAGAGTTTAATAGTATCCACCCTGGCCCAGGGCTAATTGGCGCGCCATCAAATATTCTGATGGAATAAGGATTTAATCTATTATAAAATAGCGCCACGGCCGGCTCTATTAAAGCGCTAGGTGCTGAGCTGGGATTTGGCACTAACCGAGTCCCCGGATAAAGCAATATATTTAGTAAGCAAAGTCCCACAACAGGTAAAAGCCACAGTAGATTATTACTTAAAATATCAGCTCTTCTCAGGCCGAATGCTTCAATTGAAAAAGCTAAAAAAACCAACAAAAGAGAATAAGATAAGATAAGAGAAATTGAATATTCAGAAAAAAATACTATAAAAAAAGGCGCTGCAGTAACCACTGAAATCACTACATATAAAACATAATAAAAATATAATTTTTTATCTGTCATCATGAACAGCTTAAGACTGCAATCAATCAAAGATTAACCCCTCTCCACATGATCAGAGAGGGGCCACCATCATTCACCTCACGCCGGCCGCCGTTTAATCAACAACCGCCGTTCGATCTCGAAGATCTTGTTGCTGAGCTTTTCCTTGCTGAGCTTTTGTTTATCATTCTCCTTGATGAACAGATCCGCGCCGTAGGTTTGCAACGCATCGGCGGCGCTGATGTTCTTCACACCGATGAACTGGAAAGTCACGACACCGGCGGTATCAGTATTGGGTAGAGCCTCGGTCGCGATGACCCTCGACAACGCTGCCACCGTATCCCCGGACACGGCCGGCTGAGTGTGATAACCCTCGGTGAAGCCCAGTTCCCACAGCGCGTTTTCGCTGACATCGCGACTGGCCAAGCCTTCCAGCCAGGCGAACACCAGACCGCCGTAGACAATCGGTTCGCCGCTCATCTTGCCCGACAGCCCGGTGCTGTACACCCGATCAAAGTGCAGCGGATGGGTGTTGCCGACCAGATAAGTCCAGGCCATGTGCTCGTCGGTGATGGTGCGGCCGTTGGTGTGGACGATCAGATCGCCCAGCGAGAAGTCCTCGAAATAGGTGTTGGGACCGGTCAACTGGCTCGGATAGCCACCCGCATGGATCGGCAAATCCACCACCGGATGTTCCACCCATGGGAATTCCACCGGCGTGGTCGGGGCCGGTGTGGTGGGCAGCCGGTCGCCACGATAGCCGACCATAATCTTGCGCTCGTACTGCAATACGACTTGATTATGCTGGTTCACACCCAGGGTGCGAATCAGCACGATGCCTGGCTTGTCCTCGCCGCGCGCCTTGCGGTCCATTACCTTGGTATAACCGCGCAGCGTGTCGCCCGGATAGACCGGCCGCAGGAATTGCACGTTGTAATAGCCGAGATTGGCGATGGCCTTCTCGGAATCGTTATGCACCCCCAAGGACAGCACCACGTTGAACACCATCTGCGGGCTGGCCGGCAAATCCGAGAAACCATGCGCCTTCGCGTATTCCAGATTCAGATACAGCGGATTGCACTGCATGAACACGCGAGCGAAATCCAACATCGGCCCGCGCTCAAACGTATAACCACGCGGATGGACGAACACCTGTCCCGGCACGAACTCATCCAGATAGCGCCCGTATTGCGGCCGCCGCGCCCACTCCAGACTCACCGCCACCGATCCGGCGACTTCCGCTTGCTCGCTCAATCGCATCGAAAAACTCATGGTTCAACCCCCTATTTCTGCTTTATTTTTCGCGTTATCCACCAGCGAGCGCGCGATCACCTTGAGTGCCAGCGTCTCCTCCGCACCCTCGAAGATCGACAGTACCCGCGCGTCGATGAAATACCGGCTGACCGGGGTTTCCTCGGCGTAGCCCATACCGCCGTGTATCTGCAAGGCTTCGCGGGTCACCCATTCGGCGGTCTTGCAGGTAAAGAACTTGACCATGCTGGCCTCCATGTCACCTTCGCCCTTGTCCATCAAGCGACCCACCGAGTAGGTGAACTGCCGACCGATCGCCAGATAGGTCGCCATCCGCGCCAGCTTGACTTGAGTCAACTGGTAGTCGCCGATGGGATAGCCGAACACGATGCGTTCTTGAGCGTAGCTCAGCGCCTTCTCGTAGGCGGCCTGCATGATGCCGATGGCGCGGGCGGCGGTCTGGATACGGCCACCGGAAAAACCGGCCATGGTGAAATAGAAACCCTTGCCCTCGCCCTGTGGTCCGCCCAGCATGTTCTCGTCCGGCACGAACACATTGTCGAAGAACAGATCGAAGGAGTGCATCCCGCGATAGCCGATGGTGGAAATCGCCTTGCCGCTCAGCTTGCCGCCGCCTTCCTGGGTGAAGTCGATGGTGTGACCAGGCGTGCTCGGCTTCTCCAGCAGGAACATCGACAAACCGCGATGCCCTAGCGAAATATCAGGATGGGTACGGGCCAGGACCAACAACACGCCAGCCTTGCCACCGAAGGTGCACCAGGTTTTGGCGCCATTGAGCAACCAGCCGCCTTCGGTCTTGGTCGCCTTCAATCGCATGTTAGCGACATCGGAACCATAGTTCGGCTCGGTCACCGCCACTGCGCACAACAGATCGCCCGACGCCAGTTGCGGTAACCATTTATTCTTCTGCTCCTCGGTCCCCCCCTTGAGCAATGCCTTGGAGAGAATTTCCGGCCGGGTGATCAGACTGCCTGCCGCGCCCAGGGAGCCGCGTGTCAGCTCCTCGGTGACTACGATCATGCCCAGGTTGTCTTCCTGCTCGTCACTCTGAATGCCGCCGAAACGTTCCGGGATGGAAATGCCGAAACAGCCCAGATCCTTGACCTGATCGAGGATAGTGTCGGGAATGTCGAGGTCGTGGCGATGAACCTCCTCGGCCAGCGGCATCACCACCTCTTCGGCGACTCGGCGGAAAGTCTCACGCATCATCTCGTGATGGTCGTCCAGCAGATAGGCGCCGGTCACGCCATCTTGGGCACGCATCAGCTGGCCCAGTTCGGCCACCCGTTCGGCCGGCAGTTGCGCATGACAGAATTGCCGCACGGCGACATGATCGACGGTGGCGCTCAACCATTGGTCGTTCAAGCCAAAATCGGTCGGCCGGGTGCTCAAGCGATTGCGAACCGCTTGCAAAGCCTCAGCGGTAAACAGCAAGGCAAAGCGCTCCTCCAGCGTCGGTTCGTTGGCAGCCCCACCACCGGCCTCCCGCGCCCGCTTGGCATAATCTAGCCCGAAGCGGGCACCGGTCACCTCGGCGCACGACAGCGCCAGGTCGTAACTGACCAGCTGGTGGTGATCAAGCAGCGCCGCCGATATTTTGCCGTCAGCTTTTTGAGAACGTTCCTTCAAGTCCGCCAAGGAATAGTCAAGTGCCTTCTGGACAGCGTCCAGCGCCAGGGCGGCTTGCTGCAACTGTTCTGCCGGATTCTGGATCGATGCGGACATCGCTTTTCCTCATGTGGTGACAATGGTGAAAACCTTAATTTTAGTGAGTTCTCGGTCGAGATTGTAGGCGGAAACTGGTCCCAAACCTATCGGTTTTTCACACCGTTCGACCAGCCTCACGAAGGAGCCCAGTACAGCGTGATCCGAGTCCTGCCGATGGGGGACAACTCGACTTCACTCGTATCTTTGGAGTCGCCCGCAACCCTCGATTCGGGCATTCGGATTCCTTGGATTACCCACCACATCCGATCTTCATATCAAGATCATGCGTTTCTTGAGAAGAAGATGGCCTGAATATCAGCCGGTGGGGAAGGAATCCGTCAGCCCAAGCGAACAGGGTAATCTGACCTTGACTATCGACCGGGACATTGGCAAGGGAATAATGGCCGGCGCCATCGCAGCTAAACGTGCTCTGGCCGTTGGCCAACACGAAGGCGCAAACCGGCGTGCTGGTACCGGAGAGACGGATAATCCCCGAAAGCGCGCTGTTTTGGAGACCGCTAATAGAACCCCCAGTATTCTCTCCAGTACCGTCGCAAGGCGATGCGGTCATCAACACCTCCATATCCGTGGATATGCTCGAAGGAGCGAAAACAGTTTTATAAGGATTCATATTGTCCGCCCAAGCGAACAGAGTGATCTGACCGGCATCATCGAGTGGGACATCGGCGAGGGAAAAGCGACCCGACCCATCACAGCTAAACGTGCTTTTACCGTTCGCAAGGACCATGGCGCAAACGGGAATTCCATTCAAGGACACTCGTCCGGAAAGACGCATGCCCGCATGGTAGGCCGCCAGCAAATCGATCCGGGGCTTGGCAATGCCGTTGGTATCCGTAATTGGAACGCCGGTACTCGTTAGGCGACCAACCGTGAAATCCAGAGACTCGTTAGGATACGCGGCCCGCAGTACAGCGATGGCACCCGCGACATGGGGCGTGGCCTGCGAAGTGCCGCTGTAGGTGTAACCGGCGGCGGTAATCTCCGCCCCTGGCGCCAACAAAGTCAGGAAGCTGGCACTGTTGGAAAAACACACCACCTGATCGGCCTGAGTCGTCGCATCCGTGCAGGAAGACCAATATTCCGCACCAAAATTCGCACTGTACACTGCGCCGACAGAGACTACCGCTGGCACGCAAGCCGGGCTGCCGAGCGCGTTCTTGACGGTTTCATTGCCAGCCGCCGCCGCTGTCAGGATGCCTGCGGACCTAGCATTGGTGGCGGGGGTCGCGAACACATCGGAGTTGCAGGGTGCAGTATATTGATCACCTCCCACGCTCAGGTTGATCGCGACGATGTTATAGGCGGTCTTGTTGGCGATCACCCAGTCGATGGCCTTGAGCACATCGCTCACATAGGCGTACTGATCAACTCCTTCCTTGCGGAACACATCGAGGGCCACGATGCGGGCACCCGGCGCCACGCCGGCCACGATGGCAGCAACATTGGTCCCGTGGCCGTCGTCGTCGGGCTGACTATCGTCGGGCGCGAAATCCGCCGCATACGTTACCTTGCAATTGCCGCCCGGTACCGCGCAACTGCCAAGCGCAGCGTTGGTGTAATCCACGCCCGTATCGAGCACGGCGACAGAGACGTTGGCGCCAGTGCCGCCTTGAGCCGCTGTTTGGGGCTGATGAATCAATGGCAAGCTGCGAGCGAGCGACAGTTTCATCTTGGTGTTTGAATGCACGGCCTTAACCCCGGCCTGAGCGAGCAGAGATTGTAGCGCGGCGGCGGAACGCAGCCGCGCGAACGCCATCGGCAGATTCGGGTAATCGGTTCGCCATTCCATCTGATTAGCGGCGATCCGCGCGCGGACCTGCTCTTTTTGCTTGCGATAACTGGCCGCTCGCTTGACCAGAATCTCCTCACTATCGACAGATAGCGCCGACTGTTGGCGCATTACCTGAGCCAGGCTTACCGCTTCGGTTTGGTCGAACTCCACCAGAACATCAACTGGCTGACCCCGATCCAAAACCGCGCGATCACCCTCCGAGAGCAGGTCGAAAGGGGGACGTGGATAGGCGTTCAGGCTCTCAGAATCATCCGAGACATCGCTCGTCCCAGCGAAATCAGCTGCCAGAACGGGAAGTTGCGCCTCATCAGGCCAAGAAATGGCCGGCCGCAACAAACCGAAGATCGACAAAGCAATCACGCTAATTCGGATAAACCCACGCATACCATCCTTCCTCCAGCAACTTTGGAAGCGTTGCTTCGGCATCAACCTGCATGCCGGCCAAGTCGGCCGGATTGCCATTTTCTCCACTATAATAATGGCCTTTTTCAAAGCGAGGCAGTTCCCGTCAACCTGGCATGGTAAACAAAACGAGTTTTACCATCTGCTTCGGCAGGCCTCGACGAGGCGCGACACAGCACTACACGAGACCGATAGTGGACAAGATACCCACCGCGTCGAACACACTCAGCCATCACGCCGGCTTGCTGGCACTGGAACTGGACCCACAGCGCCCTGGTTCTACTAACATCCCACCGGAACCGCTCGATGTGGCCACCGCCACCGCCCTGGCTGGTCATTTGGCCAAGGATCTAGATCGTATCCTCGGCGGTATCGACCATCTCGGCCTGATCCTACCCGGCGCACTGTACGACCAGACCGAGATCCTCCGACCGGGCTTCCCGCTCACCACCGCGCTGGCCGAACTGTACCGAGGCAGTTCGCGCGCTTTCATGCCACAACTGATAGCGCTCGGCACCGACCGGGGCTTTTTCCCGGTCGCAGACATCAATCCGCTGCGCCGGCCGGGCTCCGGCCCTCTGTTGTTGTTGCCGTTCTGTTTCGTCGGACAAGATCATGATATCGCGGTCCTGGCCCGAGTTATGGAAGACATTTTGTTGCAAAGCGGCGAAGTATCGCAAGCAACTCGTGAGGCGGTACAACAGGCGTTTGGGTTACAAGCGCTGAACCTGTCTTTCGCCACCATCGGCGATCTTTGCGCTTTGCTACGGGTGCAGATGGAAGGCAGTGAGCTGTTACCGCTGTGGGATTTACTGGAGCACGCTTGGCTTGAACGGCCCGGTATCCTTTCGGTCGCACTGGACGACGGCAACCGTTTTTTGACAGCGGGGAACGACGCCCACACGCTATTTTATACCTTCGACGATTGGGCACAGTTCGGACCAGGGCGGAATCTACCAGCTGCCGAACTGAGCATCGGCTACCCGCGTTGGGTACGCGCTCAGCGCCAATATACGTTGGCCCTGGAAGCGTACGGCCTGCATGTGCGGTGGGTATTGGCGAATCCGCAGCTCGAAGCAACGCTGGCCACCGCCGATGGCGAAACCGTGTTGGCGGCGTTTCGGGACATTCCCTGTCTGTCCGGGGACTTTCTGGTCGAGTCGATTTTCCAGAACGACAGCGAGAACCCGGAGCGGCAATTGCTCATCACCAACCAGGCCGATCCCGATTTAGGCACGCTGGCCTACACCGTGACCACCCTCGATGCCGAAGGTCAGCTCTTACGGCTCGAACATCATTATCCGCTGCGGCCCCAAGGACTCAACGTAGTGATCGACCGTTTGATCGAGCGTGGCACTGAGCAAGGCGCCGAACGGCAGGTATTGCATCCGGGACGATTGACGTATTCGGAAACCGGCCGGAGCCTGCGGGCCGCCACCGAGGCCGACCTGCCCGCGCCCGCCGCAAGGATGCATTAGCGACACTCCGAGTCAGCAGCCTCACCCAGTGGAATCCGAGCCGTTCCATAACAGTCGGCACAGCGGTACTCGCGCGTCAAACGATCCATAGTGATGCGCCACTCGCGCTGCGCCGTCGTCATCCCAGCGCCGAACCGGACAGCCCCCTATACGGCTCTGGATTCCTTCGATTTCAACCTCACGAACGCTCTCGACGTAACCCAGCCGTACATCTTCGATTCGGATTGCCCGATCACAGCCATCAAAGCGGTCGAACATCGCGGACGCACCACCGCTCCGCGATTAGCGCCCCCAGCGCCGCCATCACGATCGCTGCCTTCTCGATCAATGCATGGTAACCCTTGCCGCGTGCCTGTATTGTCGAAGCGAAATCCATACCGGCATTATAGTCAGCCGGATTCCCAGCACAGTCGCCCCACGGAATCGCCCCTATTGTCCGTCACCAACGGATTTTCCCCACCGCACCATGAACTCGCATGCCTTATTATCGCCGACCCGCCGCGATGCCATGGCCGGCTGGTTGTTGACCCTGATGATCGTCGCGTCGGTCACGCCCGGCGTCTCGCTGCTTCCAGCCGGCCTGCTGGCTTGGGCTGCGGCCCTATTGTTGAGTTATCGCCTGGGCTGGCGTCAGCGTGTTCAAAGTATCTGGTTGCTCGGGTTCGGCATCGCCGGCACCGCCTGGGGTTACGGGCACGGCGCGGCACCCGACCTCGTGCAGGTTCTGGCCAGTAATCAAGGATTGGTCGGCCTGCTGGCTGCCGTGTCTTTTCTGCGGTTGGTCACCCACCCCGAGGCGATCGACCGTCATGGACCACTCCCGCGCGGACGAACGGCATTGTGGCGAACCCTGCTCGGCGTGCATCTGTTTGGCGCGGTCATCAATCTGTCCACCGTGGTCATCCTCGGAGACCGGATGGCGACGCGCGGCCGGCTGGGGAAACGGCGGGCACTCACGCTATCGCGCGGCTTCGCAGCGGCAGCATTCTGGTCCCCGTTCTTCTCGGCAATGGCGGCGGCCCTGACCTACGCGCCGGGGGCGCGACTCGGAACCGTCGTCTTGGCTGGCTTGCCGATGGCGGCCGTTTCGCTGTGGCTGACCGCACGGGACATCGATCCCGAGAATCCCAAACGCGGTGCGCCGTTCGTCGGCTATCCGATGCGCTTCGGCGCCCTGTGGATTCCGGGCTTGCTGGTCACCATCGTGCTGGCGGTTCATGCGATGCTTCCACACGGGTCGATTCTCGCGATCATCACCCTAAGCGCGCCGCTGTTGACCGTCGGCATCCTGCTGGTGCAGCAGCAGGAGGCAGCTTGGTCACCGCTGAGGGATCATATTCGGCACGGTCTTGCCAGCACTGTCAACGAGCTGACGCTGTTTCTGGCGGCGGGGGTGCTGGCGGCCGGTCTCACCAGCGTGACTCAACAATTGAACGGATGGGTACCCTTCGACCGCTTTGGACCGTCACAAGCCAGCTTGCTACTCGTGGGCATGATCGGCTTGGCTACCCTTGGTGTGCACCCCATCATCACCATCGCCGCTTGTGGAGCCTGGTTAGCCCCGTTGCATCCTGACCCGAACCTGCTGGCGATCACTTTGCTGATGGCTTGGGGAATCGGCGTGCCGGCCAATCCACTGTCCGGCCTGCATCTGATGATGCAGGGGCGCTACGGCATCGATGGTTACGCCTTCCTGCGGTGGAACGCTGGCTACGTGCTCAAGTGTCTGGGCGTGGGGATAGCACTGCTGCACCTGTACGGGATATTGCTGGGAGTATGGCGGTGACAGCGAGTTGAAGCCGGCACATTACAAAACCATCTGAAAGATGCGCGACTCTCTCAGCTTGACTCTGGAACAACAACCTTCGCGACTCCTGATGATCGGCAGCGGCACCGCTCACCTGCTAGCCGGCATCGCCACCCTGCTTTCCGGCATACCCCTCTGGATCAAGGCCGGATTGATCGCCGTGCTTAGCCTGTCGCTGGCCTTGCAGAGATGGCGCAACCGACCCGACGGCTCTGTTTTTGTCACCCGCATCGAATGGATTGACGGGCGTTGGCGTCTCGAAACCGGAGACGGCACAACCGATCATGCCGAGCTGATCAGCGGTTATGCCCATGCAGCACTCGTCGTTCTGAACTTTCGTCTGGAAAACGGCCAGCGGCGATCACTAACGCTGCTGCCGGATTCCGCAAGTCCCGATGCCTTGCGCCGGTTGCGGATCTGGTTGCGGGTCTCGCGAGATACCGGTGTTTCCGATCCTCCCCAATAAGGCCGCAGCCGTTCAGTCCGCAAACCCCAACCACCGGGGATTCCATTCCTTGCCAGCGAAATTGCCGGGGACCAGAATGGTATCGTGGGGCGAAGTGGAACCATTGGCCTTTGGGTAATCCAGCGTGTAATGGAGTCCCCGGCTTTCCTTGCGCTCTAGCGCCGAGCAGATGATCAAATCCGCGACCTGCGCCAGATTCCGCAGCTCGATCAGGTTATTGCTGATACGGAAATTGCCATAATACTCATCGATTTCCCGCAGCAGTAGCTCGACCCGGTGCTGGGCACGCTGCAAGCGCTTGTCGGTGCGTACGATGCCGACGTAATCCCACATGAACTGGCGCAATTCCGACCAGTTATGACTGACCACCACCTCCTCGTCGGAATCGGTAACCCGGCTCTCGTCCCAAGCCGGTAACGCCGGCGGCTTCGGCGCCGATTCGAGTTGGGAGCGAATGTCCTCAGCGGCGGCGGCGGCGAAGACCAGGCATTCCAGCAGAGAGTTGCTGGCCATTCGATTCGCCCCGTGCAGGCCGGTAAAGGCCACTTCGCCCACCGCATACAATCCCTCCACATCGGTCCGCGCCCGCAGATCAGTCATGACCCCGCCGCAGGTGTAATGAGCCGCCGGCACCACCGGAATCGGCTGCCGGGTCATGTCAAAACCATACTCCAGGCATTTGGCATGAATGTTGGGAAAGTGGCTCCTGATAAAATCCGCCGGTTTGTGGCTGATATCCAGATATACGCACTCCGCGCCCAGCCGCTTCATTTCGTGATCGATGGCGCGGGCCACGATGTCGCGCGGGGCCAGTTCCATCCGCACGTCGAAATCACGCATGAATCGAGTCCCGTCCGGCAACAACAAATAGCCGCCCTCGCCGCGCACCGCTTCGGAGATCAGGAAATTCTTGGCCTGCGGGTGATATAGACAAGTCGGGTGGAACTGCATGAATTCCATGTTAGCCACCCGACAGCCCGCGCGCCAAGCCATGGCGATGCCATCACCGGTCGAGCCGTCCGGATTGCTGGAATACAGGTAAACGCGACTGGCACCGCCCGTGGCGAGCACCACGAACCGCGCGGCGATCACCTCGACCTTGCCGGTCCGGCGGTCCAGCACGTAGGCGCCCAGACAGCGGTTGCCGCCGAATCCCAGCTTGCGGCCAGGGATCAGGTCCACAACACTGTAGTGGTCGCGCAAGGTGATGCGAGGATGCTGGCTGGCGCGTTTCTCCAGGGTGGTCTGGATGGCGCGGCCAGTCGCGTCGGCGGCATGCACGATGCGGCGGTGACTGTGGCCGCCTTCCCGGTGCAAGTGATAATCGGCGCCACCCTCGGCGTTGGCTTCCATGGTGAACGGAACGCCCTGTTCGCTGAGCCATTCGATCACCGCGCGGCCGTGCTCTACGGTAAAGCGGACCGCGTCGGAACGGCACAAACCCGCGCCCGCGATCAAGGTATCCTGCACATGCGATTCGATGGAGTCCCCGGCATCCAGCACCGCCGACACACCCCCTTGCGCGTAGTAGGTGCTGCCCTCATACAGAGGCCCTTTGGCCAGGACGACAACGCGAGCCACGTCGGCCAGTCGCAGCGCCAGACTCAAACCGGCAGCGCCGCAACCGATGATCAAGACATCGGTGAGAATCGGGGGGGTAGCCATGACTTGTGAGCCGCTCCTCGAATAGGGTATCGTTATTCGGATAAGCGCCGCCGGAAAGGTTTGGCCGGGGCTGTATTTATCCCGCCACTGCGTTTTCACACTATAACCACATCCCGGCAGGACTGCGAACTAACGGAACAGGCGCCTGTCTACCGTCATGGTCGCATGGAGATTGTCATTGAGTCGAAAGGGGCCGGCCCGAATGGGCGAAGTTCATTTGGATCGCGATCTGGTCCAGAGAGTGCAGAAAGGCGATAAGAGTGCGTTCGATCTACTGGTGCGCAAGTACCAATACAAGATCATCAAGCTGATTTCCCGCTATGTACACGACCCTAACGAAGCCCTGGATGTGTCCCAAGAGGCGTTTCTCAAAGCCTATCGGGCGTTGCCGGGCTTTCGGGGGGAAAGTGCTTTTTACACATGGCTTTACCGAATCGCCATCAATACCGCCAAGAACTACCTGGTCGCCCAGAGCCGGCGCCCGCCAGGTTCCGACATCGACGCTCAAGAGGCCGAACAGTACGAGGGGCAGTCCTTTCTAAAGGAGTACGAGACCCCCGAACGCCTGTTGCTGAAAGACGAAATTGCAGCGACCGTGTTCAAGGTGATCGAAGAGTTACCGGAGGATTTACGAACGGCGATCACGCTGCGCGAACTTGAGGGAATGAGCTATGAAGAAATCGCTCAAACCATGGGATGTCCGATCGGCACGGTCCGTTCCCGGATTTTCCGAGCGCGGGAATCGATCGATGTCAAATTGGGTCCACTTTTAAGCTAGCTTCGAGATTAAAATCATGGCTGATCACACGGCTGAACAACAATCGATGCCGCTCGAAAACGATGCCCATAGCGCGGCCAGTCAGATTTCGGCAATCATCGACGATGAACTAGCGGAGCGAGAAATCAGTTTGGTCTTGCGCCGTTTGAGTCGGGATCGCGACCTCCAGGATCGTTGGGAGCGCTATTATCTGGTCAGCGACGTGCTGCAGGGCCACTTGCCAGATGTGTTCGATGGGAGCTTCGCCTCGCGCGTCCGCCAGGCGGTCGAAGCCGAACCACCGTTGCAACCGATCGCCAAGCCACTGCCGACCTGGTATAAACCGGTTACCGGATTCGGGTTGGCGGCGTCGGTGGTCATGGTCACCTTGTTCGGATTCAAGCTGACTCAAACCGAGAACACCTTTGCCACCTCCTCCACTCCGCAACTCGCCACCGCCATACCGCTCTCCCCCTCGACACCCCTCGCAATCCAGACCACGGCCGGGAACCGATACGTCAACAGCGCTAACGAACCGGTCGAGACCCGGTTGAACAATTATCTGGTCAATCACAACAACTACGCCTCCCTGAACGGCGTGCACGGTATGTTGCCTTACGTGCGCATGGTCGGCTATCAGGCCAACCGTTAAGATTTCGAATGAAGCGGTCCCTCTTGCACTGCGCCTTGTTGGCGCTTGCCACCGGCTCCTCGCCTCCCGCTAACAGCGCCCAACCGACCGTCGAGGAAGCCAAGCGATGGTTGGAACGCATGATACAGACGACCCAGAACCTCAGTTACGAAGGCACCTTCATCTACGTTCAGGGACCCCATGTCGAGGCCATGCGGATCGTTCACGGCGGCGGCCAGGATGGCGAGCGACAGCGGCTGGTTTCGTTGACCGGCCCTCTGCGGGAGATTCTGGTCACCCGCAACGGCGTCACCTGTCTGTTGCCGAAGCAGCACACGACTTTCACAGACAGCGAGTATCGGCATTCCCGATTCCCTATCTCGATTCCACGCGAGATCAGCCAGCTAGAAAACCAGTACGATTTGGAAACGGTCGGTCAGGACCGCACCGCTGGCGTGGACGCGCAAGTGGTGGCCATCAAGCCACGGGACAATCTGCGGTACGGGTATCGGCTGTGGCTGGATCGGCGCAACGGGATGTTGTTACGTTCCGCGATACTGGACGACAAGGGCTATCCGGTCGAACAATTGATGTTCACCGACTTGCAGATTAAAGATCGGATCGACGAGGCTGCTTTTCAACCATCGATCCCCAAGCAAGAAACGGAGCCAACGCCCGCGACGCAACCTGCTGCAACCGCCAACCCGCCTGCTGGGGTGCCGATCACCCATTCAGCTTGGAGCGTGGCGCGATTGCCGGACGGCTTCGTCAAGGTTTTGCACAACCGTTTCACGGAAACTTCCGGCCGGCATCCAACCGAACACATGGTTTTTGCCGACGGACTCGCGACCGTTTCGGTGTTTGTGGAGCGGTTGGACGACGCTTCCCCTCTATTGCAGGGAGAATCGCAACTCGGCTCCATGAACGCCTTTGGAACCAAGCTGGGCAATTACCAAGTCCTGGTGGTGGGTGAGGTGCCAGCCGCAACCGTGCGGAGCATTGGCGCTGCGATCTCCTACAACCCCGAGGTCGCTAAAAGCACAGCCGAGGAGGAATCCAAACCATGATCGAGGAACGTGCGGTGGTGGCGGAAACCGGCCATGGTTACGCCTGGCTCGACATCCAGCGCCAATCAGCTTGCGGTGGATGCCATGCCAACGCTGGCTGCGGCACGGCGACCCTGGCGAAAATCTGGACCGGCAAGCGGATGCGGGTGCGGGCGCTATCCGATTTACCGTTGCAACCCGGTGATGAAGTGATCGTCGGGGTGGCCGATGGCATGCTGCTGCGTGGGGCCTTGCTCGCGTATCTGCTCCCCTTGATGTTGCTGTTCGCCGGAGCGATTCTGGGACAGACTGCATTTGCCTCGGCAGGCGAGGAACCCATCGTATTGTCGGCGTTAGCAGGCTTGGGACTGGGATTTCTAGCGGTGCGGGCGTTATCGCGACGATTTCAGAACGATATCCGATATCAACCGGTGGTGTTGCGCCGGGTTGTCGCGACGACAGTGGCGGTAAATGTACTTTCCTCACCGCGATAACGTTATAATTTTTCTTTTAACAATTTTAGCGCTGGCGAGCTTCCGCGCCCAAGGGGGTGGAGGCTTCTTTTATTGCCTGCGGACTCAGTGGTGCCGGGAAAGCGCGGCCTAGCGATCAGAGTGCCTGTGGAGTTCATGGATCACATTCGTAATTTTTCGATCATCGCGCACATCGACCACGGCAAGTCCACGCTCGCCGATCGCTTCATTCAGATTTGTGGCGGGTTGAGCGAACGAGAGATGGCTGAGCAAGTGCTCGACTCGATGGAACTGGAGCGGGAACGAGGCATCACCATCAAAGCCCAGAGCGTGTCGCTGCGCTACGCGGCCCGCGACGGCCACACCTATCAATTCAACATTATCGACACGCCAGGGCACGTTGACTTTTCCTACGAGGTGTCGCGCTCGCTGGCCGCCTGCGAAGGGGCCTTGCTGGTAGTGGATGCCGCCCAGGGTGTCGAGGCGCAGAGCGTCGCCAATTGCTACACCGCCATCGAGCAACATCTGGAAGTGCTGCCGGTGCTGAACAAGGTCGATCTACCGGCGGCGGATCCGGAACGGGTGGCGCACGAGATTGGCGACATCATCGGGCTGGACGCTAGCCACGCCGTGCGGGTCAGCGCCAAGAGCGGCCTGGGGGTGGCTGATCTGATGGAGGAGATCGTCACCCGCATTCCGGCTCCGCGAGGCGACCCCAATCAGCCGCTTAAGGCTCTGATCATCGATTCCTGGTTCGACAACTTTGTTGGCGTTATCTCTCTGGTCCGGGTGGTGGACGGCCGGATCGTACCCAAACAAAAGATTCAGGTCATGTCCACCGGCCGGGCGTTTCAGGTGGAATCGGTCGGGATTTTCACCCCGAAGCGCGCCGAGCAACCGAGCCTGAACGCCGGCGAGGTCGGCTACGTCATTGCCGGCATCAAGGACATCGACGGCGCGCCCGTGGGCGATACCTTCACGGGAGCGGACCGGCCGGCGACAGCACCCCTGCCTGGTTTTCAGAAAGTACAACCGCGTGTGTTCGCCGGGCTGTTCCCGGTCGAATCGGATGATTTCGGCAACCTGCGCGAAGCCTTGCAAAAGCTTCGCCTAAATGACTCCTCGCTCTATTTTGAACCGGAAACTTCCCAAGCCATGGGATTCGGGTTCCGCTGTGGCTTTCTGGGCTTACTGCACATGGAGATCGTCCAGGAGCGACTGGAGCGGGAATACCTGCTCAATCTGGTGACGACAGCGCCGACCGTCATCTATGAGGTGCTGACCACCGGCAACGAAATCCTGAAGATCGATAATCCCGCCAAACTGCCGCCAACCAACGAAATTGCCGAGATTCGCGAACCGATCATCGTGGCGCACATTTTGACGCCGCAGGATTATCTGGGCGCGATCATCACCCTGTGCATCGAAAAGCGGGGCGTGCAGCGGGATCTGCACTACACAAGCAGCCAGGTTCAATTGAGTTTCGAGCTGCCGATGAGCGAGGTCGTGATGGATTTCTTCGACCGCCTGAAGTCGGCCAGTCGCGGCTTTGCCTCGTTCGAGTACAGCTTCGAGCGCTTTCAGGCTGCCCCGCTGATCAAGCTGGACGTGCTAATCAACGGCGAGCGAGTGGATTCGCTGTCTGCTATTGTCCACCGCGAGCAGGCTCAGCGCCGGGGCCACGATTTGGCGGTCAGGCTCAAGGAGCTCATTCCCCAACAGATGTTCGAGGTTGCTATTCAGGCCGCCATTGGCAATCAGATCATTGCTCGCACCACCGTTAAGGCGCTGCGTAAGAACGTGCTGGCCAAATGCTACGGAGGCGATATCACCCGCAAGCGCAAGTTGCTGGAAAAACAAAAAGCCGGTAAGAAGCGCATGAAACAGGTCGGCAAGGTCGAAATCCCGCAGGAAGCTTTCCTGGCGGTACTGCAAATGGAGAAAAACTCGTGAAACTCCCGGCCTCGTTGTTGGAGCGTCATACCAATGAATATTGATTTTGCTGCCGTTCTGGTGATGCTAACCGCTCTGACCGGCGGTATCTGGCTGCTGGATGCGGTGGTGCTGGCACCGCGCCGGACCCGGGCCGTCACGGCCGGGGGCACGGGAGAAATACCGGCGGTCGCCGGCAAGTTGCCCTGGTACGTGGATTTATCGAAATCGTTTTTCCCGGTGATTCTAGCGGTGCTGATTCTGCGTTCGTTCGTGGTCGAGCCATTCCGAATTCCGTCCGAATCCATGGTTCCGACCTTGCTCAAGGGCGATTTTATCTTGGTCAACAAATTTGCCTACGGGCTGCGGCTGCCGGTGCTCAACACCAAGCTGATCGGAAACGGCGAGCCGGCCCGGGGCGAGGTCGTGGTCTTTCGTTATCCCCCCGAACCGACGGTGGCTTACATCAAGCGTGTGGTCGGCTTGCCCGGTGACCGGTTGGAATATCGCGGCAACCAACTCATCATCAACGGCCAGCCAGTCCCTCTGACGCCGTCGTCGGACGACAGCTCGGCCGAAACCGGCTATCGGCGGCTAACCGAACAGCTAGGCAAAACAGTACATTCAATCCAGGTTCTAGCCAATGGCCGTTGGGGATTAGCGGGATTCTGGCCCGGCCTTCAAGCCTACCGCGAACCGGACGGCACGGTCGCCTGGACCTATCAGGTACCGGCCGGCCATTATTTCGTCATGGGCGACAATCGCGACAATAGCGCCGACAGCCGTTATTGGGGATTAGTGCCCGAGGAAAACCTGATTGGGCGGGCGTTTTTCATCTGGATGAATTTGGACTGCATCACATTGAATGGCCACTGCAACCGGATCGGAAATAGCATCAAATAAGCAGGAAGAGAGGATCAAGATGGCACAAACAAGACGGTGGTTTGGAAGTCAAGACAGCGAAACACAACGCGGAATGACCGTGATCGGCATGCTACTGCTACTGATCGTGATTGCCTTCGTGGTATTGATCGCGATGAAAGTGGTGCCGATGTACATCCAATATTTCTCGATCAAATCCACAATCGAGAGTATCCGTAAGGAACCGCAACTGGCGCAGATGAGCACGCAGGATATCCAGAACGCGATTCAAAAGCGGTTCGATATCGGTTACGTCGATAATATCACCGCTCGGGACCTCAAGATTCGTAACGAGAACAGAGGCCGGGTTCTCGACTTGGAATATCAGGATGAGCGGGAACTCTTCTACGGATTGTCCATCCTGCTCAAAGCCAACGAATCGATTCCGCTTAATCCGTGAGCCCGCCGATTTCTCAATTGTGCGCCAGTCTCGATTACACGTTTCGATCGCCTGAACTGCTGGAGGAGGCGCTCACTCATCGTAGCGCCTCGGGGCGTAACAACGAACGATTGGAATTCCTAGGCGATGCCTTGCTGAACATGGTCATCGCCGAATATTTGTTCCAACGTTATCCCAAGGCCAGCGAAGGCGAGATGAGCCGGCTGCGGGCCAGCCTGGTGAAGGGAGAAACCCTGGCGGAACTGGCACGCCATCTGAAACTGGGAGACTGGCTCCGTCTCGGGGCTGGAGAGCTCAAAAGTGGTGGCTTTCGGCGCGAGTCGATCTTGTCGGACACCCTGGAGGCCGTTTTCGGAGCGGTTTACCTAGACGGCGGGTTGCCTGCTTGCCGTGATCTGATCGCGCGCCTCTACCGGGACTGCTTGGCGCGATTGGCCAGCGCCAGCGAATTGAAAGACCCCAAAACCCGCTTGCAGGAATATCTGCAAGCTCGACAACAAGCTTTGCCAGTCTATAACGTGCTGGAAATTCGTGGCGAGCCCCACGCCCAGAGTTTCAAGGTGGAATGCGTGGTGGCCGAAACCCGGGTCGTCGCACAGGGGAGCAGCCGGCGCAAGGCGGAACAAGAAGCCGCTCGGCAGCTGCTGGAGCGAATCCAATGACCTCCACAAAGCCAGTTCGTGTAGGTTACGCTGCTCTGCTGGGCCGTCCCAACGTCGGCAAATCGACGCTGTTGAATCGTCTGATCGGTCAGAAACTCAGCATCACCGCCCCAAAACCGCAAACCACCCGGCATGTCATTCTCGGCATCCAAACCCTGTCGGATGCCCAAATCGTTTATGTGGACACCCCGGGCTTGCACCGCCAGACCCGGCGAGCAATGAACCGTTATTTGAATCGAGCGGCGGCCAGCGTGCTGAACTACGTTGATGTGGCCATCTTTCTCACTGAGGCATTGCGTTGGACCGAGGAAGACGACAGTGTGTTGGAGCGGCTGGCGAATTTCCAAGGGCCGGTGGTGCTGGCGATCAACAAGGTGGATCGGATTGGGGACAAATCTCGGCTGTTACCTTTCCTGGCTAAAATGGCCGATAAACGGGATTTTGCCGAGGTGGTGCCCGTGGCGGCGATCAATGGCGATAACGTGGCAACCTTGGAACAGGTGATCGTCGATTTACTGCCATTCGGCGACTTTCTGTTTCCCGAGGATCAAGTCACCACCGCCAGCGAACGGTTTTTAGTGGCCGAATTGATCCGCGAAAAATTGACGCGGCTGTTGCGGGAAGAACTACCCTACGCTCTGACCGTGGAAATCGAGCGGTTCGTCGAAGAAGGACAGCTGACCCGGATCAACGCCATCATCTGGGTGGAACGCGAAACGCAAAAAGGCATCGTTATCGGCGAACGCGGCGCGACCTTGCGCGAGGTTGGCCGCCAAGCCCGCGCCGATATGGAACGCCTGCTCGACCGCAAGGTGTTTCTGGAAACCTGGGTCAAAGTGCGTGCAGGCTGGTCCGACGACGAGCGGGCCTTGCGCAGCCTCGGCTACACCGATCCCGGAGCGGGCTGAACCGCCCCGGTCGCGGGATTTCGCTCTCCATGCGCGTGTCCTTGGCGCCCGCTTTCATTTTGCACCGTCGTCCCTATCTCAATACCAGCCTGTTGCTGGAGGCGTTCGGTCGCGAGCATGGCCGCATCGGTTTGGTGGCGCGTGGCGCGGTTTCGCGCCGGTCGCGCTTGAAAGGTCTGCTACAACCGTTCGTACCACTGCTGCTGTCTTGGACAGGCGCTGGGGAACTGGCGACGCTGACCGCCGCCGAGGAAGTGGGTCGCCCCGCGCCCTTGCCACCGAAGCGGGTGCTGGCCGGACTCTACGCCAACGAGTTGCTAGTGCGGCTGCTACCGCGCCAGGATCCCCAGCCCGGACTGTTCACAGCCTATGAAACCTTATTGGCCGAGCTGGCGACAATGCCCAGCGAGGAACCCTCGTTGCGGCGCTTCGAAAAGAAGCTGTTGGAAGAACTGGGCTACGGTCTGACGCTGGATCACGATGCCGCCAGCGGAGCGCCAATCCTGGCCGAGGAATGTTATCGCTATGTCCTTGACCGGGGACCGCTGGCAGCCAGCCAGACCCAAACCGGCGTACCGATCTCTGGCCGGAGTTTACTGGCGTTGCGCGACGGCATTCCAGCCGAACCGGCCATTCTGAAGGAAATCAAACGCCTGACCCGCGCCGCCTTGACCGAACAGTTGCGCGGGCGGGCGCTGAAAACGCGGGAATTGTACCGCGTTAGGCAAGAATCGCGGTCGGAGTAGCGATGATTGGCGATTGCACCGATCGCCGGATGGCCTAGTGACGAGGGTTATAGGAAACTTTGCAGGATCGCTTGAGTGTCCGTCGCCACCATGCGTGGTCCCAAGCGGGTGACCAGTTGGGCCGACGCCGACGCCGCCAAGGCGCCCGCGCGTCGGTGATCCCAACCTCGCACCCGGCCATAAAGAAAAGCCCCGGCGAACATATCTCCAGCGCCGACCGTGTCCACGGCTGCCACTCTGACCGGATCGATATCGATGAGCGCCTTCCCATCCCAAACCAATGCGCCTTTGGAACCCCGCGTGATCACAAATTCCTTGCTGAGTGTCTTCAAATAAGCGACGGTACCGTTCAAGTCGGCGGCACCGACCACATCCCTGGCCTCGTCCTCGTTGGCGAACAGCAGATCCACGCCCGAACCGATCATTTCCAGCAGTCCTGCCTTGAAATGCCGGACCATGTTCGGGTCGGACAGAGAAATGGCGGTTTTTACCCCGGCCGATTCAGCGAGGCGCTTAGCCGCGATGCAGGCCTGGCGGGCAGTATCCGAGGTCACCAGATACCCTTCCATGTAGAAATACTCCGAATCGCGCAAGGCGTCCTCGACCAGCTCCTTCGTGGACAATTCGCCGCTGATCCCCAGGAAGGTGCAAAGGGTACGGTCACTATCGGGTGTGACCAACACCACGCAGCGGCCGGTATGGCCCGGTTCCTTTTCGGTGTGATGATTGGTGTCCACCCCGCCGTCGAGTAGGTCTTTCATGTAGAAATGACCGAGTTCGTCCCCCGCCACCTTGCAGGAATAAAAGCTGGTTCCGCCGAACTGGCAGACCGCAATCATCGAGTTGGCTGCCGATCCGCCCGAACCGCGCTGGTGGGAACGGGTAGCCAAATGGTCCATCATCCGCGACTGTTGATCTTCGTCCACCAAGGTCATCACGCCCTTGTCGATGCCCAGCGCTGCCAGGTCGGCCACTTCGACCTCATATTCCATATCCACCAGCGCGTTGCCAATCCCGTAAACGTCATACTTCGCCATCGTGCCCCCGTCATCGAGTGGTGAAAAAAACAGATTATACGGACCCATCGTGCCGTCACCACGCTTTTGATTGGCGAATCGATACCGCAAGCCCGTCTCGTTTTCCGCGAATCACCAGTGCTCGGAGAGTGTCCTATCGACGATTACTGGAAAACGCTCGGGTCGCGGCTACGATAACCGACCGCACTCGTTCCAGATCGTCGTCGCCCTCGGTTTTCAGTGGATTCTCGTCGGCGGTCGGCGACTCGTCGAACTGGAGTTGCCGTTCCAGCACGGCCACATCGGCCTCGGCTGCATCATCGCCGCGCGCACGGCGGGCCGCGACCCGCGCTCGCAAGGTATCGGGATCGGCGACGCAGTCGAGCAGGATGAACGGCACGCCATGCCGGCCGGCTAACTCGCGGAACGGTTGCCGATGCACGCGCTTCATGAAGGTAGCGTCCACCAGCACCGGCTGGCCGGCCCCCAACAATTGATCGGCCAGTTCGTACAAGCGCGCATAAGTGCGGGCACTGGCGTCCGAAGTGTACAGCCCTCCGCCGAGGGTGGAGCTGCTGTCATCCAGCGGGCCGAGACCGAACAACCGCTTGCGCTCCACGTCCGAGCGGATGCGGATAGCGCCGGGAAATTGTTCCAATAAGTGCCCCGTCTGACGCGATTTGCCGGAACCGGAAACGCCGTGCGTGATCAATAGAAACGATATCTCCGGCTGAGTCAGCGCCAGCGCCAGATGCAGATAAGCGGAACACTGGTCACCGGCGATAGCGCGATCAGCCTCGGAAACGCTGTCCTGGCGGGTCTGAATGGCATTGACCTTGGCACGTACCATCGCCCGATAGACTTGGTAATAGGTCAGCAGCGTCGCGCCGGCGAAATCGCCACTGTATTCCAAATAGGTATTGAGTACCCGCTGAGCGAAAGCACCAGCGCCGCGAAAGCGCAGATCCATGATCAAAAAAGCCAGATCGTTGATAACGTCGATCCAGCGGAGATCCTCGTTGAATTCGATACAGTCGAAGACCGTGATCCGCCCGGCGTCACCCAGCACCATGTTGCCGAGATGCAAGTCGCCATGGCATTCGCGAATAAAACCGCCGGCTTTACGTTCGATCAGTCTTGGTCGCAGTCGCTCGGACGTAGCCAAGGTCCATTCCTCCACGATGGCCAAAACCTCGCGGTCGGTGAGGATCGGTCAGCAATGGCCGGGTGTGGGTGAAATCGTCGAGCATCGGTTGGCGCACCCGTTCCGGCAAGCCAAACGGCGCGGCGGGATCGGCGACGGGAATGGCCCGGTGAAAGGCGGCCAGCCGGCGGGCCAACGCGTCCAGATCAGGGAGTTTCAGCCGACCGTCAGCCAGCGCCCGATCCAGCAACGCGTCCTGGGGAAAGCGGCGCATCCGCACCGCGTATTCGATGGGATCGCTGTCGGCGCCCAGAATAGGGTTGGCGGGTTCGCCGCCAATGGGCAGGCAATCGAGATAAAGTTCCGGGGCCAGTCGGCCATTCAGCCGCAGTTCCTCCTCACAGTAGTATTTCCGCCGCTCCAGACTGGTAAAATCCAAAAACCCCAGATTCACGGGCTTTTTGATCTTGTAGGCATAGTCTCCAGCCAGCAGAACATGCGAAATATGAGTCTGTAAATGCTCGACAGTCGCGACTGGATGCGGGTAGCGTTCCGGTCGCAGCAGCGCCGCAATCAGGATAGTCTGGTCGGGAGAAGGATTGGGGTACATGCACCAGCTCCAGCAACATAAAACCAGGCGGTAGAATAAGACAGAATCCTCGGTGCCCGCCAAGTGGACCGAGAATCGATTGGAACCTATATGGCAACAGGTAAAGCGTCTCGCAATTCTAAGAAGCGCCCGGTGCGAGGCATTCGCTCGCTCTTTTCGCTGATATTTTCGTTGGTACTGGGCGGATTGCTGTTGGGAGCGTTCGGACTGGGCCTCTACATGCTCTATCTGGATTCGGTCATCCGCGCCGAATTCGATCAGAAGCGTTGGGCCATGCCGGCCAAGGTCTATGCCCGACCACTTGAACTGTTCGAAGGCATGGGGCTCAGCGCCGACGAGTTCGCCCAAGAACTCAAGCTGCTGGGTTACCGCGATGTGAATTGTCCGGTCGAGCCAACGCCAGCCCCGGCCCCGAACGGTAAGCGCCCGCTGCGGCGCAAGCCTAAACCACCACCCTCGCCCGAGGTATGCACGCCGCCGCCTGGCGGCGGCGAAACGCCGTCCAAGTCGGGCAGCTACGCGCGCCAGGGTGAAATCTTTGAAGTCGTGACTCGTGATTTCACCTTTTGGGACAGCACGGAACCCGTGCGTAAGATCCAGCTGACCTTCGCCGGTAACATCCTAGTCGATCTAGCGAGTCTGGACGGGCAGGAAAAGCCGGGTCTGTTACGGTTGGATCCGCCTGAAATTGCTGGTATCTATCCGTCTCACTACGAGGATCGCATCCTGCTCAAAGGCAAGGATTTGCCGCCGGCCCTGGTGGATACCCTATTGGCGATCGAGGACCGCTCGTTCTTCGAGCATGCCGGTGTCAACCCCAAGGGCATTTTCCGCGCGATGCTGGCCAATCTGCGGGCCGGACACACCGTGCAGGGTGGCAGCACCCTGACTCAGCAGTTAGTGAAGAGTCTATTCCTCAGTAACGAACGGACCCTCAAACGCAAGATCAACGAAGCCCTGATGGCCATTCTGATCGATGCCCGCTACAGCAAGGACGAGATTCTCGAAGCGTACGCCAACGCCATCTATCTCGGCCAGGACGGCAGCCGGGCGATCCACGGTTTCGGCTTGGCCAGCCAGTTTTATTTCGGCGTTCCGTTGGAAGATCTCGATCTGCATCAAATCGCCTTGCTGGTCGCGATGGTCAAGGGCCCCTCGCTCTACGATCCTCGCCGGCATCCCGACCGGGCGAAGGAACGGCGTAGCCTGGTGCTGGATGTGATGGTCGAGCAAAATCTGATCAACTCGGAAGATGCGGCCACCGCCGACGAAATGCCGCTGGATGTAACCTCCAAGGCCACCAATGGCATCACCGCCTATCCGGCTTTCCTGGATCTCGTGCAGCGCCAATTGCGCCAATACTACAAGCCGGAGGATCTGGTCAGCGAAGGCTTGCGGGTTTTCACCACGCTCGACCCGCGCATCCAGGCAACCGCCGAGAACACCTTGGCCAACAGTTTGAGCCCACTGGAAAAAAGTCAGCCCAAGGCCCGACCGCTGCAAGGTGCTGCCGTCGTGGTCAATACCCAGACCGGCGAAGTTCTGGCGATAGTCGGCGATCGCGAGCCCAAAGCCCTCGGCTTTAACCGGGCCATTGACGCCAAACGGCTGGCCGGGTCGCTGCTCAAGCCGGTGGTTTATTTGACCGCCCTGGAACAGCCTGATCGCTATACTCTAACCACCCTGATCAACGACAGCCCCCTGGTCCAGACTTCCGGTGGCCGGCGCTGGAGCCCGTCGAATTACGACCGGCGCTACCACGGTCAGGTCACCCTGCGTGATGCGCTGGCGCGCTCCTACAACATCCCGGCGGTACGGGTCGGTCTGGACGTGGACGTGATCAACGTCGTGAAGATGCTCCAACGCCTGGGACTGGATCGGGATTTAAAACCGTATCCATCCTTGTTGTTAGGCGGGGTGGACATGACACCCTTTGAAATCGCCCAGATTTACCAGGGGATCGCCAGTGGCGGATTTCGCATTCCGCTGCGTGCCATCCGCGAGGTCACCAACCCAGCCGGGCAATCACTGCAGCACTACGCCATGGACGTGGAGAAAGCGGTCGATCCCGGACCGGCCTATCTGGTGACCAACGCCATGCAACAAGTGGTAAAGGCTGGAACCGCGAGCGCCATGAAGAGCAAACTGTCGCCCGATCTGAACATCGCGGGTAAAACCGGCACCACCGACGACTATCGCGATAGCTGGTTCGCGGGTTTCAGCGGCGATCGGCTGACCGTGGTCTGGCTGGGACGCGACGACAACAAACCCACCGGACTCAGCGGGGCGAGTGGAGCCTTGCGGGTATGGATGGACCTGATGGCTGGTTTAAAGCTGGAACCACTGGATACCCCACCGCCGGCAGGCATCGAGGAAATCTGGGTGGATCCTCGCAGAGGATTACGGCTTAGCCAGGGTTGTCGGCGCGGTCAACTGGTGCCCTTCCTCACCGGGTCCGCGCCAGAGGGCTTTACCTCTTGCGGCAGCCCCCCCGCCCGACGTGTGGTCAAACGAGCCGATGACGCGGCGACACCTGACAACGGCGACTCAGGGGGCATGAGCGATTTCTTCGAGCGCCTGATGGAATAACCCTGCCACCACCGGATCGGCGACTCCAGTGCGGATCGCCGATTGCCGTCACTCCTGCCGATACTGTATGGCGATACAAGTGGCGAGAAGGTAAAGTAAAGATGACAACCGTATTGGGATTTGTGGGTGACGGTTTAAGAAACCGTTAAGCACGCGAGGGGAAAACCGAATGAATACACTTTTAAAACCGTGCATGGGTATTGTGGTGCTGGCGTTGGGAATAACAGCCTGCTCGACGCCATATCCTTGGCAAAACACCACCAAACCGGCCCCCAAGACCAAGGCTCCGGTAGTGGATCGCACCGCGCGTCGGCAGCCGGCTTATCCTGCACAATCGCCGCAATCGTCGCGGGCCGATGTCGGCCGGATGCCTCAAGAGGATCCGCTATCGCCGAGAGAAAGTTCTCCAGCCTATTCGGCGACACCGAATGCCTACGGCCAGGGATACGTCCCACCGACCGCCGCCCCCGCTTATCCGGATGACTACGATAGTACTCCGCCCCAGCCCTATTCATCGAATTCGGCTGATCCGTACCGACAGCCGAGCCCCCCTCGCCCCACCGGCAATGACTACCAGCCACCGGCTTATCCGCCAGGAGCCGCCACCCCTTCTTCATCGGGAGGACGGCCCAATGCGATACCCGGCTCATTGCCAGAACCGCAAGCGGCAGTGGTTCCACAGGCTCCTCGCGTGAAGCCACCGACAGCGCCGGCCCCCGCTCCTGTTCCCCCGCCTGCGCCTGCCGGCACATCTGCCCCAGCTGAAACAGCCGTGGCGATGAGCACTCCACCAGCAGCATCAGCGCCGGAGCCGGCCCCTCCTGCGCCGCGACCCGCCCAACCGGCGCCACCGCCCAAACCACCGGCCGAATTGCCTCCAACGGAAATTTCCCGCGATGGCAATCAGGCGGTAGTCGCTTTGCTGGAGAGCGCCGACAATTACGTTAAAAGCAACCAGCTAGACAAGGCCGGCGCCGCCTTGGAACGGGCGCTGCGCATCGAGCCGCGCAACGCTGGCATTTGGCACGATCTGGCCCAAATCCGTTTGCACCAGGGCCAATATCAACAGGCTGAATCGTTGGCGGTTAAATCCAACAACCTGGCCAGCGGTAACCGAACGCTTCAATCCAAGAACTGGAACTTGATCGGTTTCGCACGCAAGGCCACCGGCAATACAGCCGGCGCCGAGGAAGCCGAAGCGCGCGCCTCGCAATTGTCCCATTAAAGCATCCAGGGAGCGTATCTCGCCTTGAACGCGGCCGAAGCATTGGGCTCAGGCGGTCTCTTGGCCGACCAGATTCCGGGGTTCGCGCCGCGTTTGTCGCAACAGCGGATGGCCGAGGCGGTTACCGCTGCCTTGGAGGCGAAGAGTACGCTCATCGTCGAGGCGGGCACTGGCACAGGAAAAACCTATGCCTATCTGGTGCCTGCGTTGTTGGCCGGCATGCGGGTCATTATTTCGACGGGCACCCGCCACTTGCAGGATCAGCTTTACCAGCAGGATTTGCCGGTCGTGCGTCGCGCGCTGGCCATCCCGGTCCGGGTCGCGCTGTTGAAGGGACGCAGCAATTATCTGTGTCCGTACCGCCTGCAAATCACCGAGGAAAGCGGGCGGTTAAGCTCGCGCGAACAAGTCGCCGAACTGCGTCTCATTCGGATGTGGGCAGCGCGTACCCGCCACGGCGATATCGCCGAAGTTACCAACGTGCCAGAAACCTCGTTGATCTGGTCGCGCGTGACCTCCACCGCGGACAATTGCCTGGGACAGGACTGTCCACGTCTTGAT
The DNA here is from genome assembly GCA_037045535.1 of Candidatus Competibacter sp. Lineage (GTDB taxonomy): Bacteria > Pseudomonadota > Gammaproteobacteria > Competibacterales > Competibacteraceae > Competibacter_A. Next base: position 397,991 of record JBAOHI010000073.1, read on the forward strand.
GACTGCTTTCTCGTCAAGGCCAGGCGTGAGGCGCTGGCGGCGGATGTGCTGGTCATCAACCATCATCTGTTCTGTGCCGACATGGCGATCAAGGAAACGGGTTTCGCCGAATTGTTGCCTGGCGCGGAAGTGTTCATTCTCGACGAGGCGCATCAGTTGCCGGAGATCGCCAGTCATTTTTTCGGCAAGTCCCTCAGCAGCCGGCAATTAAGCGAGTTGGCACGGGATACGGTGGTGGAACAATTACGCGAGGCAGCCGATTTCCCGATCCTGCGGCAACGGGCCGAGACGCTGGAACCAGCGGTGGCGATGTTGCGGGAAGCGCTGGGACAGGCGGATCGGCGAGCACCGTGGTGGGAAGTCTCCTCACTACCGTCCGTTCAGAAGGCTGTCGATGAATTGAGCCGATCGCTGGATCGGTTGCGCGAGGGATTGAAGGAGGCGGCGCAGCGCGGCAAAGGACTGGAAAGCTGTCATCGACGCGGCGAGGATCTGGCCCAGCGCCTCTGCTCGCTCACGGAGAAGGAAAGCGATTCGGGCAGCGTGCGCTGGTTCGAAACACGCAGTCGCGGTTTCACCTTGAGCGTGACTCCGCTCGATATCGCACCCGCTTTTCGAGGGCGAATGGAGGGGCAAGCCGGCGCGTGGATTTTCACGTCGGCGACACTGGCAGTCAGTCAAGCATTCGAACACTTCGCGGTACGGCTGGGTTTGCACGATTACGAGGGATTGCAGCTGGACAGTCCCTTCGATTTCGTCCGCAACACCTTGCTTTACCATCCGCCAGCACTACCCGATCCCGCTTCGCCACACCATACAGCCGCCTTAGTGGAGGCGACGCTGCCGGTGTTGGCGGCCAGTCGGGGGCGGGCATTTTTATTGTTCACCAGTTATCGAGCCTTACGTGAGGCCGCGGAATTATTGGCCGGACGAATCGATTATCCGCTGTTGGTGCAGGGTGAGCGGCCGAAGGCGGCATTGCTGCATGAGTTCCGGGCTTTGGGCAATGCGGTGTTGTTGGGTACCGCCAGCTTCTGGGAAGGAGTTGATGTGCGCGGCGAAGCGCTGTCCTGCGTGGTCATCGACCGGCTGCCGTTCGCCGCGCCTGGCGATCCGGTGGTACAAGCGCGGATTGAGTCGATCCGCCAGCAGGGCGAAGACCCGTTTTTGAGCTATCAACTTCCGCAGGCAGTGATCACACTCAAGCAGGGCGTAGGCCGCCTGATCCGGGACGTGACCGATCGGGGGGTATTAGTGCTGGGCGATCCGCGGATCGTGAGCAAATCCTACGGGCGCGTGTTTCTGGACAGCCTGCCTCCGATGCCCAGAACGCAAAAGCTGGAACGGGTACAGGCATTTTTCTCCGAAAATCGGTAAATCCACGCGAAACGTTCCATCCTTCGATGAACGATTGCGATGTGGGGTATTGCGCTCACTTCAAGCTTTTTTATTTCGTAAAACCATCTGTGTGCAACGAAATATCGCGATTTTTTGAGCGGTTGCTTCATCGGTGACGACGGCATCCCAAACCTGGGTATTGCGACCGAGATGCTGGGCAGTGGCGATGCAGCTCACGCTACCACCATCCTGGGCGGTCCCAAGAAAATTGCTTTTCAACTCGATGGTCGTAAACGACTCCGCGTCATCGGGCAAGTGGGCGAGAGTGGCATAACCGCAGGCGGTGTCCGCCAACGCCACCACGCTGGCGGCATGCAAGAAATTGTTCGGGGCGATATGCAATTTCTTGACTTCCATCCGGCATCGCAACGTATGGGGAGCCAGATCGATGATCTCAATACCTAGATAACCAGGCAGATACTCGCTGCCGCGTTCATTGAGCATTTCGATTGTCATATCGGAACGCAATCCACTCATACCTCGCCTTCCCCTCGATCAAATCATTTGGAGTTTATCCGACGATAACGTCAAGCCGATACCAACGATCTGGCGACCGGCGCCTCCCGGATCGGCAAATTCACGACGGCCGCCAACCCGGCCAAGATCATATCGGCGTACCACATCCAACCATAGTCGCCGAACCGGGTGATGGCCAAACCGCCCAGATAAGCGCCGAAGAAACCACCCAACTGGTGTGAAAGCAACGTCATACCGAACAGGGTCGCCAGATAACGGACCCCGAACAGCTTGCCGACAATGGCAGCGGTCGGGGGCACCGTCGCCAGCCAGGTGAAGCCCAGGCCCGCCGCGAACAGATAATAAGTCAGTTGCGTTCGCGGCATCAGCAGGTACCAGGCAATCAGCAGGGCGCGCGAGCCGTACATGACCGCCAAGACGTATTTGCTGCGATACTTGGAGACGCACGAACCCGCGTAAAGGCTACCAAAGATGTTAGCCAGACCAATGATGGCCAGCGACCAACTGGCGACGGAAGGAGGCAAGCCGCATAGCTGGACCTCGCCCGGCAAGTGCGTCACCAAAAAAGCGATGTGAAACCCGCAAGTAAAAAAACCGGCATGGAGAAGCAGATAACTCGGATTTTTCAAGGAGTCACCGACAGCCTTCAGCACCCCGATATCCGCTCCGGCGTGTTTGGCGGGCACTTCCGATCGCTTCGTCAAGGGACCCACCAGCGGCAAGGCCGCCAACGTTATCAGCGCCATTGTCCACATCGTCCCCATCCAACCCATCGTCTGAATCAGCTTTTGCAGGATCGGCGCAAATACGAACTGACCGAACGAGCCACCGGCATTGATCACTCCGGCTGCCGATCCGTGCGCCACAGCCGGCAGCCGCTGGGCAGCCGCACCGATCAACACCGAAAAACTCCCGGCCCCTGACCCGATGGCCGTGAGCAGACCCAGCGAGACGACCAAACCAAATCCCGATGTCATGAAGGGGGTTATCGCGCTGCCGATGGCCATCACCACCAAACCGCCGATGAGAACCGCCTGAGGACCAAAACGGTCGGCGAGCCCTCCAGCGATGGGTTGAATCGCCCCCCAAGCGAATTGACCGACGGCCAGGGCAAGACTGATCGTGGTGATACCCAGGCCAGTCGATAGCATTAAAGGGTTCACGAACAAACCGAGCGACTGGCGCACGCCCATGGTTATCATCAAAATCCCAGCCGCTGCCAGGGTAATCACTAGGACATCGGGCTTTTTTAAGGAATGAAACATGATGAGCGTTCCCGAGCGACTGATCATCGCGATCAAGATACGAGAACTGTAATTTTAAAAATCGCGATAACATAGCCCATAATTCGCGCCAGACCGTCAACAAAAGATTGACAAATGGCCTGGTTAAGCAGTTGGGAAAGCTTCGCGAAAGTGGTGGAAACCGGCAGCATGTCGGCTGCGGCCCGGCGTCTTGATTGCACCCGAGCGCACATTAGCAAACAAATCCGTGAATTGGAGCGGGCGTTTGGCGTGCGCCTGCTAGAGCGATCCACGCGCAAGCTGACGCTGACCCCCTCTGGAGAAGTGTTTTACCAACATGCGCTGCGCGCATTGCAAGCTGTTGAGAGCACAACCGTTGCCATGCAGAATCTGGGTGATGCGCCTCGCGGCGTTTTGCGAATCAGCGCAACCGTCACCTTCGGTCGCCTGTACGTCGCTCCGATCATTCCCGAGCTGATTGCGCGCTATCCAGAGTTGAGTTGCGAGCTGATTTTGACCGACCAACTCGTCGATCTGGTCGATGACAATATCGATCTGGCACTACGCATGACCAAGACCCCTCCAGACGATGCGGTCGTCCGTAGACTGGTCACCTTGAAACGGGTGGTCTGCGGGGCTCCAACCTACTTCGCGGTGCATGGTGAACCGAAAACACCGCAAGATCTGGCACACCACCTATGCTTCAGTTATCTGCTTGCTGATCGTGGTATCTGGCACCTCGCCAACAGCCATGGTCAAGAGATCCGCATCCCCGTTCATCACCGGTTTCAGGTCAATAATATCGACTGCCTGTTGGAAGCCGTCCTTGCGGGACACGGCTTGGGGATATTGCCCACCTATCTTTGTGGTCCGGAGTTGGCGCGTGGAACATTGCGAACAGTTCTCGACTCTTTTGAACCGATCACCGAGCTAGGACGGTATCTTTATGTCTGTTATAAGTAATCATTCAAAAGTTATCTTGTATTTTGAGCCGAACTGGTCGAGGATGGTTTGGAGTTCGGATTTGAGGTGATCGAAGCTGAGATAGGCCCTAAATAGTGTAGTCACGAGATAGAGAGCCAAAGGAAAGCGCAGCGGATTTGGACAATGGCGAGGAAGGAAGAGGTACGTTTGGCGTAGCGTGTGGCAACACCGCGCCAGCCTTTGAGGCGCAGGATAGCGTTTTCAACCAGATGGCGAAGGCGATATAGATAGGTATCGTAATCGCGTTGGTCTTTGCGGTTTTTCTTGGGCGGGATGACGGGGACCATGCGGTGCGCGGCGGCGTGAGCAAGAATTTCGTTGGTATCATAGGCCTTATCCGCCATCAGCGCATCGGCCTGCAATCCCTCGATCAGCGGCAAAGCCTCTGCGCAATCCGCACGGGTACCTGTTGTAACAGACACTCGGAGTGGCAGACCAGTCGCATCCACGGCCACATGTACCTTGGTGTTGAGCCCCCTTTTGTACGCGCCATGTCCTCGTTGCCGCCAACCGCCCCCGCAGCGTGCGGATGCACCTTGATATGGGTCGCGTCGATCATCAACCACTCCATATCGGGGTCATCAATCAACGCTTCCAAGAGCCTTTCCCACACGCCCGCGTCCCGCCACCGAATAAACCGACGGTGCGTGTTTCCCCATCCGCCCAGATCCGGCGGCAAGTCGCGCCACGGCGCTCCCGTCCGTAAAATCCAGAAAACAGCGTTGATAAAGCGCCGATTATCCTCGGCAATCCCTCCCCACTGACCCCTCCGACCGGGTAAATGCGGCTCTATTAAACCCCACACCCGGTCAGATATATCGTGCCGTCTGTGCGCTAATCCTCTCTCTTTGCTCATGTGATCCCCCTTTCGATCACATCAGCCTCTCATATTTCCTATCTCATGACTACACTATCTAGGTGGGAGCCATTCATACTTAATTTTGCGCCAGAGGATTTCGATGAGGTTGAGTTCGGGGCTGTAGGGCGGCAACCAGTGCAAGCCGACGCCCTGTCGAAACCAGTCCAGGATGCGGACCTGAAAGGCGTGGCTGGTATGGATGGGAGCGTTATCAAGAACGACCAAGCGGAGCTTCCTGGCCTGGGCGGTTTGCGCGGCGAAGGCGTCCAAGGCGGCGATGACCGTGGTGGAGGTCACGGTGCCGGTGACGGTCTGAAAATGGCTTTGATTCGTGGGACTCATAAATCCCAAGACATTCACGCGCGGGCTGGCGACGCTGGGAAGGGCCAGGGTCTTGCCACGCTGCTGCCAGGCATAGGGAATGGCCGGGGTAAGACTGAAACCGCTTTGGTCGAAATAAAACAACTCGATCACCCCTTGGACATGACCTTGTCGGAGTGTCGTCAAGCGCGCGTGCGCCGTGCGAAAGGTGGCTTCGTCGCGAGGGCCTTTAACCCGTCGCCGGCACCGTTTCCAACGATAGGCTTTTTTTTGACGATCCGATGCACCGTTTGCCGACTGGCCTGTTTGCCCGTCGCTTGCGCCAGCTGCGCTTGCGCTTGTTTGAGCTGGCGCGGCTCCGCCTCAAGCCAATCGCACAACCACGCCGCTTCAAGCGGCGTGTAAATCGGGGGCCGTCCTGAACGCGGCTCATCATACAATCCCCGCAGACCCTCGTCCTCCCACCCGTCCAGCCAGGCGCTGATCGTGTCCACATCTACCTCAAACAGCGCCGCCAGCGCGATGCGCCGATACCCGCGATGCGCTAAATACACCGCCTGCGCCCGCTGCCGTACCCGGCCATTCGGCCCGTCTTTCCACGCCGCCCGTAGCGTTTCACACTCCGCCTCGCTCAACGGCCCAATTCGCTTCATCACCGCTGCCCTCTCGCTCTCTATTTAACGCAAAATATTACCCGATTTCTTTTGATGAGTTACTTATGCCAAGCAGAATCCAGGTGCCGAAGGTGCGAGTTTTTATTGCTGAACTGGAAAGAACACTCCGCCCTGTTCCGCCATGGGAGCTTTCTGAATCAGCATCCTAGAACCTTTTCGATCAGGCTGGCCGTTGTTGGTTTCGAGTGTTTGCAATGACTCTTGAAGCCAGCGGGGCTCGCTGATTTGCGATTTCCGACCGGCAGACGTGGACATTTTCCGCGAAAAAGTCACCGGTCGGCGCTAAACCCCTGGCGTTTCGACTCGGCTTCGGCCGCCGGTTTGGCGCCGCACTTGAATTTGAATGCCGATTCGCTCGGTCATATCTTGAACGTGGGAGATGATACCGACCTTACGGCCCTGGGCTTGCAATTTGTCCAGTGCATCCATCGCGATCCGCAAGGTGTCGGCGTCCAGACTACCAAAACCCTCATCGATAAACAGCGATTCCACCCGGACCCGGTTGGAAGACAACGAGGCAAGGCCGAGCGCCAGCGCCAACGACACCAGGAAAGATTCACCTCCGGACAGGGAATGCACCGAGCGGGGTTCGTCGCCCATGTCCTGATCCACCACCATCAGGGCCAAGGTATCCTTGACCCGCTCCAGCCGATAGCGGCGGGAAAGGTCCGACAGGTGGTGGTTGGCGTAGCCGAGCAGCACGTCGAGGGTGAACTGCTGGGCGTAGTTGCGGAATTTCTTGCCGTCGGAGGAGCCGATCAGTTGGTCCAGTCCGTTCCAAATTTTGGCGACGCCTTCTTGTTGGTTGATTTGTTCCTGTAAATCCTTGGCCTTTTCGCGGCGCTCGTTGTCCTGACGCAGATGGATTTCGGCCTCCTTGGCCCGGTTCCGAACGTCCGCCAAATCGGCCTGGGTCTTTTGCTGCGCTTCCCGAACGGTTTCCACGGAATCCTGATTGGCCCGTTGCCGCTCGTGCGCTTGCCGCTGCGCTTGGCGCTCCTTCAAGATGGTTTCCGCCTGCTTAACGTCGTCCGCCAGCGCCTTGAGAGCTTCCCGCTCCTCTTTTAGCCAAGCGTTATCGTGGACCAGCAGGGCGCGCAGTTCGGGAATATCCAACAGTGCATCGGGATGGCGAGGCATTGCATTCAGCGATCCATCGCTGCAAGCTCGCCATGGCCTGTTCCGCCGTCTGCTGGCATTTAGCGAGCGCCGCCTGTTCTCGGTTCAGAGCGGTTTCGGCGCTCACCTGCTCTTGCTTGGCTTTCTGTGCAACTTCGTCCTGTTGCTGATGTTTGCGTCGGGCATCTTCAATCGCCTTGTCGAGTTCCGCTTCCACTTCAGCGACTGGGCGTCCGTCGAATAGGGCTTTTCGTTTTTGGTGTCCCGCTTTTAAATCGCCATCAACACGCTGAAACTCGTCAGCGGCACGCTTTCGCTGCGCGGTCTTGTCATTAGCAATTTCGGTATCGCTTTTAATTTGAATTTCAAGCTGGCCCATCCGGTTTTGCCATTCCTCCGCCATCCGGTTTCGTTCGTTCCACTGGGTGATTTTTTGCCGTCGTTGTTCGTGGAACTGGACCGGATTGGTTTGCCAGAGTGGTCGCCAATCGTAACCGGAAAATGCGGCATCGAGCGCAGTCAGCTTTTCACCCAATTGGCGAGCGCAGTCCGTTTTCCGCTCTTCGGCGGTTTGAGCGGCCTGCATCGCTTGATTGAAAGCGTTTTCTGCGGCATTCAGGGCATTCTGTGCCGTCAAATGCTGTTGTTGGGCTTGATCGCGGGCTTTCTGAGCGTCTTCCCGCTTTTTAGCGATTTTGCGGTGCGCGTTCTCCTGCTCGGTGATATCCGCTAAATCAATTCGGGCAAGCCGTTGCTGCTCGGTCAGCCAGACGGAGTGATCGGCGGGGGCAATCGCGGTCAGTTCTGCGGTGAGCGGGTGGGCGTTCCAAGCGGCGTTATCGCGCCGCAAAGCGGCAGTCAGCGATTCTTGTTCTCCGGCCAGAACGATCAATCGCTGGCAATTTTTGTCGCGGTCGGTTTGTTGAGCGGATTCCTGGGCGACCAGCGATTCAAGAACTTTGCGGCACTCGTCCACTTCCGCCTTGAGGCCGGCCAGCATGGCGCGGGATGGCGCATCGCCGATGGCGTAGGGATGGTCGGTTGCGCCGCAAACTGGACAGGGCAAACCCGCTCTCCAGGTTGGCCCGCAGGGTTTCGACGTTTTTAGCGCTGGCGACCTCGGCGGTTTTCAGCGATTTTTCAGCCTGCTGTAATCGGGCGACAACCAAGGGCTTGTCGGCGCCAAGTCGCTTTAGGGCGTCTTCCGCCTGCGCGATCTGTTCGCGGAGCGTGCGGCTTTCGTCCTCCAATTTGCGCTGTTGAGTTCGAGCGGCGTCGAGTGTAGTCCAGAGTTGCTCGACATTGGCGAGTTGCTCGGCGCGGGCTTGGGCGGCCTGACGGCGTGCCGCCAAGGTTTCGGCGTCAAAGTTGGCCAACTCGGCGAGAGCTGCCTGCAACCGAGTCTCCGCCGCGTGCAGCGCCGTTTCGGCTTTGGCGCATTCATCGACTGCTTTATCCCGCTCTTGCTGCTTCTTTTGTGCGTCCCGCTGGCTCGAAACCGCCTTTTGTTCAGCTTCGCGCAAGTTGTTTTGCAGGGTAGCGGCGTCCTTGAGCAACTCATCCCAGAGCGACCAGTCTTTCGCCAGAACCTGCAACGGTTGGTGCTTGGTCAACCAATCCTGGGCAGTTCGCAATTGCTGCTCGACCTGTTGGTATTCGATCTTCTTGTTATCCAGTCGTTTCTGCGCTTCTTCCTCCGCTTGGCGAGCGTCATGCAAAGCTTTGGCAGTGCTCTCGTGGCGGGGAGCAAGGGCGTTGATGTCGGCGTCCAGATTTCGGGCTTGATGGAGGGCATCAGCCGCATCCGTGCGTTGCCGTTCGGCAGCGAGAACTGCTTGCGCGGCGTTTATCTTGGCTTCCTCGGCTTGTTGCAGGAGGCGTTGCATCTCGTCGCGCTGCCGCTCCGCGCTTTGTACAGCTTGACGATGCTGGTCGACTTCGGCGGCAGCCCGGTTAAGGCCCTCCAGGACAGGCCGGGCATCCTGCACTGCCTCGACTCGGGTGAAATAGGCTCGTCGGGATGCGGCGGATTCCTGAATGGTGATGGCTTTTTGCACTTCTTCCCGCGCTTGCTGCTCGGCTTGTTTCAGATTTTCCCAGGTTTCATGCCAGCGAATTTGTGTCTCCAATTCGGCCTTGCGTTGTTCCAGTATCGAGGCTTCCGTTTTGGCAGTCATGAATTTCTGTTCCAGCTCAGCACGTTCCTCGGCGGTCAATGCCGACAATCCTTTACGTTGCTTTTCCAGATCATCCAGTGCATCTCGTTCGAACTTGGCGCGTTGGTGGGCGCGGATAGAAATTTTTTCGTAGATATCCAGCCCTGTTAGCGTTTGTAACAATGTCCCCCTGCCATCGTTATCGGTCTTTAAGAATGCGGCAAACTCGTTTTGAGCGAGCAACACCGCGCGGGTGAACTGATCGAATTCCAGGCCCAACCGCTTTTTGATTTCTTTCAAGACCTCGCTTTTTTTTCCACCAATCGATTGCTCGTCGGCGAGAGTTTTCAGTTCCATTTCGGTATCTTGTAATTTGCCGTCGGCCTTGCCGTGGGCACGGCGCACGCTCCAGTGAGCGCGGTATTCGACGCCATCATTGCCCACGAAATCCACTTCGGCGAAACCCTCGCCAGTTCCGCGACGCAGCAGATACCGGGGGTCGCGTGGCGTGATGGTTTCCTTGCCGACATCGGGCAGATCGACACTGCTGGTTCTATCGCGGTTGAGGCGTGGGGTCTTGTCGTAAAGCGCCAGACAGAGCGCGTCGAGCAACGTGCTTTTGCCAGATCCAGTCGGTCCGCAAATGGCGAATATGTTGGAGGAAGACAGCGGTTCTCGATTGAAGTGAATCTCGAACTTTCCGGCCAGCGACGCTAGGTTGTTGCCGCGAATGGCCAGAATTTTCATGGTGCCGTCCCTCCATCGTCGGCCATAAGCAGTTCGTTGAAAGCCCGCATCAATTCGGCGGATGGCTCTCGTTGAAGCTCTTGAAGGCAGAGTTCCTTGAAGATGCCGTCCGGTTGCAGCCGCTTGATTTCATCGATGGATTGAAAGGCGGTGGTCGAATGCTCTCCGCGCGAGGGGCTTGACCGATCCAGATAAGCGAGCCGTACTGGTTTGTTTTCCAGGATCGATTCGATCCGAACACGCAGTGTCGGGTCGAAGGTATTTGACTGAACTCGCACTTGCAGATAGGGCCACGTATTGGAGGATGGCGAATAGGACAAATCGAGCGCTCTGAGAGCATCCAGCACCTCATCGAGCGGCGCGGGTTGCGCGGGTATTCGCAATAGCTCCACGGAGACGCGGCACCGGAATCGACGTGATCTCAGACGACCGAATCGCCGTCGAGATCGACGCGGACCACCTGATGGCGGTAGTTGATTTCGGTGAACGACATCGGCAGCGGACTACCGGAGTAACGCACCCGTGCTTGACCGCCGACCTGCTGGGCGCGGTGTAGATGTCCTAGGGCGACATAGGCGATGGCCGGATCGAACATTTCTACCGGCAATGCCTCCACCCCACCGATGACGATGCGGCGCTCGGAATCTTCGGACGTCAGCCCCCCGGTCATGTGGCAATGGCCCAGCGCGACGATGGCTTGGCCATTTTCCCGACGGTTCAGAGCGGTTTCGAGTGTTTGCTGGTAGAGCAGCTTGACACCCTCTGGATAGGGATCGCCGGCCGTTTCCACGCGAGGAACATCGCCAGGCCGCAGAAAGGGAATCGCCAAACACCAGGCGGCGATATCGCCGTCGCGGTTCTTGAGCGGAACCACCAGCCGGTCGAGTTGGATGCCGACTTGCGGATGACGGGCATAACCGATGGTCGCAACGTCGAAAGCTTCAAACAGTGGCGTGGGGGCTTCCAGTCGGCCGGCCGAGTCATGATTGCCAGCAATGACGACGATGTCGAGTTTGGGCACGCGGCGCTTGGCATCGGTCAGGAAACGGTAAAACTGTCTCTGGGAATCAGCGGACGGGTTGGCATTGTCGAACACGTCGCCAGCGATCAGCAGCGCATCGGCTTGTTCGGTTTCCAGCGTATCGAGCAACCAGTCCAGGAAGCGACCGTGTTCGTGACTGCGATCGAAGTCGTGAAAAGTCTGGCCGAGGTGCCAATCCGAAGTGTGTATTAGACGCATTCTGATAATAATCCCGTTACCGTCTTAGGTCGCGTTACCCAAGCGATAGGGACCGTCCCTGCCCGTCACCGACCTGCCCGGCATCATCAGGCTCGCTCGTGGCGTGGGCTCTGGCGCACCCGCCATATCGGTCGATCCGCCGAATCGATCAGACCGTTTTGGAGCAACCAAGTCCGGGCGTCCTCGGCGTCCTGTTCGAACCAAGCTCGTGCCGAACCGAGTCGGAAAGTGTAGCCCCAAGCGTCCATATCGGTACACATCCGTTCCTGTCCAACGCCAGGCAACACATCAGCCAGCAGGATTTGCAGATAACAGACACCGTTTTCTTCAGCGCACTCACCGCCCGCATCGGTATGCAGGCGTGCGCGCCGCTCGGCGTCCATGCAGATGTAATGACAAGCCTCGTGCAAGGCGGAATGCACCGGCGTATCGTCGCGCACAAACAGATGGTCACCGATCAACCCTGCCTCCGTTTCGCCCCAATAACTGCCGGGAATTTCCAAACCAGGAGCGATCCAGTTCACCGTCAAACCGTAGGGAACCAACAACGCGATCAGCGATGCGTGACCCAACTCGGCGCAGGTCAATACCGCCGCTTCAAGGGATAAATTCACGGCTTGCTCCCCTTGGCAACCACCGGTTACCCCACGACGAATACATTGTATTCTCGACTATCCATACTCTGCGGCATCGGCAATAAATCCCATCACGCAACACCGAATTCTCCAATAGTTCCCTGCTTAGCACATTAGTATTTGGAATACAAAGGTCAGAAGCGTTATGCAGGATTGTGGCAATAAAAATAACAAAATAGCATAAGAAAGCCGGATGCAAATGCAGCAATTTCCGAGTAGACTGATGCGCCTCAATTCGCTGCCGCTTTTCCGGCGCACGCGCACGCTTAAATTTTATTGTCGCCATCGTTGTTCGAGGACACGCCACCCCATGAGCCGAACCTATTTATTTACCTCCGAATCCGTCTCGGAAGGGCACCCCGATAAAATAGCTGACCAAATTTCCGATGCGGTGCTAGATGCCATTATCGCCGAGGACCCCAAGGCCCGCGTTGCCTGCGAAACACTGATCAAAACGGGCGTCGTTGTCCTGGCTGGCGAGATCACCACAACGGCGTGGGTGGACTTCGACCAGATCGTGCGCGATACCGTGGTCGGCATCGGTTACGACAATTCCCACGTCGGCTTCGACGGTGCCACTTGTGCGGTATTATCCTGCATCGGCAAGCAATCGCCGAACATCGCGCAAGGCGTGGATCGCAAGAGCCCGGAAGAGCAAGGTGCCGGCGATCAAGGTTTGATGTTCGGCTACGCCTGCAACGAAACCGACGTGCTGATGCCCGCCCCTATCACGTACGCTCACCTGCTGGTGCAGCGGCAGGCCGAAATGCGCAAGAGCGGCGTGTTGCCCTGGCTGCGGCCCGACGCCAAGAGCCAAATCACCTTCCGCTACGACAATAACAAAGTGGCGGGGATCGAAGCCGTGGTGCTGTCCACTCAGCACGATCCTGACATCAGCTATAAACTGCTGTGCGAGGCGGTGATGGAAAACATCATCCTGCCCGTGCTGCCGGCCGAGTGGCTGGACAAACATACCCAGTACCACATCAACCCGACCGGCAGTTTCGTCATCGGCGGGCCGGTGGGCGATTGCGGTCTAACCGGTCGCAAGATTATCGTCGACACCTACGGCGGCGCCGCGCACCACGGCGGCGGTGCCTTTTCTGGCAAGGATCCCTCCAAGGTGGACCGTTCCGCTGCCTATGCCGGCCGTTATGTCGCCAAGAACATCGTCGCCGCCGGTCTGGCGGAACGTTGCGAAATTCAGGTGTCTTATGCGATTGGCGTGGCCGAGCCGACCTCAATTAGCATCAACACCTTTGGGACCGGCAAAATCGACGAGGATCGTCTGGTCGAGATCGTGCGTGGCCATTTCGACCTGCGGCCCTACGGCTTGGTCAAGATGCTGGACCTGATTCGGCCCATCTACAGAAAGACCGCTGCCTACGGTCACTTTGGCCGCGAGGAGCCGGAATTCACCTGGGAACGCACCGATAAGGCGGATGCCTTGCGCGCCGCCGCAGGACTGTAGAGTACCCGATTTTTCGCCTCCACGCCGAGGGGCGCTGCAGCGGTTCTCGTACACCGTCAGGCTCGGTATGGCATGGCTTTCACAAGCCAACGGCGCCCGTTCAATCGTATCTGGAGTACGCTATGAACGCCGTTGTGCGCGAAAAAACACTGACTGACTATTACGTCGCCGATCTTTCCCTGGCCGAGTGGGGCCGTAAGGAAATCGCTATCGCCGAGACCGAAATGCCAGGTCTTATGGCGGTGCGCGAGGAGTATCAAGCCCGGCAGCCGCTCGATGGTGCCCGCATCGCCGGCTCGCTGCACATGACCATCCAGACCGCCGTGCTGATCGAGACGCTGGCGGCGTTGGGCGCCGATATCCGCTGGGCATCCTGCAACATCTTCTCGACCCAGGATCACGCGGCCGCCGCCATCGCCGCCGACGGCATCCCGGTGTTCGCCTACAAGGGTGAAACGCTGGAGGAGTACTGGGACTTTACCCATCGCATTCTGGAATGGCACGATGGCGGCACGCCCAACATGATCTTGGACGATGGTGGCGACGCCACCTTGCTGGTCACGCTCGGCGCCCGCGCTGAAAAAGACCGTTCGCTGATCGCCAATCCGACCTGTGAGGAAGAACAGGTTCTGTTCGCCGCCATCCGCAAGCGGCTAGACCGTCAGCCCGACTGGTATTCCAGAATCCAGGCGAATATCCGAGGGGTGACCGAGGAGACCACGACCGGCGTCCATCGCCTGTACACGATGGAAAAAGAGGGCCGGCTGCCCTTCCCCGCCATCAACGTCAATGACTCGGTCACCAAGTCAAAATTTGATAATCTCTACGGCTGCCGCGAATCGCTGGTGGATGGCATCAAACGCGCCACCGACGTGATGATCGCCGGCAAAGTTGCGGTGGTGTTGGGTTACGGCGACGTCGGCAAGGGCTGCGCGCAGTCGCTCAAGGGCTTGGGCGCGACGGTGTGGGTCACCGAGATCGACCCGATCTGCGCTCTGCAAGCGGCGATGGAAGGCTATCGGGTGGTCACCATGGACGACGCGGCGGATCAAGGCTGACATCTTCGTCACCGCCACCGGCAACGTCGGCGTCATCAGCCACGACCACATGGTGCGGATGAAGAATCAAGCTATCGTTTGCAACATCGGCCATTTCGACTCCGAAATCGAAGTGGCCGCCATGAAGAAGTACCGCTGGGAAAACATCAAGCCGCAGGTCGATCACATCATTTTCCCCGGCGGCAAGCGCATTATCCTGTTGGCCGAGGGGCGTCTGGTGAATCTGGGCTGCGCCACTGGCCATCCCAGCTTCGTAATGTCCAATTCGTTTACCAATCAAACGTTGGCGCAGATCGAACTGTTCACCCGTGGCACGCAGTACGAAAACAAGGTCTACGTGCTGCCGAAGCATTTGGACGAGAAAGTCGCGCGGCTGCATCTGGATCGGATCGGCGCGAAACTGACCCAACTAACGCCCGAACAGGCGACCTATATTGGTGTTGCGATGGACGGACCGTATAAAGCTGAGAACTATCGCTACTGAGCACTCGTTATTCTGGATAAAACCGATGGGCGCGGATGATCCGCGCCCGTTGGCCTATTTTGCGACGACCCTGACCGGTCGCTCGCCTTTTCCCGGCTTCAGCTGCTTCGCCTATGGAATCCCAGAAACATCATCCCAAGATTTTCAGTTGCGAATTTTTCCCCCCTAACACCGACGAAGGCATGCGCAAGCTGTTCGCCGCTCGCGAGGAGCTGATGCGGATGCGGCCGTCCTTCTTCTCGGTTACCTATGGCGCGGGCGGTTCCACCCGGGAACGCACCTTTGAAGCGATCCAGGCGATCCAAGCGCACAGCGGCGTGGATGCCGCCCCGCATCTGACCTGCGTGGCATCCACCCGCGCGGGTGTTCGCGAGATTTTGGATATCTATCGCACGCAGGGCATCCATCGCATCGTCGCCTTGCGCGGCGATTTGCCATCCGGGATGCGGGAATTTGGCGAATTTCGCTACGCTAACGAGCTGGTGGAATTCATCCGCGCCGAAACCGGCGATTACTTTCACATCGAAGTTGCCGCTTATCCGGAATTTCACCCCCAGGCGACGAGCATCGAGCGCGACTTGCTCAACTTCAAGCGCAAAGTTGAAGCCGGCGCCAATAGCGCCATCACCCAATATTTCTACAACCCGGATTCTTATTTCCGCTTCGTGGACGATTGCGAAAAGCTCGGGCTGGCTTTACCCATCGTGCCCGGCATTATGCCGATTACCAACTTCACCCAACTGGCGCGGTTCTCGGATAACTGCGGCGCGGAAATCCCGCGCTGGATTCGCAAACGGTTGGAAAGCTATGGCGACGACCGCGACGCTATTCGTGCCTATGGACTGGATGTAGTTGCTAACCTGTGTCGGCGATTGTTGGACGGGGGCGCGCCGGGACTGCATTTCTACACCATGAATCAGGCTGGACCGACGCTGGCCATCTGCGAGCGACTGGGCTTGATCTCTCAATAGCCAACGCTTTTCAGCAGTAAAACCAAAAGCCCTTTCTCCATGTATGAAGAAAGGGCTTTTTAGCTAAACGCCGGATGCACGCCGGATGGCCGGCGTGACAGACAAGCGACTATTGCGCGGCCAGCAACGCCTTGGCGTCCGGACCGAGCGGCAGGCTGTAATCGTAGGAAGCCAATATCAGATTATCGGTGGCGCGAATCAGGCGGGCCTGAATGAACACCGACTGCCGGGCGACCGCGTAAGTGCCTGCAATCACGGCAGCGGCATTGTGTGATTGGCTGATCTCCTTGATCGAACGAGACAGCGCAAACTCACCGGCACCTTCCTTGACAAAAATGTTGCTCCGCATCTTGAGTTCGATGACCGTAAAGCCCTGTTGCGCGAACTTGGAGCCCAACTGCTCGCCGATCACACGCCCCAGGCCAGAGGACATCTCAAGATTGTTGATGTCCACGAAAGTGGCTGCCAACAACGGCTCATGCCGTTCTTTGAGCCAGGGTGCCCGTGCCAACAGGGCATCGGCCGCATTGTGGTTGACGCCGATCAGATCCGCGTCCTGGATGATAGGGCGGACCGGCACATCGTCGGAAGAAGCACACCCCAAGATACCCAAGCTGAACGCGACCAACAACGCCACGGCTCCGCGTAAGCCCATTAAATTCCAATTCATGGTCTAACCACCTCTATCGTGCAAGTCGAGCCACGGCACATCATTGGCACTGATGCTCAGAAGCGCATCCGACCACTTCAACGATGCGGGTGTTGGCTGGCGCCGGCCCCCTGGCGATATATTGCCCGACATTGTTGTCGCTGATGTAATAGATATCCCGCACACGGGTCACATAGCGATCACCGCTCATGACCGAAGTGGTCACGATAATTTCGCTATTTGGCTGGTCGGTAATAAACCCGGTTGCCACGTCCAACCCAACCGCGCCCATCATCGCGGCGGTCGCTGGATTACTATCGGCGGTAGCATCCAGAACCAGCACGGCGCCGGTCAGAGCGGTAAACAGCCCTGGCGTCGGCCGGATGAAACCACGATCCTTATGGGTCACGACCTGCACGTCGTAAGAAACCGCGTAGCCCCCTCCCGGGTTCTCACTGACGAGAAATCCTCGCTCCAACAAGTGCGTGAGCAGCAAGTTATGAAAAGCCATACTAAACTCGCTGTCGTATTTCGGCTGCTGGACGTACAGGGCGATAGGACGCCCTCCCGGTGGTTGGCCGAGACCCAGCAGAGATTCCTGCAAACGATCCGCCACATGGGCGGTAAGAATGTCCCAATGCTCGGCTGCCTGCATCTTCCTTTGGAAAGTTACAGGATAAGTCGTCGCGACTGGCACTTGGGACACGCAGGCCCCTAGTCCCAAACAAAGAATTAAGAGAGGGGCATACGAGATCTTCATGGTTTCTCCCTCGGTTTTTGTATCCGTTATCGGCGGTACCCACCAATATTTTAGCCGGTTATACCACCGGCGCCACCCCTTGACAACAAGGTTTCCAACAAGCTTTTTTTTCGTCTCGGACCAATGTTTCAACCCTCGCTGATCATCAGCGAAAACAATATGTTACTGATACCCTTAAACACATCATATTGTATTATTTATTTTTATTAGCTACATCATATAGAAACTTTCCAAGCTTTTTTCTCCGCATTTCTAGCTGGAGTTTTTCTTCGCATCCTCTAGAATCTGGCGGCGATCTTGAGCCCAGAACGGCGACCGCCATCAAAACTATCCAAGTCGCGACCCGATATCACACGACCACCCCATACATTCACGCATTCCAGAGAGAAGCCGGCTTATGAGAACCGCGCACCTACAACCGATCGACCGTCCGACCGCTGCTGCTGACGTGCCGATGCAACCGGCATCCTGGGATATCTGGGACAAGAAATACCGGCTCAAGGCCAAGGACGGACAGCCCATCGACGAGACTATTGACGGCACGCATCAGCGCATAGCGAGGGCGCTGGCGGAGGTGGAAACCACCAAGGATCTGCGCGAGCTTTGGCGCGAGAAATTCCTGTGGGCCTTGCGCCACGGGGCTATCCCGGCGGGCCGCATCATCTCCAACGCCGGCGCCTGGGAGCATAAGCCCGCCACGTCCACCATCAACTGCACGGTTTCGGGCACCATTCGCGATTCGATGGACGATATCCTACGCAAAGTGCACGAAGCCGGCTTGACGCTGAAATCAGGCGCCGGTATCGGTTACGAGTTTTCCACGTTGCGGCCGCGCGGTGCCTACGTTTCGGGCGCCGGCGCCTACACCTCCGGGCCGCTGTCGTTCATGGATATCTACGACAAGATGTGCTTCACGGTGTCGTCGGCGGGTGGACGGCGTGGAGCGCAGATGGGCACCTTCGACATCGGTCATCCCGATGTCATGGAATTTGTTCGGGCCAAGCGCGAGGCGGGCCGGCTCCGCCAATTCAATCTTTCGTTGCTGATCACCCGCGAATTCATGGAGGCGGTCAAGAGTGACGCCGACTGGTCACTGGCATTCCCGCTGCTGTCCAAGGAAGCCGAACAGGACGGCGTCGATTTAAACGACGCCAACAAGATCATCTGGCGCGAGTGGCCGACCACGGAAGGTTTGATCGTCAACGACATCGGGCAGGTCGCCTGCAAGATTTATCGGAAAATCCGCGCCCAGCGCTTGTGGGACGTGATCATGGCGTCCACCTACGACTACGCCGAACCGGGCTTCATCTTGATCGATCGGGCGAACGAGATGAACAACAACTGGTTTTGCGAGAACATCCGGGCCACGAACCCTTGCGGCGAGCAAACGCTCCCCCCTTACGGTTCTTGCTTGCTTGGCTCGATCAACCTCACGCAATTCGTGCAAAACCCGTTCACGGAAAAAGCCCGTTTCGACTGGGACACTTATCAAAACGTCGTCGCCATTTTCACCCGAATGCTCGACAACGTGGTGGAAATCAACGGCCTGCCGCTAGAGCGGCAACGCCAGGAAATTTTCAACAAACGCCGGCATGGGATGGGTTATCTAGGATTGGGTTCCACCTTGACCATGCTCGGCATGAAATACGGTTCGCCGGAATCGCTGGTTTTCACCGAGCAGGCCACGCGGGAAATGGCCTTGACCGGCTGGCGGGTCGCTCTGGAACTGGCTCGCGAGAAGGGGCCGGCTCCGATCTTGGAACAGGATTTCACTGTGACCGCCGAGATGTTGCGCAAGCGTCCGGAAATGGCCCGTGACGGCCTCAAAGCCGGTGACAGTGTCAAGGGCAAGGTACTGCACGCTCGCTACAGCCGTTACATGCAACAAATCGCCGAGATCGAACCGGAACTGGTCGAGGAACTGGCCCGAGTCGGTGCCCGCTTCACTCACCACAGCTCCATCGCGCCCACCGGCACCATCGCCCTATCGCTGGCCAACAACGCCAGCAACGGCATCGAACCCAGTTTTGCCCATCACTACTTCCGCAACGTGATTCGACCGGGCAAGAAATCCAAGGAGAAGGTCGATGTGTTCTCTTTCGAGTTGCTGGCCTACCGACACCTAGTCAACCCCAAGGCCATGCCAGGCGCCGAATCCGCCGAACAGCGACTCCCCGACTGTTTCATCGCCGCCGACGAGGTGACACCAAAACAACATGTGGACATCCAGGCCGCTGCCCAGAAGTGGATCGATTCCAGCATCTCCAAAACGGCCAACGTGCCCACCGATTTCCCGTACGAGGATTTCAAGGACATCTATCTGTACGCCTACGAGCAAGGCTTGAAGGGCTGCACCACGTTCCGCTTCAACCCGGCGGCGTTCCAGGGTGTGCTGGTCAAGGAGCAGGATCTAGCCAACACCCTCTACAAGTTTGTCCTGGAGGATGGCTCGGAAATCGAGGTTAAGGGCAACGAGGAGATCGAATACGACGGCGAGATTCACACGGCGGCGAATCTGTTTGATGCGATCAAGGAGGGGTACTACGGGAAATTCTGAGGCTTCAAAATGCTGAACGGGGACCGAGCGGCAACTCTAGTTACCCGCCGGGTGCGCTCGAGGCTAATGAGCATTGTGGCATGCAACCGGGAGCGTCTGCCGCTCCTTATCAAGGAGTCTGTATTATGATAGTTGCTTTCTTACGGCAATACTAAGGTAACGGATAGCTGGACTCTTTATCAAGTTATCAATCCCTATTGCAGATCCCTTTTGAGCCATGTGCAGTGATTTAAGGCTCGAAGTTGCACCATCAGGACTTTGCGTAGGTCGTCACCCGCTTATAGAAGCGGTTTGTAACTCGACCCGAGTACTTGATGCTCAGAATGACGTATTCAAGTACTTAGACTTGGTAAGTGGGAGCTACGATCCAAGTAGCTCACTGGCGCAGCCCCCGCGTCCCGCATAACCGAGCAATCTGATCTTGTGAGGTCTCGGTAGCCCCTATGCGATATAGGGGCTACTTTTCTGCGATTGGAGGGGCCAAAAGACGTTATGACCATCAAAATTGACAAAAAAATCGTCGCCTACAGCGTTGTCAGAGGCGATGATAGCTTGCCCGCACCAACCGGCGAGCCGACGGCCACCGTGCAACAGATGCACGAAAGCCTAGCCCGACCTGAAATGCTGTCCGGGGCGACTTACAAGGTCAAAACCCCCCTCTCTGATCATGCGCTTTACATCACCATCAACGACATCATCCTCAATCACGGCACCGAGCACGAAGTACGACGGCCATTCGAAATCTTCATCAATTCCAAAGCGATGGAGCACTTCCAATGGATTGTCGCCCTGACCCGCATCATTTCGGCGGTGTTCCGGAAAGGCGGCGACTGCACCTTCCTGGTCGAAGAAATGCGCTCGGTGTTCGATCCCAAGGGCGGCTACTTCAAAAAAGGTGGCAAATACATGCCCTCGTTGGTCGCGGAAATCGGCGATGTGATCGAATCCCACATGCGCTCGATTGGTCTGCTCAAGGAAGAAGGCTTGGACGAACATCAGCGCAAGATGATCGTCGAACAGCGCAACAAGTACGAGGTCGGGATGAAAGCGGTCGAGGAAGCCGGCGAAAACAGCTTTCCGCCCGAAGCCACCCTCTGCGGCAAATGCCAGACTAAAGCGGTGATCGTCATGGATGGCTGTCTGACCTGCCTGAACTGCGGCGATTCTAAATGTTCCTGATCACCTTAATCTCTCTCCCGCCCGACGAGGGGAGTTTTTACATGGATTTCGAGACCACGCCATGACCCTGAATCTGCCTGAAACGATGACCGTCATCGAAATCACCGAACCCGGCGGCCCCGAAAAGCTGGTTCCCAACCGCCGCCCCGTGCCCCAACCCGCGCCCGGCGAGAGTTCTGATCAAGGTCGCTACCGCCGGCGTCAATCGCCCCGACTGCTTGCAACGTCAAGGCGGTTATCCGCCCCCGCCGGGCGCCTCCGACATTCCCGGCCTGGAAGTAGCCGGCACTATTGCCGCATTGGGCGAAGGCGTCGATGGCTGGAGGATCGGCGATCCAGTTTGCGCCCTGCTGACTGGCGGTGGCTACGCCGAATATTGCACCGCGCCCGCGCCCCAATGCCTGCCGATCCCGACCGGCTTGACCTTGCAGCAAGCCGCTGCCCTGCCGGAGACCTTTTTCACCGTCTGGAGCAACGTGTTCGACCGGGCACGGCTGCAACCTGGCGAAACCCTGCTGGTCCATGGTGGCACCAGCGGCATCGGCACCACCGCCATCCAACTCGCCAAGACGCTGGGCTCGCGAGTGTTCGTCACCGTCGGCGGTGTTGAGAAAATCCAGCCCTGCCTGGATTTGGGTGCCGAGCGGGCGATCAATTACCGCGAGGAAGATTTTGTCCAGGTGGTCAAGGAGCTTACGCGCAACCGGGGCGTGGATGTCATTCTGGACATGGTCGGCGGCGATTACACGCAGCGCAACCTCAGTGCGCTGGCGGTGGAAGGTCGGCTGGTGTTCATCGCGTTCCTGCGCGGCGCTAAAATGGAGTTAAACTTGGCACCCGTGATGATGAAACGGTTGACCATTACCGGCTCGACCCTACGCGCCCGGCCGGTGGAGCACAAGGCACCCATCGCCGCCAGCCTGCAAAAAATCGTCTGGCCGCTACTAGCCAACGGCACGGTCTATCCCGTTATCGACCGGATTTTTCCGTTGACCGAAGCTGCTGCCGCCCATGCTCTGATGGAATCCAACCGTCACATCGGCAAGCTGCTGTTGCACGTCGCTTGACGCCTTCACCACCAGGCACTCGCAAACTCTCTGTTTCCAACACCCGCCTTTGCAAAACTCGTGGACGCCGCTTCAGTCGTCCACGAATGATTTTCTGTTTTTGCGTTGCAACAATTCGGTATTTGTGCTGTCATTAATGCAGTTGATCCACTGCCGCCTCGGGTTCGATGGAACCGCCTGTTAAGCGTGCGCTCATCAACTAACATTATGCTTACGTCGCTTGATCGTGCCTTCCCCTAGCCGGATCGATCGCGCGAACCGCGAAAAGGGAAAAGGGAAAACCATGCGTTTTCGCCAGGCACGTTTCTCTGGCGGTAGTTACAGGTGAGAGGTTAATGACACATGAATGGAAATCACAAGCTCCAACACCCCTTCGTCTGGTTCGAGCACGATGGATGGTGGTTCAAGATATTGGGCGAATGCTTTGGTCCTTACAAGGAGATGGTCGAAGCTCGCTATAACCTATTAGTGATCCAAGGTCTAAGCCTGCAACTTCGCCAAGCAATCTCCAATTAGTGGTCGCTCAGCGCTCTTCCCAGCCGCGCTTACCTGCGCGAGGTTGGATCCAGGATCACCAAGAGATTTCCCGGCACTGCGCACTGTGATCGGAGATGCTCGACGAAGCGATTGTCGCCCGAATCCATGCTGCCGTCATTGAGGCTGCACGCAATTTCGTAACGGATCGTCGTACCCGCGTCGGTCCCTTTACCCGGAAGCATTTTTCCGTTCGTGGGGCGGCGCGGATCAATCGTCGCGCCCTTGGCAAAGACCTGTTGCGAACGCCGGCCAACATCCTCTGGGTTCTCCCACACCTGATGGCAAAAGGCGGTGCGGCCATCAGCCGCAAACTGCAACTGCATTGGATCGCCCAGCCACTCGAACGGCTTCCTGCCGGCTTCAAAACCGATGTCGAACGCGAAATCGAATGGTTGATTTACAGCGAGTTGCTGGAACTTCCTTTCGAACAAGCAACGCGGCGGTGCGAACGCGATGCGCTCTTAGAGAAAATCCTCAGCCACCCGACCATCAGTGAGCTGCTCGTTCCGGAGCTGATCCGTCTGGATCAGCTCGCGCATCGTGAAAATTTCCGCCGGCGGCTCGAAGAATATCTGACGACTTACACCGCTAGCCGCACAGCTGCAGCCGATCTATCCGGCTCACTGCTCAGCGTCGCCGCCGGCCTGGCCGCCTTCAAGCAATTCACCCCCGGCGCCATCGCCATTGGGGGTGCGACTGCGACCGCTCTCGCCAACCAGCTCGCTATCACAAATTTCCTGCTGGGACCGACGCTGGGATCATTGTATTACGGCGTCTTTCCCGCCACCGCATCTGCCGGGCTACTGATGGCAACCACAGGCGGATTGCTCGTGGTGTTCGGCGTATGCAGCGCTGGCGCTGGCGTGATTACCGATCCCCTGCAACAGGCTCTCGGTCTCCACGAACGCAAGCTGCTGAAATTACTCGATGCGCTCGAACGCGAGCTGACTGGGCAAGGCAGCGGCTATCGCCTGCACGATGCCTATGTAGCACGGGTTTTCGATCTCTGGGATTTGCTGCAAACCGCAACCCGCGTTTTGACGTGAAGAGAAACGATGATCTTGGATTGCTTCGAACGGCATGCTGCCGCTAATCAATTAAAAAGCCGGGCAATCCGGCTTTTTAATTTGCACACTCGTCAGAATCCAGCGTCGATTCTTACTCGACGGCCATATTCGGCCGATCCAGTAGTTCAACATAGGCCAAAGGCGCATTGTCTCCCACCCGGAACCCGCATTTTAGGATGCGTAAATAGCCGCCTGGACGCGTCTGGAAACGGGGCCCCAGTTCGTTGAAAAGCTTGGTCACCACCTCTCGATTACCCAGCCGCGCGAACGCCAACCGCCGATGAGCTACGCTGTCCCGTTTAGACAGCGTGATCAACGGTTCAGCGACTCGGCGCAATTCTTTGGCCTTGGGCAAGGTCGTCCGAATCACTTCGTGCGTGAACAGGGAGGCGGCCATATTGCTCAGCATAGCCTTGCGATGGCTGCTGGTACGATTGAGCTTACGACCGGCTTTGCGATGGCGCATGACACAGATTCCTTAAAAAACTCGAAATACAACGACGAAAACGGGGCAGACACTCCTAACCGGAGTTATGTTCATTCAACATCATCGGCGGCATCGCCGGTCGTGGCCCGAGAATCCAACTTCGATGGTTTATCGTTCTCCAAGGGATCTCCTGATCCACTCATCGAACGGCGCGCGGTAGCGGCCCGATCTTCAGCCTGCTCCAAGCTCAAGTTCGGCGGCGGCCAATTCTCGATCTTCATGCCCAGGAACAATTTGTACTTGGCAAGAACATCCTTGATTTCAGTCAAGGATTTTTTACCGAGATTCGGCGTCTTCAGCAACTCTGATTCAGTTCGCTGCACCAGATCGCCAATGTAGTAGATGCTCTCCGCCTTCAGACAGTTGGCGGAACGCACGGTGAGCTCAAGATCATCGACTGGCTGCATCAAAACCGGATCGATATCCACCAGCGGTGGGAGCGATGGCTCATCGCGCTTACCCTTGAGATCGACGAACACCGACAACTGATCTAACAAAATCCGGGCCGCAGTACGAATCGCTTCTTCCGGATCGATCGTGCCGTTGGTCTCCAAAATCAAGACCAGCTTATCTAAATTAGTGCGCTGCTCAACGCGGGCATTCTCCACCCGGTAACTGACCCGCGCGACCGGGCTGAAAGACGCATCCAAGCGGAGCCGGCCAATCGATAGGGTCTCGCTGTCGGTACCTTCGCGCTGGGTCACCGGCCAGTAGCCACGCCCCCGCTCGACCTTGAGCCGCATGTTCAGCTCACCACTCTTGGTCAAATGCGCAATAGTGTGATCAGGATTGATGATGTCAACGGCATGACCGCCCACAATATCACCCGCCACGACGGGGCCGGGACCTTTTTTGGTGAGCGTCAGGTTAGCTTCTTCAACGCCTTCCTGCAGGGTGATCGCCACACCCTTGAGGTTGAGCAGAATATCGATCACATCTTCCTGCACCCCCTCAACCGTCGTGTACTCGTGCAAAACTTGGTCGATTTCGCACTCGACGATAGCGGCGCCGGGAATGGAAGAAAGCAAAATTCGACGCAGGGCATTGCCGAGAGTATAGCCAAACCCGCGCTCCAGCGGCTCGACGGTGACTTGCGCCAACCGGGATGTCACCTTTTCCACTTCGACACGGGTCGGTTTTAGCAAATCAAATGCACCCACCATCCGTTTCCCCTCGAAGTCGATCACTTGGAGTACAGCTCCACGACCAATGATTCGTTGATGTCAGCGGGCAAATCGCCGCGATCGGGAATCCGCTTGAACACGCCGCTCATCTTGCTCGCGTCCACCTCGACCCATTCGGCGAAGCCATGGCCCTGCGCAAGCTGCAAGGAATATTGGATACGGGTCTGATTGCGGCTTTTTTCGTGAACCGCCACAACATCTTCCGGCCTGATCTGGTAGGAAGGGATGTTAACCCGCTGACCGTTCACCGTGATGGCTCGATGAGAAACCAACTGCCGGGCTTCAGCTCGGGTGCTACCAAAACCCATCCGATACACCACGTTATCCAACCGGCACTCCAGCAGCTTCAACAGGTTCTCGCCCGTGGAACCCTTGCGGCGGGCGGCTTCCTTGTAATAGTTGAGGAATTGCCGCTCTAGCACGCCGTAAATCCGACGTAGCTTCTGCTTCTCGCGCAATTGCAACCCATAGTCGGAAAGACGGGGCCGCCGAGCACCATGCTGGCCTGGTGGTCGCTCTAGATTACACTTGGTTTCGAGCGATCGAGCGGCCGACTTCAAAAACAAATCCACGCCTTCCCGACGGCTCAGCTTGCACTTCGGACCGAGATATCTCGCCACGGTATGACTCCTGAACTAAACGCGACGGCGTTTCGGGGGACGGCAACCGTTATGCGGTATCGGCGTCACGTCCATTATACTCATAATCTTGAAACCGGTGGCGTTGAGCGCACGCACGGCGGACTCCCGACCGGGTCCAGGTCCCTTGACGTTGACTTCCAAGTTTTTGACACCGAATTCCTTGACCACATTGCCTACCCGCTCGGCAGCAACCTGCGCGGCGAACGGGGTGCTCTTGCGGGAGCCACGAAACCCCGAACCACCCGAGGTGGCCCATCCTAACGTGTTCCCTTGGCGATCCGTGATCGTGATGATCGTGTTGTTGAACGAGGCGTGGATATGGGCGATACCATCCACTACATTTTTCTTGACGCGCTTGCGCGTTTTGGCGACCGGTTTTGCCATGCTCCAACCTATACCAGCGGAATTCTAGAATTTCGGGTAGATCTACTTGCGGATCGCCCGACGCGGCCCTTTACGTGTCCGGGCGTTGGTACGGGTACGCTGACCACGCACCGGCAAGCCACGTCGATGGCGCAGTCCCCGATAGCAACCCAGATCCATCAATCGCTTGATGCTCATGGACACCTCGCGGCGCAAATCTCCCTCAACGGTATACTTGCCTACCTCGGCGCGCAGCGCGTCCACCTGAGCCTCGGTCAAATCACGAACCTTAGCTTCTGCCGCGACTTGAGCGGCCTCGCAGATCTGGCGAGCACGGGTTTTACCAATCCCGTAAATCGCTTGCAGCGCGATGACCGTATGTTTGTTGACCGGAATATTGATACCTGCAATACGGGCCATGCTTCAAAACTCCTCCCATCGTACCGGGTGCCTGCCGCGCAAAGTGCGGAAATTTAGCTTACCCGGGGAAGCAAATCAATAAAAATCGCGATTTCAGCCCTGCCGCTGCTTGTGGCGAGCATCCTTGCAGATTACCCGTACCACTCGATCGCGGCGAATGATCTTGCAGTTACGACAGATTTTCTTGACCGAAGCACGCACTTTCATCGTTGTTCTCCAAACTCGACAGGCGCCAGGCACACGAGCGCCAGCGCGGGTAAACGGTGTGCAGGAAACCCTCAGCGCATCAGGGGCTCTTAAAGCTGCTTTTTTTCAGCAGGCTCTCGTATTGGTGCGACATTAAATGCGCCTGAACTTGGGCCATGAAATCCATGACCACCACCACGATGATCAGCAACGAAGTACCACCGAAATAAAATGGCACTCGCCAGTACAGGATCAAAAACTCAGGCAGCAAACAAACGCCGGTGATGTAGATGGCGCCAATCAGGGTCAGTCGGGTCAGCACTTTATCGATATAAGTGGCTGTCTGTACGCCAGGCCGAATGCCAGGGATAAAGGCACCAGACTTCTTTAGATTGTCAGCGGTCTCCTTGGAATTGAAGACCAACGCCGTGTAAAAGAAGCAGAAAAAGATAATCAAGCCAGCGTACAACAATACGTACAAGGGCTGGCCCGGCGACAAGGTTGAACTGATGTCTCGCAACCATTCCATGTGCGGCGCATTGCCGAACCAACTCCCAAGCGTCGCCGGGAATAGAATCAAGCTGGAAGCGAAGATAGGCGGAATGACGCCGGACATATTCAATTTCAGCGGCAGATGCGTGGTCTGGGCGGCGTAAACCCGCCGGCCCTGCTGGCGCTTGGCATAGTTAACGGTGATTCGACGCTGCCCACGCTCAACGAACACCACGAAACCGGTCACCAATACCGTCAACGCCAATAAGAACAACACCAACATAACATGCAGTTCGCCGGTGCGGGCCAACTCTAGAGTACCACCCACCGCATGCGGCAATCCGGCAACGATGCCGGCAAAGATCAACATGGAAATACCGTTCCCAATGCCGCGCTCCGTCACTTGTTCCCCTAACCACATCAGGAACATCGTGCCGGTCACCAGGCTGATGGTCGCGGTGACGATAAAGCCGAGACCAGGCGCGATCACGACCGAGCTGCCGCCCGCCATTTGATTTTGCAGGGCAATGCTAACGCCGATGGCCTGGAACGCTGCCAACACCACCGTCAGATAGCGGGTATAGCGGGTCAGCTTATGGCGGCCGGCGGCCCCACCTTCCTTGCGCAACTGCTCCAAAGCCGGCACCACCATCGACATCAGTTGCAGGATGATCGAAGCCGAAATGTACGGCATCACCCCCAAGGCGAAAATGCTCAGCCGCCGCAATGCGCCGCCCGAGAACATGTTGAACATATCAAGGATAGTGCCGCGCTGCTGGTCAAACAGTTGCGCCATCGCGTGTGGGTCGATGCCCGGCACCGGAATATGGGTACCGATGCGAAACACCACCAAAGCACCCAATAAAAACAAAAGGCGCTGGCGCAATTCGGTCATTTTGCCGAGATCCGGCAGGGCGGTCGCCATTTTCGCTTACTCGAGAATCGTCCCGCCAGCCGCCAACACCGCCGCGCGAGCGCCAGCGGTCAGGGCCAAACCGCGCAAGGTAAGGGGCTGAACGAGTTTACCGGAGACGATCACCTTGGCCCGCTTGGCAAAGGTCGGTGCGAGATTGGCGGCTTTGAGCGCTGCCAAATCGATGACACCAGCCTGGATCTTGGCCAGTGCGCCCAACCGAACCTCGGCGGTATCGTGAGCCGTCATGGAGCGAAACCCACGCTTGGGCAAACGCCGCTGCAAGGGCATCTGACCGCCCTCGAAGCCGACCTTATGGTAACCGCCGGCCCGCGCATGCTGGCCCTTATGGCCGCGTCCACTGGTTTTGCCGAGACCAGAACCAATGCCGCGCCCGACCCGCTGTTTGTCGGGCCGACTACCGGAGGCAGGCTTTAAGGTATTGAGACGCATGCGTTCAAGCCTCCTCAACTTTCAGCAGATAAGAAACCTTACGGATCATGCCCCGGTTTGCCGGGGTATCGATCACCACTGCACTACTGTGCATTCGCCGCAACCCGAGTCCGCGCACACAGGCTTGATGCGCGGCCAGACGGCCGTGCACGCTTTTGACCAAGGTGACTTTCAGTTTGTCGGCCACGGTCTTCAACTCCGAATTTCGTCCACGGTTTTGCCACGCTTGGCGGCCTGGTAGTCGGGCGATTTCATGACGCTCAACCCATGGATAGTCGCCCGTACCACGTTAATGGGATTACGCGAGCCAACGCACTTGGCCAACACGTCCTTGACACCCACCACCTCGAACACGGCGCGCATGGCGCCACCGGCAATGATCCCCGTGCCTTCCGAAGCCGGCTGCATGAATACCTGGGCAGCGCCGTGTTCGGCGGTGACCGGATATTGTAGGGTGGTGCCATTCAACGGTACGTTGCGCATGTTCTTACGCGCCTTATCCATGGCTTTCTGGATGGCCATCGGCACTTCACGGGCCTTGCCGTAACCCAACCCAACTCGACCGTTACCATCACCGACCACAGTTAGGGCTGTAAAGCCGAACTGCCGGCCGCCTTTGACCACTTTGGCCACACGGTTGACGGCGATCAATTTCTCTTGCAAGCCGTCGGTATTCTGGGAGCTTTCTACGTTCGTCGCCATGCTGTCAGTCCCTCAAAACTCCAAACCGTTTTCTCGGGCGGCATCGGCCAGCGCCTTGATTCGGCCGTGATACAGAAAGCCGGAGCGGTCGAACGCGACCTTGACAACACCGATGGCCTTAGCCTTCTCGGCAATCGCCTTACCCACCACCTTAGCCGCGGCAATATCGCCGGTACTCTGGAGGGATTGGCGCAACACCGGCTCCAGCGTGGAGGCAGCAGCCAAGGTATGATCGCCGCCCGGGGCCGGCAGGATGATCTGGGCATAAATGTGACTGGGTGTGCGATGCACACAGAGCCGGTGAACGCCCAGCTCGCGGAGCTTGTGCCGGGCGCGCAATCCGCGCCGCAGGCGCGCGGCCTTTTTATCGGCTGCTTTCTTGTCCATGACGAATCCTTACTTCTTCTTGGCTTCTTTCAGGATGATAGTTTCATCCGCATAGCGCACGCCCTTGCCCTTGTAGGGCTCTGGCGGCCGGTAGGCGCGGATCTTGGCGGCGACTTCGCCGACCTGCTGCTTGTCCACTCCCTGGATGATGATTTCGGTCTGAGTGGGGGTCTGGATGGCGATACCGTCCGGTACCGCGAACTCAACCGGATGAGAGAAGCCAAGGGTGAGGTTCAATACTTTCCCTTGTGCTTGCGCCTTGTAGCCGACACCGACCAGTTGCAGCTTACGCTGAAAACCCTGGGAAACACCGACCACCATGTTGTTGAGCAGGGCGCGCATGGTGCCCGTCATCGCACGATACTTAGCTTCGTTGGTGATCCGGCGCGGATTGACCAGCAGCTCATCGCCTTCCTGGCGGACCTCTACCCACGGATGAATGTGGATCTCAGCCGAACCGTTCTTACCTTCGAGGACAACCCGCTGGCCCTCGATAGCGGCATTCACGCCGGCCGGTAACGGAATGGGTTTCTTGCCGACCCGCGACGTGCGAACCTTTTTTTCCTGGACAACGCTTGCCACGAACTTACTCCCTTAGGCCACAATGCACAACACTTCACCGCCATGACCGGCCGCGCGCGCGGCACGGTCGCTCATCAATCCCTTGGGCGTGGATACGATGGCAACCCCCAAGCCATTCATGACCTTGGGCAACTCATCCTTGCCGCGAAACACCCGGCGACCAGGGCGGCTGACCCGCTCAATCCGATCGATCACGGGCCGCCCCTCGAAATACTTCAGGGTGACGGTCAATTCAGACTTCGCAGGCTCGGTCTGCGCCACTGCGAAATCGACGATATAGCCTTCGTCACGCAACACGCAAGCGATGGCCGCTTTCAGCTTGGAGGCCGGCATGCTCACCTGGGTCTTGGTAGCAGCCTGTGCATTGCGGATGCGCGTCAGCATATCCGCGATGGGATCCGTCATACTCATGATTCCAAATCACTCCACATAGTCAGTCTCGGGGCCACCGCCGGGGGCGAGGCAAACCCTGAACTTAAGCGTCCGCTCCCACCTATCGGTGGCCGGGATTTTCACCAACTGGCTTTGCGCAAGCCGGGCACGTCGCCGCGCATCGCGGCTTCCCGCAGCTTATTACGGGCCAAACCAAACTTGCGGTAGAAGCCGTGTGGCCGGCCCGTCAGCCGGCAGCGATTGTGCAATCGAATCGGGTTGGCGTCGCGCGGCAACGATTGCAACTGCCGCTGCGCTTCCCGCCGCTGCTCATCGCCAGTAGCGGGGTTGCGCAAGGTTTCTCTCAGCGCAGCCCGCTTGACGGCATACCGTTCCACGACGCGCGCCCGCTTAGCCTCGCGGTTGATCATGCTCTGTTTAGCCACGCCTAATCCTCAGTTCCGGAAGGGAAAGTTAAATGCCGCCAGCAACGCCCGCCCTTCCTCGTCAGTGCGCGCGGTGGTGGTGATGGTGATGTCGAGGCCACGGATCGTGTCGATCTTGTCGTAGTCGATTTCCGGAAAAATAATCTGTTCCCGCACCCCAAGGCTGTAATTGCCGCGACCGTCGAACGCGCGCGCGCTGAAGCCGCGAAAATCCCGAATGCGCGGGATCGCAATGTTGACCAGCCGATCCAAGAACTCGTACATCCGGTCGCGCCGTAAGGTGACCTTGCAACCGATCGGCCAACCCGCGCGAATCTTAAAGCCGGCAATCGACTTGCGCGACAAGGTCACCACCGGTTTCTGGCCGGCAATCTGGGTCAGGTTACCGACCGCGTGTTCTATGATCTTCTTATCAGCCACCGCTTCGCCAACACCCATGTTCAAGGTAATCTTGGTGATGCGTGGTACTTCCATGACGTTGCGGTAGCTGAACTGCTCGCGCAGCTTCGGTGCCACCGTTTCGCGATAGTATTGCTGTAGCCGGACCATGGTGCCTCCTCAAACATCCACAACTTCGTTATTGGATTTGAAGTACCGCACCTTGCGACCGTCCTCCAACACCCGAAAACCGATCCGGTCGCCCTTTTTAGCGACGGGATTAAATAGCATCACGTTGGAGACGTGAATCGCCGCCTCGCGCTCGACGATACCACCCGCCACTCCGCGAGCTGGATTGGGCTTGGTATGACGCTTGATCAAGTTGACGCCCCCTATGATCACTCGCTCGCCGTTCTCCACTACCTGTGTCACCTTGCCGCGTCGGCCCTTATCCTTGCCGGCGATAACGATGACTTCATCGTCCTTTCGAATTCTGCGCATTGCCGCCTTCCTCCCGTCTCACAGCACTTCTGGAGCCAGGGAAATGATTTTCATGAACCGTTCGCCGCGTAGCTCGCGGGTGACCGGTCCGAAGATGCGAGTGCCGATCGGCTCCAGCTTGTTGTTGAGCAGCACCGCCGCGTTGCCGTCGAAGCGGATCAGCGAACCATCCGGCCGGCGCACGCCCTTGCGGGTACGCACCACCACGGCGTTGTAGACCTCGCCCTTGTTGACCTTGCCGCGCGGGATCGCGTCCTTAACGCTGACCTTGATGATGTCGCCGATGTGAGCGTACCGACGGTGGGAACCGCCCAGCACCTTGATGCACATCAGCCGGCGGGCGCCGCTATTGTCAGCGACATCCAGCATCGTTTGCATCTGAATCATGGTTTACCATTCCGTTCACGAGGGTTGCAAAATGCCAGCCGGACGACTAGCGCCTTATCGGCCATGGCGATCATTGCGCGCGCTCGACCACGCCGACCAAGGTCCAAGCCTTGGTCTTGGCCAAGGGACGACATTGCTTGATCGTCACCAAATCGCCTTCGCGACATTCGTTACGCTCATCGTGAGCATGCAGTTTGGTAGTCCGCCGAATGTACTTTCCGTAAACGGGATGCTTAACCAGCCGCTCGATGGCAACGGTGATCGTCTTATCCATTTTGTTGCTGGTCACGCGCCCGGTCAGCGTGCGCTCCGTCTTTTGCGTTTCCGTTGTCATGCCTTGCTCGCCTTTTCGCTCAACACCATTTTGACCCGCGCGATGTTGCGCCGCGCCTGCCGGAAGAGATGGGGCTTGCTGGCTTGGCCGGTGGCCCGCTGCATCCGCAGATTGAACTGCTCGCGCAACAGTGCCAGCAACTCCTGCTTCAATTCCTCGACGGTTTTCTGTCGCAGTTCGCTCGCGTTCATCACATTACTGTCCGGGTCACGAAAATGGTCTGCACTGGCAACTTGGCCGCCGCCAGTCGAAACGCCTCGCGGGCGACACTTTCAGGCACGCCTTCCACCTCATACAGCACGCGGCCAGGCTTGACCCTCGCCACCCAAAATTCGACGCCCCCCTTGCCGCTGCCCATACGCACTTCCAGCGGTTTCTTGGTAATGGGTTTGTCTGGGAAAATGCGAATCCATACCTTACCACCGCGCTTGATATAGCGGTTGATGGCGCGCCGCGCCGCTTCGATTTGGCGAGCGGTTAGCATCCCACGAGTGGTGCACTTCAGCCCATACTCGCCAAAGCTCACCCAAGTGCCGCTAGTTGCAACGCCGGTGTTGCGCCCCTTGCGCTGCTTGCGGAATTTCGTTCTTTTCGGCTGTAACATGACCCGTCCCGTCTATAAACACAAGGAACTCCGCGCCGTTCGACGCGGAGTTCCGCAACAATCCAATCAACCCACGGCTGCCTTTTCGGGTCTCGCCTCGCCCGGCCGGTCGAAACCGAACACTTCGCCCCGGAAAATCCAAACCTTGATCCCGATCACGCCATAGGTGGTATGAGCTTCAGCAAGTCCAAAATCGATGTTGGCGCGCAAAGTATGCAGGGGAACGCGACCCTCGCGGGTCCACTCGCTACGGGCGATTTCGGCGCCGTTTAAGCGGCCGGAAATTTGTATTTTAATCCCCAGCGCCCCTAAACGCATAGCATTGGTGACTGCCCGCTTCATTGCCCGCCGGAACATGATGCGTCGCTCCAACTGTTGGGCCACGCTTTCCGCAACCAGCTGCGCGTCCAGCTCCGGCTTGCGGATTTCCTCAATATTGACTTGCAAGTCCTTGATGTCCAAGCCCATCATTCGGGCGACTTCCCGGCGCAGCGCTTCGATGTCTTCACCCTTCTTACCGATCACCACGCCGGGGCGGGCCGTATGGATGGTGACTCGCGCCAAGCGCGCCGGTCGTTCGATCTGGATCCGGCTGACCGAGGCGTTGGCCAACTTCTTCTTCAAGTACTGGCGCACCCTGAGATCGGTTTCCAGCAAGCCGGGGAAATTTCTGCTGCTGGCATACCATTTGGAAGTCCAGTCGGACGCAATCCCCAACCGTATCCCCGTGGGGCTGACTTTCTGACCCATGTCGCTTTGGCTCCTGTTACTCCGCCACGGTCACGGTGATGTGACTGGTGCGCTTGACGATACGATTGCCTCGACCTTTGGCGCGAGCGTGCATCCGCTTGAACACTGGACCGCCATCCACTTGAATGGCCGCCACCTTCAGTTCGTCGATGTCGGCGCCTTCATTATGCTCGGCGTTAGCGATGGCGGATTCCAACACGCTCTTGATGAGCTGGGCCGCTTTTTTGTTGCTGAACTCCAGTACCCGCAAAGCGCGGTCCACCGACAGGTTACGCACCTGATCGGCCACTAGCCGAGCTTTTTGCGGCGAAATACGGGCATGCTTCATGATAGCGACAGCTTGCATTGGAACGCCTTCCTACTTGGACTTCTTATCTGCGGCATGGCCGCGATAGGTACGAGTGGCGGCAAACTCGCCTAGCTTGTGACCTACCATGTTTTCAGTAACCAAAATCGGCACATGCTGGCGACCGTTATGCACGGCGATGGTCAAACCCACCATGTCGGGCACAACCATCGAACGCCGCGACCACGTCCTAATCGGACGTTTGACGTTGGCAGCAACCGCTTGCTCCACCTTCTTGATCAAGTGGAGATCTACAAACGGCCCTTTTTTAATCGAACGTGGCACGTTACTTGTCCTCTTGGTTACCCGCCAGCAACTCGACGGGACGGCCGTTTGCTCCGAGTCGGGCGGCCCTTTGCATCATTTCGCTTTGCCCCGACGCACGATCAACTTGTCGGTACGCTTGTTTGAGCGAGTCTTGTGACCCTTGGTCGGTACGCCCCACGGTGACACCGGATGGCGACCACCGGAGGTGCGGCCCTCGCCACCGCCGTGCGGATGATCCACAGGGTTCATAGCCACACCACGCACGGTCGGACGAATGCCCCGCCAGCGTTTGGCACCGGCTTTACCAAGGGAGCGCAAATTATGCTCTTCGTTGCCAACTTCGCCGATCGTGGCCTTACAGTCGGCATGGACCTTGCGAATCTCTCCAGAACGCATACGCAGGGTGGCGTAGCTGCCCTCGCGAGCGACCAGCTGCACGGAAGCACCAGCACTGCGGGCGATTTGCGCGCCCTTGCCAGGCCGGAATTCCACACAATGCACCTGACTACCGACCGGCACGTTGCGCAACGGTAGGGCATTACCCGGTTTGATCGGCGCCGCCGGACCAGACAGTAATGTCGCACCGACACTTACCCCACGCGGGGCAATCACGTAGCGGCGCTCGCCGTCGGCGTACAACAGCAGCGCGATGTGGGCACTGCGGTTCGGATCGTATTCCAGCCGTTCGACCTTGGCGGGAATGTTATCCTTGTCGCGCTTGAAGTCGATCAGCCGATAATGCTGTTTGTGGCCGCCCCCCTGATGCCGGGTGGTAATGCGACCCATGTTGTTGCGACCACCCTTGCGGGTCTGCTTTTCAAGCAAGGGAGCGTGCGGCCGGCCCTTGTACAGATTGGGATTGACGACCTTTACCACGAAACGCCGGCCGGGCGAAGTCGGTTTGGTCTTGACGATTGGCATGGAATTTTACCTTTCTCTTGCGTGCCTGGAGGATAAACGCTCCTTCACTCCGCCACCAAAAAATCGATTTCGTGGCCGGCCTCCAAAGAAACGTAGGCCTTCTTCCAATCCGAACGCTGCCCGATCCGCCCGCCGAAACGCTTGCGCTTGCCTTTGACGTTGAGAACCGTGACACCCTTGACCTTGACGTTAAACAGCATTTCCACGGCGCTCTTGATTTCCGGTTTAGTCGCGTCACAAAGCACTTCGAACACCACCTGATTGTGCCGCTCGGTTAGCCGGTTGGTCTTTTCCGAAACGTGCGGAGCCCGCAGGATTTGCAGCAGCCGTTCTTGACTCATGCCAGCCACTCCCCAACGCGTCGCATCGCATCCACCGTCATCACCACCGTATCGGACCCGACCAAACTCACTGGATCCAACCCGATCGTATCGATCACCGCCACGTTGGGCAGGTTGCGAGCCGACAAGTAAAGGTTGGTATCCACCTCTTCGCTCACCAGCAACACACGCCTCTGCTCGGCCAAACCCAAGGTCGTCAGCTGGGCGATCATCTGCTTAGTCTTGATTTCCGGCAGCTCAAGCGACTCCACCACCATCAATCGATCCTGACGCACCAATTCCGAGAAAATGGAACGCATCGCGGCACGATACATCTTCTTATTGACTTTCTGGGAATGATCCTGTGGCCGAGCCGCGAAGGTCACCCCGCCGCCCCGCCATAGCGGACCGCGAGTGGTGCCGGCGCGAGCACGGCCGGTACCCTTCTGGCGGAAAGGTTTGGCGCCGCCGCCCCGAACTTGAGCGCGATTCTTCTGGGCACGGGTACCGGCGCGGGCGCCCGCCAGGTAGGCAACCACGACTTGATGCACCAATGACTCATTGAATGGCTTGGCGAAAGTTTCATCGGCCACCGCAAGTTGCCCGGACACCGTGCCGCTTGTGACATTCTTAATCTGAAGTTCCATATCGCCTCCTTACCGACGCACTTTCACGGCGGGCTCGATCATGACATTGCCGCCTTTGGCGCCGGGCACCGCTCCCTTGATTGCCAGCAAATTGCGCTCGACATCCACCCGGACCACTTCCAGGTTCTGCACGCAACGCCGCACGGCACCGAGCTGACCGGCCATCTTCTTGCCCTTGAACACCCGGCCAGGGCTTTGGTTTTGGCCGATGGAACCGGGCGCGCGATGGGACAACGAGTTACCGTGAGTGGCACGCTGGCTGCGGAAATGATGACGTTTGATGGCACCAGCGAATCCCTTGCCGATGGTGGTGCCAGTCACATCGACTTTCTGACCCGCCTGGAACAAATCCACCTTCAATTCCGCCCCAACGCCGATCTCGGCGCCCTCTTCTCCCAACAGGCGAAACTCCCACAGACCACGGCCCGGCGCGACGCCAGCCTTGGCGAAATGGCCGGCCATGGGCTTGGTCACCCGACTGGCGCGACGGCTGCCAACCGTGACTTGCAAAGCGCGGTAACCATCGGTTTGCTCAGTCTTAACCTGGGTAACGCGGTTCGGCTCGACCTCAATCAAGGTGACGGGAATCGAAACGCCATCCTCCGTGAACAAACGAGTCATACCAGCCTTACGGCCGATCAGTCCTATTGCCATTTTTATTAAACCTCTTAATCGACGACTACGGACCAGAGGAGGGCAAGGCAATCCCTCATGGCCCGGTTGCAAGCGTCTAATTCAGCTTGATCTGCACATCCACGCCAGCCGCAAGATCCAGCTTCATCAGCGCGTCGACCGTCTTGTCGGTAGGATCCAAGATGTCCATCAGCCGCTTGTGGGTGCGCAGCTCGTACTGGTCGCGGGCATCTTTATTAACGTGCGGCGAAACCAGCACCGTGAACCGCTCCATCTTGGTCGGCAACGGAATGGGCCCGCGAACCTGGGCACCAGTGCGCTTGGCGGTCTCGACAATCTCCCGCGCTGACTGGTCGATCAGGCGATGGTCGAACGCCTTGAGGCGGATACGAATGCGCTGGTTGGTCATGACGCTCACTCAATGATTTTAGCGACGACGCCGGCGCCGACGGTACGGCCACCCTCGCGGATGGCAAAGCGCAGACCTTCGTCCATGGCGATGGGCGAGATCAGGCTGATCGTCATGCGTACGTTGTCGCCCGGCATCACCATCTCGACCCCTTCCGGAAGATCCACCGAGCCGGTCACGTCGGTGGTGCGGAAGTAAAACTGGGGTCGATAGCCCTTGAAGAAGGGGGTGTGCCGGCCGCCTTCTTCCTTGGAGAGGACGTAAACTTCGGCTTCGAAGTTGGTGTGCGGGGTGATGGTGTTGGGCTTGGCCAGCACTTGGCCCCGCTCGACTTCGTCACGCTTGGTGCCGCGCAGCAGTACGCCCACGTTGTCGCCTGCTTCGCCTTGGTCGAGCAGCTTGCGGAACATTTCGACGCCAGTGCAGACGGTCTTGACCGTGGGCCGAATGCCGACAATGGCAACTTCTTCGCCGACTTTGACCTTGCCGCGCTCGATACGACCGGTGACGACCGTGCCGCGCCCGGAGATCGAGAAGACGTCTTCGATCGGCATCAGGAACGGTTTGTCTACTTCGCGCTGCGGTTGCGGGATGTTGGCGTCCATGGCGTCGACCAGCTTGAGGATGCTGGGTTCGCCCAGTTCGCTTTGGTCGCCTTCCAGGGCTTTGAGCGCCGAACCGGTGATGATCGGGAGGTCGTCACCCGGGAAGTCGTAGCTGGAGAGCAGTTCGCGGACTTCCATTTCAACCAGCTCTAGCAGCTCGGCATCATCCACCATGTCGGCTTTGTTCAGGTAGACCACAATGTAGGGTACCCCGACCTGCCGGGCCAGCAGGATGTGCTCCCGCGTCTGCGGCATCGGCCCATCGGCGGCACTGACTACCAGCACGGCACCGTCCATCTGCGCGGCACCGGTGATCATGTTCTTGATGTAGTCAGCATGCCCCGGACAGTCCACATGGGCGTAGTGCCGGTTCGGCGATTGGTATTCAACGTGCGCCGTGGCAATCGTGATCCCCCGCGCCTTCTCTTCCGGCGCAGAGTCAATCTGGTCGTAGGCCTTGAATTCGCCCCCAAACTTGGTCGCCATCACCTTCGTGATCGCCGCCGTCAGCGTGGTCTTGCCGTGGTCCACATGGCCGATCGTCCCCACATTGACGTGCGGCTTGCTCCGCTCAAACTTTTCTTTGGACACCGTACTTACTCCAACCGATACAAAAATTCAGCACAATGGTTCAGGATGCTTTCTTGACAACCGCCTCCGCGATGTTAGCGGGGGCTTCGTTGTACTTAGCAAATTCCATGGAATAGGTTGCGCGGCCCTGGGTGGCCGAGCGCAAGTCAGTGGCATAGCCGAACATCTCGGCCAGCGGCACCTCAGCGCGGATCACCTTGCCCGACGGCGAATCGTCCATGCCTTGGAGGATGCCGCGTCGCCGGTTGAGATCACCCATGACGTCACCCATGTAATCCTCGGGGGTGACCACTTCGACTTTCATGATCGGTTCCAGCAGGATCGCACCCGCCTTGACGGCACCTTCCTTGAAGCCTATCGAGCCGGCGATCTTGAACGCCATTTCGCTGGAATCCACTTCGTGATAGGAACCGTCGAAGATGGTGACTTTGACGTCCACCACCGGATAGCCGGCCAGCACGCCTTTCTCCATCTGCTCCTGCACACCCTTGTCCACTGCTGGGACGTATTCCTTGGGCACCACGCCACCGACAATGGCGTTGACGAATTCATAGCCGGAACCCGGCTCTCGCGGTTCCAGCCGCAACCAGACATGACCATACTGGCCGCGACCGCCAGATTGACGCACAAACTTGCCTTCCTGCTCCACCGTCTTGCGGATGGTTTCGCGATAGGCAACGCGCGGCTTGCCGATGTTGGCCTCCACCTTAAATTCGCGCTTAAGGCGATCGACGATGATTTCCAGGTGCAGCTCGCCCATGCCAGAGATGATGGTCTGGCCCGATTCTTGGTCGGTATTAACCCGGAAGGACGGATCTTCGTGCGCCAGCTTGCCGAGCGCGATCCCCATTCTTTCCTGGTCGGCCTTGGTCTTGGGTTCGACCGCAATGGAAATCACCGGCTCGGGGAATTCCATCCGCTCCAAGGTGATGATGTGATTAGCATCGCAGAGGGTGTCACCGGTGGTCACATCCTTCAGACCGACACAAGCGGCGATATCGCCGGCGAGCACTTCCTTGATTTCCTCGCGGCTGTTAGCGTGCATCTGCACCAATCGGCCGATGCGTTCACGCCGGCCCTTGACCGGGTTATAGACCGAGTCACCAGAATTGACCACACCGGAATAGCAGCGAACGAACGTCAGGGTGCCGACAAAGGGGTCGGTCGCGATCTTGAATGCCAGCGCAGCGAACGGCGCGCTGTCATCGGCCGGACGGTCCCCCTCACTTTCGGCGGCATCATCCAGCACACCCTTGACCGGGGGTTTGTCCACCGGCGATGGCAGGTAACGCACCACCGCGTCCAGCATCGCCTGCACTCCTTTGTTCTTGAAGGCAGAACCGCATAGCGCCGGGACGATCTCACCCTTGAGGGTGCGGGCACGCAAGCCAGCGT
This sequence comes from Candidatus Competibacter sp., assembly GCA_037045535.1. Lineage (GTDB taxonomy): Bacteria > Pseudomonadota > Gammaproteobacteria > Competibacterales > Competibacteraceae > Competibacter_A. Next base: position 438,361 of record JBAOHI010000073.1, read on the forward strand.
AGATCTCTTCCTCGCTGAGGGTATGGCCTTCCAGATACTTTTCCATCAGCTCGTCGGACGCCTCGGCGGCGGCTTCCACCATCTTCTCACGCCATACCTCACAGTCGGCCTGCAAATCGGCGGGGATCTCGGCGTACTCGAACTTCATGCCGAGACTGTCTTCGTCCCAGTTGATCGCTTGCATCTTGACGAGATCGACGATGCCTTTGAACTTGTCCTCGGCGCCGATGGGCAGCTGGACCGGTACCGGGCTGGCGCCCAAGCGGCTTTGAATCTGACCCACCACGCGCAAGAAATCGGCACCGGCGCGATCCATCTTGTTGACGAACGCCAGACGGGGCACACCGTATTTGTTGGCCTGTCGCCAAACGGTTTCCGACTGTGGTTCGACGCCGCCTACCGCGCAAAACACCGCGCAGGCACCGTCCAACACTCGCAACGAGCGCTCGACCTCAATGGTGAAATCGACGTGGCCGGGGGTGTCGATGATGTTAACCCGATGGCCTTCGAACTGGCCGGCCATGCCATCCCAAAAGCAGGTGGTCGCAGCGGAAGTGATGGTAATGCCGCGCTCCTGCTCCTGCACCATCCAGTCCATGGTGGCCGCACCATCATGCACCTCGCCCAGCCTGTGGGAGACGCCCGTGTAGAACAGGATACGCTCGGTCACCGTGGTCTTGCCGGCATCGATATGGGCCATGATGCCGAGATTGCGGTAGCGCTCGATGGGGGTTTTACGGGCCACGACTTAAATTCCTCAGGACTTACCAGCGGTAATGGGCGAAAGCCTTGTTGGCCTCGGCCATGCGATGGACATCCTCGCGTTTCTTGACCGCGGAGCCTCGACTCTCGGCAGCATCCAACAACTCGCCGGCCAAGCGGCGAGCCATCGACTTTTCACCGCGCTTGCGGGAAGCATCGATCAGCCAGCGCATCGCCAGGGTATTGCGACGGACGGAGCGCACCTCGACAGGCACCTGGTAGGTGGCGCCACCGACCCGACGGGATTTGACCTCGACCATTGGCCGAACATTGTCCAAGGCTTGCTCCAGCGTGCCCATCGGGTCGCTCTTGCCTTTCTCGGCGATGGTGTCAAGCGCGCCGTAGACGATTTTCTCAGCCACGGATTTCTTACCGCGCTCCATGACCATATTGACGAATTTGGCCAGCATCTCGCTCCCGTGCTTGGGATCAGGCAGGGGGACGCGCTTGGGAACCTCTCTTCTTCTCGGCATAACTGCCTCGACCTCGATCTTCTGAAAGCGAAACTCAGGACTTGGGCCGCTTGGCGCCGTACTTGGAACGCCCTTGGCGCCGCTTGGCGATACCGGAGGTGTCCAGGCTGCCACGCACGATGTGGTAACGCACGCCAGGCAAGTCCTTGACACGACCGCCGCGAATCAGCACCACGGAGTGCTCCTGCAAGTTGTGGCCTTCGCCACCGATGTAGCTAGTGACTTCCTGACCGTTGGTCAGGCGAACACGCGCCACCTTGCGCAGGGCGGAATTAGGTTTCTTCGGCGTCGTGGTGTAGACGCGGGTACACACGCCGCGCTTCTGCGGACAACTTTCGAGCGCCGGTACGTTGCTCTTGGCTTTCTTGCTGGTGCGCGGCTTGCGTACCAACTGATTGATTGTGGCCATGCCCCACTACTCCAATCGAACTTTGAAATTCGGTGAAACCCGGCAGCGGGCCTGCGCTAGTCGAACATCCGGGTCTGCAAAGAGGCGGAACTATAGGCAGGCAAACTACTTATGTCAAGTTCGACCGACACGATAAGTGAACTAATGATCCGCTTTCCGCTTTGCCGGCCAAAACTGAAACGCTCGGGTGGCTTGGGTTTATCGCGATCTTGCGCCCGACACCACCCGGCAACTGGATCGATCATGCCGACAATTTGGTGCCAATCGGCCAGATTCGGGCGCCTCGACCGAAACCGGCTATCAATCCCACATCACGTTGCACTTCGCCGCCGTCGAAGCCGCGAGTAGTTCGATCAACGGCAAGGCACGATGCGCCAATTCAACCGGAGGTTCTTGGTCGTCATTGTCTTGATCATCGTTTTTCTTGGTCTTTTCCGGCTTCGACCTCACGGCAGCTCTGGCCTTGTCGTCGGCGATAGCTTGCTTCAAGTTGGCCAGCGCCTCGGGAACATCCTCGGCCAACAGAGCGCTCGGCACGGTCCCGCTGTGGCCCATCAGCTTGAGCAATTGGATGGCTATGTCGCCAAACATCATGATATCGGCATATGCGTCGCTGTGAAATGTTACGATCATGGCGATCTCCTGAAGTGATTTCCTCGCAGAACCTGTGGGTAATTTTACCATGATGCACATACGACGATCCCAAACGCTTGTTTTCGCCGTTTTCGTTCTGGTGATCTTGCTAGTACTGTCGGGCCTGCGACCGTTCGACCGCACCACCTGGATGCTGGAAGTGTTTCCCGTGGTGATTGCCCTGCCGGTGCTCTGGGCGACCTATCACCGCTTTCCGCTGACCAATTTATTGTATTTTTTCATCTTCCTTCATGCCTTGGTGCTCATGCTCGGCGGCGCTTACAGCTACGCCCGTGTGCCGCTCGGTTTTTATCTGGCCGACTGGCTGGATTTGAGCCGCAATCCTTACGACAAGATTGGCCATTTCTTTCAAGGTTTCGTACCGGCGCTGGTGGCGCGGGAAATCCTGGTTCGCGGCCGGTTCGTGCGGGGCAGGAAGATGTTGGCGTTCGTGGTCCTATCGATCATCTTGGCGATCAGCGCGTTGTACGAACTGATCGAATGGGCTGCCGCGCTGATTCTCGGTCAGGGGGCCGATGAGTTCCTGGGCACCCAAGGCGATCCCTGGGACACGCAATCCGATATGTTTCTGGCATTGATCGGTGGCAGCACTGCATTGCTGTTTTTTTCCCGCCTCCACGACCGCCAGATCGAGCGCCTGACCGGCGATGAACGGATCGATGAGGCGCAATCTCTGCCGCTGCTCGAAGAGCAATGAAATCCCCCGCCGAAGCCTATTTCGCCGCTCTGGCCGACGTGCGCGCCACGGGCGGTGGCGTCAAGGAAACCTCCTACTACCCCGCGCTGATCAACCTGCTGAACGCGGTCGGCGAGACGCTGAAACCGCGCGTGCTGGCGGTGTCGCAGTTGAAAAATACCGGAGCCGGCAGCCCGGACGCCGGTTTGTATGCCGCCAGCCAGTTTACCAAGGGCGCGTCCGACCCGCTGCCGGGCCAGTTGCCGGAACGCGGCGCGGTCGAAATCAAGAGCGTGGCCGAGGACGGCTGGCTAACGGCCAACAGCGCGCAAGTCAGCCAGTATTGGGAAAAATACCGGCTGGTGCTGGTGACCAATTACCGGGATTTTCTGCTGGTCGGCGAGGATCGTAGCGGTCAGCCGACGGTGCTGGAGACGTTACGGCTGGCGGATTCGGCGGAGGATTTTTGGACCCAGCTGGCGCAACCGCGTTCGTTCGCCCAGGCGCGTAGCGAACGGCTGTTACGCGATGTTCGACTTTTCAGGCGATCAGTCCCTCAAACTGGAGGTCTGACCGACCGAGCAACCGGTTCACGAAAATGCACAAGGTATGCGCCAAAACCTTTCGTGCCATCCGGCTCGTCAAGTGCCAACGATCCCGCGCTCGGATTTTTTCCAAATGAAACCGCTCTGCTCATTGGCCAATGACGGTTTCCACGAGGCGGCGGGTCGTAGTCAATTGCCGGACGACGCATGGGTTCCGGGTATCGGTCATGTTCGCCCGCAGCGGGGTTTGCAGGTCAACCCCGGTGAGGGCGAGTTCGGCCTTCAGGGAGGCACTGATATAGCCTTTATCGCCCATGACCAAACCCTGAACCCCATCCGTCAGATCCCACAGCGCCTCGCGTTCATCGCCAGAGGCGGCGGTCACCGTCCAGCCCGTGATGACGCCCTCAACCGTGATCATCAGGTGTCCATGAAATCCATAATAAGGCTGTTTTTTGGCCGCGCCGTAGCCGTAATCAGCCTCCCCGGCAAACAACCGGCAGCGTGGGGCGCGGGTGAGGACACACAGCGGTAGGGGACAGCCGTCCACGATCCGAATCGGATCCGTCGCCGCGCCCAGGTCAATGACTAAGCACCGATGAAGAACTTGTTTGATCGCCCAGAGATTGGCGGCCTGTTGAGCAAAGGCCGTGCGCGAGCCGAGGGCGGGAAACCACGACCGCCAATGGTGGTGAAAGTAGGTCCAGAGACCCACATCGGTTTCCAAACCCAAAAACTCGCCGACCACTTCCATCGTGATGACTTCACTATCCGTCAACTTCGGGGCAAACCCTCGCTGGCGCAGACGCTGACCCCCCATCACCGGACTCCAGTGTTCTTCTATCCAGCAAAATACGGTGATGATAAAGTCTTCGAGCGGCATGACGGCGTTCCCGGAGCGTTGCGATGGTTGGCTCCTCTCAGCGTATCTCACACCGCCATGCCGCGCCGCCATCCCATCCTCGATCATCGGAAAAGTCGAACATCGCGTGACTGTTGGAATACCTCAAGCGGGTGTTGCTATGTGCCGCGCCGCTGAACAACCCCCGCGACGTGGCCTGGTTCCTAGCGTCGTATGCCCGCGATGCGCGAGCGCGGCTGGAAGAAAAGCCGGATTTGCCGGCGCTGGCGGCGCTGCGCGCGGCGCTGGAAAACGCGCTGGGTCTGCGGTTCGAGGCCGAGAACGGCGAGCATTTCTTCCGCTCCACGCTGATTCAGACCTTGTTCTACGGGGTGTTTTCGGCCTGGGTGCTGTGGCACCGCGAGCATCCCGAACGGCGCGACCGCTTCGACTGGAAGCTGGCGAGCTGGACGCTGCGGGTGCCGATGATCCGCGCCTTGTTCGAGCAGTTATCGCAGCCGTCGCGGTTGTTGCCGCTGGGCTTGGCCGAGGTGCTGGATTGGGTCAACGGCGTGTTGAACCGGGTGGATCGCGCCGCCTTCTTCGGCCAGTTCGCCGCTGCCGGCGCGGTGCAATATTTCTACGAACCGTTCCTGCAAGCCTTCGATCCCGAACTGCGCAAGCAACTGGGGGTGTGGTACACGCCGCCGGAAATCGTGCGCTACATGGTGACGCGGGTGGATGCGGTGTTGCGCGAGGAACTCGACATCGCCGACGGGCTGGCCGATCCGCAAGTGTTCATTCTCGATCCCTGTTGCGGCACCGGCGCGTATTTGACCGAAGTGTTGCGCCACATCAAGGCGCGACTGGACGAGCAGGGTTTGGGTGGTCTGGCCGGCGCCAAGCTGAAACAAGCGGCGCTGGAGCGGGTGTTCGGCTTCGAACTGCTGCCGGCGCCGTATGTGGTGGCGCACCTGCAATTGGGTTTGCTGCTGCATCAGTGGGGCGCGACGCTGCAACTGGACGCGGCCACTGGCCAAACGGAGCGGCTGGGCGTGTACCTGACCAACGCGCTGACCGGCTGGCAGCCGCCGGACGAGGACGGCAAGAAGCGCATGGCGCAACTGGCGCTCAATTTCCCGGAGTTGATGGCCGAGAACGACGCGGCGCGGGCGGGTGAAGCAGGAGCGGCGGATTCTGGTGATTCTGGGCAATCCACCGTACAACGGTTTCGCCGGGGTGGCGGTGGACGAGGAGCAGGAATTGACCCGCGCCTACCGTCAGACCCGCCGCGCGCCGCCGCCGCAGGGTCAGGGCTTGAACGATCTGTACGTGCGATTTTACCGGATGGCGGAACGGCACATCGTCGAACACAGCGGACGCGGAGTGATTTGCTTCATCTCGAATTATTCGTGGTTGGATGGGCTGTCGTTCACCGGAATGCGGGAACGGTATTTGGAGAAGTTCGACCGGATTTGGATTGATAACCTGCACGGTGACCGGATCATCTCGGAATATGCACCGGATGGACGAACCAGCGAAACCGTGTTTGCGATGGCAGGCAGTTCAGCCGGAATTAAAGTTGGCACTCAAATCAGCCTGCTGATACGAAACTCGTCAGAACAACCGATCATTTATTACCGCGACCTTCAGGAAGCTCGCGCCGAAGAACGTCGAAAAGCCTTATTAGCCAGCCTCGATAACGGCGATTTTAATTCTCTTTACGCTGAGCTGAAGCCTATTGCGGAAATTGGCCTGCCATTCAAACCGAAAATTGTCAAAGCGGATTATCTGTCGTGGCCGCTCTTGCCCGAATTGCTCCCATCTTCATTCCCCGGCGTGAAAACCAGCCGCGACGATGCCTTGGTGGACATCGACCGCACGGCGCTGGAACAGCGAATGCGTCGGTATTTCGATCCGAACGTCAGCGATGAGGAAATCCGCCGAGTTGCACCGAGTTTGATGAAAATCACCGCACGGTTCGATCCCAAGCAAACGCGCGCAATCCTGCAAAAACGTGGATTCCGATCCGAAAATATCATCCGTTACGCTTATCGGCCCTTTGATATTCGTTGGCTTTATTGGGAACCGGAAACCAAGTTGCTCGATGAGAAGCGTAGTGAATATTTCCCTCAATGTTTTACAGGAAACATCACGCTTGTTTCTCAACAGAAACCAAGGCGTGATTGGTCAGAGCCTCAAGTCATTCGGCCTATTGGTTGTCTTGATTTAATGGACAGAGGCGCGAGCTGTTTCCCGCTTTACATCAAACCCTTTCATCACCGCAACGAATACCAACTCAATCTCAGCAACGCCGCGACCGACTATCTCGCCCGCCTCGACACCGACGCACCAGCCCTATTCCATCATATCGTCGCTATTCTGCACGCTCCCGCTTATCGCGCCGACAACGCCGGAGCCTTGAAGCAGGACTGGCCGCGTATTCCGTTACCGGCAACGCAAGATCAGCTGCTGGCTTCCGCTGAACTGGGCCGGCAAATCGCCGCCCTGCTGGATACCGAAACCCCGCTGCCCGGCGTCACCCAAGGCAAACCGCGCCCGGAATTAGCGAACATCGCCCTGCTGACCGTGGTGGGTTCCGCTCCCGCTCACGCCGGAACACCTGAAACTGACCGCCGGCTGGGGCCATGCCGGCAAGGGCGGCGTCACCATGCCCGGCAAGGGTCGCACGGAAAGCCGCCCGTTCACGGCGCAGGAACAACCCGCGCTGGGCGACGAAACGCTGGATGTGTATCTCAACGCCGATTGCCGCTGGAAAAACCTGCCGCGCCCGGTGTGGGAATTCACCCTCGGCGGCTATCAAGTCCTGAAAAAATGGCTGTCATATCGGGAATACGAATTGCTGAACCGGCCGCTCTCCGCCGACGAAGCCTTGGAATTTACCTGGGTGGCCCGTCGCATCGCGGCGCTGGTTTTGTTGCAACCAGCGCTGGATGAAAATTACCGGAGCTGTGCCGAGAAAGCTCCATAGTTGAGCAACGCCACACCTTCGTCCAATCCACATCGCGCTCTCCCTTGCGCGCAAACGCTTTATCGACGATCTCCAGCCCGTGGCTCCACCCACAGCCGATCCCGCAAGCCAGACGAGCGCCGCAACCGCCGTTCGATCGCTGCCGCGAACACCTCCGACACCCCGTAAAAACTCGCTTGCCGCTTCGCTCGGGTGAGCGCCGTGTACACCAACTCACGACTCAACACCGGCGACGGCTCGTTCGGCGTCACCACCAACACCCGGTCGAATTCCGAACCCTGACTCTTGTGAACCGTCATCGCATAAACGGTCTCATGCTCGGGCAGTCGGGCCGGTGCGAAACCCCGCAGCGTTCCATCGCTTCCCAGGAAAAACACCCTCATCCGTTCCGGCTCGTCCGGGTCCGGCAGCGTGATCCCGATGTCGCCGTTGAACAAACGCAGGTTGTAATCGTTGTGGACAATCATCACCGGCCGGCCCACATACCAGGTCGGCCGGTTATCGATCAGCCCTCGATCATGCAGCACCGCTTCGCATAACCGGTTCAACGCCTCCACGCCGAACGGCCCACCGCGCAACGCGCACAGCACCCGAAACCAGCCGAATCGCTCGAACGTCACGATCGGCCCGGCATTCTCCCGGACCGCCTGCAAATAGGGCGCGAACCCGGCGGCCACCGGCTCCGCCAACCGTCCCGCCAAATCGGCAGGATCGGCCAGCCGTCGCCAGTCGATATCCTGGTATTCAGCCTTTTCCAGCAACAGCGTCGCCTCGGCCGATCGGCCCTTGTTGACCGCTCGCGCCAGCGCACCGATACCACTGGCCGCCCCGAACCGGAAACTGTGCCGCAGCAGCACGATGGCATCGACCAGCGGCGAATCCGCCTCGCGACCGGGCGGCAACGCCTCGTTCGTCAACTTCGTCAGCCGCGCCTGGAACTTCGGCGAAAACCGGCCTGCCCGCGCACACATTTCGCCCAGCACCGAACCGGCCTCCACCGAAGCGAGCTGATCCTTGTCGCCCAGCAGAATCAGCCGCGCTTCCGGTGGGAGCGCATCGACGGTCTTGGCCATCAGTGCCAACCCGACCATCGATACTTCGTCTACCACCAGCACATCCAGCGGCAGCGGGTTGTCGCAGTCGTGGCGGAAATACACCGAATCCGGCCGACCACCGAGCAACCGATGCAAGGTGGACGCCTCTTCGGGGATTTGCGCCGCCTGGGCGGGTTCCAAGCCCAATCCCGGTTTAGCGGCACGAATCGACTCTTGCAAGCGCGCCGCTGCCTTGCCGGTGGGCGCGGCCAACGCCACCCGCAGCGGTCGATCCGACTGGCCGGTCAGTAGCGCCAAAATCCGCAGCACGGTACTGGTCTTGCCGGTGCCCGGACCGCCGGAGATGACACAGATCCCTTTGAGCGCCGCCACCGCCGCCGCCACTTTCTGCCAATCCGGCCCGACCAATTCGGGATGGCGGGGAAACAGCCGGTCGAGATCGGCTTGCAAGCGCTGCTCGTCCGCCACCATCAGATCGATGCGGGCCCGCTGGAGCAAATCCTCCGCTAACTGTCGTTCGTATCCCCAATAACGGTACAGATACAAGCGGCCTCGCCGATCCAACACCAACGGTTGACGCTGGCCGGGCTGGCCGATCACGGGACTGGCCCGCAAGACTTCCAGCCAATCGCCGATAGGAGGCGAGGCGAACCCGACAACCTCAGCCATCCCCGCGTTCCAGCGCCGCGCCCACTGCCGCAGGTTGACGCAAATATCGCCTTGGCCGGTAGCATGGCTGGTCAATGCTGCCGCCAGTTCCAGCCATTCCCGCGTCTCCGCCCCCGACTCGGTCGGACGAGGGCCGCTTTCAACTGATCCACCGCTGGCCAGCCGACTCATAAAGTGGGCGAAATGCAGGTCCAGATCGGTCAATAGGCCCTGTCCATACAAAGCCGGCAAGGTATCGTTCGAGCGGGTATCTTCCATCAGCATCAAATCACTCCAAACGCTTGCGGTATCGGCCAACAGCAACGATACCGAGGGGGCAAATTGGACCGCGCCAAGCCACGATGGCTCACCGTTAGCGAGACCCTGTGGCATGCATCGCGGCATTGATCGCCCGATGGCACGAGCCAATACAAACATATACCAATCGATACAAATTTATACTATTCAATGACACAAATAATGCCCCATCGTAACCGCAAAAATTGCGACCGATCTCAAAGGAAAATCCATGTTGACCGATCTTGTGAATCGGGCCGATCTGTCGGCCCTACGCTCGGCAACGGCTAAAATCTGTTTTTCATCAGCCTGACGCCCTTCGGCAAAGTGACCGATTCCGGCCATGTGGGAATCATCGAACAACCGAAGCGCATCGGTTTCGGTCTGACCGAAATGAAATGGAACACTATCGATGGCGGTCAGAAAGCCGGACACAATAATGGCTGGTGGACGATCCGCAATGAGCGGACGTTCAAAAAAGATCCCAACAATGAATATCCGTGGCGTCTTGAAGGATCGCAGTTCACCATTCAGGGAGGCAAACAACGCCGGCTGATCGGCTGGGTATCGATCCGGGAGGCGTTCATCTCCTAGCGGCCGAACGCCTATTCAGGCTGGCGAAAGCGCGGCGCGATCGGACGATTTCCCGCTCGCAATCCCGAGCCTCACGCCCCGGTGGCCATCAAAGTATCCAGTGCCTCGATCAGCGCTGGCACGGGTCGGTCACGGAATACACCACAATCCGTGCCCCATTCTGGCCCCATGCCGCGCAGGAAAAGATAAAACACGCCCCCGAAATGCCGCTCGTAATCGTAATCCACCAAGCGCGACCGCAAATAGCGATGCAGGGCCACGACATAAATCAAGTATTGCAGCCCGTAGGACTCGCGGGCCATCGCCTCGTCCAGCCGCGCGCGTCGATACGCGCCCGGCTCTGCCCCGAGCCAGTTGGATTTGTAATCGACCAGATAAAACCGTCCATCCACCTCGAACACTAGATCGATATAGCCTTTCATGTAGCCACGCAAGGGCGCGAATTCCAGTCGCTCGACCATTTCCTGAAACCGGCCGGCGGTTCGGCCGTGCCGCTCTAGCACCCGCCGCAAGGTATCGGCGCGCAGATCGGCAAGCGGATAATAGAACTCCAACTCATTGATCCGCTGCTCGGGCGTGACGGCGGCCAGCCGCGTTCCGCTGTCGTCCAGCGGGGTGGCCAGCACCCGTTCCACCATATCCGCAACCACGCCGGTCCACGCTGTCACATCCAGTCCGTGCAATTTCAGCACTCGCTCAACCAACCCCTCCAACTGGCCACGATCCTGCTGGGTAAAATCCAACCGTTCGAAAATCATGTGCAGGCAGGTTCCCGCCCGCGCACCACGCGGAAACTCGAAAATGCCGTGGCCGGGAATCGCGACCGGCGGTTGCGGCGATTCGACCGCTTCCGGCAGGACGGCGGTCATATCGTAATCCGGCAGCTCACCCGACAGGCCGGCAGCCAGCGCGGTGAAGCTGCCGACCCGCCAGGACTCGGACAGGGAACCGGCAAACAGGCGGGCCTTCAGCTCGGGTTCCGCCGCCACGAGTGGCTGATACCGCGGCCCCGGCTCGTCGGGCAGCGCCGTGAGGGTGACCGCATCGCCGGCCGCAGCGAACGTGGTGCGTAGATCGCCGAGAAATGCCGGAGGAGCTAGACCCTTGAACCGTTGCTTGGCCACCTCCAGCGCATCCTGCGACGGACCCACCACCGGCGGTGGGTGCAGCAACCAAGCGGGTGGAGCGGTTTCCGCTTCCCTAATTCGACCCCAGACCAGGTAACAGCGTTGTTTGGCACGGGTCAGGGCAACGTAGAACAGTCGCAGGCTTTCGGCCATCTCCTCGCGACGGGCGAGCAGGCGCGTCGGATCGTCCTCGGCGACGCCGAAGGCCAGGAAGGTACGACTCGGATCGTCGGGATCGTGATACAGCAGGATTTCGTTGCTCTTGTCCTCGGTATGTAACTGGCCGTCCCAAAGAAACGGGCAGAACACCACCGGATATTCCAGCCCCTTGCTCTTGTGAACCGTGACGATACGCACCAGATTTTCATCGCTTTCCAGCCGCAATTGCTGTGCCTCGTCTTTGTCGCCCGGCACCTGTCGCCGCTCGCCAAGCCACTTAAGCAACCCCGTCAGGCCGGGATGGGCGCGGCTGGCGACATGCGTCAGCTCGGCCAAATGCAGTAGGTTGGTCAAGCGTCGCTCGCCATCGCGAAACGCCAGCAATCGACGTGGCGCGTCCTCGCCGATCAGCCAGGCGCGGAAAAAGCGCATGAACCCGTGTTCGAGCCACAACTGCCGATAATCTTGCAATTTTTCCAGCCAGCGCGCCCAGATCTGCTCGTCCTCTCGCAATCGATACAGATCCGCGCCGCTCAGTCCGAACAGATCCGAGGCCAATGCCGTCCGCACCCGGCCTTCGTTGCCCGGTTCCACCACCGCCGCCAGCAGCCATTCCAGTTGTTGTGCCTCGTCGGACAGGAACACGCTGTCATCGGCGTGCTGGACACTGGGCACGCCCAGCCGCAGCAATTGGTCGCGCATTGACCGTCCCTGCCGATGGCTGCGCACCAGCACGGCGATATCGCCACCGGTCAGTGGTCGGCTCCCTTCCACTGGCGGCCGTTCGCCGATGCGCGCCTGACCCCGCGCGCCCCGATTCAGCAAGCGGGCGATTTCGGCAGCGGTGGCCCGCGCCGCCCGCTCGCCGGCCACGCCCTTGCCCACCGCTTTGTCGCTTTCCGGCTCCACCAGCCAAACCTGAAGCGGTGCTTCCAGTCGCCCGTCCACCCATAGCCGGTCCTGCCGCTTCCGTTCAGCGGGCAGCGCACGGTGGAAGGGGATACCCTCGAACAGGAAGGGCCGCCCGGTCGCGCCAAACACCGCGTTGAACGCCGTCAACAGGCGCGGATCGGATCGCCAGTTCACATCCAAGGTGTAGTGGCGCGGTGTATCGCGGCGGGCGGTCAGATAAGCGAAGATGTCCGCGCCCCGGAAGCTGTAGATGGCCTGCTTGGGGTCGCCGACCAGAAACACCGGCTTGCGGGTATTGGCGTAGATGCGCCGGAAGATGTCGTACTGAACCGGATCAGTGTCCTGAAACTCGTCGATCAAGGCAGCGAAATAGCGGTCGCGCAAAGTCTGGCCCAGCGCCGCGCCCTGCCGAGGATGACGCAAGGCACCGTGTAGATCGAGCAGTAGATCGTCGTAGGATTGCACCTGATGTCGGCGCTTGCGCGAGACCAGTTCAGCATCGCACCAAGCTAGCAGCTTGACTGGGATTTGCTGTCGGCAATGATCGGCCAACGCCTCGCAGGCGGTTTTCAGCGTCTCGCAGGCGTCGAAAAAAGGATGCCGGGGCGCGACCTGGCCTTTTTTACGTGAGTTTTCCAGTACAGTGGCGGTAAATTGCTCAAACTTTTCAAACAGCGCCAGTCTCGGAACGTCCGCCGTCAGATAGCCGTCCATGGCTTCCAGCCAGCCGGGGACGGATTTCAAGCTGTATTTCTGCCGATTGAGGGCGGGCGATTTCAGCAGCAAGTCTTCGATCCTGGCGCGATCCCGCGCCCAGAGGCCACGAGCCTGCTGGAACGCGGCAACGAACGCTGCTTCGAGCGCCGCGCCATCCGCTGCCCGATCCGGCATGACTATTTGCAGATACGGCTTGCCCAGATACCGCTCGATTTCGGCGAGCAACCGATCCGGGCTATAACGCTGGTCCAAGAAATACCGCACGACCAGCGGCGAGGCGGCATAAAACTCCCGCCGCCAGAAGTCCTCGGTGATTTCTCGCAACAAATCGCCGGTATTGGCCAGTAACTCGGTCTCGAACGATAAACCGCTCTCAAAAGCGTTATCGCCGAGTACCCGCTTGCAAAAGCCGTGAATGGTGAAGATGGCGGCCTCATCGAAACCGCGCACCGCGTTGGTCAACCGGCGAATGGCGATCTCCCGATCCGCCACTAAATCCAGCAGGCGGGTGGCGAGCACGTCGTCCTCGTCGGCGCGACCTCGCAGGAAAGCCGAGCGGATTTGCGCCAACCGCTCGCGGATGCGATCCTGCAATTCCTTGGTGGCAGCGTTGGTATAGGTGACCACCAGAATGCGGTTCACGGGAATCGCGGCCTCTACCACCAAACGCAGGTACAAGGCGGTGAGGGTGTAGGTCTTGCCCGTGCCGGCGCTGGCTTCAATCAGATTGAAACCACTCAGGGGCGTGTAAAGCGGGTCGAGACGTTCCATATGGATTTCTGGCGATTGGTTTTACATTTCTCGGCTGTCGAAAAAATCAGAAGGGCGCTAAGCTTGGCGCGACTATAATTCCGGGCGACGGGATCTTCCGGCTTTCCAAGCCACGGTTGCAACCTTCGAGATCAGTTCGATGCCTCGGTCCTCTCCTCACGATCACTCTCGCACTGGCTGGCGACAAGCGCAAACGGTTACCCTAACTCATCGTCGTTACCCGCCGCGCCTGTTTCTCCTCACTACCCGAAGGCATTCCGGGTTTCCGCCATGCTGAATCGACTGTTCACCTTCTTTACCAACCGCCGGGCCAGCGCGCGCGCCGCGGCCGAGCAACGCGATTTCCAGGCGCTCGAAGAACTGGCTCCCGTCAAGGGTACCGTCCCGCCACCCGACCTCACCGCCCGAGCAGTCCGGCAACCGTACCGGCCTCGGCGAAGAGCGTTCGGTCATCTGCCGGGAAGCCGTACTCAACCGTGAGCAGCGGGTGGCGGGCTACGAGTTCATACTGCGCAAGGGCATGCGCGACCGCTTGCACATTCCGAGCCGGCGCATCCACCACATTTACAACGAAGTCGTCATCCGAAACCTGCTGCATTTTTCGATCAACAAGTTACTGGGGCATCGGCAGGCTTTCATCACCGTACTCGATTCCTTTCTCGCCAATCCTCTCATCGACCAATTACCAGGTCCGGGTATAGTGCTGACCGTCATGCCATTGGATGCCGCCGGCGATACCCCCGACGCGCTTGGCGAGCGGGTGCTGGCATTGAAACAGCAAGGTTTCCAATTCGCCTTGGAAGAATGCTTCGAGGGCAGGCACTTTGAGATGCTGGCCCCTCATGCAAGCCACTTCATTTTCCGAACCGCGCAGCGTAACCCCGCCGAGACCCAAAAGATCGCCGACCAGATCAGTCAGCGTTATCGCGATGCTCAGCTGATCGCTCGCGATCTGGAAAGCTTCGACGATTTCGAGCTATGCCGCACGCTGAATTTCGCGCTGTTTCAGGGACCGTTCGTCACTAGCCGCGAAGACTGGACCGACAACCGGGCAGGACCGCAAACGCTGCACATTTGCGATTTGCTTAACCATCTGCGGCGCGACGCGGAAACCACCCAACTGGTCGAACTCCTTAAACAGGACGCGATGCTCTCCTATCGCCTGCTGCGGTACATCAATTCCGCCGCCATGGGCCTGCGCCAGACCGTCACCTCGATCGAACACGCGTTGGTTCTGATCGGGCGGCAAAACATGTATCGCTGGCTAACCCTGCTGTTATTCGGCTCGGCTCAAAATTCGCCTTACGCCGCGGCATTACAAGAAACCGCGCTGGCACGCGGCCGCTTTATGGAATTGATCGGCGAACGGGCGTTCGCCAAGGCCGAGCGCGACAGCCTGTTCATCACCGGGCTGTTTTCCATGCTCGATCGGGTATTGCGGATGCCGCTGCCCGAGGCGATCAAGCCTCTGCACTTAGCGGAGTGGGTCGAGGCGGCGCTCCTGCGCGGCGAAGGGCCTTACGCGCCGTTCCTCGATCTGGCCATGGCCTGCGAGTCTTCCGATCAGGATCGTATCGAAGCGGCCGCCGCCAGCTGCGGCGTTGAGATCACAGATGTCAACGCCAAACACTTCGAGGCACTGGCCTGGGTGCAGTCAGTCGAATATTGAGCGCCAACGGGATTCAGCCTTCCGTCTCCTCCCGAACGCACGCGAACAGCGGGTCAAAAACTGCTTCCGCCAGTTCCACGAACTCCGTATCCAACGGATCGGTATCCCGAAACGCCAAGCGGTAATAGGCATCGTCCCCTTCCGCCGAACCTTCTCGATACCCGTCGCCTTCCCACGTCTTGCGCGCGGACCACAATGCCTTGTCCGCATCCTGTTCCTTGCGGAATCGCTCGATATAAGCGAGTGCACTTTTTGGAAAAAAATGCACCAACCGTTGCGAGCCGCGCCAGTACAGCTCCAACAACGCTCGGAGTGGCCGCTCCGGTTCGGCAACCGGGTTCAAAATCACGTCGCGATCTTCCGCCACCCAATGGCTTTGCCGCGCCACCCCGGTCGGCGCCACCACGTTCAAGACCAGATGATGCAGCCACAGATTCAGATAATCGGCAGCTTTCATCCCGGCCAGCCGATAACCCACCCACCCGGTCGGCGTTAGCCCGGTCAAGCGATCGGTCAACCGAAACTCGCCCAGAACCACATCGATGTTCACCCACTCGGCGCCCTGGCCTGCCAGCACTCGCCCCAAACGCCCGGCAAACCGCATCACCCGCCCCTGGGCCTGGGCGAACACACATTCCCCCACCTGTCCGTGCGGCAATGCCCCGCTGGCCCGCATGATTTTCTCGATTTCGGCTGCTGGCCGCCGATCCCGGTGCAACTCCAGCATCTGGCCGACCAGCCGATAGTTCTCCAGTCCGTCCAGCACGAACGGTTCGCGAGTCTCCAACGCTTCCGCACCCCGCTCTGGCCGGATGCCCAGCCGCTCTCGCAACAACCAGCGGGCGGGATTCTTGAAAAACCGCGCCAACCCTTCCAGCGTCACCGTCCGCAACGCAGGTTCCGGTTCCGGCAGCTCAACATCTAGCAACGGCGCCGCTTCCCGCTCGCCCCGCCCCGCCTGGCGGCTGGCCTCGACCCATTCCCGTGCGTAGCTGAAGAGATCACCGTTCCCGTTGAAATAGCGTCGGCTAAACGACTGCAAGGGATGGCGCGTGATGAGTTGCTCGCTGGCCCGTCCCCCGCCGGTGCGTTCGAAGCTCCGATCCACCGTGTCCAGCAGCTCGCCGACCAGCACCGATGACGGCAGCGGCGAGTTGTCGCGAATGCTCTGTCCGACATAGCTGAGATACAGGCAACGGCGAGCCGACAACAGCGTTTCCAGAAAGAGATAGCGGTCATCGTGCCGGCGGGAGCGGTCGCCACGCCGAAAACGGCCTGCCATCAGATCGAAATCGACCGGCCGACGCGGGCGCGGATAGGCGTCATCGTTCATACCCAGCAAACACACCACGGCAAATGGAATGCTGCGCATCGGCACCATCGCGCAGCAGGTGACACCGCCGCTCAGAAACCGCCCCGATTGACTTTCGACGGTGTTCAGTTGGCTACGCAACGCGGCCTTGACCACCGCCAACGTCACCCGTTCGTCAAATTTCGCCAGCTCGACGTTGCTTTTCAGCGTTTCTAGGGTGGAACGAATCAGTTGCAGTTCATTTTCCTCGCGCTCGCGGGGATCGAAAAACCGATCCAGCACCGAACCCAGCTCGGTCGCCCACTCCGCCAACGACCGGTGCTCCCGCAAACGGGCATCCAATCCGAACAACGCTTCGGCGAAACTCTGCAAGTGTCCCAGCGCCTGCGCCTCGCCGCCTTCCACTTCGTCGTAGGGCAGGATATCGCCATACAAATCCCGGCCACCTCCCGGCAGCGCGTAGCCCAGCAGCAAACGATCCAGCCCGGCTCGCCAAGTATGTTCGGCGGTGGCCGGCAACCCCCAAGCGCTTTTGGTGCCGGCGTCGATGCCCCAACGGATCTCCACGTCCCGCACCCAGCGGCGAACACATTCCAAATCGTCTTCCGTCAGCCCAAATCGCCGACGCATCGCCGGCATGTCCAACAAGCCGAGTACCTGCGCGGCGTCGAACCGGCCACCGCCCAAATCCAGCAACTCGAAAAATGCCTCCACCAGGGGGTTCTCGGCGCGAATCCCCTGATCGGCCACGCTAAACGGAATTCGCCGCTCACGCGGAACGCCATCGAACACTGCCTCGATCAGTGGACCGTAGGTCGCGATGTCCGGCGTCATCACCAACACGTCCGAGGGTCGTAGATCCCGCCACGTTTCGAACAGGGCCAATAATTGATCGTGTAACACCTCGACTTCACGCATCGGGCCATGACAGACATGGATCCGCACGGAGCGATCGTCTGGCCGCAGCGGCAATGGTGGACAGTCGTCGCCACCCCGCTCGCGCAAGTGCAGGATGTCGGCCTGCAAAACGTGTAGCACCGTATCACCGGCCGGCTCGACGAAACCGTCCCACTCCACGCGCGGATAGGCCAGCAGCAGGTCAAGGAAATCCCGCCCCTGCTTGCCCAACGAGGCCAGCAACGGATTGCCGACCGCCAGATACGCCTCGTCCGGGTCGATTTCCTCGCCCAATCGGGCAATATCACGCTCGGCCCGAATATCACCCCAGTATTCCCGGCAGGGGTCGAGCAGAAACCAGTGCACATCCATGTACCGCGCCAATCTCGCCAATAAATCCAGATACAGGGGCGGCATCGCCGCGACACCGACGATGGCAACCCGCTCCGGCAAGCGGCAGCGGTCGAAATCGCCGCCGGCCAGGGCCACGCTGAACCGCTCCTGTACTCGCACCCGATGCGTCTCGCCGCCTTGCGCCAGCCGCCGCCACAGCTCCGCCTGCCAATGATCCTCCTCTCCCGCTTCCCATTTTCCGATCCAGTCGGGCCGGTAGATGAGATATTGATCGAAACAGTCGGCGATGCGGTAGGCCAGCTCGTGGCGGCGAAAATCGTCCTGACCGTCACCGAGATAGGCCAACAGAGGGTCGAACCGAGGCGCTTTTTCCAGAGTGCGCAACAACGCCATCGTCCGCCAAACCAGAACGGCTTTGTCGAACGTCGAGGCCGGTGGCAACTGGCGCAGCACGGCGCGGCTCATTTCCCATAAAAAAGTGGCCGGGAATCGCCAGCTCACGTTGGCACAAACACCCAGCCGGTTGGCCAGGCGCAGCGCCAACCAGCGAGCCATGCCGTTGCTCTGGACCACGACGACTTCCCGTGCCAGCGGGGCGCGGGGCGGTCGCCGCAACAGCTCGGCCAAGCGGTCGGCCAGGATTTCGAGGTGGTTGCTACGATGGGTGTAAAACATGGTCCATTTCCTGGGCGAAACCCGCGTCGCGAGCGGTCGTCCGCAAACCGCTCAATGCCGTCGCTCACGGCTCCGGCAGGCGCAGCTGCTCGTTCCTCCCGCCGAGCAGCTCATCGAGCTGGATCGGCATGGGCCGCCAAGCGTCGCAAGGCCGCGCTGAGTCGTTCGTCCGACAGATTGCGCGCCGCGATTTCCAACAGCTTCGCGCTTTTAGGGGTGAGTCGCAGCGGGGGACGGGCAACGGGCAACGGCAGCGCGGGCGGCACCACCCGGATATGAGGCTTGGGTAGCGGAAAACCCAATTGCTGGCCCAGTGTGTCCCGGATGTTGTGCAGCGCATAGCGCAACCGGGTCGCCCAACTGGATGAATCGGTATGCACCGTCCATTTTTCCTCGTCCAGCCGAATCAGCTCGGCGTGATCGCGTAGATGCGGGGGCAGATAGGCATGAAAAATCCGACTCAAGCGAACGCGTTTTTCCGCTTGCGTCACCAGCTCCCCCAACACTCCCCGCTGGCGATACAACACCTCGCCAATCGCGGGAATCGAACCTCGTTTAGCGGGCTGGTCCGGTGGTATCGTGGCTCGGGTACCGGCGGCAACCGGGTCCGGCACGGCCCGAGGGGTTGGACCCGGCTCGGATCGACGGGAGTAGGCGACTGGGGTATCGGCCACTGCGACAGCCGGCGGGTCCGGCGTTCCCGCGACGGGCTGAATCGTCGGCACGGCATCAGCGGTCGGGCCGTGGCCCCGCAGCATTTTGAGAAGTTGCGCGGTGTGCCGTCGGGCGGATGCGCGGGCATCGTCGGAATCGGCCACGATCTAGAGCCTTCCTTCTGGCGACGAGCAACTTGCAATAGCCCAAGCTGACTCCAGTCGGCTCAAGTCCGCCGGGGTATTCACGTTGTCGAATAGCGCCGACTCATCGGGAAATTCCACTGGAGCGGGTCGATGACGCTGCAACCAACGGGTGGCACTGCCCTCGCCTCCAGCCAGATAGGACGCCAGATCGTCCCACAACGCCACCGGGACCAGCGCAAACATCGGCTGCCAAAACCCCTTGAAAAAGGCCACGGCCAAGTCAGCGTGCTGGCGCTCCAGCGCTTGCCGCATTCGTTGCGCATAATCGAGCGGCAACCAGGGTGAATCACAGGGCGCCGTCAATAGATACCGCGTCCCAGCAGCGAGCATCGCCGCCAAAACACCCGCCAACGGCCCCCGGAACCGCTCGCGTTCGCCGTCCTGGATCACCCGGCAACCAAACCGTCGATACGCGTCCAGATTGCGATTGGCGCCGATCAGCACTTCCACCACTTGCGGCTGCAATCGACGGATGACGTGGGCAACCAACGGCTCGCCAGCCAAAGCCAACAAACCCTTGTCACGCCCTCCCATCCGCTCGGCGCGACCGCCAGCAAGGACGACGCCGGTCAGCGGGCCGACCGAATCGAGGGTGATGGCGCTCTCGTCAAGCGCCATCACGACCCCGCGCTGGCACGGCTGGCTTGAGCCTTCATTTCACGGACGCCCCCTGATTACCTGTCCCATTCCTGCTAATCGTAGAACCATTGTAGATCTGTACAACATCCGGGCCGAAAAGGTTCCCTGTTGCCGGAACATTTCGCTCAACTCAGTGGCAAGGAGACATGAAACACACCGGGATCGTCCGGCGAAGAGCGAATCTGAAAATTGAGCGCGCGGTTGAGTTTCAACATCGACTCGTTCTCGCGTAAAACCTCGCCGTACAGC
Organism: Candidatus Competibacter sp.; assembly: GCA_037045535.1. GTDB lineage: Bacteria > Pseudomonadota > Gammaproteobacteria > Competibacterales > Competibacteraceae > Competibacter_A. Next base: position 458,648 of record JBAOHI010000073.1, read on the forward strand.
TCCTTGATGCCAAGCTTTCTGGCGTATTCGATGATATAGCGCATCAACATTGGCCCCATTCCCATCCCGGTCATCGCCCGATCGATCAGAATGGCATACTCCGCCTTTTCCAGGTTCGGATCGGCGTTGCAGCGCACCGCTCCCCAGATTTTACCCTTGCCCGGCAGGCTGTTAGGCTCCGTGACGACGAAGGCCATTTCCCGCTCGTAATCGAGCTGGGTCAGGCGTGCCGCCATTTCGTGCGGCAACTCGTGGATCGGCTGAAAAAATCGCATTCGGACATCCTCGGCAGGCATGCGCCTGACCAAATCCTTCAGCTCGGGTTCATCTTCCGGCAAAATCGGTCGAATCAGAAACGACCGGCTGTCGGGCAAATTGCAAATCCGTTCCAATTGCTTGGGATAGGGTGAAATCGCCAGCCGTTGCGCCGCTGGCAACGCAGATGATTCGATCAGAATGTTAACGTCCAGCGCTAGCGGGCCGCCGGCATCGACCCAAATCGGATTGATATCCATCTCGACCACTTCCGCCAGATCGACCAACATCTGAGAAACCTTGATCAGCGTCAGGGCCATCGCATCCAGATTGACAGGGCGGCCACGATTGGTCAGCAGGCGGCGGTACAGCCGGGTTCGGGACATCAGATCTCGGGCGAGCTGCATGTTCAGCGGTGGTAGGGCATAGGCAATGTCCTGGATCACTTCGGATTCGGTGCCGCCATGGCCGAAGAAGATCACCGGCCCGAACCGACGGCCGGTACGCACGCCGATCATTAGCTCATAGGCACTGTGCCGGAACTGCATCGGCTGCACCCCGAAGCCATCGATCACCGCCTCGGGTGCCAGATCGCGCACCCGCTTCAGCATCTCCGTGGCCGCCACCAGGACTTCGAGGGGATTTTTTAGGTTGAAGGCGACACCGCCAACATCGGATTTGTTCACGATATCAGGCGAGAGAATCTTGAGCGCGACTTGCCCGTCCATTTCCAGAGCCACGTCGGTCGCCGCTTCCGGCGTCGCGGCGAAACGCAGAGGCGCCACCGGAATCTCATAGGCGCTCAGGATCTGCGCGGCTTCGTAGGCGTTCAGGCGCTGGCGGCCGGCGGTCAGCGCGATCTGGATGATTCGACGGGCGGTCTCCGCATCGGGCGTGAACTCCTCGGGAATCGAGGGTGGCGTCTCCATCAACAGTTCCTGGTTACGCCGATGCTGAGCCAGGCGCATGAACGCCTCCACTGCCTCGCCAGGCGCCTGATAAGTGGGGATGTGCGCGTTCTTGAACAGATCGCGGGCCGCTTCCACCGATGACTCGCCAACCCAGCAGGTCATGATCAACCGGCGGCCCTTGGCGCGTTCGAGCACCACCTTGGCGCTTTCCACCGCACGATCCTCGGAAGCGGGCGCGTGGACAATCAGTACTCCATCGGTTCCCGACTCCTGCAACAGCAGATCCAGCGCCTTGGCGTAATGCTCGGGGCCTGCCATATCGCCCAGATCGACCGGATTCTCAATCGGATAGCCGGGCCGGCACTCCCGTTCCAGCCGCGCCCGGACCGCTTCGCTGATCTCGGCCAGATGGCCGCCGTGCCGCAACAAGGCATCGCTGGTCAGCAACGCCAGGCTGTAGCTATTACTGATGATGGTCAGCCGATTGCTGTAGACCGGCTTGGCGGTGGCCAGGGTTTCGGCAGCGCCGAACAGTTGCTCGATGTTGTTCACCCGTAGAATGCCAGCACGCTGGAACACGGCATCGTACACGGCGTCCTCCAGCGGGCCGACCCGGAAATCGCGCGGCTTGAGTACGATCACGGGTTTGACCCGGGCGGCGGCGCGGGCGGCGGATACGAACTTGCGGCGGTTGCGGGTGGTCTCCATGTACATCAGAATGGCGCGTGTGCTGCCATCCCGCAGCAAGTAATCCAGTAGATCGCCCAAATCCACGTCCCAGCGCATCCCGACCGAGATGACGTGCGAAAAGCCGATGTTGCGGCCGGTGGCCCAATCGATCACGCTCCGCGTGATCGCCGCTGACTGGCAAAGCAGCGCGATGTTGCCCGACAACGGCCGGGTGGCATTCAAGCTAGCGTTGACATTAGCCGATGGCACCGCATAGCCGAAGTGATCGGGTCCCATGACCCGCAATAGATACGGTTTGGCGCTCTCCAGAATCTTTTGCTTCAAGGACTCCCCTTGATCCTGGTATTTCCGCGTGATCTCCTGGCTCAGCAGCGCCGGTTGATCGCCGCGATGGTCTTGCAGCACTTCCCGGCTCAGCAGTAAAACCGCCCTGGTCCCGCGCGCTCCCAATTCGCCGATCAGATCGGGCGCCTTGTCGAGCGATGTGGTCAAAATCGCCAGCTCCGGAACAACCGGCAAACTGGCAATGTCCTTGTAAGCCAGCACGCCGGATACCGATTGGCGATCCGGATTCACCGGCATGACCGGCCCTTTGAAACCGCCTTCGATCAGGTTAAATTCCACGACGGTATCGGTGCTGCTGGCCTGCTTGCCGCAACCGACGACCGCAATGGAGCGGGGCTTGAACATATATTCGAGATTACGGATGGTCATAGTGGCATCTCGTGCACTGTGTATTCCAGGATCGGCTGGGGCAGGATGAGGACAGGGTTATGGTATCGCGATTTCGAACGGAAAATCCGACCATGGCCCGGCTTTTGCCAGTGCCCCTTCCCGACCACTGGATCTCTCACCCGAACGCTGAGGAATCGGCATGACCGGCACAACGATACGTAAGACACTGAAACCGGAAGAACCGACGCCCAACTGGGTGGATTACGCGGCAACACAAACCAATTTCTGGGAGACGGCACGAGCTGAGTTGGGGGGGTTACCCGATGGCGGTTTGAACATCGCCTGGGAGGCAGTGGACCGACAGGTCCAAGCGGGACGAGGCGATACGGCCGCACTGATCTGGCTGGGCAAGAACGGCGAGCGGCAGGAATTTTCCTATGCCGAACTGGCCCGCCTGAGCAATCGATTCGCCAATCTGCTGGAACGGTCGGGTATCAGCAAGGGTGACCGGGTCTGCGCCTTGATAGGTCGGGTCCCAGAGCTGTACGTCAGCGTGCTGGGAACCTTGAAAGCTGGCGCGGTATTTTGTCCGCTGTTTTCCGCATTTGGCCCGGAGCCGGTTCGGATTCGGCTCGCTAAAAGCCGGGCGCGGATCCTCGTCACCACTGCGTCGCTGTACGAGCGCAAGGTGCGGACGACGCGGGCCGACCTGCCAGACTTACAGCAAGTTTTGCTGGTGGACGGTGACGGAGACGAGTCGGACATCGGCTCGTTCCACGCCCGCCTAATGGCCGAGTCGGATCATCGCCCTCCGCCCCGCACCCAACCTGGGGACATGGCGTTGCTGCATTTCACCAGTGGCACTACCGGCACGCCCAAGGGGGCAATCCACGTTCACGACGCGGTTGCCGCTCATCGTCTGACCGGTCGGTGGGTTCTTGACCTGCGCCCCGGCGACATCTACTGGTGCACCGCCGATCCCGGCTGGGTCACTGGCGTGTCTTACGGCATCATCGCCCCGCTGGCAAATGGCGTGACGCTGGTGGTGGACGAAGCGGAATTCGACGTGCGCCGTTGGTACGCCATTCTCGAAAAAGAGCGAGTCAACATCTGGTACACCGCGCCGACCGCCATTCGCATGCTGATGAAAGCGGGCACCGAAGCTGCGCGAGGGCATGATCTGAGCGCCTTGCGGTTTGCAGCCAGTGTCGGCGAACCGCTGAATCCCGAAGGCGTGCTCTGGGGCCAACACGTCTTGGACCAGCCGTTTCACGATACTTGGTGGCAAACGGAAACCGGCGCGATCATGATCGCCAATTATCGCGGCCAAGAGATTCGGCCTGGCTCCATGGGCCGACCGTTGCCGGGCATCGAAGCGGCCATCGTCCGGCGACGCTCCGACGGGGACGTGGACCGGCTCGCTCCGGGCGAGGAAGGTGAGCTGGCGTTACGCGCCGGCTGGCCCTCCATGTTCCGGGGTTACCTGAACGATGAGGATTTATACCAGCACTGTTTTGCGGACGGTTGGTACCTGAGCGGGGATCTAGCCCGCCAAGACCCGGACGGCTATTTTTGGTTCGTGGGCCGAGCCGATGACGTGATCAAGACCTCGGGGCATCTGATCGGGCCGTTCGAGGTAGAAAGCGCGCTACTGGCACATCCGGCGGTGGCCGAGGCCGGCATGATCGGCAAACCGGATCCGTTCGCTGGGGAAATCGTCAAGGCGTTCGTCGCGCTCAAACCCGGCCACGAACCCAGCGACGCATTGCGCAAGGAACTGCTCGGCTTCGCCCGTACCCGGCTGGGACCAGCGGTGGCGCCGCGCGAATTGGAGTTCGTGGCCGATTTGCCGAAAACCCGGAGCGGAAAAATCATGCGCCGGCTATTGCGCGCTCGGGAGCTGGGCCTGCCGACGGGCGATCTTTCGGTTCTGGAAGGCGGAGATTCGGAACCCAAGCCGGATTAATGGCAAGATTATTGCTTTAATTTGCATGACCTCACTGCATGAACCCATCAAGTATCGCTTGATTTTCGTGCCGAAGGGTGCGAGACTCGTGTTGCGGCGCAACATGCCGATAAAACGAAAACTAGGTTATTGAGCTATTCCGTAAAGTTATCAGCATAAGGATACGATCCATGAGCACCACGAACCAAGACCTGATTCGCGAAACGATCCTTCGCGTTCTCAGCGATGTCGTCCCGAACGCCAACACACAGGCGATCAGCCCCGACATCAGCTTTCATGATCAACTCGAACTGGATTCAATCGATTTTCTGCGGCTCATGATGAGCCTGGAGAAGGAGTTAGATGTCACCATCTTCGATTTTGATTATCCAAAACTCTCCACCCTGAAGGGCTGCGAGCATTATCTGGCCGAACGCTTGTCCGCTACGGCGTAACTGCCCGTGCTCCTCAACAACCCTTCGAACGCAACGGCTGCCCCATTGCGCTTCTTTTCCCACGGGTCTAGCGCGGGGCACGACTGCCCGCGTGCCATGGGATCGCGCTTTGGCGACCCATCAATCTCGGCTCAAACTACTCGGACGTTCATGCAGTTCCGAGAGGCTGAACCATCCAGAAGCTCGCTGATTGTGCCTCAAAAAAAAGACCGTCCCCTTTCGGTACGGTCTAGGAAAACAGCAGGATTAGGATATTTTCTCTAATCTCGAATTCTAATGGTATCACACGCGGGGTATCGCTGATCTCACCCCTCGCGCAACCCTCCTCCTTTGGTGGTTTTTGGCCGGGCAATTTGTCCGGCTTTTTTTGGTTCTCTTGAATCTTGTGGATTCTAAAACCGTATTGCCTCGATGGGAGGCCATGCGCTGAGTCAGGTCACTTTGGTCTTAGGATTTAGACCTGTCCTGCATCGCCGAGCGAATTATACTGATAAAGTTCCATCCCGCAACCTTTTCGTGGTCAAATTGTCATCATGTCACAAATAAGTAAAGAATCCGCCCTTCAGCACGTCCAATCTGGAGCGTTGTCACGCGGATTAGGCTTGGTCACCACCGGGATGCGGATGAGCGCCTGCCTGGGTTCCTACTCGCTGGAAAGCCTGTTCACCTTCGGCGCTCAACGCCAAGAACGTCGGCGCCGGATGCTCACCGAGCAAGCACGGTTGTTGGTGGACGAACTAGGTCGCCTGAAAGGCAGCGTGATGAAAATCGGGCAATTGCTAGCCCTGTATGGCGATTATTTCCTGCTGCCCCCGGAAGTGGTCGAAGTGCTGCGCACCTTGCAGAGCGACAGTCCGCCCCTCGCCTGGTCGGCTTTGGAGCCGGTGCTGCGGACGGAATTGGGAGAGGAACGGCTGGCCGAGCTGGAAGTCGATGCCGGAATCGCTGGCCGCTGCTTCGCTGGGGCAAGTTCACCGAGCGCGACGCAAGCGCGACGGGCGAGAACTGTGCATCAAAATTCAATACCCTGGCATCGCCGAGGCGGTGGACAGCGATCTCAACACGGTTGGCACGATGTTAATGTTCTCACGGATGTTGCCGGCGGGCTTCAACCTGCAAGAACTGCTGGCCGAGGTACGAGGGATGCTGCGCCAAGAAGTGGATTACCGGCAAGAATTAGCCTCCGTGCAACGATTTCGCGAGCTGCTGGCTGGTGACGACCGTTATCGGGTACCCGAACCGTTTCCGGAATATTCGACACAGCGCGTGCTGACACTGTCCTACGAGCCCGGCTTACCAGTAGAGAGCATGGAAATCCAAGCGCTCGATCTCTCGCGACGCAATCGGTTGGGCGAAGCCGCGCTCGATCTTTTCCTGCGGGAATTCTTTGAATGGGGCTTAGTCCAAACTGATCCTCACTTCGGTAATTACCGGGTCCAACTTGACCCGATAACGTGCAAGGATCGGCTTGTTTTGCTGGATTTTGGTGCAGTGCGTCATTTTTCCGACGCCTTTCTCCAAGCCTACTACGAAATGGTACGCGGCGCGTTTTGGAAAGATCGGGAGCGATTGCGACAAGCAGCGGTGGATCTGAATTTCCTACCGGCCTCGGCCTCGGCTTCGGCAGCGGATCACTTGACGGAAATGTGTTACTTGATCGTCGAACCGTTCGAGGCGCCCGGCACCGAGGGCCGAAACTCGGACTGGCGCAATGAAAGAGGTGAATATCGGTGGGGCGCGTCGGATTTGCCGAAGCGCGTCGCGCAGGCTGCGTCCCAGGCCAGCTTGTCGATCTCGTTTCGAGTACCGCCCAAGGAATTCCTGTTTCTGCACCGCAAGCTGGGCGGCGTATTCGTCCTTCTCGCCGAACTGAACGCGGAGCTGGACGCACACCCATTACTGCGGCGCTACATGGGCGAACCGCTCCGGTAACGGTAGCGCTCCACCACCACCGCCAGGCTGGTCAGCCCCAGCGCGATGGCGATGACCAATAACGCGCTGGCGGCATCACTCAAGCCCTCGGGATAAAACAGCAGCAGCAATCCCAACCCCGCCATCATCACGCCCGACAGCAGTTTCAACAGCCGCCCTTCTCGCTCCCCCAGCTTGCGCGATCCCAGGGTCCAAGTGAATGCCAGCACGATGATCAGAAGCGGGATCACATAAATCAGATTGTAAAGCGCCAGATAGAAATAGTAGGTACCGGTGGACAGTTGGCGCAGGGTCAGAGCGCGGGTGTACACCATCGGAAAACCGGCGGTGCAGAGTAATTCATAGCTGTTGGCGACGATGGCCAGTGCGACCGTGCCCACCAGCAACGACGATAGCCGCTGACCGCCCACCAGCGCCCGCATCCGTTTGAACAGCTTCGGTTTGGCCTCGTCCGCGATGCTGAGCGATGGGCCTTGCTGGAACACCCAGTAATCCTTGACGTTCAGCCCGCCCATGACCACCGCCAGGAAACCCGCCAGGAGGGTGATAAATCGCAGTTCGCCCAACAACAAAAACATGTTCAGCCAAGCGGCCATGAACACGAAATAGATCGCCCCCGAAAAAAAGACGAACACCCCGCCGACCAGCAACATTCGCGTTCGGTTTCGAGCGTGTACCAATAAACTGAGCAAGAACAGCAGTACGAAAAAGGCACAGGGATTGAAAGCGTCCAGGCCAGCCAGCACCACGGTTAGCACCGGCAATGACAGCGCAGCCGGGGCCAGTTTGCCGATCAGCGGCAATTCCAGCAGCGGCTCTTCGACGGGCGGGGCGGGTTTCGAAAGCGTTGCGGGCTGGATTTGATGGCGGTAACACGCATCCAACTGCTGGCGCAGATAGTGACCCGTGGTTTCAGGGCTGTCGAAACCGGTCAGCATCCGACCGCAAAACAGAAACGCCGGCACCGAGCGGGCCGATTCGCCCAGCGCCTCGGCCATCCGAGTGTACTGTAGCGCGCCGGCCATGTCCTGGGTGATATCGTGGCTGTGCAGTCTCAACCAAGGATAGTCAGCCGGCAACGCCTCGACGAAAGGACGCGCGGCGCGACAATGTGGGCACGTTCGCGTCCAAAAGAAATAGAGATGAAGCTGCCGCTCGCCGCGAGCGGTTTCGGTTGTCCACCATTCCGCTGGGACCGCTGGGACCGCTGACGCGGAATGGCTCAACGCCGGCAACCCAGCCAGCAGCAACCCGAGCAGCAGGCCACTGAGGGCGCAGCGCAGCGCGGTACTGGTGCTCAAGGTTCCAGTCGTTCCAGCAACCAGTCGCCGCCTCTTTGCAAGCGATAGCGCAACCGGTCGTGCATTCGGCCGTGGCGACCCTGCCAGAATTCCAACATCTCGGGCCGCACCCGATAACCGCCCCAGTGGTTCGGCATCGGAATGTTGTCGTCCAGATATTTCCCGGTGAGTTGCTGGAAGCGATTGTCGAGAATCTCGCGGTTGAGTACCACTTGACTCTGTCGAGACGCCAGCGCCCCAAGCCGGCTTTCGCGTGGCCGGGTACAGAAATAAGCCTCCGATTCAGCACTGGGAATTTTTGCCACCGTTCCTTCAATCCGTACCTGCCGTTCCAACTCCAGCCAGAGAAACACCAAAGCGGCATGGGGACTTTCGATCAGTTGCCGGCCCTTGTCGCTTTGGTAATTGGTGAAGAACACGAAACCGTCGGCATCACATTCCTTCAGCAGTACTACACGCGCATAGGGACGCCCGGTGCGGTCGGCGGTGGCCAACGTCATGGCGTTCGGTTCCGGCAATTGCGCATCGACCGCTTGTTTCAGCCATCGCTTGAATTGCTCGATGGGATCGGGGTCAACATCGGCCTTGCGCAAGGCGCCCAGGGCATACTCGTGACGCAATTCGGCGAGGGATTGGCTCATGACGGCTGGACTCCTGCGGCTGCACTTATAGTAGGGTTATTATTATACCGCTCCACGCCGGTAGCTGGCGCCATCGACCGTGCAATCCCGGCTTCGACCCACACCACCATCCAAAATTATTCGAGTATTTGAACCAGGGCGGTTTCGAGGTTTCAGCCAAATTGATGTACAACATCAAAACAAAGAACGACGATACTGAAAAGTGGCGCCGAACGGCAATCGCGGGTAGGTGTTCGCCTTCAGCCCGGTAGTGAAGTACGACTATAAGGGGATGAGTTTTGTCGACAGTTGGCACTACGAAATCAGCGCCGAAAACCGCTTCGGTGGCAATAAGTTCCTCTTTAAGTTCACTATAATGTTTTAGGCGCTGTAGCGGACAAGCAACCAGGAGTAAAAGCATGGGCACCATTCGAGTTCGGGTTGAGGCGGAGAGCATGGAAACCACCGCGCCGGCGCCGGCGCCGGCGCCGGGCGTGCGGGGCGGAGCGAGGGAGGTAGCTGGCCGAGGCGGAAGAGGGGTTACGGATTTGATCCCCCTCAATACGGAAGAACTGGCCGCTTCATTGCGGGAGCTGACTGGCGAACTCGGCAAGCTGTTCGGCGATATTCGCCGGGTTGGAGGCTTCGAACTCCAGCAGGTGCAGGTGGGCCTGGAAATCTCCGCTGAAGGAGGCTTCAGTCTGATCGGCAGCGCCAAGGCGGGCGGCAAGGGCGCCATCACCCTGACCTTCGCGCCGGGCACGACACCGGACGGTTGAGCCGCCGCTGACGCACCGGCCCCAGTGAACAGCGCGACAGTGTCCAGTGAACAGCCATTCAGTGCTCAGCGAGGGATGGGGGCCGCGCAAACCACGCGAAAACCGTCGTTGCCGCCGCGACCGCCCGGGTGGTCGAAGCCGCGGAGGCCGGCGCGCGCGTAGCCCCGATTGACGCTCCAGGAGCCACCGCGCACCACGCGAGGTGCATCTTGCTTAGGCGTCTTCTCGACGCGGATCTTCGTAGCTGTTACGGCACCATTCCCAGACGTTACCGGCCAAGTCGTACACGTCCTGAAGGCTGCGCCCTTCCGGATACATGCCGACCGCCGTAGTGCGGTTGATCCCGGCCTCCGAGGTATTGGCAATGCCTTCCCGCCAATCCCGCCCCCACGGATAGGCGAAATCCGCGCGCGCGCTTTGCGCCGCCCATTGCCACTCCCACTCGTCCGGCAGGCGGATTTCAAAGCCGAGCCGCGCGCTCAGCCAGCGGCAGAAGGCGGTGGCATCGTACCAGGAGATGTTGTCAGCGGGGTAGTTGGCGTAGCGGCGTAACTGCAGCCTCGGCTCTGGTTCACGTCGGAGGCCATCCCACCAGTTGGCTGATACATAGCCGTCTGCGGCGTCCAGGAAAGCTTGATATTGAGCGTAAGTGACCGGGTAGGCTGCCATGTAGAAGGGCACCACCTTGAAACGGCCATGCTCCTCGATTTCTACTTTTTCGCCCGCCGGAATCGGGCGCCACAGCAGGTCAGGCAGGCCATTCTTGACGCCGACTCTCGGTCGCGGGTCGCCGATTTCCGCGAAGGCGGCGGCCGATGTCCTCCCGGCGAGTGTGATCGGCCCCGCCGTCCCCCAATGCGGCCAGCAGCCGATCCGCCTCGGGCGTGAGGAAGTCGGCTATCTGGCTGTCCTGTTCCAGATGTTCGAGCAAATCCGCCTCTTCAAGCAACGCCCGGGCGGGAGTCAGGCGCTCGTGCTTCCACAGTAGAAAGGCCGGTTGTCCCTGTTCCACCCAGGCGTTCGCTTCGGTCACGATCCGATCTCGCAGCCGCAGTGCCTCGCGCCGGTCCGCGATCCAGTCCCGCAGCAGCGGCCACTCGCGCAGCAACGCTTCGTGGGCAACCTCCACCAGGCGCTCGCCTTGCTCGGTTCGGCCGCGCACCAACAAACGCGCCTGGGTGAACGATTCGATCGTGCGCAGGGCCACGGCATCGGCCCGCCAGGTGGTTTCCCGCGCCCGGCGCCGTGTAGCCGTGCCGTCTTCTTCGCGGAGGTAGAGGAGCGGCGAGAACACGCGGTGCAGCGCGGCGGCGGCTTCCGGCCCGGCTTCCCGCAGGGCCGTGTCGGCGCGTCGTGCGATGGCGCCCGCCAGTCCACCAGCCTTTTCATAAGTGGCCAAATCCAGCCGCCCGCGCGCCCGGCAGCGGAGATACAGTTCCTGGAGCGCGAAGGCCAGCAGCGCCAGGCCGCCGGGCTCATCCAAGGCGTCGGCGGCGCTCTGGCGCACCAGCGCGTCGTCGATGCTCAGGTCAATGCGGTGTTCTTCTCCGGTCGCAGGCCGTTCCCACAGTTCGACGTCCGTAACCGGCGCCTGGACCATCTGCTCCAGGGCCAGGCGCCCCGGCGCGGCCACGCTATACTGTCCTTGCCGATTCAGCACGCCACACAGACCGGGATGCGCCACGCAACGGCTGAGAAAATCAGCTCGAACGGTCGCTACTACCCGGAAGCGCGGCTGTTTGACCGCTTCCAGCAGAAAATCTAGAAAGGCGTCGCCCCGATCTACCACCGCCGGCGTGAACAACTCTTCCATCTGATCGAGAATCAACAGCCATTCCGCAGCGGGCGGACGACGCGCCAGCACGCGCTCGATCAACGCCGGAAAGGTGTCCGGATTCGCCTTGATCTGCTGGTACTCGGGACCGGGCTTCAGCCAATGCAGGTCGGGAAAAGCTTCTTTCTTCAAGCTGCCGACCAGGGAACACAACGGATCGTCACCCCACTCGGTGGGCATCATGGCGGTGATCAACCACTCGCGACTACCGGGGATTTCCGGACAGTGCCCCTGTTCCAGCCGCGCCCACAGTCCAGCCCGCACCAGCGACGATTTCCCGGAGCCCGAGGCGCCGGTCACGATCAGCAAGCACTGTCCCCGTTGGGTTTGCAGACGCTCGATGAGTTGCTGTGTCTCGGTCTCGCGGCCAAAAAAGATGGGGGCCTGGGTGTGATCGAAATAATCGAGGCCCGGATAGGGTTCGCCGTGCCACTTGGGCTTGGGGGCTTCATCGTGGGTTGGGCGGAGGGCCTGTTCGAGGCGGTCGAGGGCATTCCCCAGTTCACCGGCGGTGGCGCCCGCTTGCCGGATCGCGTGCAACAAGGCACGGCAGGGCGTTCGGCCGCCCACCGGATAAGCCGCGTGCCGATCGCACAGATCCACCAGATCGGACGCAACCGTCGCCGGTTTGCCCTCCAGGATGAGCCCGTCGTAAAGGGGATGGCCCGCAAACAGGTCGCGCAGGAAGGCGCGGCGGTCGCGGCTCTCCTCCCAGAACGGCTGGGCGAGCAGCAGCGCCTTGAAGTCGCGGCGAATTTCGGCGTCCATGGCTCAAGAGACAATCGTCAGCTCGGACCATAACGCCGGCTTGGCGGCTTTCAACGCGTCTAGAATCGCGATCATACCGCTGCCCTGATTGCGGAAATGGCGCTGGCCGGGGTCGGGTTCCGCCAGTTCGATCCAACTGTGGTGCAGGCCCACCACCTCGAAGTCGTCGTTGAAGACCGGCGAACCCGAGGAGCCCGCTTCCGTGCTGGTGTAATACTGAATGAGACGGTCGTCGGCGTGGGCCACGAAGTTGTTTTGCAGGGAAATTTTCTTGAAGAAACCGCCGGGGTGCTGGATGATCGCGACCCGCTGATTCTGTTCGACCCGGACCGGTTTGAGCGCCAGCGGCGGTCCGAAATCCGGCGGCGACTGGAGGCGAATCAGGCTGAAATCGAGCTTCGAGTCGGTATGGAGGAAGCCATCGACCGCCGCGCCCACGATCACCTCGTCCCGTTTGTGGCCCGCGATGTCCAATTCGTAGAAAAAGGCGAACTCGGCCCCCGCCGCCTGACTCGCGTTCTCGATGACATGATGATTGGTCATGACCAGATCGGGGCCGACCATGAAGCCGGTGCCATAACCTTGCTTTGGAATGGTGATCCGCACCACGGCGCTCGCGGCCCGCAGCGCCTTGTGCAACATGTTGACGTGGCGTAGGGTGTTTTCGCCGATGATGCGCTCGCGGTTGAGATCGGCGGGCGAGCGGTCGTCCCGCCAGACTTCCGGTGGCGGCGCTGGCGGCTCCGCGCCCCAGCCTTGGCGGCGCTGCAATGCCTGCAACGGTTCCCGCTGCGCGGCGGAGATCAGCGGTTCGATGGCGTTGACCAGCAGCGGCAGCGCGCCCACGCCGTCCGCCACCTCGAAATTCTCGAACCAGCGGATGACGTCGCTGGCAAACACCATCGCGTTGCCTTCCCACTCGATGTTGCCGAGCAGGACGCGGCTCTTGGGATAACCGCTGACGGCGTTCTCGATCAGCGCTTGCCGCCCCCGGACGATTCTGAAATCCGGCAAGTCGCGCAGGAGCTGAACGAGAAAACGGCGGTCGTTAGGGTCGAGCTGTTTCATAGCAGTAAGTCTCCCTATACAACTGTTCCCAGGATAAGGATAGCAGCAGCGGCCCTTCAGTGACCGACGAACCCGATGGGCCAGTCGTGCAAGCATATAATTCGCCCATACGCACACGACGATGTAGCTGATTGAGCAAGAAGGTTCGAGAGGCATTTTCGACGAACACGGAACCGCATTTCAATTTCGATGTCGTTAATTTCCTTGGATAAGGAGCCATCGAAATGGCCAACAAGCAGCTCTTTAAATCGCGACCAGGCCGACTGGTGCCAGAGACCAACGCTCGCAACGAAGCCGGGGGCAAAGCCTACGCGCTCGCGCCCAAGGCCGCGCTCGCCCAATACGTCGCCACCGGTTGCCTAAACACCACCTTTTACGCCGACGCAGCCACGCAACTGGACACCGTATTGGAGCCTGTGCGCCAAGGTGGAGTCGGCCTTCGTCGCTCAAGCGGCGGTTTACGCCCGCCAGCGCGGCCAAATGAAGGACATGCCGGCGCTGCTGACGGCGTGGCTGGCGCAACACGGTCCAGACCGGCTGGAGCCGGTTTTTGCCAAGGCCATCGACAATGGCCGGATGCTGCGTAATTTCGTGCAAATCCTCCGGTCGGGCGTGGTCGGGCGCAAATCGCTGGGCAGCCGGCCCAAGCGGTTGGTCCAGAACTGGTTGAACGGACGCAGCGACGGGCAATTGTTGAACGCTTCGGTCGGCAACGATCCGTCGCTGGCCGACGTGTTGAAAATGGTTCACCCGAAACCGGCGACGCCGGAACGAGCCGCGTTTTACGCCTGGCTGATCGGCAAACCGCACGACGCAGCCCTGTTGCCGGAAGCGATCAAGGCTCTGGAACAGTTCCGGGATGACGTGGCAGCGCCGGTGCCGGACGTGCCGTTCCAGTTGTTGACCGCCCTGCCCTTGCGGCCACAACACTGGGTCGCCATTGCCTGTCAGGCACCGTGGCAGATGACTCGGATGAACCTCAACACGTTCGCCCGTCACGAAGTGTTCAAGGTCGGCGGCATGGCCCGGCGCATCGCCGAGCGACTGCGCGATCCGGCCGCAATCCGGCGGGCACGGGTGTTTCCGTACCAGTTGCTCAGTGCCTACTTCATGACCAGCGAGGGCGTGCCGGAAGTGGTCCGCGACGCCTTGCAAGACGCGCTGGAAGTGGCGTTGGAAAACGTGCCGGAACTGGCGGGACAGCTTTACGTGCTGCTGGACGTATCGGGGTCGATGGGCTCGCCAGTGACCGGTCACCGCAAGGGCGCGACCTCCAAGGTGCGCTGCGTGGACGTGGCGGCGTTGGTCGCGGCGGCGATTTCGGCGAAAAACCCGGCGACGGAAATTCTGCCGTTCGACACCCAAGTTCACACGCACCGCTTGAACCGGCGCGACAGCGTGCTGACCAACGCGCAAACGCTGGCGCAATTCGGCGGCGGCGGGACCCATTGCGGCTTGCCGCTGGCGATGCTGAATCAGCGCAAGGCGACGGGCGATCTGGTGATCTACGTCTCCGATAACGAGTCGTGGGCCGACCCGCAGCGCGGGCGCGGCACCGAAACCATGCGGCAATGGGAAATCTTCCGCCAGCGCAATCCGCGGGCGCGGCTGGTCTGTATCGACCTCCAACCGTATGACACGGTGCAGGCGCAAACCCGCGAGGACGTGCTAAACGTGGGCGGCTTCTCGGACGCAGTGTTCGAGGTGCTGGCGCGGTTTGCTGCCGGACAATTGGGCGGCGAGCATTGGGTACGCGAAATCGAAGCGGTGGAGGTATAATTCGGCAACCGTTTTAGCCGTCCGGACTGGAATGCCCGACCGGGAGTACATCTCCTATCCCGAGCCTATTCTCTCGGTCACTTTCCTCGTCCGGTCCGGGCGGTTTCGATTTACGGCGGCGAATGCCGGCGGGACTACATCCGTGACTGTTACTCACGTCTCGTCAATCCCTTGTCGCCGCCTTTCCCTGATGGGCAGATCGGCAATCTTCAAAAGAGCGGAGACAATCCATCGCTGATCTGTTGCAGATGCTCGCGCGAGGCGATTTGCAGCTCTTGGCCTTGCCCAGGAGTTACAATCCCGGCATCGATCAACCGGCGTAGCGTTCTCGAAAAGGTTTCACTGGTCAGATTGAGCTGATTGGCGAGGTCTTTTTTCAAGCCGGGCAACAACACCCGATCATGACCCGCATCGGCCATCTTGAGCATAAAACGCGCGATTCGGCCTGCCGCATCGCGCAAAGTGATGTCTTCCAGTAATTCTAAAAAATGATGCACGCGCCCCGCCAGTCCACCCAACAATTGCAAACAAAGCGCATGATCTTCTTGCAAAGCGCGTTGAAAGCGTTGGTTGGGTAGCAGTAAACACTCCGTATCGAGCACCGCTTCGGCGAAGGCCGGGCAGTCGAATTGCCCGATCGTGGCCACTTCAGCGAACGTACCCCCGTCGGCGACCTGATGCAGTGTTTGCTGTTTGCCGGTCGGCGCGAGCACAAAGATGCGAACCAGCCCCGTCCCGACCAGAAAGATGCCAGGACACGGTTCGCCTTGGCGAAAGATCACTTGGCCGCTGGAAAAATGTCGAATCATCGACATGTTGAGCAACGTCGATCGGCTTGGCTCCGTCACCCGGGAAAACAGCCCGCAGGCGCGCAAAATGGCTTCGGCTTGCATCATAGAGTCGTGGCCTTTGATAGAGGGCTTTACCGAAAACGTCTCCCATCCGCTTTGACATAGATCAAGGATGCCTCGACCACTGCTTGGTGACAATGGTCACCATCAGCAACACGGATTTGGCGTGAGCTGAACAGATTGTGGTCGCGATTGCCGCGACATGTTCTATCTTCGAGGGCTGTCTCATGTTTTGTAATCAATGCGAGCAAACCGCTCAAGGCGTGGGTTGCGTGTCCAGTATCGGCATCTGCGGCAAAAACGCGGACGTGCAATCCGTGCAAGAGCTGATCCTGTATGGTCTGAAAGGGATGGCGGCTTATGCCAACCATGCACGTCGGCTCGGCAAAACCGACGAAGCGGTCAGCGCATTCCTCGAAGAAGCGTTGTTCGCCACGATGACCAACGTCAATTTCGATCTGGACAGTCTCCTGGAAATCGCGCTCGACGTGGGCCGTCATAATCTCCGGGTCATGGAGCTGCTGGATGCGGGCCACGTCGAGAATTTCGGCAAGCCGGAACCGACCACGGTGCGTTGCGGAACGCAAGCCGGCCCTGGGATCTTGATGACTGGCCATGATCTGGTCGATCTTCAGACGTTGCTGGATCAAGTCGCCGGCACCGACATCAAAGTTTACACCCACGGGGAAATGCTGCCCGCGCACATGTATCCCAAGCTGCGCAATCATCCGAATTTGGCGGGGCATTATGGCGGTGCATGGCAACAGCAAAAGGTCGAATTTCCGAATTTTCCCGGCCCGGTGGTAGCGACTACCAATTGCATCCTCATCCCTCGGCCGGATTACGCCGATCGGATCTTTACCACCCGCCATACCGCCGTACCTGGCGGAACCCGCTTGGCCGACAACGACTTCACCCCGGTGCTGGACAAAGCTCGGCAGTGTCCGCCATTGAGTGACTCCACTCAGGGAAGCCTGACCGTCGGTTTTCATCGCACGGTGTTGCTGGACGCTGCTGCGACCTCTGGTGCAAGCGGTCAAAGCGGGGCAGATCAGTCGATTCTTCGTGATCGGCGGTTGCGACGGCGCGGAACCAGGGTCGCAACTATTTTTCGGATTATGCGTCGGCTACCCCGGCCGATTCGTTCATCCTGACCCTGGGCTGTGGCAAGTACCGCATCAACCATCAAGCTTATGGCGATCTGCTCGGTTTTCCGCGTTTGCTGGACATGGGACAGTGCAACGATGCCTACGGCGCGATTCAAGTAGCGCTGGCCCTGGCGCAAGCCTTCGATTGCGGAGTCAACGATCTACCACTGACCTTGGTCGTGAGCTGGTTCGAGCAAAAGGCGGTGGCGGTATTGTTGAGTCTGCTGGCCTTGAACGTGCAAGGCATCACCATCGGGCCGAAACCGCCAGCGTTTATCACGCCAAAAGTCTTTGCGATCCTGCAAGACCGCTTCAAGTTGCAGCTGACGGGAACCGACGCCAAAGCGGATTTGGCCGTTGCGATGGCGTGACGAGAGTACGCAACCAGCCAACGCGCTGCTTTTGGCAGCCGAGTGGCTGGATATCCAATCGATGGCAGCCTGTAGCTTCGGCGGTAGAATCAAGGAGAACACCTCTTATTCCTCTTGGAAATACACGCCCGACCTAATGGCCGCAATTCTACTTTCGACCCTAAACGCCCGTTATTTTCATTCTTCCCTGGGATTGCGTTATCTACTGGCCAATCTAGGCGAGTTGCAGGCCGACGCTGCGATCCGGGAGTTCATCATCACCCAACGCCCGCTGGACATCGCCGAAACGTTGCTGGCCGAACAGCCGCGTATCGTCGGCTTTGGCGTTTATATCTGGAACGTGGCGGAAACCACCCAGGTCGTCGCGTTGCTCAAGCGAGTGCGGCCGGATCTCATCATCGTGCTGGGCGGCCCGGAAGTCAGTCATGAGTGGGCGGAACAACCCATCATCGGGCTGGCGAATTATCTCGTCACCGGTCCGGCTGACCTCGCCTTTGCTCGGTTATGCCGCCGCGTGCTCGCCGACGACCCACCGGTCGAAACAGTTATCGCTGCCGAATATCCGCCACTGGATCAACTCGCACTGCCGTATCGGCTTTATACCGACGAAGACATCGCTCACCGACTGATCTACGTCGAAGCCTCGCGCGGCTGCCCGTTCCGATGCGAATTCTGTCTGTCCGCGCTGGACAAAACCGCTTGGCCGTTTCCGCTGGAGCTGTTTCTGGCCGAAATACAACAGCTCTACGACCGGGGCGTGCGTCACTTCAAGTTCGTGGATCGCACTTTTAATCTCAACGCCAAAGTTGGCGCGCGAATTCTGGATTTCTTTTTGGAACGGCTAGACGAGCGGCTGTTCTTGCACTTCGAGCTGATCCCCGACCATCTGCCGGAGCCGCTCAAGGAACGGATCGTTCGCTTTCCACCCGGAACGCTGCAATTCGAGATCGGCGTCCAAACCTTCAATCCCGCCGTGCAGGCGCTCATCGACCGCAAGCAAGACAACCGCAAAACCGAGGAAAATTTAACGTGGCTGCGCCAGCACACCCACGCGCACCTGCATGCCGATTTGATTGTGGGCCTGCCGGGCGAGGATCTTAGCCAGCTTCGCCGCCGGCTTCGACCGACTGGTGGCTCTCGATCCCCACGAAATTCAAGTCGGCATTCTGAAACGGCTGCGCGGTGCGCCGATCAACCGCCATACCGCCGATTTCGACTGCCGCTACAACCCGCATCCACCTTACAACCTGCTGTGCTCGGGATCGGTGGATTTCACGACCATGCGGCGCCTAGAACGCTTCGCTCGTTATTGGGATTTGATCGGTAATTCGGGGCGGTTCCGCCACGCCCGCCCTCTGTTGCTGGGAAACGATCCATTCGGGCGATTCATGATATTGAGCGACTGGCTGTTCGCCGGTACCGAGCAAACTTATCAGTTTGCCTTGGAACGGCTGTTTGACCTGCTGTATCGGGGGTTGATCGAATCGCTAGGTGTCGCCGAGCCAGCGGCACGGGAAGCGTTGACGCTGGATTATCGAGCGAACGGCGCGCGCGGCTGCCCGGAGTTCATGCACCCCCTTCAAACTCAAGATTCAACGCAATCCGTGACCCGGCGCAAATCGGCAGCTACATCAAACCGCCAAGCGCGGCACCGAATCAACCCCCTCCAATCTTGACCGTTGCAGCTAAACTCGTATCTTCGATGCTACGATGTTGCTAAGCAACAATTTTTTGTTGCACTGCGGGAACAAACGCGGTATGAATAGCACTAATTCAGGAGAGAACTCATTAGCCGAGGAGCTTTAACCATGACGAATTCACGCCACATCCATACCGTCTGCCCCCACTGCAAGCGCCCAGTGGTGGCCCTTCGCGAGCAACATACCGCTCACTGCCCGGAGCACGGCAACGTCGTTCCCATGCGCAGCGCTATCGTCAATTCGCCTCTTACAACGACCTCGCGCCAACAAGTAGCGTAAAACGGGTGGCGTAAAACGGCAGGCACAGCCAGCGCCGTTCCATCCGCTTGTTGAGGGGCTTAGGGTGTCGCGTTCATTCCTCGATCACATCGCGGTTACCGCATTCTCACTGGAAGCGGGCGCCGCCTTCGTTTTCGA
This sequence comes from Candidatus Competibacter sp., assembly GCA_037045535.1. Classification (GTDB taxonomy): domain Bacteria; phylum Pseudomonadota; class Gammaproteobacteria; order Competibacterales; family Competibacteraceae; genus Competibacter_A. Next base: position 478,147 of record JBAOHI010000073.1, read on the forward strand.
GAACCTTGGGGTTTCTCCGCAAATCGGCGGCGAACACCCGCGCATGGCAACCCACAACCTGCTGCTGCGCCTCGGTGATACCATGTTTCTTGAGGTCATCGCACCGAACCGAGCCGTCCCGTCGCCGTCGCGGCCTCGGTGGTTCGCCCTTGACAGTCTTACATCCCACTCGTCGCCTTCTCTGTCCACATGGGTTGTGCGTACCCCCGATATCCGTGCTGCTGTTACCGCATCTTCCGAACCACTTGGGAATATTGAACCCATGAGTCGTGGTGCGCTCGACTGGCTCATTACCATCCCTGCTGACGGTTCAGTTCCACTCGACGGGGTAGCTCCCGCGCTCATCGAATGGCATACCGATGTTCACCCCGCGACCAAGCTTGAAGATAGTGGGCTTGCTCTGACCAAACTTGAGATCATTCACCCAACTCCAAACCGTGTCTCTCGGTTGCTTTCATCACTTGATCTTGATGCTCCGGTTTCCGTATTACCAGCAGTGCCTGGCGCATCAGCACGCTTGGTTGCGCACATCAAGACACCGCAGGGACTTCGAATCCTATCTGCCCCCTAGCCCATCATTACCACCGAACTGATCGCGGCAAGCCGCACCAGGCCGGTGAATTCAGCTATTACAAATTTCTTTAACAGTCGGGAACGGATCAGGAAGCGCACGCCTTCCGGCCTTTCCAGGGAAAACATGCCGCTCACTGCCCGGAGTATGACAACGTTGCTCCCATGCGCAACGCTATCGCCAATCCGCCTCTTACAACGACCTCGCGCCAACAAGCGGCATCAAACAGCAGGCACGGCCAGTGCCGTTCTATCCGCTTGTTATAAATTTATTTTTTGCCTTGACAAAGGGGGTCTTTATAGACTATCCAATTTAGATGAAAGCAAGTGTTATAGAAAACATAACATTTCAAGGGATACGTTAAGCCTTATCTAGGGCCCTAAATATCGCAAAATATCGCAGGGGGTTTATTCGGATAGGCTCTCAATGCAAGAGGAGGAGCTATGTTCGAAAAGACAGCTGCGCACGCGGAGCAAATATTTTCTGTCGTGCAGGGCAACGGACCCCTCCCTTCCCTGGAAACCAGCATCGTCCGTTCCTGGCTCCGTTGCGTCGAGCAACACCGCCTCGATCCCGGTCATTCCCACCAAACCCAAGTGCTCGAATCCCCTCACCTGCGCGAGCACCAGGAACGTTTGGACGAGTTTCTGGAAATCGCTCGGCTCGAAGCGAGCAATCTCTATCAACGGATCGCCGGCTCTGGTTTTGCGGTCATTTTGACCGATGCCGACGGCGTGATCGTAAACTGGATCGGCGATATCAGCTTGAGCACGCTTTTCGAGAAATCCGGCCTGTGGTTGGGTGCCGTTTGGGATGAAGCAAACGAAGGGACCAACGGGATCGGCACTGTCCTGATCGAGCGAAAAGCCTTGACTGTTCACGGCGACGAACATTTCCGCAGCCAACACGCCAAGCTCACCTGTTCCGCATCGCCGATTTTCGATCCCCACGGCCAGCTTGTCGCCGTTCTGGATATCTCTTCAGTCAACTCGCAAGATTCCAAGCAAAGCCAGCTCCATACGCTCGCCTTGGCCGCCCTGAGCACCAGGATGATCGAACACGGCTGCTTTTTGAAAGCATTTCGCGAACAACGGGTGCTCCGTTTTCACCAGCGGACCGAATTCATCGGTCGTAGTAGCGAAGGATTGTTGGCGTTCGACGAGGACGGCCGCATCCTAGCCACCAACCAGAGCGCAGCGGACCAGCTCCAGCGGCCCCGCTCCGAAATCGTCGGCCAACCGATCCATTCGCTGTTCACCGCCGGTTTGGATGCTCTGTTGGGATACGACCGTGCTCGACCCGAAACGCCGTGGCCACTTCGAGACGAAGCGGGAAATCGGTTTTTTTCCCTGCTACATCGAACCGAGCGCCGACCCGTTCGCTGCTCTGCCCCCCGAACCATCGAAATCAAACCCTTGCCGTTGGCGTCGTGGAGTTTGGAGGCACTGTCCGAAGCGGACCCGACGATGGCTTACAACGCCCGTTGCGCCCGACGGGTTATGAACAAAGGCGTCAACATTCTATTGACGGGCGAAACTGGCACCGGCAAGGAACTGTTCACCAAGGCTATTCACGATGCCAGCGCGCGATCCGGTAAACCGTTCATCGCCGTGAACTGCGCGGCCATCCCGGAAAACCTGATCGAAAGCGAGTTGTTCGGCTACAAATACGGGGCATTCACCGGTGCTCGCCAGGAAGGTCGTCGTGGCAAGATCCAGCAGGCGAACGGTGGCACCTTGTTCCTGGACGAAATCGGCGACATGCCGTTGCCCTTGCAATCGCGATTGCTACGCGTGCTGGAAGACAAGGAAGTGCTACCGCTCGGCAGCGATATTCCGGTGCCCGTGGATCTGCATTTGATCAGCGCCACTCACCGCAACCTGCGCGAGCGCGTCGCGGCCGGAGCGTTTCGCGAAGACCTTTACTATCGCCTGAACGGCCTGGAGCTGACGCTGGCCGCCTTACGCGAACGCTGCGACCGCCGATTGCTGATCCGCAGGCTGCTGGCGACCGAAAGCGACGGCGCGAGCATACGCATCACCGAAGACGCGTTCGTGGCGCTCGACGCCTATGCGTGGCCGGGCAATATCCGTCAACTGCGCAACGTGCTGCGCACCGCCGTAGCGCTCTGTGAAGACCAGACCATCCGGATCGAGGATTTACCGACGGAAATCTCTGGCCTGACATCGCGCGGCCCGGCGCGGGACGCCGGCGCCAGTCTCGGGCAAGCCGAGCGGGATGCCTTGTTGCGCGAACTGGATCGCCACGGCTGGCATATCACCAATACCGCGTCTGGGCTGGGCGTCAGCCGCAACACGCTGTATCGCAAACTACGCAAGCACGGCATTCAGCCGCGCGAGTACCCGGCGCCGTAAGCCAGCAACGCGACACTCACCCGCGCGAACGACGCGAAAATCCACCAGGCGAGACTGTGGATGGTTCATCCGACGACTCGAAAGGCGTGGTCTGCAATGCCCTCCCCTTTATCCTTCGCGTACTTGCGAGAGAGGGGTTGCCGCACAGTCCGTCAAAATACCCAATCCCGCCAGCCGAGCAACCGCCGCGACCAGCGTCTCGTGGGCCGTGCTGGGCAAATCCTGCAGCCGCAGAAACTCGTCGAGAACGTCTCGTAACGAACGGTGTCCGTCCAAATGGTTCACCAGATCGACCAATCGATGGGACTGCAGAAAATAGAGGCGGCGGTTGTCGTAGCGGTACACCAGACCACCGAAGCGTTCCGGTCTGATCGCCACATTCGGAGCCAGCCGGTAGCAGGCGGCCAATTCGACGGTCGCATTCATTTCAGCATCCTCCCAGCGTCGATGGAGAGTTTTTGTCCAGTCACGTAGCGCGCCTCGTCGGAAACCAGCCAGAGCGCGGCGTTGGCGACATCTTCCGCTTCGATCAGCTTGACCGGCAAAGCATTGCCGTGGCGGATGAACTCGATCAGATCCTCGGTAGCCATATCGGCGGCCTGCGCCATGCCGGGAATGATGTCGGTGTTCACGGCGGTAGGATGCAGCGTATTGACGGTGATGCGATGCGGCGCCAGCTCCTGCGCCAGCGCGTGGGCTAAACCGATCACCCCCCATTTCGAGGCGCAGTAGTGCGCCATTCCCGGCTCCCCGCGCAAACCGGCGACCGATGAGGTCATGACGATGCTGCCACCGGTTCCTTGCGCCAACATCTGTGGTACCACGTATTTCACCGCCAGCCAGTAACCCTTGAGGTTGACATCGAGCATGATGTCCCACCATTCCTCGGTGATATCCCAGGTCAAGGCCATATCGGCGATGCCGGCATTGCAGACCAGAATATCGATGTGCCCGAACGCGGCGACCGTTTCGGCGACGGCGGCGGCCATCGCCGCACTGTCGCGCACGTCGGTGACCAGTTCCAAGGCTCGGCGGCCAAGTGCGCGTACTTGGCTGGCCGTTTCTTCCAGATCGCTGCGACCCGCCAGCGAATAGCGCGGGTAAGGGAGATCGCGGCAAATGTCCAGCGCCGCGATGTCGGCCCCCTCACGGGCCATCAGCACGGCGTGCGCCCGACCCTGACCGCGTCCCGCCCCGGTAATCAGCGCGACCTTACCTTCCAGTTTACCCATCGTACCGTATTCTCCACGCTTGGTTCGGCCGCACGCCGCCGGCAATGCCCGACAGGGCAGCGCAACCGTCCGGCTCCACACGAACCGGACGGGATCGGTTTCAGGTTTCGGCCACAATCGCACCACCGCCGTTTTTCGCCGGTGGGCGAGGTATGCTTGTGTCGGGTCAGTAGACGCCGCACATCCCATCGATGCTGACTTCCTCGATCAGCAATTCTTCGGTGATCCGAGGCGGTTCAACCGCTGGTTCGATCCGCCGAGCGACGACGTTTTCGGTCGGCGGGACAGGAATGGCCGCCGTGGGCGGAAGCGGTTGAGCAGGCATCGCCGGGCGTTGTTCGACAGGAATATACATGGCAGTGATCTCCTTGGGGTTGATTAATCGCAGAGGTAAGAAGGTGGCGCCGTCAGCCGGTCGCGGGGCTCGAATCACGATGGATTGCATCGCCTCCCCGGCATCAGCGCCGCCAGCACAGACGCGGCAGCAGCGGACGCAAGGTGCGCCACCGCCAGCAACCGCGCCAGATTCCGAGCTGGTAAGCGGCTAGCTCCAGCCAGTACAAGCCGACGAACGCCGGCCACGATAGCCGGGGTTGCAGGCGGCGGTAATCCGTCAGCGGCGCGACCGCCAGCAGCGGGACCACCGCCGCCAGCAAACCGGGCCACGCCAGCCCGACGGCGAGCAGTGGGAAACCGTAATAGCGGACCGCGTTGGCGCTCAGGTGGTAAAGCGCCGCCGCATGCTCCCGGCCCAGCGCGGCGGCGATGCGGCCAACCGATAGCTCGACCGCCAGCCGTCGCAGCTTGCGTCGCTTCTCGAACAGTTCCGCACCGAACAGAGCGACCGCCGCCACCCCCAGCCACAACGCCGCCGCCCCGAGCCAAGGCACCAGGGCGACCGCCGTCAGCGCCAGCAGATCGACAGCCGGCATCGGCATCAGGCGCCGGCTTTCCGGGTGACGCTGCTGCAAGATTGCTTCGGAAGAGCCGTAATCGGCGCGGCGACTCAGCCAATCGCCCCATCGCACCCGATGATCGTGCACGATCCGGCCCTCTGGCACATACCGAGCACGCGAGCCGGCACGCAGGACGCGCCAGATGAAATCCACGTCCTCGCCCACTCGCAAGGTCGCGTCGAAGCCGCCTTGATCCCGCATCGCATCGCGTCGCACCAGCAGATTGCAGGTCGGCAGATAAGACACGGCCGCCGCCGGGGTCACTTCCGCCGCGACCGCGCCCATGTCCAGCGGCGAACGTACCGCCTCAAACGCCGCGACCGCGCCCCGGGCAGCCGGCGCGACGACCCGGCCGCCGACGATGGCAATCTCCGGATCCGCAAAATAGGGGACGAGTGCGCGCAGCCAGTCCGGCTCCGCCACGCAGTCGTTGTCGGTAAACGCCAGTACCGTTCCGGTCGCTACCGCCGCCGCGAGGTTGCGCGCGGCGGATTGACCGATATTGCGTTCTTGGCGCAGCAGGGTAACCGGCAAATCCCGCAACACCGACGCCAGCGGTGGCGTCGAGGCATCGTCCACCACGATGATCTCGCGACGGTCAGCGGGATAGTCCAGCGCCAGCAGGGATTGCACGCAGCGGCGGGTTGCCGCCGGGCGGCCGCGCGCCGGCACGATGATCGACACCTTGGGCCAGAACACGGGAATCGGCGGATACCAAACCAGCAACCGACGACGCCACAACTCATCCAAAAAGGCGGTGATATCGGCTGACGCCGGGTCGGAACCGGTCTTCGCGAGTTCGGCAACGCTGCACGGCCGCTGCAAGGCGGCGAGCAACACCGTCGCCCGCTGGTTCAAACGCAACGCCCACAACGGCCGCAGACAAAGTAAGACGCCGCCCCGCGCATCGATGCGGACCGATAGACCCGGCTGCAAGGCGTAGCGTGCAGGCTGCAGCGCCGGCAAATCCGCCGACGCGGACGCCGCATCGCCGCCGGGATCGCGGAACTGCTCAAAAGTCGCTGCCTGGATCGCCGGCATCATGCGTCGGTGCTCGCGGCACGGGCTGCCGGCTCAGCGGCCAACAGCGCGGCCAGCGCTGCCTCGTAGCACGCGGCTTGCGCCGCCAGATAACGCTCCCCCCGGTCCGCCTCCGCCGGCCGCGGATCGCCCACCACGCCGCTGGCAGCCAGCGCTCGCGTGCCGGCCGCGACCAGTCGAGCCAGTCCCTCATCCATGTCGCCGGTATAGTCCGGCGCCGCCCGATCCATGCGCACCTGCTCCGGGCACAGCCGCAGCAGCTCCGAAGTTTCGCCTTCGCCCGCGTGCAGACCCACGGCGGTGAATGGGATACCATCCAGCGCCGCGACGGTTCGCACGGCCTCGCCGCAGACGGTCGCGGCATCGGGAATCCACAACGCCAGTTCGGGCAATTCTCGCCGCAACCGCGCTGCCGCCAGCGCCAGCGCCCGGCCGTTACCGCCATGCGCGGACAGCACCACCAAGCGTCGCACACCCCAGCCGGCCATGCGGTGCGCACAATCCGCGATCACCGCCGCCAACGTCTCGGCGGCCAAGCTCAACAGACCGGCAAAACCGCCGTGCTCGTCGGAACAGCCGACAGGCAAGACGGGCGCTACCAGTACCGGCAAACGCTCGGCCAGCCGCTCGGCCAGCGCCACCGCGCGCACGGTATCGGTGCCGAGCGGCAGATGGGGACCGTGCTGCTCGGTGGCGCCCAGCGGCAAGATCACCGTGGTCGCACCGGCAGCCACCGCCTCAGCCACTTCCGGCCAAGTCAGTTCGGCCAGTCGCTTCATGATTCGATCCGCCGTTCCAGAAAACCGTGTTCGAGCAGAAACTGCACGATAGCGTCGGCTTGCTGTTCCACCGTGCCGCCCTCCAGAATTTTGCCCGATTTGCCGGCTATGCCAGCGGACAGAATCTGGCCGATCCGCTCTTCGACCGAGCCGGCGGAATCGGGCGCGAACAGAACCCGCGCGCGCGGGCGCGGCGGCATGATCTCGTGCAGGGTCATCGCCGGAAAGCGCAAGTCTTGGGGCGATAAATCCAAAGCGTCCAGCCCGTACAGCGGAATCGGCGCATGCTTGGCCCGCATCAGGCTGGGCAGACTGGCTTGGCGCAACCGGATCCCGTCCACGTCCAAGCCGAGAACGGCCGGTAACCGAACCTCGCTTTCGGCGCGCGCTCCGCGCGCCAGCCGGCGCTGGACTAGTGCCTGTCCCGCATCGATTTCAAACTGCGTCACGTCGGTGAGCGCCGGCCAATCGAGATGTTCAGCCAGCAAGGCGGGGACTGTGCCGGAACCGCGATCCGCGCTGTGCCCGCCGCACAGCACCAGGTCCGGCAAGCCGACCACCCGTAGCGCGGCCGCCAGCAGGATGCTGGTGATCGCCGGCTTGATCGGGCCGAGCGCGGCATCCCACACCCGAGCGGCGCGGTCGGCGCCCGCCGCCAGCGCGTCCCGTAACAACGCGTCCGCCTCGGCCGGACCGACGCTGAGGGCGGTCACGGCTCCGTGCGGCGGCCGCAACCGCAACGCCAGCTCCAAGGCGCTTTCGTCGGCCGGGTTGATCATATACAGCATGCGGCCTTCGTCGATCGCGCCGGTCAGCGGATCCACTTCGACCGTGCTCGGATCGGGAACGTATTTGAGGCAAACGGCAATGTGCATGGCGCGCTCCGCTCGATAGGTCCAGGCTGCTCAGGATTCCCGAAACGTGACCCCGTAACCGCCGTCCGGGTAGGACCAGCGGATGGCCCCTTCCTGGTTGCAGGCGACATAGCAAGTGCCGCACTCGAAGCACTGTTCGTAGTTGAACAGGATGCCACCATCGTCCAGCGGCACGAATAGATTGGCGGGGCAAACGTAAACGCAGGCGTGCAGCGTGCAGCCGGCGCGGCAGACCGACGAGTCGACAACGATGTGAGGGGTCGCCGCCACCCGAAAGCGCACCGTGCGCATCTTCTCTTCGTGGGTAGTCATCACCATAGATAGGCCCTCGCCAGGTGGTAGCCGTCCCGCAACAGATCACCCGGCTTAATTTGAAACTGGCGCACCAGGCGGCGGGCCAGCGGCAGAATTTTCCGCTTGGGGCCGCCGTCCACCCGGAACAGTTGCTCCATGCCGTGAGCGATGACTTCGGGATAGAGGTTTTGCAAGCGGGCGCTGTTGACGAAGGCCGGCGCGTGCCGGTAAGCCCGAAAGTCGGTGGAGACATTGCGCCGCTTCAGATTTTTCCGGTAGGCGCTCAAGGCGCGGGCGGAAAAACGGTTCTGGCGACAGGCTTCGACGGCGGTTTCCGCCGCCGCCAGACCCGATTGCATGGCGTAGTTCATCCCCTCCAGATACAGCCCGGCCGCCAGGCAGAAACCAGCGGCATCGCCGGCCACCAACATGCCATCGGTGTACAGAGTCGGCTTCATGGTCCAACCGCTTTCCGGAATCAAATGGGCCGAATACTCCCGCAGCTTGGCGCCGCGCACCAGTGGCGCCACCGCCGGATGGGCCTTGAACCGCTCCAGCAGCTCGTAAGGCCGCTTGCGTTGCTCCACCAAGGACGACACTTGGCCGATCACGCCCAGCGACAACGAATCCCGGTTGGTGTAGAGAAACGCGCCGCCGTGCACGGTCTCGGTGATCGCGCCCAGGTACTCGAACGCGATGCCTTCGTCGCCGGACAGGCGAAAGCGATCCTCGATGATCGCCGGGTCCAGGCCCAACACTTCCTTGACCCCCAGGGATAGCTCGTGGGGGTGGAACTCGCGTTGCAACCCGACTTTCTTGGCCAGGAAGGAATTGACGCCATCGCAGGCGATGACCACCTTGCCGCGAATCTCGCCCTGCTCGCGGCGTACCCGGACCCCGACCACCCGGCCGTTTTCGCGCAGCACATCGTCCACCACCGTCGAGGTCAGCAAAAAAGCACCGGCCGCTTCGGCCTGAGCGGCCAACCAGCGGTCGAAACGCGGCCGCAGCACGGTAAAACCGTTGTAGGGCGGCGTGGTGTAGCCCGTGCCAGCGCAATGAAAATCGAGCGCGACGCTGGTGGTGGGCGACATGAAGGCGATGTCGCGCCGGCAGATATAGCGCTCGACCGGCGCTTGCTCCCACCAGTTGGGAATCAGCTCGTCGAGAATGGCGCTGCCGTAAAACGCTGCGCCGGAGACGTTCTTGGCACCGGCGTATTCGCCGCGCTCCAGCAGCAGCACCTTAAGCCCGGCGCGAGCGCAGAGCAGCGCGGCGGTGCTGCCGGCGGGTCCCGCGCCGACGATGATGATGTCGAACGATTCGCTGGGAATGGATGCACTCATCGCGAAATCTCCGCGACCCTCGACGTGGGATCGGTGGTAGTGGCCAGGGCTGGTGTGGCAACGTCCGACAATCCGCCGCCGGAGGAAGCTTCCGAAAGAGCAAGCGCCTCCAATCGATCGAGCAGGCACGGCAAAATCTGGTGCAGATCGCCCACCACACCCAGATCCGCTCGCTTCAGCAGGGGTGCGGTGCGGTCGCTGTTAACGGCCACGACCCACTCGCTGTCGGTGATGCCAGCCAAATGTTGGCCGGCGCCCGAGACGCCGAACGCTATGTACAATTTCGGGGCGACGATCTTGCCGGTGGAACCGATGAAGCGATCCGTCTCCAACCAACCGCGATCCGCCGCGACCCGAGTACCGCCGAGCGCGGCGCCCATCCGCTCCGCCAGCCGTCGCAGCAGCGCCATGCCGGACGACCCGCCGACGCCAAAACCGCCGGAAACGATCCGCTCGGCCTCGCTCAAATCCACCGTGCGCGGATCGGCCGGCAGCGTGCGCAGCGTGCGATCGCGGAAACGGGTAGGATCGAGCTCCGGGTGCAAAACCTCGACCTCTGCGGCCCGCTCGCGCCGGGGCGCGCCCACGCCGCGCACGCCGGGCGCCAGCAAAGCGCACACCAGCGTGGCGTAAGGCCAGACCAACCGTTCCTGGCAGGCGCCGCCGTAGGTGTAGCGAACCACCTCGGGATAGCCGTCGCCGACGATGCCGACCCGAATGCAGCAGCCGACCAGCGGCAACCGCCAGCGCGCGGCCAGCCGGGGCAGCCAAGCGCGTGCCTGGCCGCTATCCGGAGCCAGCAACAACACCGGACGGACGCCGAGCAACGCCGGCTCCAGCGCCTGAAGCCAACCGTCGGCGCTGAACTGGGCCAACGCCTCGTGCTCCACCACCGTAACCGCGTCGGCCCCGTGAGCGGCCAGGGTTTCCGCCAGCGGCGCCACATCGTCGCCGCACAGAATAGCCCGTACCCGCACGCCCAGCCGGTCGGCGATCTCGCGGCCTTCTTCGACGCATTCCAGGCTGGCGAGCGTCAGCTCGCCGTGCAGGCTTTCGGCGATGACTGCCAACGCTTTGTCCATTTACACTTTCCTCCCGACCCGTTCGCCTTCGAGGATAGCGGCGTGCGCCCGGCGCGGCGCCACGCAATCGCCGATCCGATAGAGATCCGGCACCTTGCCTTTCAGTTTTTCGTACATCGGCTCATCGACCTCGCGCACTTGCTGCAGCAAGTGGTCGGCACGCGCTCGGTCGGCTTTCAGCTCCCGGTACAAGCCATCGTCGGCTCGGCGGTGGATTGCCAGCACCACGGTGTCCACCTCGGGAAAGGTCACCATCTGACCGCTGTAGTTGTGCAGGGCCGTGACCGCACCGTTCTCGATGCTCAGCACCGAATGGTTGGGGGTGCAGCGGATACCCAAGCGCCGGGCTTGGCGGTACCAGTTTTCCAGATCGAGCGTAACCCCCAGGTCCTGGCCGACGTACAGGGTTGGGGTCACCACCTCCACCGCGCAACCTTGCTCGGCCAGATACTCGGCCACGCTGGTGGCTTCGTGAAAACCCAGCCGGTCCACGATCAGCACCTTGCGGCCCGGCTTGATCCGGCCAGACAGGATATCGACCACGTCCGCGACACCGGGCCCGTCGCTGCCGGGGATGGCGAAGCGGTCGGGGACCGCGCCGGTCGCGACGATCACCGCTTCCGGCTTGGCGGCCAGCACCGATTCCGCCGTGGCGGTGACGCCGGTTTGCACCTCGATGCCCAGTTGCTCGACCTCGTGCAGCAGGTTGCGGACGATATCGCCGAACTCGGCCCGGTTGGCAACTCGCACCGCCCACACCACCTGCCCGCCCAACCGCGATTCTTTCTCCAGCAGGGTCACGCGGTGGCCGCGCCGGGCGGCCACGGTAGCGGCCTTGAGCCCGGCGGGACCGCCGCCGATGACCGTCACCCGCTTGGGGGTCGCGACGGGTTGCAGGGTGCCAACCCCGTAGTGCTTTTCCTGGCCGGTCGCCGGATTTTCGATGCAGCCCATCCAGCGGTTGAGACCCATCCGGCCCACGCATTCCTGGTTGCAGGACAGGCAAAGGCGGATATCGTCGGCCCGGTTTTCCCGCGCTTTGCGGGCGAACTCGGGATCGGCGATCTGGCCGCGCACGATGCCCACCAGATCGGCATGGCCTTCTTGCAGGATGCGCTCCGCCTGAATGGGATCCTTGATGCGGCCGACGCCGATGACCGGCAACCGCACCGCCTTGCGGATGGCGGACGGGATGAACAGCGCGTAATCCGGCCGGATCCGCATCGAGGCTTCGATCATGTACAGGGTTTGGGTGGCGGTGCCGATGCTGGTGTTGATCAGGTCGATCTGGCCGTCTTGCTCCAGAATCTGGGCCACGGCCACCGCTTCGTCGAGGGTGATGCCGGCCGGGATCAACTCGTCGCCGCACAGCCGGACGCTGATGACGTAATCGCGGCCGACTTCGTTGCGGATGGCGGCGACGATCTCCCGCAGCAACCGGGCGCGGTTTTCCAGAGCGCCGCCGTATTCGTCGGTGCGGCGGTTGGTGTTGCGCGACAGGAATTGGCGGACGATGGAGGAATGGGAGCATTGCAGCTCCACCCCGTCGAAGCCGCCTTCGCGGGTGTAAGCGGCCACGCGCGCGTAACCCCGGATGATTTCGAGAATGTCCTCGTGCTCGACCGACTTGGCGACTTCGCGAAACAGCGGATCGGCGAGCGCCGACGGCGCCCAGGCCGGCAGCCGGGTAAACATGCCGCTGCCCTGCCCCCCGTTGTGGTTGATCTGGGCCAGGATCGGCACGTCTTCGGCGTGGACCGCCGCTGTGATCCGGCGATAATGGGGAATGACCCGGCGATGAAAGGCGTGAATCAGCTTTTCGTAGGGATGATCGGTCGGGTGGGTCGATTGCTCTTCGGTGATGATCAGGCCGGCGCCGCCGCGTGCCCGTTCGCGGTAATAGAACAGATGCCGCTCGCTCGGCATGAAGTCTTGGGCGTAGTTGGTAAGGTGCGCCGAGAACACGATCCGGTTTTTGAGCGTGATGCTCCCGATCTTCATCGGCGTGAACAGCAAACGGGGTCGATTGCTCATGTCACGCCTCCCGGCCGGCCCGGTAGCCTTCCAGAATCGCCTGGGCGAGAGAACGGGGCGCCACGCAGTCCCCGGCCCGGATCACCCGTAACCCGCCCGCTTTGAGGGCGAAGTAAAGCGTTTCATCGGGCACTTCCGGGGTGACATCGACGACCAGATCGACCTCGTCGAGGCAAATTTCCCGACGGTCGAAACGGTCGACGCCGATCACGCTGCGGGCAGCGACTTCGCGCACCTCGAACTGCGGGCGGAAACCGATGCCTCGGGCGGCGGCCCGCTGGTTCCAGGCGGTCAGCTCCAGCGAGGCAGTCAGCCGTTGGCCGACGAACATGTCACCAGTGACGACCTCTACTTGCCAGCCGCGTTCGACCAGCCATTCGGCCACGCCCATCCCCACGGGATCGCCGATGGCATCGAGCACGACCGCCCAGCCAGGCGAGACCGGCACCTCCCCACCCAGCACTTGGCGCGGCGTAAGTACTGGCACCGATTCAGGGTAACGCACCTCGGCCCAGCGGTTGGACTTGCCACCGACCGCCACGATCACGATCTCGGGCGCTTCCCGGCGCACGATGTCCTCGGTTACTTCGACGCCGAAGCGCACCGACACATCCAGCTTGCGGATTTGGGTTTCCAGCCAATCGACCGCCAGCGCCAAGCGCTCGCGGCCGGGGGCAGCAGCAGCCAGCCGAATCGCGCCGCCGAGCCGTTGGCTCCGCTCGTAAAGGGTGACGCGGTGACCGCGCAGGGCGGCGACCCGCGCCGCTTCCAGTCCAGCCGGTCCACCGCCCACCACCAGCACCCGATGGGGATTGCGGGCCGGGATCAACGGCGCGAACTCGGCCTCGCCCTCGTGGCCGGCGGCAGGATGGTTGGCGCAACTCAGGCGCGGGTTCTGCACCAAGCCGATGATGTTATCCTGGTTGGCGAGCAAGCAGGGCCGGATGTCGTCGATTCGGTTTTGGCGCAGCTTGGCCGGCAGTTCCGGATCGGCGATCAACGCCCGGGTCATCTCCACCGCGTCGGCTTTGCCTTCGGCCAGCAGCGCCGCCGCCATGCCGGGATCGACGATGCTGCCCTGGGCGAATACCGGCAGCGCCACCGCCGCCTTGATCAGGGCGGCCAGATGGACGGCGAAGCCGGGTGGCTGGTACAAGCCAGGCCGGGTGAGATGGCCGGTGTAGATGCTGCCGCTGGTGACGCTGATGAAATCGATCCGACCGTCATCCGCTAGATGCTTGGCGATCTCGGCGGCATCTTCCGGCTTGATCCCGGCCCAGGGCGCGTACTCGTCGCCGACCAGCCGCAAGCCAACGATCAGATCGCGGCCGACCTCGCCACGCACTGCTTCGATCACTTGGCGGGCGAAACGCAACCGGTTCTCCAGCGCGCCGCCGTACTCGTCGTTGCGCTGGTTGGTCAGCGGCGATAGGAATTGGCGGATCAGGCTGTCCTGGCCAGCGTTGATTTCGATTCCGTCCAGACCGCCATCGCTGGCGTAGCGCGCCGCCTGGCGGAATCCCTCGACCACGGCGGCGATCTCTTCGGCTTCCATCGCCTGGGGCAACTCGCGGCTGTTGACTTCCGGCACCGGCGATGGCGCCCACAGCGGCAACTGGGAGTAGTGGCTGCTGCCCTGCATGCCGCTATGGGTCAGGTGCGCCAGCGCCAGCGCACCGTGCCGATGCACGGCCTCCGCCACCGCGCGATAGCCGTCCACCACGGTGGGGTCGTGGCCGAACACCGTGTACTCGTAAGGCCAATCCGAGGGGTGAACCACGCTACCTTCCAGCACGATCAGGCCCGCGCCGCCGGCCGCCCGCGTTGCGTAATAGGCGACATGACGCTCGTTCAGCCGGTTGTGAGTGGCGAAGTTGGTCTGGTGGGCGGCGAACACGAAGCGGTTGGGCACGGTCTTGCGACCCAACGCCAGCGGCGCGAACAGGAGATCGAATCGACTATCGGGTTGCGGACTCATGACCGTGGCCTCAAGCCATCGCCGCGCGATCGGCGGATTCGTAAACGCAATCGGGATCGGGTGCATCGGGCGAGCGGCCCTCGAAATGCTTGGCCGCGATACAGCCGCCGTGACAGAGCGCGTAGGCGTTGCAATGCTGGCAACCGCCGCCGACTTGCCAATCGCGCAAGTGGGCGAATAGCGGCGCGGATCGCCAGATTTCGGTGAAACCGCCCGGTTGCCGGACGTTGCCAGCGGCAAATTCGGGCGCCAGCAGAAACGGGCAAGCGTACACCTCGCCCACCGGATCGACGCAACAGACGATCCGCCCGGCCCCGCACAGATTCAGCCCTTCCAACGGCTGGCCGTAGGCGGAGAGGTGAAAGAACGAATCGCCGGTCAGCACGTCCCGATGCTGCAACAGCCAATCGTACAACCCGCGATTCTGGTCGTGGGTCGGGCGCAAGTCCCGCCAGACCGCGCCGCCGCGTCCGGTGGGCCGCAGCCGGGTGAGGCGCAATTCAGCCTTATATTGCTGGGCCAAGGCGTACAGCTCGTCGAGCTGCGGGTAGTTGTAGCGGGTAACGGTGGCGTTGATCTTGAAAGGAAAGCCCTGTTTCGCCAGATGTGTCATGGCGGTCAAGGCACGTTGATAAGAGCCTTCGCCGCGTACCGGATCGTTGGTTTCGGCGGTGGCCCCATCCAGGCTGATCTGTACGTCCAGGTAATCCCGCGAGGCGATCCAGGCCGCCGCCGCCCGGTCGATCAAGGAACCGTTGGTGCTGAACTTGACACCGATCCCGCGCGCCAGCGCGTAATCCATCAACTCGAAAAAATCCTTGCGGCTCATTGGCTCGCCACCGCCGACGTTGATGTAAAACACCTTCATCTCCGCCCATTCGTCGATCAGGCGTTTGGCTTCGGCGGTGGTCAATTCGTCGGGGCGACGGTGCCCCGATGAGGACAAACAGTGGACGCAACGCAGATTGCAAGCGTAGGTGATCTCCCAAGTCAGGCAGATCGGGGCACTCAATCCTCGGCGAAACAGGTCGTAGCTCATGGACGCATCGCTTCCGCTGGCATTGCGGCCCAGCAGTCAGGAATTGAAAAGGCAAGGGAAGAACGACGGGCGCCGACGCCCGTTGTCCGGCGTTCAGCCTTCGGCTGTTGTGGGATCGATGCCTGCCCTAATCTCGGAGATGCGATTGGCCGGAAAACCACCTTGCTCGGCGTGTTGCTTCACCATGTCAATATTGGGCGCGATGTAGACGCAATAAATCTTGTCGTCGGTGACGTAGCTCTGCACCCACTGAATTTGCGGCCCCAAATTTTCCAGAACGCTACAGGATTTTTGCGAGATGGCTTTCAGGTCGGCTGGGGACAATTTGCCTGCGCCGGGCAGCTCTCGCTCGATCAGGTACTTGGGCATGGGGGTTGATCCTCGCTTTGGTGAAATCACTTTTTATTGGCCGGATCACGCATCATTTTGCGCAATCGGCGACTTATTCACTTCCCGACAACGCCTTCCATTCGTCGTCGGTAAACAGTCGCGAACGGGTCAGGAAGCGCACGCCTTCCGGCCCTTCCAAGGAAAACATGCCGCCTCGTCCGGGAACGACATCGATGATGAGTTGGGTGTGCTGCCAGTACTCGAACTGGGCGACGCTCATGTAAAACGGGCAGCCGCCGATTTCGCCCAAACGCACGTCGCTGTCACCCACCAACAAATCGCCTTCCGGGTAGCACATCGGCGAGCTGCCGTCGCAACAGCCGCCGGACTGATGGAACATCAACGGGCCGTGCTTGGTCTTGAGCCGAGCGATCAAATCCAATGCCGCATCGGTCGCCAGCACGCGAGAAACGCTCGTCATGATGCCACCTCGATGATTTAGCGAGGCCGACCGGCAAGCCGGCCTCGTGGGTTCGCGGTTAGAAGAAACCCAGCGCCTTCGGGCTGTAGCTCACCAACAGATTCTTGGTCTGCTGGTAGTGATCCAGCATCATCTTGTGGGTTTCCCGACCGATACCGGATTGCTTGTAGCCGCCAAATGCGGCGTGGGCCGGATACAGGTGATAGCAGTTGGTCCAGACCCGACCGGCTTTAATCCCGCGCCCCATCCGGTAGGCGGTATTCATATCGCGGCTCCATACCCCCGCGCCCAAGCCGTAGAGCGTGTCGTTGGCGATAGAGAGCGCCTCAGCCTCGCTCTTGAAGGTCGAAACCGCCAACACCGGGCCGAAGATTTCTTCCTGGAACAAGCGCATCCGGTTGTTGCCCAGAAACACCGTCGGCTGAACGTAATAACCGTTTTTCAATTCGCCGCTCTGTTCGTTGCGTTGTCCGCCGGTCAGACATTCCGCGCCTTCCTGGCGGCCGATATCGATATAGCTCAGGATTTTTTCCATCTGCTCGGAAGAAGCCTGCGCGCCGATCATGGTGTCAGTGTCGAGCGGATGACCCTGCTTGACCGCTTTCACCCGCTTGACCGCCCGGTCGATGAATCGGTCGTAGGCGGATTCCTGGATCAGTGCCCGCGACGGACAAGTGCAAACCTCGCCTTGATTGAGGGCGAACATGGTGAAACCTTCCAGAGGCCTTGTTGAAAAAGTCGTCGTCCTGGGCGCAGACATCGGCGAAGAACACGTTGGGCGATTTGCCGCCTAATTCGAGCGTGACCGGAATCAAATTTTGCGAGGCGTACTGCATGATCAGCCGGCCGGTGGTGGTCTCGCCGGTGAAGGCGATCTTGGCGATACGCCGGTTGGAGGCCAGCGGCTTGCCGGCTTCCACCCCGAAACCGTTGACCACGTTGATCACGCCAGCTGGCAGCAAATCCTGAATCAGCTCCAGCAATACCAAGATCGAGGCGGGCGTCTGTTCGGCCGGTTTTAGCACCACGCAGTTGCCGGCGGCCAGAGCGGGTGCCAGCTTCCAAACCGCCATCAGGATCGGGAAATTCCAGGGGATAATCTGGCCGACCACGCCCAGCGGTTCGTGGAAGTGATAGGCGATCGTGTTGTCGTCGATCTCCGACAGCGAGCCTTCCTGGGCGCGGATGCAGCCGGCGAAATAGCGGAAGTGATCGACCGCCAAGGGCAAATCGGCGGCCAATGTCTCGCGCACCGGTTTACCGTTGTCCCAAGTCTCGGCAACCGCCAGCGTCTCCAGATTTTGTTCCATGCGGTCGGCGATACGGTTGAGCAAGCCGGCCCGTTCCGCCGCCGAAGTGCGGCCCCAGGCGTCGGCGGCAGCGTGGGCGGCGTCCAGCGCCAGTTCGATGTCCTCGGCGCTGGAGCGCGGGATTTCACAGAAGCCCTTACCGGTCACCGGGCTGACGTTCTCGAAATACTCGCCTTTGGTCGGCGCGACCCACTGGCCACCGATGAAATTGGCGTAGCGCGATTTAAAGCTGACTTTAGAACCGGACTGGCCGGGGGATGCGTACAACATGTCGTTTCTCCTTCGGTAGTTTTTGACGACGGATTTACCCGTCGCCGTTTTCTCGGGCAGCGAGCAGCGATCCGACCGATCCCGTTCTCGCGCGAGATCGATCGACCACCAGCCAACCACCGTGATACTCGAAGTACTCGCAATGGCCGCCCAGCGCCCGCCCCAACGCAAGCAGCCGCTCGCGGTCGAAGATCTGCCGGTGGCCGTAACGAGGATCGGGCACCTTTTCGAGCGGCACCGCGACGATCAGCCGTCGGGCGGCGAGCCGCCAGAGATTGGCCATCGCCCGGTCGGTTTGCACCGGTTCAAGGTGTTCCAGCAGGTGCAGCGCGGTTACCGCGTCGAAGCGCGCCGGCAACGGCGCCAACTCTCGCTCGATGTCGTCGGCCAAAATATCGGCGACGCCGAACCGGACCCGACCCGAGCCGTCGTGATTGGCGTAATCGCCGGCGAACGCCATCAACGCTGGGTTCAGGTCGCAACCGGCGATCTCGCCCAGAACCCCGGAACGGACGCGCGCCAACAGCAGCGGAAAGAAGCCGAAACAGGTCGCCACGTCGAGGACCGTCGGCGGCGTTGCGGCGGGCGGCAAGGATTCGATCAGTTCCAGCGCGCGGCGATAGATCGCGCCGAACAAGCCGATGAAATCGCTCGCCGACTCGCTCGGTGGTTCGGGCGGCCGCCCCAGCCGGGCGCTGCGCTGGGTGGCATCCACGGTGTTGGCGTAAAACAGCCGCCAGGCGACGCGCTCGTTGCCGGCCATGGAGCGGACGATGTCGCCGACCGCGCGCTCGAACAAATCTTGTTCGCTGTAGCCGCTGTCGATGCGTTGGCGGTGGGCGGTCAACAGCGGCAACAGCTCGGTGACGACATGGTGGCCGAGGTTGTTGTCGATCTCGGTGGGTGCGAAATCGTGGACGATGACGAACTCGTCGGTCGGTGGCGGGGTCAGGGCGTACAGCCGGAAGCGCGCGCTAACGCCCAGTGGCGTGGCGCGCTGTTCCAAGCCTTCGACCAACAGGGCGTGACGACGGCGCGAGAGCATCATGAGATCGGCTCCATGATCAAGGCCGGACAACCGAGTGGCGCAACAGGCTCTCGGTCACCTGACCGAGCTGCCGCAGGTTACGAACGACCTCGGTTTGGTGGCACACCGGCTCGTACAGGGGCATGTCGCATCCTCCCATCCGCCAACTGCCGCGCGATTCCGGCGATAGCCACAGCAGTCGCTTGGCTCGGCGGCGGATCGCCTCCAGCGCCCAGACCTGGGGCGGGTTGCGGTTGCCGCGACCGTCGCCGAGGACGATGACGGTGGTCTGTGGCGTGACCGCCGCCAGATAGCGATTGTGAAACCGCTCCAAGGCTCGGCCGTAGTTGCTGTCCACCTCGGTATCCAGCAAACTGCCGTCGAACACGGCGGCGATGGCCTCGTCGATGCCGAGCCGGTCGAAATACGCGCTGATTTCCACCAGATCGCCGACGAAGGCAAAACTGCGCACCCGCTCGAACAACGTTTGCAGGTTATAGACCAGGTGTAGCATGAAACGAGCAGTATTGCGAACCGACAGGCTGACATCGCAGATCACCGCCAACCGGGGTTTTTCGTCGCGATAGTGGGTCAGCACCGGCTGAAACGGGATGCCTTCGTATTTCATGTTACGGCGCAAGGTCAGCGGGACGCTGATCCGACCCTGCGGGCCGATGCGCCGCCGGTAAGAACGCGCGCCGCGCATCCGTCGGCACAACCGCTGCACGATCTCGGTCATGTCCCGCCGCTCCTGCTCGGTGAAACGATAGTCGGGTCGGGGTCGAGCCGGTCGCTCGGTGGTCGGCAACGACTCCTGCCGCAGTGCCAGTTCACGCTCCAGATGGCGTTTCAGCAATTCCGGCAGTCTGGCGATGCCGCCGGTGACGCGAGCGGACAGTTTTTGAAGCAAATTTTCGTCAAGGTCGGCGTCGTTCAACTCGTCCAGCAGGTCGGTCACGGCGTCGGCGATCAGATCGGCGTCCAAGGCGGCGATGGCCTCGTCGAAATTCAACTCACCGGCTCGGTGGGCATGCTTGACTCGTTGCGCTTTCAACAGTTGCAGGGCGTTGCGCAGCGCTTGATCCAGCAGTTCGCGGTGGCGGCTCAACACCAGATTTTGACCGAACTCGGCCAAGCTGAAATCGTCGGGATCTTGATGGGCGTTGAAATGGGTTGCCATTTGCGACTCATCGAAATAATCCCGGATGTCGAGGAGATCTTCGTGGGCGTGATCGCCGTCCGGGCGACCGCTCGCCGCCTCTGGCGCCGCGACCGCTGCCGACGGTTGCAGCGAGGTTTCGGGTGGGGGCGGCAATCCGGTTGCCGGTTCAGCGGATCGCGCGTGCTTGGGCAGGCTGAAGAATTGATCGAACAACTCTTCGAACAGGGACAAATCGCGCACGTCCTTAATCAAAGTACAACGCAAGATCGCACGCACCGTGTCACGGTCGTGCAGCGATACCCGTGCCAGCGCTTGCATTGCATCCAGCGATTCGGCAGGCGAGATCCGCACGCCCCGCCGTTTCAGCAGGAAGACGAAGCGGTTGATGGCGGCGTCCATCACGCGCCCCCGGTGCGACCGTCGGTGCGGCCGCGATAGCTGGTGAAATAGCGGGCGGTGTGCTCTTGCCGGCGCTGTTCCAGAGACATCGCGTCGGGTTCGGCCGGCCGTTGCGGCGGGAGCGGCGTCGGGGCGGTGGCGGGTTGCGGCGCCGACTGCCCCTGAATCGGCTCGGCGATCCAAGGCAACTGCTCGTTGACCCGCTGGGTGTCGCGCTCGTACTTGACCAGTAAATGCAGCGTTTCCTCCAGCAAAGCGGGCGTCAGAGCGTCGGCGTCAAGCAGCACCAGCGCGCGCGCCCAATCCAGCGTCTCGCTGATGCTGGGTGCCTTGCGCAAATCTAGCGCCCGCAAACGGCGGATCACCGCGATCACCTGCTCGGCCAGGGTTTCGCGCAGCGCCGGGACTTTCAGGCGAACGATTTCCAGTTCCCGTCGTTCGTCGGGATAATCGATGAACAGATGCAAGCAGCGACGCTTGAGGGCATCGCTCAAATCGCGGGTGTTGTTGCTGGTGATGATGACGAAGGGAACGGTCTTGGCCGTGACGGTACCGAGCTCCGGCACCGTGACCTGGAAATCGCTCAGCACTTCCAACAAAAACGCTTCGAACTGCTCCTCGGCGCGGTCGAGCTCGTCGATCAGTAGCACCACCGGATCGGGGGAGTCAATGGCCTGGAGGATGGGGCGGCGCACCAGGAAACGCTCGGAAAAAAACACGTCCTCGTGCAGATTCAGGCGTGCGACTGCCTCGTGCAGGCCATCGACACCGTCGAACAGTTGGCCGATCTTGTCGCGCAGGATCTGCGTGTAAAGCAGTTGCTTGCCGTACTCCCACTCGTACAGGGCGTGGGCTTCGTCCAATCCGCCGTAGCATTGCAACCGGATCAACGCGCGCCCCAAGGCGGCGGACACTACCTTCGCCAGTTCGGTCTTGCCCACGCCAGCCGGCCCCTCGATCAGGATCGGCTTTCGCATTTGCAAGGCCAGAAAGACGACGGTCGCCAGTTTACGGTCGCAGATGTACTGCTGCTCGCGCAAGCGCGCGATGGTCTGCTCGATCGATTCGAACATGCGCCGACTCCACCAGCCTTGGTCCGTCGGGAACGACGAACCAAGCCTTCAGCGAACCACTCGTGTGAAAAGCTTAGACCAATCGCAACCCGTTTTTAGTAGGTGCCGGTCAAAGAATGACGCACGACTGGCGCCACGGACTCGTAGCTACAGTCGCGAGCGTTGCCCGGTGTCGAGCCGTCGCCGAGTACATGCCGGGTGATGCGATCGACATCGCGGTCGTCGCCGGCGACTTTGGCGCTGCTCAGTTCGGCGTAGCGGCCTTTACCCATCTGCGACTTGGTGTAGGCACCCACGCTGACGAAATTAGCGGGGACTTGCACGTCCTTGCTCAAGCGGATCGCTGCCTCGATGGCTCGTTCGGCGGCGGAAACATCCGACAAGCCGTCCACGTTTTCGCCCATCGCCCTGGCGATATCACGGAAGCGCTTGTAGTTGGTCGGCATGTTGAATTCCCAAACGCGGGGCAAAGCGATCGCATTGTTCAGACCATGATGCGAGTCGTAGAAGGCGCTCACCGCGTGAGAGATGGAATGGATGATACCGAGACCACCGCTGTTGAACGCCTGCGCCGAGATGTAGGAGGCGTACATCATGTTGAGGCGGGCTTCGTAGTTCAGCGGTTCGAACACCGCGCGCCGCAGGTTTTGCGCCACCAGTTCGATACCCAACAGTGCGCTGCCCAAGCTCGGCATGAAGTCGATCCGCGAGACGTAGGGCTCGGAAGCGTGCGCCAGCACGTCGAAGCCGCAGTAGGCGGTCAAGTCGGCAGGCATCGAGAAATGCAGCACCGGATCGTTGATGCTCAGCGTTACCGGGACGTTTTCGTCCATGCCGAGCCACTTGTAGGGCGCTTTTTCCGAAGTGGTGTCGGTAATGACGTAGGCCCAACTGGTCTCGGAGCCGGTGCCGGCGGTGGTGTTGACGGCGATGTGCGGCGGATTGTTTGGGTTGTCCGATTTGTTGAAGCCGTCGAACTCGTTGACGTTGCGGCCATCGTGGGAAACCACGATCCGCGCGCCCTTGGTGGCGTCAGTCACGCTGCCGCCGCCGATGGAGATGAAACTATCGCATTTCTCGCGCTTATAAAGGTCGGCGATGTCCATGACGTTATAATCCTTGGGATTGGATTCGATCTTGTCATAGAGCACCACGTCGATGTCGCGGTATTTGATCTTGCCGACGATATCCTCGACGATGCCGGTGCCGCGCAGGCCGGATGTCGAGACCAGACAGCGCTTGAAGCCAAGCTTTTTGGCCTCCACGCCGATCATTTCGTAAGCACCAGGGCCGAGCAGTCCGCGCGGGATACGGTGAAATTCCTTGATCGGGAACTGCCAGAGTTTATGAGCTTCCACGGTTGACCTCCTCTTAGGGTTACGGGGCACGGATCGTTCCGCACCATTTCCCCGCCGGTGGCAGGGCGTTGCCTTTGAGCGGACTGGGTGATCCCCAAAACGCTCGGCAATCGTTTTATTGGCTTCGGTTCGTCAGTGGATTCGCCGATGCCGGCTCTGAGGAGAGTCAAAAAGCGCGCCAACGTGCGTGCACGATGGCGATCTGAGATAGGACTTTCTTTTAAAAAGAAAATAAATCGATAAAAGCGGTACGAACCGGCTGGCATCGCGCATCGCGCAAAACCATTGCGAAAAAATCGCAACATTCTGTGTCACGCGGATTGTGCCAGCCGTTACAGTGCTACGAAGAACGAAAGAATGGATAGGCTGATTCTGCGATGCCTTGCCGCCGTAGGCCGCTTGGCAAATCCCGAATTCGGTCCCGGAATCCCCCAAACCGCTTGCGCCACGTCGGCTCGTGGGACTTCGATCACTCCGGCCGCAGGTGCGGAAACAGCAACACGTCTCGAATCGAAGGCGCATCGGCGAATAGCATCACCAGTCGGTCGATGCCGATCCCCTCTCCCGCCGTCGGCGGCAAGCCGTATTCCAGCGCCCGGATGTAATCGGCGTCGTAGTGCATCGCCTCGTGGTCGCCGGCAGCTTTCGCTTCCGCCTGTTTGCGAAACCGCTCCGCCTGATCCTCGGGGTCGTTCAACTCGGAAAACCCGTTAGCGATTTCTCGTCCGCCCACGAACAACTCGAAGCGGTCGGTGATCGTCGGATCGGTGTCGTTGCGGCGGGCCAGCGGCGATACTTCGGTCGGGTAGGCGGTAATAAAGGTTGGATCGCGCAACTGATGCTCGACCGTCTGCTCGAAGATATCCAGTTGCACTCGACCCAAACCGTGGTCGGGCTGGACTTTCAAGCCCAATCCTTCAGCGATTCGCCGAGCGCTGTCCAAATCATCCAATTGCCCAGCATTGATGGCCAGATTAAAAGACAAGATCGCTTCCTTGACCGTTAGCCGCCGGAAAGGTCGGCCAAAATCGTAATTTTCGTCCTGATACGAAAGGATCGTGGTATTCAATAAAGCTTGCGCCATGCCGCGCAATAACTCCTCGGTCAAATCCATCAGGTCGCGATGATCCGCATAAGCTTGATAGAATTCCAGCATGGTGAATTCGGGATTGTGGCGAGTGGACAATCCCTCATTACGAAAATTACGGTTGATTTCGTAAACCTTCTCGAAACCGCCCACCACCAACCGCTTTAGATACAGTTCCGGCGCGATGCGCAAATACAATTCCATGTCCAGCGCATTGTGATGCGTAATGAACGGCCGGGCTGCCGCTCCGCCGGGAATCGGCTGCATCATTGGCGTCTCGACTTCCAGGAAGCCGCGCCGATTGAAAAAGTCGCGGATATGCGCGACCACAGCGGAACGCAATTTGAAAGTCGCGCGAGTGGACTCGTTCATGATCAGGTCCACGTAACGCTGCCGGTAGCGGGTTTCCTGATCGGCCAGCCCGTGAAACTTCTCCGGCAAGGGGCGCAGCGATTTGGTCAATAACCGCAGAGTATCGACCTTGATCGACAGTTCGCCGGTCTTGGTTTTGAACACCGTACCTTCCGCACCGAGGATGTCGCCCAAATCCCAAGCTTTGAAATCCTCGTAGAGCCCTTCAGGCAAGGCGTTCTTCTGAACGAACAATTGGATGTCGCCGGACATATCTCGCAATCGGGCAAAGCTGGCCTTACCCATAATTCGTTTAGCCAGCATTCGCCCAGCGACACGAACGCGCCGATGCTCGGTTTCGAATTCGGCACCGTCTTTATCGCCATAAGCGGCGTGCAGATCCGCTGCCAGCGCGTCGCGACGGAAATCGGTGGGATAGGCATTACCCAGCTGACGCCATTCAGCGAGCTTTTGGCGACGCAGGGCGATCAGCTTGTTTTCGTCGAAAAATTCTTCGGGGGCGTCCATCATTTTTTCGCTAGGTTATGCTGCTGGCGATAATACGCTACACATCAATTTCAACGTTCTTGGGAAAATCAGGAGCCAAGTCAGATTGTTCCATCTTCCCAGTTGCATTATAAAAACGCAGGGATGTTCGCAAACTTCTTGCCAGTTCATGTTATCGCCCCAAACGAAAGCAGATCTGGAAAACAAGAGGAAATTTTACTCGCAAAAAACCTACAACCCGCTTTTTAAACTGGCCTCGATGAAATCGTCCAGATCACCGTCCAACACTGCCTGGGTATTACTGTTCTCGATACCAGTACGCAAATCCTTGATACGCGACTGATCCAGCACGTAAGAGCGGATTTGATTGCCCCAACCGATATCGGATTTAGTGTCTTCCACCGCTTGGGCCTTGGCGTTGCGCTTCTGCAATTCCAGCTCGTACAGCTTGGCCTTGAGTTGTTTCATGGCGGTAGAGCGGTTTTTGTGCTGGGAACGGTCGTTCTGACACTGCACGACGATATTGGTCGGCAAGTGCGTGATGCGCACCGCCGATTCGGTACGGTTGACGTGCTGTCCGCCGGCCCCGGAGGCGCGATAGACATCGACCCGCAAATCCGCCGGATTGATGTCCACTTCAATGTTGTCGTCCACCTCCGGCGAGACGAACACCGCCGCGAACGAGGTGTGCCGGCGATTACCGGAATCGAACGGCGATTTGCGCACCAGTCGGTGAACGCCGGTTTCGGTGCGCAACCAACCGTAGGCGTAGCTGCCTTCGAAACCGATGCTGGCGCTCTTGATGCCGGCCACTTCGCCCGGCGACACTTCCAGCAATTCGGTTTTGAAACCGCGCCGCTCACCCCAGCGCAAGTACATCCGCAACAACATTTCCGCCCAGTCCTGCGCCTCGGTACCGCCAGAACCCGCCTGGATATCGAGAAAGGCATTGTTGGGATCCAGCTCGCCGGCAAACATCCGCTGGAATTCCAAATCGGCCACCACGCACGCATAGCCTTCCAGGTCCCGCACGACCTCGGTCACCGCTGCCTCGTCGTCCTCCTCGCCGGCCAACGTCAGCAGTTCGGCGACCTCATTCAAACCTCGGTCAAGGCGTTCCAATCGCTCAACCACCACTTCCAATTGGGCACGTTCCTTACCAAGCGCTTGCGCTCGTTCGGGATTGTTCCAGACATCCGGCTCCTGCAACTCCCGGTTGACTTCGATCAGTCGCTCGCGCTTGGTTTCGAAGTCAAAGATACCCCCTCAGAGACGCGCAGCGCCCCCGCAAGTCGCCGATCTGGTTGAAATAGGGATTGAGTTCTTGCATGACCACCATCTTCCGCGCCGTGTTGGCAAAAGGTGGAATTGTACCGGTACGGCGGGCACTCGTCACCCGCCAGGCAGCGGGCTCGGTCGATCTAGGATAGGGATAGTGCGTCTTCGGGTGAAAGAGGGTCGTAACCCAGCGCCAGCGCCACCGCCGGGTAGGTGATCCGACCGCGATGGACGTTCAAACCGGCGCACAGATGCGGATCGGCGCGCAACGCGGCAACGACACCTTGGTCGGCCAGTTGCAACACATACGGCAGAGTTGCGTTGTTGAGGGCAAACGTCGAAGTCCGGGCGACCGCGCCGGGCATGTTCGCCACGCAGTAATGCACCACTCCGTCGATGAGGTAAGTCGGATCGGCATGGGTGGTCGGCCGTGAAGTCTCGAAGCAACCGCCCTGATCGATGGAGACATCCACCAGCACCGAACCCGGCTTCATCGCCGCCAGCATCGCTCGCGGCACCAGCTTGGGGGCTGCGGCACCAGGAATCAGCACCGCACCGACCGTCAGATCGGCCGTTAGCACTTCCTCCTCGATCGCTTCGAGCGTGGCAAAACGGGTCAACAAGCGGCCTTGAAACAGATCGTCCAGTTCCCGCAGCCGCGCCAATGCTCGGTCGAGCACCGTCACCCGCGCCCCCAGGCCGACCGCCATCCGCGCGGCGTTGGCGCCGACCACGCCGCCGCCCAAGATCGCCACTTTGCCCGGCAACACGCCCGGCACTCCGCCCAACAGCGTACCGCTGCCACCTTGGGATTTTTCCAGACAATGCGCACCGGCCTGGATCGACATCCGCCCGGCGACCTCGCTCATCGGCGCCAGCAGCGGCAAGCGGCCGTGCAAGTCGGTGACGGTTTCGTAGGCAATGGCGGTACAGCCGGAAGCCAACAACCCTCTGGCCTGCTCGGGATCGGGAGCCAGATGCAGATAGGTAAACAGTGTTTGTCCTTCCCGCAGACGGGGACACTCGACCGGCTGCGGTTCCTTGACCTTGACGATCAACTCCGCCTGAGCGAACACGTCCTCCGCCGTGGCGGCAATCCGGGCGCCCGCCTTTTCGTAACTCGAATCGTCCAGGCCAATGCCCATTCCGGCGCCGGTTTCCACCAGCACGGCATGACCGTGGCGCACCGCCTCACGCACACCGCCCGGCGTCATCCCGACCCGATATTCGTGGGTTTTAATTTCCTTCGGTACACCGATCAACATGACCCTTCCCTCCAAAACGGCCTTAAAGACTCTTCAGTATCACTTACCGCCACCGCTCTCGCCCGACGCGTTATTGGCGCTGCCGGGTTTCCCTGGCGATTCCGCGCTGCACCAACCGTGTTAGATCCGACAGCCCCACTGCCAGCGCCGTCAACACATCCTCCACGGTCAGGATGCCGACTAAGACGCCTCCCACATCCACGACCAGCAATCGCCTCACACCTTTGACACTCATTCGATCAAGAGTATGCCAAAGATTGTCGGTTTCCTTAGCAGTCACCAGGGTGCTACTCATAATATCGCCGACCGTCACGGCACTGGGCGTAAGACCCTGGGCAAGCACCTCGACGACCAGATCGCGGTCGGTGACGATCCCGATGGGATAGGGATAGTCCGCATCGCCGCGATGCTCCACCACGACGACAGTGCCGACGTGGTGATGGCGCATCATGCGCGCCACTTCGTCGATCTCGGTACTTCTGGTAGTCGTAATAACATGGCGGTTACAATATTGGCCCACGGTCATACTGGTCTCTCCGGCGTAAAACAGGCGATTATTAACGAGATATTAAAAATAATTGTTCGCCATTCCGGGCAGGTCCGCAAGCAATATTGCGGCCGATGAGGGGACCGGGTTCTATACTAGAATCAGTCGAATTTTCAGCTTAACTCACTCAATCCTGTTCCACTGGCTCGTCCATATCCAAAGGCTCTCGGGAGTCAGCCTCGGCCGGATAGCGGGCCAACCACCCGCGCAGCAGCGCCGCGTGTTGCCGTTCCTCCTCGGCCAGTTCGCTGGCAGCCTGGTAAACGGCGGGGTCGGAGCTGGAATCGGCCACTCCGGCAAAGAAGGCGTAAGCCCGTTCCTCGCTGGCCAACACCAGTTCAAGCGCCCGCCGGGGTGTCATCCCGTAACTCTCGCCCCCGATCGGCACGCTTTCCGGCGATTCGAGAGTCGACCAGCGATACCCCCACGGCGCGAGGCGCGGCAGCTCTCGATCGGCGGCCAAGTCCCTCACCTTATCGACATGCAGGCTCTCTACTCGGACCATGGTCCGAAATAACTCCACCAAATCGGGTTGATTATGGACGACCATTTGGTCGGCTAACTCCTGGTAGCGCTCCACGGCTTCCAATTCCAAATTGTGAGCATGCGCGAGCAATTCCTCGAGCGTAGCGATCGCGCTCATAGCGCAAGCTCCGCTTCGATGGCAGCCAGATGATCATCGCTCCGGGCCCGGACGGTACCGGGATAACCCGGGAGCACAGCCCGATAGAAAACGCCAGTGCTCAGCCCATCGTCGGCGAATAGCCGCTGGCCGGCTTCGACCGGGTTGGTGGTAGGTTCCATACCGATGGCATGGACCTGCTGTTTCCAGTGCCTTTCCTCGGGCCGGTAGGTCACGCAGGGGCTGAGAATCTGCACCAGGGAAAATCCAGGATATTGAATGGCTTCGACCAGTAGCTTGGCGACTCCGTTGGGATCGCCGGAGAATCCACGGGCGATGAATCCCGCTCCCGAGGCCAGCGCCACCGCCAGCGGACGCAACGGGTTGATACCGGTCCCCTCCGGCATGAGCTTGCTGTGCCAGTCGGGGCCAGTGGTTGGCGACGGTTGGCCCTTGGTCATGCCGTATACCTCGTTATCCATCACGATACAGGTCAAATCCACATTGCGTCGGCAGGCGTGCAAAAAATGATTGCCCCCGATGGAAAAGGCGTCGCCGTCACCACTGGCCACGATTACCGTCAATTCCGGCCGCGCCACCTTCAGACCGGTCGCCAGCGGCAGCGCCCGGCCGTGGATGCCGTGAAAACCGTAGCATTCAGTATAAGCCGGTAAGCGCGAGGAACAGCCGATGCCCGAAATGACCGCCACTTGTTCCGGCGGCAGATCCAGATGCTCCAGGGCGCGGAACAGGGCCGCCTGCACCCCGAAATGGCCACAGCCCGGACACCAGATCGGCTTGACGCTGGACTTGTAGTCCTTGGCGGCATGACGGGTCATGATCAGTTGAGGTTTACCCATGGGTTTATCTCCATTGTAGCAGTTGCGCCAGCACCGCCGCCGGCCGGATCGGCAGGGGACCGGGTTGATTGAGAACCCGAACCGCTTCCGGCAAGGTATAGTGCGCTCTCAGATAGCCGTAGAATTGCTGGGAATGGGTTTGCTCGACCACCAACAGTCGGCGGACACCTTCCAGCAGCCGCTCCAGCCGCGCGGGCTGGGTGGGCGATAGCAATTTCAACACCAGCACCTTGACCGCCAACCCTTGTGCTCGGGCAAGCGTTGCGGCTTCGAGGGTGGGCGCGGCCGCCGACCCCCACGTCAGCACCGCCAAGTCACCCTCGCCATCGACCTCGATCCAATCCGGTCCAAAGTCGTAGCGCAACAGCTTGTCGCGCCGCTTGTCCAGTTGGGCGCGATGATCAACAGCGCGGCTGGAGGGGGTGCCGTGAGCGTTGTGTTCCAGACCATCGGCTGTGTATTGCCCGCCAGCGGTCCCAGGTAGCGCCATCGGCGAAATGCCATCGGCGGTCACCGCATAGCGGTCGTAGCTACTGACACCGTTCCGGGCAGTCAGCCGCGGGGATGCACTCGCTCCCTCGGTGGGCGGCCGGTCGCATACGGCCTGACTCTGCCCCAAAAACTGATCCGAGAGCACGATGGCGGGACATTGCAGCGCCTCGGCCAGCCGCACCGCCCATTCGGTAACCACCAGACAATCGTTGACCGAACTCGGCGCCAATACCAAATGCGGCGCGTCACCGTGCAGGCCATACAGCGCGATGTTGAGATCGGATTGTTCGGATTTGGTGGGAATACCGGTGGATGGACCGCCGCGCATCACATCGATCACCACTGCGGGGATTTCAGAAGCTACAGCCAAACCCAGAGTTTCACTCATCAACGCCAGCCCGGGGCCGGAGGTAGCGGTCAGCGCCGGCACACCACCATACGCAGCGCCCAGCACCATGTTGAGGGCCGCGATCTCGTCCTCGGCCTGGATCATGTGGCCGCCCAGCTGGTGCAGACGCGGCGCCAACCATTCCGACAGATCGGTGGCCGGCGTGATGGGATAAACCGCCACGAACCGCACGCCGCCACGCAAGGCGCCGAGGGCCGCCGCCTCGTTTCCGGTCAGCAGCCAGCGCGTTCCGTCGTCAGTAGCCAGTGGTGGTGGTCGGACCGAACCGTCCAGCGCAGCGGCGGCGCTATGGCCGGCCATCAGCGCCTGATGCAAGTACGTTGGATTGAGTCTCTTGCGGTTCAGCACCCGTCCCACCAGCGCCACTAACGGCTTAACCGGCAAGGTGAGCAGCCGCGCCAGTAGGCCGAGCGCCACGATATTGGGCCGGCCCTCCGCGATATCGTCCGCCAGATCGATCAGCGGAATGGTCACCAAGCGCGCGCCACTGGCAAGAATAGCGGCCGGCGGATCGCCCGCCTGGGCATCGGCGATGATCAAGCTGTCGGCATCCAGGGGCACCTCATCTACGAAACGGTCAGCGTTACACCAGTCTAACGCTAGCAATACATCGAAACGGTCGCCATGTCCCAACACCGGCGTCGATGATAGCCGAACCATGGCCAGCGCCTCGCCGCCGCGGATCTGTGGCCCAACCGACCGCGTCATCAAACCGTACCAACCGAACTGGCCGGCCGCCTCGAGCAACAGGCTGCCGGCGGTGATGGCGCCGGCGCCACCGCTGCCTACGATAGCGATAGCGATGGTGCCGGCGGGCGAAGTCGGAGTGATCATGAGGTTCGCTCTCAGGTTTGCGCCGTGCAACCAACAGACGCGGTTAGAAGATGCTGGCACCCAGCACAATCCACGCCAACACCAAAACAAAACTCAACCTATTGATCTCAAATCGTTACGATGATATCCAATTTCCCTACTCAAATTCATTGATTGCTCTAAGTTAGTGCAATACCCGCCTTCGATGCATTAGAGTGCTCACTAACCACCCGAAACATCCATCCTGTTAGGTGATCGGAAATGAAAAAGCCCCGCACGGGGCAGGGCTCGGGACAACAGTACTGAGCTAGGTTCAGGCGACAGTCACGCTGGCATCGAGATAGACATCCTGGATGGCGTTAAGAATGGTGATACCGTCTGTCATCGGTCGCTGGAAGGCCTTGCGACCCGAGATCAAACCCATGCCGCCCGCCCGCTTGTTGACGACCGCCGTCATCACCGCCGCTTCGAGATCGCCCGCGCCCTTGGACTCGCCACCGGAGTTGATCAAGCCAGCGCGACCCATGTAGCAGTTGGCGATCTGATAGCGGCACAGATCGATCGGATGGTCGCTAGCCAGATCGGTGTAAATCCTCTTGTCGAACTTACCGTAGCTGGAACCGCCCATGTTCAAGGCCTCGAAACCGCCGTTATTCTCGGGCAGCTTCTGCTTGATGATGTCGGCTTCGATGGTGACGCCGAGATGGTTGGCTTGGCCGGTCAGGTCGGCGGATACATGGTAGTCCTTTTCCTTGGTCTTGAAAGCGTTGTTGCGGAGATAGCACCACAGCACGGTGGCCATGCCGAGTTCGTGGGCCATGCGGAACGCTTGCGCGACCTCGATGATCTGACGGCCGCTTTCCGGTGAGCCGAAGTAGATGGTGGCACCCACGGCGGCGCAACCCATGTCGTACGCTTCCTGGACGGTGCCCCACATGATCTGGTCGGCTTTGTTCGGGAAAGTCAGCAGTTCATTGTGGTTAATCTTGGCCATGAACGGGATTTTGTGGGCGTATTTGCGCGCCACCATGCCGAGCACACCGAAGGTCGAAGCCACCGCGTTGCAGCCGCCTTCGATGGCCAGTCTGACAATGTTTTCCGGGTCGAAATAGATCGGGTTCTTGGCAAAGCTGGCTCCGCCAGAATGCTCGATGCCCTGATCAACCGGCAAGATGGACAAGAAGCCGGTACCGGCCAGCCGGCCATGCCCGAACATGCGTTGCAGGTTACCCAGCACCCGATTGTTGCGATCGGACGCGGCGAAAATCCGGTCCACGGAATCCGGGCCGGGCAGATGGAGTGATTCCTTTTTGATCTTGGGACTATCGAAGCCCAACAGGTAATTGGCGTTGGTGCCCAGCAGTTCGGCCACTTTACTCATGACGAGAAGCCTCCTCGGTGTGGGGTTGATCGAACGACATGAACAGCCACTTTTTTATCAGGTTATTCTGAACCGGTGCCCGACCCGAATCAATCGGTGCTCTTTTGGGTTGAAGGCTCGAAATCCGCCGCGGACGGTCACCCGGTTCGTGCCCTCGCGGCTTGATGGCAGCTGCGCAAACGCTATACTGATTCTGCTATTAGCTGTTGTTCAAATAATGATCCGCAACGAGAGGACTCTTTTCATGGCGCAACTCAAACCCGGTGTCGTTTCTGGCAAAGATTATCTGACCTTGGTAGCCGCTGCTAAGGCGGGTGGCTACGCTCTGCCTGCGGTCAACGTCAGCAGCAGCAGCACCGTCAACGCGGTGCTGGAAGCCGCTGCCAAAAATCAAGCCGACGTCATCATCCAACTTTCCAACGGCGGCGCCCAATTCTATGCCGGACAGGGGATGAAGGACGGCTTCAAGGCCAAGGTACTGGGCGCGGTGTCGGCGGCACAGCACGTTCATCTGTTGGCCGAGCACTACGGGGTCTGCGTGGTATTGCACACCGACCACGCCAACAAGGGTCTGATTCCCTGGGTGGATGCGTTGCTCGATCACGGCGAAGCGTTCTTCAAGCAATACGGCAAGCCTCTGTTCAGCTCGCACATGCTAGACCTGTCGGAAGAGTCGATGGAATTCAATCTCGGCGAGTGCGCCCGCGTCCTCAAGCGTATGGCGCCCTTGAGCATGAGCCTGGAGATCGAGCTGGGCGTGACTGGCGGCGAGGAAGACGGCATCGGCAAGGAAATGGATGAAAGCGCCGACAACTCCCATCTCTACACCCAGCCGGAAGACGTATTGCAGGCTTACGAGCAGCTATCGCCGATTGGCCACTTCTCGGTTGCTGCCTCCTTCGGCAACGTGCACGGCGTTTACAAGCCCGGCAATGTCCAGCTGCGCCCGGAAATTCTCAAGAACTCCCAGGCGCTCGTCGAGCAACGGCACAAGACCGCTGCCAAGCCGCTCAACCTGGTCTTCCACGGCGGTTCCGGCTCGGAAAAGGACAAGATCACCGAAGCAGTGGGCTATGGAGTGTTCAAGATGAACATCGACACCGATTTGCAGTTCGCCTATTCGGAAGCCATCGGCAAATTCGTCACGCAGAACCCCAAGGCGTTCCTGTATCAGGTCGACCCGGAAACCGACAAGCCTTACAAGAAGTACTACGATCCACGCAAGTACTTGCGGGCGGCGGAAGAAAACATGGTGGCCCGGCTGAACGAAGCCTTCAATGATTTGGGCTCGAAGGGCAAATCCCTGGCTCTGTAATCGCATCCTGGTACGAGACGGGCGCGCTTGGAGCGCGCCCGTCGTTGTGCCGGTTAGTCCCTTCCCGCCTGCTTGCAACTCATTCCGAGTGTAGCGCGCTATCAATCCTCGCTTCGACTTGTCATCAAGCGTGCCACCTTTTCCGCGTCCGGCGCCAGTACCACACCGCGCTCCGTGACCAGCGCATCCACTAGCGCCGCCGGCGTCACGTCGAACGACGGATTCCACACATCAGCTCCGGTCGCTGCGACCGTTTGCCCGCCTAGTGTCAGTAGCTCCTCGGCCGCGCGCTGCTCGATGGGTATGGCCGTTCCATCGGGGATAGCGATATCCACCGTTGAGGTCGGCGCGACCACCATGAAGCGCACGCCATGATAGCGGGCCGCCACCGCTAGATGATAGGTACCGATCTTGTTGGCAACATCGCCGTTGGCAGCGATCCGGTCCGCCCCGACGATGGCCCAGCGTATCTCGCCGCGCCGCATCAGGGCTGCCGCCGCCCCGTCCGCCAAAAGGGTGACCGGAATCCCATCTTGCACCAGCTCCCAAGCCGTCAAGCGCGCCCCTTGCAGCCACGGCCGAGTTTCATCCGCGTAGACCCGCTCGATCAACCCCGCCGTGTATCCCTCTCGAATCACGCCCAGCGCCGTGCCGTAACCACCCGTCGCCAGCGCGCCGGCATTGCAATGGGTCAGCACTGCTGCTCGCCCGCCCAGTAAGGCCGCCCCCAGTCGCGCCATCCGCCGGTTGGCGGCGATATCCTCTCCGTGAATCGCCTGCGCTTCGACCAACAAACGTTCCACCGGATCGCGATCCCAAATCTCGTCGAGCACACGCGCCATCCGCCGCAGTGCCCAGAACAGATTGACGGCGGTCGGCCGGGACGCCGCCAACCGATCTAAATCCTCGCTGATCAGTGTCCGCCACCGATCCGGCGCTTCGGCATGGCGGGTCCGAGCCGCCAGCACCACCCCATAAGCGGCAGCGATGCCGATGGCTGGAGCACCGCGCACCACCATCTCGCGGATCGCTTGGGCCACGTCCGCAGCAGCGGTCAATCGCCGATAGCGAACCTCACCGGGTAGCAGGCGCTGATCCAGCAGTTCGAGCGCGCCTTCACGCCAAGCGACAGCCGGTATGCAATCACATTCAAACAACATAGCCAATTCGACTCGATGATTTTCCGAAGGACAGATAAAAATTGCTTGTTGCGGCCCGACGATAAACTAGGCCACCACAAAAAATCTCTTGCCAAAAGACCAAGATAACGCGCAAAATGAAGTCATTTATTGTCGGTACAACATTTTTTGCAATTCTGACACAGTGTTGTATCATTACACATCGTGGCCGGCCAATTTGTTGCCCGCAGCGTTCATCGGGTGGGTTATACTGGCCAAGTGGATAGTCACGGTTCAACTGGTTCCGGTCCCTGTGACCGCGATTGAATGATCACCTGCCGTGCACAGAAATTTTTGTTGTCTATTTGGGAGAGTATATCGATGAAAGAGAAACTGCATAAGCTTGGCTTGGGCTTGGCTGCCTCGGTAATGCTGTGCGCTGCCTTGCCTGCTCACGCAATCAACAAGTACGGTTGCATCTACGCCGTCGATCCATGGGACCATATCGTCAAGGATCCGTATGGCCGCTGCATTCGCACGCCGTGGTGGACTCCTGAGAAAGACGTTCCGGAATGCGGCGGACAAGTAGCAGTCGAGCCCGCTCCCGCGCAGTGCGAGAAAATCACTCTGGGAACCGACACGCTCTTCGACTTCGACCGCTCCGAGGTCAAGCCGCGCGGACGCGCCAGACTCGACCAGCTAGCCTCCGACATCAATCAGGCTTCAAAGGTTTCCACGGTCAAGATCGTCGGTCATACCGACAGCAAGGGCACCGATGCCTACAACATGCGGCTAGGCCAGCGCCGCGCCGATGCCGTGGCCAGCTATCTGGTCTCGCGGAGCGTACAGGCCGGCAAACTCAGAACCAGCAGCATGGGCGAATCTCAGCCGGTCGCGCCCAACACCCTGCCGAACGGCAAGGATAATCCGGAAGGTCGTGCCCAAAACCGCCGTGTGGAGATCACCACCGTCACGGAGACTTGCCGCGAGTAATTCACTCCGGCTTGGAATTGCTGCATCCGCGCCCCGGTTCCCCGGGGCGTTTTTTTACCTGCTGGCGGTCCCGTCCTATAATCCGGCATCAGTGTTCGGAGTACTGTGAATGCCGCAAGCCATCGCCACCTTGCTCAACGCCCGCTGGATCGTCCCGGTTGAACCGGAGCATTGCGCTTTGGAACACCACGCGATCGCCATCGACGAGGGCCGTATCCTCGCCATTCTACCGCGCGAGGAAGCCGCCACTCGTTACCACGCCGGGCTCTGCCTCGATCTCGATCAACACGTTTTGATCCCCGGCCTGATCAACGCGCATACGCACGCCAGCATGACCCTGCTGCGCGGATTGGCCGACGATCTGCCGCTGATGACCTGGTTGCAGGATCATATCTGGCCGGTTGAAGCGCGCTGGGTCGGTCCCGATTTCGTCAACGATGGCGCCCAGCTGGCGATGGCGGAAATGCTGCGGGGAGGAACCACCTGTTTCAATGACATGTATATGTTTCCAGAGGTGGTGGCCGCTGCGGCGCGAGCGTGCGGCATTCGGACCTGCGTGGGCCTGATCGCTTTCGACTTCCCGACCGGCTACGCGCAGAGCATGGATGAATACCTCGCCAAGGGACTGCAACTACACGACGACCTGCGAGCCGACCCCCTGGTCCGCGCCGCCTTCGCCCCTCACGCCCCTTACACGGTCTCCGCATCGGCGCTCGAACGCATCGGCCGGCTGGCCGACGACATGAATCTTCCCATCCATATCCATGTTCACGAAACCGCCGCTGAGGTCGCTCGGTTTCAGGCTGAACACGGTTGCCGGCCGCTGGAACGGCTGGAGCAACTGGGATTGCTATCGGCGCGGCTGCTGGCCGTGCATATGACGCAGCTCGAACCCACCGAAATCGAGCGACTGGCGCAGGCCGGGGCCCATGTCGCGCACTGCCCGGAATCCAACCTCAAACTGGCCAGCGGCTTTTGTCCCGCTGGCCGATTGGACAATGCCGGTGTCAATGTCGCGATCGGCACCGACGGCGCGGCGAGCAATAACGACCTTGATTTATTCGGCGAGCTACGCGTCGCCGCGCTGCTCGGCAAGGCCGTGGCCGGCGATGCCGCCGCCTTGCCAGCGGCCCGCGTGCTGCGTATGGCCACGCTCGGTGGCGCTCGGGCACTGGGTCTGGAAACGGAAATCGGTTCGCTAACGCCCGGCAAGGCCGCCGACATCGTTGCCGTGGATTTCGGCCAACTGGAAACCGAACCGGTTTACAATCCAATCTCACAACTGGTCTACGCCACTAGCCGCCATCAGGTCACCGACGTTTGGGTGGCAGGCCGGCGCTTGCTGGCCAACCGCCAGCTGACCACGCTGGACAGCGCGGAGCTGATCCGGCGGGCGCGGGATTGGGGATGCAAAATCGCCATCGCACGCCGAGCCTAGGAATCGAGCGGTCATTGAAACCTACCAAGCCCCCTCACCCGGATTCCACTCACCTATGCGGAGCAGGACATGACGACCGCCGATCCAAACGTGGATTTTCAGGAAATCGCGAAATTCGAGGAACTCGCCAGCCGCTGGTGGGATCCGGACAGCGAGTTCAAACCCCTGCATGATATCAACCCACTGCGATTGAATTACATCGAGGAACGAGCCGGCGGACTTTCCGGTAGACGGGTACTCGACGTGGGTTGCGGCGGCGGCATTCTGGCGGAGAGCATGGCCCTGCGCGGCGCTCACGTCACCGGCATCGACATGGGCGAGGCTCCGCTCGCCGTCGCGCGCTTGCACCAATTGGAATCGGGCGCGACCCTGGATTACCGGCGCATTACCGCCGAACAACTGGCGGAGGACGAACCGGCCTGCTTCGACATCGTGACCTGCATGGAGATGCTGGAACACGTACCCGACCCCGCCTCGACTATCCGTTCCTGCGCCCGATTGCTCCGGCCAAACGGCCACGCGTTTTTTTCCACCATTAACCGCAATCCGAAATCCTATCTGCTTGCCATTATCGGCGCCGAATACGTCTTGCGCCTGTTACCCAAAGGCACGCACGACTATCGCAAGTTCATTCGCCCCTCGGAACTCGACGGCTGGGCACGAGCCGCTGGACTGAGCCTCTGGCATCTGATCGGCATGCATTACAATCCCTCTGCTCCGTCGCTACGGGTTGGGGCCTGGCTTGGCGGTCAACTACCTGGTCCATTGCCGACTAGCCGATCCGGTATGATCTTTCCCGCAAACCGAGACGCTCCAGCTCGTCGCATCATCCTCACCACCCCTTCGGCCACCACGACATACCGGCGCCAGACAACCGTCGGGCCCAAAGCACGGTCGTATTGTCTTGTTGAGGATTTTGACGAGACTCCACCGCCGCTAGCAAGGGCTGACAAGGCGACTTAGGAGCGCGAGCTGCTTTTAGAACGGTGGCGATTTCTCGTTCGCTCAAGGTCAGAATACCGTCACTTGCCAGCAGGATCTGATCGTTGGCTTCGAGCGGAAGCGGCCGGCGCGACAAATCGATCAGTTCCAGATTTTCGCCGGTAACAGCACTGATCAAGGCATTGCGGTCGGGATGAGCAGCGGCATCCTCGGCGCTCATCTCGCCAGCGTTCACCCGCCCGGCCAGAATAACGCGGTAGGCGTGATCTTGATTCAAGCGGCGCAGTCGTCCGCGCCGCCACAGCCACAGCGGCGAATCACCGACGCTGATCCAGTACAACGCTTCTTCCGCCAGCACCACTGCCAGCAGCGTGCAACCCATTCCGCGCAAGTGCGGATTAGCAGCCACCTCTAGTGCCAGTCGCCCGTTGACATGGTGCAGCGTGCGCTCCAGCCGTTCGGGAATGGTAGCGGACGGGATGATGTCGTAGGTTTCGACGAAGCCGCGAACCGCCAATGCGCTGGCCAGAGCGCCGGCCCGCTCTCCTCCCATGCCATCGGCGAGAACCAGTAGCAGCCTTCCCGCCTCCAGCTCCGGTGGCAACTCGAATACTCCGTAATCGTCCTCCTGCTGGGAACGGCGACCTTGCATCATACCTTCGTCGTGCATCCACATCGCCATGATTCCTCCCGGCTTCAGCCGTCATTCCAGTCGAAGTCCGGCCCGCACAACGGTACGAAACGCAGCGACGTTTGCCCCAGTTGCAGCACTTCGCCGCCGGTTAATTCCACCGAGCCTAGCGCCGGCTGGCTGTTCAACCAGACTTCAGCGGCCACCGACTGCAAATAAAAGCGACGGGAACGGGCGGTGTAGATGATGGCCGCCTGATTGTCGGGCACGATCGTGGCATCGCCGAAATCTAACCGGACCCGGGATTGGTCACTACGTCCGATATCATTAACCCCATAGTGTAGCGACAGCACCTGGCCGCGCCCCGGGCCGGCGATCACCGCCAGCCACCCGACGATCGGACCTAACCCGAAGGCAGGCGCGGAGGCAGCGGATATGACGGGACTGGCTTGGCTGGCTTGCGACGCCTTCGGTCGGAACTTGGCTGCCGGCTTGGCACGGGCGATGCGACGAGTGGGTTCAACCGTCGGCTGCTCGGATAAGCCCTTATTTACATTACGATAAAGGGGCATGATTGATTTTCCCGCCTAATTTCAAAGAGTCCAACCCTCGGCACTCAGCTTCCGTGGGTCCGAAAATGCAGACGCACTTCGCCCAATTCCATCACATCGCCATTTTTCAGAAAGGCGGTGCGAACCCGCTGCCCGTTCACCCAGGTTCCGTTGGTCGAACCGATATCGCAAATTTGGAAAGTGCCATCGGGCAGGTAATAGATTTCAGCGTGATGGCCAGAAACCGTATCGTTATCAAGACAAATATCGTTATCAGGCGCCCGGCCCAGCCGAGATAGCGGCGAGCGGAGCCGCAGTGCGCCGGCCTCCAGCGAATCAGTACGAATCAATCGCGCGGGCGCGAATGTGACCTTCGGCTTTTGGTCAGAGCGGAAAAAAGGCCACTTGAGAAATCTCATTTCTGGTTGAATCCATTGGCGGCGGGCGATTCCCAGGGATTGCTAACCGTCGCTCTCGGCACTGATTTTTCCATGACTGGCGGCTCGGGCCGGAACTCGCTCTTCCGGACCGTGTCGCGTTTTTCGTGCTTCCTAAGCGCCTGTCGTCGGGCGGTACGCGACGGGGGTGCTGAACTGCTGGCTGACCGGGTGGCAGCTCTGGTCGGAATCGATGTCGTGGCAGCAGAATTAACGACCGAAGGCGTTTGCGGTTTGGGGGACAGGGAAACCCCTCCAGGCTCCGAAGATCCGCCGTTCTCTCGGACCACGGGCTTTGCGGAGTTCGCCAAACCGGGCGTGTCAGCCGGCGTGGCCGATTCGATCCGATCGGTGGATACCGACGTTGGCTTCGATGCCGCGTCGGTCGTTTCAACCGAATGCGCTGGCGAGTTAGACGATCCGTCGGTTTCCTTTGTAACGTCCAGCGATTCGGCCGGCGAATCGGATGGTGGCGCCGGAGTGACTGACGGCACCGGGGCCGGTTGCGCTGCCCCCGCCGATGGCTCGGTGGTCGAGCCGGATATCGCGGAAGTCGGTGCCGAAACCAGCGGTGGCGCTGCTGACAGGGGTGGCCCAGCGGTCGGCTCGGAACTCAGGGAACTCGAAGCCGACGAGGATGGGACAGGAGGTGACGGAGTGACCGCAGCCGGAGGGGTGGTCGCCATTGAAGGATTCGCGTCCGTCATCGAGCCAGATGGCGGCGGCTGACGCCAATTGGCGGAAGGCGGCAACCTTGGATCGGGCGCAGCAGGCCACAGCCAGATCAGCGCCACAGCCGCCAATATCCCCACGACTAAACCGCCACCGATGAGGGAGAACCAGGAAAATTCACGACGAACCGTATCCGATTCCGGCGGCGATTGCAGCACCTCCAGTTCTCGACCGGTTGGGAGTTGGCGCTCATCGAGCGGCGGCAGAATTTCCAAGTCGTCGCCGATGACAACCGATTCCCGGGCTGACATCGGGGTCGGGGTCGTTTTGATCGAGTGTGATGTTTCCGCTTCCCTACGCGGCCCATCGCTCGGCCGCAACGGCGGCCCCAGAATAACCGTCTCGTCGCCTTCTTCCTCGTCCGTCACATCGTCCAACGCGGCCCGCATTTCGGCCACCGAGGCAAACCGCTGCTCCGGCCGCACCGCCAGCGCCCGATCGATCACCGACAACAGATGAGCAGCGTAGCGACCGGCGCAGATCCGCTTGGTCGGTACCAGAGTATCCTCCAGCAACCGCTCGGCTGCCTCTATCGGCGGATGGCCCGTTACGCAACGGTACAACACCGCACCGAGCGCGTAGATATCGGTCCAGGGACCGTAACGATCGTTGCGGGTCGTATATTGTTCGGGGGGTGAATAGCCAGGCGTGACCAAACTCGTCACGCTCTTGCTGTGGCGACCAACCGCCTCACGCGCCGCACCGAAGTCGATCAGAATCACTCGGTGATCGCTCGCTCGCACGTAGAGATTAGAGGGCTTGATATCCCGATGCAGGAAGCCTTGCTCGTGGACCGCTTGCAACGCCGGCAGCACGTCTTCCAATAGCCCGCGCAACTCGTCCTCGTTTAGCGTGTCTCCGTCCTGTAGCACTGCGTTCAGCGGCTCTCCTTCTTCGTAATCCATGACGATGTAAGCCGTGCCGTGTCCCCGAAAATACCGCTTCACTCGCACCACGAACGGATGCTGGAGCCGTGCCAGAACCCGCGCCTCGTCCAGAAAGCGTTCCAAACCCCAAAGATAGTCCGATGTCCGTCCGTCATTGCCACCGATACCGCCACCCTGGGTATTGGGATGAACCGTTACCCCGTCGGAATCACGGAACGACCATTCCACCGGGAAATATTCCTTGATGGCGACCCAGGTTTCCAGGTGGGTATCCCACGCTTTATAGGTCACACCGAAACCACCGGCTCCCAGAATAGTGTCGATACGGTATTCGTCCAACAAGCAACCCGACGCCAACGCGTTGGTGCGGCGGGTACCGCTACTGGTGGAGGGCATAGCTGGATTGGCAGCATCGATCATGAGAGCAGCTCAACGGTGATGCGGAACGAACCGTTAATAATCCGCGCTGCGAGGCGTGCGCGGAAACGGAATGACATCTCTTACATTATTCATGCCAGTTACGTAGCTCATGGCGCGCTCGAATCCCAACCCAAAACCAGCATGCGGCACGCTGCCGTAGCGACGCAGATCGCGATACCAACGATACACCGTCTTGTCCATGCCCAGTTCGTCGAGGCGCGCGTCCAGCACGTCCAGCCGTTCCTCGCGCTGGCTGCCGCCGATGATCTCGCCGACGCCGGGCACCAGCACGTCCATCGCCGCCACCGTACGGCCGTCATCGTTGAGCCGCATATAAAAGCTTTTGATTTCTTTTGGATAATTGATTAACACTAACGGCCGACCCACATAATCCTCGGCCAGATAGCGCTCGTGTTCGGATTGGAGGTCCATGCCCCAACACACCGGAAACTCGAAAGATCGGCCGGACCGTTCCAGAACGCGGATCGCCTCGCTGTAATCGAGGCGCTCGAACGGCGAATCGATCACCTGCTCCAGCCGCCTGATGCAGTCCTTGTCGATCCGCTGCGCAAAAAATGCCATGTCGTCAGCACGCTCGATCAGCAATGCCTGGAAAATCGACTTCAACAACGCTTCGGCTAGGTCGGCGTTGGCGTGCAAGTCGGCGAAGGCGGTCTCCGGCTCCACCATCCAGAACTCCGCCAGATGGCGGCTAGTGTTGGAATTCTCGGCGCGAAACGTCGGGCCAAAAGTGTAAACTTTCGACAGTGCTAGACAGTAGGCCTCGACGTTGAGCTGACCGGAAACAGTCAGAAAAGTCTCGCGGCCGAAAAAATCCTGGCCGAAATCGATGCCACCTTCAGGGGTACGCGGCGGATTGACCAGATCCAACGTGCTGACCCGAAACAGCGCACCGGCGCCTTCGCAGTCGCTGGCGGTGATGATCGGGGTATGTATCCAAAAATAGCCGCGCTCGTGGAAAAAGCGGTGGATGGCCTGGGCCAGGCAATGGCGCACCCGTGCCACGGCACCGATGCTGTTGGTACGAGGCCGCAGATGCGCCACCGTCCGCAGATACTCGAAGCTGTGAGCCTTGGGAGCGATGGGATAGGTTTCCGGATCCTCGATGCCTCCCACCACCTCGATCTTATCGGCCCGCAATTCCATTGACTGGCCCTTGCCAGTTGAAGCGACCAGCTCGCCATCGACGCGAACGGCACAACCGGCAGTCAGATGCAACACTTCGCTCTGATAGTTCGGCAGTTCAGCCGACGCGATGACCTGCAACGGCTCGAAGCCCGAACCGTCGTGAACGGTCAGAAAAGACAAGCCGGCCTTGGAATCGCGGCGGGTGCGAACCCAACCCTGCACGGTTGTCCGCTGGCCCAGCGGAATTTGGCCGTCGAGCACGGCGGCGATGGCATGTACGGACATTGGACAATCTGCTCCCGACAGCGGCCGGACAGAAGGCTCGGCCGAAAACCCTTCAAAGCTGTTCCTGATATTTCTGAAGATGTCTGGCTTTGGCTTGACCGATCCAATCATCTCGACGGATACGGCCGGCGGCTTTGATAGCGGTTTCGAGCCGGTCGATCTCCTCATCGCCCAAGGTAGCCAGCTGCCGATAGTTGCAAATACCTAGATCACGCAATTTCCTTTCCAAGGCTGGACCGATGCCGGTGATCAGTCTAAGGTCGTCACCGGAAGGCGAATCCGATGTGACAACCGGCACTGTCGCCGCTTCGACGACAGCTTCGGTCGCGGGGGGTGTTGGCGCCGGTTCAACCGCGATTTCGTCCGCGGCAAGGGGCCTGGATGTTTCCGTGACAGCGGCGCTCTCCATGACCGTAACCGCCGGCTCGGCTGCAGCAGTAGAAGCCGGTTCCGCTATCGGAACCGGTTCGGCCACGGGGGATGGCTCCGCGATTGAAGCCGGTTCGGCCACGGGGGTGGGGGCAGATTCCGCCGCTGGAGCCGAGGGAACGGAAGCGGGTTCCATCGCCGGAACCGGTTCGGCCACGGGGGACGGTTCCGCGACTGAAGCCGGCTCGGCCGCGGGAGCAGACTCCGCCACCGTTTGCTTGGATCCCGCAATGAATCCGCTGCCGCGTCGGAGAACCGCGAAATATTCGTCCCACCACTGGTTTTGGGTTTGCACCCAACGCTGCAACACTTCCTCCATCTGCCGCACCCAGGTGGTCATCAATTCCGGCGCGCCCTTTTCACGAGCGACCTGTTCCACCCACCGCCGTACCCACGCGGCTTCTTTGGATAAGGTCTGCCGGACCGCCGCCTCCCAAGTGGCTAGATTCTTGAGATAGGTTTCCCGCCACGCCTCGACACCGGCAGGGGGTTGAAATGGCACCGCCGAGCACAGGCTATCCCAAAGGCGTTTTTGGGCCTCGGTCCAGCTTTTGAAGATATCCTCATTGATCCACGGCTTCACTATCGCTACCCTCCACTGTCAACTAATCATGCAACCGTCGGCCCGAAAAACCTGATTCAAGGTCACGGAGTATTACTCACACAATCTTAGGACCACGCGGCGGCGGAAGCCAATATCGATCATCATGACCTTTCCTGGAGACCCATTTGACAACTGGGGAAGAGGTGATGATTTTGCAAGGCACTGTATAATTCACGGCCCGCGACTGCTCGCTGGGGCGGCTGCTTCTTCACTCACCGACGGATGTATGGGTTATGACGTTTTGGCAACGTCTGCGCGAAGACATTACCTGCGTGTTCGATCGCGATCCGGCCGCGCGCACCGTATTCGAGATTCTCACGGCCTATCCCGGCAT
Source organism: Candidatus Competibacter sp. (assembly GCA_037045535.1). GTDB lineage: Bacteria > Pseudomonadota > Gammaproteobacteria > Competibacterales > Competibacteraceae > Competibacter_A. Next base: position 523,036 of record JBAOHI010000073.1, read on the forward strand.
TCATGCCGTGCTATTTCACCGCGTTCACCACGCATTGTGGAGCAGGGGCTTGAAATGGCTGGCCCGCTTCCTATCGGCCATCGCACGCTGGCTGACCGGGATCGAAATCCATCCGGGCGCAAAAATTGGCCGGCGGTTTTTTATCGACCATGGCATGGGTGTGGTCATCGGTGAGACTACCGAAATCGGTGACGACTGCACGCTGTATCAAGGCGTCACCCTGGGCGGAACCAGTTGGAACAAGGGCAAACGCCATCCCACGCTTGGCAACAACGTGGTGATCGGTGCCGGCGCCAAGGTGCTGGGGCCGTTCAAGGTCGGCGACAATGCCCGTATCGGTTCGAATTCGGTGGTGATCAAGGAAGTGCCAGCCAACGCCACGGTGGTCGGTGTGCCGGGCCGAGTGGTCGAAGCCGGTGAACCAAGCGCCGACGTGCGTCGAGAAATCGCCCGCAAGCTGGGTTTTGACGCTTACGGCGCCACGCCCGATTTGCCCGACCCAGAGGCCCACGCCATCAACCGGATGCTGGATCACATCCAATCCCTGGACTATACCATCCGCCAGCTTTGCAAGGCATTGCGAGACGCCGGCATCGACCCTGGCGAATTGCGGCTGAACGAATTGAAGGGCTGTGAGTTGCATTCGGCGGCTAGTCAGAACGGCTGGCCCGCGCAGCCGAGCGATGGCACGGCCGAATCCAACGGGAACGCCAAAGCTTCGGCCTAGCTGCCATCGTGTTGGAATTAAGCGTTGTCGCGCGAGAGCATTTCGAGCATCCACGCAACGTCGGCGATCTCAACCCGAACGAACCGGACATGGTCGAGGCGCGGGTCGGCGAACCGGTTAGCGGCAACATTCTACAATTGCATTTGCGGACCGACAGCCAAGGCGTTATCACTGCCGTTCGCTTCAAGGCTTACGGTTGCGGTTGGCTGATCGCCTGTGGTTCGTTGCTGACCCAGCGCATCGCGGATCGCACGTTGGCGGAAGCCGGGCACTTTCGGCACCACGAGCTGGTCCAACAGCTGGAAATACCGCCGGCCAAGCTACATTGCGCCGTGCTGGCCGAAACCGTGCTCAAAGCGGGGCTGCGTGCATTTGCCGCCAAACCGCACCCGGCAACCTCCACGACCTGACACTCAATATCCAATACGCCTGACCATTACGATGAGGAAAAACACGATGTCGATCACCTTGACTGAAAAAGCTGCTACCCGCGCTCACGGCTATCTGGCTAAAAACGAGCAGGCGAAGGGATTGCGGCTGGGCGTGCGTAATACCGGCTGTTCCGGCTACATGTACACCGTCGGATTGGCCGACTCTATCAACCCCGACGACCAGATCTTTGAATCGCAGGGCATCCAGCTCGTGGTCAGCACCCAAAATCTGCCTTATCTGGACGGCATGGAGGTGGATTACGCCAAGCAGGGACTCAACGAAGGGTTCCGCTTCAACAATCCCAATGCCAAGGAGATGTGCGGCTGCGGCGAGAGCTTCAGCGTTTAGACACGGTGCATCCGCTTGCTAGACCAGGACAACCGATGATCTGCCCCGATCATGGCGTCCCTGATTCCTGTACTCGACTGGCCAGTTTCAAATCCTAGGGCGACTTTGCCATCCCAACTGCTGGCAGGCGGATTCGCAACCGCGTTCCCGCCTCGCTTTCTCGCAATTCGATCGTCCCTCGATGGGCGGTCAACAGCGACTTGACTACGGCCAAACCGAGACCGGTGCCACCCCGCGCGCGTGCGGTGGTGAAAAACGGCTCAAACACCCGGCCAGCATTGGCGGCTGAAATACCGGGGCCGTTGTCGCTAACCTCGATCCGCAGCGTGGTCGAGTCGGCACCGGGCGCGGGGTAGACCACTGCCACGGTGACGGTGTCACCGCCATGTTGGTGGGCATTATCCAACAGATTGCCTAGGACGGATTCCAGCACGTCCGCAGCCATGGCCACCGCGACGGATGGCAACGGCTCGGTCACCACCACTTGCAGGCCGGTGCCCTGGTAACGGGAAGCGAGACGGCGAACCACAGTGGCGACCTCGGCGCGATCCGTGGCCGCGGCCTGCATCACATCTGCCCGAGCCAGTTCGAGCAAGCGGCGCACCAAAAGCTCCAGTCGAGCGGCGTCTTGGTCGAGATTGCCTAGAAACCGTTCACGCTCTCCGGTGGTCATCGCCTCGAAATGGTCGTGCAGTAATTCCACCGTACCCCGGATGGCCGCCAGCGGAGTCTTGAATTCGTGGGAGACTTGAGCGGCGAATGTGCGGATATAGTCGGCGCGCTGTTCCAGATGCCGCGCCATCGCCGCCACCGCTTGCGACAGTTCGGCGATCTCCCGCGTGACGGGCCGAACCAGCGGGGTCACCGCGCCTCTCTCACCAGCGGTGGCACGTTGCGCTTGTCGCACCAGCGCCTGGAGCGGTCGCACGATGGTGAAAGAAGTCACCGCCGACATTAAAACCACGGTTCCCAACAGCAAGGCCGCCGCCAGCAACAGATGATGGCGCTTGCCATGCAAGACCTGCGAGAGACTGATCGGCGTGCGCCAGAGCAGGACTACTGCGACGACCCGCGACCCTTGTAGGATCGGCGCGGCGACGAACACGCGCAATAGCGAGCCGCGACTGATGGAATCAATGGCCGGCGGCGACGAATCGGGAATGCGCTGGCGTAACAGGCTCACCGGCTCGCCGTCCAGGGCACGTCGCACTTCCTCGAACGGCGTTAGGGATCGGCCCAGGCTGGAGCCGGTGGTCGCGACCACCGTACCCTGCGCATCCGTTATGGCGATTCCCGCCAAAGTCATGATCTGGGCGTCGTGCAGCAACGTTTGCAGTTCCTCGCCGACGGCGCGGGCGTGCAGATCGGACGGCGCGGAAGACAGGATCGGATCGGGCGGCGGCGGGCGTATCGAATCTTCGGCCAGATCCAGTTGGGCTGGGCGCGGACGCCAGCGGGCGTCAACGTCGTAACGTTCTCGCCAGCGTCCAGCGAGCGGCACGCCGTAATCCAGATCGGCCAAGGTCTGGGGCGCTCGCCGCGTCAGCGCCGCGCGGTAGCTGGCAGCGACGAAAGCGGCCTGACCAATCAGCTCCGATTCGGTCTGGCGGATTAGGGCGCTGTCATATAGCCGCAGCGCTTCCAGTCCCAGCAACGGCAACCACAACACCGCCAAGTTGACCGCCAATAGCAGGTCACGCAGCTTGAGCCGTGGCCGGGATAACGACATTCAGCAGGGCCCTAGCCGATACCCGATACCGTGCAGGGTTTCAACCGGGTCCGCACCCAGCGACTTGAATTTGGCGCGCACCCGGCGGACATGGCTGTCGATGGTGCGGTCGCTGACCACGCGATAATCCTGATAGCTGCCGTCCATCAACTGGTCGCGGCTGAACACCTTACCGGGATGGCTCAACAAAGTCCGCAGAATGCCGAACTCAGTCAGGGTCAGCACGACTTCCTGGTCCTGCCAAAAGGCAGTGTAGCGGTCCAAGTCCAGTCGCAGCCGCCCGTGTTCGAGACGGTGTCCACCCGGTGCGCTGGACTCGCATGTTTCGCCCTTCCCTCTTCGCAGGATGGCTTTTACTCGCGCCACCAATTCCCGGGGGCTGAACGGTTTGGTGACGTAGTCGTCGCCGCCCAATTCCAAGCCGAGGATACGGTCCACCTCGTCATCGCGCGAGGATAAAAATACGATGGGGACCGCGCTGGCCCGACGCAAGGCTTTGCACACCTCGGTGCCATCCAGTTCCGGCATGACGATATCCAGTACCACCAAATCCGGGCAGGCCTCGCGGAACCGGATCAGCGCCTGTTCCCCATTCTCGGCCTCCACGGTGGTAAATCCGGATTTTTGCAGGGCGAAGCCGATCACTTCGCGAATATGGGGATCGTCATCGACAACCAGAACGGTAGGCATGGATTTCGGGCAACTCAACGCCGGCAATAGACCGTAACCATAAACAGCTTAGCGCCCTTGGGCCCGCGACGGAATCGGTTGCATCAGCTTTGCACAATCATTTCGCGATCTTGCACGAACCCGCCACCGAGGCTACGCACTCCATCCACATACTGCGCTGGCGAATTACCGGAGTCCCGCCATGCGCAATCCACCGATCCCACTATTGGGTCCCGCCGCCCTGATCCTTGGGCTGGCACTCCTGGCCATCCATCCCCTGGTTTGGCTGGTGGGGACTTGGTTCGATCCTGCCTACGACTCCTACGGGATTTGGGTGGCAGCGCTGACCATTACGCTGCTGCTATGGAGCGCAACCAGCCCGGTGCAAATGGCGAACTCGCGGGAACGCCTGAATGGATTCAGACTGCTGACGATCACCGCCGCCATTCGCCTGTTGGGGCAGTGGCTGGGAATCAACGTGCTCGGCGCGGCGGCACTGGCAGTGGACGTTTACGCCATCGGCTTGCTGCTGGGATTGAACCGCCGCGCTCGGCCGCTAGCGCCGGGCTGGCTGGCGGTACTGTTCGCCTTCGCCCTGCCGATTGAACGCATCCTGCAACGGTGTTTCGGCTTCATCTTGCAGCAACTTTCCGCCGCTGGCGCGTGCGCCGCGCTCAAATTGGGCGCTCCGGTCCAGTGCACGGGCATCCAGTTGCAATGGCAAGGGCAAACCGTGCTGGTCGATCTGCCCTGCTCCGGGACGCGCGGCTTGCTGCTGCTCCTGCTGCTCTATGTCGCTCTCGCCGCACTGACTCGCCCCACCTGGCGTCGAGCCGGCGAAGGCGCCCTGCTGGCGCTGGCAGCGGCAACGTTGGGGAATAGTCTACGCATCGTCGCCCTCGCGGTGGGTCTGGTCCACCGCGAGGCGCTGGGCGGCATAGACGTGCTGGCCGAACCCTGGCACAGCACGATTGGCTTGATCACGCTGAGTCTCTCTGCCCTACCAATTCTGCTTTGGGCCCAATTCGGGCGCGGCGACGTGATTCCAGTTTTGGCGATACCCGCTAACATCGGCTCCGATCCATTACGGCCCCTTTCCTCGATCAAGCCGTTTCCCGGTCTGGTGTTTCTGGTCGCATGCGGCGGGATCGTCGCGCTGCCGCCCCAACCGCTGGATGTAGCCCGACCTTTATCCGCACCACGACTGCCCGGTTACGTCGCCGCCTTCGCCGCGCAAACCGGCACGCTGACCGACCAGGAGCGCGATTACTTTACCCGCTACGGCGGCGGCGCGGCGCGGGCCGCCTATGGGCCCTACGGCCTGCTGGTGGTGAGTACCACCGCGCCGTTGCGCCATTTGCACGCCCCCGAGGAATGTCTGGCCGGCGCCGGTCACGCGGTGCGCTATCTCGGTCAGACCGGCGGCCCCATTCCCAGCGCGGTGTACCGCAGCACCGACCCGCAAGGCCGGGTCTGGCGGGTGACCGTGACTTATGTCTCGGAACGGGGGGAATGGACCACCCACGTCGCCGAGGCCGTATGGCGGTGGCTGCAAGCGCCCGGCACGACCTGGCGGATGATCCAGCGGATCGCACCCTGGGAGCTGCCGGTGGAAGCCACGGCAACCTTCGATGTCGCGGTGTGGCGCGCGCTGGATTTACCCGTATCCCAAACCCTTTCTCAACTCCCATCCGTGAAGCTTTAACTTTTAGAGGATCCACTCATGAAGACCACTCGACTGATTCTGATCGCGCTCCTGTCCTGGCTACCGTGGTCGGGCGCGCTGGCCGTCGTTCCCGACGATCTCGGCGGACGCATCGAAACGCAAGTGGACGGCAAGCCCGTGACCCTGCCGCTGCTCAAGACCGACATCGACGCCGACGTGCAGGGCGACGTGGCGCGGGTCACGATCACTCAGACCTTTGCCAATCCTCTAGACCGGGCCGTACACGCCACCTATCTGTTCCCGCTCAACGAAACCGCTGCCGTCAATGCCATGACCATGGAAGTCGGCGACGAGCGGGTTCAAGCCAAAATTCAACGGATCGAGGAAGCCCGCGCCACCTTCGAGAGAGCCAAGAGCGAAGGCCGTAGCGCCGCGTTGCTCAGCCAGCATCGCCCGAATATGTTCACCCAGGACATCGCCAACCTGATGCCGGGCTTACCGATCAAGGTAACGCTGACCTACGCCCAGACCGTGCCTCGGCTAGATGGTGCTTATGAACTGGTGATTCCGCTGGTGGTGGGGCCGCGCTATCAGCCACAGGGCGCAGGGGTCGCGCCGGGTCAACCCGCGCCAAAAGGCGGCGTCCAGCACTGGAACGCGCAAACGGGGACTTCCGGCGGCGCAACGGCCAAGAACAGCCAAACCGCTTACGGCCAGTGGGAAGTCGAGCAGCTGCCCGCCTACCCGCCAGTGTTCGAATTGAACGTCCCCGACCAGATCGACCCGGAACGGGTAGGTCTGACCATCCACCTCAACGCCGGCATGGCGATTGCGAACATCGAAAGCCGCACTCATCCGATCACCACGGAAACCCCGGACCAGGACCATGCCGAGGTGAAGCTGGCGAACGGCCGGACCCTGGACAACCGCGATTTCGTGCTGCGCTACACCCTGGCGGGAACGCGAACCCAAGCCGGCTTGCTCGCCTATCGCGATCAACGCGGCGGTTTCTTTAGCCTGCTGCTCGAACCGCCGCAGGCGCCGGCGGCGACGGACATCACGCCCCGCGAAATGGTGTTCGTGCTGGATTGCTCCGGTTCGATGGACGGCCTACCCATCGACGCCAGCAAAGCCTTCATGCGGGCGGCGCTGCGGCGGCTGCGGCCCACCGACAGCTTCCGCATCATCCGCTTCAGCGACTCCGCGAACGAATTTTCCGCCCAGCCCTTGCCCGCGACGCCGCAGAATATTCAAGCAGGTCTGCGCTATACCGATTCGTTGCGTGGCGAAGGCGGTACCGAGATGAGCAGCGGCATCCGTCAAGCGCTGGCGCCACCGGTTCCCACCGGCGCTATCCGCATCGTCACCTTCCTGACCGATGGTTATATCGGCAACGAAGCGGAAATTCTGGCGCTACTCAAGGCGAATCTGAACGACGCGCGGCTGTATGCCTTCGGGGTCGGCACCGGCGTCAACCGCTATCTGTTGAGCGAGATGGGCCGGGTCGGGCGTGGCTTTACCCGCTACATGGACCCGACCGAGGATCAGGAAAAAGTGGCTGGTGAACTGGCCGACCGCTTGCAATCACCAGTGCTGACCGATATTGAGATCGACTGGGGCGGGCTGGAAGTCAGCGAACTGAGCCCCAACCGGCTGCCCGATCTATTCGCTGGCCAATCGCTGCGGATTCAGGGCCGTTACGGCCGCCCTGGCAAATATGAAATCAAGGTGCGTGGCCTGGTGCAGGGTCGTCCGGCGACCTTGCCCCTGCAAATCGAGTTGCCGGAAACCAGCACCGAGGGTGAGGCGGTGCCGATCATCTGGGCGCGCTCCCTGATCGGCGACCTGCATTATCAGATGACAACCGGCGCGCACCAGCCGGGCAATGAACCCGTCAACACCGATGCGCTCAAACAGCGGATCACCGATCTCGGGTTGAATTTCGCCCTGGTGACGCCGTGGACCGCGTTCGTCGCGGTGTCGGAAAAGATTTACAACGCCAACCCCGAATCCACGCCCACGCTGCCGGTACCGGTGGCCCAGGTCAAGGGCACGACCGAGCGGGCCTATGGCGAACCGGCCACACCGATCACGACCGCGACGGTTTTCACCGGCGGCGGTACGCCGGAGCCGGCGGCGCTGCTCGGTTTGGCCCTGGTGGGGCTGCTATTGGTCGGGTTCCTACTACGAGGCCAGACGATGGGCCCGACTCTGCGCCATGGTGGCTACCGTCCGTGTTAACCACGGATGGAGCGCACCGCACTGTAGAAACGATGAGAAATTCCGGACGAGCATAAATGCCGCGCAACGCTCGTCCGGGCGACTTCTCCATCCACCGAGACCGGGAGCTGGCGGTGCGTTGGGTGGATTCGTTTCTAATCTTTTCGCTTATTTTCTTTACGGATATTCCGTGCTACGTTTGAAATGGCTCCTCGCGAACCAACAGACTCGGCCAGATTCCAGACGCCGTCAGCAGGCTCCACGGGATCTTCGCTGGAGGTGTCTGGCGCAAAACCCAAACTGACTGAGCGCGGGGCGGCCGATTTGAGAGGGCTTCGAGATTTTCTCATCATTTGGCTGAATGGAGGATCGCAAAATGAACGCTACCAACCCCAGCTACCCGATGAACTGATTGCCCTACGCGAAACCGGATTTGCCCGTTGGGCCACCGATGCAGCCCCAGCGGCAAATTTTCGGCAACGGTTCGACCAACCACGCATGCCGGTGGTCGGCATCCGGCATGTCCGGCAATGGGGACTTCAGGTCGACGACGAGCGCGAACTGATGGGACACGAGCGGACGTCCGCGGCCGACGAGGAACTCTAGCAAGTGGTGTTGCAAGCTACCGATGGATCGACCTACGAGGTAAGTGCTAGCTGGGTTGTCCCAGCATCCGGCTAGTACGACCACCCGAACCCACCCACGGCTGAGACAGACGGGCCGGCCTTTCTGGCCGCACAAGGGCCATAGATCATTTTAAGTAACATATGGCCCAATATAAACCGTTACCGCGCCAGACCAATCCAAACAGACCCGTCCATTTCTAAACTCAATGACTGTCGGATTCGGCGAAATCGCATTGAGAGCATTACATCGCCATCGAGTCGACATGAAAAAACCGCCTGGAGGCGGTTTTCCGTCAGCGAGGAAATCCCCGGACCGCAGGCATGGCCCGGGGACACCGCGGTTACTTGATCACGTCCTTCACCGTGCTACTCGCCTTATCTTTCGCCATGTCGGTCGCTTTGTCCTTAGCCACATCCGTCGCCTGATCCTTGACCGTCCCGGTCACTCCCTCAGTTGCCTTCTTCATTGTGGTATTACCGGAAACCATCCCAGCCGCACTTCCCGCTTTCCCGCCAGCAGCATCCTTAACCGATTTCGTGGCATCGACCGTACCCGATGACTGGGATAGCACCGGTCGTGGGCAACATCTTGTTAGCGTGGCCTTTGACAGTGCCAGTCGCTTGATCCTTAGCGGTTTCGACCGCCTGATTCTTGGCCGCATCGACCGCCATCGTCTGGACATCCGCCGTCCAGGCAGAGCTGGATAGCACCAAGCTCATGACGGTACCAGCGGCTAAAGCCATGGATTTCAGAGTCATACTTTTACTCCTATCGGTTGCGACAGTTCGCTCAAATATGTCTTTTTAAAAACGCCATAAACGAGAACAACATTTCACCCTGGCGGGTGACTTCCAAACCGAATTTAAACGGACTCGTCGGCACAATCGGCGATCCCGAAATAAACCTCCGAAGGGGTGGTAGTCGAGAGCCATACGCTCGATCTAGGCGGCGGCATGTTGTCCAATGCTCAAGCACTTTACGCCGCTGCTGGCATATACCGTGCATAACGTAGCCACAGAAATCGCCGGATTGCACTCCGCAGATTAATCAAGACACATCAAAACGTCTACGGTCGGTAGAGAACCTTACGAGGAAAATTGCACAATTATGGGTACAGCAGTCATTTCAGTTAAAGACGGGACAGCCGATGTTTGGGGGAATCAATTTGTCGCAGTATTCGCCAAGCGGCCGCAAAAGGTCGCCATGGGCGGCACCATCACCCCCGTAACGCCCCGTTTCAACGTCATCATGCCCTCGTTTCCCTCGCCGGAAACCGTAATCGCCACGGTCAAAAAAGCGGTTCAACAAGCGGGAGTCGGCGGCACGGTGATCTTTAACGTCGGCCATGGCGCCACAGTCGCCAATTCGAGCGTCGATGGCATGGTCGAACTGGCACCCAACGGGAAGTTCAAGTTGGGTGGCCTCAATGCTGACCCGGATTCAGTTTTCCTGTCCGTCTTTTATGACCTCGATCCCGACGGTTCAGGTCCCAATAAATCGCAATTGGAAAATGATCGTCTGTTCAATAAGGGAACTAACCGCTTGACGCACTGGACGCACTACAAGAACCTTTCCGACACCATCAAAGCAGGCCAACTGCGCAAAGTGGTTTTCCTCACCTGCCGAGTCGGTGGCTCGACCGATTTCCTGAAGAAAATAGCGCTCGACTGGAAGGTGATTATCCAAGCCTATAAGCGCCGCGTGGTGCTAGCCCCTCAACCCAACCGCCGGGTGCGGATTCATCTGGAAGGGGACAGCCCCGGTAAATTGACCAATGTACCCGCCAGCGAAGAACACTTATTCAGCGATGTCGTTCAGATCAGCGACACGGTTCTGGTCGGTCCTCCCCACTAATCACCCCGCAGGGTCGGTCCCGAAAAATCTCGCAGAGGAAGATATTTTTCTGGCGAATATTTCGGGCTACGCAAGACCTGTTGCGCCGTTCGCCTTACCGAGCAACCGTCTTTCATGGCTTGCGCCAACGTCGCGAGCGGGCGCAGCACCTCATCCACTGACCGCGCGGCGCGAGCATGCCTTGAGCGCGCTGTTCTCGTCGAAGGCTTCGTGAGCGCGGCCCAAGGCGAACTGTTGAGGCACCACGATCATCGAAAACGCCATCTGCAAATATTGACGTAGGAAGTTCATCGATCGCAGCGCGCCACCGGGTGCTCCGGAGACCGCCGATCAACAAACCCTGCCGGTTTGCTCATCGTGACCGCCAAACCGGCGGGCCGGTCGTTCGCTGGCGGCGATGCGCGACAACCAGTCGAAGGCGTTGATCACCGAACTGGGCTCGGAAAACCGTTATATTCAGGTGTGACCAACAACACGCCGTCGCTTTCCATAAAGGCTTGTTGCAACTGAAACGCGCCTTGTGGTACGCCCGACGCCGCTTCCAGATCACCGTCGTAAATCGGCAAATCCAGCGCGTCGCAGGTCGAATCAGCTTGGCGCTGCTGACCCGCCGCCGTCGCGTCGTTCGTGCGGCAAACGATGGCCAGCGCCTGATTGATTACTTGAACCCGTGCGAGCGACTACACGGGAATCCGACTTCAGTAAGCTGTAGAGTACTCATACTCACTTGCTCTCCGGTTGTGGAATCGGGTAAGGCGCTTATCGTTGCAAAATTATAGAACACTGGGCCAGAAATGCCGGTGATTATCACCGTATCGGTGTTACAACGGCCCAATGTGGTGTCCTGATCACGGAGGTCAGGACAACCTGCGGTTCAAATTGGACGGTCGGCAACCGTAGGCTGACCAACATGGCGGTTGTCCGCCATCAAACCGATGGCTCATCGGCAGGCTCGACTCAAACCGCTTGTAAGCATCACGCATCTTCGAACCGGCACCACAGCAATCCGCCCGGAGGCAGTTTCACAGCGGCGTAACGGGAAGTTCGGCGCAAACCGTGTGGGACGATCCGGGATGCGTCCGGTTCGTTCGACGTCGGAATTCATTTGATTACATCCTTGAACGACGCTGCTGGCTTTGTCCTTGGTCATCAAACCCTTGCCGATCGGCCTACGACATCGTCGCTAACACATCACAGCACGGACTCGAAGCCGGCCCTGCGGAGAAAAAATATCTCGCATATACCTGAACCAAAGTGGGCGTTGCCAAGGACTTTCGCTACTACATCCGAGTGGTGACACCTTGAAACGGTTCACGATGACTGGTAGTAGTGGTGGCCGTCTTTTTGGTGCTACTCGCCGCGCAACTGGCGCGACCACGGCAATACCTCGATTCTGGCCGTGTCATCGACAGCCGACCTGTCGCTGACCCCCGTTCGAAGCGGTGCCCGCGGCTCATGCACGGGCGGGCACAGCAACGCTCGTTCTGCGTCAGAGTGGAATCACACTGACAAAGGACGTTGGCTTCCTCGAACTGTTGATAGCGCCGAGACCACATTCGACGGAGTGCCAACCTCACGCAACTGCTGACCAGATCTGGCCCGCTCGGTATTGCGGGCTGTGGGTACGGCATCTGCCATCCCTCGTGAACCGGCCGAAATCCATCATCGTGCAGGACGGCAAATTGACGGTCGTCATAACGACAGCCGAGCCCCCGGATCACGAAACACCCCTGACTCGAATGTCCTGTGCATCGTGACAGGTCGGTAGTCGAACGCCTCGGCCGACATTGCCCGCGGCTCAACCCCAGATCCAGAACAAGAGCCGTGGCGCAGTTGCGAAAATCGACTGCAAGGCGTTGTCAACTCCAATTTAGGGAGTAGGGCTGACGGCAAGGGGCTTACAAATACAATCGTTCGAGAATCGCTTCGGCCATCTGCTGGGTGGTCAGCTTCCCGCCGAGATCAGCGGTGCGCGCTCCAGCGGTGATCGTGTCGTCTACTGCCCGCTCGATGGTGGCGGCTTCCGTCTCCAACCCCAACGAATAGCGCAACAACATAGCGGTCGACAAAATCATGCCGATCGGATTAGCGATACCCTTACCGGCGATATCGGGAGCCGAGCCGTGAATCGGTTCGTATAACCCGATTCGCCCTTCCCCCAGACTGGCGGAGGGCAACATCCCCATCGAACCGGCCAGCACGGACGCCTCGTCGGTGAGAATGTCGCCGAACATATTTTCGGTGACGACGACATCCATCCAGGCTGGTCCCGTGATCAGTCGCATGGCGGCGGTATCCACCAAAACATGCTCCAATGCCACGTCGGGATTCGCCGCGCCAACCTGTACGGCAATTTGCCGCCACAGCCGCGAAGATTCGAGCACGTTGGCCTTGTCAACGGACGTGACTTTGTTCTTGCGACTCTTGGCCAGCTTGAACGCCAGTTCCATCACCCGGCGAATTTCGTAATCGTAATATTCCAGCGTATCGACGGCGCGCTCGCGGCCATCCTTGCTGTCGCGGCCCTTCGGCCAGCCGAAATACAAGCCGCCGGTCAACTCGCGGATGACGAGAATATCCACGCCCTGGAGTTTTTCCGGCCTGAGCGGCGACGAGTCGATCAGCGCCGGGTGAACCTTGACCGGGCGCAGGTTGGCGAACACGCCCAAGACCCTTGCGCAAGCGCCAGCAATCCGCGCTCGGGGCGATCCTTGGCGTTCGGATCGTCCCATTTCGGCCCGCCGACCGCGCCCAAGAGCACTGCGTCCGCCGCCTGACAATCCGCCAAGGTTTCGTCGGTCAACGACGAGCCAAAACGGTCGATGGAACAGCCGCCCATCAGGCGTTCCTGGTAAACCCATTGGTGATGGTATTGACCCGCAATCGCGTCCAGCACGCGGACCGCTTCGCCGACCACTTCCGGCCCAATCCCGTCACCGGGAAGTAAAACGATATTTGCTTTCATGATTGTTCATTCCGTAGGGGGATGGGCACGCAACACGTCGCGCCTCCACAAAATTTAATGCGCCACCGTCAGGCCATATTCCACCGCATCGACCAATGCCTGCCAGGAAGCCTCGATGATGTTGGCGCTGGCGCCGACCGTGCTCCACAGTCGGGTGGCGTTGCGGGTATCGATCAACACGCGAGTGATGGCTTCCGTGCCGTCCTTGCCGTCCAAAATACGGACTTTGTAATCCGCCAGTTGGAACGAGGCGATTGCCGGGTAGTGTCCGATCAGCGCCTTGCGCAACGCGATGTCGAGGGCGTTTACCGGCCCGTTGCCCTCGGCGGCGGTGTGCAGCACTTCTCCGTCCACCTTCACCTTGACCATGGCCTCGGCAAAAATGCCGCGTCCTTGACGATGCTCGACGTTGACTAAAAAATCCACCAACTCGAATGAAGGCTTGTACCCCGGCTGCTGGCGCTTGAGCATCATGGCAACCGAAGCCTCAGCAGCCTCGAAGGAAAAGCCACGGGCTTCCAGCTCCTTCACGTCGTTGAGTACGCCCACCACGTCCACGACGCCACCGACCTCAACACCGTGCTCCTCGGCTTTGCTGAGAATGTTCGCCCGCCCCGATAGCGCGGAAACCACCACGCGCATCCGGTTACCTACCCGCTCCGGGACTACGTGCTGGTACGACTGCTCCGAGCGGCGCATGGCCGCCACATGCACGCCACCCTTGTGCGCGAACGCGCTCTTGCCAACATAAGGCAAATGGTCATTGGGGGTGACGTTGGCGACTTCATCGACTACGTGGGAAAGTTCGTACAGTTTGTGCAAGCGGCCTTCCGGTAGGCACTGGCGGCCCATCTTGAGTTCCAAACTGGCCATGATGGAGCACAGATTGGCATTGCCGCAGCGCTCGCCCACACCATTGATGGTGCCCTGCACCTGAACGGCGCCTTCGCGCACCGCCAACAGCGCGTTGATGACCGCGCATTCGCCGTCATTGTGGGTATGGATGCCAAACGGATGCTGGATCGACTCCTTCATCTCATGGATGATCTTTTCCAGCTCCCAAGGCATGGTGCCACCGTTGGTGTCGCACAGCACGACCGTCTCAGCCCCGCCGCGAATGGCGGCCTTGAGCGTTTCGAGCGCGTAGAGCGAATCGGCCTTGTAGCCGTCGAAAAAATGTTCGGCATCGTAGATGACGCGACGGCCCGCGGCGCGCAGATAGGCCACCGATTGCTCGACGATACGCAAATTATCGTCCAGCGTGGTCAGCAGCACATCGGTGACGTGCAGGGTCCAGGTTTTGCCGAAAATAGTGCAAACCGGTGTCCGCGCATCGAGCAACGCCTGGATGTTGGCATCGTCCTCCGGACCGCCTTTGACTCGGCAAGTGGAACCGAAAGCAGCAATCAGCGCGGTTTGCCATTCCATGTCGCGGGCGCGCTCGAAGAACTCGGCGTCCTTGGGGTTGGAACCGGGCCAGCCGCCTTCGATGAAGGCTACGCCCAAATCGTCCAGGCGCTTGGCCACGCGGATTTTGTCGTAACCCGACAGGGTGAAACCTTCACTTTGAGTCCCGTCGCGCAGGGTGGTGTCGTAAATCTGAATAAAGGACATGGATGGGAATCTTCAATTCCAATTTAAGGATATGGGGTGCTTTGACGAGGATGTCGATGGCTCTGGGCAACATCCGCTGCATGGCGTCCAAGACGGCGCGGATGCGAGTTCCCTCATGGTTTCATAAAAAGGACAGCAAATTCAACCAATCCATCGCGCGCGCCCCACACTTGAGGCTAGGCGGCACAGCAGACACCCACAGCCGCCACCGCCTCGATACCGGCTTGGTGGCCGACCATCGGCAAGATCCCCAACATCCACCACTTCGCCTATGGGGTCGTCCGCAGCCAAAAGGTTACCGGACCGTCATTCATAAGGCTGACTTGCATCTGTGCGCCGAAGCGGCCCGTGGCGACCGGTGCGTGGCGTTGGCGAGCCTGGATCGTCAAATAATCGAACAGCCGTTCGCCCTCGGTCGGGGAAGCGGCTGGGGTGAAACTGGGACGCATCCCCTTTTGGGTGTCGGCGGCCAAGGTGAATTGTGGCACGAGCAGCACACCGCCACCGATATCGCGCACGCTCAAGTTCATTTTGCCTTCGGAATCGGCGAACACTCGATAGCCCAAGAGCCGTTCCAGCAGCCGGTCAGCCTGCTCCTCGCGATCACCGCGCTCGACACCGACCAGCACCAGCAGGCCGGTTTCAATGGCGCCGACGGTTTCCCCGGCAACCTCAACCCGTGCTGTGCCGACCCGTTGCAAAAGACCGATCATTTCAGCCGATCAGCAAAGCTTTGGGTGGCAGTGATCAGGGCATCCACAATGCCCGGCTCGCTGGCGGCGTGGCCGGCGGGAGTCACGATCCGTAGTTCCGCTTCCGGCCACGCCTGATGCAGCATCCAGGCATTATCCACAGGGCAGACCACGTCGTAACGGCCGTGAACGATCACGCCGGGAATTCCATGCAAGCGGTCGGCGTCGCGCAGCAGTTGATCGGTGTCCATGAAGCAATGATTGACGAAATAATGGCACTCGATCCGGGCCAGACTAAGTGCTCGGCGCGCTTCCGCGAAATGCTCGACGACGCCCGGGTTGCTTTCCAAGGTCAAGGTAGCGCCCTCCCACACCGACCACGCTTTCGCGGCCCGCAACCGCTCTAATTCATTGGCTCCAGTCAAGCGGCGATGGTAAGCGTGCAGCAGATCAGCGCGTTCCGCCACCGGGATCGGGGCTAGAAAATGCTCCCACAGATCCGGAAAGAGCCGGTTGGCGCCAGCCTGATAGAACCAGTGGATATCCTGGTCACGACAGAGAAAGACCCCACGCAGGATCAGACCGCGGACCCGTTCCGGATGCGTTTCGGCGTAGGTGAGGGCCAAGGTGGAACCCCAGGAGCCCCCGAACACCACCCAGCGGTCGATGCCAAGATGTTCGCGCAGCTTCTCGATATCGGCCACCAACTGCCAAGTACTATTGTCGCGCAACTCGGCGTGCGGGGTAGATTGACCGCAGCCACGCTGGTCAAACAACACGATCCGATAACGTTCGGGATCAAAAAATCGGCGGTGCATCGGTTCGCAACCGGCTCCCGGTCCACCGTGCAGAAACAGCACCGGCATGCCTTGCGGATTACCGCATTCCTCGACATAGAGGGTATGCAACTCGTCCACCGCGAAGCGCTCGGTGGTGTACGGCTTGATGTCGGGAAACAGGACTCGCATGGGAACTCCGGAGTCGGTGCGGAAGTGAGGAACAAAGTCTGGCAAGAACCGATTTTACGCGCAATCCGGATCGATTCGACAGGCACCATAAATGCGGCAAAATGCTTTGCGCGCCCCGTTCGGATTCGAGTGGCTGACAGCCCTCACCACTCGAAATCACACCTGCCGGATGATTGATCGCCGCTGCAAGTGCTTGAAGAGGGATTTTCTTGCAGTCACTCCTCGTTCCAGAGCGGATTACCGCAATGCGGACAAGTTTTAACCTTTTTTGCGGACTTAATGGTTTTCTTAATACCCTTAATCTCGTTGAGCATCTTTTTGAGACGCTTCTTATTTCTATTCTTTTTCGGCACAGAAAGCTCCTTGACTATCTTGTCGCGAAGCTTCTTGACCTTTGATTCGAACACAGGAACGAAATTTTCCACGGAACCACCCCGCAATACCGGAACAGCCGCTGACCGTTTGTCGGGAAGTGCCAAGGGCGCACCCTCGGCACCGCGCTCAAGCCATGTGCGACCCGGTCGCCCCTATCGGGCTGGGACAACGGATGAGTTGAGCCTGCCGCACGGTTTCGGCACGCGCCGCCCCTAGAGAATATAATCCACTACCGCATCGAGATCGTTGAATACTCGCCCGCCCTGAGGTTCGATCTTGGCCTCGTCCCCAGGACGGTATTTGCCGGTTCGCACCAGCACACCATGCAACCCGGCGGCCAGTGCGCCGCATACATCCATCTCGGCGTCGTCGCCGATCATCACCACATCCTGTGGTGGCAGGTTCAGGCTTCTGACCGCCGCTAGAAAAAAAACCGAGGCCGGCTTGCCCAAGGTGATTGCTTCCAGTTCAGCGGCGTACTCCAAGGCCGCGACGAATGGGCCGATATCCAGGCTCAATTCGCCATTATCGCGAAAATAGCGGTTGGAACCCATCGCTAACAGTGGCAACCCGCTTATCAACAGCCGAAAGCACTGATTGAGTGCCGCATAGTCGAACGCGGGGCCAGCATCGCCGATCAACACGGCCTCCGGTGGCGGACCGAGCAAATCGGCGAACTCGCTTAGAATGTTGGGATGCACCAGCAGATGCGGGGTCAGCTTGCGGGCGATCAGGTAGTTGCGAGCGGCAACCACAGGCGTGAACAGATGCTCTGGCGCCACCTCCAGACCCATGCCCGCCAATCGATTGACGATGGCGATCCGGGTCATCCGGGTACTGTTGGTGATAAATCGCATCGGGATGCCGGCAGCATGCAAGCTGAGCAACGCCTCGCGGGCACCCGGCATGGGGTAGCCACCGACATAGAGCACGCCTTCCAAATCGATCAAAACACCGTGGATCATCTTTTCCTCGCCGGATCGGGTCGGAAACGCGTTGAGGCAGAAACCAATGGCGGTCGGAGTTATAGGCCACCTTCGTTCCAGTGAGTATAGAAGGCGATTTTGTAAAGAAAGCCAAAATTCACCGGTTTCGAGATCGCCATGTGCGATCTTCATCCTGACGCTTTTTCTGCCCCCGGCTCAAATCGATCCATCATCGGATCGAATCGTCATGCTGTCGCACCCAGGGCCAAGGCCCGGTCGCGGCTGGCCGCGCGTTCGGCGGCAACGGCGTCCGCATTGCGAACGGCGGCAAACTCGGGCCAGCCAACAGCATGGCGGTCAATTAGGTCGATCAGCGCGTCGAGATGGGCCGGAGCGTCGTTCAGGGCCGGAATGTAGCGGTAACGCTCGCCGCCAGCTTCCATGAATGTCAGCTGGTTTTCGATGGCAATTTCCTCCAACGTTTCCAGGCAGTCGGCGGCAAAACCGGGACAGACCACATCCACGGTTTTGATGCCAGCCTTCGCCCAATCGGTCAGCAAAGCGCTGGTGTACGGTTGCAGCCATTCGGCACGGCCGAAACGCGACTGGAAGGCAACCGCCCATTGGCCGGCATCAAGCCCGAGCCGCTCGGCGACCAACCGCGCGGTTTTGTGGCACTGACAGTGATAAGGATCGCCGGCCAACAAATTGCGTTTCGGCAGGCCGTGGAAAGAGAATAGCAATCGCTCGCCGGGCTGCTCGACGCGAACGGCGCGTATGCTGTTCGCCAGCGCATCCAGATAGCCGGAATCGTCGTGGTAGTGGGTGATGAAGCGCGTTTCGGGCAACCAGCGCCAGGTCCGCAGCTCGACAGCAACGGCATCGAAGGTCGAAGCGACCGTGGTGGCAGAGTATTGCGGATACAGCGGTAACACCAGCAACCGCCGTACTCCGGCAGCACGCAACTCAGCCAGCGCGGCCGGGATGGACGGATTGCCATAGCGCATTCCCAGCGCCAGCCGGATCGGACCGGGGTAGCGGCTCGCCAGCATCGCTGCAATCGCCGTCGCTTGGCGTCGACTGATCGCCAGCAGCGGCGAACCTTCCGGCGTCCAGATTTTTTGGTACTTGCGGGCTGAGCGGGTCGGCCGAATCCGCAGGATGATGCCGTGCAGAATCAGCCACCAAGGCAGGCGCGGGATTTCCACAACCCGTGGATCCCATAAGAATTCAGCCAGATAGCGGCGCAAGGCGGTGGATGTCGGCGCGTCGGGTGTACCGAGATTGGTCAACAGCACACCCGCGCAATCCAGTTGATCGTGCGCGAAAGGCGGCGGCGCGGTCGGTTTCATGGCGTCATGGGTTTCCTGAAGAATGAATCCAATTTGATCATAGCCTTGATGGAGACCCTGGCAATGGTACGGTTACACCGATGCTGTTATGCCTATAATGAGGCGTTCCCTTGCTCGGAGGTTTCCTTGCCATGCTGGGTGTGTTTCTCGACCGGGATTCCCTGGATTGCGGTGATCTGGATTTCAGCGACCTCGACCGGATTTTGCCCCATCTGGACTATTATGCGGCCACCCCCCCCGAGCAGGTCGCTGCACGCATCGCGGAAGCCGAGGTGGTGATCAGCAACAAGGTCGTTCTGGATGCCGTCACGCTCAAACAGGCTCACCGGTTACGGTTGTTGTGCATTGCTGCCACTGGCGTCAACAATGTGGATTTAGAGGCGGCCGCGCAAGCGGGCGTCACCGTCTGTAACTGCCGTGGTCTATGCTACGCCAGCGGTGGTGCAGCATGTATTCGCCTTGCTGCTGGCGCTCTGCGTCCGGTTGCCGGAGTACCGACAAGCAGTGCACGATGGCCGCTGGCAACAGGCCAGCCAGTTCTGCCTGTTGGATTATCCCATCCGCGAGCTAGCCGACAAAACGCTGGGCATCGTCGGCTACGGCGAACTGGGCCGGAGCGTAGCGCGAGTGGCTGAGGCGTTCGGGATGCGAGTCTTACTGGCTCAGCGGCCAGGCGCGGCAGAACCCGAGGAAGGGCGAGTGCCGTTGCCGATTCTGTTGCCGCGAGTGGATGTACTCAGCTTGCATTGTCCACTGACACCTGAGACGCGCGGCTTGATCGGCCCGTGGGAGTTGGCGCTGATGCGCCGCGACGCGATCCTAATCAACACCGCTCGCGGTGGACTGGTGGACGAGGCGTTGCTGGCCGATGCACTACGCAAGGGCGCGCTGGGCGGGGCCGGCGTGGATGTGCTCAGCCTGGAACCACCGACGGCCGGCAACCCGCTGTTGGCGCCGGATATTCCCAATCTGATCGTCACACCGCACAGCGCCTGGGGCAGTCGGGAGTCTCGCCAGCGCCTGATCGGACAACTGGCGGAAAACATTCAAGGCTATCTCGATGGCGAGCCCGTGCGGACGGTAGGGTAATCGACTATCGCGAGCCCGCCCGCCGCGTTCATAGGACATGGAGTGGAATGGAATGATGCTGCGCCGAGGCTATGAGGTCCGTCGCACCAGACTCTCAATCAAGGGCTGCAAGATGATCTCCATGGCAAGTCCGATCTTCCCACCCGGTACCACGATGGTGTTTTGGCGCGACATAAATGAATCGTGGATCATGTGCAACAAATTTATAAAGTCCGGTTTTGTTTTACGAACATCCTTGAAGCGGATCACCACGAAACTTTCGTCCAGAGTAGGGATGTCACGGGCGACAAAGGGATTGGAGGTGTCCACTGTCGGCACCCGCTGAAAATTGATGTCGGTGCGAGAAAATTGCGGCACGATGTAATGGGTGTAATCGTACATTCGCCGCAGGATGGTATCCGTCACCGCTTCGGCGCTGTAACCGCGCTCGGCGGTATCCCGATGGATTTTTTGGATCCATTCCAAATTGATGATCGGCACCACCCCGATCAGTAAATCCACATAGCGGGCGACGTTGACCCTGTCGGTCACCACCCCCCCGTGCAATCCCTCGTAGAATAGCAGATCGGTTTCGGAGGGCAATTGCATCCACGGCGTGAAAGTACCAGGCTCCTGAGCATAGCGCTCGGCTTCTTCGCCGTTGTGAAGATAGTAACGCCGTAAACCGGTGCCATGTTCGCTGTATTCCATGAACAGCGCTTCCAACCGGTCGAACAGATTGCCCTCGGGGCCAAAATGGCTGAGATAACGACCCTCCGCATAAGCTTGCTCGGCCTGTTGCTGCATTTCCAGCCGGTCGTAGCGATGGAAACTGTCCCCTTCGATGAGGGCGGCATTAATTCCATCCCGCCAGAAGATATGTTCCATCGCGACCCGAACCGTTGAGGTACCGGCCCCCGACGAGCCGGTGATCGCAATAATGGGATACTGCTTCGACATAATCGCTCCACACCGCAAGCTTCAGTGAAGATTATAGTCGGCTTTATATTGCATTGCAGCAAATATTGCATTGCAGCAAAACGAGTCCGCAGTCGCTCGAAACGAAACGGACAGTCGTCCCGCAACGGACCCGAGGCAGACCGGATTTACCCGTTCATGCCTTCATCAAGAAACTACCGGTAAAGATCAGCCGGTTTCAAACCGTGACGATCGCCCAATCGCTCTGCTCCGCTAGCGTCCGCCCATCGCTCAGCACTGCGTAACGGGCCTGTTCGGGCTTCAGCCAAGCCGCCGCGACCCGCTTCAGATCGTCCAACGTCACTTGCAGCACGCGCTGCCGAAAGGCGCGGCGCTGTTCGGGAGTGCGACCGAACAGCGTGCCGAAAAAGGCGGTGACCGCCTCCCCCGCCGGCGATCCAGGTTTATCGATAGCAGCGATGACGCCGAGGATAGCTTCCTCCAAGGTTCGCGCCGGGTGATCGTGGGTTTGCAACCAATCCAGCGCCCGATCGAAATCGGTCAGCGTGTCGGCCAACCGAGGATCACGATACGAGTAGAAGCGGAATGCGCCACTGTCGGGGTGATAGCCCGCGCCGCCGCCGTAGGCCCCGCCCTGCTCGCGGATGGCGCGGTGCAGATAGCCGTTGCGGAGAAAATCGCCTAGTACTTGCAAGGCTGGGGCGTCGGGATGGTTCGGCGCGACAGTGGGATAGGCTTTGGCGCAGAAATTAACCTGGGTGTTGACCCGGAACCCCTGCCGTGGCGGTTGCGACGCGGGCGGGGCGAGGGTGAACGGCTCGGTCATCGGAGCCGAATTGTCTGGCCAATGCGCGGCCAGTGCGGCAGCGATGGCGTCCTGCCGCTCGGCTTCACCGACCACCAGCAGTTGCTTCGGCAGGTCACGCAAGCGATCGCGCAAGCGCTCTAACCGCTCGGCGAAGGCGCGCAGCGCGCCAGCGTCATCCAACGTGTCGTCCAATGCCTTGAGGGCTTTCAAACCGTGTAAACCATCCCAACGGTGGTTTAACGCCGCCACTGGACTCAGCCCGGCACTGGCGGCGGCCAGCGCCAGCATGTGGCCGTGGTCGGTCACTGCTTCCTCGCGCTGGGCGCGTATCTGCGCGACGAGTTCCCGCAAGCGCGGCAACTCGTCGAAGCGGGCGGTGGTCAGAGTTTCCCGCAGCAGTTCGGATAATGCGTCGTGATTGCGGGCCAGCGCCTTGCCGGCGAGAATCAGCACACCCTTGACCTGCGTCACGTCATTTACCCCGCCGCGCACGTTGGCGCGAGCGCTGATACCGCCGGTGACCGCCGCCTGCCGGGCTTGCGTGGTCCGGTAATCGCGGCCGGCGCTGCCCACTTCGGTCAAACAGGCGCAGAACAGCGGTAGCACATCCAATTCGTCGGAATCGAGCGCCGGCAGGTCGATCACGGACTGAAGATAGACCATGCCGTTGGTGCCTTGGGCGTACCAGTGCGCGGGCAATTTGCCCACCGGGCGAGCGACGCCTTCGGCGATTTTTAAATCCGGCGGTACATCTTCCAGCCCGACGCGCGGCAACAGTTCGGGGTCGTCCTGCCGCTGCTGGCGTTCCGCGAGCGCCTTGGCTTGTTCGATCAGGCGGGTTTGGTCGGCCTCGGTCAGTATCGCGCGAATCGCTGCCAGCTTTTGCCGCTCGGCCGCTGCTTGTGTCGCGCTCAGTTCGGGGTCTGGGGCCATGGTCAGCCGGACTCGGTGCGGGTTGTCCAGCAGCAGTTGCCGGACCAGTTGCGGAATGAAATCCGCCGCTCGGCTTTCCGCTCGTAATTGTTCCAGCAGCGGATCGCTGTCCAGTGCGGCGACAGGATCGCTGCCGTGAATCGCCGGTGTCAACGCTTCCAGCAGCAGGTGCAGGCCGTAAGGGAAGCCGTCGCCGGTGATTTCCCGCTCGCTCAACTCCAATTGATGCAGGACAGAATCCACCGCCTCTTGCGGCACGCCCTCGGCGGCGACTCGGCGCAGCACGTCGAACACCAACGTCTCGACCGCTTGAGCATGTTCGGGATTGGAGCCTTCCAGGCCACAGACGAAAGTGGCTTCACGGGTCGAGGTGTCGAAGCCGCACAACGGCGAGGGCGCGGTGCCGAGTTCGGAGGTTTCCAGCGCGTGCCGCAGCGGCGAACTGCTGTTGTCCAGCAGCACGTCGCTCAACAGCCGCGCCCGCAGCGTCGCCAGCGGATCGGTGACCGGCCCCAGCAGCCAGCCCAGCACGATATGCGTCTGATCGGCCAAATCCTCGGTACCGTCCAGCGGATAATGGATCAGGTCAGCGATCGGGGTGGGGCGGCGGCGTTCGTCGGGAATGGCGAGATCGAGGTGGAGTGCCTGGAACCGGTTCAGTGCTCCGGCCTCGAAGCGTTGCTGATGCTCGGCGGCCGGAATGTCGCCATAGGTCAGGAAAATGGCGTTCGAGGGGTGATAGTGGCGGGCGTGGAAGGCTTTGAGTTGCGCGTAGGTGAGATCGGGAATCACCTCGGGATCGCCGCCGCTGTTGTAGTGATAGGTGGTGGTCGGGAACAATCGGCTTTGCAAGGCTAGCCCCAGCCGTTGCACCGACGAACTCAACGCGCCCTTCATTTCGTTGAACACCACACCCTTGAAGGTCAGTTCCGAGTTGGGATCGTCGGGTGCGACGAATTCGAGCCGGTGACCTTCCTGGGCGAAATCGCGCTCGTCGAGCAGCGGGAAGAAGGTCGCGTCCAGATACACGTCCAGCAAGTTGTTGAAGTCTTTTTTGTTTTGGCTGGCAAACGGGTAGGCGGTCCAATCGCTGCTGGTGAAGGCGTTCATGAAGGTATTGAGCGAGCGCCGGATCATCATGAAAAATGGGTCGCGCACCGGATAGCGTTGGCTGCCGCACAGCGTGGTGTGTTCGAGAATATGCGCCACGCCGGTCGAATCTTGCGGCACGGTCAGAAACGCCACCATGAAGGCATTATGCGGATCGTCGGCAGCGAGGTGGAGATGCCGGGCACCGGTCGCCATGTGGCGATATTCCTGAAACTCCAGCCGTAGGGCAGGAACGGGATGGCTGCGCAAATGCTGAAAAGCGGGATGGATCATGGTTTCGGTTCGGATTGGTCGGAATCGTGAGGGGGTTCCGGTTCGGCAGGCGGCGCCGCACCACGCGGTTCGGTCAGGACGACGAGAATCGTGCCGGAGAAGGCTACCAATACTCCGACCGGCGCCAGCCCCAGCAGGTTCAAAACCTGGCTCTGTTCGCCGCCTAGCATTGCCGCGAAACCGGTGACCAGACCGACGACGGTCAGGATGCCGCCGATCACCACTAGCCAGCGGCCCAGCTTGAGCGCGGTCACGAGTCGGCCGCCATGCCGCCCCAAGCGGGATCGGCAGCGTGGCGTTCCAAATACCAATCCACGGTTTTTGCGATACCGCTATTGAATGTTTCCCGGGGTTGCCAGTCGAGTTCCTCGTCCATCTTGCCGGCGTCGATGGCGTAGCGCCAATCGTGGCCAGGCCGATCGGTGACGAAAGCGATCAGCTGCTCGTGCGGGGCGTGCTGCGGACGGCGTTCGTCCAGCAGCGCGCAAATCAGCTTGGCGATGTCGAGGTTCGCCCATTCGTTGCAACCGCCGATGTTGTAGGTTTCGCCAGGTTTGCCACCGCGAATCACCGCATCGATGCCCCGGCAATGGTCTTCGACGTAGAGCCAGTCGCGGATGTTGCTGCCATCGCCGTAGACGGGAATCGGCTTTTGCAGCAGGCAGGAGCGGATCACCGTGGGGATGAATTTCTCGCCGTGTTGGAACGGACCGTAGTTGTTGGAGCAGTTGGTGGTCACAACCGGCAAGCCGTAGGTGTGGAAGTAAGCGCGCACCAGATGATCGGAACCGGCCTTGGAAGCGGAATAGGGTGAGTTGGGCGCGTAGGGCGTGGTTTCCCGGAACGGCGGGTCGTTATGTTTGAGCGTGCCGTACACCTCGTCGGTCGAAATGTGATGGAAGCGGCAGCAATCCACCGTTTTTCCGTCCAGCCAAGCGGCACGGGCGGCTTCCAGCAAGGTGAAAGTGCCGACCAGATTGGTTTGCACGAAGGCCGCCGGACCGGTGATGGAGCGGTCTACATGGCTTTCGGCGGCGAAGTGGGCGACGGTGTCGATGGCGTGCTCGCGCAGCAACCGATCCACCAGCGGCCGGTCGCAGATGTCGCCCTGGACGAAGAGGTGCCGGGCCGGATCGGGCAGAGTCGCGCAGATTATCCAGCGAGCCGGCGTAAGTCAGCAAATCGAGGGTGACGATACGAATGTCGGGGTCGGTGGTCAGCAGGTGCCGGACGAAATTGCAGCCGATGAAACCGGCGCCGCCGGTTACCAGCACGTTGCGGGGTCGATGTTTCATAATGGCTCGATTCAGTTGAGGTCGATAGCGAATTCGGCGACGACCGGAGCGTGATCGGACGGGCGATCCCAGCTGCGTGGCGTCTTGTCCACCCGGCAGGCGGTACAGGCCATCGCCAATGCCGGACTGGCGAGGATGTGGTCGATGCGTAGGCCGAGGTTGCGGCGAAACGCGGCGGCGCGGTAATCCCACCAGCTAAAGGTTCGATCTTCCTGCGAAAACTGGCGAAAAGTATCTTGCAGACCCAAATCGAGTAGGCGCCGGAACGCGGTCCGCTCCGGTTCGCTGCACAGCACTTGGCCGGCCCATGCGGCCGGATCGTGAACATCGCGGTCATCCGGCGCGATATTGAAATCGCCCAGCATCACGAATCGGGGATATCGGGCCAGTTCAGTCTCCAAAAAGACGGCGAGCCGGTCCAGCCAAGCGAGCTTGTAGGCGTACTTGTCGGAACCGACCGCTTGGCCGTTGGGGACGTAGAGATTTAACACTCGGATATTGCCGATCGTCGCGCCCAGTACCCGCCGCTGCGGATCGTCCAAACCCGGCAAATCGGTCACGATCTCACAGGCCGGCAACCGGCTGAGAATCGCCACGCCATTGTAGGTTTTCTGTCCGGCGAACACCGCTCGATAGCCAACCTCGGCGATGTCCAGCGTCGGAAAACCGGGATCGGTCAGCTTGGTTTCCTGCAAGGCCAGAATGTCCGGCTGCTGGTCGCGTAGCCAGTCCAGCACTTGCGGCAGGCGCACGTTGAGGGAGTTGACGTTCCAGGTGGCGATTTCGATGCCCACTTTAGCCAGTTTCATCCTGTTTCAAAAGACATTAATCTTCAACTCTTATCCCTTGATTCTATCGTAATGTTACCGCATAAAATCCGTGTAGCTCACCCCACATTCCGTCGCACCCGGCTGCGCTTGAGGTGAATCAATAGCAGAGAGATGGCGGCAGGGGTCACGCCGGGGATGCGGCCAGCTTGTCCCAAGGTATGAGGGCGATGGCGGCCCAGCTTTTCGCTGACTTCGCGCGACAGGCCGTGGACTTGGGAATAATCGAAATCGGTCGGCAACACCATTTCCTCGTGGCGGCGCTGGCGCTCAATCTCGTCCCGTTGCCGTTCGATGTAGCCTGCATACTTGGCCTGAATTTCCACCTGCTCGGCGACTTGCGGATCGGTTTCTCCCAGGTCCCACGCCGGGCAGGCTCATCAACTCTCCGTAGCTGACTTCAGGCCGCCGGAGCAACTCGGCCGCCCGGCTTTCCCGCGCCAGCGGACCATGCAGCACTCGCTGCCAGTCGGCTTCATTCGCTTGGCCAGGCCGCACCCACGTTTCGCGCAATCGCTGGCTTTCCCGCTCGATGGCCTCGCGCTTGGCGGCAAACGCCCGCCAGCGCTCATCGTCCACCACGCCCAGCCGGCGGCCGATTTCGGTCAACCGCAAGTCGGCGTTGTCCTCGCGCAGCAGCAAGCGGTATTCGGCCCGGCTGGTGAACATTCGATAGGGCTCGCTGGTACCACGAGTGATGAGGTCGTCGATCAGCACGCCGAGATAGGCTTCATCACGATTCGGCCACCACGGTTCCTCGCCCTTGACGAACCGTCCGGCGTTGATGCCGGCCAGCAGACCCTGGGCAGCGGCTTCCTCGTAGCCGGTGGTGCCGTTGATCTGGCCAGCGAAGAACAGCCCCGGAATCGCGCGGGTTTGCAGCGAGTAGTCCAGATCGCGCGGGTCGAAGAAATCGTATTCGATAGCGTAACCGGCACGGGTGATATGGACATTCTCCAAGCCCTGGATCGACCGAACCAGCGCGTATTGCACGTCGAACGGCAAGCTGGTCGAAATGCCGTTCGGGTAGAATTCGTGGGTCTGCAAGCCTTCCGGTTCCAGAAACACCTGATGCGAACTCTTGTCGGCGAAGCGATGAATCTTGTCCTCGATGGAAGGACAGTAGCGCGGCCCGACGCCTTCGATCACGCCCATGTACAGCGGCGAACGATCCAGCCCGCCGCGAATAATGTCGTGGGTGCGCTCGCTGGTGTGCGTGATCCAGCACGAGACTT
Source organism: Candidatus Competibacter sp. (assembly GCA_037045535.1). Classification (GTDB taxonomy): domain Bacteria; phylum Pseudomonadota; class Gammaproteobacteria; order Competibacterales; family Competibacteraceae; genus Competibacter_A. Next base: position 550,688 of record JBAOHI010000073.1, read on the forward strand.
GCGAGGGATGCTCGTGGACCGAGCCTCGATAGGAAAACACCGGGCAAGGCGTATCGCCGGGCTGTTCGATCAGTCGGGAAAAATCGATACTGCGGCCATCCAACCGAGGTGGCGTGCCGGTTTTCAACCGTCCGACTCGCAGCGGTAGTTCCCGCAAGCGCGCCGCCAGCGCGTTGGCGGGCGGATCGCCAGCCCGGCCACCTTCGTAATTGGACAGGCCGACATGAATCCGCCCGGCCAGGAAGGTGCCGGCTGTTAAAACCACCGCCTTGGCGGCGAACTGGATGCCGCTTTGCGTGACGACGCCAGCGATTCGCTCGCCTCCGACCAACAAATCGGTAGCGGCCTGCTGGAACACCCGCAGATTGGGCTGATTCTCGACCAAGCCGCGCACCGCTGCTTTGTACAGCGCCCGGTCGGCTTGGCAACGGGTGGCGCGCACCGCCGGCCCCTTGCGGTTGTTGAGGATGCGGAACTGGATGCCGGCTCGGTCGGCGGCCTGGGCCATCACCCCACCGAGCGCGTCGATTTCCTTGACCAGATGGCCCTTGCCGATGCCGCCGATGGCCGGGTTGCAGCTCATCGCGCCCACCGTCTCGATGGTGTGGGTCAGCAGCAAGGTGTTCAGCCCCATTCGCGCGGCGGCCATGCACGCCTCGGTGCCGGCGTGGCCACCGCCGATGACGATGACATCGAAGGGTTCGGGGTAACGCATGGGAATTTCCAGCCTGGAACGAGATTGCGAGAGAGAGTGGTGTTGCTTCAATCCGGCGGTGGCAACTGCACGGCGTAGTTAGACACCGGCAGCGCCACGGTGATCACGCCCTGCTTGGCGAGGAACTGGGCGAAGCGCTTGTAGCGGGCTTCGTCCAGCGCCGCCGGCCGGCGGGCCAATCGCGGCAGCGTGTCGCGCCACGCCCGGCGGTTCAATTCGTCGTCCAGATCCTTGTGATGGGCCACGAACGCCTTCCAGGCATCGTCCGGATGGTTGAGAATGTAGAGCGTGGCCTGCTCCAGCGCCACCAGAAACCGTCCTAGCCGGGGATCGTTGAGTTGATCGCGGTTCACCACTAGCACCAGTTCGTCGTAGGGTGGCACGCCTTCTTCCTCGGGATAGAACGCCCGGCCGGGTTTTTTGGCCAAATCAAGCTGATTTAACTCGAAATTACGAAAGGCGCCGATCACGGCATCCACTTGCTTGGACAACAGCGCCGGAGACAGCGAGAAGTTCACGTTGATCAGCGTCACGTCTTCCATTTTGAGTCCGGCCTTGGCCAGCATCGTTTTGAGCAAAGCCTCCTCGAAACCGCCAACCGAGTAGCCGATTTTGTGGCCTTTCAAGTCGGCCAGGGTTTTCACCGGCCCGTCTTTCAGCACGACCAGTGAGTTCAGCGGAGTCGCGACCAGCGTACCGATGCGCTTGATCGGCAAACCAGCGCTCAGGTGAATCATCAATTGCGGCTGGTAAGTGACCGCTAGATCCACTTTGCCGGCAGCGGCCAACTTGGGCGGATCGTTGGGATCGGCGGGCGTTTGCAGTTCGACTTCGAGATTCTGGGCCGCGAAATAGCCCTTTTCCTGGGCCACGACCAGCGCGGCGTGATCGGGGTTCACGAACCAGTCGAGCATGACGGTGAGTTTCTTTTTGGCGTCGTCGGTCTTTTCGTCCGCCCAAGCGCCCGGCGCCAGCACGACCAGAGTCAGCAACAGCAAAACAGCACGCAACAAGTTCAACATGGTTTTCGCTTTCTTCAATCGATTTCGGTTTCGGGAATGGTGGGATGCCAGGGTAACAGCCGTTTTAGACCGGTATCCACTAGAAAATAGAGTCCAACCGCCAGCGCAGCCAGCACAAATAGCGCGGCGAACATCAAGTCCACCTGCATCCGACTGTTAGCATGTAGCATCAGGTAGCCCAAGCCGGCACTGGAACCGACCCATTCGCCCAGCACCGCGCCGATGGGGGCGACTGCCGCCGCGATCCGCAAACCGGAAGCCAGCGCCGGCAACGCGGCAGGAATGGCAATGTGCCACAAGACCGCCCAGCGCCGTGGCTTGGGCAACATCACGCGGGCCAGATCCAGCCAGCCGCGCTGGGTGTGGCGCAGGCCATCGTAAAAATTGGCGGTGACCGGAAAATAAAGGATGAGCATCGACATCGCAATTTTGGAGCCCATGCCGTAGCCCAGCCACAGCACGAGCAGCGGGGCGATGGCGAACACCGGGATGGCCTGGGACGCGATCAGCACCGGCAGCAACCAGCGCCGCGCGCGCCGCGAGTAGCTCAGCGCTAGCGCGCTGCCACACCCCAGCAACGTACCCAACAGCATGCCGAGGACGATTTCCAACGCCGTGATGCCGGCGTGGTGGAGCAGCGATTCGCCATGATGCCATAAGGCAAGCATCACCGCCCACGGACTAGGCAAGATGTAGGGCGGTAGATCGCCGAGCGCTACCACCAATTGCCAGACCAGCAGCAGACTTACCAGCGTCAGGAACCCGCGCCACAAACCTTTCATGCCACTTCCAACCGCCGCAGGATAGCGCGGTAAGCGGCTTGCACTGCCGGATCGCTGGGGTCGCGGGGTGGAACGCCCGGTAAGTCGGGCAAAGCGGATAAAGTTGCTGGCCGACCGTTCATGATTAGAACGTGCTCGCCCAATCGTAGCGCTTCCAGCGGATCGTGGGTGACTAGCAATACGGTCCGACCGGCCAGTAGTTCGGCGGCTAGCGCTTGCAGGCGTAGTCGAGTCAGCGCGTCCAGTCCAGAAAACGGCTCGTCCATCAGCACCACCGGCCGATCCTCCATCAAGGTCCGAGCCAACGCCGTCCGCTGACGCATCCCCCCGGACAATGTGTCGGGGCGCGCTAGCGCATAGTCAGCCAAGCCAACCCGCGCCAGCAAATCCAGCGCCCGTTGCCGGTCCAACCGCTCGCCGCGCAGTCGGCTACCGAGCATGACGTTGTCGAGCACCCTCAACCAAGGGAGCAACAAATCTTGCTGCGCCATGTAAGCCACCCGGCCAGTCAGCGGCCGGCCATCGCTGCCGCGCAATTCGCCGCTGATGCTGGACGAGGTCAATCCCGCCAACAACCGTAACAAACTGGTTTTACCGATGCCACTGGGACCGAGCAGACAGGTGAAGCAGCCGCCGCTCAACTCCAGATCCAGACGGTCAAACAGAGTCAGATCGCCGTAGATCAGCCGGGCGGCACGCAGACTGACCGCCAGCGGTGGCGGGGAGTCGCAGTTGTGGGAGAAGGGAACGAACGAAGCGGGCACCATTAAGAATATTTTTGCATAAATATATAGATATTAATTCCTTTTTGATTTATTGATTCATTGTTAGTTTAGTCGAAGTGTAACAGGCGTTCACGACGGCAACGCATTCCGCAATGGTCCAGAACGACAAGGCAAACAGGCGATGACTCAGGCTAAGGCGCAATCCGAACTACCAGAGGATCAAAGTCCAGGGTTCGACCTTGAAACCGCGAACCGCGAACTGGAATCCTCGAGTGCCGAACAACGGGTCGCGTGGGCGCTGGAGAACTATCCCGGCCGCATCGTGCTGACCTCCAGCTTCGGCGCTCAATCGGCCGTTTGCCTGCATATGGTCGCCACCCAGCAAGCCGATATTCCGGTGGTACTGATCGATACCGGCTACCTGTTCCCGGAAACCTATCGGTTTATCGATGAGCTATCCGAGCGATTGTCCCTGAATCTCAGCATTTACCGTGCCGAACTCAGCCCGGCGTGGCAAGAAGCCCGTTACGGCAAATTGTGGGAGCAAGGTTTGGAAGGCATCGAACGCTATAACCGACTCAACAAGGTCGAACCAATGCAGCGGGCGCTCAAGGAATTGGGTGCGGCGGCTTGGATTTCCGGACTGCGGCGGCAACAGGCGAAAAGCCGGCAACATCTCGACGTGCTGTTGTGGCGCAATGGCCGCTGCAAGATTCACCCGTTGATCGACTGGACCGACCGCGATGTTTACCGCTATCTGTCCAAGTACGGACTACCCTATCATCCGCTCTGGGAGCAGGGTTATGTCTCCATCGGCGACGTGCACACGACCCACCGTTTGGTCGATGGCATGAGTCCCGAGGAAACTCGGTTTTTCGGCCTTAAGCGCGAGTGCGGTTTGCACGAGCACGTTTAAGGCTTTTCGAAAAACCGCAGGCCATGCCTTGGAGGATGATCGCCGGCTCCAGGCTTTGAATGCATTACGGCTCTTGCAGAAGCCAGGGCCTGCCTTGCGCGATAAGACGTTCAAGTTCGGCTGGATCGACTGGCTTCGAAAAAAGGTAACCTTGTCCGAATTCGCACCCCATCTCCTGCAACCGAGTTAACTGTTCAGCTCGTTCGATCCCTTCGGCGATCGAATGTAGTTTCAGGATAGTCGCCAAGTTGATTAGGGATTGGGTAAGAGCCGAACCTTGCGCTTGGTCGTTGATACCATCGACAAACGATTTATCAATTTTCAGGATATCCAGCGGGAACCGGCGAATGTAGTTGAGGGAAGAGTAACCGGTACCGAAATCGTCGATCGCCAGATGCACGCCCAGTGCCTTCAGTTGATGCAAGCGCGTGATCGCCGCATCGACATCTTGCATCATTACAGTCTCGGTGATTTCGAGGACTAGCGCGGAAGGATCGAGCCCCGCGTCGCTCAATGCCCCCCGAATGCTTTCGGACAGAGCAGGATTTTGCAATTGTCTCGCTGATAGATTCACGGCCACATCCAGTGGTCGCGCAAACCGTTGGCGGAGTTCAGCAGCATACCGACACGCTTCCTGCAATACCCACTGCCCGATCTGAATGATTTGACCGGTCTCCTCAGCCAGCGGCACAAACTCGGCCGGGGAAATGATCCCGCGTATGGGATGCCGCCAGCGCAGCAGAGCCTCGGTCCCCGTGACCGCCCCTGTCTGCAAATCGATCACCGGCTGGTACACCAAGGCGAACTCGCCACGATCCAGCGCGACCTGGAGATCCGCCTTGAGCTCGAGTCGCCTCAACAAAATATCGTGCATTGCCGGTTCGTAGATCTGGTATCGGCCCTTGCCACGATCCTTGGCGACGTACATGGCGACATCGGCGTTGCGTAGGAGATACTCAACGGTAATATTAGCATCGGCCGCATCCTTCGTATCCAGGATCGCAATACCGATGCTCGCCCGCACCAGAACTTCCTTCCCTTCGATCGGAAACGATTTCTCCAACGTCTTCAACAGCCGCCCGGCGACTATTTCCACTTGTAAACCGTAATTTCCATCCTCGATCAGCACTGCGAACTCGTCACCGCCAAGGCGCGCGACGATATCAGTCACTCGGAGACAAGCGTGTACCCTTTCCCCGACTTCGCGCAGCACCTGGTCGCCCGCCGCATGTCCCAGAGAGTCGTTCAGCGTCTTGAAATCATCGATGTCCATGAAAAACACGGCGATGGGCTGGCCGTCGCGTTTCCACCGATCAAGGGCATGCTGTACATGATCCCGAAACAGGGCACGGTTCGCCAACCCCGTCAATGAATCATGGAAAGCCTGATACGTCAGTCGACTTTCGAACGTTTTGCGTTCGCTGACATCGCGCATATTTAAAACGATGCCCCGGACGTTAGGATCCAATGTCAGATCAGTCCGCAATGCTTCGACAAAACACTCGTGCCCGTCGCGATGCAGGATGCGGAATTCGACTGGCTCGGCCGGATCGAAATCGGGTGCCGGACTCAAGACGGACAGAATGCGCGGCTGATCTGCCAGCGCGACCAGATCGATAAAACGCTTGCCTTCAAGTTCGGTAGGGCCGTAACCCAGCACCTTCCCGGCTGAGGGCGAGACATACCGGAGCGAGGTGTCGGCTTCGAACACGGCAACCACATCCGACGAATTTTTAACCAGGGATGCGAATCGAGCTTCGCTGCGCTGTTCGAGCAGTTTCTCGGTCAATTGCACGCTTTCGAACGCAAGCGCGACCAGGGATGACAGCGTGACCAAGGCATCGCTCAAACTCTGTGGGGCGCTTAGCCTCGTTCCGACGAGCATCAGCTCCGGTGATTCCTCGTTGGACGATAGCGCGGCGAGGAACACGGAACGCTGGTGCATGCCGAGCTGCAAAATCTCGCGCAGCGGCGTGTTGATGAACAAGACGCCACAGGGCTCGTCACGCTGCGGCAGGCGCTTGCACCCTCCCAGATCATTTAGCGAAAAGATGTTTTCCGTCACCGCATCGCTTCCCGTAACGATCCGATACCGCGAGGGGTCATCGGGGTCGGGTTGGTACACCCGCACAATCGTGTCGTTGCCAGCCAGCGATTGCATCGCTGTGATCGCGATCGCTCGAATGCTGTCGCGGGTAGTCGCGGTAACCAGCGCCGCGCCGACCTCTCGCAACACCCGTTCGCGGGTTGCATCCTTTTCCCGAAGGTGGATCAGTCCAGCCATACGCAACATGACGAGGACGAACAAGGTAAATGTGGAGCCGATCAGAATCACATCGTCCATTTCATGCTCGATCACGCTTTGGGTCAGCCGTAGCGAAGTCGGCAACAGCGCGACGACGCCGAGCAGCGCCAGGCGCCCCCAGCCGATGCGATCGTCTCGCACGATGGTGCGTTCGGTCAACGACTCCATCGAGGGGTGCAGGGCAGCCATCCCGAGTCCGGCGTAAAAGGTGATCCAACCGAGTTCGAGATAGCCGCTGCCGGGCACGTAAGGTTCGTGCAGCAGCGACCAGCCATAGAGCGAATCGGTCGCGAACAGCGTCGATGTCGCGCCGAGGATTAGGAACAGCGATGGTGCGTGCCGCCCTGGCCCGAAGGCAAGGCGCGCCGTGACCGAGACCAAGAGCAAGTCCATGATCGGATAACCGACCGACGTCAGCTTGGCGAGAGGCTCGGTTTGACTTACCCGCCAATTTGGTTCGATCAGAAACACCCACGACAAGGTGCCGACGCTGACCGCCACCATCAAGGCATCGACAAAACCCGCCCAATCCCGACCAGGCAGGCGATAACGGATCAGCAGCAGGAGGGCAAACACCAAGCAGGGATAAACCGACAGATACAGCGCATCGGCAGACGAAGGGTATGGGAGCTTGATCCCGAAAAACCATTGGTAGTTGTAGGCGACCACATCGCCCGCAATGAACAATGCCTGTCCCAGCGCCAGGAGATACCAGGGAATCCGATGCTGCGGCCGCTGCAACGCGACTCCGGCAACAATCATGAGCGGGGACGACGCGCCAATCGCATTAAAGAGGTAGCTGTAATGCGCTAGCGTGTAATACAAAAGCGTGGCCAACGCCACCGATCCACCATAAACATGCCAGAGCCGACTTTTCATGGCGTGGCATCGCTTCCCTTTTCACTAAAGATAGCTGAATTTTAGCACCGCCCCCGCTCGCGGCTAAAGCCATTGAGTAGGGCACATCGCTCAGCTCGCCGTCTCGCCGGGCATGGCTCGCTCCGCCGACCGAACACCGGGCAGGAACAGGAAAACGAGTGTGATGACCGCCCCCAGGATTCCAGCGCCAATCAGGGTGGGCCTAGCGCCCGCGAATTCAGCGATCGGGCCAGCCACTGCGTATGACACCGGGACCAAGCCGATCGAAACAAACCAGTCGACGCTCGAAACACGCCCGAGCAGTCGCGGGGGCACAAGCAACTGCTTCGTGGTGATCCATACGATTAGACCGGCGCTTTCGCACAAGTTGAAAGCAAAGCAGGCCAGCATCGCCTGCCACGGCGCCCGCGCGAGGCCATAGCCGGCTACCATCAGCGTCGCGAGGCTCCAAGCAATGTAAATGAAGGTCATGTTGCGCGCCGGCAGCCCGCGTTGCGCCATGATCAAGGCAGCGACGACGGCGCCGATCCCCCCTGCCGCCAGCACCATCCCGAGATCGCCGGCACCTCCCTCCAATTCATTCTTCACGATGTAGGGCAACAGCACTTCCGAGGGACCCAGGAATATCAGATAAGCGAGGGTAGCAGCCAAAAACGTTCCCCATAACCACGCCCGGGAACGGACAAACAGCAAGCCCTCCCGAATCTCTGTCCATAAAGTCAAGCCTTCGGCGCTTTCGCTTTGCCCCGGCTGCCGCCCAATCCTGCCGAGCCGGATGAGACAGGCGACTGAAACCGCGAAGGTCGCTGCATCGACGATGAACGCCCAACCAACCCCGACGCTGGCGATAATCCACCCCCCCAGCGCTGGACCGAGCAGCCGCGCTGCCGTCGGACGTACGAATTGATCGAGGGAATTCGCCTGGGGTAACCATTCCGTGGGAACCAGTTCGGGCACAACCGCATCAAAGGCGGGCCCAAAGAACGCGGAACCCGCCCCATAGCAGGCGGCGATCACCGCCATGTGCCAGATTTCGAGCATCCCCCCCAAGGACAGGAGGCCCATGACAGCTAGCGCCACACCCCGGATGAGGTCCGCACCGAGCATAACCCGGCGCCGATCAAAACGGTCGCTGATCGCCCCTCCGAACAGCAGGAGTATCAACTGCGGGATCGACATCGCCATCATGGTGATCCCGAGTGCGGTCGGCGTGTTGGACAACTCATAGACCTGCCAGGCGATAGCCACCAAGGTCACGCCGTCACCGACCAGCGAAACCGTCATTCCGGTCCAAAGGAGCCGGAACTCGCGAAGCCGGAGTGGCGCGAGGATCTTCATCCGTGATAACGCCTCGCACGATACCCGATTTCCCGATTCTCTCCTTGCCTTGTATGCGCCGCCACGCTCGATGGACCTATATCTACGCGGATGCTTGCTGTAGAGCGAACTGCTCGCGCAAGGCGGCGAGTACCTTGATCAAGTGATCGACTTGCGCATCTGAATTGGCCGCCGTAACCTGAACGCGGAATCCAACTTCATGTTTCGGAACCAGTGGAAACGCCGCCATTGTCAAATAGATGCCCCGCTCGAACAGGAACCGGCCCGCTGGATCGATCTCCTGGTGGTCGACCAAGGAGAATCTCGATGATGGGAAGCCCCGATTCATTGGGAGTCTTGATGCCGAGGTCGCGGAGCGCGCCCAGAATGCGCGCGGTCTTTCGCCATATATCGGCACGATACTGGTCGCCACGCTTGCGGTTGACCATCAACCCTACCTGGGTCGATGCGAGCGACGCGACCGGCGACGGGCCAGAGTAGAGGTAAGGCGGGGCAAGCACTTTGAGGGCTTCCTTCAATTGGGTCGGCAGGGCCAAAAACGCCAGCAGGGACGAGTAGGCCTTCGATAGCCCCCCTACCAGTACAGCCTTGTCATAAGAAACGTTTTGATGCCGAAATAAGCTGTTACCCTTTACCCCATAAGGACAAGGCTCGTCGGGCGAGCGCTCGCCGATCACTCCGAATCCATGAGCATCATCCACATAAAGCAAGGCATCGTACTCCTGCGCGATGCGCTCGAATGCCGCAAGGTCAGGAGCGTTGCCGGTCATCGAGTTGACCCCGTCCAAGGCGATCAGCCATGGCTTTGCGGGTTCCAGGATGCGAATCATCTCTTCGAGATGCTCGTGATCGTTATGCCGGAAGCGGAACACGGTCGCACCATAACCGGCGGCCACCATCGCACCGTCGTAGATCGTCTTGTGCGCGCGGCCATCGAGAAAGATCGTCCCCTGGCCAGCCAGCACTGGAATCACAGACATGTGAATTTGCGTGATTGTTGGCAGCAGCAACACATCCTCGCAACCCAGCAACGCGACCATTTCCTCTTCGATCTCGGCATACAATCGGGGATTCCCGAGTAGCCGGGACCAGGACGGGTGGGTGCCCCAACGCGCGAGATAGTCTGGAATCGCGGCGATGATCTCTTCATCGAGATCAAACCCCAAGTAGTTGCACGACGCCCAATCGGTTAGCCAGCGATCACCGATTCGGATTTCCCGGCCGCGCTGTTCGTCGATTACAGCGTCCAACATCGGGTGCGAAGCTTTTAAATGGGCCAGATCTTCGACGGTTGCGGCCCATCGCTCCAACCATTGATCGCGCGAACGACGACCTCTTGGAACAACTTTAAGGGGGATGTCGGTCTCCCGTCGATGTATGTACGAAGAGGATCTCTGATGAGAAGCATTCGCTGACATATTCACCACCTTAATTTAGATTCTAAAATTCCCCCAGATCCAACAGAATGGATAATCTCCCAACTCAGTACTGGGTAGACCCAAGCTGCCTAGATTTGGTGGTCGACTTTTAAAATCTCTGCCTTCAGCATCTACAACATAATTTGTAATATAGCGGACCATCATCACCTTCGTCTATTGCGAGAAGGCATTAATATTTTATGCGTGATACACTTTCGTTTATGCGATCCACACGGATCGTTCAGACATAGAGCAGGCGTTGTTCTAAAAAGCAAGTGAATTTCAGTTGATAGCGGTCTTGGAGACGAACAAGCTGAGGAAAACGATTTTCCCTCGACTTATCGCGACAACGCCCGCCGCAAACGCTCCACACCCTCGGCTAAGACCGGGATAGCGTTAGTGTAGGCGAACCGAACATGGCGCTGAGGCAAATGATTGCCAAAATCGATGCCTGGCGTGATAGCGACACCGGTTTGCTCCAGCAATCGCAAGGTAAAATCGTAGCTGTCGTCCGTGAAGCGACTACAGTCCGCGTAGAGATAGAAAGCACCGTCGGGAGCAACCGGGATATCGAAACCCAGCTCGCGCAATGCCGGTAACAGAAAATCCCGCCGCGCCTGGAATTCCCGCCGCCGCTCTTCGAAAATAGCTCGCGTTTCCGGGGTAAACGCCGCCAATGCTGCGTATTGCGCCGGGGTGGACGCCGCTAGAAACAGGTTTTGCGCCAGTTTTTCAGCGTCGCCCACGCAGTCGTCGGGCGCCGCCAGCCAACCCAAGCGCCAGCCGGTCATGCCGTAATATTTGCTGAAACTGTTAACCACCAGCACCCGGTTGGAATACGCCAGCGCGGTCCGCAGGGGCACGCCGCCGTAAACCAGCCCATGATAAATTTCATCCATGATCACTCGTCCGCCATATCCCTCGACTGTCGAAATGATCGCTGCCAATACGTCGGGCGCGATGACCGTGCCCGTGGGATTGGCCGGCGAGGCCAGCAGCACTGCCGCTGTCCGCTCGTCCCAATACTGCTCTATTAACTCGGCGGTCAGCTGGTAACCGGTTTCCGGACCAACCGGGATTCCAACGGCCCGACCGTCTACCAGCCGCACGAAATGCCGGTTACAGGGGTATCCAGGATCAGCCAGCAACACCCGATCACCCGGGTTGACCAGAATCGCCGTCGCCAGTTGCAAAGCGCCTGAAGCGCCAGGCGTGACCAGAATACGGCTGGCTGGGATTTCGACACCCTGGCTTTCTCGATAGTGCGCGCTGATCGCCTGTCGCAGCTCCGGCAAACCGGCGGCAGGGGTGTAACGCGTGCGGCCTTCCGCCAGTGTCTGTTGGCCGGCCGCTACGATCGGTGCGGCGGTCGGAAAGTCGGGCTCGCCGATTTCCATATGGACGATGGTATGGCCTGCCGCTTCCAGCTCCTTGGCGCGGGCCAACAGTGCCATGACGTGAAACGGCGCAATATCCGCCATTCGCCGAGCGAGCGCACGGAAGCGGCGGGTCACAGGGTTCGTCCCCGATTGGTCTCCTCGTCGCGGATGGTTAAATCGATCGGGCTCGGTGCTTTGCCGCTGGTACCGACTCCTGTGCCTTCAGACAGCCGGATCTGCAAACCGACATTATTCTTGGAATCGGCATTCTTGATGGCTTCGTCCCGGGAAATCTTGCCCTCCTTGTACAGCTTGAACAGCGACTGATCGAAGGTGATCATCCCCGATTCGGTCGCTTGTTCCATGGCATCCTTGACGTAGTCAATTTTGCCTTTTTGAACCAGATCGGAGATATAGGGGGTATTCAGCAACACTTCCACCGCCGGCACCAAGCCACCATTGACAGCGCGCACCAAGCGCTGCGAAATGATGGCACGCAGGTTCAGCGACAAATCCATGAGCAACTGGGGTCGGGCATCCTCGGGAAAGAAGTTGACGATGCGCTCCAAGGCGCCATTGGCGTTGTTGGCATGCAGGGTGGATAGCACCAGATGGCCCGTCTCGGAAAAGGTCAGCACATATTTCATCACGTCGCGCTCGCGGACCTCGCCCACCAGGATCACATCCGGTGCTTCACGCATGGCGCTGCGCAAGGCATTCTCGTAAGAATGGGTATCAATGCCGATCTCGCGCTGGGCAACCACCGATTTCTTGTGTTGGTGAGTGAATTCGATCGGATCCTCGACCGTGATGATGTGGCCCGGCGCGCTGGAGTTGCGATGGTCGACCATTGCCGCCAGCGTGGTGGACTTACCAGACCCGGTAGCGCCTACCAACAGGATCAAGCCGCGCTTTTCCATCACCAGTTGCCGCAGTAACGGCGGCAAACCCAACTCCTCCACCTGCGGGATGTCGCCCTTGATGAACCGGATCACCATGGACACCTCGCCCCGCTGCCTGAACACATTGGCGCGGAACCGACCGACACCATGCAGCGGAATGGCGAAGTTCAGCTCCCATTCGTGCTCGAAATCCTTGATCTGGTCATCCTTCATAACCGAGTAACTGATCTCGCGCACCTGGCCCGGCCCGAGCACCTTATTGCCAATCGGGCGCACCACGCCACCGATTTTGATGTTTACTGGTGCTCCGACGTGAAAGAACAGGTCGGAAGCATTCTTGTCGACCATCAGTTTGAGATACGGAGTGATGTCCATGTGGGTTCCCTCTTAGGCGAGCCGATTCAGGCCATTCAACGCCGCGACTCGGTAAGCCTCGGCCATGGTCGGGTAATTGAACGTGGTGTTGACAAAATATTGAACGTTGTTGGCCACGCCCCGTTGGGCCATGATCGCCTGACCGATGTGGACAATCTCGGCGGCTTGATCGCCGAAACAGTGGATGCCGAGGATTTCCAGGCTATCGCGGTGAAACAGCAGCTTGAGCATTCCCACGGTACGGCCGGTGATCTGGGCGCGCGCCAAGCTTTTGAAGTAGGCGTGACCCACCTCGTAGGGCACCCGAGCCTCGGTCAATTCGCGTTCGGTACGACCGACCGAACTGATTTCCGGAGAAGTGTAGATACCGGTCGGAATGTAATCCACCAGATGATGGTCGCAAGTTCCATGGATCAGATGGGTGGCGGCAAAGCGGCCCTGGTCGTAAGCGGCGCTGGCCAGGCTGGGGTAGCCGATCACATCGCCCACGGCATAGACGTGAGGCAGGGCGGTACGATAGTTCTCGTCCACCTTGATTTGGCCGCGACTGTTGGGCGTGATGCCCAACTCCTCCAGCCCCATGTTTTGGGTGTTACCGGTGCGGCCATTAGCCCAGAGCAGCGCGTCGGCCTTAATTCGCTTGCCGGATTTCAGATCCAGCAGCATGCCATCCGGCAGCCCCTCCACCCGTTCGTATTCTTCGTTGTGGCGGATCATCACGCCTTGATCGCGCAGGTGATAGCTGAGCGCATGGGCGATTTCATCATCGAGGAAGGACAGCAGTTGTGAGCGGGTATCGACCAGATCCACCTTGCAACCCATGTTACGGAAGATACTCGCGTACTCGCAGCCGATCACCCCCGCGCCGTAGACGACGATGGAGCGCGGTGTGCTGGTCGTGCTGAGGATGGTGTCACTGTCAAAGATACGCGGATGGTTGAAATCGATGTCGCGTGGCCGGAACGGATGCGAGCCAGAGGCGATGATAAAGGCATCAGCGGTCAGAACAGTGGGTTCGATACTGGTATCGGCACGAACTTCGATAGTGTGGGCGTCGAGAAAGCGGGCATGACCGTGCAAGAGCCTGACCCGGTTGCGCTCGTAGAAGTCCCGCCGCATGGCGGTCTGGCGCGCAATGACTGATTCGGCGGAACGCAGCAGGTCGGGATAAGACAGCCGCAGCGCGGAACCGAGCGCGCTGCGAAACGCTAGGCTGGTGTTGAACTCCAGCATGCGGTTGATCGCATGGCGTAGCGCCTTGGACGGAATGGTACCCCAATGGGTGCAGCCACCACCGACCAAGTGGTATTTTTCGATGACCGCCACCGACTTGCCCTCCTTAGCGGCCTTCATGGCGGCCCCTTCCCCTCCTGGACCGGTACCAATTACGATAATGTCGTACTTCTGATCGTTCATTTTCGCACTCGTCTTTGGATTTGTTGGGGAACTAGACCACCCTTAGCTACATCCCTCATCCTCAAAAACAGTATATATTTTTTACAATACCAGCTAAAGCCGATTAGCGACCGAACACCCACGCGAAAGGCGACTGATGGCGGAGTGGCTCCGACACACTGGACAACGCTCAAAATATAGCGCGGAACCTGCGGGTGGGGTTGACGCCACCGATCCATCGGGTTGTTCGCCGAGCAACTTCGCCGGGCTATGACCACGTCAAGCGAACCCAAGCTCCTTGGATTCTCTCAGACACCACACCAAGCCATCAAATTGTATGGCGTTCTTCTGGGCTTGTCGTGCATGGCACTACGATGTTGCGTCAAACACTCGAATCGGCCTGCGCTTCAACACCTGGTCACGGCAACGGTGCGCTGCCTCGAATCGATCAGCTTGTCGCCAAACAAACGGTTCATATTTTAAAAGAAATCAGTTATATCAAAATAATGAGCCCACACATCACGCCATCGTCCTCCTCCAGCCCCTACCGCAACCGGTTTCCCACATCCGGTTTCCTGCCGGATTTCTGCACCAATCAGGTTGCTTTTGCGTTGATCCTGCTCGCTGAGCTGTTTGCCCTGGTTTTAGCGCTACACGAGATTGACAAACCCGGCGAGTTCTGGACGCAACTGGCGTTCATCTCGCTTTTCGTGCAATGGGTAGTGCTGGGTGTGGCGGCTGTTTTATGTCTTTGCAAGCATTGGCTCGGCCGACTGGGCTCGACTGCCGCCACCTTCGCCGTGCTGGGCTTGACACTCCTGATCACTCTGCTGTTTTCAATAGTCGGCTGGTGGTGGTTGGAATCACGCCCGGCTCTTTTCGAAGATCTGGGTCCGCTCATTCTCCCGCTCACCCGCAATCTCGCTATCGCCGGCATCGTAACTTTGATTGCCTTGCGCTATTTCTACGTTCAGCACCACTGGAAACGGAATGTCGAAGCCGAAGCCCGCGCTCGTCTGCAAGCCTTGCAAGCGCGTATTCACCCCCATTTTCTGTTTAATGCCCTCAATACCATCGCCAGTCTGATTCACGGCCGACCCGACCAAGCCGAACAAGCCGTCCTCGACTTGGCCGACATGCTGCGTTCAGCGCTCGCCTATCAGGAGCGGATTACCTTGAAGGCGGAACTCGAACTGACCCGTCGCTACCTCGCCATCGAAAGTTTGCGCCTCGGCGAACGGTTGCGCGTGGATTGGCAGCTGGATGAGGATTTGCCGCTCGACCTGCCAACCCCCGCCCTGCTGTTGCAACCTCTGGTCGAAAATGCCATCCACCACGGCATCCAGCGGCTGCCGGAAGGCGGTACCCTGACAATCCGTATCGAGCGGCAACCACGCGCCCTACGCATCACCGTCGCCAACCCACGCCCGTCGGACCGTGTCCCATCCACCGGCCAAGGTATCGCTCAACACAATATCCGCCAACGTTTGCGGCTCACCTATAACGCTCCAAATCCGTTGGAAGTCACTGAAACATCAGAACATTACCAGATCACCTTCAGCATCCCGCTGGAAGGATACGATTCAACGACTCTCCCCTAATGGCGCCCAACGAGGCAGTTATATTATTGATGCGGTATCGGATGGATTGATTCAGGATCGAACCATGAATGTACTGATCGTTGATGATGAACCGCCTGCCCGCAATCGGCTACGCGACTTGCTCGGTCAGCTTTGCGACTATCATCCTTGCGGCGAAGCAAGCAATGGCGCTGAGGCCCTGCGGCTGGCGGAAAGTACGCTACCGGATATCGTCCTGCTGGATATTCAGATGCCGGGATTGGACGGCTTGGAAACCGCGCGGCGGCTTGCAACGCTAGCCCAGCCGCCCGCGATCATCTTCGTCACCGCTTACGGCGAGCATGCGCTGGAAGCCTTCGATGCCCATGCAATCGCCTATCTGCTAAAACCGATCCGGCTGGAACGGCTGGAACGAGCCCTGGCCAACGCCGGTCGTCTCAATCGCGCCCAACTGACCAGCCTGACGGCCGATCCTCCCGAAGCAGGCCGCACCCACATCCGCGTCCGCCTTGGCCAGCGCCTGGAACGGATTCCGTTGGCGGACGTCTGCTATTTCCAGGCCGATCAGAAATACGTCACGGTTCGTCACTGCTATGGAGAAGCGCTGATCGAGGAATCGCTAAAGACACTGGAAGTTGAACTGGGTACGCGGGTGATGCGAGCGCACCGCAACGCTTTAGCGATGGCGGCACACGTTGCCGGTCTGGAAAAATCCGCCGATGGCGGCGTTTACCTGATTTTCGACAATATTCCAGACCGGCTGGAAGTCAGTCGGCGTCACCTACCGATGGTCCGTCAGTTTCTCAAGGATGCCTGAGTCATCCGTACCTCTCCCGCTGCTTGAAAACCGGATCGGGGCAAGCAACAAGGTACGAGATTGCTGGCGCGGGGGATTGTTGCCCTCAACCCGGCGGCCAACCCAGTTCCCGGCCTGCCAGCAGGTGCATGTGGACATGGAACACGATCTGGCCAGCGTCGCGGTTGCAGTTAATCACCGTCCGGTAACCGTTTTCCGCCACTCCTAGCTCAGTCGCCACCTGCTTGGCGGCTAGATATAGCCGGCCGATCAGCGCTGCGTCCGCTTCGGTCAGATCGTTGAGGGTAGCGATATGCCGTCGGGGAATGACGAGCAGGTGGACAGGCGCCTCGGGGTTGATGTCCCGGAAAGCCAGCACTTCACCGTCGTCATAGACTTTAGTGGCAGGAATCTCGCCAGCGGCGATTTTGCAGAAAATACAATCCGTCATGCAATGTGCTCCGCGTAACGCTCACAGCTCCCGCCGACCGGCGAAAGCGTGGGCCAAGGTACCGCCGTCCACGTATTCCAATTCCCCACCCAGCGGTACGCCATGAGCGATGCGGGTGGCACGGATGCCGCGCTCACGGGCCAGCTCGGCAATGTAATAAGCGGTGGCCTCACCTTCCACGGTCGGGTTAGTCGCTAGGATGATCTCGCGAACCTCGCCCTCATCCAGCCGCGCCTCCAAGGACTCCAATCCCAGTTCCGCCGGGCCGATCCCGTCCAGGGGCGACAAATGGCCCATCAGCACGAAATACAATCCCTGAAAACCGGTTGCCTGTTCGACCGCCATTACATCGGCCGGGGTTTCGACCACGCATAGTAATGCCGGATTTCGTTTCGAGCTCGCACACGAGGCACAGAGTTCGGTCTCGCTCAAATCGCGGCACCGCCGGCAGCGGCCGATGCCGTCCAAGGCCGCTTGCAAGGATTCGACCAGCCGCCGCGCGCCATCGCGGTCCCGCTCCAACAGATGCAAGGACAACCGCTGAGCGGATTTAGGCCCGACTCCCGGCAGGCAGCGCAACGCCGTCATCAGCCGATTCAACAACGGCGAGCCGGCCATAGTCGAAATATCAGAATGGCAACTTGAGATCGCCCAACATGCCCGGTGGCAACCCCATGCCCGACGTCAGGCCAGTCATCTTTTCCTGCACGGTCCGCTCGACCTTGTGGACCGCATCGTTGAAGGCAGCCGCCACCAGATCTTCCAGCATATCCTTGTCGTCGCCCACCAAGCTGTCGTCGATCCGGAGTCGCTTGACTTCGTAGCGGCCAGTGATGATCACGCTGACCAGCCCGCCACCGGCCTCGCCGGTCATTTCCATCGCCGCGATTTCCGCCTGCGCTTTTTGCAGATTTTCCTGCATCTTCTGCGCCTGCTTCATGATGTTGCCCAAACCACCTTTCATCATTTCTCCTCCATCAATACCACTTTCATCTTCACCCCCTCCCCCGCCGATGGGCCGAGGGGCGCGAATCATCAAACGTCGGTATCGTCGAGCGGGTGAACCGCAACGATCCGAGCCTCGAACGTCTCCTGAATATCACGCACCATCGGATCCTGATTGACACGCTCGATGGCAACCTGCTGCCGTTCGGCTTGCTGTTGCTGCCGCTGATCCGCAGGCGTCGCTACCGTCAACTTACTCACTTGAAAGCGTAGATCGACCGGGGTACCCAGCTGCTGTTCCAGCGCGACCTTCAGCCGTTCCTCCGAGGTTTTGTTCAGCATCTGGGCATGAATCGGTTCCAGAGCCAGACGGAAGTGATTGCCCTCGCGGGAGACGAGGGCGCAATTCAAGGCCAACTGCTTGGCCATGCCGCCCAGCCCCAATTGTTCGACCAAGCCGCTCCACTCCGAAATCGGTCGCGCCGGGGACGATCCAGGCGGTGGGGCAGCGACCGGCGCCTGGACTGGCTGGGCGGGCGGCGCTGGAACGGCCACCGGTTCGCGATGCGCCGATTCCGAGGCTCTTGCCGGCCGCTCCACTCCTTCCGGTCGAAAGCACAGCATTCGCAACAACACCATCTCGAAACCGCCGCGCGGATCGGGTGCTAGCGGCAAATCGCGTCGGCCCAGCAGGGCAATTTGATAGAATAACTGCACGTCTTCCGGTGGCAACTCATTGGCCAGCCGTAACAAATCCTCCGGCTCAGCCACACCGTCGGCCGGCGTGGCTCCAGGCACGGCCTGGACCAGCGCTACCTGTTGCAGCAACGACAGGAGATCGGCCAGCACAGCCGCGTAATCGGGCACGGCTTCGTCCAGTTTCGCCACCCGCTGCAGCAAGGCCGTCGCATCGTTGGCTGCTAGGGCTTCCAGCAAGCCCGACACCATTCCCCGGTCGATGCTGCCAAGCATGGCGGCCACCACCGCCTGCTCCACCCGGCCCGAGCCGAAGGCGATGGCTTGATCCAACAGGCTCAAGGCATCGCGCATGCTGCCATCGCCGGCACGGGCCAGCAATCGCAGCGCCTCTTCCTCGTATGGAATACCTTCCTCCACTAGCACCTTGCCCAGATAGGCAGCGATCATACCTGCCGGCAATCGCTTGAGGCCGAACTGCAAACAACGCGACAGAACGGTGACCGGTAACTTTTGCGGATCGGTGGTCGCCAGCAGGAATTTCACATGGGGGGGAGGCTCCTCCAAAGTCTTCAACAAGGCATTGAAGCTGTGGGTGGAAAGCATGTGCACTTCGTCAATCAGGTACACCTTGAAGCGACCGCGATTGGGAGCGTACTGCACGTTTTCGAGCAGTTCGCGAGTGTCCTCGACCTTGGTGCGGGAAGCGGCG
Source organism: Candidatus Competibacter sp. (assembly GCA_037045535.1). GTDB lineage: Bacteria > Pseudomonadota > Gammaproteobacteria > Competibacterales > Competibacteraceae > Competibacter_A. The sequence goes on from JBAOHI010000073.1 coordinate 570,019, forward strand.
TCCACCTCGATCAAGTCCACAAACCGGCCGGCGTCGATTTCTTGGCAAGCAGCGCACTCACCACAGGGTGTGGAGGACACTCCAACCTGGCAGTTCAGTGACTTGGCGAAAATCCGGGCGATGGTAGTCTTACCCACGCCACGGGTGCCACTGAATAGGAACGCGTGATGCAGCCGTTGCCGATCCAGGGCATTGGTCAAGGCGCGGACGACATGCTCTTGCCCCACGATCTCGTGAAAAGTGCGAGGCCGCCATTTGCGGGCCAAGACCTGATAACTCATACAGCGGTCCGGCAGGTTGGAGAAGCGATGCTCCCCATCTTCAGGGAGCCAAGCCCGGCAAAAGGGGTGGCGACCCCTACCGGCCACACCCCGGCGCCCGAAGCCACTGCTGCCGCTGCTCCCTTCCGGGCCTGACGGGGTTCACAGCTTGTCGTCGCGGGGAGACCGATACGGGCCGCCATTGAAACAGGCGGTGGAAGCGATGGCACCAACTCGGCGGGTACCGACGAGCGCTTCGTAGAAGCGGCAGGGCAAACTCTTGCGCCTTCATTCAAGGGGTTGTTTCACCGACTGATCTATTTCTCAATTTACTCGGTAACCCCAAAAGGCAATCCTGGTTTACCCTACCCGATTATATTGATTCATGATAGTCCATAACGTTATCGAGTGTCGATAGACCACCCGACCATGGGTTGGTGCTGGCTGAATCGATCCCGACAAATCGCATCGAGCATCCGATAGGAAAGTTGGGCAAGCGCGGCCGGGAGCGGTCGACCGGAGCGAGGGGCACTTCGCACCCTGACGAATTGGTGGACAGTCGATAAAATTCGACTCCTGCCGATTCGGTGATAGCCTAAATATCCGCTTTTTCCAGGGAAGGGACCGAGGCGAGCGATGCAAAAGTTGAAAAAAAACCGTTCCACTCCCAGCTCCTTTTCCGGGAAGCGAGCGGAGTTTCCTGCCCAGTCCGCAAGGTTTCAACCATGACCGACTTTTCTCATCAGCTGGGTTTCGCCACCCGCGCCGTTCACGCCGGCCAGTCGCCGGACCCGACCACCGGTGCGGTAGTGACGCCGATCTACGCCACCTCAACCTACGTTCAATCGAGTCCGGGCGTACATCAAGGTTTCGAATATTCGCGTAGCCAGAATCCGACCCGCTTCGCCTACGAGCGCTGCGTCGCCGACCTCGAAGGCGGTGACGCGGGTTTCGCCTTCGCCTCGGGCTTGGCCGCCACGTCCACCGTGCTGGAACTGCTGGACAGCGGCGACCATGTCGTGGCACTGGATGACATCTACGGCGGTAGCCGTCGGCTATTCGAGCAGGTGCGACGACGGAGCGCCGGCTTGACCTTCTCCTACTCCGACCTGCGCGACCGGGCAGCGCTGGAAGCGGTGCTGACCCCAAAAACGCGAATGATCTGGGTCGAAACGCCGAGCAACCCGCTGCTGAAGCTAGTCGATTTAGAGATGGTGGTCAGTGTGGCCGATCAGCGTGGCATCTTGGCGGTCGCCGATAACACCTTTGCCACCCCTTGGGCGCAACGGCCGCTGGAATACGGGTTCAACATCGTCATCCATTCCGCGACCAAGTACTTGAACGGCCATTCCGACATCATCGGCGGGGCGGCAGTGTGTCGCGGCCAGGAATTGGCCGAACGGCTGGGCTATCTGCAAAATGCTATCGGTGGCATTGCCAGCCCGTTCGACAGCTTCCTGGCCCTGCGTGGCTTGAAAACCCTGGCGTTGCGAATGGAGCGCCACAGCGCGAACGCGCTCCACATCGCGTCCTGGCTGGAGCGCCACCCCAAAATCGAACGGGTGATTTACCCCGGACTGTCCAGCCATCCCCAGCACGAATTGGCACGACGCCAGATGCGCGGCGGTTTCGGTGGGATGATCGGTGCCGTGGTGCGAGGCAGTCTGGCTGAGGTGACGCGATTTCTCACCCGCTGTCGGGTGTTCGTGCTCGCCGAGAGCTTGGGCGGGGTGGAAAGCCTGATCGAGCATCCCGCGATCATGACACACGCTTCGGTGCCGCCCGAGATACGCCGCGAATTGGGCATCGACGATGGTCTCGTGCGGTTGTCGGTGGGCATCGAAGAGGTTGGCGATCTAGTCGCCGATCTGGCTCAAGCGCTGGAGTAAGCTCTCTCGACGGATGAGCATCATCACAATACGCCCGTTTCGCTAACGAACTCAGCCCATCGGCAAAACGGTGCAAACCACCGTTCGGGACGAGCGAGGACCGTCGAACTCGCAGAAGAATATCCCCTGCCAGGTAGACAACCCCAGCTGGCCGTCGATGATCGGGATAGTTTCGGACGGCCCAACCAAACCCGCCTTCAAATGTGCATCACCGTTACCGTCCTGCTGGTCGTGTAACCAGACGCCGGGTGGAATCAGCTTACGCAACAGGCTTACCACATCCAGCGGCACGCTTTCGTCCCAGTTTTCCTGAATCATGATGGCGGCGGTCGCGCCTTGAGCGTAGAGGTTGAGCAAACCGTTCCTAATCCCGCTCTCGCGGACGACCGTGCGCACGCGCTCGGTGATGTCAACTAACTCCTGGGATTGGTGAGTACCAAAACGAATGAAGTGATGCATTTATGAGGCTGATCTATGATTTTCTGTATCAATTAAATACCAACATAAAAACACAGTTATCTTATTTTTGTAATATTTGGCATACAAATCGCATCCCATTCACCGCAAAAGTTCATCTGCAAAAGGCATAACTACCGAAAGGTAGTGACGCAAAGTCACCGGTCTAAGGGGCCTCGCCCTATGACAGCGGAACCGCCAGATTCGACGCCGTCCATGGCGCATCGGCCTTTCTCTGCTTAGAAGGCTTGGCCAGAGGCCGCACATTCAAAGTTGAGGTGTGCAGTCGTCATGGCTAATTTTCATAATAACTCCATTTTTCAAAACCATAAATGCTTGCCCCGATCTACCCTAGCGACCACGCCACGCCGTCGCTGGGTCGCTGCGCTCGGGTTGGCGTTGGCGATGAGTGGCATATCGGCGATCGCCGCCGAGCCCGAACCCCCGCAAGCCACGCCAGATAACACTGTGGAGCTATTCTCATCAACACCCAGGGTCAGTCTCCAGGCCCTGCGTGCAGGTCAAGCCACAGTTGGCCGGCAAGCGGTCCAGCTCAATCGAGCCATTGCTGACCTGCCGTTGCATGCCAAGGCACGCTTTTCACTGCCGCAGGGCGGCACTTATGAGCTGGTTTACGACAACCGCCAAGATCATCCCAGCGGCAACGTGACCTGGTCGGGTTATCTCAAGGACTATGGCGACGATTATCGGGCCGTCATCACGTTCGGCAGCAAGGGCGTGTCGGGTCGCATCCTGACCCCGGACGGCGAATTCCTCATCGAGTCCGATGCCAGTGGCGAATGGTTGATCGATGCCCAGGCAACCGGCTTGAACCCGATGGATATGGGCGAAGATGCCCTCATCCCCCCCTCAGAGGAATTCTACAAGCGCCTTCCCAAGCTCGACGAGGGTTCCGCGCCAACCAGCAGCCGGCAGGACAATCAAACAGTCGCGATTGCCGCCGCTGATACCGCGCCGATCACCATCGACGTGATGATCCTATACACACCGGGTTTAGCCAGCCGCTTGGGCAGCAATCTGTCGACCCGGCTCGATCAGTTGGTGGCGCTGTCCAATCAAGCCTACCGCGACAGCGGCATCTACATCAACTTGCGCTTGGTCCACGCGGAACAGGTCAACTATAGCGACACCACGACCAACTCGGCGGCCCTAAACGCCCTGACTTATAGCAGCGACCCGGCTCTGGCTAACGTTGCCAGTCTGCGCGATACCTATGGTGCCGATCTGGTTTCCTTGATTCGTCCTTTCAACTACAGCACCTCCGGCGGCAGCTGCGGGGTGGGGTGGGTCGGCGGTTATAACGGACAACCGATCTCCCTCTATGCGAATTACGGTTACTCGGTGATCAGCGATGGCCGCGATGTCAACAATTCTGGCTATTACTGCCTTGACCTGAGCTTTACCCACGAACTTGGCCACAACATGGGCAGCATGCACGATCGGGCCAATTCTGGCAGCGGAACGGGCGCATATCCCTATGCTTTCGGATATGGCGTCAATGGCACCTTCGGCACGGTGATGAGCTACATTAGTCCCCGGATCGGCAAATTTTCCAATCCGGCCATTACGTGTGCTGGCGGCATCGCCTGTGGAGTAAGCGAGGCAGTGTCAGATTCAGCGAATAATGCGTTATCACTTAATAACACTCGTGCGGCTGTGGCGAGTTTCCGTAGTGCCAAGACCAGCAATCAAAAAACCAGCGGCGACCTCGACGGAGACGGCAAAGCCGATCTGGCCGGCCTCAACAGCAACGGCACCGCCTACTACACCACTGACCTGACCACCTGGCACAACATCCCCGGCACCTTGAGCCGACTAGTGGCCGGCGACTTCAACGGCGACGGCAAAGCCGACCTGGCCGGCCTTAACAGCGCCGGCGCCATCTACTACTCCACCAACCTGACGAACTGGACCCAAATCCCCGGCGCCTTGAGCCGTCTGGTGACCGGCGACTTCAACGGCGACGGCAAAGCCGATCTGGCCGGCGTCAACAGCGCCGGCGCCATCTACTACTCCACCAACCTGACCGAACTGGACCCGCATCCCCGGCGCCCTGTCCCGCCTGGTGACCGGCGACTTCAACGGCGACGGCAAAGCCGATCTGGCCGGCGTTAACAGCGCCGGCGCTATCTACTACACCACCAACCTGACCACCTGGTACAACATCCCCGGCACCTTGAGCCATCTGGTGGCCGGCGACTTCAACGGGGACGGCAAAGCCGACCTGGCCGGCGTCAACAGCAAAGGCGCCATCTACTACACCACCAACCTGACCACCTGGCACAACATCCCCGGCACCTTGAGCCGACTGGTGGCCGGCGACTTCAACGGCGACGGCAAAGCCGACCTGGCCGGCCTCAACAGCGCCGGCGCTATCTACTACACCACCAACCTGACCTCCTGGTACAACATCCCCGGCGCCTTGAGCTCGACTGGTGACCGGCGACTTCAACGGCGACGGCAAAGCCGACCTGGCCGGCGTCAACAGCAAAGGCGCCATCTACTACACCACCAATTGTTCCGTCTGGACTCCAATCTCCGGCCAGTTATATGGGCTTGTAGGGGATATTGATTGAATACACCAGCGAACGATCAAGTGATCGCAATGATTGCCTTCGCTCTTGAATCTTCGGCGATTACCCCCAATTCCCCAGTAAATAACGTATTTACAGTGGGGGTGACCATCCATGCGAATGGACAAACTGACGAGTAAATTTCAACTGGCATTAAGCGATGCCCAAAGTCTGGCGGTGGGCCGCGACCATCAATTCATCGAACCGGCGCATGTGATGGTGGCCTTGCTCGACCAGGACGGTGGCACGGTGCGGCCGCTGCTCGCGCAAGCCGACGCCAACGTCAACCTGTTGCGTTCGCAACTGGGCGAGGCGTTGGACCGTCTGCCGCGTGTCGAGGGGACCGGCGGCGATGTACAGATTTCCAACGCCTTGTCAAAGTTGCTGAACCTGACCGATAAACTGGCCCAGCAGCGCAAGGACGCCTACATCTCCTCCGAACTGTTCGTGCTGGCCGCCCTGGAAGACAAGGGCGAACTCGGCGCGTTGCTGCGCAAGGCCGGCGCGACTAAGAGCTTGATCGAACGCGGGATCGACGCCATGCGCGGCGGCCAGAAGATCGAAGATCCAAACGCCGAGGACCAACGCCAGGCGTTAGAGCGCTACACCGTCGATCTGACCGAGCGGGCCGAGCAGGGCAAGCTCGATCCGGTGATCGGCCGCGACGATGAAATCCGGCGAACCATCCAGGTGTTGCAACGGCGGACCAAGAACAATCCGGTGCTGATCGGCGAGGCCGGCGTGGGCAAGACCGCCATCGTCGAGGGTCTGGCCCAGCGCATCGTCAACGGCGAGGTACCGGAAAGCTTGAAGCACAAGCGGGTACTGGCGCTCGACATGGGTGCGCTGATCGCCGGCACCAAGTTTCGCGGCGAGTTCGAGGAACGGCTAAAGGCGGTGCTGAAGGATCTCGCCAAGCAGGAAGGGCAAATCATTCTGTTCATGGACGAACTGCATACGATGGTCGGCGCTGGCAAGGCCGAGGGTTCGATGGACGCCGGCAACATGCTCAAGCCGGCACTGGCACGCGGCGAACTGCACTGCATCGGCGCGACTACCCTGGACGAATATCGCAAGTACGTCGAAAAGGATGCGGCGCTGGAGCGGCGCTTTCAGAAGGTGCTGGTCAACGAACCGAGCGTCGAGGACACCATCGCCATCTTGCGCGGCCTGAAAGAGCGTTATGAGGTGCATCACGGGGTCGAAATCACCGACCCGGCCATCGTCGCCGCCGCGACGCTCTCGCACCGCTATATCACCGACCGTAATCTGCCGGACAAAGCCATCGACTTGGTGGATGAGGCGGCCTCGCGTATCCGCATGGAAATCGACTCCAAACCGGAAACGATGGACCGGCTGGAGCGGCGATTGATCCAGCTCAAAATCGAGCGCGAGGCGCTGAAGAAGGAAAACGACGAAGCGTCGAAGAAACGACTGGATCTACTGGAACAGGAAATTGCCAAACTGGAACTTGAGTACAGCGACCAGGAAGAAGTCTGGAAAGCCGAGAAGCTGGCCTTGCACGGTTCGGCACAGGTCAAGGAAGAACTGGAACGGGCACGGTTGGAGCTGGATACGGCTCGCCGCGCCGGCGATCTGGCACGGATGTCGGAGTTAACCTACGGCCGCATTCCAGAACTGGAACAGAAACTGACCCAGGCGACCGAAGCCGAAACGGGCCAGTTCAAGCTGCTGCGGAACAAGGTGACCGACGAGGAAATCGCCGAGGTGGTTTCCAAGTGGACCGGCATTCCGGTATCGAAGATGCTGGAAGGCGAGCGTGACAAGCTGTTGCGAATGGAGGAGGCGATTCGCCGGCGGGTGGTCGGCCAAGACGAGGCGGTCAAGGCGGTGAGCGATGCCATTCGCCGGTCCCGCGCCGGGCTATCCGATCCCAACCGGCCCAACGGCTCGTTCCTGTTCCTCGGTCCGACCGGGGTCGGCAAGACCGAGCTATGCAAAGCCTTGGCCGGGTTCTTGTTCGATACTGACGAAGCGATGGTGCGGATCGATATGTCGGAGTTCATGGAAAAGCACTCCGTGGCTCGGATGATCGGCGCCCCGCCCGGCTACGTCGGCTACGAGGAAGGCGGTTATCTAACCGAAGCGGTGCGGCGGCGGCCGTACAGCGTGATTCTGCTGGATGAGATTGAAAAGGCGCACCAGGATGTGTTCAACGTGCTGCTGCAAGTGCTGGACGACGGGCGGTTGACCGACGGCCAAGGCCGGACGGTGGATTTTCGCAACACTGTGGTGGTGATGACCTCCAATCTGGGTTCGCAGTTGATTCAGGAATTGGCGGCACAGAACAACTACCCGTTGATGAAAAGCATGGTGATGGCCCAGGTGGCCGATCATTTCCGGCCCGAGTTCATCAACCGCATCGACGAAGTCGTGGTGTTCCATCCACTGGGCAAGGAGCAGATTCGGGCGATTGCGGACATTCAGATCGGTTATCTGCGCCAGCGACTGGCTGACCGGCAGATGGGGTTGGAGGTCACCTCGGCGGCACTGGATAAGCTTGGCGAGGCTGGCTTCGATCCGGTTTACGGCGCGCGGCCGCTCAAGCGGGCGATTCAGCAGGAGCTGGAAAATCCGCTCGCTCGGCGGATTCTGGCCGGCGAGTTCGGGCCGGGTGATGCCGTGATGGTGGAAACAGGCGCAGAGGGATTGACGTTCCGCAAGCGGCCGCCCGATAAACTGGCTAAACGATGACTCTATCCGAGGCGCTGTCAAGGCGCCTCGATCGTTTAGAGCCTCCCTTCCTGTAACTCTTCGAACGTCCATCCAGAGCGATCCACAGCTGGATATTGACGAACTTTTGTAAAAGCCGCTCTTGCTGATTGGATCAGCATTGTCTATGTTTTGTGTTTAATTAATACCTACTATTTAACTCGTTAAATAATCATGGATTAAGTAGACCTAAAAATACACAGGAGTATTTTCATGAGCTTGGTCGTCCGCTGGGTGGTTGCCGTCGCATTGGCACTTCTATCTGCCCCGAGCTGGGCGCAACTCCATTATTTCACGCTGATCGATTCTGACAGTAACGCTGCAACGGGTTGCAGCGTTACCCTGCCCATATCTGGCACCGTCTCAGGGATCGAACAGCGCTTGACGGCAACCATCTCCGAAACTGTTACACCGCAAGTCATTCAACTCACCCTGGAAAATTGCACCAACGGTAGTTTCGGCGCTCCGGTTACATTACCCGGCACACCCTATCCGGTAGGATTGAATAATGGCGGCGGTGGAGCTGATGTTGTCGAACAAGCGGTCGCTGCCAATTTAGTTGCCCCTTTCGGCGGCACTGTTCGCCTGTACTTTGCCGCGCAAGGACCAACCAGCGATGATCTACTGGGGTCGGTGAACGGTCCGCCTGCCCTGTTCGATATTCAGCCCGGTGGCTCCACGGGTATTCCTTCACTATCCGGATGGGGTCTGCTGGTTTTCGCCTTGCTCCTGTTCTTCGCGCTGTTCCGGCACCGATCCCATTTTTCGGCAAGCGCGGTTAGCGTATTACTGGTCGGAACATTGGTGGGAATCGCCTGGGCGGCGGGTTTCTACCTGGATGGTCAAATCGGCGACTGGCAGGGCGTGCCTGCGATCGGTTCCGATGCTCAGGGAGATAGCACCCCGACCACGGACATCGTTACGGCCTTTGCCGCCCAGGAAGGCGGTAACCTGTTTTTCCGAACCGATATCGCGAACGCCGAAACGACGCCATCGTCCAACCGGGCGCCAAACTTTACCAGCACGCCGATCACCACAGCCAACGTCGCCAGCTCCTACAACTACGCTGTTGTCACCAGCGATCCCGATGGCAACGGGCTGACATTGACCGCGCCCACGCTGCCGGCTTGGTTGACCTTCACGCCCGGCACCAACGGCGCCGGCACGCTGAGCGGCACGCCAAGCCCCGGCGATGCCGGCCCGCACGCCGTCGTCCTGCGCGTGACCGACAACGGCACACCTAGCCTGAGCGCGGACCAAGCTTTCACGGTTACCGTCGGTGGCGCTACCAATCCCGCTCCGGTACTCGATCTCAACGGCCTTGCCGCCGGCATCGACTTTGCCGCTACCTTCATCGAGGATGGCGGCGCGGTCGTGATCGTTGATCCCGCGAACCTCACCGTCAGCGACCCGGATAGCCCGAATCTGGCTTCGGCCATGGTGACCATCACTAACCTGCTCGACTCCGGTCAGGAAACGCTGGCGGTGAGCGCCGCTACGGTCGCTCCCAATACCCCCATAACAGCCGCCTTTAATGCCGCTACTGGCGTGTTGACCTTGTCCGGCTCGGCAACGCTCGCCCAATATCAGGCGGCATTGCGTACTGTGACTTACAACAACACCGCCGCCGCACCGACGGCCGCCCCGGCGCGAACAATCTCTTTCACGGTCAGTGATGGCAGCAACTCCAGCACGCCAGCGACCGCTACCGTAACTATCACTAACGTCAACGATGCGCCAAGCTTCACCGCTGCCAATCCCCCCGCAGTCAACGAGGATATCGGTCCGCAAACCGTGAACGGCTGGGTGACGGCGTTCAACCCCGGCCCCGCCGACGAATCTGCCCAGACCGCGCTCGCCTACACCGTGAGCAACATGAGCAATGCAGCACTGTTCAGCTCGTTGCCCAGTGTCTCTACCAATGGCAACCTGAGTTACACGCCAGCGTCCAACGCCTTTGGCACGGCTACTTTCCAAGTGCAGGTGCAGGACAGCGGTGGCACCGCCAATGGCGGGCAAGATACGTCCGCGCCGCAGACCTTCACCATCACCGTCAACGGCATCAACGATCAACCGAGCTTCACCGCCAGCAACCCGCCCGCGGCGAACGAAAATGCTGGGGCACAGACGGTCGCGGGCTGGGCAACTTTCAACCCCGGCAACCCGCAAGAGAGCACCCAGACTGTTCTGGCATACACTGTCAGCAACATCGGCAATACGGCGCTCTTCAGCGTGCAGCCGAGTGTCGCCGCCAACGGCAATCTGACCTACACGCCCGTCGCCGGCGCCAACGGCACCTCGACCTTTAGCGTAGCCGTGCAGGACAACGGCGGTACGACCAACGGCGGAGTCGATACTTCGGCCGTGCAGACGTTCACGATCACCGTCAACCCGGTCAACGATCCACCCACCATCACCGGCCAGAACCTGGTCAGCACGGCGGAAGATACGGCCCGCACCATCGCGTTTGCCGACCTCACCGTCACCGATCTGGATAACGCCTATCCCACCGGGTTCACGCTGACCGTGAGCGATGGCGCTAACTACACCCGCACCGGTAACACCATTACCCCGGCGCTCGATTTCGCCGGCACCTTGACGGTGCCGGTGATCGTCAACGACGGTGCCGACAATTCCAATACCTTCAACCTCTCTGTCACCGTCACGGCGGTCAACGATGCTCCCGTGAATACTGTGCCGGGCGCACAGAACACTGGTGAAGACGTGGTGTTGGTGTTCAACGCGGCGAACAGTAATCTCATCAGTATCAGTGACGTCGATGTGGGCGGTAGCGACTTGACGGTGACCCTGAGCGTCACCACCGGCACGCTGTCCCTGAGTGGTACGGCCGCTCTGACCTTTACCGTCGGCGATGGCGCGGCGGACGCCACCATGACTTTTACCGGCGCGCTGACGGCCATCAATGCCGCCCTCAACAGCCTGAGCTTCCAACCCCCCTTGGATACGACGGGTAACAGTACGCTCACGCTGACCACCGATGATCAGGGCAACACGGGCGCGGGGGGGGGCCTGAATGACATCGATACGGTGACGATCACCATCACTGCGGTCAACGACGCCCCGGTCATCGCCAACCTCGCCGGTGATACCCTCGCCTACACCCAGGGCGAGCCGGCCAGCGTGATCGACCAGAACGACGACGCCAGCGCGAGCGACATCGATTCCACCGACTTCGATACCGGCACGCTCACCGTCTCCCTGCCGGTTGGCGGGGTCACCACCGAAGACCAACTGGGCATCCGCAACCAGGGTATCGCCGCCGGCCAGATCGGCCTGAGCGGCTTTGATGTCACATACAATCCCGGCGCGGGCGCGATCATGATCGGCAGCTTCAGCGGCGGCGGCGCGGGGGGTGGCAACCTCGTCGTCACTTTCAACCCCAGTGCCGACGCCACGGCGGTGAGCGCGCTCTTGCGCAACATCACCTACCTCAACAGCAACAACACGAACCCCAGCACGACCGCCCGCACCGCGCGCTTCGTGCTCACCGACGGCGACGGCGGCACCAGCATCGACTACGACGCCACCATCACGGTCGCCCTCAATGACCCGCCGGTAGTCACCACCAACGGAGGTGTGACCGCCTTTACCGAAAATGGCCCCGCAGTCATCGTCGATGGCGCCCTCACCGTCACCGATACCAATGACACCGACCTGGAATCGGCTACGGTGACAATCACCAATCTCCTGAATGCCGGTGTGGAAACATTATCGGCGACCACCGGAGGCACCGCTATCACCGCCACCTATGCCGCCCCAACCTTAACGCTCACGGGCACCGATACGGTGGCGAATTATCAGACGGTGTTAAGAAGCGTCACTTACAACAACACTTCGCAGAACCCGAACGAGGCCGCACGCATTATCCGCTTCGTCGCCAACGACGGCAGTGCCGACAGCGCAGCGGCGACCAAGACCGTATCCGTGACGGGGGTCAATGACGCCCCGAGCTTCACAGCCAGCAATCCGCCCGCAGTCAATGAAGATGTCGGTGGGCAATCCGTCGCCAACTGGGCGACGTTCTCACCCGGCCCGGCCGATGAATCCACCCAGACCGTGCTGAACTATACGGTGAGCGGCGTGAGCAACGCCGCCCTGTTCAGTGTCCAACCTGCGGTCGACAGCACCGGCAGCCTGACATATACGCCGGCAGCCAATGCCAACGGCACGTCTAATTTCACTGTAACTGTCAGAGACAACGGCGGCACCGCCAACGGCGGGGTCGATACCTCCACCGCGCAGACCTTCGTCATCACGGTCAACCCAGTCAACGATGCGCCCAGCTTCACCCCTGGCAGCAACCAGACGGTGAATGAAGACGCCCCGGCGCAGAGCGTGGCATGGGCAACGGCGATTAATGATGGCGATCCGGAACTGACGCAGACGCTCACCTTCAACGTCAGCAACGACAACAACGCCTTGTTCTCGACTCAACCGGCCATCAATCCGGCCGGCACCCTGACCTATACTCCAGCGGCCAACGCCAACGGCAGTGCGACGATCACGGTCACGCTCTCGGACAACGGCGATACCGCCAACGGTGGGGTGAATACGTCCGCGTCACAAAGCTTTACCATCACTGTAAACGCGGTGAATGATCCGCCGGTAGCGCAGAACAAGACCGGCTTCAGCGCCCAGGCCAACATGGCGGTCGCGGGCATCGATGCGGGATTGTTGGCCGGTGTGACCGACGCCGATGCTGGCGTCAATGGTTGCAATCCGACTTTCGTGGTGGCGAGCATCACGGCCAATAGCGGCGGGACGGTTTCAAACGTCAACCTCGCGGCGGGTACCTTCGATTTCGAGCCTACGGCGGGATTTACGGGTACGGCGATAGTGAACTATACGGTACAAGATAACGGCTGCCCGCTCCCGGCGGCGACCAGCGCGTCGGCGACCATTCGCATCACGGTTAATGGACCAGTGATCTGGTTCGTGACTCCGGCTGCCGGCACGAGCGGTACCGGCACGCTGGCCGATCCCTTCACCAACCTCGCCTCGGCCAACACGGCCAAGGGCAGCAACACGAATCACCGTATCTTTGTCTACACCGGCATGACGACCGCCGGCACGGGGGTCAGTCTGACTGGAGACACCACCCAAGCCGGCGCGCAATGGCTGATCGGCCAAGGTGCCAGCGGCGTGAGCTTTGACACCTTGATGGGCATCGCACCGCCTGCTGGCACGACCCCCCGGCCGGGAATCAACGGCGCGCGGCCGACGATTCAAGGCACGTTGACCTTGAACGGCAACAACGTCAAGGCCCAAGGCTTCAACCTCACCACCGGCACAGCCACCGGCATGAACGACGCCGCCGGTGCGATCTCCGGGGTGAGTGTCAGCGAGGTCAGCGTGGCCAGCACGACCGGCACCGCCGTGAACCTATCCAGCCTGAACGGCACCGTTAGCCTAACCAGCGTCTCGGCCAGTGGCGGAACCAACGGCATCGTACTGAACACAACCACCGGCAGTTTCACGGTTACGGGCGATGGAGGCGGATCGAACAACGGATCAGGCGGCACAATCCAGAATACCGTTGCGGAAGGCATCTTGCTTAGCACCGCCGCAAACGTCAGTCTCGGCTACATGAACATCAACAACAGCGGCACCGACAGCATCCGGATCACCGACATCAACGGCTTTACGCTGAACCGCAGCAATATCTCGGACGCTGCGGGGACCACGTCCGACAAAGCGATCGACATCGGTGATTTCGTGACGGGCACCCCGGTCAACGGCAACATCAACATCACCAACTCGGTTCTCGGCCCCGCAGCGGGAAGCTCTCCACACGACATCTTGGCGGTGGGAATCAGCGCCGGAACATCGACTTGGGCCATCACTGGAAGCACCTTCCGTAGAACGGGTAACTCCGGAATCAACTGGGAGTCCCGCGGTAGTTCGGTGGCGACGGTCACCGTAACCGGCAACTCGTTTGCTGGGGGCAACGTAGCGGGCGGCACCGGCAGTCCGTCGGCGCGCGGCATTTTCGTGAACAACCTCGATGATTCGGTGATCACGGATTTCGTCGTTCAGAATAATAGTTTTACGAACAATAATATTCACACGGATATGAACCAGCAAAATGACACCGATCCGGTCGGCAGTCATACGTTCCACATATCCACCAACACGCCAATCACCGGAGCGCGCAGTCATGCCATGAACATCTTCGCGGCTGCGGGAAGCTTTGCGGGAACGTTCAACGGCACCGTTCAAAGCAACCCGATCGGCAACGCGGCCGTGGATGGCTCCGGTTCCGAGATCGGCAACGGCATCCGCTTGAACGCCAACGGCGGCACGACGGCCGCGATGTTGATCGACGCCAACCCCATCCGCGAAACACCCAACGGACGAGGCATCGAAGTGATCGGACGCAATGGCCTCGGCACGCTCGATGCCACGATCACCAACGAAGATGTCGACCACTACAATTTGGCCTATCCCATCGGTGGGGGCGCCGCTTTCCCCTTGGGTGCCATTTATGTCAATGCGTCCAAGGGTGGCGCCACAGGAATCGTTGGCTTCCGGGTTCGCTCCGATGTGCGCATCAACATCGTTCCCGCCGCAGGCGGCGCACTGCCGGCGGCGAGCGAAGTGACGGGCACCTACCTTTCACTTGAGGAATCCATAGGCACCAATTTAGGTGGCATTCTCGAACTCGTCGACAATCCTGCCGGTCCCGGTGGCCAGACGCCGACGCAGCAATTGCAGAGCACCAACACCGGGGATGCCGGAGCCAACGCCGGTGTGAGCCTGATACCCGGCCCGATCAATACACCACCATAGGAAGCAGTGTTCTGTACGCGAATCAGGCATTGGGGGAAATATCATCTCCCGACGCGTTAATCTAGCGGGAAAACACCCGTCAATCTCTAGCGAGGAATTAAGGAGAGAAAAGATGGCAGAACCGTTCTTATCAGAAATCCGCATCATGAGCTTCGTGTTCGCCCCCAAGGGGTGGGCTTTGTGCAATGGGCAGTTGCTTCCGATCAATCAAAATCAAGGCTTGTTCTCGCTTCTCGGCACGACTTTCGGCGGCGATGGGCGCGTCAATTTCGCGCTGCCCAACTTGCAGGGAAGAACCCCGATTCATGTCGGCAGCGGCCACACGCTGGGTGAGCGCGGGGGCGAGCAGGCGCACACCTTGTCGATTGGCGAAATTCCCACGCATACGCACGTCTTGAGCGGAACGTCGAATAGCGGCACTGCGTTGGTGCCGAATGGAAACTTACTGGCGAAGGAAGCCAATTTCTTTTATCACTCGCCGTCGAATCTTGTCGCGATGAACGCAGGGGCCGTGGCGAACACCGGCGGCTCACAGGCCCATCTCAACATGCAGCCGTTCCTGACGCTCAGCTTCTGCATCGCCCTGCAGGGCATCTTTCCAAGTCCTACCTAGAGGAAAATCGCGATGGCGCAACCCTATGTCGGCGAGATTCGGATGTTCGCGGGAAATTTCGCCCCCGCCGGTTGGATGTTCTGCGAGGGCCAACTGTTGCCCATTTCGGAGAACGAGACGCTGTTCAATCTCATCGGAACAACCTACGGTGGCGACGGCCAATCGACTTTCGCACTGCCTGATCTACGCGGTCGAATCCCGGTGCACCAAGGCAGCGGCTTCATTCTGGCCGAAACCGGCGGCGCGGAAACGATCACCCTCACCGTGCAGCAGATCCCGGCCCACAGCCATCCCCTGCTCGCCAGCACTACGGTGGCGAACGACTCGGCTCCCGCGCAGAACGTCTTGGCGCAGACTGGCACTTTTGACGGCTACCAGAGCAACCCGCCTAGCATTGCGATGGCTGCGCAGTCGATCGGCGCGGTCGGCGGCAGTCAGCCGCACGACAACTTCCAGCCGTACCTCTGCATCGACTTCATCATTTCCCTTTTCGGGATTTTCCCGAGCCCAACCTGATCGGAGATATCAATCATGGCTGATCCTTTCGTTGCTGAAATTCGGATTTTTCCGTTCAATTTCGCGCCCAAGGGTTGGGCGTGGTGTGACGGGCAACTGTTGCCGCTATCACAAAATACCGCACTGTTTTCACTGCTGGGAACGACCTACGGGGGGAATGGAAAATCCAACTTTGCATTGCCCGATCTGCAAGGCCGTGCGCCGATGCATCCGGGGCAGGGACCAGGTCTTTCGCTGCACGATCTTGGCGAGACTGGCGGCTCTGAAACCGTTAGCTTGCTTGAATCAGAGATTCCGTCTCATGCACATGCACTCATGGCGCAAGGAGTAGTTGCGGACAGCAATGTCCCGGTCGATAACTCGGTTGCGCGAGTCACCGGCGCAACGCCGTACTTGCCGCCTGCCGGTGCGCCGCTCGTGTCGATGTCCGGTAAGGCCCTCGCCCCAGCCGGTGGCGACCAGCCGCACAACAACATGCAGCCGTACCTGACCTTCTACTTCTGCATCGCGTTGCAGGGCGTGTTTCCGCCTCGCGGCTAGACCAATCCCGCTGAGAAAGTTTCGGTGAACAGACGAAATTTTATAAAAAATACAATACCCTGGTTTATGGTAACCCTTGGCGGTTGGGGGTCGGTCGGAATGACCGCCCGCTCGGCGCCCAAGACGCCGTCATCCGGCCCGAAATCCTTGCCGCCGCTCGGCGAAACGTTCAGCTACGACAACTTCAAGGCCCACATCGGCGAGACGTTCTACGTCTACGGCGGCAAGGGTTTGCGCAACGTCGTCAACCTCAAACTGGTCGCGGTGGAAAATCTTCGTCGCGATAAGAATACCGAGCAGTTCGCGGTGCGCTTTAGCGGTCCCGTCGAGGAACCCATCCCCGGCGGGGTGTACCACTTCCAACACTCCGCTTCCGGTGAATTCGATCTGTTGATCGCCCCTGCCTCGTCCGATGGCAAAGGCCGATATTACCGGGCCGACTTCAATCTGTTGTTGCCCTGATGCCGGCTCTGGCACCGACTTTGCGGACGATTCGGGACGAAGACCGCGACTTTCTCTTTCGCGTCTACGCCAGCACCCGCGCCGAAGAACTCGCCCTCACCGACTGGGACGAGACGCAAAAACAGGCGTTTCTCGCTCAGCAGTTCGAGGCACAGCACCACCATTACCAAACTCACTATCAAGGAGCGCGGTTCGATCTCATCCTGCTGGATGGCGAACCGGTCGGCCGGCTGTACGTGGCCCGCTGGAAAGAGGAGATTCGCATCATGGACATCGCGTTGCTGCCCGCGTTTCGCAATCGGGCCGTCGGCGGCGGCCTGTTGCGCGATCTACTGGAAGAAGCCGCCGCCACGAACCGACGCCTGACCATCCACGTCGAGCGTTACAATCCAGCGCTACGGCTTTACCGGCGCCTGGGCTTCGAACCGGTCGGCGAAACCGGCGTCTATCTCCTGCTTGCGGTGGAACCGCCGCCCGACCGGTCAACCGGCGCGCTCAGGTGAAAATCGCCTCGTAACGCATGGCTTGGCCTTGCGGGCCGAGCGGCACCAGAAAAATCCCCAACTCCCCCATCGATTCGTTTTGCAGCGGGTAAGTAGCTTGCGGCAGCAACGGCGTTAGCGGGCCGGCGAACAGCAGCGAATACGGTTGCCGGCGGTAACCGCTTTCGGCGCCCAGCGGCGTAGCAGAGGTCAGTTTGAGGTCGATTTCGGTTTCCTGATCGAGCCGAACGCGAAAGCTCTGCCCTACGCATTCGCGCCAATGATCCAAAGTGAGGGTGTCCAGCATCGTTTTGATCCTTGCAAGCGTGATCGATTTGCGTCTTTTATAGAAGGTGCGGTGCCGAGCGTCCAACTTCTCTGCTCGGTCGGCGGCGAAGGCAGCTCTGCGTCCGGGTTAAGTCCCGCTCCGATGGGGTTTCCCGCTTGTTCGGCCAAGCGCGATGCCGGACAATGCGACGCCATCCGCAATCCAATGAGACACCCAATAAAAGGGAGCATACAAGAGTGAAACGGCAAGTACGCAAAGCGGTATTCCCCGTGGCTGGGCTCGGAACCCGATTCCTGCCGGCAACCAAGGCCAGCCCCAAGGAAATGTTGCCCATCGTCGATAAGCCTCTGATCCAATACGGGGTCGAGGAAGCGGTGGCAGCCGGCGTCGATACGCTGGTCTTCATCATCGGCCGCACCAAAAACGCTATCGCCGACCACTTCGACAAGGCCTACGAACTGGAAGCCGAACTGGAGATGCGCGGCAAGACCGACCTGTTAGAGGTGGTGCGCAGCATCGTTCCGCCCGGCGTGGAGTGCGTCTACGTGCGCCAAGCCGAGGCACTCGGGCTAGGCCATGCCGTGCTGTGCGCTCGGCCGGTGGTCGGGAACGAACCGTTCGCGGTTATCCTGGCCGACGATTTGATCGAGGAAGACGGCCAGGAAGGCGGAGCGCTGAGCCAGATGACTCGCCATTTCAACAAATATCAGTGCTCGATTCTGGGCGTGGAACGCGTCCCCAAGGAAGAGACCCACAAGTACGGCATCGTCCATCCGCTACCGTTCGCCACGCGGATCAGTAACGTCGATAGTATCGTCGAAAAACCGAAGCCGGAAAATGCGCCTTCCAATCTGGCGGTGGTGGGCCGCTACATCCTGACCCCGCGCATCTTCGATTTGCTACAAACCATCCCGCGCGGAGCAGGCAACGAAATTCAGCTGACCGACGGCATCGCTGCCCTGCTGGGCGAGGAGCAAGTACTGGCCTACGAATTCTCGGGCCGGCGTCACGACTGCGGTAGCAAGTTGGGCTATCTGATCGCGACCGTGGAGTATGGCACGCGTCATCCCGAACTGGGCGAACGATTCCAGGCCTATCTGCGGGCGAACGCGCACCGACTCGACGCGTCCGCCCCAGTCGCCGATGAGTAACCTCGCGGTACCCCACTAAACGGCGGACGCTATCGAACTCCGTCCATTCCGCCAGTCCTGATAGACGATGAGGAGTAACGTGATGTCGCAAGGTTTGCTGGTGATCAATGCCGGCTCGTCGAGCATCAAATTCTCGGTATTCGCCTTGCCAGCGGACGGCGGCGATCTGGCGTTGGTCTGTCGGGGTTTGCAGGAGAACATCGGCGAGGAAAACCCACACTTTAAAGCCTTCGATCATGACGGGCGGGTGTTGACCGACGTCCGACCAACACCGCCGACCGGAGGCCATTACCGAAAACAGGGACCGGACCACCGCCGGCGGGCCAACGATAACCAACCATCGCTGGCGGATGGCGAGGTTTACGACCATCAAGCGGCGTTGCGCGATCTGCTGGGCTGGCTCGGAAAAATGCCTAACCTGCCCGAGGTAATCGCAGCCGGCCATCGGGTGGTGCACGGCGGCAAGGAGTTCAGCGACCCGCAGCGGTTGACGCCAGAAATCATGACGCGTCTAGAAACGTTCATACCGCTGGCGCCGCTGCATCAGCCGCACAATCTGGCCGGTATCCGCGCCTTGACCGCCGTGCGGCCGGACTTGCCGCAAGTCAGTTGTTTCGACACGGCTTTCCATCACGGTCAACCGGAATTGGCACGCTTGTTCGCCTTGCCATTGGTTTACCGTAGGGAAGGCGTACAGCGTTACGGCTTTCATGGCCTGTCTTACGAATACATTGCCGGCGCGCTGGCCGAAGTCGTGGGCACGTCGAGCCACAGGCCGGGTCGTGGTCGCTCATCTGGGCAACGGCGCCAGTATGTGCGCCATGCGTGACGGTCGGAGCATGGCCAGTACCATGGGCTTCACTGCTGTGGAGGGCTTGCCGATGGGTACCCGCAGCGGTTCGTTGGACCCCGGCGTGCTGCTCTATCTGATCGAGCAACACGGCATGGGCGCCCGAGATTTGAACAATCTGCTCTACAAACAGTCTGGTCTACTGGGTTTGTCGGGTGTCAGTAACGACATGCGCGAACTCTTGGCGAGCAGCGACCCCAATGCCAAGCTGGCGGTCGATTACTTCACCTATCGGATCACCCGCGAACTCGGTTCGCTGGCGGCGGCGCTGGGCGGGTTGGACGCGCTGGTGTTCACCGGCGGCATCGGCGAGCATGCGGCGGCGGTGCGCGAGCAGGTCTGCGCCCGATCAGCTTGGCTGGGCATCGAATTGGACGCTGCCGCCAACACCGAGCATCGCAGCCGGATCAGCTCGCCTGCTAGCCGGGTGGCGGTGTGGGTGCTACCCACCAACGAAGAGCTGGTCATTGCTCGCCATACTCGAAAACTCGTGCAGGAACATTGAGTTAATTGCCTTGCATGTGCGTTTTTTCCACTGGGGAGAGGCGCTGTGGAAAAGAGAATCGCTTGTTCCCCGACCGATAAGCCGCTAATCTGAATACCAGATTGGCTTGGGTATTTTCCTAAATTAAAGACCGGGTTGGAAATCGCCATGTGTGGAATTGTGGGCGCCATCGCCGAACGCAACATCACGCCCATCCTGCTCGAAGGATTGCGGCGGTTGGAATACCGTGGCTACGATTCGGCCGGCATCGTAACCGTGGATAGCCGCGACGACCGGCTGCATCGGGTGCGCACGGTCGGCAAGGTTCAGGCGTTGACGGATCGCTTGCAGCAAGAACCGGTACGCGGGCCGCTCGGTCTCGCCCACACCCGCTGGGCCACCCACGGCGAACCCTCCGAACGCAATGCGCATCCGCATGTCAGCGGCGAGTCGGTGGCGGTGGTGCACAACGGCATCATCGAGAACTACCAAGAGCTCAAGGCGAAACTGATCGCCGCCGGCTATCAATTTACGTCCGACACCGACACCGAAGTGGTCGCCCACTTGATCGACCGGCACCTGCGGGAAAACGGCGGCGATTTGCTGGCAGCCGTGCGTCAGAGCGTCGCCCAGTTGACCGGTGCCTACAGCCTGGGCGTGATCTGCCGCGAGGATCCGAATCGGATGATCGCGGCTCGTGCCGGCAGTCCGCTGGTGCTGGGCGTCGGTATCGAGGAGCATTTTATTGCCTCGGACGTGTTCGCGCTGGCGCCGGTGACGCAGAGCTTCGTGTTTCTGGAAGAAGGTGATGTCGCCGAGGTCCAGCGGGAACGCTTCACCATTTACGACCGGACAGGACAGACGGTCGAGCGGCCATTGTCCTATTCCGGCCAGATGGGCAGTGCGGCCAGCAAGAGCGGCTATCGCCACTTCATGTTGAAGGAAATCTTCGAGCAACCGGCCGTCGTCGCCGAAACCCTGGAAGGTCGCGTCCATCAAGGCCGGTTGTTGGAAGACAGCTTCGGGGCGGAAGCGGGCCAATTGTTCGGGCAAGTGCAAGGTGTCCACATCGTTGCTTGCGGCACCAGTTATCATGCCGGTTTGGTCGCCCGCTACTGGCTGGAAAATCTAGGTGTACCCTGCACGGTCGAGGTCGCTAGCGAATATCGCTATCGCCACGGCGTGACACCGCCCGGCACCCTGTTCGTCAGCATTTCGCAGTCGGGGGAAACCGCCGATACCCTGGCTGCGTTGCGCACGGCCAAGGAACGCAATTATGTATCGACGCTAACCATTTGCAATGTCGCTGAAAGTTCGCTGGTACGCGAATCGGCCTTGACACTGTTGACTCGGGCTGGCCGGGAAATCGGCGTGGCGTCTACCAAAGCCTTCACTACCCAGTTGGTGGCTTTGCGGTTGTTGGCGCTGATGCTGGGTCGGCGACGCGGCTTGAGCGAAGGTGATGTGGCGGCACTGGCGCGGGATTTAGAGTTGCTACCCCGCGCCTTGGAAAAGGCGCTGTCCTTGAACGACGCCATTGAAAAACTGGCCGAGTCGTTCGCTGAAAAACATCATGCTTTGTTTCTGGGGCGCGGTACCCAGTACCCGATCGCTATGGAAGGAGCGCTCAAGCTCAAGGAAATTTCCTATATTCACGCCGAAGCGTATCCGGCGGGCGAGCTCAAGCATGGGCCGCTGGCACTGGTGGACGCCGACATGCCGGTGGTCTGCGTGCTACCTAAAGACGGTTTGCTGGAGAAAGTCCTTTCCAATCTTCAGGAGGTTCGGGCACGCGGCGGCGAATTGTTCTTGTTCGCGGACAGCGAAGTGGATACCCATCTCAGCGGCGTCAGCACCCATGTCCTGTCGCTGGGTACAGTACCGGAATCCATCGCGCCCATTGTGTTCACCATACCGCTGCAATTGCTGGCTTACCACGTCGCCATCCTCAAGGGTACCGACGTGGATCAGCCGCGAAACTTGGCCAAGTCGGTCACGGTAGAGTAGGACGCGCACCCCGCTTTTTCTTCAACCCCATACCACGATACAGAAAACGAATGGCCTACAAAGGCATCATTCTCGCCGGCGGTTCCGGCACCCGCTTGCACCCGCTGACAGTTTCGGTCAGCAAGCAGCTCATGCCGATCTACGACAAGCCGATGATCTATTACCCGGTCGCCACCTTGATGCTGGCGGCAATTCGAGACATCCTCATCATCACCACGCCTCGCGATCAGGAGGCGTATCAGACCTTGCTGGGTGACGGCAGTCGGTGGGGTATAAACTTCCAGTACGCGGTCCAGCCAAGCCCAGACGGATTGGCGCAAGCGTTTCTGATCGGCGAAAACTTCATCGGCGCCGATCCGGCTTGCCTGATTCTCGGCGACAACATTTATTATGGTCAGGGCTTGTCGGCGGTACTGCGCCGGGCCGCCACCCGTGAACGAGGCGCGACCGTGTTCGGCTATTACGTGCGCGATCCGGAACGTTACGGCGTGGTCAGCTTCGACGATCAGGGCCGGGCGAAGGATATCGAAGAAAAACCGAAAGCGCCAAAATCCCACTACGCCGTGACCGGCCTGTACTTTTACGACAACGACGTGGTGAACGTCGCCAAAAACATCCGTCCATCGGCGCGCGGTGAGCTGGAAATTACCGACGTTAACCGGGTCTATCTGGAACGTGGCGAATTGAATGTCGAGCTGCTGGGGCGCGGCTACGCTTGGTTGGATACCGGCACCCACGAGTCGCTGTTGGCCGCCGCCCATTTCGTGCAGGTGGTGGAACAACGGCAGGGTTTGAAGGTCGCTTGTCCCGAGGAAGTGGCTTGGCGAATGGGTTTCATCGACGACGACCAACTGGCGCGGCTGGCGGAACCGCTGGCCAAAAGCGGTTATGGTCAATACCTGATGGAACTGCTGGAGCGGAGAATCGCCCAATGAAGGTCATCCCGACAGGATTGCCTGGCGTGCTGCTGCTGGAACCGAAAGTGTTCGGCGATGCGCGCGGCTTTTTCATGGAAACGTGGCAGGCGGCACGCTACCACGAGGCCGGTATGCCGGAGCGTTTCGTCCAGGATAACCATTCCCGGTCGCGGCGCGGCGTGTTGCGCGGTTTGCATTATCAGATGATCCAACCCCAAGGCAAGCTGGTAGGAGTGTTGCGGGGTGCGGTGTTCGACGTGGCGGTGGACATCCGGCGCGGTTCGCCGACTTTCGGGCGCTGGTACGGCTGCGTGCTGGACGATGCGGACCATCGCCAGTTATATATTCCGCCTGGATTTGCGCACGGATTCTGCGTGTTGTCGGAGGAAGCGGACTTCTTTTATAAATGTACCGACTACTACCATCCGGTTTCGGAATGTGGCGTCGCCTGGGACGACCCGACCATCGGCATCGACTGGCCGCTGCGGGACGTAGCCTTATCGGCCAAGGATCGAGAGAATCCGCGATTGGCCGAGCAGTCTCCCGATAAGCTGCCAGTTTACGAGGGCTGAACCGTGCGTCTCGCGATCGTTGGCGCCAAGGGGCAGGTCGGCTGGGAATTGGTTCGCCGTGCCCCGATGTTCGGCCATGAGGTGCTGGCTTGGGACGTGGACGAGTTAGACATCACCGATGCTGCCGCCGTGGATCGTACGCTGGCGACCAGCGGCGCGGACGCGGTCATCAACGCAGCCGCCTACACCGCTGTGGATCGGGCCGAACAGGAACCGACACTGGCGTTTGCGGTCAACCACGATGGTCCCGTCCACTTAGCCACCGCTTGCGCCCGGCTCAACATCCCGCTGCTGCATATTTCCACTGATTACGTGTTCGATGGAACCAAGACCAATCCCTACACCGAGGACGACCCGGCCGCGCCGCTGGGCGTGTACGGCCAAAGCAAATGGGAAGGCGACGAGGCGGTGCGGCGGTTGTTGCCCCGGCACCTGATTTTGCGGGTGAGCTGGGTGTTCGGCATTCACGGCCACAACTTCGTCAAGACCATCCTGCGCTTGGCGCGGGAGCGTGAGGAGCTGCGCGTGGTCGCCGATCAGCATGGTTGTCCGACCTATGCCGGCGACATCGCCGATGTCCTGCTGGAATTAGCGGGGCGAGTCGGTGAGATCGATGCCAACGACACCTGGGGTGTCTACCATTATTGCGGCGAGCCGGCCACCACTTGGCACGGCTTCGCCAGCGCCATCGTCGAACGGGCGGAGTTAGATGAAAAGTTGAAGGTCCGCACGGTGACTGCCATCACCACTACTGACTATCCCACTCCAGCGGCTCGCCCGGCCAATTCAGTGCTGGACTGCGCCCGGCTGACCGCCTGCTTCGGCATTCATCCGGCTTCGTGGCGCGAAGGCTTGGCCACCATGCTGTTTGCTCTCCATGGCCGTTGATCTCGGCGAATTGCTGGTCGCGCACCAGAAGCTGGCCGACGCCGACCTACAGCGTGCTCGGCGCGTGCAGGACAGCACCGGCGAGGGGCTGGACACGCTGCTGGTCAAGCTCGGGCTGGTATCGGAGCGTGACTTAGCGGAAGCGATCGCCGCGCGTCTGGATTTGCCGCTGATCAAACCGAGTGACTATCCCGAGGTGCCAGTGACCAACGGGGCGATTTCGGGGCGATTTCTTAAGGAATCGCGAGCGATCCCCTTGGCCGAGGACGAACAGGGCTTACTGGTGGCGATGGCCAATCCCACCGACGATTACATCCTGTCAGCGCTACGGTTGGCAACCGGCAAGCCGATCTTGCCACGCGTTGCCGTGCCGTCGGAACTGGAAGCCGCCTTCGAGCGGCTGTACGGCAGCGGCCGTTCGGCGATGGGTCAGATCGTCGATTCCATCGGTCTAGCCGACGATCTGACCGACGAGGAGCAGATCCAGCACCTCAAGGATCTGGCCAGCGAGGCGCCGGTCATCCGCCTGGTCAACCTGATGACCGCGCGCGCGGTCGAATCGCGAGCCTCCGACATTCACATCGAACCGTTCGAGAATCGGCTCAAGATCCGCTATCGGGTGGATGGAGTGTTACGCGAGGTGGAATCGCCGCCGTCGCGGCTATCGGCAGCGGTCATCTCTCGTATCAAGATTATGGCCAAACTGAACATCGCCGAGCGGCGCTTGCCGCAGGATGGCCGCATTCAATTGCGGGCGCAGGGCAAGGAAATTGACTTACGCGTGTCCACCGTTCCGACCCTGTGGGGCGAAAGCGTGGTCATGCGTATTCTCGACAAAGCTAGCGTGGTCCTGGATTTCGAGATGCTGGGTTTCAGCCCGCGCACTCTAGAGCGCTTTCTGGAAATCTTGCATTTACCGCATGGCATCATTCTGGTGACCGGCCCCACCGGTAGCGGCAAGACGACCACCCTGTATACCGCCCTGCAAACCATCAACACTTCGGAACGAAAAATCCTCACCGTCGAGGATCCGGTGGAATACCAGTTGGAAGGTATCAACCAGATCCAGGTGAAACCGCAGATCAATCTGACCTTCGCCAATGCCCTGCGGGCTATCGTCCGCCAGGACCCCGACGTGATCATGATCGGTGAAATGCGCGATCTGGAAACCGCTGGTATCGCGGTGCAATCGGCACTGACCGGTCACTTGGTATTGTCCACCCTGCACACCAATGACGCCGCCGGCAGCGTTACCCGTCTGCTCGACATGGGCATGGAAGACTATCTACTCACCTCGACCATCAATGGCATTCTCGCCCAGCGCCTGGTGCGGTTACTCTGTAGCCGGTGCAAACAGCCGTATCAGGCATTGCCGGAATTGATCGAGGAAATGCGGTTGCACCGCTTCGCCGACGGGCGGGACATCACTTTGTACAAGCCGGTTGGCTGCGAGCACTGCGGCGGCACCGGCTACCGAGGCCGGGCGGCGATCATGGAATTTCTGGTGATGAGCGACCCGCTGCGTCGTTTGGTGCTGAAACACGCCGACGCCGGTGACTTGCAGACCACCGCCCAGAAGGAAGGCATGGACACCATGTACGAAGACGGCTTGCGCAAGGCGGTCGCCGGTTTGACCACCATCGAGGAAGTGCTGCGGGTAACCACCCAGCAGGAACAGGAGGCGTAAGGTGCCCCGCTATCGCTACGAGGCAGTGGATGCCGCCGGCGAGACGCTGCGCGACGAGCTGGAAGCGCCGACCCCGGACGCAGCGGTCGAGCAGTTGCGCGACCGGGGTTTATTGCCGCTATCCGTGAACGAGGCCAAGGGTGGCTTGTTCCGTGGCGGTCTCGGTCAGCCACTGTTCAGCAAACGCCGGGCATTATCTCGTAAAGCTATCGGTTTATTCACCCAACAATTGGCTAGCCTGCTAGGTGCCGGCATGCCGCTGGATCGCGCGCTGACGATCCTGATCGGCGTGGCCGAGGACGAACAAAGCAAGACGCTGCTGGAACGAGTGCAGGAAAAGGTGCGTGGCGGATCGGCCTTGGCCGATGCCCTGGAAGCGCAAGGTGCGTTTTCCCGCTTCTACCTGAACATGATCCGGGCCGGCGAGGCAGGCGGCGCGTTGGAAACCGTGCTGAAACGCCTGAACGAATTTCTGGAGCGGTCGCAAGCCTTGCGGGAAACCGTAACCTCGGCGCTGATCTATCCGACGATCCTGCTGACCGTGGCCGCGCTGTCGGTCATCATCCTGCTGACCTTCGTGGTACCGCAATTCGAGCGGCTGTTCGCCGACGCCGGCAAGGCGTTGCCGCTGGCGACACAGATCGTGATCGCGATCGGTAATGGATTTCAACATTACTGGTGGGCCGGTTTGCTGGTGATCGGACTGATCGTGATGACAGTGCGGCGACAACTCAGCCAACCGGAGAACCGCGCCCGCTGGGATCACTGGTTGCTACGGCTACCGCTGATTGGGGACCTGATCGCCAAAGTAGAGACCGCCCGCTTGTCGCGAACCCTGGGAACGCTGCTCGGCAATGGAGTGTCGTTGTTGAATGCACTGACCATCGTCCGTGAGACCTTGAGCAATCAGGTTCTGGCGGTAGCGTTAGGCGAAGTGGCCGAACATGCCAAGACCGGCCGGGGCCTGGCTGAACCGCTACTGGAGACCGGCAATTTTCCCAAGCTGGCGGTGCAGATGATCCGGGTGGGCGAGGAAACCGGTCAGTTACAAGAGATGTTGATTCAGGTGGCCGACACCTACGACGGCGAGGTGCAAACCGCTGTCAAGCGCCTGCTGACCTTACTGGAGCCGGTGCTGATATTGGGGCTTGGGGTCGTCATCGCCGCCATCATCATGTCCATTCTGGTGGCGATCCTCAGTTTGAACGAACTGGCTTTCTGATCCTGCGCGGTCGAGATCGCCAAGCGCGGTCCGGCCATGATCGACTTTCTGGGACTGCATAACCGATGAAACGTCAAAACCGACTTCGCCGCTCGCGCGGCTTTACCTTGATCGAGCTACTAGTAGTGCTAGTCATCCTCGGACTATTGGCCGGGTTGGTTGGACCGCAGGTCATGAAGTATCTTGGCGGTGCCAACACCAAAACCGCCAAGCTGCAAATCGAGGATTTCAGTACCGCGCTCGATGCGTTCCGATTGGATATGGGGCGCTATCCCAATACTGCCGAGGGATTGAACGCGCTGATCGCGGCACCGGGCGGCGCGAGCCGCTGGAACGGCCCTTATTTGCGCAAGAACATCATTCCCAAGGATCCTTGGGGCCATGATTATCAGTATCGCGCCCCTGGACAACACGGAGGAGCATTCGATCTCTATTCGCTGGGCGCCGACAATGCCGAGGGCGGCGACGGCGAAAACCAGGATGTGGTCAGCTGGCAGTAACCGTGCCCGATGAGTCGGATGGCGACGAAGCGGGTCGGACAGCATGGCTTTACCTTGCTGGAACTGCTGGTGGTGCTGGTGATCGCCGTGCTCCTGGTCGCCGTGGTGCCGCCGCTGATCTCCGGAATGAGCGGTGCCACTGAACTGCGCAGCGCAGCGCGGCAACTGGCTGCCGGTCTGCGGTTCGCGCGCAACGAGGCGGTCACGCGTCAGCGCGAAGCGGTCCTGACCCTCGACTTGAGCAAGCACCGCTTCGCGGTCAGCGGCGACCCCCGCGAGATCGCCTTACCGGAAAGCCTGTCGCTGCATCTCTATACCGCGCAATCCGAATTGCTCGATCAAGCGACTGGGAATATTCGATTTTTTCCGGACGGCAGCTCCACCGGTGGCGCCGTCACCGTCAGTGGTCCGAAACTGGCCTATCGGATCAACGTGGATTGGCTGACCGGTGCCATTGCCATCGTCGAGCAGGAAGTACAGCCATAATGGAACACCGTCGCCAGGAGGGTTTTTCCCTGCTTGAAGTCTTGGTGGCCTTCGTCATCCTTAGCATTTCGCTGGGGGTGTTGCTGCAAGTGTTTGCCACTGGACTGCGCAACGCCGGCACGGCCGACGACTACACGCAGGCGACTCTGTACGCCGAATCGATTTTAGCGGCTATCGGTAGGGAAACCCCGCTCAGCGAAGGCCAGCATTCCGGCCCCATCAACGACCGATTTTCCTGGCGCAGCACGGTAGCTCCCTACACGGATGACATGCCGGATCCCGAAAAAACTCATGTCCGGGCCTATCGGGTCGAGGTGGAAGTATTTTGGGACGGCTTGGTGCAAACCCGTTCCGTGATGCTGGAAACGCTGCGCCTGACGCCAGTCGAATCCCCTGCTGGCTAGCGCTGACGCCGATGATTACGCACAAATCCTGGTCCCGGCAGTCCGGATTTACCCTCCTCGAACTGGTGGTCGCCATCACTTTGGTGGGATTGATATTGGTCGTGCTGTACAGCGGTTTGCGGCTGGGGTTGAACGGCTCGGATAGCGGTGAACAACGCGCCGAAGCGACTAACCGATTGCGGCTGGCTTATGAATTTTTACGTCGCCAATTGGCACAATCGATGACCGTCTACCGGATGAACGACCAACGGGAAAATGTCGTGGTCTTTTCCGGTCAGTCAGACAGCATCGAATTCGTGGCGCCGATGTTGACCCAACTGGGACAAGGTGGCCTGTATCGGGTTCGGATCGGGGCCAGCGACGGCCATTTGTGGATCCGCTGGCGGCTTTATCAACCCAATGACCCAGACGCTGGCGAGGAACGGGAGCGGGTGTTGCTAGAAGGCGTATCCGGCATCGAATGGGCCTATTTCGGTCCGGAGCGGGACGACGATCAGACCCCACCCCGCTGGCGTTCCGATTGGGCAAGTACCGAACGGCGACCGTTGCTGGTACGCCTGAACCTGACTCATCAGGGGGAGCCATGGCCCGATTTAGTGGCTGCCTTGATCGAAGGTCCCCGGCGATGAGCTTGATTCATAGCCATTGGGACT
The DNA here is from genome assembly GCA_037045535.1 of Candidatus Competibacter sp. Classification (GTDB taxonomy): domain Bacteria; phylum Pseudomonadota; class Gammaproteobacteria; order Competibacterales; family Competibacteraceae; genus Competibacter_A. The sequence goes on from JBAOHI010000073.1 coordinate 599,484, forward strand.
GCCGCCGGAGTCGGCAGCGTGGCATGGTACTGGTCATCGTGTTATGGATCGTGACTCTGTTGGCGGTGATGGCCGGCAGTTTTGCCTATTCCATGCGGACCGAAACCCGCTTGGCGACCAGCGCTGTTGAACGGTCTCAAGCCCGGGCATTAGCCGAAGCAGGAATCGCATATGCCCTCGCCTGGCAACTGGATTTGGAATCAGGCTCCAAGCTTTGGCCCCCGAATGGCGATCCGCATGAGTGGTTTTTCGGTGGGCGACGGCTGCGAATTCAGGTCACGGATGCCAACGGCCTGGTCAACCTGAACACCGCCGATGCGGATTTACTGAACGCCTTGTTTACGGGAGTGGGCATGGATTCAGCCGATGCGGAACACTTGATCGCAGCGATCCTGGATTGGCGGGAATCCGATCAGCAGCGACAGTTTGGGGTCGCCAGCCGGCCCGAGCTTCGCTCGACAGGTCAATTCCGGTCAAAAAAAGCGCGCTTTGAAAGCATCGAGGAGCTGCAGCAAATCGAGGGCGTCACCAAGGACATCTACGAGCGGATCGCCAACGGGGTCACTGCGTTTTCGCACCACGCGGGGATCAGCCCGGAACTGGCGCCCGCGTGGTTGCTGCAAACTTTGGGGCTGGATGAACAGGCAGTGGCCGATTATGTCACGGCTCGTGCTCGCGCCGCCGCTGACGGGGCGGCTCCGCCACCCTTGCCAAGCAACGGAAAGCAATTCTTTTCTTCCGGGGGGCATACGAATGTTTATCATATCGCAGTGGCGGTGGAAACAGAGACTGGCACAACCATCAACGTGAAAGTCGTCGCCGATGTACAGGGCGGATTCCCTAGCCGGAGCCCGCGGTTGCTGGCTTGGCGCGAGGGACACTAGAAAAACGCTCGCGATATTGCCATAAAAGTTTCGACTCCTGGAGTTACTCGGACTGTGTCATCACGTTTACAGGCATTGAGAATTGACTCCCGCTGGAGCTGGAGTTCTCTCTGGCGCTGGTGGCGGGATGGCTTGCTGGCGTGGCTGCCCACAAGCGTTCGCCGCTGGTTGGCCGGTTCATCCCGCCGGCTGATCATCGCGATGCATGATGGCCAACTTGTGTTGCTGCGCGAAGAGGCCGATCAAATACAGGAGTTGGAACGGCTGGATCGATCGGCGCCGGACTGGGATACCGTGGCAAAACGATTCGGCACGGAGAAATCCCATCAATTGGTATTGCGATTTCCGGCCAGTCGGGCACTCGTGAAAACCTTGTCGTTACCTTTGGCTGCCGCGAAAAACCCGCGTCAAGTCGCCGGATTCGAGATGGATCGGCTCACACCGTTCCCTGCGAACCAGGTCTACTACGGCGTGACCCTGCTGGAACACCAACCCGAACAGCGCCGCCTGCGGATCGAGCTGACCGTGTTGCCGCGAGCCGATGTCGATCCGGTTTTGGCCGAATTGCAACAACGAGGCTTGCGGCCGGACGCGTTGGATGTCACGGGCGCTCTCCCCGATCTAAATTTGTTACCCCCAGAGCAGCGCGTGCGTCGAGGCGTGTGGGAAAAGCGCCTGCGAACGGCATTGATTCTCGTCGTGCTATCGCTGGTTGGGGCAGCCGCGATCCTACCAATCTGGCAACAACGCTTGTTGCTGATCGGTGTGATCGCAAAAGCGGACCGGCTTCAGCAAGCCGCTAATCAGGCTCTGACGTTGCGCGATCAATTGGATCGAACCTTGGAAACTTCTCGGGTACTGGCGGAGAAGAAACGCGTTTTTCCGCCTCGGATCGATCTGCTGCGAGAATTAACCACGATCCTCCCAGAGGATACTTGGCTGGAGCGCTTACAGATCAAAGGGGATACCGTGCAGATCAACGGCCAATCCACCAAGGCATCGGCGCTCGTTGGTATTGTTGAATCCTCGAACCTATTTAACAGCGCAGGTTTTATGTCGCCGGTCACCACCGATCCCCGAACCAGTAAGGAGCGATTCGTGCTAGGCGCCCGAATCGGCCGGGAACCCTAATGGCTGTCGCGAATCGGGTGGGTTGGGGACAGCGGTTGGCGGCCTTATCCTTATTAGTATTGGTAGGAGGCGGCTTGGGCTACCTCTTGGTAAAAGAGGTGCTGATCGCCCGCTACCACTTTTACCGGACCCGCCTGGAACAGCAGGAGGGGCGTCTGGAACAGCTGCAGCGAATAGCCAGTAGCCGCGAGCCGATCCAGCGCTTGATCGCCAGCATTCAGCAGGATCGCGTTGCCGTAGCGCAGTACCTGCCCCAATCCGCGCCGCCGCTGGCGGCGGCCGAGTTGCAACAACGGGTCAAGGCATCGGTCGAGAGAGCGGGTGGAACCTTGCGCAGCACTCAGGCATTACCGCCGGCCGAGGAAGGCAACGCTATTAAGGTAACAGTCAACGCCACCCTGACGAGCGATACTGAGAGCTTGCAAAGGATCTTGTACGACTTCGAATCGCAAACGCCGCTGCTCTTCGTGGACAATCTAGACGTGACGGCACGAGAAATCCGGCCACGACTTACCAATGGTCGCCTGGCTAATTACAGCCGGGTGCAATTGACCGTGCAGTTGGAAGTTTCAGGATATTTGCGCAAGGAGGGCAGCTAAAGTGTCCGCTAAGATAGTCGGCTTGCTATTCTGGCTGCTGATCGGTGGTTTGGCGGCCGCCGCTGCGTACTGGCAGGCGACTCATCCACCACAACCGCCGGTGATGAGCGAGGCGACGAAACGCCCACTCGAATTGCCAGCAGTGACGCCGATGCAACCATTTCGGTTGCTGTTGCCGGCGCAGTATGCCGAAATTAATGCCCGTCCTCTATTCATCGCCACGCGCCGCCCCGAGCCACCGCCACCGCCCGAGGAAGAGCCTCCGCCAAAACCGCCGGCTACCCCGGAACAGAAATTGATGCTGCTGGGAATCGTTATCTCGCCGGGCATGCAGGCGGCTCTCTTACGACCGGAAGAGCCAAATGCCAAGACTGCTCAGATTAAGTTGGGAGAAACAGTGGGTGAATGGCAGTTGGAAGCAATCTTTCCCAACCGGGTCGTAGTACGCAAAGGCCAGGAAACCCAGGAACTGATGCTGACCCGTCTGAAAAAGTCGCCCGGACCGCGTGGGGGACGCGCTGGCGTAAAGCCGGTGCAAGGCGTGACACCACCACCGGCTCAAATGCCGGTGGTGGTGCCGTCCAATGTGCCACCACCTCCGATGGCCTCTCCGCCAGCACCGCAAATTCAAGGTGAATAACGAATTCATGAAAAAAATTCTATATTCGTTCGCGTCTGGCGCATTGCTGGCCGTACTGCTGGGCGCGTGCGCGACGACGCCTCCCGATGAGAATGCCGCGGAGACAGCGACACCCGCCAACGCCACGCCACACCTGAGCGCGAAGCCGCTTGCTCCCATTGAAACCAACGTCAACTTGGAATCGACCTCCATCCCACCCAAGGCTCCGATGATCCTGCCGGGTACGGGCAATTTCATCGATCAGAAGGCCGCCACCAAACCAGCAGCGCCCGTTACCCGGACGGCAGCGGGCGATATCACCCTCAACTTCGAGGGTGCCGACATTCGCGATGTGATCAAAGTCATTTTCGATGCGCTTAAGGAAAACTACACTGTCGACCCGCAAGTACAGGGTGAGGCGACGGTGCAAACCAGCCAGCCTTTGAAGCGGGATCAACTGTTGCCGACGCTGGAGACGCTGCTGCGCATGAGCAACGCCGTACTCGTCCGCGATGGCGGGATGTATCGGATTATTCCGGCGGCGGGCGCCGTACAGAAAGGCAACTTGGTCCCCCGCTTAGGGAGCGGCAAAGTCGGCTACAGCGTGCGGATCGTGCCATTGCATTACGTCAGTGCCATCGAGATGCAGACCATCATCGCACCCTTTCTCCCCGAAGGGAGCATTCTGCGGGCCGACCCCGTCCGCAACTTGCTAATCCTAGCGGGCACTCCCCAGGAGTTGGCCGGCGTCCAGGGCACCATCGACACGTTTGACGTGAACTGGCTCAAGGGCATGTCGATCGGCATGTTCCGGCTGCGCAATGTGGATAGCCAAGCGATGGCGAACAACCTGAACCAATTGCTAGGCGAAGGCTCCGGGACACCAATCGCCGGACTGATCCGCTTCGTGCCGCTTAGCAAGCTGAACGCCGTGCTGGTGGTCACCCCACAGGCCGAATACCTGAAGGAAGTGGCGACCTGGATCGAACGCTTGGACGGTGTTGGAGGTGAACGGCTGTATGTTTACCAGGTGCAAAACAGCCGGGCGGAATATGTCGCCGAACTGCTCAATGGGCTGTTCAATCTTGGTGGTGGCGGCGGTAGTAGCCGAGGCGGCGAATTGGCACCAGGATTAAAGTCGGGACAGCTGTCCAGCGAGTCCGGAATGACTAGTAGCTTAGGATCCAGTTTGGGATCCAGTGGCACTGGGAACGAGTGGAGGGTTGTCGAGCAGTTCCAGTTCGGGGTTGAGTAGTGGGACTGGCACCTCTTTGGGGGGAAGTTCATCTTCACTTGGAAAGTCTTCCACCGCTTCTAGCCGCTCCTCGATCGGTGGCGGGCGCACAGGCGGGCGCACGGGCGGAACGACCGGTGGAACCGGCGGGGTGAGCAGCCTAGGCTCTGGTGGACCGAGCGCGGGCATGGAGGAAGTGCGCATCGTAGCCGACACCGAGAACAATGCTTTACTGATCTGGGCCACTCATCAGAATTATGAGCGGATCATCAGCACGCTGCAAAAGATGGACGTGATTCCCCGGCAGGTGTTGGTTGAAGCCACCATCGCCGAGGTAACCCTGACCGGTGATCTGGAATATGGCCTGCAATGGTTTTTCAACAACGGGGTCGGCTCCAATCACGGCCAGAATTTCAACGGCACCGGTTCATTGGGCATCAGCGCCAACAACCTCACGATCAATGACGTACTTGACGGGCAAACAAACAGCAGTTTTTCCTACGCTATCACGGATGGTTCTGGAATGGTGCGCACTCTGCTGAACACTTTGGCGAAGGACTCCAAAGTCAAGGTATTGTCCGCGCCCCATGTAATGGTGCTAGATAACCAGCAAGCATTCATCCGCGTAGGTGACCAGCAGCCAGTTTCGGCTGGCACGGTCACCACGAGCGGTGGCGTAACCACTTCGGGCGGCGTGACCTACAAGGATACAGGAGTACTGCTGGAGGTGTTGCCCCGCGTCAATTCCAACGGCATGGTGAATATGGAAGTCAAGCAACAGGTGATTGATGTGGGGCTGATCGATGCGGCGACAGGACAACGCTCGTTCCTGGAACGCACCGTGACCAGCAAGGTGGTCGTCAAAAGCGGCCAGACACTGGTGATGGGTGGCCTGATTCGGGACAAGAGCACCAACTCCCAAGGGGGTCTGCCCGTGCTTTACAAGATTCCGGTACTAGGTGCACTGTTCGGGAACACGATTAAGGAAAACAATCGCACTGAATTAGTGGTATTGATTACCCCCCGCGTGGTACGGAACAGCCAAGAAGCCGAACAGGTAACAGAGGAAATCAAGCGTAAGATGCGAGAAATCGCGCCGATGATACCGGCGAGTTGATATGGTATAGCATCAGAAACTGTGGCGCGCTGGGAACGTTTTGTTGTTTTTTGGCATTTTCTTGTTGTATAGTTGACAGGAAAAACGGTTGCACTTATAGTCTAGCCGTAATGAAGCATTTGTGGTGGCGAAGCGAGGGATTGTTGTTTTTTCGCCATCTCATGTTGTTTGGTTGACTTATGGGGGGTTTCAACGTACAGTTTGTGCTGTAGTTAAAGACTCCCTTCGTAACGTTGCTAATCCCTTGCTACCTTATAAGGAGCTTCAAGATGGTACGTGAATTTAAGAAAACTGGTGTTGCCACGGCGCTGACGGGCGCTTTGTTGGCCGCTGCGTCGATGAGCAGCCACGCGACAGTTCAACTGTCGGCACCTGGCGATGTGGTTTTGGTGCCCTATGTTATCTGTGACACGGCCAAAACCATTAATACCATGGTAGGCTTAATTACTTTTTACAAGGAGCGGTTGGGCTTAGGGAGTGGTACCACCGCTGATCCTTACTTGCCTGCGCCATCGGGTTTGGCAGGCATTAGCCCCACCAATCCTAGCCCTCCAGTCGGTTAGTCGAGCTGCTACAAGCCGTACCCTGCACTGGTATTTTTATAACAGCAGGAGTGAGCACCAGCTGGATGGCATCATCCCGGTCACCGACAACGATTTTGTCCGGATCGACTGGTGCAGCACTCTGACTAGCTTGAACCAGCTGACCAAATACAGCGGTGTTCAAGGCTACATGATCTTTGTCGAAAATAGCCTTGATCGGAGTGCTGGAGTGCCGATCCCATCATTTGCGCTTTATGGGCACAGCTACCAGATTGCTGGTAACTGGGCCACGCAGGCGTTTATTCCGGTGATTGCGAATCCGATTTGGTCGATGGGATACTGATACCGGGGTTGCGCGTTCCTAACGTTGAGAAGCGCGCCGGCTACCCGGCTTTCCGACGTTTGGTGGCGGGCACCGATTATACCGATAACGATCTGGATAGCCGCACCTTGCAACGCGATGTGTATATGCGTTACTTCCTAGACCCGTCCTTGGCGACCGAGAACAGAATGGTGTTCTGGTTTAATAGGAATGAGTTAGCAGCTTCTACCGACGCAGTTAAATGGGTTCGCTCCTCGGTACCAGGTGAAACCTACGACAGCGAACAGAGCTACAAGGCCTCGTTCTCGTATCCGCTCCCGAATGAGCTGAACGTGATCGTTAGCACGCCTACCGACCCGGCCTTCCCTGGCATGCTTCACGAAGAAACGGAGACATATGGCGGGAAGTTTACTGTAGTGAACACCGGTATTGTTCGCTTCGGAATTCCGGAAATAGAAAGTGCCCAGCCCTTCTACGGCTCGGGTGTATCGTTCAATATGCTTGGTTTAGGCGCGGGCTCTAATCCGGTCCAGCTCCAAACCGAGATGGCGACCGAGGGTGAAGACTACCTCTTCCAATGATTTAAGATAGTCGGTCGTTTCCTTAAAAAGCGGCGCCCTAGGGCGCCGCTTTTTTGATGCCTTGGTCTGTAAATAAATCTTACTGTCTTCGGGCTGAAATTGGAGAGTCATTTTTCCAATGTTGAAAGCTTTGCTCCATAGTACACGACTATTGCTGGTCACCCTGATGCTAAGCAGTTGCGTGGTTCTCTCTGCGGAGTCGACATTCGCCATCCGAGAGGACAATGCATCCCCACAACCGATCTCCACCGCACACCAAGTATTTACAGTCGTGGTAGACGATATTGACAGGGATGGCCGGTTGGACTTGCTAGTCACTTATCGGGGTGAGGAAACCATACAGGCGCTTTACCAAAAAGTGCCCCGACAATTTGAGGCAGGACCGGCCGCGAAGGTACTGGGCTTTCACCCTGATGGCCTGACTCATTTCCCCGGCATCGAACGCCGCTACGTGTTGAGTGCTGAGGGGGAGGCAGCGCTGAAAGTGCTTGAGGTGGACGAGCGGGGGGAAATCAAGGAAATTGCGAGCCATCCGCAAGAAGGACCATTTGCGACCACTGCCTTCGCTTGGCCTGGCTGGGGAACCTCCCTTGCAGTGACACCTTATGAAGGTTCTGGACTGTTTTTATTGCGCAATTTTCAGCCGGAAACCGCCCAAGTGGAAAAGGAGTTCATATTGAGCAAGCCAGAGCACCGCGTTCCCGGCGAGGTCACGGCAACCGATCTCGATGGGGATGGCATCCCTGAGCTGCTCTATACCACCCGACGGTCACGGACGCTGTGGCAGGTGAGCTATCCCAAGAATAACCAAGAACCGGAATCGGTTGCCGTCTGGAAAGCACCAGTTGGCGCGCCACGGCATTTGGTGAGTTGCCGACCTAAACGGCGATGGAGCTCCGGATATCTTATTGCCCTTGGAATCGGAACGCAGAATCGCGGTGCTTTTAAACGATGGCAAAGGGAAGTTCGTCCCCGGTCCAGAATTGCCAGTTCCTAGCAATAGCTGGTCGCCGCATCGGTTGGCGGTCGCTGAAGATCGGGATGGTTCGCTCTTACTTGTGGCTAGTACCGAAAACTCGTTAGTGATCTACCGAATCGAAAAAGGTAATCCTTATCGTTATAAGACTGTCGAATTACCGTTGGGTAGCCGAGTGAGCCAAGTCTTGCTGTTGCGGGACATCGATGGCGATGGCTATCTAGATCTTCTCTTCACTCTAAGCAAAGTCGATGGACTCATTACAAGTCCTGTATGGACCTGTGTGGAAAAAGCTAGCAAAAGAGCCGGAACTGGGCCAGCAATCTACTAGTTTTGAGTCTGGACTTATCGACAGATGCGGCTATTGCGTTGACTACTGATAATCCAGCTCGGATACTGGCTGAAGTCGGTGATCGCAAAGTTACGCTGGCCGAATTCCGGGAATTTGTTTTGCATTCCGGTCTAGGAGATGAACTGCGAACAAAATCCGGTCAGGTCAAGCTCCTCCGAAAACTGATCGAGCAAGAATTGCTTGATCAGGCGATTAAGAAGCAGCGACCGACTTCCGAACCTCTTTCACCGGAAGACTATGCTGCTGCACTGCGGTCCTTGGAGGATGCTCATTTTTCTGTACCCCCCACACCAGAGGAAGCTGTGCTAAGAGCCTATTATGACGCCAACAAAGAACATTTCGGCATCCCCGAGATGGTACGTCTGGTTCAGATCCAGTTCCGTGCGGATCGAGACTCGCCTGCAGGTCCCAACGCCCAGCAACGAGCTGAACGAGCCTTGCGACGGATAGAGGCTGGCGAGGATTTCAATAAAGTCGCCTCGGAGCTTACCGAAAATCCACGCGCCAAGGAAACGGGACCGGATCGGGGGTTTGTCGCGCGCAATGCTGTACCGTGGTTGCAGGATGCTGTGCGTAGTTTGCAGCCTGGCCAGCATACCGGTATTGTCTCTTCGCCAGCGGGTTATGAGATCCTGTTGATGACCGATTTGCGGCCGGCCCTAATTGCGGATTACGGCGCGGTACGCGATAAGGTCGCTAAACAGTGGCAAGCTGAACAGCAGCAGCAAGCCCGTACACGCTACCTGCAAGCGCTTGCTGAACAATTTGGCGTTACAATCTTGGAAAAAGGGTTGGAAAATGCGAATCCGGCCAAGCAGTAAGAAAACCCTAAAATCCCTCCTCGCAGCGTCGGGGTTAATACTGGTGATCTTGTCTGCCCCACTCCCGGCAGGCGAACCACTGGAGCAACGGGTCCAACGCTATTGGGCGGCACGCGCCGCCAATGACCTCCAAACTGTGTACGGTTTAGAGTCTGCCTCGCTGCCGGGTGGGTGGTTGACGCCGGATCAGTACAAGCGTCTGGGAGGATTACCAGTTCGTGACGTGAAGATTCTGGAAACAAAAATTGAAGGTAACGCGGCTATCGTCAAAATCGAAGGCCGGGTCGCCGTGGGTACCTTAGGTTGGATGCCCCAAACTCTCGATGAGAAATGGGTGTTGATCAATGATGAGTGGTATCACCAGACTCGCAAATCCGAATAAGCCTGCCCTCCCCCATCAGCGCCCAAATATGGCTCATAATCATGGCAAGTGATCGCGCCGACGCTAAAGTCGTGCTCGAACGGGCCAAGCAACTGGCGAACGAACGCCAGTATGGAGAAGCCCTCCAGCTATACCTGCACGTTGGCCAGGAAAACCCTGGCCAACCGGAGGCTTGGGTTGGAGTGGCGGCAATTTACCTGCGGCAAAAACATTACCCAGAATGCCTGGAGGCGATTTCGCGGGTCTTGGAAACTGCGGGGGCACGACAAGCTCGACCGCATCTGATCGCAGCGGCCGCATTTAAGGGAATGGGCCGTCACGCTGATGCCGACCGCGCAACCGACCTGGCGTTAAGCCTGGAACCGGATCATCCACAAGCGCTCAACAGCAAGGCGGGGATATTGCTCCAACAGCGACGCCACGCGGACGTTTTGCCGTTGGCTGAGCGGGTCATACAACTCGAACCCGCCAATCTGGATGCTCACCTCTATCGAGGCATAGCCTTGCAAGGTCTGGGGCACTCCCTGGAAGCCCTCGCCGCGTTCGAGCGCTTGCTGGCGATCAAACCGGATCACGCAAGCGCTTTGATGAACCGCAGTTCGGTTTTAATCACCCTGGGCCGTGCCGAAGAAGCTTTGCAGGCGGCCAATGCCGCTTTGCAAGTTCAGCCGAATGCCATGATCGCGCTGCTCAATAAGACTGCGGCACTACTGAGCTTGCGACGACCTCGCGAGGCATTAGCGGTTGCCGAGCAATTGCTACAGCTCGATTCTCGTCATAGCAAAGGGTTAATCAACAAAACGATTGCATTGCTCGATTTGGGCAATTTTACAGAAGCGCTCGCCACCACATTGAAAGCGCTGACCTTTGATTCGTTCAACCCCGATGCCCTGGAACTGAAGATCCGGGCGTTGCTGGGCTTGCGACGCTTTGCCGAGGTGGCAACGGAAAGTCAAAAAGCGTTATCCAAGTATCCAGACCGGATTTTGCTTAAATTGAGCTTAGCGAAGGCTTTGATGGGATTGGATTCCCTGACCGAGGCAGAATCGACTGTGGATGCCATTCTGATGGTCGCCCCCTACCAATCCGAGGCGGTGTCGCTCAAAGCTGAAATTTTGCTCGGTCGCAACGCATGGGAAGCTGGACGCTCGCTGATCGAGCAGGCCCTAGCCGCTCATCCGGATCAGGCTCAATTGTGGACGGCCAAATCGGCGATTTTGTTGGCAGGCGCACGTTACGATGAAGCGTTGACCGCCGCCGAACGTGCTTTGGCGCTGCAACCTGGCCATTTGCAAGCCACTATCAACCAAATCGCCGCGCTGAACCATTTACAGCGTTTCGCCGACGCGCTGGAAGCAGCACGAGCGCTAACGGCAAACGGGATACACGATTGGCAGCTCTACGCTAATCTGGGCGGAGCCTTATCGGGATTGGAGCATTTCGAGGAAGCCCAGCAGGCGTTCGCAATGGCCAATGAACTGGATCCGAACGCTTTTCAAGCGTTCAGATGGCGATATGAAGCTTACGGCTTGGCATCCGATGCATTGCTGCCCAACATAGACCCGCACGCGGAGTACCTCACATTCAAGCTGGCACAATTGGAGCGCTGCAACTGGAAGGACTACGAAACCATTCTGGAACGAGCAACAGCTTTAATCAGGCAAAATCTCTCGACGGGACAACTAACGCCACTACCGCCATTCAAATCCTTGACGTTGCCGCTTCCGCTGGACTTGGCGGCCGCTATGGCGCGCAGCCGAGGAGATTTTTTAAGCGCTGGAATGGCGGCCACACGCCAACGATTGGCGTTCGGTTACCCGAACTCAGGTGCTGAGCGGCTTAAAATCGGTTATGTATCAGCTGATTTTCGGAATCATCCGACCGCACATTTGATGCGCAGTCTGTTCCACTTACACGACCGGGAAAGATTTGAAATCTTCGTCTACGCACTCTGCAAAGACGACAGCAGCACCTATTACCGGCAAATCAAGGCTGACGCCGACCAGTTTGTGGACTTGTCTGGTGTGAGTAACGCGGAAGCGGCCGCCCGCGTCAACGCCGATGGTATTCATATTTTGGTCGATTTGATGGGCTACACGGCTTATGCCCGCACGGAAATCTTCGCATTGCAGCCGGCCCCGATCCAGGTGAGCTATCTCGGCTATCCGGGGACATTGGGAGCATCCTTTACACCCTATATCCTGGCGGATGAAACCGTCTTGCCTGAGACGCTCCAACCCTATTTCACTGAGCGGCCGGTATATCTACCTGAATGCTATCAGGTGAACGATGATCTGCAAGAAATCTCGGACACGGGAATACAGCGTCACGACTTAGGATTGCCGGAAACCGGCTTCATATTCTGCTGCTTCAACAAGCCCGAGAAGATCGATCCGGTCATTTTCGAAGTCTGGATCCGGATTCTGAAGCGGGTTCCCGGCAGCGTATTATGGCTGTTGGCATCCGAAGGGGACGTCGTCGCTCATCTGCGGCGGGAAGCAGAAGGCCATGGGATCGCCGGCGAACGCTTGATCTTCGCCGAGCGTTTACCCAAGGCCCAACACCTGGAACGGCACCGGCTAGCCGACCTGTTTCTCGACACTCGTCTCTACAACGCCCACACTACCGCCAGCGACGCCTTGTGGGCTGGCTTGCCGGTGCTAACCTGCCTGGGTGAAACCTTCCCGGCGCGGGTGGCCGCCAGCCTGCTGCGGGCGATCGGCTTACCAGAGCTCATCACCCACTCGTTGGAAGCCTATGAAGAGCTGGCGGTCCGGCTAGCCGCCACGCCCACCGAATTAGCGGGATTACGGGTGAAGCTGGCAGACAACCGCTTGCGAATGCCGCTATTCAACACCCGGCGGTTTACCCGCCACCTTGAGCAGGCGTATCAGTTGATATGGGAACGCCACGCTCAAGGGTTACCTCCCGCGCCGTTGCGAGTCACCCCATTACCCGCTAGCGAATAGCTCCATGTCGGCGACCGATTCCAGGACGACCATCGGTTGGATTTCGATCCTCGGTCATGCCTCGCGGCAAGTCTGGTTGCAGCATCAACTCTTTCTCAAGTTGCTGCGGCGCGATTTTGCCGAGCGTTATCGCGGTTCCTTTCTGGGAGCGACTTGGTCGCTGCTGCTACCCTTGTTGTCGTTATTGGTATTCACCTTCTTTTTCGGCGTGATCTTTAAGATGCGCTGGACCGGATGGGGTAATGGGTCGCTCAGCGATTTGGCGCTGATCCTGTTCGTTGGCATGGCACTCTACAACTTTCTCGCCGAATGTCTCGGCCGTGCCCCCAGCTTGATCCTGGCCCACCAGAACTACGTCAAAAACGTCATTTTTCCCTTGGAAATGTTACCGGCCGTCATGGTGACCTCCGCCCTGCTGACGCTGGGGGTCACTCTATCGGTGATTCTGCTGCTACAACTGACAATGGGCACGGGATTGACTTGGACGGTGTTACTACTACCAGTAATGGTGCTACCGCTGATTTTGTTCGTACTCGGATTGAGTTGGTTTCTGAGTTCGCTGGGCGTTTTCATCCGCGACATCCAACAATTAACCGTGCCGCTGGTGCAACTCATGATGTTTATGAGCCCGGTGTTTTATCCGGTTAGCGCGTTGCCGGAGTCTGTTCGGCCCTGGCTCCTATTCAATCCGCTAGCCTTAGTGATCGAGCAGACCCGGGGCATTGTCCTGTTTGGCTACTCTCCGGCCTGGATACCCTATCTATTGTGCTTAGGTGCGTCTTTGCTGGTGGCGTTGCTCGGCGCTTACTGGTTCGCTCGTACCCGCAAGGGTTTCGCCGATGTCTTGTGAACCTTTCAACACACCGCTCGATTCGGCGGATGTCGTGATCGAGGTGCGTGAAGCGGGTAAGTGCTATCAGATTTACGAACGGCCCCAGGATCGCCTGAAACAGATGTTATGGCGCGGCCGTCGACGCTATTACCACGAATTTTGGGCCTTGCAGAACGTGTCGTTTTCGGTCCAGCGTGGCGAAACCGTTGGCGTCATCGGTCGCAACGGCTCCGGTAAATCGACCCTGCTCAAGATGCTGTGTGGTACATTGGCACCGACCACGGGAACGTTGGCGGTACAGGGTCGGGTTGCGGCGCTGCTGGAACTCGGCACCGGTTTCAATCCAGAATTTACCGGACGCGAAAACGTCTATCTCAATGCCGCGATTCTCGGTCTCGGTGATGCGGAAATCGAGCGCTATCTGCCCGAGATTCTAGCATTTGCGGACATCGGTGAATTCATCGATCAACCGGTTAAAACGTATTCCAGCGGGATGGCCGTGCGTCTCGCTTTCGCAGTTGCGGCCCATGTGCGAGCCGATGTCTTGGTCATCGATGAAGCGCTGGCGGTTGGCGATGTTTTTTTCGTCCAGAAATGTATGCGATTCCTCCGCAGGTTTCAGCAAGAGGGCACGCTGTTCTTTGTCAGTCACGACACCGGCTCGGTAGTCAATTTGTGTGATAGGGTGCTGTGGCTGGATCGCGGGCAAGTGCGTGAACTGGGACCGGCCAAGGAGGTTTGCGCGCATTACCTGGCCACTCTGCGCGAAGCTGAAATCGGCGTCAAATCCAGCATGCCGGAACGCCGAGCCGAATCCGGTACTCACCGTCATCCGGCTGACGTCGTGGATCGACGATTGCCGTTTCTCAATCAGACCCCATTGCGCAACGATCTAGAATTATTCCAATTCCGTCCCGAAATTGGAGGTTATGGCACTGGGGCAATCCGGATTGAGGACGCTCACTTCGAAGATGAGCAGGGGCATGTTTTGCAGTGGACTATCGGTGGCGAGCTGGTTACCTTGGTCGTCAACTCATGGGTACTCGCTGATGTTGAAAACCCGATCATCGGTTTTTTCATCAAGGATCGGCTCGGCCAAAACCTGTTCGGGGATAATACTTATCTGACCTATGCCGCCAATCCCCAACTACTGGTTGCCGGCCAACATCTGATCGCACGATTTACCTTCCGCATGCCAGTGCTGCCGGTCGGCGATTATTCAGTCGATATCGCAGCCGCTTCGGGTACGCAAGAGGATCACATTACCCAGTGTTGGTGCGACGACGTGTTAGTTTTTAAATCTCACGCAAGCAGCGTACGCCAAGGTTATGGGCTAGTTGGGATACCCATGCTAGACATTGAGCTGGTTGCTGCTTTTCCACAGGCACCGTCTTTCGTAGAAGCTCTTTGAGTGGTCACCAAGCTAGGTTTCCATGTCTCGAAGATCATCCCTTAAGAATCCTAGTCCTTGAATAGGTCATTCCGTGCAAGAACCGGCGCATGAACATTTTGAGAAAGACCGTCGTTATCATGAGCGAATAGCTCAAGAATATGACAACGTGGTAGTGTCGCCTCGCAAGATAACTAACGATATGCTGTTCAAGCAGTTTTCCAGATTTGTTAAACCAGGTCACAGAATGCTGGATATTGCCTGTGGAACAGGGCACATGACCATGCGGTTTGCCAACTTCTTTTCAGAAGTTACTGCGATAGATCACAGCAAAGCCATGCTGACCCAAGCACGTTACAAAGCTGCCAGCAAAAATTTTAAGCATATCAATTTCATCGAGCGAGATGTGTTGGCTTATCTGGCGGACGAAACTGAAGATCGCTTCGATTTCATCACTTGCGTTGGATTCCTGCACCATTTACCGGCTGGTCAGATTCCAAATGTAATCACAAATATCTTCAAGCTGATGCGTCAATCGGGAATTTTTTTGTTATCAGAACCGATTAAAATTCAACAAGAAGCAACCCCTTCACTAATTCAGGAGTGGAATCGAAATTCTTTGGCTGCAAAGACCCGCTATTCCGCTCAAGCTGAAGAACCTGACGAGGAGCCTTTGGATTCCACATTTTTGATCGAGTGTGTTAGCAATGTCGGCTCACTGCTAAAAATACAACGCAATTTCGAAATCTTTCCCCATCATTCTCCGCCGAGCTACTGGGACAAGCTAACGATTAAGCTTATGAACAAAATTTATGGAAGAAAGGGCAATGTCATGACCATCGCCTCTAGAAAGATCCAAGGATAGCGATCACAAGCGCGAATCGAGAACCGATCGGATGTCATCTATCCCTTCATACCTCCTAGCATGATACCGGTGATGTAATATTTCTGTAGGACTACGAATAGCAGCATCACCGGCAACACGGTCAGCACCGAACCGGCCATCATCAGCTCGGTATCCTGAACATGCTCGCCCAGCAGGTTAGCCAGCGCTACAGGCAAGGTATAGCGGGCGCTATCGGTCAGCACAATCAGTGGCCACATAAAATCGTTCCAAGCACCGAGAAAAGTGAAGATCGCAAGCGTGACCAGAATCGGCCGACAAAGCGGTAATATCAACGAGCGGTAAATGCGAAATTCGCCCGCACCGTCCATGCGCGCGGCGTCGAGCAAACTATCGGGGATGGCCAACAAGTACTGGCGGATCAGAAAAATGCCGAAGATGCTTGCCATGCCGGGAATGATGACTCCCCAATAGGTATTAATCAGCCCGAACTGTTTCAGCAACAGGAACAAGGGTAGCATCGCCACCTGAGCGGGAATCACCATCGCGGCCAGTAAGCCCCGGAACAACCGGTCACGAAAGCGAAAACGAAACTTGGCAAAAGCGTAGCCAGCCATCGAATTAACGAATAGGGCGATCAGGGTCACAATGCTGGCGAGTAAGGCACTGTTGAACAGGTAGCGAGCCAAATCGAGACGGGTAAACAGTGCCGCATAATGCTCGAAAGTGACAGCACTGGGCCACAGGCGTGGCGGGTAGCTGTTAGCTTCGCCGGGCGGCATCAGCGAAGCCACTAACATCCATAGCAAAGGCAACAGCGTCAGCGCTGCGCCGAATAATAGAAGGCCGTACCACAGCAGAATTAGAAAAAACCAACGTACTCGACGGACAGCCAAAGGCCATCGAGGTGCCGATGCGAGGTCGCTGGTACGAAGGGGCAACATCGAAGGCATTAAGCTCGGTATGGCGATTTCCCCCCGGTAATCACTACGCTGGTTCAGTCGCTGAGACCCTTCTACCATCGGTAACGCGACGGTACCGATCCTGGGAACACGGAGCGGACGCTATTGGTGCCGGGGATGAGGTCTCAAGCATACGAAAAAGGCCTGGGCGCTCGCACCCCTGAGCCTCGATCAAAGTTGGCGCGCCCGGAGAGATTCGAACTCCCGACCCCCTAGTTCGTAGCCAGGTACTCTATCCAACTGAGCTACGGGCGCATCGATTGGGACTGCGGATTATGCGGGCCGATTTCGTTATCGTCAACCCCGCATATTCTAGCGATAAATTGGCGGAGAGAGAGGGATTCGAACCCTCGATGGAGTTTTATGTCCCCATACTCCCTTAGCAGGGGAGCGCCTTCAGCCGCTCGGCCATCTCTCCAGCGAATGCCCGACGAACAAACGCCGTAAGCGTCTAAGGATACCGCCTAGGACCGCCGAGGTAAAGCCCTTCAGTTCAAGTCTCAGATGGGGAACCATTACCGGAAGTGGCGCTATCTTGCTCGCGTTTGATCCGTTCGTAGATTTCCTCGCGATGTACCGCAATATCCTTGGGCGCATTAACCCCGATGCGGACCTGATTCCCCTTTACGCCCAGCACAGTGACGGTTACCTCGTCACCGATCATCAATGTCTCTCCAACTCTGCGCGTCAAAATCAACATATCAAGCTACTCCGTGTTCTCCATCAAAAAGCATCGGATCTTTCGCGGCTTTTGAATTTCCGCGTTAGTAATTGACGATTGCACCATTCATGCCAACGGTTCGGAATGCTGCGCTCATGCAACTTTATCGAGTTCGAACGCTTCGTGCAAAGCACGAACCCCCAGCTCGAGGTATTTCTCATCGACCACTACCGAAATCTTGATCTCGGAGGTTGAAATCATGCGAATATTGATGCCTTCTTTCGCCAGCGCCTGAAACATCCGACTCGCGACACCGGCGTGGGAACGCATACCGATACCGACCAAGGACAACTTGGCGATCTTGTTATCGCCCGATACTTCACGAGCGTTCAGTTGTAGCGTGCGTTCCCGCAAAATTTCCAGCGTGCGCTCGTAGTCGTTACGATGCACGGTGAAGGTGAAATCGGTCGTGCCATCGCGCCCGATGTTCTGAATGATCATATCCACTTCGATGTTGGCGTCGGAGACCGGCCCGAGGATGTTAAAGGCGATGCCCGGTCGATCGGGCACGCCAAGTACGGTGATTTTTGCTTCGTCGCGATTGAACGCGATACCGGAAATTACCGCTTTCTCCAAGGATTCCACCTCGAACGCTTCCTCTAAAGTGATCAGCGTGCCCGGACCTTCCTGAAAGGTAGAGAGCACACGTAATGGGACATTATGTTTGCCCGCAAATTCCACCGAACGGATTTGCAATACCTTAGAACCCAGGCTGGCCATCTCCAACATCTCCTCAAAGGTGATGCGATCTAGCCGGCGGGCATCGGGAACCACGCGCGGATCGGTGGTGTAAACTCCGTCCACATCGGTATAAATCTGGCACTCATCGGCTCCCAGCGCGGCGGCAAGCGCGACGCCAGTCGTGTCAGAGCCGCCTCGGCCCAGCGTGGTAATGTTGCCTTCCTCGTCCACGCCCTGAAAGCCGGCGACCACCACGACCCGTCCGGCATCGAGATCAGCGCGCATCGCATCGATCTCCACATCCTGGATGCGGGCCTTGTTGAAGGCATTATCAGTGAGGATACGGACTTGCCCACCGGTATAGGAGCGCGCTGAGCAACCGCGTTTCTCCAGGGCGATGCATAACAGTGCAATCGTGACTTGCTCGCCAGTAGCGAGCAGCACGTCCAGCTCGCGCGGGTGAGGGCGAGGCGCAATGCCTTTGGCCAGACCGATCAAGCGGTCGGTTTCGCCACTCATGGCCGATACCACCACCACTACGCCGTAGCCACGCTCGCACCAGCCGATCACTTTTTCCGCAACATTCTCAATACGCTCGATGTTGCCTACCGAGGTTCCGCCATACTTTTGCACAATTAGCGACATAGCATCCCTACGAAATTCGATTTAAACCTTGCCCGTTACCTGAAGAGTCAGGAACGTCAAACAAACGATAAGTATAACAGAAAAATGAGCAACCATCAAAAGATATTCATACTGCGTTGCGGCAATGCTTGTACTTGATACAAGCCAGAAATTGCAAAGTCAGTTGGACGTTACGAAATGGGAAGCTAAGACTGATTGAACCAATCCCTCGGGTGAAACTCAAGCAAGCCGATCACGGACCCATTCCGCAACTGAGCGCAGGGCAACGTCCAATTTAGTGGGATCGGTGCCGCCGGCCTGAGCCAGGTCAGGCCGGCCGCCACCCTTGCCGCCGACCTGCTCGGCAACGGCGTTCACCAGATCACCGGCCTTGATCCGCCGAGTTTCCGCTGAGGTTACGCCTGCCACCAAGCGAACCTTGCCCTCCTCGACCGTGGCCAACACCACTGCCGCCGCTTTGAGCTGATCCTTATAACGGTCTACCGCCTCACGCAGAGCCTTGGCATCTACTCCGTCCAATCGGGCAGCTAACACTTTGATGCCGTCGATCTGCACCGCTTGGCTCAGCAAATCGGCGCCTTGGCCGCTCACCAGTCGCCCTTTGAGCTGTTCGATTTCCTTTTCCAACTGCCGGCTACGCTCGATCAATTGCCGGAGCTTATCGGGGAAATTGTCGCGGTCACCCTTGACCAGATGCGCGGCTTGGCGAGCGCGTTCCTGAAGTGCAGCGACAAAATCGAGCGCCTTGTCGCCAGTGACCGCCTCGATGCGGCGCACTCCAGCGGCCACTCCACTTTCCGATACGATTTTAAACAGACCGATATCGCCGACCCGCCGGACGTGGGTACCACCACACAGTTCGGTGGAGAATTCGCCCATCCGTAACACCCGCACCTTGTCACCGTACTTCTCGCCAAATAGCGCCATCGCGCCGGCAGCAATCGCTTCATCGGGCGCCATGATGGTGGTTTCCACCACGACGTTACCGCGAATCTGAGCATTGACGATGCGCTCGACGGTCTCGATCTGCTCGGCGGTCAGGGGTTCGAAGTGGGAAAAGTCGAAGCGCAGCCGCTGCGGATCGACCAGCGAACCCTTTTGGGTGACGTGTGTGCCCAACACTCTGACGCAACGCCGCATGCAGCAAATGGGTTGCAGAGTGATGAAGAGCGGTTGCCTGGCGTTTGAGCAGCATCCACTTGCGCCGGCATACCGTGGCACCGCGTCGCAACTGGCCCTGCTTCAACACGCCGACGTGGGCGAAAACGCCTTCGCCCCGTTTTTGAGTATCGTGAACCTCGAATTCCAGTCCATCGGTCCGCAGCCAGCCGGTATCGCCGACCTGACCGCCCGATTCGGCGTAGAACGGGGTGTGATCTAAAACCACCACACCCTCATCATCGGTGTTCAGTTCCTCGACCGCTTGGCCGCCACAGAACAGCGCCACCACGGTGGCCTCCTCCTCCAGGCGGTCGTAACCGTGAAAGTCGGTACGGCCCTCGATGCCGAGGTCGGTGGTCTGGCGCAAACCGAACTGGCTGTGAGCCCGGGCACGCTCTCGCTGCGCTGCCATTTCTCGCTCGAAACCGGCATCGTCCACCTGCAAACCGCGTTCGCGGGCGATGTCAGCGGTCAAATCGACCGGAAAGCCGTAGGTATCGTAAAGCTTGAACACCGTCTCGCCGGGGATAATCGTGCCAGATAAGCGGGCGATACCCTCTTCCAACAAGCGCATGCCGTTGGATAACGTTTCGGCAAAACGCTCCTCTTCCTGCTGGATGACGCGGGTCACTTGTTCGGCGGCGCTGACCAGCTCGGGGTAGGCCGCACCCATCTCCGCCACCAGTGGCGCGACCAACTTGTAGAAAAAGCTGCCTTCGACACCCAACTTATGGCCGTGGCGGATGGCGCGACGCATGATCCGCCGCAGCACGTAGCCGCGCCCCTCGTTGGAGGGCAACACACCGTCCGCGATCAGAAAGGCGGTGGCACGGATGTGATCGGCGATCACTCGCAGCGAGCTGGAGTGCAAATCGGCCGCGCCGGTCGCTTCGGCAGCGGCCCGGATCAGGTTCTGGAACAGATCGATCTCGTAGTTGCTGTGGACGCCCTGCATCACCGCTGCCAGCCGCTCCAGCCCCATGCCGGTATCCACCGAGGGCTTGGGCAACGGCGTCAGGGTGCCATCGGCGCTCCGATCAAACTGCATGAACACCAGGTTCCAAATTTCGATGTAGCGATCGCCGTCGGCGTCGGCCGTACCGGGCGGACCGCCGGCGACTTCCGGGCCGTGATCGTAAAAGATTTCCGAGCAGGGTCCGCAGGGGCCGGTGTCGCCCATCGCCCAGAAATTGTCGCTCTCATAGCGCTTGCCACCGAGCTTGTCGCCGATACGAGCGATGCGCGCTCTCGGCACCCCGATTTCGTCGGCCCAGACCTGATAAGCCTCGTCGTCGGTCTCGTAGACCGTGACCCACAACTTGTCCGCCGGCATCTTCAAGACGCGGGTCAGGAACTCCCAGCCGAAGCGGATGGCCTCGCGCTTGAAATAATCGCCGAAGCTGAAATTACCCAGCATCTCGAAGAAGGTATGATGGCGGGCGGTGTAGCCAACGTTTTCCAGGTCGTTGTGCTTGCCCCCGGCTCTTACGCAACGCTGCGCGGTGGTGGCGCGGCGATAGGGACGATGTTCGCGACCGGTGAACACGTCCTTGAACTGCACCATACCGGCGTTGGTGAACAACAGCGTGGTGTCGTTGATCGGAACCAGCGGACTGCTGGCCACCACCTCGTGGCCGTGATCGCGGAAATAATCGAGGAAGAGCTTGCGGAGTTCGGCGCTGCTGGTCATAGTCGTGTTCAGCTCGATTTTGAATTCGGGTCAGATCGTCTCGAACGTTTCGAACAAATGCTTGATCTGGTCCAGGGTGAAGCCGTGCTGGCGCAGCACCCGAGTTTGTTGCATTCGCCCAGCAGCATCAGCCGGTAGGCAAGACTTGAAGCGTTTGCGATGTAGTTCTCGCAGACGGGGCAACCAATGACCCGCTAATCCGGCCAGGGTGGCGGCAACCTTGTCGTCCGGCACCCCGCGCTCGCGCAGTTCGCAAGCGATCCGCAAGGGCCCGTAACCCCTATCGGCCCGGGCGCAGGCGTACAGTTCAGCATAGCGGCTTTCGTCCAGCAACTGTTCCGCCATCAATTGGTCGAGTACCGGCTCGATCTGTTCGGGCGGATAGCCGCGCTGGAGCAATTTCTGGCGCAATTCCAGCCGAGAGTGCTCGCGCCGAGCCAGCAACTCCAACGCCTTGGCGCGAAGGGTCGCTGGGGTGGCGGCGCTGGTCGCCTTAGAGGAGATCCGCGTCCGGGTCATCGGCGCTGGCACCACCGGCTTCGCCCCCGCTAGCGCCCGCGAGATCGGCACCCGGCACCGCGTCGGGACGGGTTAGAAAGTGGGCGCGAATCTTGTCTTCCAGGTCGCGAGCCAATTCGGGGTTTTCTCTGAGATAGGCGCGGGCGTTTTCCTTACCCTGACCGATGCGAGTGCCGCCACAACTGTACCAGGCGCCAGATTTTTCGATCAACCCAATCTTGGCGCCGAGATCAATGACTTCGCCCAACCGGGACGCCCCCTCACCGTAAAGAATTTCAAACTCGGCCTGCTTGAACGGTGGGGCCAGCTTATTTTTGACCACCTTGACACGGGTCTCGTTGCCGATGACTTCCTCGCCCTTCTTGATGGCACCAATACGGCGGATATCCAACCGGACCGAGGCATAGAACTTGAGAGCGTTGCCACCAGTAGTCGTTTCCGGCGAGCCGAACATGACACCGATCTTCATCCGAATTTGGTTGATAAAAATGACCAGGGTATTGGATCGCTTGATATTGGCGGTGAGCTTGCGCAGGGCTTGGCTCATCAACCGGGCTTGCAGGCCGACATGAGAGTCGCCCATGTCGCCCTCGATTTCAGCCTTGGGAGTCAACGCAGCCACCGAGTCGACCACCACGGTATCGATCGCTCCCGACCGCACCAACATGTCGGCGATTTCCAACGCCTGTTCGCCGGTGTCGGGTTGGGATACCAGGAGATCGTCCACGTTCACGCCCAGTTTGGCGGCGTAAATCGGGTCGAGTGCGTGCTCGGCGTCGATGAACGCAGCGCAACCGCCCTGCCGCTGAGTTTCAGCGATAACCTGCAAGGCCAACGTGGTCTTGCCAGACGACTCAGGACCGTAGATTTCGGTCACGCGCCCGCGCGGCAGACCACCGATACCTAACGCGATGTCTAGGCCCAGCGAACCGGTTGAAACGGTCGTGACATCACGGGCCACGCTGGTATCACCCAGCCGCATGACCGCGCCCTTGCCGAACTGGCGTTCGATCTGGGTTAGCGCACCGGCCAGCGCCTTTTTCTTGTTGTCGTCCATCCCGTGCGTCCCTCCTCAAAGCAGATGAGAAAACCGGTTCGAATTGGAACCGGTTGTTTTCATCGATTATTCCACAGAATCATCGTCCAACCTAGCCCCTTGGCCAGCGTTGCAGCACTCGGTATTCGGAACCGTGTTTTTCCAACAGCGATTCGATCAGGGCCACCTCGCCGATTGACCAACGGATCGGCACGGCGGGCGGGTGCTCCGGGGCGGGACCGGGAAATTTGCGGGCCAAGGTCATGTGAGCTTGAAAGGCCCGCCGCTCGGGAACGAAGCCACAACCGCGCAACCGCCGATGCAAATCCGCCACCAGCTCGTACAATTCCGATGGGGTTTGGCTGGATCCCAACCATAGAATGCGCGGCATCGGCCAATAGCCGTAGCGGTCCAGCACCAGTTCCAGTGCCGGCACCGGCAGGTCCGCCAGCGCCGCCTCGTAGGCGGCCAGGCGCGTGGCGTCGGTGGGGCCCAGAAACACCAGAGTCAGATGCAGGTTGGCATCACGCACTCGCTGCCGTCCCGCGACGCTGGCTGCCAGTTGCGCCAGTTGCCGGCGCTCGGCATCTTCCGGCCAGAGCGCCAGGAACAGCCGTCGGACCTCAGTGATTGCCGGCGAGGACATCCAATAATCCTTGCAGGGCAACGGCGACAGTTTGCCGACGCACCGCATCGCGATCCCCGGCAAACTGTCGGCGCTCGGCCTTCACCGGACCGTCGCGCAGCGCCCAGGCCAGGTAAACGGTGCCGACTGGCTTATCAGCGGTGCCACCGTCGGGACCGGCGACACCGCTGACAGCGACGACCAGATTGGCCGGACTTCGCTGCAAAACACCAGCCGCCATCTCAGCGACCGTTTCGCCGCTAACCGCACCATGCGCGACAAGGATCGCTTTCCGCACGCCCAACAGATCGTTCTTGGCGCTGTTGCTATAGGTCACGAATCCCCGGTCGAACCAACCGGAACTGCCGGGCACATCGGTGATAACCTTGGCGATCCAGCCGCCGGTGCAGGATTCGGCAAGGGCCAGAACCCAGTTGCGGGTGCGCAAGGCAGCACCAACCTGGACGGCCAATTCCTGGAGATGTGGATCAGAGGAAGCTGGAGAGGACACGGCTATCTCCTGATGATTCATATGACGAAACGGGTTTCGAGGGAAAACGGCGGCCCTCGGCTCCGATGGGGCGCATTGGAAAAGGCAGTGTACCCCTGGTTACTTGAGCCATCCCTTTTTGCGGAAAAACCAGAAGGGCGCCATCACCGACACCGCCATGAGACCCAAGGCAAAGGGATAGCCGAATAGCCATTTGAGTTCCGGCATGAACTCGAAATTCATACCGTAGATGCTCGCAATCAATGTTGGTGGTAGCAGCGCGACAGAGGCCACTGAAAAAATCTTGATGATCTTGTTTTGATTGATGTTAATGAAACCAACCGTCGCGTCCATCAGGAAGTTGATTTTTTCGAACAGGAACGAGGTGTGGCCATCCAACGATTCGATGTCGCGCAAGATCTGGCGGGATTCCTCGATTTGATCGTTGGAAAGTAGACGTCGCCGCATCAAGAAGGAAATAGCGCGGCGAGTATCCATTAGGTTACGGCGGATGCGTCCGTTCAAGTCTTCCTCGCGGGCGATGCCAGCCAGCACTTCGGCAGCATCCTCGTCGGTCAGCCGGGCGGTCAACACACGATTGCCGACTGCCTCCAGATTGGCGTAAACCCCTTCCAGTGCATCGGCGGAATATTCCGCGTCAGTGGCATACAGATCAAGCAGTACATCCCGGCAGTCCTCAAGATAGCCAGGCAGGTGCCGGGCGCGCAGGCGCAGCAAGCGAAAAACCGGCAAATCCTCCTCGTGCAAGCTGAACAAAATGTCCGGTCTGAGCACGAAGGCCACCGGCACATTGCGGGACTCGTCGGCCTTGTCCAGCAGGAAATCGGAGCGAATTTGCAGAGAGCCGGTCGCATCCTCAAAACAGCGGGCACTGGCTTCGATGTCGCCGAAATCATCCTCGTCCGGCAAAGTCAAATTGAACAGTTCCTTGGCCAGCAACCGCTCCTCGTCGGTCGGAGCGTCGAAATCGATCCAGATCGGTTTAGTGCGCTCCAAATCGGCCCGGGTCTCGATGTGAATCTGGCGGAGGCGACCGTTTCGGAGTTCGAAGGCATTGATCATGGGATTGGCGCGGCTGGCGAAATGGCGCCGAAAATAGTCCGAAATTGGGCTTCGGTAAAGAAAAATTGCGCGTGATACTCTCCGTCGCTTCAACCGGCGGCTGATTGAGAAAAGGCGGCTCGCAGGAAGGATGCAGTGCTCGCCCATCGCGACACGCTCTGTCGGATGAAACAGAGGCATTGTTGAAGTCGCGCTTGCCAGGACGCTGTGGCGCGATCTGCCGCCGGAGTAGGGCTGCTGGAACGACACCTATCGCCGCTCCATCCGCTGGCGAGATAGAGCATTCGGGAATAGCTTTTTGAGATTCTGATCGATGAATCCGATTAGGTAATGATGGATGATCGATCGATGCATCTCATTGCAAGGTGCATCCCCCTACGGCAGGTGCCAAGGGTGACCATCAGGGCATGAGCTGCACTAAATTTAAAGGGCTCACTACCAAGGCAAATTGAGCCGGAGGCGCAGGGTTTGCCGCTCGGAGCCGTTATGACACACGGTACCCCAACAGATAGTACACCGGCTGGCCACCTGATTGAGGGTCTGCACACCGATCACTTGCTGATAAAGGCTATGACAGTGACGCGCTCCTGAAGCATGCTTTAAAACCTCAACATTCATCTAGCAAAAAAGAATCATGTGCAATACAATAGATTCATAATGACGGGTTTTTTGCGTAAGTTTCTACCATAATTTCTCCTGGTTTTATGGGTTTGAAGTGATGTTTCGCGCGATTCTACTCGCATTGGCTTTAGCTACCGTCAATGGCTTGGCGGTTCCTTCCGTGATCGCGCAAAGACTCACCCTTCTCACCGAGGAGCTTCCGCCGCTCAACTTTACGGACCAAGGAGCCTTAACCGGCTTCTCAGTAGATGTGGTGCACGAAATCCAGCGCCGGGTAGGCAACACAGACCCTATCGAGGTGGTGCCTTGGGCACGCGGTTACAAGGACATACAGGAAATGCCCAATACGGTGTTGTTCTCCACCACTCGCACGGAAGATCGGGAGCGACTCTTTCAGTGGGTAGGGCCTTTAGCCCGTTGGGAGTATGTGTTCTACAAAAAACGGGGATCGTCCATCACTCTCGATACACTGGATGCGGCACGAGACGTGGGTAGCATCGCCACCTACCGCGATGATGCCCGTGAGCAATTTCTCAAGGAGCGCGGCTTTACCAATCTTGACAGTTCACCAAAACCGATGAGCTGCGCGCAGAAGCTTCTGGAAGGGCGCGTCGATCTCTGGCTCGACTCCAATCTCACTGCTGATCAGGTCATTCGGCAAATCGGCTTCGATCCAAACGAAATTGAGCCGGTGCTGACAATCAAGACTAACTATCTCTACATCGCTTTTTCGCACGGCACTCCGGTAACAATCGTGCGAGATTGGCAAAGTACCCTCGACGACATGAATCGCGATGGAACTTTTGGCCGCATCTACCAGCGCTGGCTACCCAAGGCAACGCCCCCTGCCTTGGATGGACTGCGGGCGGAAGCCCGCCGAATGCCAATCAACATTTATACCGAGGATTTGCCGCCGTTCAACTACTTGGAAGCCGGCCAAATCAAAGGGCTTTCAGTCGATTTAGTCAACGAGATCACCCACCGCGTTGGCGCCGTTAAACCTATTCAAGAGGTTCCTTGGTCGAGGGGATATCAAAAAGCGTTGGCAGAACCTAACGTCGCGCTGTTTTCGACCGCCCGTAGCAAGCAGCGCGAAAATCTCTTTAAATGGGTTGGCCCCTTGGCAACCAGCGCCAGCCTACTGTATGCCCGCCAGGATTCTAATTTCAAAGTCGCCACCCTAGACGATGCAAAACTCGTCGAAAGCATCGGAACCTACAAGGATGATACCGACGAGCAATTCTTGCGCGAGCAGGGGTTCACCAATCTCTACAGTCACGGCAATCCGCTGGGTATTATCCGCAACCTGATGGCCGGGCGGATACGGCTCGGCGTCCTGAACGATTACAACGCTCCTCTGTGCGTTCGCCAAGCCGGTTTCCAGCTCGATGACATCAAACCGGTCCTCACGGCCCACAAAACCTCTCTCTATATCGCCTTCTCCCTGAAGACGCTCGATGCCTTGGTCCAGTTGTGGCAGGACGCCCTCGATGGAATGCACGAAGATGGCACTTTCGAGCGTATCCATCAGTATTGGTTGCGGAAAATCGCCGAAGCCTCCTTTATCAACACGAGCGGTGGCTGATCTCGCGTGGCTGCTCGGCAAACTGACGGGCTTCATCGCTATCATTGGACCCTAGCACGGCGGCTGATCCTGATCGTTGTCCTGACGACGACAGGCACCTTGATCGGTTTTGGTGGCTATCAGGTCAATATCGCAACCCACGAACTGGAGGATCAGCTGTTCCAGGACGGGCAACGCCACGCCAACATCTTGGCCGCCGCGCTCAGCGTATCGCTATGGGATATGGATCGCGACGGTGCGCGTTCCATCATGCTCGCCGGCATGTCCGAACGAGCGATTACCGGCATTTGCGTCAGGGAACCATCCGATAACAGCAACACCCCGACTACGGCAGGCCAGATTTGGCTTTGCCTTTGGAAGCAACCGGACGGAGAAGTTCGTCAGATCGACCGACCCCCCGTTCAGGATCCCGAACTTTCCGCGAAACAAAATATTTTCAAAACCGGCATTGGTCCCAGTGCAGAGCAGAGCCACCACAAGGTGATCGGCTCGGTCGAAGTCTTTCTCACCCGCCGCTTCACGCACGAGAGCCTGCAACGCACCATCGCCAATATCATCCTGCAAGTCGTCGTACTGGACGCGCTCATCGTCCTGATCCTGCTGCTGGTCATCCAGCGCGTGCTGCTGGATCGTCTGCAAGGTCTGCGCGATACCATGGCGCGGGTCGCCAGGGGCAACCTGGATATTCGGGCGGCGGTCCACTCCAGCGATGAGCTGGGCGAAATTACCGCTACTTTCAACACCATGACCGCCGAACTGCAACAACAGCAAATCGAACTGCTGGAAAAAACTCAGCGAGTGGAGCAATTCAACATCGATCTCGAGGACCGCATTGCCGAGCGGACCGTCGAATTGCGCCTCGCCAACGAAAACCTGCTCGAAGCCAAGGAGCTGGCCGAGGCCGCTACACGCGCCAAGAGCCGGTTTCTCGCCAATATGTCGCACGAAATCCGTACCCCGATGAGCAGCGCGCTCGGTATGGTCGATCTGCTGGCCGATACCCCTCTCGACGAACGGCAACACAGCTATCTCGCTACCATCGCCAGTTCGGCCAATACCTTGCTCATCATCCTCGATGACATTCTGGATTATTCCAAAATCGAGGCCGGCAAGCTGGAGCTGGCACCCAAGCCCTTCAACTTGCGTCGAGTGACCGAACGAGTCGTGGAGTTATTTCGATCCCAGGCGACGGACAAACGGCTCGCCCTGTCGCTGCGCTACGCCGATGGCACACCGGAATTCTTCAGTGGAGACACCGTCCGGATCCGGCAAGTGCTAACCAATCTGGTCGGCAACGCAGTCAAGTTTACCGAGCGCGGTTCGATAACGCTGGACGTGATGGCTCTGGAGCAGACCGACGATCATGCCCTGTTGCGAGTGGCCGTGATCGACACTGGAATCGGCATTGCCGATGAGGTTCTCGACAACATTTTCGAGCAGTTCACCCAAGCGGACGAGTCGGTAACGCGGCGCTTTGGCGGCACTGGGTTGGGATTGGCGATCAGCCGTCACCTCATCGAAATGATGAATGGGCGACTGGAAGTGGAAAGCAAATCGGGAATCGGTTCTACCTTTCATTTTTCGCTGGCCTTGCCCCGCGTCACGGCTGACCAAGCTGTAACTTTGGACGACACCTTGCCACCGCCACCGAGCGCGACCGCTTACTCCACCGCCAACATCTTGTTGGTCGAGGATAATGCGATTAACCGTAGGATGGCGTGCATCCTGCTGGAGCAACTCGGTTGCCAAGTGGACGAGGTTACCAACGGTCGCGAAGCGGTGGACCGCGTTATTTCCGGCCGTTACGATCTCGTGTTGATGGATATCAGCATGCCCGAAATGGACGGTTTCGAAGCGACGCGGGAAATCCGTCGGCGCGAGGGCGATGGCCCCCACGTTCCCATCATCGCCATGACCGCGCTGGCCATGCGCGGTGACCGCGAACGCTGTCTGGCCGCCGGTATGGACGATTACATTCCAAAACCCGTGAAGCGCCAGACACTGACGGCGATGCTCGGTCGATTTCTATCACCCGTCACGATCAAGCCGGTCCCCACCTCGGCCGATACGCCGAGTACGGCTAACCTTTTGCCAGCAATGCCGATACTAGATGCCTCCCTACTCGCCAATGCCACCGGCGGCGACCAAGCGGCGGTCGACGAATTGGTAACCATGTGTGTCGAGGATGCCCGGCAACGCTTCACGGAGTTGACGATAGCCCTCGGCAGCGGCGATGCGAAAAGGGCCACAGCGATCGCTCATTCGCTGGCGGGGATTGTTCTCAGCATCGGTGGCATGGAGGTCGGTCAGCTGGCCAGGCACATCGAAACCGCTGCGCAATCCGAACACCTGGAACCGTGTCGCGCTATACTGATCGAATTGGACAGGGCGCTCAATCGACTTGAACAGGCGTTGCGACAAACCGATTGGAGCGCATGAAACGCGTGCGGGGAGCAAGGAAACCATGCTCCCTATCATCACCCTCAAGGTAGCGCCGTTTGAAAGCTCTCATCGCCGAAGACGAACGAGTACCGCGTACCCTGCTCGCCCACCAAATCTCGCGATGGGGCTACGAAGTCGTCGAAACCGACAACGGCGATGCTGCTTGGTTGCTGCTGAACGCCAACGACCCGCCACGGATTGCCGTACTCGACTGGGTCATGCCCGGACTCGACGGTGTTGCGATCTGCCAGAAGCTCCATGAAAACCCGGATCGACCCTTCACCTACACCCTGCTTCTCACGGCAAAAACCGGCGAAAGCGACTTGGTTTACGCGCTCTCCCAGGGCGCCCACGACTTCCTGAGCAAGCCGGCCCGATTCGGCGAGCTGCGAGCACGGCTGACCGTGGCGCGGCGCTTGGTGGAAGCCAACGACCGCCTGCGGGAATACGCCTCGCGCATGGAAGAGCTGGCCACGACCGACAGCCTGACCGGCGCCGCCAACCGGCGATCCCTGTTCGACTTTGCCGAACGCGAACTCGCTCGCAACGCCCGTTACCAGACACCTTGCACGGCGCTGCTGCTGGACGTGGACGCGTTCAAGGAGATCAACGACCGTCACGGGCACGCCGCCGGAGACTCGGTCCTGAAACGAGTGGTCGAGGTTTGCCGTCAGTCGCTACGAAACACCGACATCGTGGCCCGATTGGGCGGCGACGAATTTGTGATTTTGCTGCCCCAGACCATTCCTGAAGCCGCGTTCGCCCTGGCCGAGCGGCTGCGCATGACTATCGAGACAACCGACTATGGGCCGGACTGGAAAGATCTACGCGCCACCGTCAGTATTGGTATCAGCGGTTGCAACGGCGACCACGATATCCACTCCCTCCTCCGCAACGCCGATCGAGCTCTCTATCAAGCCAAGCAGGCTGGCCGCAACCGGGTATATCACGCCCCCACCCAATCCGGGCCATGAAGCACGGGTCCGTCCACTTAACCTGGTTTGGCTACCTACCCCCGTACTTTCGGCCGAAACGGCCCGCCACCCAGGATGATCTTGGTCGAACAACTCTGAAATCAGGCGGCTTTTCGCCACTTCTCGAAAACGGTTGTCGCCTTGTTGACCCCCAGCAACACTAAACCACCCGCGACAATGCCTGCGAGCGCGTTTAAAAGCGCGGGTGTGAAAGCAGCCAATACCCCGCCGATGCCGGGTAGAGAATCGACCACTGCTGCCGCGCGATGCAGAACCTCGTGCGAATGGGGCAACCCATGCACCAGAATGCCACCGCCCACTAAAAACATGGCCGCCGTGCCGACAGCGGACAGCGATTTCATCAAATACGGCGCAACCCGCAAGATGCCCTGACCTACAGCTCGCTTGAAACCGCTCCAGGCATCGCTGTGGGTGGCGCTCCCTTTCACGAGATGAAGTCCCGCGTCATCCAGCTTGACGATACCGGCCACAACGCCGTACACGCCGACTGTCATGATAACGGCGATAGCAGCGATCACGATCACTTGAATGGCGAACGCCGCATCTTGCACAGTCCCCAGGGCGATCACCACGATTTCGGCAGACAAAATGAAATCGGTGCGGATGGCACCCCGGATTTTTTCCTGCTCGAACGCCGCCAAATCCACGGTGGAATTACTGAGCGCGTGAATTTCCGCGACGTGCTCCGCCTCGATATCGGCCTTGTCGCCCTGAAACTGGTGCGCCAGTTTTTCAAAACCTTCAAAGCACAAAAATGCACCGCCCACCATGAGGAGCGGGGTAATCGCCCACGGTGCCACCGCCGTGATCAGAATCGCCGCCGGCACCAGAATCAGTTTGTTTTTCATCGAACCCTTGGCCACTGCCCACACCACCGGCAGTTCTCGCTCCGCGCGTACCCCCGAAACTTGTTCCGCGTTCAGCGCCAGGTCGTCACCCAAAACGCCGGCGGTCTTCTTCGCGGCCACCTTGGTCATCAGTGCCACATCGTCGAGCACCGTGGCGATATCATCGATCAGGGCTAACAGACTGGTGCCGGCCATGCGATAACTCCTTCGATCCAATTGATAAAAGATTGAGCGAATATTTTTGATGATAGCCCCGAAAGGAGTTGGATCGGAACACCCCAAAACACTCTTTATGGCCCCGTGCCACGGTAGCGCGAGACTTCGCCCGAACGGCGCTCCGACACCTCAAGCCAAGAGCTACCGGTCATCAGAGCGCTATAATTCCAGCTTCCACAACAACAAGCACAGGTTACGAAGAACACCATGATCAGGCGGGAATTTCTGGCGCGGTTGCTGCAATTGGCCGTCTACGGAATGCTGTCGCCCTCTTCGGTTCGCGCGGCATCCACCAACAGCGAAACCGCTGCAATTGACGGTCAGCCGTTCAACAAGGATTGGCTGCGGGAAACAGCGGCACAGTTGGCCCGGGAGCCGTACATTCCCCTCACCGACACCCGCCCGCCGTGGTTGGCCGCCATGACTTGGGACGATTATCAAGCCCTCAACAATTTCCGTATCGACCACTCGCTGTGGGCCGGCGGGGAATTACCGTTCCAGGCGCGATTTTTCCACCTGGGCTTGTACTTCCATCATCCGGTCAAAATTTACGAAGTCGCCGACGGCAGCGCACGGCCGATCATCTTCTCCTCGGAAATGTTCAAATACGGTCCTCGCGTCAAGGACCGCATCCCGGCACAGATCGGCGATCTCGGTTTTGCCGGGTTCCGCATCAACAGCCGCGCCGACTGGGATCGAGATATGTTCTCTTTCCTCGGCGCCAGCTACTTCCGCGCCGTCGGCGCTAGCAAGCAATACGGTCTGTCCGCCCGTGGCTTGGCCATCGACACCGCGATGGACCACCCGGAAGAATTTCCGACCTTCCGCAGCTTCTGGCTGGAACGCCCGACAGTGGATGCGACGACCTTGATCCTGCACGCGCTGCTCGACAGCCCGAGCGTTACCGGCGCCTACAGCTTCGCCGTGACACCTGGCGACACCACGGTCATGCAGGTTGAATGTCATCTTTTCCCGCGCCGTCCCATCGAGCGGCTGGGCATTGCACCGATGACCTCAATGTATCAGTGTGGCGAGAACGACCGGCGCGTCGCCGACGATTACCGTCCAGAGATTCACGACTCCGACGGACTGGCCCTGTGGACCGGCACCAACGAGTGGATTTGGCGGCCGATCCTCAATCCCCACTATATCCGGGTCAACTCCTTCACCGATGACAACCCACGCGGCTTCGGCCTGTTGCAGCGCGACCGCAACTTCGAACATTATCAAGATGATAGCGCATTCTACAACAAACGGCCGTCGCTGTGGGTGGAACCGATCGGCAACTGGGGTCGGGGCGCGGTGCAACTGATCGAATTGCCGACCGCTGACGAGACACTCGACAACATCGTCGCCTTCTGGAATCCGGCGGAACCCGCGCAGCCTGATCGGGAGCTAACTTTCAATTACCGTCTATACTGGGGTGCGCAACCGCCGATTCGGCCCACTGTTGCCGAGGTGGTGGCCACCCGCGTCGGCAACGGGGGCGTCCCCGGCGAGAAAATCGTTGGACCGCTACGCAAGTTCGTACTCGATTTCCAGGGTGGATCATTGGCCCAGTTGCCCGAAAATACCCCGGTGGAAGCAGTGGTCACGGCCTCGCGTGGAGAGATACGAAACGTGGCCACCCATCGACTCCACGAATCGGAATTGTGGCGCTGCCATTTCGATTTGAGCGCCAGCGGCAACGAACCGGTCGATTTGCGCTGTTTTCTGCGCGATACCACGGGAGCGCTCAGCGAAACCTGGCTTTATCAGTGGTCGCCGCCGCCGCGGAGTTAAGCGGTTTCAATCCTCATCGCTCGTGTTCCCCTTTCCAGCACCGCTTTCCGCTCCCAATCCCGCCTTTGCGACGGGATTGGGAGGCATGAGTGCATTGAGTTGCCGCGAATCCCGACCATAATCGTAGGGTGAAAAATCTGCGATCATCGCGAATCGCGTTTCTCGAACACTCCAACCGGGGACCGGACCGGACGAAAGCCGGCCGTGCGAACGAGTCAAGATCCATGGTACTGCGTCTGCTGCAATCCCTTTTCTCGGCCACACCCGACCCAGCGGGCAAATTCGACCCCGCCTTGATCCGCGCTGCAATCGAGCGGGTAGTGGACGGCACCGATCCCCGGTTGCGGATGGTTCGCCATTACCGAAAAAAGTTGTGGACCGCTGTTGAGCGCTCCATCGAATACGTGACCGAACTGGTAGACGCCCTGCCGCCACCAGTGGAAATTCGCAGCCACAGCTTCATGACCGATCCCCGGTTGCGCGCACTGTTTACCTCGACCCGTCATTTGCAGGAAATTCTGAGTTTTGGCAATGAGTTGCATCACTATCGCCAGCGGATCGGTGGCCTACCCACCGATTTATACGCTATGCTCCGAACCGAGCGGATCGAAAAAACCGTTCTCGGCATCGCCCTGGAAGGCAATATGATCCGGCGGGACGTGCCCCAGATTACCGTCAACTTCCACAACCATCACGTCGCCTTTCCAGCTGGCAGCGAAACCAAAACCCGGCGGGAAGTTAAAAAGCGGGCGTTCGATTATCTGATCGAAACGGCGTTGGATCGCCTGGTTGCGGTCCGCACTCAAAAACAGCAGCTCGAACAGCAGCAACGCCAGCTGCTTCAAAGAAAAATCAAGCTGCTACGAGGAGCGAACACGGCCTTGGAACCGCTATTGGACCCGCACACCGCTGACTTGAGCACGCCGGCTAGCATTGACAAAAGGCTTCGCGAAATCGAAGTCGAGCTGGGTCGGATCCGTGCCGATTCGGCCACGCTCGACGACCATCTCGCCAAGGTGGTCGTGACCCTGCGCGAGCCCGAGAAACATCTACGACTGGACCGGGTGTCGATGACGCTGGACCACATGAACATTAAGGCGGACAAAAACTCGTCCCGTAACACGAGCATGCTGACCTTCGACGATGTCCTGCTGGGCAAAGGCCGCCGGATTACCGCGATGTTCATCCGCTTTCCCAGCGATGAAATTCTGCCGCGACCGGATTTTTTCGACGAAGCAAACCGCCTACTCTACCTGGGTGGCAAACCCCGGCTCACCACCATCTAAACTTGACATGGAACAACAGCTTTCTATGCCGACCGAACGCGACCGCTTTCGCGGCTGCCTGCTAGGATTGGCCTGCGGCGACGCCGTCGGCACCACTGCCGAATTCCAACCGCGCGGTAGCTTCCCTCCCGTCACTGACATGGTCGGCGGCGGCATGTTCCGGCTCCAGCCCGGTCAATGGACCGACGACACTAGCATGGCGCTGTGTCTAGCCAGTAGCTTGGTCGAAACCGGTCGCTTCGATCCGCGCGACCAGATGGAACGCTACTGGCGCTGGTATCGGAACGGCTACCTCAGCAGCACCGGCTATTGTTTCGATATCGGTAACACCACGCAGGCGGCGCTCTACCAGTTCGACCAAACTGGCGAACCCTACAGCGGTTCCAGCAACCCCAATAGCGCCGGCAACGGTTGCATCATGCGGCTGGCTCCCGCCCCCCTGTTCGCCTATCCCGACTGGCGACTGACGGTCGAGCTATCCGGTAACAGCTCGCGCACCACCCATGCCGCCGTCGAATGTATTCAAGCCAGTCAGTTGTTCGGCGCAATGCTGTACAAGGCGCTAGCCGGCCAGAGTAAGGATGCCATTCTGTTTGGCCCGCACGCGCCGGTCGATTTCGAGTGGACTCTCTCGCCTAAACTGGAGGCCGTCGCCCACGGGACCTATCGCGACAAGCCGGAAAGAGAGATTCGCGGCAGCGGCTATGTGGTGGAATCGCTGGAAGCGGCATTGTGGTGCTTCCTGGGTACCGACAATTTTCAGGACGCCATTCTCAAAGCCGTGAATCTAGGTGACGACACCGATACCACGGCGGCCGTTTGCGGCCAGATCGCGGGGGCATATTTTGGCGAATCCGGCATTCCGGAAAGCTGGCGGCAACGGCTGGTATCGTACGATCTGATCGCCGGACTCGCCGACCGGCTTTGGGAACGGCACTCATCGAGTGTCACCTGATCGCGATTAGCCTGACGCCAGTCGGTGTGCCCATCGAGTGGTTTCCGGCAATCGATAGCGCGTGCAGCAACCCATCACATACTCAATCGCCGTCGCCAAACCCACGCGGTGGCCGGTGGAAATATACAGTGGCTTGACGCCGGGCCGGGTCCGCAGCACCGCACCGATGACCTCCTCACCGGCCCGCAGCGGTGTCCACGCCCCGCGCAGATTCGGTACTTCGTCATGGCTACCGTAAAGCCGCGTCTTGGCCACGCCGATGCTGGGAATGTCGACCAGCAGACCGAGATGGCTGGCGATTCCTAGCCGACGCGGATGGGCAATGCCCTGCCCATCGCACAACAGCAAATCTGGTAGTTCGCGCAATTGCGCGAGCGCTTCCAACACCGCTGGCAACTCCCGAAAGGACAACAAGCCCGGCACGTAGGGGAATTCGGTCGGACGGTGGGCGACGGTAGATTCCAGCAATTTCAGCTCAGGATACTCCAGCACCGCCACCGCCGCGCGAGTTACGGCGCCACCTGCCTCGAAACCGACATCCACACCCGCCACGCACCGTACTGGCCCCAATCGGTCGGCCAGAACCAGTCGCGGACGCAGCTCCTGCTGCACGGCCATGGCCTCGGCGGGGCTGAGATTCCAAGGGTGAACGACATGGATTTTCATCCGCTAAGTTTATTCGGCGTCACGTCGCGGTTAAACTAGCGCCCCTTTTTGGCAACCCCGATTCTGGCAGGATATGACCATGCGGCAACTCAAGCTCGGCATCCCCAAGGGCAGTCTGGAAGCTTCCACCATCGCGCTGTTCGGCCAGGCCGGTTGGACCATCAGTGCTCACAGCCGCAACTACTTTCCCACCATCAACGATCCTGAAATCAGCTGCGCGCTGGTACGCTCGCAGGAAATGGCGCCCTACGTCGCCAACGGCTCGCTGGACGCCGGACTGACCGGGCTAGACTGGATTCTGGAAACGGAGGCCGACGTGGTGGAAATTGCCGAGTTGAGCTACTCGAAAAGCTCGGATCAGCCGGCCCGTTGGGTCTTGATCGTCAACGGCAACTCGGCGATCCACTCGTTGGAAGACCTGGCCGGCAAGCGCATCGCCACCGAGCTGGTTGGTTTCACCAAACGCTATCTAGCCGAACGCGGCATTCAGGCCACCGTCGAATTTTCTTGGGGCGCCA
This sequence comes from Candidatus Competibacter sp., assembly GCA_037045535.1. Taxonomy (GTDB): domain Bacteria; phylum Pseudomonadota; class Gammaproteobacteria; order Competibacterales; family Competibacteraceae; genus Competibacter_A. The sequence goes on from JBAOHI010000073.1 coordinate 636,606, forward strand.
CCGAGGCCAAGGTGGTCGAGGGGCTGGTCGACGCAGCGGTGGAGATCACCGAAACGGGTAGCACCATCCGCGCGCACGGTCTGCGCATCGTCTGCGACTTGCTGCACACCACCACTCGACTGATCGCCAATCGGGCAGCGCTGGCCGATCCGTGGAAAAAGGCCAAGATCGAACAGATTGCCCTGCTCGCCCACGCCGCGCTGGCCGCCCGCAACAAGGTCGCGCTCAAAATGAATGTGCCAGCGGCTCAATTGGATCGCGTCGTTTGCCTGCTGCCCAGCCTGCACGCCCCCACCGTCAGTCACCTTTACGACCGGGACTGGCTGGCACTGGAAACCGTGGTGGACAACGCCCAGGTACGCGATCTGATTCCGCGCCTTATCGAGGCGGGCGCGCAGGGCATCCTCGAATACCAATTGAATAAAATTGTCGGATGATTCGTCCCGATCCATGCCGGCTTCACTCACGGGGAATCCAACTTCAGGGTGCATAGCAGCCAACCTCCTGAAGATTGTAACCGAGATCAACTATCTAAAATTGATAGCTTTTCATAGCATTTTAAAACTCAAATCGAAATTCGGACCCCGTTGGCGCATTGTCGGCATCCCCGCAATACCGCTAAACTTTCAACAGATATCGCTAAACTCTATTCTGATTCCGACCCCCCGCGTCGGACACGCGCCATTCCACAACCCAAAACCTGACTTCCCCCCAAGGAGCCCCGTATGGCCCTGGAACGCACTTTGTCCATTATCAAGCCCGACGCTGTCGCTCGAAATATCATCGGCAAGGTTTACAGCCGCTTCGAGGACGGAGGGTTGCAAATTGTCGCAGCTAAGATGGTCCGCCTGACCCGCGGACAGGCGGAAGTATTTTACGCCATCCATCGCGAGCGTCCGTTTTACGGAGAACTCATCGACTACATGACGTCCGGCCCGGTGATGGTTCAGGTGCTGGAAGGTGAGGATGCCATCGTCAAGCATCGCGAAATCATGGGTGCCACCGATCCCAAAAAGGCTGCTCCCGGTACCATTCGCGCCGATTTCGCCGAGAGCGTGACGAAAAACGCGGTGCATGGCTCCGACGCACCCGAAACCGCCGCTCACGAAATCGCGTTCTTCTTCGGTCAGTTCGACCTGTGCCCACACACCTGACCCCAACACCACGCGACCGCCGCCGTGCCTGTGGCCACCACCACCAAACTCAACCTGCTCGATCTGGATCGCCGCGATCTGGAGGCGTTCTTTGCCGCGCTCGGTGAAAAACCGTTTCGCGTCACTCAGCTCATGAAGTGGATCTACCACGAGCGAGTCACTGACTTCGCCGCGATGACTAACCTGAGCAAGGCGCTGCGGGTGCAACTGGCCGAACGGGCCGAAATCCGCCTGCCAGAAGTGATCCTCGATCAAGCGTCTCGGGATGGCTCCCACAAGTGGCTGATTCGACTGGATAGCGGCAACTGTATCGAAACGGTGTTCATCCCGGAACCGGATCGCGGTACCTTGTGCGTGTCCTCGCAAATCGGCTGTCCACTTGATTGCTCGTTTTGCGCCACCGCCCAACAAGGCTTCAACCGCAACCTGACCGTCGCCGAAATCATCGGTCAAGTCTGGTGGGCCTGTCGATCGCTGGGCGATGTCCGCAACGGCAATCGCACTATCACCAATATCGTGCTGATGGGCATGGGCGAACCGTTGCTGAATTTCGACAATGTGGTGAAGGCGACGGATCTGATGCAGGACGATCTCGGCTTTGGCATTTCCAAGCGCCGAGTCACACTGAGTACCGCCGGCGTGGTTCCAGCGTTATACCGGCTGCGGGAAGTATCCGAGATCAGCCTGGCGGTCTCCCTACACGCGCCCGACGACGCGTTGCGCGACCAACTGGTGCCACTGAATCGCAAGTATCCCATCGCTGAACTGCTGGCGGCTTGTCGACACTACATCGCCGACAAACCCCACCGCCGCGTCACCTGGGAGTACGTACTGCTGGAAGGAGTCAACGATTCCGAGGAGCACGCCCACGCGTTGGCGGGGCTCCTCCAAAATATTCCGTCTAAGATTAACCTGATTCCATTCAACCCGTTTCCGGGTACGCGTTACCGCCGTTCGGGACCGGCTGCCATCGCCCGATTTCAGGCGGTGCTGATGGCGCACGGCTTGACTGCCATCACCCGCAAGACCCGGGGCGACGACATCGCCGCCGCTTGCGGACAACTGGCTGGGCAGGTCCAAGCTCGGGGTCGCCGGCTCTGAACGCCGGGCGCGGCTCGCCGTCTGAAGGAGACTTCGCCATGCGGCCACCGATGAAACCGGCCTGCCTTGTCCTGCTGTCGCTACTTGCCGGATGCGCCAACGTCAAGGATCAGGAATTCAAGGAAAACGTCGCTGAAGCCAATTTCAAGTTGGGGATCGGTTACATGCAGTCTGGCAATCTCGACGTAGCCACGGAAAAACTGCTCAAAGCGGTGCAATACAATGAAGACTATCCGGAAGCCCACAACGCTCTCGGCGTTCTCTACGACGAACTCCGCGAATACGGTCCCGCCGAAACCCACTTCAAACGGGCGATCGATCTGAAACCCGACTACACGCTGGCGAAGCTGAATTACGCCCGGCTCCTCTGTGCTCGCGAACCGACTCGAATCGCCGAAGGCGAAAGCGAACTTCAGAAGATCGCGGCCGATCCGGCCAACGCCGGCACCGCCGCCGCCGATGCCTACGCGGGGCTAGGAGTTTGCGCACGCAAGCGCAACGACCCCGCCCAGGCCGAAACTTGGCTGCGCAAGGCGCTGGACCAGAATTCCAACAACACCACCGCGCTGTATGAAATGGCCGAACTGAGCCAGATCCAGGGCAAGACCCTGCAAGGACGCGCCTTTCTGCAACGCTACCACAGTCAGACCCGCCCCACGCCACAAAGCCTGTGGCTGGGCTTTACCATCGAATCCTCTTCCGACGGTGATCCCCAAATGCGCCGGGAATACCGTGTTGCGCTGTCATCCCGGTTTCCGAATTCCGAAGAAGCTCAACGCCTCGACAAACCAAAATGACCGTATCTCAAGAGATCGTTCCCGATTTCAATCCGACGCCCGAACCCGTCGGAACCGGTACCGAGTCGCTGGGCGCTTGGCTCGCGCGAGCCCGCACCGGCTGCAACGCCGAGCAGCGCGATGTCGCCCGCCATCTCGGACTTAACCCCACGATCATTCAAGCCCTGGAAACCGACGATTTCCAGCGGCTGGGTCCACCAGTATTCGTCCGCGGTTACCTCGGCCGTTATGCCCGTCTCCTGAATCTACCCGAACAGGCAGTGCTGGAACGATATCGGCTTCAGTCGGGGGCCAGTGATGAACCACCACCGCTGAAGGTGGTGCATCCGCTCCGACGGCAAGCCCGGATCCGGGATCTGCGTGGCGTGTTCTATCTCCTGTTGCTGGTGGGCATCGCCTGGACCGCCATCCAGAATCTCGACAGCCTCGATCCAAGCCGCTTGCTCGCGCTGTGGTCCGACAGCGGACAGAGCAACGGAGAATCGGCTGCCAGCCCGGCGACCACCGCCAACAGCCAGACTCAATTTCCATTTCTCCAATCGGAACCGGCCAGCGCGACAGCCGCGACCGGGACGCCGACATCACTCCCCCTGGTCAAGGAATCGCCGCCCGCGAGCAACACCGATCCTATCCCGCCCACCCCCACCAAGACGAACCCGTCCCCGCCGCCGATCCCTGCCTCGCCGGCTTCACCCGCGGAGCCCACTGCCCCGGCGGCGGCATCCGGAGTCGTGGCCACTATCGGCCCATCGACGAGCGGCTCGACTTTGGAAGCCGGCGATGGCAATTCGCCCTCCGAGGCGAAGCTTCTGTTGGAGTTCAGCAACGATTGCTGGGTGGAAGTAAAGGACGCGCAAGGCAACGTACTGGCCAACGGTCTGATGAAAGCCAACAGCACCCACAATATCTCGGGAGCCGCTCCCTTCAAGGTGACGCTTGGCAATGCCCCTGCCGCCCGGATCATTCTGGACAACCGCCTGGTCGATACGGATTTCTACGTGCCTCGACGTGGTACGGTCAGCCGCTTTACCTTGGATCGCGGGCAACCCTAACCCCAAGTGCTGCTAACGCACCCAGGACGGCAACGCCGCTCACCAATCTGGAACCTATTCATGGCCAAACAGTTTCAAGCCGTTCGCGGTATGAACGACATCCTGCCGGGCGAATCGGCGCTGTGGCAGCACCTCGAAATGACCTTGCGCGAGGTGCTGGCGACCTATGGCTATCACGAAATTCGTCTGCCGCTGGTCGAAAAAACCGAACTGTTCGCCCGTTCCATCGGCGAAGTCACCGATATCGTCGAAAAGGAAATGTACACGTTTGCCGACCGCAACGGCGACAGTCTGACCCTGCGCCCGGAAGGGACCGCCGGCTGCGTGCGGGCTTGTATCGAACACGGCCTGTTGCACAACCAGACTCAGCGACTGTGGTATGCCGGACCGATGTTTCGCTACGAGAAACCGCAGAAAGGCCGCTATCGCCAGTTCCATCAAGTCGGCGCCGAGGCTTACGGCATGGCCGGCCCGGACATCGACGCCGAGCTGATCTGCCTGTCGGCCCGGCTGTGGCGACGCCTCGGCATCGACAAGGTCACGTTGCAAATCAACTCGCTCGGTTCCAGCGCGGCCCGAGTGGCTTATCGGGAACGGTTGGTGACCTACTTTACCGCACGCCGAGCCGAGCTGGACGAAGACAGCCGGCGCCGGCTGGATACCAATCCGCTGCGGATCCTGGACAGCAAGAATCCGGACATGCGGGCAGTGATCGCGGAAGCACCCTCCTTGCTCGACCATCTCGATTCCGAATCCCAGGCTCATTTTGAAGAGCTGAAGGCGCTGCTGGACGCCGCCGGAATCCCCTACGAAATCAATCCTCAGGCTGGTACGCGGCCTGGATTATTATTGTAAGACCGTGTTCGAGTGGGTCACCGAAACCTTGGGCGCGCAGGGCACGATCTGTGCCGGCGGTCGCTATGATGGACTGATCGAACAGTTGGGCAGCCAGACGGTGCCCGGCGTCGGTTTTGCGTTGGGCCTGGAGCGACTAGCGGCCATGCTCGCCGTCGGTCGGCCGACCACCGAACTGGCGCCGCATGTCTATCTCATCACAGTAGGTGACGCTCCTCAGCGCCAGGGACTGGCCCTAGCCGAACGCTTGCGCGACAGCCTACCGATGCTGCGACTGCGGATGAACTGCGGCGGTGGCGGCTTTAAAGCGCAGTTTCGCCGGGCCGATCAGAGTGGCGCCCGCTTCGCGCTCGTGCTGGGCGAAAACGAGACGGCTAGTGGGACTGTCGCCATCAAACCACTGCGCGCGGCCGAGGGCGAGCAACTCACCCTGCCGGGGGACCAGGTCGCCGAATACCTGCGTATGGCGATACCAGAAGAATTCTTCTAACCAACCGAGCGGAACACCCGAGGAAACCAGTCGATGGAACAGTACACCGACGACGAACGCGTCGAGGACCTAAAAAAGTGGTGGCAGGAAAACGGCACCAGCATCATTGTCGGTATCGCGCTCGGCGTGGTCGCAATTTTTGGTTGGCAATACTGGGGCTCCTACCGCAACACCAAGGCGGAACAAGCCTCCCAAGCCTATGACACCTTTGTCGCAGCTGCGGAAAAACCCGATGCCGATCAAGCCCGGCAACGCGGGCAAGCTCTGCTAACCGACTTTCCGCAATCCACCTACGCCGCGCTGGCAGCGCTGCGATTAGCCAAGATGGCATCGGACAGTGGCGATACCGCTGCCGCGATCCAGCGGCTGGAGTGGGTCGTCGAAAACGCCAAGCTTGACGAACTTAAGGACATTGCCCGGTTGCGCTTGGCATGGATGCTGTTTGCAACTGGCCGATCAAGCGACGCCGAACAACAATTGAATCGGATAGCAGCGACCAGCCTGGTCGCTGAACGCGAGGAACTGCGCGGCGATCTGGCACTGGCCAGCAACGATCCTGCCAAAGCTCGAACCGCTTACGCCGCTGCGCTGGCGGCGGGTGGCGGCAGTACGATGCTACAAATCAAGCTCGACAACCTGGTACCGCCGACCGCCGAATCGGTCGCTCCAGCACCGACCGCGCCGCCGGCCAGTGCCACACCCGAACCTGCCAAGCCAGAATCTACACCACCGGCCGAACCCACCGCGGCCACTCCAGCACCTGGCTCGCCACAAGTTGAGTCAGCAGCACCCGTACCACCGGCCGAACCCACCGCACCGGCCACTCCAGCACCTAGCTCGCCACAAGTTGAGTCAGCAGCTCCTGCACCGCCGACTGCACCGCCGACCGGCGCCACACCCGAACCTGCCAAGCCAGAATCCGCACCGCCGGCCGAACCCACCGCACCAGCCACTCCAGCGCCTGGCTCACCCCAGGCTGAGTCAGCGGTGCCTCCGACCATCGATGCCGGAACTGCTCCAGCCCCAGCCGCGCCTGCTCCTACTCCAGGTCAATAACCATGATTCGTCGCGCACTCCCGCTTCTACTGTTCGCTTTGAGCGCCGGCTGTAGCTGGCTCGGTGGTTGGTTCGGTGGTTCCGACAACTCGCTTCAGCCAGCCGAACTCAAATCCGTCGCTGCCCCAATCGGTGTTCAGCAGCTCTGGGAAACCAAGGTGGGATCCGGTGCCGAAAACCAGTTCATCCGCCTGATACCGGTATTGGCGGACGGGCGACTTTATGCCGCTAGCCACGATGGCACCGTCGTGGCACTTGATGCCCTCAGCGGCCAGCGCGTGTGGGAAACGGATACCGCGCTACCGATTTCGGGGGGCGTCGGTCTGAGCGACAACGGGCTGGTGCTGGTCGGCACCGACAAGGGTGAAGTTGTGGCTCTGCAGCAAACGGACGGCCATGAAGCTTGGCGGGCTACGGTATCCAGCGAAGTACTGGCGCCGCCGCGTGGTGTCAGGGGCATCGTGGTAGTTCGTACCGGCGACGGCAAATTCACGGGGCTGGATGCCCGCTCTGGAGAACGGCGTTGGGTTTATGCCCACGCCTTGCCCGCGCTCATTCTGCGTGGCAACTCCTCGCCGATCATCATTCAAAACTTGGTGATCGCTGGCTTGGAGACCGGCAAGCTGCTGGTACTCTCTCTGGACAGAGGGCTACCGCTGACGGAAAAAACCATCGCTCCACCGCGCGGCCGCACCGAAATCGAGCGGTTGATCGATATCGATTCCGAACCCAAGACGTTCGGTGACACGCTCTATCTGGTGGCGTACCGCGGCAACGTTGCCGCCATCGACATGCGCAGTGGTAATCTGGTCTGGAATCGTGCTCTTTCCAGCTATGCCGGACTCGATGTGGATGCGCAACAGGTTTACGTCAGCGACGATACTGACGCAGTGCTGGCCCTAGACCGGCGCGACGGTAACACGTTGTGGAAACAGGCTGAACTGACTGGCCGACGCTTGACGGCGCCCGCTGCCAGCGACGATTACGTGGTCGTTGGCGATTTCGAGGGCTACTTGCATTGGCTGAACAAGAGCGATGGCCGCATCGTCGGCCGGATTCGCGCCGCCGGCAAAGCCATCATCGCGCCGCCCGTCGTGGCGGGCAACACCGTGTTCGTATACGGCCAGGGCGGAACGCTAGGCGCCTTTCGGGCCGGAGGCTGAACAGCTTTAGAGCCCTATCGTCCGTCTATCGGACGATAGGCATGTCAGCAGTACCTATGCGATTCATCCCGGAAAGGGTCACGCGCCGGCTCCCTCGGTGCCTGACGGACTCGCCACTGTGCCCGATCCGATTCTGCGTATTGCCGTCCCATCCCCCTTGCACCGGATCTTCGATTACCTGCCCCCGCCGGATTGCAACCCGACAATCCTACGGCCTGGCGTACGAGTCCGAGTTCCATTCGGCCGACGGCAAGCGGTCGGCTTTCTCGTCGAAATTGGCGATTGCACCGAGTTGGATCCTGACGCCCTAAGACCAGCGCATGCGATCCTCGATACCGAACCGGTTCTGTCCGCCGATCTGATGGCATTGCTACAATGGGCTCGGCACTACTATCACCACCCGCCCGGCGAAGTGTTCGCGGCTGCCGTACCCGTTCTGTTGCGGCGGGGCGAACCGGCCGAGCGGCCGGCCTCGCTGCTCCGATGGCAGATCACTGCCGCCGGTCGCGAAGCGCTCGCCACCGCCGCTCTAGGCCGTGCTCCTGCCCAACGGTCGCTGCTCGACCACTTGGCCCACCACCCCAACGGCGCCACCCTCGAGGCGTTGCGCGCCGTGATACGCAGTGCATCTTCCTCCCTGCGCATCCTGCGCGAGAAAGGTTGGGTCGAGCCGGTCGCGATAGCGGAAACAGAAACCGGGAAAGCCACAGCAGACCTGCCTCCGACCGATCGGCTGCCGCTGATCTTGAACGAGGCTCAGGCGACGGCGATTGCAGCAGTCGCGGCGGTCGCGGTGGAACAGGCTCGCTTTCAGGTCTTCTTGCTGGAAGGGGTCACCGGTAGCGGCAAAACCGAGGTCTATCTGCGCCTGATCGAAGCGGTCCTGGCCCGTGGTCGACAGGCGCTGATGCTGGTGCCGGAAATCGGCCTCACCCCGCAATTGCTAGCTCGTTTCGCGCGGCGGCTACCGGGACCATTGGCGGTATTGCATTCCGGCCTCGGCGATCGGGAACGATTGAATGCTTGGCTGCTGGCGCGCGACGGAACCGCCCAAGTGGTGATCGGTACCCGGTCGGCGGTGTTCGCACCGCTGCCAAAGCCTGGCCTGATCATCGTCGATGAAGAGCACGATACCTCCTACAAACAGCAGGAGGGTTTTCGCTACCACGCCCGCGATCTGGCGGTGATTCGGGGCCAACAGCTGGGCATTCCCGTCGTGCTGGGCTCGGCCACACCCGCGCTGGAAAGCCGTCATAATGTTCAGCGTGGTCGTTATCGCCTGCTGAGCTTGCCGGAACGGGTGGGGAGCAGCGGGGAACCGCCGATAGAAATCCTCGACATGCGCCGTCAACCGCTGACCGATGGGCTGTCACGGCCGCTGTTGGAACGGGTCCGACTTCACCTCGCGCGTGACGAGCAGGTGCTCTTGTTCCTCAATCGGCGCGGCTTCGCACCGACACTGTTCTGCCACGAATGCGGATGGTTAAGTCAGTGCCGACATTGCGACGCCCGCATGACGCTGCACCTGCGCCAGCATCGGCTGATCTGCCACCATTGCGGCGACAATCGACCCGTTGATGCGGTTTGCCCAATCTGCGGTAGCGTCGATTTACGCGCGCTCGGTCACGGCACCGAACGCCTGGAAGTGGCCCTGCGACGCGAGTTACCGGATGTCGGCATCACCCGTATTGATCGCGACAGTACCCGTCGACGCGGCAGCCTGGAAGCTCTGCTGGCAGACATCCAAGCGGGTGGACGCCGCCTATTGATCGGCACCCAGATGTTGGCCAAAGGCCATCACTTTCCCGATGTGACGCTGGTCGGTATCGTGGACGCCGATCAGGGACTGTACGGTATTGACTTTCGGGCCAGCGAACGGATGGCCCAGTTAATCCTTCAGGTCGCAGGCCGGGCGGGTCGCGCCGACAAGCCCGGTACCGTCCTCATCCAGACTCACCATCCCGACCACCCATTACTGCGGATCCTGGTCGCCCAAGGTTATCCAGCCTTCGCGGCGGCGGCTCTGGCGGAACGACAGGCCGCGCTGTTGCCTCCCTTCGCGCATCAGGCATTGCTGCGGGCGGAAGCTGCCACAGCGGAAAAAACCACCGCCTTCCTCCGGGCCGGACTGGCATTGGCCGAGCCCATCGCCGATGGCGTGGAGTTACTAGGACCAGCACCGGCGCCGATGGAACGTCGTGCGGGTCGCTATCGGGCGCAACTGCTGTTGCAAGCCGAGCAACGGCAAGCGCTTCATCGCTTCCTCGATCTTTGGATGCCACGCTTGCACGCTCAAAACAGCAATCGCAACGCACGCTGGTCACTGGACATCGACCCGATGGAGCTTTACTGAATGTTGGCTTTCTCTGTCTTATGCGCTTGACATCACCCGAATCGACTCGTGAATCGGCCTACATCGCTAGGAATATGGATGCTTTCGCTGCTCGTTGGAAGTAAATCCCAGATAATTGCAAATAACCAAACCAAAACCTTTACTTGGTCCGGAACGCTACTAGAATTTTTTTGTGCTTGTACTCTTTAGCACCTCAGCCAAGCACACTTGTTAGAGAAGTGACGGGATTAGCCAATTCGGGCAAATAACCCGTGATGCCGGCTCGTCCGGCTGTGGCCGCTAAACCGAGAGCCTGACTCTTTCGCGCTCACGGCACCATCCACTCTTGTTCCTGGGAAACAACGATGCAACAAGACCTGGTCCACAAAGTAAAAAGCAACCCGAAATACCATGAACTGGTCTCCAGCCGATCCAAGTTCGCCTGGATCATGTCCGTTTTGATGTTGGTGATTTATTACGCCTTCATCCTGACCATTGCTTTCAACAAATCACTGATGGCCACTCCTCTAAGCCAAAACTCCACCATGACCATCGGCATCCCAATCGGCTTAGCGGTAATCATCTCGGCATTTGTCTTGACGGGTATCTACATTCGTCGAGCCAACGCTGTCTTCGACAAGCTCACCCGCGAAATCAAGGAGGAAGTGCTATGAATTTCCTGAAGCACCTATTCCCTACATTCCTCCTGATGCTTGTCGCGGGCAGCGCCCTCGCAGCAGGTGCCGATGTCGGGGAAGTCAAGAAGCAGGCGCTTAATGTTCCTGCCATCATCATGTTCCTGGTGTTCGTTGCCTTCACCCTGTTCATCACGTACTGGGCAGCGCAGCGCACCAAGACCGCCAAGGACTTCTACGCCGCCGGCGGCGGTATCACCGGCTTCCAAAATGGTCTGGCGATCGCCGGCGACTACATGTCTGCCGCCTCGTTCCTGGGCATTTCTGGCCTGGTGTTTCTGAACGGCTACGACGGCCTGATCTTTTCGGTCGGCTGGCTAGTCGGCTGGCCGATCATCATGTTCCTGATTGCCGAACAGCTCCGCAACCTGGGTAAGTACACCTACGCCGACGTGGTCTCCTATCGCTTCGAGCGAGTGCCGATGCGCACCTTGGCGGCCACCGCTGCGCTGATCGTGGTGGTTTTGTACTTGATCGGCCAGATGGTCGGCGCCGGTAAGCTCATTCAGGTGCTGTTCGGTCTGGACTACACCTATGCGGTCATCATCGTCGGTATCTTGATCATCATGTACGTCACCTTCGGCGGCATGCTGGCCACCACCTGGGTTCAAATCATCAAAGCTTGCCTACTGCTAACCGGCGCGACCATCATCGCGTTCGGCGCGCTGTACCTTGCGTCGGACGGCACCATGAGCCCCGAGCGGATGTTCCAGAAAGCGGTCGAAATTCATCCCAAGAAAAACGCGATCATGGGGCCGGGCACCTTGGTGAGCGATCCGATCGAAGCGATTTCGCTGGGACTGGCCCTGATGTTCGGCACCGCCGGCCTGCCGCATATCCTGATGCGGTTCTTCACGGTCGGTAACGCCATCGAAGCCCGCAAGTCCGTATTTTACGCCACCGGCTGGATCGGCTATTTCTATATCTTGACCTTCTTGATGGGCTTCGGCGCCATCGTGCTTGCTGACCGGTCACCCCGAGTTTGCCGATCCCTCCGCGGTCGGCGGGATCAAGGGCGGCCAAAATATGGCAGCGGTCAACTTGTCGGCAGCGGTGGGCGGCAACCTCCTGCTCGGTTTCATCTCTGCGGTCGCCTTCGCAACGATCCTGGCAGTGGTTTCCGGCCTGACCTTGGCGGGCGCCTCTGCTATCTCGCACGACTTGTATGCCAATGTGTTCGCTCACGGCAACGTCAACGAACAACAGGAAGTGCGGGTGTCGAAGATGGCCACTATCGTACTGGGTATCATCGCCATCCTGCTCGGTATTGCCTTTGAGAAGCAAAACATCGCCTACCTGGTGGCCCTGACCTTCTCGGTGGCAGCCAGCGCCAACTTCCCGATCCTGCTGATGTCGATCTACTACGGGAAGATGACCACTCGCGGCGCGCTGATCGGCGGCTGGTTGGGCCTGATTACCGCTACCGTGCTGGTGGTCATCGGTCCGACGGTATGGACGGAAATCCTGAAACTTGGCGATCCGATCTTCCCATACAAGTACCCAGCGTTTATTTCGATGACGATCGCCTTCCTGGGCATTTGGATCGGCTCGATGCTGGATGGCAGCGAGCGCGCCAAGAAGGAACACCAAGCCTTCGAGGCGCAGGACGTACGCTGCCAGACGGGTATTGGCGCCGAAGGTGCGGCTAGCCACTGACCGGCCCTGACCCAGCGGGAGGTGATCCCCATGGCGTTCCTCCCGCCGGTTTCGAATTTGCTAAACTAAGCCCCCCTTCGGTTACGCCGCAAGGGGGTTTTCTTTGGACGCAACCGGATGGAACAGCCGTGGCCGCCTCCGACTACCTGGACCAAAAGACCTTTCTCGCGCATCTGTCCCCATTCAGCCAGTTGCCCGATACTGAACTGGAACGACTTGCGAGGCACATGACGGTCGGTCACTACCGGGCCGGCGAGGTGCTGCTGAAAGCCGGCGAACGACCCGCCTATCTTCTTATGGTCATCGACGGCTCGATCTGGGAAATCGATGGCGACGTGCCGGTTCCGCTCGACCCTTCCGGGAGTGATCCCGAAGCCGCCCGTCAAGGCGAGCGTTCGCTGATGCATGTGACGTCATTTTACGCGGCCGAAGACACCCTCGACGCGCAAGCGCTGCTGGAAGGCACTAGTAAGCACAGCTTCGTGGTTGCCGAACCGGCCCGCTGCTTCCGCTTGCCTCGGGAGATTTTCCTGCAAACTGTCCACGATAATCCGGAGTTTGCCCAGTTTTACGATCGCAAAATCTCGCAACGCTTAGCAGCGCGGCCCATCGCCGAAAATGCGCAGGAACTCTCTGCCTTCACGGTCGCCAAAATCCGGGATGTCTACATCCACCCACCGACCTACGTTACCGCCGACAACAGCATTCACGAGACCGCCGTGGCAATGAAAGCGCATAAGACCAACTCGGTCTTGGTCCGCCACGGCGACGAAATCGGTATCGTGACCGCCACCGATCTGCGAGAGGCCGCCGTCATCCAGCGACAGTCGCTGGACACATCAGTGGGCGCGCTCGCCACGTATGAGCTGATCGCGATGGAACCGGACGATTTCCTGTTCAACGCTCTGCTACGGATGACTCGCTACAACATCAACCGGCTGGTGATCCGGGAAGGGACCACCATCCACGGCATCCTCGAACAGATCGACTTGCTGAGTTACCTTTCCAACCACTCACACCTGATCGCTTTACAAATTGAGCGTGCCCATTCCAAGGAAGAGCTGAAATGGGCTAGCCGCGATTTGGTCAACGTCATCCGCGACCTGCACGGCAAAGGGATCAAGATCTGTTACATCATGCAGTTGGTTTCTGAACTGAACAAAAAGGTGCTGCAAAAACTGTTCGAGCTGCTGGTTCCGTCGGAAGTGGTGGATAACTCCTGCCTGTTGGTACTCGGCAGCGAAGGACGCGAGGAACAGATACTCAAAACCGATCAAGACAATGCCCTAATCTTGCGTGATGGTTTTTCCCATCCCGAACTGGATCGAATCACTGCGGAATTTACCGAAAGTTTGATCGATTTCGGCTATCCTCGCTGTCCTGGCAACATCATGGTCGTGAACCCGTACTGGACCAAATCGGTTACGACATTCAAGGAGTCATTGTTTCAATGGATCGTCCACCCTACTTCCGACTCTTTCTTGCAGTTCGCCATCTTCTGCGACGCCAAGGCGGTGGCCGGAGACGAGAATCTGCTCCGGCACGTCAAAGACCGGATGTATCGCCTGCTCGGTGACCACCGCTCTTTCTACGGTCAATTCGCCAAGGCAACGGTCGCGTTCGAAACACCGTTGGGGTTTTTCACCAATTTCGTGCTTGAGAAAAATCGCGATGAATTGGATATTAAAAAGGGTGGTATCTTCCCCATCGTCCATGGCGTTCGCAGCTTGGCTTTGGAGTACCGCCTGCCGCAAACCAACACCATCGAGCGAATTGCCGCCCTAAGCCAGCGTAACTTGTTCCAGTCATCTTTCGGGACCGAATTGATCGAAGCATTCACGTTCATGTCCACGTTGCGGACCAAGGCCGGGTTGCAAAAGACCGAGCGCGGACTACCGCAGGACAACTATTTGAATCCAAAAGCACTCAACAAGTTGGAACGCGAACTGTTGCGCGACTCGTTCAAGATTGTCAACGAATTCAAAAAATTTATCGCTTATCACTTCAAGCTCGGCATGATCAGCTGATCGGAAGCCCCATCCTGAAGGTTTTTCCTTGAAAACGCACCTGCAAAACCTCATCGCCCACGCCCTCCAATCCCTCCTTGAAGGCGGCCTGCTGTCCGATACCATGCCGACCGATATCCCGCTGGAGCGCACCCGTGACCGAACTCACGGCGATTTCGCCAGCGCGATCGCGCTGACCCTGGCGAAAACGGCTCGCCGCAAACCCCGCGAGCTCGCCGAGCATATCGTCGCCGCCCTGCCTTCATCCGACCACCTCGCCAAAGTGGAGATCGCTGGTCCCGGCTTCATCAATTTCTTCCTGGCGCCGGCTGCTTACCACGCGGTGGTTCGGGAAATTCTTGACCGTGGAGACGCTTTCGGCCGTAGCCAACTCGGCGCTGGCCGGCGAGTGCAGGTGGAGTTCGTCTCCGCTAACCCAACGGGTCCCTTGCACGTCGGCCACGGTCGCGGCGCCGCCTTTGGCGCTACTGTCGCCAACCTCCTGGGCGCGGTCGGCTACCAGGTACATCGGGAATATTACGTCAACGATGCCGGACGGCAGATGAATATCCTCGCCGTCAGCATCTGGCTGCGCTATCTCGAACACTGCGGCGAGCGGCTCCAATTTCCCAGCAACGGCTACCGGGGCGATTACGTGCGTGCTATCGCCGCCCGGATCTACGCCGAACACGGGGGTGCTTACGTGCTCCCCACGGCGCGAGTGTTTCAGGGTTTACCTCGGGACGAAATCGGCGACGAAACCGGCACCTCAATGGCTCAAGGCGATCGGGAAGCGTATATCGACGCCCTGGTGGAACGCGCCCAGACGCTTTTAGGGGAACGTCGCTATCGATTCATCTTCGAATTGGGCCTGAAGACTATCCTCGATGACATTCGCGACGACTTGCGAGAATTCGGCGTGGTGTACGAAGAGTGGTATTCAGAACGCACTCTGGCTACGAATGGCGCGGTCGAAAAGGTGATCGACCGACTGCGTGCTGCTGGTTATGTTTACGAACAGGACGGCGCATCATGGTTTCGGTCCAGCGCCTTCGGTGACGAAAAGGATCGGGTGGTGCGGCGAGAAAACGGCCAAACCACCTATTTCGCCTCGGACATCGCGTACCATCTGGAAAAATTCGAACGCGGTTTCGATCTGGTCATCGATGTGTGGGGCGCCGACCATCACGGTTACATTCCCCGAATCAAGGCCGCCCTACAAGCGATGGGTGAAAACCCTGATCGGTTGGCCGTTCTGCTGGTGCAATTCGCCATCCTCTATCGGAACGGCGAGCGGGCCCCAATGTCCACCCGTTCCGGCGAGTTTGTGACCCTGCGCGAGTTGCGCCAGGAAGTCGGTAACGATGCCGCCCGCTTCTTTTACGTGATGCGCAAAAGCGAGCAACACCTGGACTTCGATCTCGATCTGGCCAAATCACAATCCAAGGATAATCCCGTATACTATGTGCAGTATGCACATGCCCGGGTGTGCAGCGTGCTGCGGCAGGCACGCGGAAAAGGGCTGTCTCGCGACGAAGCGCACGGTTTGGCCCACCTGGCGCTGCTGACTGAACCTCACGAGGAAATCCTGTTGGTCGCGTTATCCCGTTATCTGGAGGTGGTCGAGGCAGCTGCCCTCAACCACGAACCCCACCAATTGGCCCATTATCTGCGGGAGCTGGCCAATGCCTTTCACGCTTATTACAATGAACATCGGGTTCTAGTGCCGGATGACGCTCTACGCGACGCCCGGCTCAATCTGAGTTTGGCCACTCGGCAAGTGATCAAGAATGGCCTTGCCTTATTGGGCGTCTCGGCCCCGGAGGTCATGTGAGCATCCGACGCGATTACAAGCCCGCCTCAGCGTGGCAACGCCGTCGTCAGGCTGTACGCCGGCACGGTTTGCTAGTGGTCACGCTGATCCTGATCGGACTGTTTGGTGGCCTGCTGGCCTACATCCGGAAGGGTGATCAACAACCGTCGGTTCCCGCCGCCACCGCGCCCACGCAACCGCCCAGCGCACCGGCTACCGTGGCGACACCCAAACCCGTACCCCAAACCGTGGCGCCGCTGGCGCCCGTCAAACCTAAATACGATTTTTATACCGAGCTGCCTAAGCGGCAAATCGACATCCGGCGAGAAGAACACAAACCACAAGGGATTCCTCCGAAACCGCCCGCTCGCCCGCAGCCGGCTGCCAATTTACTTCGTAAGCCGACTGCCCCAAAGAAAAACACTGCGCCACCAACCGTCGCCACCGACCATCGCTCCAAACCCGCCGCGCCCAGCAAAAATGCTTCGACCATCGCGAATGATAATTCTAAGCTAGCCAAACCGGCTGCGCCCAGCAAAAACACCCCGGCCATTGCCACCGTCAGCAACAATTCTAAACCAACTGCCCCCATACGCCACCTTACGACGCCGCCCGCCATCAGCGGCGCCAATTCAGCTACCCCCATACGTCACGCCACTACGCCAACAGCCACTACTGCCAGTGGTATCAAGCCGGCCCGGTCCTCCAAACCCGTTGATCCGCCCCATTCGACCCAACCACTTGCCACATCGCGAGCATGGTGAAAATGAAATAAGACTTCCCAGCATCTCAAGATGATTTTCTTATTTCGACGCCCGAGCGGTGAAGCATCCAAGCACAGTAAAAAAACCAGTTGACTCACCATCATGGATCGGCTGGTCAGAAAAATAACAAGATATGATGGTTAGGTCACTCGCCATCTTGCGACCAAAGGTATTGTATGGATCTTCCCGATTGCGTTCGGATTTTCCTAGACCGACAGCAACTTTCTTATCGGCTCATTTCCTACCGAGCTGGCGAAACACTTGGCCAACTTCGAGATAGGCTTGACATACCGGCTCGCCGAATTGTCCGAACCGTTTTGTTGAAAGATGGGAACGGGTTGCTGATGGCTATCCTGCCGTATAGCCATATCCTGGACTTCTCGATCCTCTGTCAGTTGCGGGAATCCGAACTGGAGCCGCTACACAGCCCCGAAGCGCTCCATTTTTTCCAGGCTCACGGCTGCAAAGGGAGCTCCCGCCCGCCCTTGCCCGCAATTTTTAATATTTCGGCTCTCGTTGATACCAGCCTGGCTGACCAGGGTGAAATCTATTTTGAAAGCGGCAGCGGCGACAGCCTAATCAACATTCGAGGCGATGACTTCACCAAGTTGCTCGCCCAGGCACGCTGGGAACAATTCGCAATTCCGCTGGAAAATTTAGATTTTCCAATCCATCACCAGCTTCTCCCCCAACACTTAGCGAATCTTGCCAACCGCTACACGCCGACACAGTCGCGCGCCAGCCTGGAATCCATCACCGAACTGCCGGCCATATCGCAAACGGTGCAAGAGATCCTGGCATTGCAAGCGAATCCGCAACCGCCGGTACAAGACATTATCCGAATTGTCGAACGAGACGCCAGCCGAGCCTCCCTCATCATGTACTGGGCGCGCGTCCCACTGCATGGTTTTCATGGCTCGGTGGATTCATTGGAAACGGCCATTGAGCACGTCCTAGGTCCCGAAAACGCGCTCAATCTGCTGCTCGGCTTTAGCATAGCCCAGATATTCCACGTACCGGTCGAAGGTCTGGTCGGATTGCAAATCATCTGGCGGCATAGTATTTATTGCGCCACGCTAATCAGCGCCCTGGCCAAGACATTGCCAGCGCCGTCGTGCGTGAATCCGGGGTTAGCGTACCTGTGTGGGTTGCTACATAATTTCGGCTATCTGGTTCTCGGCCACGCGCTTCCCGCGCAATTTTTCCTATTCAACCGGTTTTTGGCCGTCAATCGACATGTACCGCTTCATGATGTGGAGCGCTATGTTATTGGTGCCGAGCACTGGCAAATCGGTGCCTGGCTGATGCAATCCTGGAACCTGCCGGAGCAGATCATCGCCGCTACCCGCTGGCACCATAGCGAGGCCAGCACACATTCATATGCCGAATATTCGAATCTGGTACTCATCGCCAATCGGTTGCTACACTACTTCGGTTTAGGAGAAGAGCATAACAACCGTCTCCCTGCGCTACCCATGTTCATGTTAGGCATCACCCGCGACCAAGCGATGGCTGCGGTGAATCAAATCCATGCCTGTACTGCGGAACTGGACAACGTGTGTGCCGTGCTTCCCCTGCCTGACGAGGCATGAAACCAGCCCCGCTGCCAATTCTATAACCGGGCAATTCCCTAATAGCGTCCCCAAAAACAAGAGCGGAGCGCTGAATGCCCCGCCCTCTTCAGGTCGCGCCTCACGGCACGGTCACAGCGCGCTGGGACCGATTTCGCCGGTGCGAATCCGGATTGCGCGTTCCAAATCGTAGACGAAGATTTTGCCGTCGCCGATCTTACCGGTATTGGCAGTGGAACAGATCGCCTCCACCACCTTGTCTACCAGACCGTCGTCCACAGCGATCTCCAGTTTGACCTTCGGCAGGAAATCCACCACATACTCGGCGCCCCGGTACAGCTCGGTATGACCTTTCTGGCGGCCGAAACCTTTGACTTCGGTCACGGTGATACCCTGCACGCCGATACTCGACAGGGCTTCCCGCACATCGTCCAACTTAAACGGTTTAATAACTGCAGTGACTAGCTTCATGGATGCCCTCTAGCGTTCGCCTAATCCAAAATTAAAGCCTGTGCGGAAATATAACCGAAATCCACGCCCCCGTGTGGCCTCGGACGGACAGCAAATCCCTACAAAGTGCTGTCCGTCGCTGACCGTCACAGATTGTAGCCGCGTTCGTCGTGCAAGGCGATGTCCAAACCCTCGGTTTCCTGTTCTTCAGTCACCCGTAGCCCGATCACCACATCCACGATCTTGAGTAAGATGAAACTCATGACGGCGGTGTAAATCAGTGTGAAGGTCGCTCCCTTGAATTGGGCCCATAATTGACCACCCAGCGTCACGCCATCGGCCAAACCGATACCACCCATCATCTTATCCGCGCACAGCCCCGTCAGAATCGCACCGAGATAACCGCCCACGGCATGCACGCCGAAGGCATCCAGCGAATCGTCGTAACCTAATGCCCGCTTCAGTTTGGTCGATGTCAGAAAACACACGATACCAGAAGCAGCGCCGATCAACAGAGCACCCATTGGGCCGGCGGTGCCGGAAGCCGGCGTGATCGCCACCAAACCGGCCACGGCGCCGGAGGCGATGCCCAGCACGCTCGGTTTGCCGTGCGACAGCCACTCGGAAAACATCCAGGCCAGCGCCGCCGTCGCAGTCGCAATTTGGGTCACCGCCATCGCCATGCCCGCGCTGCCGTTGGCCGCCACCGCACTGCCCGCGTTAAACCCGAACCAGCCAACCCACAGCATCGAGGCACCCATCACGGTGAAGTTAAGGTTGTGTGGTGGCATCGCGGTATGCGGATAGCCCTTCCGCTTACCTAACACCAAACAGGCGACCAATCCTGCAATACCTGCATTGATATGCACTACCGTACCACCAGCGAAGTCCAGCACACCCCAGCTACTACCGATCAACGAACCCGCGCCACCCCACACCATATGTGCGATGGGCAGATAGACAATGGTCAGCCACAACCCCATGAACAGCAGCAAAGCCGAGAATTTCATCCGCTCGGCAAAGGCACCAACGATCAACGCCGGGGTAATAATGGCGAAGGTCATTTGGAAGGTCATGAACACCGTTTCCGGGATCGCATTAGCTGCCGTGGAAACCGGTTGCCATAGACTGTCGAGCGTAACGCCACTCAAAAAAGCCTTGGACAAGCCACCCACGAAAGAATTGAGATTGAGCGTGTCCGCCGCCATGCCCGTCGTATCGAATGCGATACTATAACCGTATAATGTCCATAGCACCGTCACCAGCGCAGTGATGGCAAAACATTGCATCATCACCGATAGCACATTCTTAGCGCGCACCATGCCCGCGTAAAACAACGCCAGACCCGGAATGGTCATGAACAACACCAAAGCGGTCGACGTCAGCATCCAAGCAGTATCCCCCGAATTTAGCTCAGGTTTCACAGCTTCTTGCGCGATCGCCAGCGCTGGCGCCAATACCGCTAGCAATCCAAGCAAGATACCGTTTTTCGTTATTTGCATCGCTCTACTCATCAGTAGCTTTCTCCGGTTGGATCATGAGAGGACGTAAAATTTGGTCACTAATCGCCTTACAAGGCTTCTGGCCCCGATTCGCCAGTGCGGATTCGAACGGCGCCCTCTAGGTCATACACGAAAATCTTGCCATCACCGACTTTGCCGGTATTAGCTGCCTGACTAATCGCCTCAATTACTCGCTCGGTCAGATCGTCGGTTACGCCGACCTCGATTTTGATCTTGGGCAGAAAATCGACCACGTATTCGGCGCCCCGATACAACTCGGTATGGCCTTTTTGGCGACCAAAACCCTTCACCTCGGTGACCGTGATCCCCTGCGCACCCACTTCCGAAAGTGCCTCTCGAACATCGTCAAGTTTGAACGGCTTGATGACCGCGGTAATCAGTTTCATATTGATCTCCCATGGTTTTTAAAAGATTCAGCGAGGGCAGGACCCGTCGTCTCGGCGTCCCGACAATCCCGTGCATCGACGCTGACAGTTCATGTTGTCGCCAACTTAAAGCAGATTATGTGCCATGATTAAATATTCAATTTATACAATTAGTTACAAACAAATCTCATCCTCGATGTTCTTCTTAGCCCCTCTCCAACCCAGCGCACGCACCATCTTATGCACCATATCAGTGCAAATCAGTTGCCACGCATAAACCAAAAAATCCCGTTACACTAAACTGGATAGCAATCCGTATCTCGGAGAAATGACAATGATCGATCCTAAAGCTTTCGACGATTTGGCCAAGCGTTTCACTGACGCCTTGCCACCCAGCTTTCGCCAGTTTCAAGCGGAAATGGAGAAGAATCTCCACGCTGCGCTACAGACGGCTTTCGCCAAGCTGGAACTGGTAACGCGCGAGGAATTCGAGGTACAACAAGGCGTGTTGGCCCGCACCCGCGCCAAACTGGAAGAACTGGAAAAACAAGTCGCCGAACTAGAAACCAAGGTTGGTGGCGGCAAACGACGCAAAAGCACCGAAAAACCTGTCGAACCGGAAAGTGGTGATTGCTGAAGCCAAAGTCACACGGTCCAGCACCACAGGACAAGGCCATTCCTTCGGCTAGCATCTGCCAGAACATCGCATGCCAAGCAGCGCAAAATCCCTGATGCACAAAAATAGTGCGGATTCGATTCGCGAACGCGTGCCGAACCCTCGGAACCTGCTTGTTGAACCCGGTCGTTAGCCAACAGAATTTTCATGTCGCTCGCCATCGTTTATACCCGTGCCCAAGTCGGTATCCACGCTCCGTTGGTCAGCGTGGAGGTGCATTTATCGGGCGGTCTGCCGGGTCTGTTCATCGTTGGACTGCCGGAAGCCGCAGTCAAGGAAAGCAAGGACCGGGTACGTGGCGCGATTCTCAATAGCCAGTTTGAGTTTCCCAGCCGCCGCATCACCATCAATCTGGCTCCCGCCGATCTGCCCAAGGAAGGGGGCCGCTTCGATTTGCCAATTGCCCTAGGCATTCTGGCAGCCTCGGGACAGATCAATCGCGAACGTCTCAACCAGCACGAATTCCTCGGCGAACTCGCCTTGGGTGGGGAATTGCGCGGTGTGCGCGGAGTACTCCCGGCAGCTTTGGCGTGTCGGGACGCCAAGCGAACATTGCTGGTCCCGTACGACAATACCGGCGAAGCCACGCTGGTCGGCGACGTCGATGTACTCGGCGCGACACATCTGCTGGAAGTCTGCCGGCAACTGGCGACCGGGACTGCTTTGCAGCCACCCCCAGCTCAATCCCACCCAACGCCAAAACCGATTCTGGAACGAGATTTGAGCGATGTACGCGGTCAGCATCATGCCAAGCGCGCGCTGGAAATCGCTGCTGCCGGCGGGCATAACCTGCTGCTGATCGGCCCACCCGGCACCGGCAAGACCATGCTGGCCAGCCGACTACCGGGCATCATGCCGCCGCTGGGCGAAGTAGAGGCGCTGGAAACCGCTGCCATCGCTTCGATCAGCGCGCAAGGCTTAGATCTGACACAATGGGGCATTCGACCGTTTCGCGCTCCCCACCATACCGCTTCAGCGGTTGCCTTAGTCGGTGGTGGCAGCCAGCCGAGGCCAGGCGAGATTTCCCTGGCCCACCACGGCGTGCTATTTCTAGACGAACTGCCAGAATACGACCGGCGCGTTTTGGAGGTCTTACGCGAGCCCTTGGAATCGGGTCGAATCACCATCTCTCGTGCTGCCCGCCAAGCCGATTTTCCTGCACGGTTTCAACTGGTGGCCGCGATGAACCCTTGCCCCTGCGGCTATTTGGGCGACAGCGAACGGCGCTGTGCCTGTGGGCCAGAGCAGGTGCGTCGCTACCGAGCGCGGGTGTCCGGACCGCTAGTAGACCGGATCGACCTGCACATCGAGGTACCGCGACTGGCCCACCGGGTGCTCCGTGGCGAAATCCCGGAAGAGAACAGCGCCACAGTACGCACCCGGGTCCATGTCGCCCACGACCGGCAGTTGCAGCGTGCCGGTAAGCCCAACAGCGCGCTAAACACCCGTGAGATCGAACGCTACTGCGTTTTAGGAGAAACCGATCATCGCCTGTTGGAACAAGCGCTGGAACGGCTGGGCCTGTCGCCGCGCGCCTATCACCGGATTTTGAAAGTGGCTCGGACTATCGCTGATCTGGCCGGCAGCGACGGCATCAAGACGCCACATCTGACTGAAGCCATCAGCTATCGAGCACTGGATCGAACCTTGGTTCGCTAAAACCGTCCATCCGTTATCCGACTTCAGCTCTATCGTCATCGTCAGCGAGGGTACCCATGCTGCGCGGAAACCATGGTTTCACATCCATCTTGTCAATCCGATTGCGCTCCCAGCTTGCACGGTTGAAAGCACTCCTGCTGTTGCTGCTCCTGATCGCGCTTCCCGCGCATGGGGAAATCTCCGAAGCGAAGGTGGAAGCACTGGTGGAGGCGCTCCGGCTGTCGGCCCCGGCAACCGGTCCCGATTCCGGTTTATACGGCGATTGGAAAGTCAAACCCGAAAATATCGGGCGTTGGTCGCAGCGCTGCCTGCATCAGGACGTGACGCCAGATCAGTTCGCCGCCGATGAGTCACTGGCCCGCCAAGTGCTGGTTTGCGTGATGGGTGACGTGCTACGTGACCAGTTCGCCGCCAGCAATCAGAACGAGATCGTTGCCGTGCAGCGCGCCGCCGCCTGGTGGATCAGTGGCGACCCCGAGCAATATCGCAACGGCACGACCGGCGACTATACCCTCAAAGTCCTGGAAACCTATCTGCGGTTTTTCTGACAGCGTTCACCGCGCGTGACGGCTCAGGCTACGCGGGAAAAACGTCCGCCGGTCGTAATCCCGAAAGCGGTGGAGTTGCGCCGGCCGACCGGCCCCGTCCCGCTGCTTGCCGGATACCTCCTCCAACATGCTAGCCTGGGCAACCCGACGTCGGAAAGAACTTTTGTCCAACGGCTGTTGAAGAATGATCTCGTAAGTCCGCTGCAGCTCGGGAAGCGTAAATTCGTCCGGCAACAAATGAACCGCGATATGGGTGTACTCCAGCTTGGAACGCAGGCGTTCCACCGCGTCGGCCAGAATGCCAGCGTGATCGAATGCCAGATCGAAGCCTACCCCGTCGCCTTGTACCGCCACCCAGTCCGCTGCTTCCTGATTGCCGCCTAGCTGCACTTGCTCCGAGGCTATCAGCGCGAAATACACGGTGGCAGCAGTCCAGCCGCGAGGGTCGCGGTCACACGAGCCGTAGGTTTTCAACTGTTCAAGATAAGGGGGATGAAAACCCGCTTCTTCCGTCAACTTGCGCAGCGCGCAGGCTTCGATGGAATCGTCGCGTAGCGGATCCAGGAAACCGCCCGGCAAGGCCCACCATCCCTTGCAGGGTTGATCGGCACGCTTGATCAGCAGTACATGCAACTGATCGGCACGGATGGTGAAAATGACCAGCTCCACGGTAAACAAGGGTTTTTCAGGTAAGAAAGGCTGCTGGTAGGCAACCGTTCTCGCTTCGCCGGGCTCCGGCGCGATCGCGTTCATCTAACCCCTCTCCACGAACACACCCAGGCTGAGATCGTCCAAATTGAAAATCGATCGTTTACCAAACTCGATCAAGACTTTTTCTAGCCGATCCCTGACGAAGGCACCCTCGTAACTGCCAAAATCCAGCATGGCCCGCGTCACTTCAAGCGAATTCACCCAATTGCTGGTTTCAGCGTTGATGAAGGAATGGAGACCATCGGTGGCAACCGCGATCGTGGGAAACGTCGCCAGATCGAAAGAAAACATGATAGGCGCATTGAATTGTTCCCGCCGGATCGATGAATCGGTCGTTTCATTCAGATAACGGACGGACTGCGCCACCGCCGGATCGCCGATTGCCTCTTGATAAAAGGCTTGGCGCTCGGTATCCAACAGATAAGACAAGTAATATGGGGCATTTTCCGCGTACTCAACCTGAATCACCGCCACACTGCCATCGGCACGGCGGGTCGCAATGCAGCCATCCCCATAGAGATGGACGAATACTTTTGCTCCGTCGCACCAAGAGACTAGCAGCGTGGCATCCAGCGTTTCGGGAGGGAGTCTCAAAGCTTGGATCTGCCGCGCGGCGCGGCGCGCGATTCGGCGGCCCAAGCGCCAGTGCAATGCGGTGCGTTCGGCTTCATCGCCTGAAACCCGTGCGAAGCGCTCTATTTCCTGGCGAGCGTTTAGCACCAACAATCTTGCGCCGACATCGCTGTTTAGCGAGGCAGAACATCCGTCGGCGAGAATCACATGGGGAAACGGCTCCCTCCCCTGCATCGCATAATCTTCGCAATACCAATGCATCTTGCCGATGGTGTAATACGAACCGAACACGATCGCCATACCGGCCTCATCACTCGTCCCGCTCAAGCGAGGAAATCAGCGGCGCGTGCGGTTCGCATCCCGCGTTCGCGCATATCCGTCAAAAATCGATGCGCCAAATCCTCGAAACCAGGCACCGGCGAACTGGTGTCCTCGATCAACACTAACTTACGGATGCTTTCCCGGCCAAAGTAATCGGCAATGTCGCGGATCGTGTTCGCGACGCAATGCGATAACGCCTGCCCTGACACCGCCACTAAATCAGCGTTTTCCAGAGTTTTGATCAGCCCGACGTTGAGTTGGGTACTCGGATCGGTTGGATCGGGCACATCGGCTTGCACCGCCGAATAATGCTCGGTCCCAGGGTTGTGACCTTTGAGCAGATAATCGACGCGCTTGAAGCCCGTTTCTTCCCAGCGCCGCAATGCCCCCGCCACCGCCGGCATCACGTTGTGTCCCCACGTCCCGATCAAGCAGTGCGGCGGCCAGATGGTCAAAGTGTAGCGACCGTTGTCGCGCAAGGCTCGCACGTAGGCCAACGCTGGCTGTTGCAAGCGAAGATCGAAAGCGTACCAACGCCCTCTTTCGACATCCTCGACGGTAATCTGGGTAAACGGCGCCGGTCGCTCGCCTTGTTCGTCCCGCCAAAACACCGGATGGGCAATATCGACGAATTGATGGGTATCGAGCGTGACATGGATCTGCTCGATCCGACCGTCGAGCCGGTCCAGCAATCCAGCCAACCGCTCGGCGTCCGCGCTGGCACCCGGCACCGGCAACGCCGCATCCGGTACGTCGCTAAAATCGTTCTGCGGATCGATGATCAGGCATTCGAGACGCATGATGGTTCTCCCCCGCTTGGTTCATACACCGGCTACGACGACCGTGCTTCACGGAACGCTGGTCGGCTTCTTTTGTAGGAGTCGAGTCGATTTAGTTGCTTTAATGCTTAACAATGGATAATGGATAACGGTCCATTTAGTTGCACAATGCAACTAAATGCGGTTCTGAAGTGGAGGGAATAGCCGCGATGACCGACGGCCAACGTGTTATGCTGGATCGATTTTGCACCGGAGATGCGTCGCCATGAGCGAACCCTCGATTCCCACCGAACTGATCGACCGCCTCCGCACCGCCCGTCGAGTGGCGGTGCTGACCGGCGCCGGTATCTCCGCCGAAAGCGGCGTACCCACCTTCCGCGAAGCGCAGACCGGCCTGTGGGCCCGCTACAATCCGGAGGAGCTCGCCACTCCCGACGCCTTCCGGCGCGATCCAAAACTGGTGTGGGAATGGTATGCCTGGCGGCAAAAACGGGTCCGCCAAGCCGAACCGAACCCCGGCCATCAGGCCCTGGTCGAAATGGAACAGCGGATTGCCGAATTTACCCTCATCACCCAAAATGTGGACGGCCTACATCGGCGGGCGGGCAGTCACAGCATACTGGAGCTGCACGGCAATCTGTTTCGCGCCAAGTGTTTTAACGAGGATCGACCGGTGGAAAGCTGGCCGGACAGCGACGAGGTTCCGCCACGCTGCCCGCGCTGTGGCGGATTGCTGCGCCCTGACGTGGTCTGGTTCGGGGAAATGCTACCAGCCGGCGCCTTGCGTGCCGCCGAGCACGCTGCCCTGACCGCCGAGGTCTTTTTTAGCATCGGCACCTCGGCCTTGGTCTATCCCGCTGCCGATCTGCCTTTCGCCGCGCTGGCCGCGGGCGTCACGGTGGTGGAGATTAACCCGCAACCCACTCCGCTCAGCCCACATGTCACCTTCTGCCTGAACGGCGCCGCCGGCTCGGTTCTGCCGGCTCTGGTCGCCCAAGTCTGGGAAGCTGCCTGAAAAGCCGCGCCCCAACGCGCTCGATGCGGTGGCAATGGAAACATCGTGCCGCATCAGGCACCCGCTTGACCGACCCGCCGGGCGGGCGCCGGAGCCGATTTTAACCAGCGATGGGTATACGACCCGTCGGGATCACGACGAGCTGCTTGCTCGGCCGGATCCAGACGAGCCTGTTGATCGAGCCGCCAAAACCCGGTCACGGTCATCCAGTCAGCCAGATTGACACTGGGATCATCGTCTAGCAGCCGTGACGCGAACCAAGCCGCGCCCCAGCGCCAATCAAGCCGCAGGTCGTGGTAGAGATAACTCGCTACAAGCCGCCGGCCAAACGAGGTCAAATGGCCGGTATGCGCCAGCTCGCGCAGGTGGGCATCCACGAAGGATTCGCCGGTCTCGCCCCGGCGCCAGCGCTCGAATCGCTCCCGTGCTCCTTCATCGTTCCGGGTCGCCGCACGATCGAATTGCTCGGCCCGTTCGCCTCCCTTGAGCGCGAGGAATCGACAGAAATCACGTTTCAACAACTCATCGATGGTGCCGGTCGCCAGTTTGCCAGCCCACGCTGCAAGACCAGAATACTCGATGTATTGATAAATCCACCGAGGCGATATCGCGCCACGCGCCAACCAAGGCGCGAATTGGTCGACTCGCGCTGCATCCGCCTCCCTCGCGCCACCGCGCAGCGTGTCCAGAGACACCCGACGACCTTGCACGAACTCCTGCAACTTTGCCAAGGCTACCGTCGCGCCGCCCTTGAAGCCAGAATCCTGGCCGGCTTCAAGGGCGGTGGACAATTCCACGGTCTGGACCAAAGCGGCCAAGGTTGGCGTGGTCAATTCAGCTGGATAAGCGGGTAGCATCTGCAGGGGTGGCAACGGGACTCGCGGCTCGCGGTCGGCCATGACCGCCTCTCGAAATTGACTGAATTGCTCAGGCAAGTTAGCGACAGGAAAAGGTAAATCGCTCGAATGCACGAGCGTGTTGACCCAATAGCGGCGCAACGGTATGCCCAGCGACTCCAACGCCGCCGCTAATCGCCGTTCCGCCCGCGCACCCTCCCCCAAAATCTCGCGCTCGGTGAATACCACTTGGACACCCAGGGCCTGGGCCAAACGCGGAATCACCTTTTCGGGCTCGCCTAACTCCACATATAAACCGCTACCCCGCATTTCTAATCCGATCCGTAAATCCTCCAGGCACTCGATCAGAAATCGCGCCCGCAGCGGCCCTAGGCGGGGAAACCCCAGCGGTTGGATTTCAAACTGCTGCGGATCGAGACAATAGACGGGTACCAGCACATCCATGCTACTTGCTAACAAACTCAACGCTTCGTGATCGTGCAATCGCAGATCATTTCGGAACCAGATCATTGCACGCTGATTGCTCATCGTTCATTTCCTCGGGTGGCGATTTCATGCGCCATCATTATTCTTGTCGTCGAGCCCCAATCCCCGGTCGTGGCGTTATCATCGCGATCCAAACGAGGCGCGTCTCATTTTTTCTATCATCAATGAGATACTTTAGCCGATTTCACCGGGAGAAAAATGCGCGATGCTGCTCTTCGACAATCGACCGTCCCGACTGACGCTCGCCGATGGCGCTCATCTTGCCTATCACCGCAGCCCAGGCGCCGCGCCCGGCGTGGTGTTTCTGGGCGGATTCACCTCGGATATGACCGGCATCAAGGCCACCACTCTAGAGCGCTGGTGCCGGGGGCGCGGCCAAGCTTTCGTTCGTTTCGATTACTCCGGTCACGGCGCATCCAGCGGCACATTCTCAGAAGGCACCATCGGCCGCTGGGCGCAAGAAGCTCGCGACGTATTGGACCGGCTGACCGAAGGTCCGCAAATCCTGGTAGGGTCATCGATGGGCGCCTGGATCATGCTGCTGACGGCGCTGGCACGACCGGAGCGGATCGTCGCACTGCTCGGCCTGGCGTGCGCCGTCGACTTTACCGAGTATCTGTTGTGGGAACGGCTCGATGACCACCTTCGCGAGCGATTGCGACGCGAGCGGGTTATCAGCCTGCCATCGCCCTACAGCGAGCCTTACATCATCGCTTTGAACTTGATCGAGGAAGCGAAGCGGCACCGCCTGTTCGATCGACCGGAGCTGCCCATTACCTGCCCGGTACGGTTGATCCACGGTATGAACGACGCTGATGTGCCATGGCAGATCAGCCTGCAGGTCATCGAACGACTGACCGGGCCTGACGCCCGGCTACTCTTGGTCAAGGATGGGGAACACACCTTGTCGCGAGAACAGGATTTGCTGCTGCTGACTCGCACTCTGGGGGATTTGCTGGACAGCCACTGACAGCCTCGCGGCTTAGTTCCTTGGCTCGACCAGCGAGAGAAGCCTTGAGGTCCCTGCGAGAACTCTCCTCCCCGAACGTTCCAGAATGAAACAGAAAAAGAGATTGTTTTCATTACTTCGAGCGGATTACACGGCCATGGCCTTTCCGAACAGGCGGCGAGTAGCTCCAAGAGCATCTTTTCTAAAGAAAATTACAGAAAGCCACTCTAAATAGGGTAGTGGCATGACACAAGCATAACAACTTTGTCTATAGTGATAGAGACTCCCCTCTTCAAGCGAGGAAGAGCGGCGCGGAGCATTTGGGTACTGCAAAACGACGATCCAAATGCTGGCGGCGCGGCTTTTATCCAGCACTGAAAAATTACCTTGAGAGGATAACCATGCGAGAAAAATCCATTTTTTCTTATTGGAAGAGCCTAATCAGTCTCGCCTTACTGTTGTTCGGCTTCTTAACCCTATTGAGTTTCCCCAGTGTCGCGGCACCACTTGCTCACTTGGAATCGCCAGCACCAGCAGCGTTTCTACGCAGCGGAGTCGGCTTGATCCGGGGTTGGGCTTGCGAAGCAAGCCGAGTGGAGGTGAGTGTCGATGGTGGGCCGCTGCTGGCTACCGCCCACGGCACCGACCGGCCCGATACAGTGACGGCTTGCGGACACGCCAACACCGGCTTCGGTCTGACCTACAACTGGAATCGGCTGGGAGAGGGTCTCCACAACCTACGAGCCTTCGCCGATGGCGTGTTGTTCGCCGACGTCAACTTCACTGTCGCTACGCTGGGCGGCGAATTCCTGACTGGATTGCAAGGAGAATACACCGTCGCCGACTTCCCGGCGCAGGGTAATTCATTTCAGATCCGCTGGTCGGAACCTGATCAGAATTTCATGTTCGTCAATCCGACGACCGTCCCGCCGGTCACGAACCCACCGACCGCAGTGCGGGTAGCGTTAGAATCGCCCGCGCAAGGGTCTTCTGTCAGCGGGATCGGCCTGATTCGGGGCTGGGTCTGCGCCGCAAACAAGGTAGAGGTGAGTATCGACGGCGGGCCGTTGTTGGCCACTGCCCATGGCACCGACCGACCCGATACGGCAACCGCTTGCGGGCATGCCGACACCGGCTTTGGCCTGACCTACAACTGGAATCGGCTCGGAAACGGTGTTCACAATCTGCGGGCCTACGCTGATGATGTGGCGTTCGCCGACGTCAACTTCACTGTGGCCACGCTGGGTGGCGAGTTCCTGACTGGCCTGCTCAAGAAGATCCGCTTGCTTCAATTCCCGAATACCAGTAGCACCACTGCCGTCCAAACCACCGCAGAAACCGGTCCGATTACTACCCTCGAATGGTCCGAAGCCGATCAGAATTTCGTCATCGCCGCCTCCACGGCGGCCGGTGACAAGATCGCCCTCGGTTCCTTGCTCACCGACCTGCTCAACAAGTTCGCGCTGCTAGGAGTCGGTATCCAAGCTGACAGCACGTCGCATGCCGTCGGCGTGCGGGCGACCAAGGACGGACAAGGTCTACCAACGGCTGTCGAAGGGCTCACCTGGTCCGACAGCGACACCCGAACTTGGGCCGACCTGAATCTGGGGTCGGACAACTTGCCTGCCCAGTATCGAGACTCCAGCGGTGCAGAAGCACGGTTGGACACCATCACCGACAGCACCGTCAACGTCAGCTTTGTCAGTGGCGGCGGCCAAGTCGAGGCAGGACCAATCACCGTACCGATCAACGGCCGCCTGTTGCATGATCTGCAAACGCTGATCGATCAAGTGCGGGCGAAAGCCGCCACCGCGCAGTCGGTCGCTACCCAATCGGCCACCACCCAGCCGGCTGCTACCGCCCCCGAGACGCTGCGGCAATCGCTGAACGCCCTGCTGGCCAACTTGCTGTGGGCAAGCGGCGCCGCCAGCGGGGAAACGCTGTGCGCGATCCAGGATGCCGCCTCCGCTGCCGGCCGAAGCTCGACGGCACCAACCGCCTGCCGGTCGTCACTGCTAGTAAACTGGGTGGCGCGCGCCACTGGCCAAGCGAACCCGCAGGCCGTAACCCCCGCTGCTACCGAGAGCGATGTCGATCCCCAGGCGCAACAATCCTTGCAGTTCGTGGAAGACGTAACGGATGCGCCCTGCTCGGCGGCGAGCAGTAACGCCGACTGCCTGATTCCGGCGGCGACCGAGCTGGTGAATTCTATCTTGGAAGCGCCGGTCATCCCGCCCGATCATTCAGGCCCGGCAGCCATTAGTGTGCCTGACGTGGTCGGCCTGACCCAGAGCGCCGCTGCCAGCGCCATCGTCGCAGCAGGGCTGACCGTCGGGTCGGTGATCCAGCAAGCCAGCACCA
Organism: Candidatus Competibacter sp.; assembly: GCA_037045535.1. Taxonomy (GTDB): domain Bacteria; phylum Pseudomonadota; class Gammaproteobacteria; order Competibacterales; family Competibacteraceae; genus Competibacter_A. The sequence goes on from JBAOHI010000073.1 coordinate 668,384, forward strand.
CCGTGCCTAGCGGCACCGTCATCAGCCAGAACCCCGCCGCAGGTGCCTCGGTCGCCCCCGGCTCGGCGGTCGATCTCGTCGTATCCTCGGGGCCAGCGCCCGTCACCGTGCCCAACGTGGTCGGCACTGACCCAGAGCGCCGCTACCAGCGCCATTACCCAAGCAGGGCTAATCGTTGGGTCGGTGACCCAGCAGGCCAGCACCACCGTGCCTAGCGGCACCGTCATCAGCCAGAACCCCGCCGCAGGTGCCTCGGTCGCCCCCGGCTCGGCGGTCGATCTCGTCGTATCCTCGGGGCCAGCGCCCGTCACCGTGCCCAACGTGGTCGGCCTGACCCAGAGCGCCGCTACCAGCGCCATTACCCAAGCAGGGCTAATCGTTGGGTCGGTGACCCAGCAGGCCAGCACCACCGTGCCTAGCGGCACCGTCATCAGCCAGAACCCCGCCGCAGGTGCCTCGGTCGCCACCGGCTCGGCGGTCGATCTCGTCGTATCCTCGGGGCCAGCGCCCGTCACCGTGCCCAACGTGGTCGGCCTCACCCAGAGCGCCGCTACCAGCGCCATTACCCAAGCAGGGCTAATCGGTTGGATCGGATGACCCAGCAGGCCAGCGACCACCGCGCCTAGCCGGCACCGTCATCAGCCAGAACCCCGCCGCAGATGCCGCGGTCCAGCCCCCGGCTCGGCAGTCGATCTCGTCGTATCCTCGGGGCCAGTGCCCGTCACCGTCCCCAACGTGGTCGGCCTGACCCAGAGCGCCGCTGCCAGCGCCATCGCCGCAAGCAGGGCTAACCGTCGGGTCGGTGACCCAGCAGGCCAGCTCCACCGTGCCTAGCGGCACCGTCATCCGCCAGAACCCCGCCGCAGGTGCCTCGGTTCAGTCCGGGCTCGGCCGTCGATCTCGTCGTGTCAGGGCTAGCGCCCGTCACCGTCCCCAACGTGGTCGGCCTGACCCAGAGCGCCGCCACCAGCGCGATCACAGAAGCGGGGTTGACGGTCGGGCAGATCACCCAGCAGGCCAGTGAGACAGTTCCGGCCGGTACCGTCATCCGCCAGAACCCCGCTGCAGGTACCTCGGTTCAGTCCGGGCTCGGCCGTCGATCTCGTCGTGTCAGGACTAGCGCCCGTCACCGTCCCCAACGTAGTTGGCATGACGCAAACCGACGCTGTCAACACAGTCACCGGAGCGCAGTTAGTAATCGGCACAATAACAAACCAAAATAGCGCTACTTTCCCTGCCGAGCATATTAGTAATCAGACACCTGCTGCCGGCGCCGTGGTCACTGCTGGCTCACTGGTCGATCTAATAGCGGTAAGGGATTGCAGCTATGGACCTGATACATGCCTCCTACCTTATGTTTGGCGAGAAGCTTCATCCACTGATCATGTTTGCGTAACAGTAGAAACAAGGTCTCAAACAGCTTATGACAACAGCCAAGCATCTGCGCGGATCAATCCAGACGGGGGACCATATGGCCCAGACACCTGCTTAGATGGATATGTCTGGCGAGAGGCTTTCTCTGACGATCATGTTTGTGTGACGGTAGAGACAAGATCCCAGGCAACTTACGACAACAGCCAAGCAAGCTCTCGAAAGGCATGTCTACTTCAATAGAAGCTGTACCAGCGTCAGACCGGGCACAGGATGTGCCCCGAACATCCGGCGCCTACCAGAGTCGATGCTGCGCTTATACCTGTTGGCCCAGCGAGTTCGAATAGAATTTGCTACTGCCAACTCACACCTTGTTGGGGGATTTGCTGGGCAGCTGGTGACACCCTGCGGCCCTGTTCCCCCCTTCCCAACCGGTGAATGAAGGGAACCGTCAAGGATTCAACTGCCGATAAACCGCGTGGGCAACCTGATCCAACATCGGCCGACTCAAATCGCCGATGAGCGCGTAGGCGAGATCACCGTCTACTCAATAGAAGGCACCGATCCCGTCCTGTTCGGCGAAGCGGAAAGCAGTTTCGCGATTGCCGCCTAACCTGCGCCGCGCGTAGAGCGTCAGTCGCTGGCCACCGCCATCCTGATACATGAATTGCGCGGCTGGTTGACCATCGGCGGGCAACAACCGTCCGCCCAGCAGTTGGAAGCCCAGTGACTCTAGCATGGGCGCCCGGATCGTCACGCTCAACCGCTTGGATAGCCAAGCTACCAGATGTTGCTGCTGGCCGGCGTCTACCCCCACCGGATGGCGAACCTCGGGCACGAAGATGGCATGGGCCGCCAACGCCCTCGCGAAAGATTGATCGCCGCACGGTACGGTACGGATTTTCTTCCGATTTATGCAACAAAGCCCCCTGCATGCGATCTATCCACCTGCGGTTGCCGGTAGGTTTGTGAACCGTCATCCAAGCTTAGCTACCGATGGTGGATCCAGAACGGGTTGCCAACCGGTTTCGTGGGCGCTGACAATCTGATCGGCGGCAATGCCCAAACCCACGACCGCCAACAGTTTTCCGTCCGCGTGCAGCAAGGGCAACCGATCGCGTTTCCACGGCGGAATACCCACCTCCTGCAATAATTTTTTTAATTCCTGCCCGTGCGAGCGTCCCGAGGGTTGGAACCGTTCTCCGCCCTGGCGAAAGCCGATCTTCAGCAAACTGCCGGCCAGCGCCTCAGCGCGTAATCCTGACCCCATGACTGTCTGTAGCCGCAATCGGCCCACATTCGGCAAATCCAGCGGCTGCCAACCATCGGCGGTGGAATGCCAGCTATACGTCCGTCGCGCGTCGTGCGGCGGCAAGGGGAACATGGCATACAGCGTATTCCGGTAACGTCGTACTTCGCCACCTGGCCAGCGGACGCAAGGTTGCCGGTCGCGCCCAGCCGTCAGCGTATCGTGGAGAATGTGGCGTAATTGCCGGCTGTTGGGCAGCGGTAACCCAAGCTGGCGCAACCATCGCCGCAGGGCGTTCCGTTGACGAAGCTCGCTCAGTTCGCACAACACCGAGAGCGGTAAGGTATCGGGATGCCGAGGAGCGGCGCGGGCGAGGTCGGCGTCGGCTTCCGCGTCCAGCCAAGAGGCGGTTTCGGCGCATAGTTGGGCGGAACGTGCCAGGTTGCGACCGACCGCCGGCCAGCGCTCCCGCAAAAGCGGCAGAATGCGATGACGGAGATAGTTACGGTCAAAGCAGGTGTCATCGTTGCTGGTGTCCTCGATCCAATGGAGGTGATGAGCCCAAGCGTAGGCCAGCAAATCGGCACGATCCACATCCAGAAATGGACGCCACAACCAACCCCGACCGAACCGGACCGCCGACGGCATAGCCGCCAAGCCGTGCGGTCCGGCGCCGCGCAACAGTTGCAGCAAGAGGGTCTCGGCCTGATCATCGCGGTGATGGGCCGTCAACAGCGCGGCTTCGATGCCGAGTTCGGCGGCGAGAGCCGCGTAGCGAGCATCGCGGGCAGCGGCTTCCGGGCTGTCGCCGGGCGCAGGCCGGGCATCGACTTTCACCACCCGAAACGGAACCGCCAACTTATCGCAAACGCGAGCACAATGATCGCCCCAACTGGCCGAAGCTGCTTGCAGGTTGTGATCGACATGGATTGCCGCCAGCGCTCGCTCCGCTCGAAGCGCGCGATCGGTGGCCAGCAGATGCAGCAGCACATGGGAATCCAGGCCACCGCTGTAGCCGACGATCAGATGACGGGTTTGCGGATGATTCGCCAGGAGTGCGGCCACCGCCGCAGCCGCTGGCGGAAATCGGCTCATAAATCCAAAAAGTGGCGCGGGCGGTCCGCTGGCGCTGGGGGATCCTTATCCTTACCCAGCAGGGCAGCTACGCTGCTTTGCCAAGACGATTGGGCCGAGGTCGCCGGCTCGGCTTCCTTGAACATCCCATAAGCCATCAAGCGCTGGTAGCGCTGCTCCAGCAGATCGTCCATTCCCAAGGTGTCCAGATATTGCAAACTTTCTCGCAGCGCCGTTCGGACGTTCTCCGCCATTCGCGTCACATCCCGATGGGCACCACCAGGCGGTTCAGGAATGATGCCATCGATCAGGTTCAGCTTGAGCAAGCGATCGGCGGTCAAGCTCATCGCCTCAGCGGCTTCGGGCGCCTTCTCGGCACTCTTCCATAAAATGGCCGCGCAACCTTCCGGGGAGATCACCGCGTAGGTGCCATACTGGAGCATGAGCACTCGGTCGCCGACGCCTACCGCCAACGCGCCGCCAGAACCGCCTTCACCGATGACCATGCAGATGATCGGAGTCCGTAGGCGACTCATCTCGAACAGATTGCGGGCAATGGCCTCGCTCTGGCCGCGTTCCTCGGCCCCGATCCCCGGATAGGCGCCCGGCGTGTCGATAAAGGTCAACACGGGTAGTTGGAACTGTTCGGCCAGTTTCATCAACCGCAGCGCCTTGCGGTACCCTTCCGGCCGCGGCATGCCGAAATTGCGATAAATTTTCTCTTTGGTATCGCGGCCTTTCTGGTGACCGATCACCAGGACCGCCCGCCCATCCAACCGCGCCAGCCCGCCGATGATGGCATGATCGTCGGCAAACATCCGGTCTCCGTGCAGTTCCTGGAAATCAGTGAACAGCCGCTCCACATAGTCCAGTGTGTACGGCCGCAATGGATGGCGGGCAATCTGAGAAATCTGCCAAGGGGTCAGGCTGGCGAAAATCGATTCGGTAAGCGCCTTGCTTTTGGCTTCCAGCCGGGCGATTTCGTCGCTAATGTTTAAGTCCTGTTGGGCGCTGAGATTTCGTAGTTCCTGGAGCATCGCTTCCAGTTCGGCGATGGGCTTTTCGAAATCCAGACAGTTGTTAGGGTTCATCGCGTGGTTGTCCTTGGCGGTCATCGCCGGTACAAACGCTCTCCTCCCGGAGAGAGGGGAGTTGTCAAAATGTGATGGAAAGGTTGCCGGGCAATTCGCAAGTGGGCTTTGCGGGGTACCCCTCAATCCTTATCGGGCAGGCGCACGGCTAAATAGAGCGATTCGCTCTCCCGTTTGACCAAAATAGGTACCACCTTGCCCTTGGGCAATTCCTTGGCTAACTCTACGAACTGGCTAGCGCTTTTGACCGGATTGTGATCGATTTGCAGGATGATATCGTCCAGGTAAAGCCCGGCATTCGCGGCCGGTCCTTCCTCCAGATTGGTGACCAATACTCCCTGTTCTTCCGCGCCTAAGGTACGGCGTTGCTCGTTGCCGAGGTCGGCGACGGTCATGTTCAGGCGCGGATCGCTGTGCTCGTCCATGGTGGCAACCGGTTCTTGGGTGGTTTCCAGCCGCGCAATGGTCGCCTTGATTTCCAGAGGTTCGCCGTTGCGCAGGATGGACATCGCCACCGTCTTGCCGACCGGCGTGACCCCAATCATCCGTGGCAATTGCGAGGAGTCCTCCACTGGCTCGCCGCCGTAGCGCAAGATGATGTCGCCGGGCTTGAACCCCGCGCTGGCCGCTGGACTGTCCGGTAGAATCTGGGCGACTAGCGCCCCGCGGGGTCGGTCGAGTCGGAACGCTTCCGCTAGATCATTGTTGACTGCTTGCAGCAATACCCCCAACCAGCCGCGCGTTACCTCGCCGGTCGCTTTCAATTGCTCGACCACTCGCATTGCCAGCTTGATGGGGATGGCGAACGACAGCCCCATGTAACCACCGGTGCTGCTATAAATCTGCGAATTGATCCCAATCACCTCGCCCCGCAGGTTGAACAGCGGGCCGCCGGAACTACCGGGGTTGACTGCGACATCGCTTTGAATGAAGGGCACGTAGGTTCCGCTAGGCAGATTGCGGCCCACCGCACTGACGATACCTTGGGTGGCTGTATGTTCCAGCCCAAACGGTGAACCGATGGCCAGCACCCATTCCCCGACTTCCAACGTGTCCGAATCGCCGATTTTGACGGTCGGAAGATTCTCGCCCTCGATTTTGAGTACCGCCACATCGGTCAGTTCGTCCACCCCGATCACTTTAGCGGGCCGTTCTCGCTGGTCGCTGAGCTTGACGATGATTTTGTCGACATCCTGGGCAACATGGGCGTTGGTCAGGATGTAGCCGTCGGGCGAGATGATGAACCCCGATCCCAGCGAATTGGATTGGCGGTCGCCTGGCAGCTCGGGGCGTTCCTGAAAGAAACGCTTGAAGAATTCAAGGTAGGGGTCTTCCTTCCCCGGCAGCTCGGGCAGGCCGGGCTTGCGAGTCGAGCTCTGCTTACTGGGAGCTTGGGTAGAGCTAATATTAACAACTGTTGTTTCGTTTTGTTTGACCAGCTTGCGGAAATCCGGCGGGAGCGAAGAATCGGCGGTACGCGCCGAAGGCGCCGCCACGCCGCACAACGGGAGCAGCAGCAGGCAAATCGGGAGCACGGAACGATGGGTGCGGGTCATGACGGCGAAGATCTCCTGACAGCGGATGCGGAAGCGTCAAAATCGCGGGCGCGCGCTTCCGCGAACCGCGAGGGGCGAACAGCGGAATGGCCGGCAACGGGGGACGCCGAAACCATCGGGAGTCGGCGCAATTTGCGCAGTATAAAATAGTTGGCGATACTCAGGTGAGGCAATCGCCGGTAAAGATACGGTTCCGGTCGTTTGGCCAACCAGGGCCAACCTCGCCGGGAAATCGAGATCGTGCGAGCGAGCAACGAGAGAGGAGTCAGGCATGGAACAAAAATCAGAGCGGAACATGGGCGACAGCGAGAAGGCGACTCAGTATCTTTACGAGCTGACGCTCAAGTTGCTGGAGGTGAAAGGATCGGATATTTTCATCACCGCTGGCAGCCCGCCCGCGCTCAAGATCAACCAGGATCTGCGTCGAGTCACCGGCCAGAACCTGACCCCGCAACAGGCGGGGTTTTTGGTGCGCTCGATCATGAACGACCGCCAGGTGCGGGAGTTCGACCAGCATCACGAAGTCAACTTTTCCCTGAATTTTCCCGATGTCGCGCGCTTTCGGGTTAGCGCCTTCACTCAGCGGGGTAGTGCCGGCATGGTGCTGCGGTTGATCCAGCAGCGGATCCCGACCTTGGATGAGCTCAATCTGCCGCCGATTCTTCAGGACATCGCCATGGCCAAGCGCGGCTTGGTGATTTTCTTGGGTGGTACCGGTTGCGGCAAGACCACTTCGATGGCCGCCATGGTGGATCATCGTAACGCCCATTCACGAGAGCATATCATCACCATCGAAGATCCGATCGAGTTCTTCCATCGCCACAAGCAATCCCTGGTGGATCAGCGCGAGATTGGTGTCGACACGGAGTCCTACGAGACGGCTTTGAAGAATACCTTGCGCCAAGCGCCCAATGTCATTCTGATCGGCGAAGTCCGGGACAAGGAAACGATGCAAGCGGTCATTAATTTCGCTGAAACCGGCCACCTTTGCCTGACCACCTTGCATGCCAACAATGCTGATCAGGCGTTCGATCGCATCGTCAACTTTTTCTCGGATGAAAAGCGCCAACAGGTGTTAATGGATTTATCGTTCAACGTTAAGGCGTTCATCTCGCAGCGATTGTTGCCGAGAGAGGATCAGCCGGGCCTGGTTCCGGCAATGGAAATCCTCCTAAACACCCCTCTGATGGCAGAGCTGATCTTTCAGGGGCGGATCAAAGAAATCAAATCGGTCATGACCCGCTCCAGCGAACACGGCATCATCACCTTCGATATGGCGCTGTTCGATCTGTACGAATCTGGCAAGATCAGCTACGAAACCGCTGTCCGCCATGCGGATTCCGCCAACAACCTGCGGTTGAAGATCAAGCTGGAAAGCAAACGTCCAGCACCACAGACTACCAACTACCGGCTCAACATCAGCCCCAGCGGCGACAATTGACGGATAGCTTCCGATTAGCGGGGAACTGGCAGCCGGAATCGCCGGCTACCTTGGCGCAGAATCGCGCCGTCCAGCGTTACGGTTTCCAACACCACGCCGTCGTCGATTAGATCTCCTTCTCGGTGGCGCCGGCCGTTGACGACCACGAACCGCTTGTCCGCATCCGGGCTGTAGACATGAATGTCGAGATTTAAGGTGGGGAAGTTGTGCCGGACGCTGGCAGGCAGGGCGTCCAGCGTGGGAATCGGTTCCGGACCGATGGTAACGGAAGGGCCGGACATCGATTTCGAAGAGGGTTTGCGAGGCCGCTCCGGATTTGCCGTGATGGATGGATGCAAGGGTTCCGCAGGCGGCGGCGAGATGATCGGCGTCTTGCGGGAGACGGCTGACGGTGGAGGGGCTGGGGCGGGTTCGGCGACGGGGGGCTCCGGAATTGCAGCCGACGCGGTCCGTTCGATCGATTCGGGTTGTGGCTGAATCAGGAAATAAGCCAGCAGCGCGATGTTGAATCCCAAACCCAGTCCCAAGCCTAACCAGAGCCAAAGCCGCTGCCGAGTAGGCTGAATCGGTGGCGGGGACACCAGGAGATTCGGCGGCTGCCGGAGATGGCGTTCTTGTTCGGCCTTGCGTAGTGCGTCGAGAATGTAAGACACTTCACGGCCCTTGCGGTGGCGGGCCCAGCACCGGAATACCGGGTATCGGCGCGAGATTACTCAATAGCACCAGCGTCTGCCCTCCCGCTATTCCGTCCGGCACCAAACCGCGCTCCTGCTGAAAAGCACGCAATTGCTTGGCTAGGCCGGTATCGAAAGCCTCGGGTAGCGACTCGGGAACGGGCTGGCCGGCCGCCAGCGCCAACCGTCGACGCAGCCAGCGCACGGCTTCGCCGACATTGCCAGGACCGATGATAGGCTGGTCGGTCTGTGGCCGCCACAGCAACACATATTGACCGGACCACAGCGGTGAGAGTTCGGCTGACGGCACGGTCAGGGTTTCACCCGCAACCTCCAGAGTCGCCTGGTCCGCCACCAGCGAGCGCAACAAGACCGGCGCGGGGATACCGCCGGGGCGGGTCAACCGCAGCACGGCCGGCCGGTCGAGACGACGCAGCGCTTCCCAATCGCCCCGGCCGGACAAACAGCGCAGGCCGTGAGTTCTGATGCGCTCGCAAAACGCCACCCGGCTTTTCTGCAAGGGAGGGATTCCCCAAGCTGCCAGCAAGCGCTCATTGGCGTCGTCGGGACTGGCTTTGCGTAATAGAATGGCCAGGGTCGGCTTGGTGGCCGGAAGCGGAGCCGATGGAGGAGCGGCGCTGGCGGCGGGTGTCGATAGCAACGTGGCGCTCTTCGGTTTGGTGGCGTCCTCTCTGGGTTCGCCGGCTTCAACAGACACAGCCGTTGGGGTTGGCACGGCGGCAGTCAAATCTGAATCGGTGCGGGGTGTCCAGAGGCCGATACCGACCAAGGTTAATCCGGTGAGTCCAATGCCCAACGCCAGCCAACGCCGCCGGGATTGCCTTCTTGGACTGGCTTCACCCCGAGGAACCTTGCTGGAGACAGGCAGCCACAACCCGTGCCATCGGGATCGCTTTTTCGAGCGGCTGGAATCGCCTTGCAGCGCCTCCCGCGCTGCTCGGAGGATCATTCTCGCATCCACTCGTCGCGCGCCTTGGCTGTAGGCACCGAGCAGAGCGCGGTCGCAGATGACGTTGATGAGGCGTGGGATACCGCCGGAGCGTCGATGGACCGCGCGCCGTGCGCTGGGGGTAAACAGGCCGCCATGGCCGTCGGCAATTCGCAGCCGATGGTCGATGTAAGCGGATGTTTCTTCCTGGGTCAGGGGTTGCAGGTGATAGCGAGCGGTGATGCGCTGGGCCAACTGTCGCAAATCCGGCCGCGCCAGTAACTCCCGCAGTTCCGGTTGCCCGACCAGGATGATCCGCAGCAACTTATGCTTGGTCGTTTCCAGATTGGTCAGCAAGCGAATTTGTTCCAGCACCTCGCGGCTCAGGTTCTGCGCTTCGTCGACAATCAATACCGTGTGCCGGCCGGCGGCGTGAGCGCGCAGCAAATGAGCATTGAGCGCGTCCAGCAGCGGTTTGAGAGTCTGATGCTCGTGCGAATAGGCCACACCCAATTCGTCACAGATCACGGCCAGCAGTTCCTCGACCGTCAGGCATGGATTCAAGCACAGCGCGATGTCGGTTCGATCCAGCCCTTGTTCGAGCAAGGCACGGATCAGGGTGGTTTTCCCGGTGCCGACTTCGCCCGTCAACTGTACGAATCCGCCGTTTTCGCCGGTGCCATACAAGAGGTGCGCCAGCGCCTCCCGATGGTGTTGACTCAGATAGATGTAGGCTGGATCGGGCGTGATCGCAAACGGCAATTCGCGCAGACCGAAGTGTGTCGCGTACATCGCTACACCTCACCGTAGCGTGCGCCGGCGCCGATCCAGCGCCGGATCAGTGGTTCGACGCAATCCGGCGCTTCGTGCAGCAGTCGGTCAGCAGCGTGGCGGGCAGTGGTCAACAGATCCTGGTCGCGCAGCAAATCAGCGACCCGCAGGCTTTGTTCGCCGGTCTGGCGGGTACCCAGCACCTCGCCGGGACCGCGCAGCTCCAAATCGCGGCGGGCGATTTCGAAACCGTCGCCGCACTCCCGAAGGGCGGCCAACCGGGCATGGGCGATTTGCGAGAGGGGCGGTTTGTACAGCAGCACGCAACTGCTGTCGGTGTTACCCCGCCCGACTCGGCCCCGTAACTGGTGCAATTGCGCCAATCCGAGCCGCTCGGCGTTTTCCACAATCATCAGGCTGGCATTGGGCACGTCCACGCCGACCTCGATCACGGTAGTGGCGACCAGCAAATCGATCGTTCCCGCCTTAAAAGCGGCCATGACCGCCTCCTTGTCGGTCGGGGACAATCGGCCATGCACCAGGCCGATCCGCAGTTCCGGCAGGGTCGTGGTCAACTGCTCGGCGGTAACCGCCGCCGCCTGGCACTCCAGCGTCTCCGATTCCTCGATCAGTGGGCACACCCAATAGGCTTGGCGACCCTGCCGGCAGGCTTGCCGGATGCGGTCGATCACTTCCGCTCGGCGGCTATCGGGTACCGCTGCCGTTTTTACGGGCCGGCGGCCGGGGGGTAGCTCGTCGATCACCGAGGTATCGAGATCAGCGTAAGCGCTCATCGCCAAGGTACGGGGGATCGGGGTAGCGGTCATGATCAACTGGTGCGGACAGCGTCCGCCTTGGCGGCCTTTCTCACGCAATGCCAGTCGTTGGTGTACGCCGAAACGGTGCTGCTCGTCCACGATGACTAGCGCGAGATCGGCGAAGTCAACGGTTTCCTGAAATAGAGCATGCGTGCCGACCACAATAGGGATATGGCCGGCGGCGAGTCGTTCCAGCAACGCGCGCCGCATCCGTCCAGCCAGCCGTCCGGTCAGCCAGGCAACCTCGACACCCAGTTTGCTCAACCAGCCCCGAAAATTATGGTAATGCTGTTCGGCCAACAGCTCGGTGGGCGCCATCAGCGCGGCCTGGGCACCGACGGCCACGGCCCGCAGAGCCGCCATGGCGGCTACCACGGTTTTACCGGAGCCAACATCGCCCTGCAACAGACGCAACATCGGATGGGGTTGAGAGAGGTCGGCGGCGATCTCTTCCCAGGCGCGTTGCTGGGCGCTGGTCAGGGTAAAAGGCAGCTGTTCCAGGAATCGCTGACCGAGCTCGCCGTCTCCGGCCAGCGGTGGCGCGGCTTGTCGCTTCGTTCGCTCGCGCAAGCGCCGCAAGCTCAGCTGGTGAGCCAGCAATTCCTCGAATGCCAGCCGGCGCCGGGCGGGATGACGGCCATTGTCCAGCTCGGCCAGCGGGGTATCGCTCGGTGGCTGGTGCAGCAACCGTGTCGCTTCGGTAATTGACGGGAGTCGCAGTTGCATCCGCAAAGCATGCGGCAGTAATTCCGGTAACAGCACCTCCGCATCCAGCTGCGCCAAAGCTTGCTCGGCCAGCGTGCGTAGGGTGAATTGTTGCAAGCCGGCGGTGCTAGGATAGACCGGTGTCAGTCGAGCTGCGACGGAGGGGGTATCCGAATCCAGGCGGCGGCATTCCGGGTGAACCATCTCCAGGCTAGCATAGCCTTGGCGTACCTCGCCGAAACAGCGCAATCGTACACCCGGTTGGCAGAGCAGCTGTTGTTGAGTCGGACTGAAGTGAAAAAAGCGCAAAACCAGTGTGCCGGTGGTGTCGCGCAGGCGGCAGACCAGAAAACGCCGACCGCGCATCGTCACTTCGCCGCCGATGATTTCAGCCTCGATCTGGGCTTCCGCACCAGGAATCAGTTGTCCGATGGGGGTGATGCGGGAGCGGTCCTGATAGCGCAACGGCAGATGCAGCAGCACGTCCTCGGCGTTGTGGATACCGAGCCGGCGCAGCCGTTCGGCAAGTCGGGGGCCGACCCCCGGCAGGGCGATGATCGGCAGCGGCTCGCGGGCCAGCGATCGGGCGACGTTCCGCCCATCGGGTTTTGTGCCAGCCTGGATTCCGCCGGAGTCCATGCGCGCCGCCGATCAGTTCTCCAACATCAGCACGGCGTCCACCTCGACCTGGGCTCCGCGTGGCAAGTCGGCGACGCCGATAGCGGCTCGGGCGGGAAAAGGCTCTGGGAAATGATCGGCCATGATTTGATTCACCAGTGCGAAATGGCTCAAGTCGGTTAAAAACACGTTGAGCTTGACCGTATCGGCCAAACTGCCGCCGGCGGCGCGCGCCACCGCCGCCAAGTTGGCGAAAACACGGCGAATTTGCACATCGATCCCGCCTTCCACCAGTTGCATGGTAGCCGGATCGAGCGGGATCTGACCGGATAGATAGACGGTGCTTCCAACCTTGACCGCTTGGGAATAGGTGCCGATGGCCGCCGGGGCTTCATCGGTGCTGATGATTTGGCGTGGCATTGAAAAGCTCCTGAAAAATATCGGATTGGCATCGGCTCAATCGCGGCGGCTCGGGCCAGCAGGGTTTGACACTACAAGGTTCCTGAGGGATGCCCGGATTATCGCTGGCGGGAGGGCAGGGAAAAAGCCCCTGCGATAGGTTTGCGTGGCGCTGGAGCAGGTGGGCCGATGCGGGTCTGATCGCTAACTGCGCCGGGCCAGTTTCAACGTTTCCGGTAGAGTACGCAGCCTGCGTATGACGCGAGCTAAGTGACTCCGATCGCGGACATCGAGCAGCAAATGCATCGTGGTAGTGTTGCCATCCCGCTCCGAGGTGTTGATGGTTTCGATGTTGGCATCGGTGGCGGAAATGGCGGCAGCGATGGTGGCTAACGCTCCGCGTCTATTAACGATATCCAGCCGCAATTCCACGGTAAAGTCGGTCGCGATATTCTGCTCCCATTCCACTTCGATCCATTTTTCAGCGCTTTTCTTGTACCCGGTAACGTTTTTACAGTGATCGCGATGGATGACGATGCCGCGCCCACTGTTGAGGAAACCGATGATGGCGTCGCCCGGCACGGGACGACAACATTTGCCGAAACTGACCACCGTGCCTTCGGTGCCTTTAATCAACAAGGGCTGAACGCTGGCGTCTGGCGAGGAAACCCCCTCCGCTTCGCCGCCCGGCAGCAGGCGTTTGGCGATCAAAGCAGCCACTCGGTTGCCGAGGCCAATGTCGGCCAACAGCTCGTCGAAACTGCTCAGCTTGAATTCTTGAATCAGCGTCTTGACTCGCTCGGCCGGTAGTTCGCCCAAACCGCCGATCCGGCCAGCCAGCGCTTTCTCCAGGAGCCGCTTGCCGAGTAGGACAGCTTCCCCGCGTTGCAGGTGCTTGAGGTAGTGGCGAATGCTGGCGCGGGCTTTGGCGGTCACCACGAAATTGAGCCAAGCCGGATTAGGGCGGGCGGTGGGCGTGATGATGACCTCGACGGTTTGGCCAGTGACCAGCGGCGTGCGCAGCGGCACCAACCGACGGTCCACCCGAGCGCCGACGCAGGTGTTACCGACATCGGAGTGGATGGCGTAGGCGAAATCGACGGCAGTGGCGCCACGCGGCAGTTCGATGATCTCGCCGCGTGGCGTGAAGACGTAAACTTCGTCGGGAAACAGATCCACCTTGACGCTTTCGAGAAATTCCACTGGGTTGCCCGCGCGGCGCTGCATGTCCAGCAGCTTGCGTAACCATTCGCGGGCGCGTTGCTGGGCATGGCCACCCTCGTCCTCGCCGCCGGACTTGTAGCGCCAGTGCGCGGCGACGCCGACCTCAGCCATGACGTGCATTTCCTCGGTGCGGATTTGCAGTTCGATAGGGACACCGCCGGGGCCGAACAGCACCGTGTGCAATGATTGGTAACCGTTGGCCTTGGGGATGGCGATATAGTCCTTGAACCGGCCCATGATCGGCTTATACAGGCTGTGCATTACCCCTAGCACGCGATAGCAGGTATCGACGCTATCGACGATAATCCGCACTGCGTAAACGTCGTAAACATCCCGGAACGGTCGTGTCTTGCGGCCGGGAGGCCGATCCGCTTCCGACGGTGCGCTGATCGGGTCCCGGAGCGGCAAGGATGGTTTACCGCGCATTTTCTGGTAGATACCCCAGAGGTGCTTGCTGCGCCCAACCACGCGTGCGTTGATGTTCTCTTCCCGAAGCCGGGTGTCGATGCGGGATTCCATCTGGCTGACGATCTCGTGGCGGTTGCCGCTCATCTTGCGCACCGCATCTTGCAGCACCTGGAAACGCATCGGATACAAATGGCTCAGGCCAAGATCCTCCAGTTCCTGCCGCAGATGGTTCATGCCCAACCGCCCGGCGATGGGCGCGTAGATTTCCAAGGTCTCGCGAGCGATGCGGCGGCGCGATTCCGGCCGCATCGCGCTCAAGGTACGCATGTTGTGCAGACGGTCTGCCAGCTTGATCATGATGACCCGCAGATCCTTGGCCATCGCCAGGAACATCTTGCGGAAATTCTCGGCTTGCGCTTCGAGCTTCGAATTGAATTGGATTTGGGTCAGTTTGCTGACGCCGTCCACCAAATCGGCCACTTCCGGCCCGAAGCGGGAACTGATGTGGTCCTTGCTGTAATGCGTATCCTCAATGACGTCGTGCAGGAGCGCCGCTTGCAGTGTTTCAAGGTCGAAGCGGACATTGGCGAGGATGCGAGCGACAGCCAGCGGATGAAAGATGTAGGGCTCGCCACTCTTGCGGTAGATGCCGGCATGGGCCTCGGCCGCGAAGTGACAGGCTTCACGTAATTGATCGACCTGTTCCAGTTCCAGGTATTCGCCGACGATAGTGCAGAGATCGTCGATGCGCAGCTGCAAATCGTCCAGCCACTCATCATCGACAGCTAGCTTACGCAGCTGCTGAATTTGATTGCGAGCTTCTCGCAACGGCGCGCTCATGAAAGCTTTTTCCACGATATTTCAGTTAATCCGCGCCGTCACCCTGCCATTACTCCAATTCATCCACCGCAGCGTTCTCGATACTGGAAGGAGTCGGCTCGGGGGATGTGGGGGCGGGGCGGGCATATTTTTGCTTGCTCAGATGATCGAGCTTGCCTTCGGCCAGCTCGCGTAGCGCGACGACGGTGGGCTTGTCGTTTCCCCAGGGAACCAGCGCTTCCTTGCCAAGCGCCAGATCGCGCGCGCGACGCGCGGCGACGAGCACCAATTCGAAGCGGTTATCCACTTGGTCAAGGCAATCTTCAACGGTGATACGAGCCATTCGAGGCGCTCTCCAAATGTACGTGAATATTTGGATATCGGAATTTTGCAGTCTAATGAGAAATCAGCGGTTAAGACAAGAGCGTCTGCAGTAATCCCCGTTGTCGCTCCAACTGTATTTCCCGACGTTGCCGGTTGGCGATGACGATGGCGCGTAAGGCTTCTAGCGCTGCCTGAAAATCGTCGTTGATCACCAGATAATCGAATTCAGCATAGTGCGATAGTTCGTCCAGCGCCGCCGCCATGCGTCGCTCGATCACTTCGGTGCTGTCTTGCCCACGACCGATCAAGCGTTGTCGTAGGACTTCCCGCGAGGGCGGTACAATGAAAATCGTCTTGCTGTCTGGCATCAGTGCTCGCACCTGCTGCGCGCCTTGCCAGTCGATTTCCAGAATCACGTCCAGGCCAGCTGCCCGCTGCGCGGAGACAGCTGCCTGGCTGGTACCGTAACGGTTGCCAAAAACCTCGGCGTGCTCCAAGAATGCACCGGCAGCGAACATGGCCTCAAAAACGGCAGCGGACACGAAATGATAGTGCGTGCCCTCTCGCTCGCCTGGCCGGGGCGGGCGGGTCGTGTGAGAGATCGAAACCACAACGTCGGGAGTGGTTTCCACCAGGCTTTTGACCAAGCTGGTTTTACCGGCACCGGAAGGAGCGGCAACGATATAGAGGCTGCCGGTATTCATCTACACTAATACACTAAAATTAGACCTTGGGAATTAGAAAACGGTTCGGGAAACGGCGCTAAACGTCCATCCATGAAGTCATCCGACTTTCGCTTGTCGCGGTGTGTATCGGGATAATGTCATGAATCGGCCTCACTGCAAAGACTTACTATGGATGACCCACCAAACAATTATGTCTCCTTACCGTAGCTCTCCTTAGCCGTGAATTCATTTCTCTCCGTGGGGTGAAATATATCGGAATAAGCCGGTGATGTTGCCGGAGGTTGGGACGACCGCTCGGCACACTCTCTTATCACAATTCCGCTACAACTGCCCAGCGCGCTAATCTCGAAGGGTTTGGGAATTCGGCTTGGTGCGCTCCTCCTTTATCGACAATTTTGCTGCAACCCTGGCGGTAGGCTCCTGCAGTCAGGCAACCGTTGTGGTCTCTGACGCTCTGTCTGTTGTTGCTCAGCTCTGTGCCGTTCCTGCTCGGCTTGTTGCCGTTGCAGGATGGCCTGCTGTCGTGCTTGCTCTTGCTCGGCTGCCCGTTGCTGCAGAATAGCCTGCTGCTGGGCACGTTCCTGCTCGGCTTGTTGCCGTTGCAGGATGGCCTGCTGTCGTGCTTGCTCTTGCTCGGCTACCCGTTGCTGCAGAATAGCCTGCTGCTGGGCACGTTCCTGCTCGGCTTGTTGCCGTTGCAGGATGGCCTGCTGTCGTGCTTGCTCCTGTTCGGCCCGCTGTCGTGTTTGCTCTTGTTCGGCTCTGTGTCGCTCCTGCTCAGCTTGTTGCCGTTGCAGGATGGCCTGTTGCCGTGCTTGCTCCTGCTCAGCTTGTTGCCGTTGCAGGATGGCCTGTTGCCGTGCTTGCTCCTGCTCAGCTTGTTGCCGTTGCAGGATGGCCTGTTGCCGTGCTTGCTCCTGCTCAGCTTGTTGCCGTTGCAGGATGGCCTGTTGCCGTGCTTGCTCCTGCTCAGCTTGTTGCCGTTGCAGGATGGCCTGTTGCTGGGCATGTTCTTGTTCAGCCCGCTGGCGTGCTTGCTCTTGTTCGGCTCTGTGTCGCTCCTGCTCGGCTTGTTGCCGTTGCAGGATAGCCTGCTGCTGGGCACGTTCCTGCTCGGCCTGTTGTCGTTGCAGGATGACCTGCTGCTGAGCGCGCTCCTGCTCGGCCCGCTTGCGCTGTTCCTGCTCCATCCATCGTCTAGCCCGTTCCTGTTCGGCTTGCTGATGTTGTTCTTGTATCGGTTGCCGTTCCACTTCAGGTAGCTGTCTCGGGCGCTCCTGTCCTACTTGTCGGGATTGGCCGTTCCGTTCCTCAAAATCAATAGGACCGGGACCGTGTCCTTCGCCTGGAGGAGCCTGTGGTTCCGGTGGCGGTACCTGTGGAGGGCGTCTCGCATCTGGCTCTTCGCCGCGATCTCGCTGGTTTTGGCTCGCAGCCGGCGGCTGTTCCGGAGCCGGGCTCAGACCATGATGATCAAAACGGTGATCGGGTGGCGCTTCCAAGTGAGGTGGCCGGTTTGGTGGGGATAAGGGCGGGGGTGGTGTTATCGGTGTTCTTACTACTTCAGGCCGAAACAGAACCACCCGTCCCTCTTGAGAGGGTTTTTGTTTCTTCACTGGATGATCGGACTCATCGACCCGATGAGATGTTACCCGGACATGTGTCTCTCTCTCGAAGCGTCTCAGGTCGATACTGCGATTCACTACCCGTCGGTCGATACTGATGTAGTGAGTCACATTCGTTGTCCGGTCGATTAAGTCCGTGCTGCGGGAACGCGATACGATGGCCTGCTCTATGCGGGGACTGAGAAATCGGGAGGTCGGTACGAAGCACCAAGCATCTTGACCAATGCCAAAATCCTGGTCGGATGGAGTGAAACCGATACTGGGATCAAATTCGACTTCGGGTGGCAGTGGTGCCCAACCGATAAAACCATCGCCGCTGCGCCAACCGACCCAAGCAGGCCCCCACTCCGTGCCAGGCACCCAGGCCCAACCATCATCGCTGTCGTAAAACCAGCGACCATAGTGAAAGGGAATGGAACCCCAAGGGTCGGTGGAAATCCAGATCCAGCCATAATCGTCGGTGAACACCCAATAACCGATGGTATAGGGCTGCCAATCCTTCGCTACATTGGGGTACCAGACCCAACCATAGGGTTCGACTTGGCACCAGTCGCCATAAGGGGATAACTCCTTGTAGAAAAATTCGAAATCCACGCGGACTCCGGCGTGAACCACTGCTCCGCCAAGCAAATTCAGTCGAGGCGAACCGGCCGGATTGAATCCGGCATTCATCAACAGCACCGCGGCAGCCAGCGCTAACCATGTTTTTGCTTTCACGCGCTACCTCGCATCCCAGCGACCGCTTCGTTCTGTACGTTTGGAAAACAGCGGAGGACTGGTTCGCTCCTGAAAATTTGTCGAGAGTGGCTTGAGCCGTTTGTGAGAATTTTGGAGGTTTAACTCACTGATAACAGTGAAACAGACGAGAGCTGAATTCAACATGAACAAACCTCCATTCTGTGATCCTCATTCCGATAGTTGGTGCTGGCAAAAACCGTGTGCTCGGTTGCATCGGCTCCTGACAACGAGCGCTCACGCTATTCCCACGACTGCTGACAACCATGCCATAATTCATCCTTCTGCCGAGCCTGATATATTTACAACGACTGTCTTGCACTCCGACCGACCGCCCCCTACCGACACTTCGCCACACTGGCATTCCTGCTCGTGTTTGTTCTTGCGCGGCGTGCCCGCCGACCTGTCTGCTTGGCTCCTGGATGTCGGATCGCTGACTCGACGCTTGCGCCGCGCCTGCGCGGGCCGATTCCGCGTCCGCATTCTCAGTCAAGCCTGGACTCGTCCCGGCCGCGACGAAGCGGGTGTGTTGAATCTGCGCGCAGGTAGCTGGGTATGGACCCGCGAGGTCCATCTGTTGTGCGACGAGCGGCCCTGGGTATTCGCCCGTACCCTGATTCCAGCACAGACCTTGCGCGGTCGCGGTCGTCGGTTGACCCGGTTGGGCACGAAACCCTTGGGGGCAGTGTTGTTTGCCGATTCCGGTGTTCGGCGCGGCTCGGTCGAAATTACCCGCATCGTTGTCGGCCAGCGGTTGCACCAACGGGCGTTCGTCGGTTTTGCCGAACCGCCGAATGCGATCTGGGGGCGCCGCTCCGTGTTTCAAATCGACGGTTGTCCGTTGTTAGTGTGCGAGATTTTTCTACCGGATTTGCCGCTGTCTCCCGCTTGTCGCCAAATGGATTTTCCTTCGCTATGAATATCGAATACTTTGAAAATCGCCTGCGCGAATATGGCGCGCTGATGCGCCTGCATCGTCCCATCGGCATCTATCTCCTGCTGTGGCCGACCTTGTGGGCGCTGTGGCTGGCTGGGAACGGCCAGCCACAGCGCGGCGCCGTGCTCGTTTTCGTGTTGGGCGTGGTACTGATGCGTTCGGCCGGCTGCGTTATGAACGACATCGCTGACCGGAAATTCGATCCACATGTCGCCCGCACCCGTGATCGACCGCTCGCTGCCGGCCGGGTTCGCCTGGGTGAAGCGATCAGCCTCGCGTTGGTGTTGTGCCTGCTAGCTTTTGCTCTGGTGCTGACTCAGAACGCCTTGACCATCGAACTGTCCTTCGTCGGTCTCGTACTGGCCGCCACCTACCCGTTCATGAAGCGGCTCCATCACTTTCCGCAATTCCATCTCGGTGCTGCCTTTGGTTGGGGCATACCAATGGCCTACGCGGCGGTGATGGGGGTTTTGCCGCCGGCCGCTTGGGTGCTGTTCCTAGGCAACGTGATCTGGGCAGCGATTTACGACACGCAGTATGCGATGGTGGATCGAGAAGACGATCTCAAGATTGGGGTCAAATCCACCGCTATCCTGTTCGGAAAGCGCGATAAGCGCATCATCGGCTACCTGCAACTCCTGCTACTGGTCGTATTGGTTGTGGTCGGTCTGCTGGCCGACCGGGGCTGGATTTATTACCTCAGCGTGTTCGTGGCGGCCTGGTTTGCGCTGTACCAGCAATACCTGATCCGTGACCGCGCGCCAACGGAATGTTTTCAAGCGTTTCTCAATAACAACGGTTTCGGAATGATTATTTTTTGCGGTCTGTTGCTGGATTATTTACCAGCGGGTTCAGCCTGAACGCCGCCTAACCTCTCGCTTCCTTGTCCTCGACCCTTTTCCCGAAGAGAGGGGACATTTTCGCCGATGGAGGAAAACACATGTTGATCGTTCATGTCTTCATTCACGTCAAATCGGAATGCGTCGAGGCGTTCAAAGCCGCCTCCCTGGAAAATGCCCGCAACAGTGTCCTGGAGCCCGGCATCGCCCGCTTCGATGTCATCCAGCAGACCGACGACCCGACCCGGTTCGTGTTGGTCGAGGTCTATCGCACGATTGAGGCGACGGTCCAGCACAAGGAAACTGCCCATTACGCCCGCTGGCGCGACGCAGTGGCCGAGATGATGGCCGAGCCGCGCAGCAGTGTGAAATACACCAACCTATTCCCGGCCGACATGGGTTGGGATTATCCGCCGGGCGTTTGAAACGCGGTATCGATATGCCGGTCGAGCTGGAGTTACGGACGCCGTATCTACGGCTAGCTGCACGCGTTTGGGGGCCACCGGACGGCATTCCGGTGCTGGCGCTGCACGGCTGGCTCGACAACGCAGCCAGTTTCGACACCCTGGCCCCGCTGTTGCCCGACGTGCGCCTGGTCGCGCTGGACCTGCCGGGACACGGTCATTCCGACCCCCGACCGCCGGGGATTCACTATCATTTCGTCGATTACATTCCCGATGTGGCCGCCGCCGCCGATGCGCTGGGCTGGGAGCGCTTCGCGCTGCTGGGCCATTCCTTGGGGGGTGGCATCGTCAGTTTTACGGCCGCCACCCTGCCAAATCGGGTGACACGGGTGGCGATGATCGAAGGTTTGGGACCACCAACCAGCGATCCGGCCGACGGTCCGGCCAACCTGCGCAAAGCCATCGAAAAGATGAATGGCTTATCCCGCAAAAACCGCGTCAATCCGCCGATCTATCCGAATCTCGAAGCCGCGATCCAGGCGCGCTGCGAGGCCAGCGGCCTGTCCTGGACCGCGGCATCCATCCTAGTCAGCCGCAGCATTCAATCAGTCGACGAAGGCTTCGGTTGGCGGACCGATCCCCGACTGCGGTTTGTCTCGCCGTCGTATCTGAGCGAACCGCAGATCCTCGCCTACATGGAACGCATTGAAGCGCCCGCTTTGCTGATCTGCGGTGCAGACGGTTATCTGGTCAAGCGGGCCTACATGCAGGAACGCTACGCTCGCATCGCCGACCTGACGGTAAAAATTTTGTCCGGCGGACACCATCCCCATCTGGAAGACCCCGAACCCTGCGCCCGATTGTTGGCACCGTTCTTCGCAGCAGCTCGCGCGACCTAGACCCTGCGCCCGAAACAATCCGCTGTAATTTCCCGCCTTAAGGGCATTTAGTCCTCTCCAATTGCTTGAATTTTCAGTAGAGGTTGCTGTTACTGTCTATTTATGTTGCATATAATTCATGATTGGTGCATAAAATGCTTAAATGTTCTGGCAGTTAGTCCGATTGAAGATTGGTCGCACAACGAATCCGACCAAAATCGATCGTTTCTCGCACGAGTAAAAGTAACTGAGGAGCTGTTGGCAATGTTTTCTAAGTGGAGTATTCAACTCAAATTTTCCCTGATTTTTATCCTGACGCTGGTGTTGATCGTCGCTGGACTTTTTATCGGTATTTACACGCTAAAAACTAACCAGTTACGCAATGAGGCGACGGCGACGGCCGAACAAGTGGTCGCCTTCCGAGCATGGGTGGCTAGCACCGGAGTGGTTTGGGTCGATCATTTAGCGCCCGCGTTCCGCGACTTCCTCGGCAAGCGGGTCAGTAGCGACAGCACTATGGAGTTTTTCTCCAAGAATCCGGCACTGGCTACCCGCGAACTGTCGGAAATCGTCAGCAAAACCGCGACTCGGGCCACGTTCCGCGTGACCAGTGATGAGTACCGCAACCCAGCTAATGCCCCGGATCGCTTTGAAAGCACTGCCATCCAGGCATTCAAAGCCGATAAGAGCCTTAAATACAGCGATGCGTTCGAAGGAAACTACTATCGCTACAGCCAGCCGATTTACGTGCAGGAGTCCTGTCTGAAATGTCATGGCGATCCCAAGGACGCACCAGCGGACGTCATCGCCAAATACGGCGACAAGCAGGCTTTCGGCTACAAACTCGGTGATGTGCGCGGCATCATCAGCGTCAAACTACCGGACGTCACCTTGGCCGAAGTCTTTTTGACCTTCCTCAACCCGTTCACCGTCGGCCTGATCGTGCTGGCGTTCTTGCTGAATTTTCTCTTTACCCATAAATCGATTATCAATCGATTGAAAGGCTTGACATCGACGACCGAGCGCATCGCCCACGGCGAACTGGATTTGCCGCTGCCGAACAATCCGGGCAGCCGCGACGAGGTGGATAACGTGCAACATGCGATCGACTTGCTGCGCAACAGTGTGGTGGTCGCTATGCGGCGGCTTCAAAAGAAGTCGTAACCCGCAAGCGGGGCGGGGACGGCCGAAACGTCCCACGCTCCGCGCGCATCGCGAGATACCGCCATGTTCCAACAGTCCATGTCCGTTCCGGCCATCACTGCCCAGCTGCGCGAGCTGTGCCGGGAAAAACACACCGGTACCCTGTACGTTATCGACAATGGCCATCTATTGGGCCAAATTGGTTTGCAAAAAGGGTGTAATTACTTCCTTGGTGGCGCAAAAAAAGCAGGGGATCGATGCGTTACCGATCTTGCTCGGCGTCGGCAACGGCAGCATCGCCTTTGCCGAGAGCACGATTCCGCCTGTCCGGATGAACTTGCCGCCCACCGCCGACATTCTGGCCATTTTCGAAGGCGCCAGACCAGCCGCCGCTCTGTCGCAGACCAGCCAACAGTCCGGTCGACATTCATTGACCGCCGCCTCCAAGACCGTCTTGGAGCAAACACTCAAGGAATTTATCGGTCCCATCGCGAGCATGATCTGCGCCGATCACTTCCAGTCCACCACCACCTTGGCCGCCATTATCGATGCCTTGGCGGACGAAATTCCGGATTCCGACGCGGCAACTCAATTCCGAAAGCGCGTGCAACAGCAGTTGCGCTGACGGTCACGCTCTTCGGTTTCCGGCAGTCCCACGCGTTCGCGGCGTTGTCCAAATCCCGGCGATTCAGGTAAAGTCTTGTCACGTTGTCTGATCGTGACCTGCCGCCGGGATTGCCCCCAGATCGACCATGCCGGATTACTGGATTGCTCCTTCGATACTCTCCGCTGATTTCGCCCGACTGGGCGAAGAAGTCGATGCCGCGCTAGCGGCAGGCGCGAATCTTGTCCATTTCGACGTAATGGATAACCATTACGTGCCGAATCTCACGGTGGGTCCCATCGTCTGCAAGGCACTGCGCGAGTACGGCGTCACGGCGCCCATCGACGCCCATCTGATGGTCAAGCCGGTAGATCGTATCATTCCCGATTTTGCCGCTGCTGGGGCCACTTTTATCACCTTCCATCCCGAGGCCAGCGAACACATCGACCGCAGCCTGCAAATCATCCGGGATTGCGGTTGTAAATCCGGGTTGGTGTTTAACCCTGCCACGCCGCTTGAATATCTCAAGTACGTCATGGACAAGGTGGACATGGTGCTATTGATGGCCGTTAATCCCGGTTTCGGCGGCCAGAGCTTTATCAACGGCACGCTGAGAAAATTACGTGAGGTCCGGCGGATGATCGACGACAGCGGCTATCCGATCCGGCTGGAAGTCGATGGTGGAGTCAAGATCGACAACATTCGCACCATCGCCGAAGCGGGCGCCGATACCTTTGTCGCCGGTTCCGCTATCTTCAACACGCCCGATTACCGGGCGACCATCGCCGCCATGCGGGCGGAACTGGCCAAGGTCGACTACCGACATCATGTTTGAGAACGTCTCTGCGATTTTTTTCGATCTCGATGGCACGCTGGTGGATAGCGTGCCCGATTTGACCGCGGCAGTGAACGTCATGCTGCGGCAGCTGGGGTTGCCGGCACGCGAGGAAGCACAAGTCCGCACCTGGGTTGGTAATGGCATGGACAACTTGCTCCACCGCGCCCTGACCAACGACATGGCTGGGCAAGCCGAACCGGAACTGTTCGCCCGCGCCAAGCCGCTGTATAAAGCTGCCTACGCCGACCACATCAGCGTCTACAGTGAACTGTATCCCGGTGTGCGAGAGGGTTTGGCCGAATTGCGCGATGCCGGATTCCCAATGGCCTGCGTCACCAATAAACTGGTGGAGTTTGCCTTGCCTCTGCTAAAGCAACTGGGCATCGACCACTTTTTTGCCACAGTGGTCGGCGGCGAGTGCATTCCCCGTCCTAAACCCGCGCCCGATGCACTGCTGCTCTGCGCGGAACGCCTGGAGGTGCCCGTCGACCGAGGCTTGATGGTCGGCGATTCGCTCAATGACGTGGGCGCGGCCCGCAACGCCGGCTGTTCAGTGGTGTGCGTTCCTTACGGCTACAACCACGGCCGTGATATCCGTGAAGCCCGACCGGATGTTGTGATTGATTCCATCGCGGAATTGCCTCCCCTGCTGAACAAGGCCGCTTGATGCCTCTTTACTCTTCTCCTCGTTTCACCGGCGCGAAATGGGTGCCGGATTTCCGATGGCGCGGCTAGAATCGAAGCACCCCGATTCATGTATCCTTTTATTTACGCTGTTTGGAAAAATCTACAGTCATTATGAATCAGAGCCGCTTTCAACGTTTGGTCGAGCAAGGTTTCAACCGGATTCCCGTCGCCCGCGAGGTGCTGGCCGATCTCGACACGCCGCTGAGCACCTATCTTAAATTAGCTGACGCGCCATACAGCTATTTGCTGGAATCGGTACAGGGTGGCGAGAAATGGGGTCGTTACTCCATCATCGGGTTGCCCTGCCGCAAGATCATCCGCGTGCGCGATCACCGCATCACGGTCGAGCATGCCGGTGAAATCGTCGAATCGCTGGATTCCCCCGATCCGTTAGCTTGGTTGCAGGCATTTCAGAACCGCTACCGGGTTGCAACGGATGAGGGACTACCGCGCTTCATCGGCGGTTTGGTCGGCTATTTCGGCTACGACACGATCCGCTATATCGAGCCCAAGCTGGCCCGTTGTCCCAACCCCGATCCGCTGGACAATCCAGACATTTTGCTGCTGGTTTCCGAGGACGTGGTGGTGTTCGACAACTTGGCTGGGCGGCTGTACCTGATTACCCTGGTGGACCCGGCGGTGGAGCGTGCCTACTCTCGCGCCCAGCAGCGCCTGGACGAGTGGAGTGAACTATTGCGTGCCCCGCGCTCGCTCTATGCGCCGTATCGACCCGATCCGACCGAGCGGGAGATCCAGTTCGTCTCCGGCTTCACCCAGCAGGATTACGAAGCGGCGGTCGAGCGCATTAAGGAGTACATCCTGGCCGGGGATTGCATGCAAGTGGTGCCATCACAACGGTTGTCGGCGTTGTTCCGGGCCCCGCCGCTGGATTTATATCGGGCGCTGCGCGGCTTGAATCCATCGCCTTACATGTATTTCCTAAACTTGGGTGACTTTCATATCGTCGGTTCCTCGCCGGAAATCCTGACCCGGCTGGAGGACGGAGTGTTGACGGTACGACCCATTGCCGGTACTCGCTGGCGCGGCGCCACCGAAGAGCAGGATCAAGCGTTGGAGGCCGAACTGCTGGCCGATCCCAAGGAGCTGGCGGAACATCTGATGCTGATCGATCTCGGCCGCAACGACGTGGGCCGGGTCAGCGAAATCGGTAGCGTGCGGCTGACTGAAAAGATGGTGATCGAACGCTACTCGCACGTCATGCATATCGTGTCCAACGTAGTCGGGCGGTTGCGGCCCGGCCTGACCGCTATCGATGCGCTGCGCGCCACCTTTCCGGCGGGCACGGTCAGCGGCGCACCCAAAATCCGTGCCATGGAGATCATCGACGAATTGGAACCGGTCAAACGCGGCATCTATGCGGGGGCGGTTGGCTATCTGTCCTGGTCTGGCAACATGGATACTGCCATCGCTATTCGCACCGCTGTGCTGAAGGACGGGATGCTGCACATTCAAGCTGGGGGAGGCATCGTCGCCGATTCCATCCCGGAACGGGAATGGGAGGAAACCATGAACAAGGGCCGTGCCTTATTCCGAGCGGCGGCACTGGCGGAACGAGGTCTGGACGAGCCGCGCCCAGTGGGCGAATAAAACCTGTCACGACGGGTTTCATCACGGATGATCTGACTCGACCGAAGCGACAAATAACCCCCTGATCCGTTTGCGAATCAGGGGGTTGTTTTTTATCCCCTGATCACAAGATTCCAACGGCCCTGTTGCTTGCGACTGGCGAAGCGCATAATTCGTTATTGCGGCGCAGCAAAATGAGCCGGCGCTTCCCACCGTCGATTTGGACGAATGCGTGCTGGCTTCTGCAATGACAGCAAACCTGTTCGATGGGTCATGAGGGAGTATCAAACCGATGCGTATCGCCATGTTTTCCTCAGAATCCCTCCACTCGATCTCCTCTGGTGGCCTCGGTGTCCATGTCACCGAACTGGCCGCCGGCTTGCAACGGCGAGGACACGACCTGCATGTCATCACCCGACGCAAGGAGGGTCAGAATTACTATGACTGCATCGACGGGGTTCACTATCACCGGGTCGATCATGGCCTGAGCGAAAACGATGTCCAGTGCATGGATTACATGTGCAAAGCCATGGCTCATCGTTTTCACGAAGTAACTTCCATGGTCGGCAAGTTCGAGATCGTCCATGCCCACGACTGGCTCACCGCCAACGCCATGAAGTATGCGATGGACGGCTTCGGCACGCCCGGTGTGCTGACCATGCACTCCACGGAGTACGGTCGTGATGGCAATGTCTTTTTTGACGGGTTCGCCCGCAGGGTCCGCGACGCCGAGGCGGCTGGCTGTCACAACGCCAATTTGGTAATTGCGGTCAGCAACTTTCTCGCCGACGAACTGCACCGGATTTATCGAGTTCCTGCCGAGAAGATCCATGTGGTCCCCAACGGTGTCCACTATCATGCTTTCGATGGTTTCATTGATCCCGCCGAGGTCAAGGGTCGCTACGGCATCGCGCCGCTGGCACCGATCATCTTCTCGTCGGGTCGAATGACGGTGCAAAAAGGGATGGACATCCTGGTCGAGGCTGTGCCGATGGTGTTGGCCTCCTACCCAGAAGCCCACTTCATCGTTTCCGGTGATGGGCCGGAAAAAGATGCCGTCATGCGACGGGCTCACGAGGTCGGCGCCGCCAGTGCGATCTATCTTCCTGGGCTATGTGCCCCGTTGGCAATATATCGATCTGATGCGGTGCTGCGACATTTTGGCGGTGCCGAGTCGCAACGAACCGTTCGGCATCGTCGTGCTAGAAGGTTGGGCGGCCGGCAAGCCGGTGGTCGCCACCACAGCCGGGGGGCCACGGGAATTCGTCTGGCACGATGTGAACGGTTTTCTGGTAGACGCCAACGCCGGCGGCATGGCGCATGGCATCGGTTCGCTGCTGGCCGATCACGACCACTGCCGAGCACTAGGTACTAACGGTCGCCGGGCAGTGGAGGAAAAATTCAACTGGGACAACGTGGCGGCCTACACCGAGGGTGTGTATCAGGTCGTGACTTGCTGACCGCCAGATCTCAATACTCTAGCTGGCTGGTGAGACGTGCCCCGCGCGTGCCGATACCCTGAATTGATACAATCCTCGGGCGAGGATCATAGGATCATCATCTTCCGCTTTACGATTGCTCGGATACGTTATAATTGAGTGGTTTGTACATCAAAGAAACTTTGGTGACCGTCGATGAAACTTACCGAGAAATTGAAGGCCAGCAGTAGGAGATGATCCTCTGGAATCGAAAAAACCGCCGAAGGCCGATAAAGCCGACCGCCCAGTCCCTTGAGCCACTCACGCCATTGGCGTTGACCTGGCTGCTGGTCGCGTTATTGCTAGCAGTCGCGCCCCACACCGGCCAGTTACCTATCTGGCTGACGGCGCTATTCACCGTCGCTCTGGGCTGGCGCGGCTTCATCTCAATGCGCGGCCGGTCTTTGCCACCGCGAGGGTTGTTGCTGGTTGTGGCCGTGCTAGCGGGTGCCGCGGTACTGATCGATTACCGCACCCTGTTCGGCCGCGATGCCGGAGTGGCGCTGCTGACCGCCATGACCGCCTGCAAATTGTTGGAAACGCGTGGCCTGCGGGACGGCGTGGTGCTGGTGTTTCTCGGCTATCTCCTGGTGATGAGCAACCTGCTCTACAGCCAGGAAATCCCCATGATCGGATATTTGTTCGCGGTCATCCTGCTCATGCTGGCGGCTCAAGTGATGATTCACCGCCAGCACGCGGGCCTGAAAACACTGGCGCCACTGCGGCTGTCCGGCAAGATGGTATTGCAGGCCATTCCGGTCATGCTGGTCTTGTTCCTTCTGTTCCCTCGGATTCCAGGACCGCTGTGGGGGTTGCCGAAAGACGCCTACAAAGGTCGAACCGGTCTGTCCGAAGAAATGGCGCCGGGTACGGTCAGCGAACTGAGCAAATTGGATACCGTCGCGTTCCGGGCACGGTTCACCGGTCCTATTCCGCCACCAAACCAACTGTATTGGCGCGGACCAGTCCTGTGGAATTTCGATGGCCGTCGCTGGACCGCCGGCGAGGGATCGCTGAGAAATGCGCCCGTGCCCTTCACGCCTGAAGGCGGGGCGGTCGATTACACGGTCATCTTGGAACCGAGCAATCGGATCTGGTTGTTGGCGCTGGATTTGCCAGCCATCCTCCCACCGCAGGCAACCATGACATCCTCGTTTCAAATCGTGCGTCGTCACCCGGTCAACGAGGTGTATCGTTACGATATGCGGTCTTATCCGGTTTATCGGACCGGTGATCTGACCGAAGCCGAGTCAAGCCGTGCGCTGCAATTGCCAGTCTCGGGCAACCCGCGCGCCCGGACCCTGGCGAGCGAGTGGCGGGAGCGCGATGCACGTCCCGAGGCGTTGGTCGGCGCGGCGCTGGCGTTGTTCCGAGAACAGGCGTTTTATTACACGCTATCTCCGCCGCTGTTGGGCCGAGATAGCGTCGACGATTTCCTGTTCCGCACGCGACAAGGATTTTGCGAGCATTACGCCAGCGCATTCGTGTTTCTGATGCGGGCAGCGGGGGTTCCAGCGCGGGTGGTGACCGGCTATCAGGGTGGAGAGCGCAACGCGTTCGGCGGTTATCTCATCGTTCGGCAGTCCGATGCTCACGCTTGGGCCGAGGTGTGGCTGAAAGGGCATGGTTGGACGCGGGTGGACCCAACGGGAGCGGTAGCGCCGAACCGGATTCAAGAGGGACTTTACGCTGCCGTGACCGATCCCGATGCTTTACCGTTTCTGATCCGGCGCGGTGGCGGTAGCGAATGGCTGCACCAATTGGCGATGAGTTGGGATTCCCTGAATAATTCCTGGAATGAATGGGTATTGGCCTACGGTCCGGATCGGCAGAAAGAATTTTTGTCGGGGCTCGGCTTCGGTCCGGTGGATTGGGCCGATATGACGGTGGCAATGACGGTCGCCCTGGGTGGACTTGGGTTGCTGGTTGTCGGACTGCGGTGGAGAAGTCGCGTACCCCGCGATCCAGTGGTGCGCGCTTGGCAATACTTTTGCCGGCGACTGTCCAGACGTGGCCTGAAGCGCAATCCTCAGGAAGGACCGTTGGCATTCGTTGAGCGCATTGCGCTCAGCCGGCCTGAACTGGCGGCGTCAGCTCGGCAAATTGGCCAGCTTTATGCGGCGTTGCGCTACGGCCCAACCGCTCCGCTGGCAGAGGTGCGTCAGTTGCGACGGCTGGTGCGACGGTTTCGGGCTTGAATTGCCATGGTGATCGGGCAGGCAGCGGATAACAGAGATACAAAATCCTCCGATACCCGCGCCAACGCATCCATCGCCATGTGAAACGAAATAGAGTCGCGCGACCGGAGCGATGGGAGATATCGATCACCCCCGAGGGTATTGGCGATCGAGAAGTCGCGGATTTGGGGTTGAGTTTCGGCCACGGCAAGGACCGTTTATAGGGCGGCTCCGGCTTTCTCCAATTCAACGAAGGTGGTCGGCTGTCGCGAGCGGTTAATATCCAGTCCCATCCGCAAGCCGATTTCCGCCAGCGAGAAAATGCCACGCACCACCGGTATGTCCGTTTCGGCATCGGCATCCAATACCAAAGCGTGCTGACGATCAAGCTGGCGCAGGGTTGCGATGATGTCGCCCACTCGGGCGTCCAGCACGTCTTCCATCATCAACACTTCCAGCTTGGGCCGGAGGGTCATCACGTCGGAGACCAGCAGATCCTCGCGGGTACCGCCGGTCTTGGCCAGAATTCGGTCAGCCTTCTCGCTGTCGATATCGCGGCTGGTGAGCACGCCCAGGATGTTATCGTCTGCATCGCAGACCAGTAGGATGCGCACCCCGCGCTTGATCATGAGATCCCGCCCCTTGGTGAGAGGCGTCGACAGCTCAGTCGTCACAGCGGTGACCTGACAAAGATCGGTCATTACTGACAAAGCCGGATCGTCGGCGGTGATGCGCCGAGGTAACTGTTGCTTGGGGCGGGCGTAGCGGATGCCCCGGTCTAGCCGGTGCAGCGGTAGCGAGCGGTAAACGTGTTTCATCGTGCTCTCTCCTGTGTAGGCATCAGCGGCGACGTGGTGGTCGCTAATTATTATGCGGCACTGCATTATAAAGGATTATTGTCAGACAATAAATGTGGAAAATGTCACCCATTTTTTTGCAATCGCCTCCAAGTTGACTGTTGCCACCCGAAACTGGATAGCGTAGTCACGAGATACGAGCCCAAAGGGCGATGCATCTGATTTGAACGGCGGCGAGGAAGGGATTTGGAGTTTTTGGTGTGTCGGCGATCAGATGATCGGCGTCGATGCCCTCGATCAGCCTTGAAGCCTGTGTGCAATCCGCTACGATACCTGATGCGATAACCGCTCTGATCGGCATACCCTGCGCATCCACGGCAGATGTATCTGGGTGTTGAGCCCCCTTGGGTACGGCCCATGCCCTGGTTTCCTCCTCTTACCCCGCCGCGTGAGGATGGACCTTGCAATGGCTGGCGTCGATCATCAGCCATTCGTCATCTGGCTCTTCGATCAGGACCTCCAGCAGCTTTTCCCAGATCCCCTTGTCCTGCCAGCGGATAAAACGGCGGTGCGTGTTGCTCCATCCGCCGTAATCCAACGGCAAATCCCGCCACGGCGCGCCCGTTCGCAAAATCCAGAACACCGCATTGATAAACAATCGATTATCCTGGGCGATACCCCACAGGCGCCCTCGCGCCCCGGCAGATGCGGCTCCAGCAAGGCCCAGGTTTCATCTGAAATGTCGTGACGACGATGGGCAGGTACTACGTTCTTCATGGGGCCTCCTCCTTCTTGGGCTCCCTGATCCTCTCATCATCTCGAATCTCATGACTACACTATCTAGCCTCGGTTTCGAACTCATCGAGCAGACACTCCATATCTCGGTGGTCGATCGGCCGACCGACCGTCAGCGACCACCGGAGACCTTCATCCATGCTCGACCAAGGGGCGTCGGCCAGGACCCCAAGCCCGTCCAGGATCTTGGTAAAGAAAGCGCGTCCGGCCGCCGTGGCGACGATGTCGAAGATTTCCGCGTCGCCGATTCCGTGCCGGCGCAGGGTATCAATGTCACTCTGCTCGACACTGGCCGCATCCCGCGCGATCTTGCGCGAGAAGGCCATCATCTCGCGCTCGGCCGCGCTGAGGTTTTCACAATCCCCCTGCTCGGCCATCGCCAGAATCTCCTCGGTGCTGAAGAATTCAGTCAACGCCTTGCCGTGTGCCAGCGTACAAGCCGAATTGCCCAGCGCATGCGCGGCGGCAAAAGTGATCAGCTCGAAGCGCCGCTTGTCCATGGGCCGATGGATCTCGGCGAGCAACCTCCCCCAGCGCGCGAGCACTTCCGGCCGGTGGCTGAAGACTTTGGCATAATTAGGCACGTAGCCCCAATTCGCCTGCTGGCGTTCATACATAGCACGCACTTCGCCGGTTGCCTGGCTGGGTGCAACGGTTTCGATGAAGGACATGAGGGTCGCCTCCTTATAGGACATAGTGTTCGATCTGTACTTCCGCGCCGTGATCGGCATAGTCACCGGTGGCCCGCAGGGCACGGAATTCGCCCCAGTTGATGGGCCGATAGCGGGCCGGATTGCGGCTATCCACCACGGATGACAGGGGCGCGTAATCGGTGGCGTAGGACGGGTTGTAGAAGAAAGGCGCGCTATAGCGCTCCCGCCCGCTGGGAGCGAGCGCCCGGTGCAGCGGGGCTTGGTAGCGGTCGTTCGACCACACCTGCAAGACGTCCCCGATGTTCACGACGAGGGTATCGGCACGGGGCTCCACCAGATGCCAGCGCCCCTCGCGGAACACCTCCAACCCGGGCACCCCGTCCTGCAGTAGCAGGGTCAACGCACCGGCGTCGGTGTGGTGATTGACGCCCAGGAAGCCCTGGCTCGGCGTGCTCGCTCCTTCCGGCGCGGCCGGCTCGGGACAGGCCGGGTAGTAGTTCAGGCGCGCAAAGCTGGTCTGCGCCGTACCGAAGAAGCTCCGCAGATACCTCGGCGGCATGGCGAGGTTGGTGTTCAAAGCATCGATCAGCCGCACCGCCAGCCGCTCGCAGGCAGCGTAGTAGGCGCGCACGGCCGGCTCGAAGCTCGGCAACCCGGTCGGCCATTGAGGCTGTAGCACCCCGCCGTCGGCTGGCCCGTAGTCGAACACCTGCTTCCAGTCTCGCGTGTTCTTGGTTAGCTCCCGGTCGTAGTAGCCCCAGGGATTTTCCGCGCTGCGCTCGATCGCGCGCTTCGTCGCCTCGGGCAGGGTGAAGAATTGCCGCGCCGCTGTCAGCACTCCCCGCAAGACAGAGGCATCAATGCCGTGGTGGGTGACCTGGAAGAAGCCCCATTCCCGGCAGGCGCAGTCGAGGGCCCGCAGGGTCGCGCGTCCTTCGAGCGCCGTGATGTCGATGATAGGTACCCGCATCGCATTCATGATGACTCTCCCGCTCAGGCCGTCGTCCGCGGCTGCAACCACTTCGGAAACAACGTGTAGGGATCGAGGTCGACACTGGTGTCGTAGTCGATGCCGCAGGCCTGTAGGTGGCGTTGCAGCGCACCGTTACGCATGGCATCGAACAGCTCCGTGCAGCCACCGATGTGTGAACCGCCGATGTAGATTTGCGGTATGGTGGGGCTGCCCGTATGCCGTGTGAGTACAGCGCGAATCTTGCCGCCAAGCTCAGCGACTTGATACTCGACCGAGTCGAGATCGACGCTGCGATAGCGAATCCCCAGTCGCTTGAAGAGCTTGCGCGCCGACCAGCAGTACTCGCACCACTCCAGCGCGAACAGCACCACCGGTTCTTTGCGCACGAGGTCGGCGACGTAGCGCTCGGCCTCGGCGTCGAGCGTTGTGTCCGCGTGGCCGCGCTCGACGGCGGCGCAGGCGGCCGGCACGTCGAAGCGGTAGCTGGGCGTCGAGCGCGACAGGGTCAGCTCCTCGGCATTCATTTCCTCGGCGATGTCCTCGAACAGTGGCGTCGACAAATAGCGCTCGCCGGTGTCGGGTAGCATGACCACGATGTTGCTGCCCGTCGGTGCTCGTCTTGCGACCGCGAGCGCGGCGGCAAGCGTGGCGCCGGCCGAGGTACCGACAAAAATGCCCTCGCGGCGCGCTAGTTCGCGCGAGCAATGCATGGCTTCGCCGCCACTCACCGGCACGATCTCATTGATGAGATCCTCGGCGAGCGCCGTCTCGGTCAAATGCGAGACGAAGTCGGGGCTCCAGCCCTGCATCGGGTGTGGTCGGAAGCTGGGATGGCTTCCCGCAGGCTTGCCGTCGGCTGCCCGAGGCTGGGGGATGCCGCTGCTGAGCACCGGAGCGTTGTCCGGCTCGGCTGCAATGACCCGGGTGCCCTTGCCCGCCTGCCTAAGACCCCGGGCCACCCCCAGCAGCGTGCCACCGGTACCGAAGCCGGAGACGAAGTAGTCCAGTGATTTGCCGTGGAAATCGGCCAGAATCTCCTGTGCCGTGGTGCGGGTGTGCACCTCGGCGTTGGCCTCGTTTTCAAACTGGCGGCACAAGTACCAGCCGTGGGTTTCCGCCAGTTCGATGGCCTTGTTGAGCATGCCGGTACCCATCTCCGACGCCGGCGTCAGCACCACCTTGGCGCCGAGGAAGCGCAGCATTTTGCGCCGTTCCACACTGAAGTTCTCCGCCATCACGATGACGAGCGGGTAGCCACGCCGAGCACACACCATGGCGAGGCCGATGCCCGTGTTACCGCTGGTGGCTTCGATCACCGTCTGACCCGGCTTAAGCTCGCCACTGCGTTCAGCCGCTTCGATGACGGCCAGCGCCATGCGATCCTTGACCGAGCCCATGGGATTGAAGGATTCCAGCTTGACGTACACATTGACCCCCGCCGGCGCCAGCCCGGATAGCTTTACCAGCGGCGTGTTACCTATGGCTCCAAGAATGCTGTCGTACTTCATGATCAATTTCCTCGATGACCTGGATGGAGAGAGGATTAAAGTGCCATCCGTTCGCGGTACCGACGGGACTGGGCCTGAAGGTGGCCGACAAGATGCGCGGCAAGCTCGCGCGCGTCGTCCTCGGCACCGTGGATAAAGCTCGACTTGCGTCGCCGCAGGAACGGCA
The DNA here is from genome assembly GCA_037045535.1 of Candidatus Competibacter sp. GTDB lineage: Bacteria > Pseudomonadota > Gammaproteobacteria > Competibacterales > Competibacteraceae > Competibacter_A. The sequence continues at coordinate 703,385 of JBAOHI010000073.1, forward strand.
GGCCCATGACATACATGCCCGGTGTATCGACGACGCCGCCGTGGTGTCGGATGCCGCCCTTGCGATCGAGTACCGGGATCGCCAGCCAGCCGTAATCTGGGCGGAAACCGGTCGCCCAAATCACCGTGCGAATGCCTTCATGCGCGAGATTTAGGCTCGTGGCGGGTGAGGAGGCGATGTGTGTGTCCTCGAAGCGCTCGCCCGGCGTTAAGCTGTCGGCATAGCCGCATGCGGCCGCCCAGTCGTCCAGCATGGCCAGCAGCCGATGCATCTTCTGATCGGCGAGCGCACACACGTTACGCAGAGACCCGGAGAACAGCGCCTTGCCATCGCGCACGCCGGCCAGGCGGCCGACGATGCGTACACCTTCCGCGCCGAGTACGTTGAGATCAACGATGGGCCGCTCGCGCGAGCCGACTAATTGGGGCGAAGCCACGGCACGGGCGCGCGCCAAATCATCTGAGCCGTTGGGCAAGGCGTCGTAACGCTGGTCCAGCAGTCCCGCGGCGTGCATCCACCACTGAATGTCGCGTCCGCGATAGACCCGAGGCATACGTACATGCTCACCCACGGCGAGGGTCACGGCGCGACCGGCGCGCTGTATTTCGTCAGCCAGCTGCAAGCCGGTCGCCGAGGCGCCGACCACCAGCACGCCGCCATCCTTGATCTGGCTCGGATTGCGGTAGCTGAAGGGTGTGAGCTGGGCGATGCCCGCGGGCAGGTCGGCAGCGAGCCGCGGCACCATCGGCCGATTGAACGCGCCACTGGCGATGACCACGGCACGGCAACACCAGTCGCCGTGGTCGGTACTGACACGGTAGCCGGCGCCCTCAGTCTGTAGCCGGGTTACGGTTGTGCCGGTTAGCACTGGTGCCAAGCTGGCCCGCGCATAACCGGCGATAAAGGCGACCACCTCTTCGCGGCTCATGTAGCCTTCGGGATCATCACCGGTGTAGCGGTAGCCGGGCAGGCGGCTGAGCCAGTTCGGTGTAAGCAGGCGCAGCGAGTCCCAGCGCTCGTGACGCCAGGCGTTGGCTACCTCACCGCGCTCCAGCACGACATGGTCGATGCCGAGCGCGGCGAGGCAATGGCTCATGGCCAGGCCGTTGTGGCCGGCACCGATGATGACAACGTCGATGCTGCGCACCGGCCGGCGCCCGGCGGCGCCCGCCTCGAAGGCTGTCATGATGGCGATCACGCCACCACCACCGACACGTCGGTCGGATTGGTGATGATGTCAAATACCGCCGAGCGCTTTTGCGATTGGGCCACCAGCGCCTCGATTTCCTCGCGGTTGGCGTTCGCGTCAATGGCATAGGTGACTTTTACACCGTCGAAGCCATTACGCACGTCGCCATCGATGCCCAGGATGCCTTGCAGGTCCATGCCCGCTTCCAGCGTCGCCTTGACCGAGTGCAGCTGGATGTTGCGGTTCTGCGCCACGGCGGCGATACCCGCCGTCAGGCAGCCGGCTAAGCCGGCGAGCACGATTTCCACCGGCGTGGCGCCGTGGTCTTCGGCAGCGAACACTTCCGGGTGATCGGTTTCCACGCGGTGCACTTGCTTGTGCCGCTGTGCTTCCCCAAGGCCGAAGAAACTGTCGATGCTGGTACGGGCGCGGGTGCCTTTGATCCATTCGCAGCTCGCACGCCACTTGAACTGGGCGGCCTCAGGTGCCTTGGAAAGCGCTTGGCGCGCGCCGAGCAGAGCTTCGACATTGACGCCGTTGTCGGCAAGAAAAGTATTGGTATCCATGGTATTCCTCGTAAAGATCAGTCGAAAAACAGGATTGTTCAATCTTGGCCAGTTGAGTTCTTGCCACCGTTGAAACCATACTTAAGAATTGGGATCAGCATAAAAACCCCATGTTTCTATTGAATTTCTCGATAGGTGATTTTTGTTTCAGCTGTTTCAATCGTCGATGGGTTCCGTCCGAAAGGCCACTTCGACGACAACCGGTTCCAACCTCTGTATGGCGTGACGGATCGCGGTGTGGGCCGGCGCCTAATTGCCGCGCTGCGGTTACGATCCGGCTCTTCCAACTGAAGTGTTGCAGCGGCGGCAGTCCACTGGACCGCCGCCATCATGCAGTCGTTCTTGGCTAAGCGGCTCTCGCCTCCTGATTGATCGGGTCTTCGCGGACCACCACCGTATCCTCGACCAAAGCGATCTCGTCGGCACTCATACCCACGCGGCGGGCATGCTCGCGAATGGCAGCGGGGTTCTCGCCTTGGTAGATGCAGACTGTGCCGAGACGGCCGTCATCCTCACGAACCACGTAGGAGCGAATCCAGCGGACTTGGTCAGGCATTTCCTGGTTGCCGACCCGAGCGGACACTCCGGCTGTAATGCTCAACTCGGCCGTATCTTTCCAGTTGCTTTTGCGACGAATAGCGAAGGTTTGCATGCTGAAACTCCTTTCGATGAAGTGTATGAATGAGCACCGAGTGCTCTCGTTGCCTGGTCGCCGAACGGTCGTCGGCGCGGGACGATGCAAGGATGCGCTAGCGCGCGACCCAAGTCCTTTCCGTTTTCGGATTAAGTTCTTATCATTATCAAATCCCTTACCGCGCCGGCCCGCCCGCACTCCAGATGACATCCCGCATCTACCGTTTCAGAGCCTTCGAACTTGACCCGAGCCGACGAAACTTGCGCTTGGACGGGCAAGAGGTGCCGCTCCAGCCGCGCGTGTTCGACTTGCTGTGCTACCTCGTCGAACATCGTGATCGGGTCGTGAGCAAGGAGGAGTTGCTCGATACCTTGTGGCCTGGCCTGGTGGTCACCGAGAGTTCGTTGCAAAGGGCGATCAGTCTCGTCCGTAGCGCGCTGCAACAAGGCGGGATGGAGGGTGCGATCCGCAACTATGCGCGGCGCGGATACCGCTTTCTGGTAGAAGAATCAGTAGCGGCAGCCGAGCCCCCGGCAGCGGACGATGCCATCCTGACCCATGCGGAACGCGCCTACGCCGGGGCGCAGTGGCAGGAGGCCATACGGGCGTTCGCGGAGGCCGACCAGGTCAATCCGTTGGACGCCAACGCGTTGGAACGCTGGGGTATTGCCGCACAATGCATGGGCGACCTGGCCAGCGCCATCGGGCCGCTTGAAAGGGCCGCCGTGGTCTATTCCAGCCGTGGAGAGGGCGAAGCGGCCGCTCGGGTTCTGATTGGCTTGGCAGGTCTCCAGATGGAATCACTGGACCTCGCTGTGGCACAAGGCTGTTTGCGCCGTGCCGAGCGCTTGTTGAGCGGCTTGCCAACGGGCGAGCAGCACGGTCACCTGGCCTGGATGACAGCGCGCCTTTGCCTTGGTAAGGGGGAGTTGCCCGAAGCCATTCAGCGTGCGCAGGTGGCTCGGGACATCGGCCACGAACTGGGTAATACCGATATCGAGTCCATGGGGTTGCTTTTCTGGGGCATGGGCCTACAGGCGAGTGGCGACGCGAAGGCTGGCATCGCGTTGCAGGATGAGGCGGCAGCGGCCGTACTGTCCGGCAACGTATCGCCCCTGGTGGGCGGCATCCTGTACTGCGACATAATCGCCAGTTGTTGCAATGGCGAGGATTGGCTGCGGGCGGGACAGTGGCAGAAAAGCTTCATGCGCTGGTGTCGGCGCAGTAACATCGACACCTTTACCGGTCCCTGCCTCATCCATCAGGCGGAAGTCTTCGCCGTATCCGCCCAGCTGGAGCAAGCCCGGGACGCCCTCGTCCGCGCCGATCCTCTCATCCGCCTCGGTGCACCTTGGGCGCTGCGGGATGCCCATCGCCTGATGGGTGACGTACATCTGGCGCGTGGTGAGTGGGAAGCAGCAGAGTATTGCTATCAGCAGGCCTACCAGCACGGGTGGGAACCCTACCCCGGCTACGCGGAGTTGCTCTACCAGCGGGGGCACGGCGAAGACGCCATTCGCGGTCTCAAGCGGGCCGCGTCCCTGACCCACTGGGTGGCAGGTGAACGCAGAGCCCGTTATCTGGCGCAGGCCGCCCAGATCAGCGCTATGCTAGGTTTGTTGGACGAAGCACGAGCACTGCTTCAAACCCTCGACGGGGAACCCCGTCGGTGGGAGTTCGGGGCGCTCGCCGGACACGTTGACCGCGCCCGCGCTGAACTGGCCTGGTCGGAAGGCAAGATGGAAGAAGCCCAGCATCGGCTGCATCACGCTCTGGATTTGCTGCAGAACAACGGTGCCATAATGGAGGCCGCGCGGGTTCACCTGCGATTAGCCGAGCTGTTGGCGCTGCAAGGGCACGAGAGCGCGGTTCGCATGGAACTGAGTGCTGCCGAAAGCGTGTTTCAAGCGGCGGGCGCCGAGGGGTATCTCGTCCAATGCCGTGCCCTTTTGGATTGTCTTCCCACGCCCAAACATGCAGCTCATGGAATCCAGGCAGCCCGTAGCGATTTAGCGCGCTGACGAAATTCATTAGATGACCATCAACGGCAGGTGTCGAGCCATCCGGGTGATTCGCGGCCCACTCTGAGGCAGTTACGATGTATTCGGCACTGACGAGTCGCATGTATCCGCCACTCATCGGCTCGTAAATCAACGCCTCTGGCTCGTTCACGTTGACAGCTCCGTCGAAAGGTAATGAAAGTTACGCAGTTACCTGCGGATAGGTAATTGTCCTGACCGTCTGGACGTTTCCTTTAAGCCTGTCTAAACGGTCAAATCGGACGATTACAAACGATTCAAGCCAGATGTCGTTATCCCCGGTACGTTCATCCTGTCGGCCAAATCCCGCGACGTATCGGCGTCGAACCACGGTTGGGGGCATCTGCCGACCCGCTGTACTACTTCATGGGCGGGACGAGTATGGCCACCCCGCTAGTGGCCGGCTGCGTGGCGTTGGCCCGTGAGTTTTCGGCGAACCGTCCGACGAACCCGAGCGCGAACCCGAGCGCAGCGCTGGTGAAGGCATTGCTGATTGGAATCCTGGTCCAGTCGCGGCGTGACCAGCACGCCGCCAAGCGCTTTTTTCACAAGTTGCTTAAAGGCTTGCGCTACGTGCCGCGCGTTATCGTCACCGACCCGCTCAAAAGCGACGAAGCCGCCCGTAAAGAACGGATTCCCGAGGTCGAACATCGCCCGCACCAGGGGTTGAATAACCGTGCCGAACGATCCCACCCGCCGACCCGACGACGCTTGAAACCTGGCGGCGGGTGACGTATGCCCAACAGACTGGTGGAATCTCCAAATCCCTTCACATTCACGGATTCGGCGAGCGCCGTCGCGACCGCTTGCATGCTGGCAAAGGACTGCGTTGGCATCGATAATACGGTGTTTGGGTGGCGCTTGCGCTATTCTTGTTGGAGAGAGCTGGAAACACGATGTACCGGGGGCAAGGATCATGAAACGAGGGCAAACCGGTGAAGGCTGGCCGGCCATCCGCCACGCTTAGCGCGCAGCACCGTTCACGTATTAGACGCACCCCTCGGCGGACCCGCCGCGAAAAAGACCGTACATTCACCGTAGCCGCCGACAGTTCTCTGAACATAGAGGTCTCCTGACTTGGTATTCAGCGGCTTCAACCTGCCGCAATCAAAGCGACTGATACCTTGGTCTGGGCCAGCCGACTGGGCAATGATGACCTGGAAGTCCTTGCCGACGATTTTCATTTCATCGACGACGGCAATATGGACAGGGCTGCTGCCGCCTTTCCGGTAGTAGATCATGGCGTCGCCGGAGGCCACGTCCGCGACAGCCTTGCGCCGATTCACGTCGTAGGATCCGATGATTGTCTCCGGATCGATACCCCAGAAGTTCCCGGCGAAACCGTTGCAATCCAGGCCGATGTTCGCGGTGCAATACTGATTGACCGTCTTGGCGTCGGTCAGCTTGTAACGCGAGGCGAGCCGCACAACATCGCGGATATCCTCCGGCGAGCCCTTGCCGTAGAAGACGCGCTGAAGCTTGACACGGTCGTACGCTATGTCGCTGATCTTGAATTTCAGCGGCCCGGGATATTTGACCTTTAGCTCGCCCACGATGCTGTTGAGCAACTGAAAGAGCGCCTTGCCAGCGTTCATATTTCGCGGCAGCTTGAGGCCGTTGTTGAGGTACCGGTCAATCTTAAGGGTGACCACGGTTTTCTCGTCATCGAGCTTTGCCTTGAGGTTGAGGTAAGTTAAGTTCGCGTAGTTCCACGGTGAGATGGGCATGCTAGACTCCTTGAAATGAGAATAAGAATTGAATAGGTTGGCGCCAACGGCCCTTTACCGTCATTGAGCCGTACCTCGTAAGGGTCAGCGGACGATTGCAGGATACATCGGAGGAAGTTCTCGAATCCTTCCCGCAACCTGATCAAGTTCTTATCATTTTCGGAATCACCCCCGGGCGAACATCGTCCCAAATCGCCGATGACAACAAGCGTCCACCGTTTCGCGGCTTTCGAACTCGATAGAGACTGCCGAGCCTTGCGACTCAAGGGTCGCGAAGTTTCCTTGCAGCCCCTGATTTTTGACTTGCTCTGGCATCTCGTCGAAAACCAGGATCGGGTTGTGAGCAAAGAGGAACTGCTCGACACCCTGTGGTCCGGTGTGATCGTCACGGAGAGTTCCTTGCAACGAGCGGTCAGTCTGGCGCGAGCGGCCTTGCAGCAGGGCGGACTGGGAGAAGCGATCCGCAACTATGCGCGGCGGGGATACCGCTTCCATATCGACGCTCTAGAACCGGTGACCGATGCCACCCCGCACGAGACCTCTGCGACCACCGAGGCGGACCGCTGCTTCGCCCACGCCCAGTGGAAGGCTGCCACGCAAGGCTTCGCCGAGGCGGATCGCGCGGCGCCGCTGGACGCGGAATCGCTCGAACGTTGGGCCAACGCCGCCCTGTACGCAGGCGATCTGGCGAGCGCCGTGCTCCCCTTGGAGCGCGCCGCCGTTTCCTATTCCAGCCGGGGCGAGCATGAGGCGGCTGCCCGGGTCACGATCGGCCTGGCACGCATCCAACTTGAGTCATTGAATGTGGCGGTGGCTCAAGGCTGTCTGCGTCGCGCGACGCGTTTGCTGAGCGGACTACCCCGTGGCGAACAGCATGGCTTCCTGGCGTGGATGACGGCGCGACTGTATTTGAATAACGGTGACTTGCCCGAGGCCATCCGATACGCGCTGGAGGCTCGCGACATCGGACGCGCGTTACAAAACACGGATATCGAGACCATGGGCCTTCTGTTATGGGGCATCGGGCTGCAAGCTAACGGCGAGACCACTCTTGGCATGGAATTGCAGGACGAGGCCGCTGCTGCCGTGCTGGCGGGCGACATCTCGCCCCTGGTGGGAGGGTTGGTTTACTGCGGCGTCATTTCCAGTTGCTGCAACTGCGGCGATTGGCCGCGCGCCGAGCAATGGACAGACAGTTTCACGCGCTGGTGTGAGCGCAGCAACATCGAGACCTTCTCTGGAGCCTGCCTCATCCATCGGGCGGAAATCTTCGCCGTATCGGGCAAGCTGGATCAAGCGCGGGATACGATCAGCCGGGGCGATTCGATCATTCGCAGCGGCGCCCCTTGGGCACTCGGGGATGCCTACCGTCTGATGGGAGATTTGCACCTCGCCTGTGGGGAGATGGATGCGGCGGAGCGTGATTATCAGCACGCCTACCAACACGGCTTCGACCCGTACCCCGGTTACGCGATCCTGCTCCATCGGCGCGGTCGCAGCGGTGAGGCGATCAGAGGGCTGAAGCGTGCCGCAGCGCTGACCCACTGGCTGGCGGGCGAACGCAGAGGCTGCTGTCTCGCTCACGCCGCCGAGATTGCGGCCCTCGCGGGACAACTGGACGAAGCGCGTGCGCTCCTCGAGATTCTCGACCAGTCACCCAAACTGTGGGAGTCGGGTGCTGTCACCGGTCAGGTCGAACGTGCTCGCGCCGAGTTCCTCTGGGCGACGGGGCAGGAGGACGAAGCATTCGGCTTATTTCGCCGCGCCATCGAAACCCTCAAGCGCAAGCGCGCCATCATGGACGCGGCGCTAGCCCGCCTGCGGCTAGCGGAGGCTTTCGTCGCGCGGGGCGAGCATGCGGCGGCGGACATGGAACTCCATGCCGCCGAAGCGGTGTTCGAAGCCGCCGGCGCCACCGGATATCTGGCGCAATGCCAAGCCCTGCGAACCACGGCGATGCGAGCGTCATCCAAGTAACGCGAGTAACGTGTCCGGGGCTTGCACGTTCGATGGGATGTCGCCATTACCCGCTATTCCACCGGATAGTGGTTCAATACACCACTAGCTTGACCAACATAAACACCGCCACCGCCACGATCATCCCGGCGAACAGCTTTTGCAGGGTAGGTCCGGCGATGCGTCGCCCCACGGCGATTCCCGATGCCATGCCGCCCAAACCGCCCAACACGAAGCCGGTGGTCGTGCCGACATCCAAGCGATGACCGGCAAGAATGTGGGACAGCAACCCAATCATACTGATGATCGCGATCACCCACAGCGAGGTAGCGACCGCCCGCCGCATCGGCAACGAAGCCACCAGCACCAGCGCCGGCACGATCAGAAAGCCGCCGCCCACGCCGAACAGTCCGGACAGCAAGCCGGTGGCAGAACCGGCCAGTGCCAGCCGTACCGCGCAACGCGAGGTGAATTGTAGCTGGCCAGTAGGATCATAGCGGCAGACCGGGCTAGCGCTGTCGTCGCTGGGGTCGGCGCCGGCGCGGACGATGCGGGTTTCCTCCGGTCGGCGGCTGGCTTGCCGCCACATGCGCAACGCTATCCCCAGCATCAGCAGGGCGAAACACGTCAAGAGCGCCGATTCCGAAAAGCGGGGACTCAGCCAGGCACCCAACGGTGCGCCGATGATGCCGGATAGACCGAAGATGACCGCGATCCGGTATTCGGCCTGGCCGTCGCGCCAACGCGCCAAGCCACCGCCCAGCGCGGTCGCGCCGACAGCCGCCAGCGAGATGACCACCGCCGCGTGCGCCGGTACGTGCAGTCCGTACACCAACAAAGGTACGGCAAACACGGAGCCGCCGCCGCCGGTCAGGCCCAGCGCAAAACCGATAATCAGGCCAAATAGCAGACTGAGAATCATGGCACATTATCCTTTGAATTCGATCAGATCTCGATCATGATTTCCGCTTCCATGAAGGTGACGGCCCGGCCCGCCAGCTTGACTCGGTCACCTTGCAATTCACATTCGATTTCCCCGCCACGTTTGGAAACCTGCCGTGCCGACAGGCGGTTTTTCCCCAGCCGAGCCGCCCAGTACGGGGCCAGCTCGCAGTGGGCCGAACCCGTCACGGGATCTTCCGGGATGCCGAATTTAGGGGCGAAGAACCGGCTGACGAAATCTACGTCTTGTCCGCGCGCCGTCACGATGACCCCTCGACGGTCCAGTCGCCGCAGTGCTTCGAAATTGGGGACGACGGCACGAACCCGTTCATCCGATTCAAACACGCAAACATAATCGGCGGCAGCCAGCGTCTCCACTGGTTGGCATCCCAATCCTTCGATTAAAGCATCGGGTGCAACGCAAGACTGGGGTGGCGCAGCGGGAAAATCCATCACCAACCACGATCCTTGCCGCTCCACCAGCAGTTCCCCGCTGCGCGTCTGAAATGCGATGACCGGTTGCCGATAGCCCAGAATCTCGAACAGTACGTGAGCCGTTGCCAGGGTTGCGTGGCCGCACAAATCCACCTCGGCGACCGGCGTGAACCAGCGCAGATGAAAGCCGGTAGGAGAAGGCACGAAAAAAGCGGTTTCGGACAGGTTGTTTTCCTCGGCGATGGCTTGGAGGATGCGATCTTCCAACCAAGCATCGAGCGGAACGACCGCGGCCGGATTGCCCTCGAACACGCGCGCCGCAAACGCATCGATTTGATATTGCTTGAGCCTTGCCATGCAGGATTCCTACGTGGTCGAGATCAGATTTCGACTGGGCCACTGTCCTCGGCGAGCACGGCGGCATACGCTTGCCGATCCACGTTGCCGCCCGATAGCACTACCGCAATTCGACGGCCCACGATTCGCGATTTCTCCTGAAGGGCGGCAGCCAACCCAGCGGCGCCTGCGCCTTCGGCGACGTTGTGAGTACACTCGAACAGCAAGCGCATCACGGCAGCGATCTCGCCGTCGGTGACCTGGACGACGCGATCCACTCCGCGCCAGATCGTTTCCAACGCCTCGGGTTCCGGCGTGCGACAGGCCATGCCGTCAGCGATTTGCGTGGTAACGGGATGTTCGACCAAACGTCGCGCCACAAAGGAGTGGGCATAGGCCGGCGCTTGAGCGGATACGACCCCGACGATTTCGGTCTTCAAGCCCAAGGCATCCCGGGCAGCGATCATCCCGCAAATTCCCGAACCGAGCCCGATCGGCACATACGCAACGTCGATATCAGAAACGGCCCGCAGGAGTTCCAAACTGTAGGTGGCCACTCCGCTCACCAGCAGCCGGTGAAAAGATGGCACCAGATGCAGTTCCCGCTCACACGCCAAGGTTTGGGCATGTTCTCGGGCAGATTGAAAATCGTCGCCGTGCTCGATCAACTCGACGCCCAGCGCTCGCATGGCGGCGTTTTTCTCCCGGCCGTTGCCGTGGGGCACGACGATAATCGCCGGGATTCCGAACCGCCGCGCCGCGTAACCGACCGATTGACCGTGATTGCCACGCGTGGCGCTGATGACGCCTTTGATGCCCGGAGCGGAACGGGCAAGCTGGTCGAAGTAGACCAGCCCGCCGCGAATCTTGAAAGCGCCGACCGGGGTGTGGTTTTCGTGTTTGATCCAGATTTCCGTGCCGAGCCGCTCGCAGAGTAAAGGCCATCGATATTGTGGCGTGGGCGGGATGACGGCGTAGACAATTCGGCCGGCGGATTCGAGTTCGTTCAGGGTGAGTTGCATGGCAGCAGTCCGCGCCCTTCGGAGCGCGATTGGTCACCGCGCTTCGCTAGCAGGCTGAATGTTTGGAATCAAAAAGCGGTGTTCCCGCCCGGCTTCGAACCGCGACGTGAACACCGCTCCGATGTTTTAACGGCAGCCGACGATTAGATCAAACGTCAGGACCCCAGCCGAACACTTCCACGGTGCGGAACAGGTCGTTGTCCGTCACCATACCAACGGGTTTGCCGTCCATTTCGACCACGACACGGCGGACGTTGGCTTCGGACATCCGTTGCGCGGCCTCGGCCAGCGACATTTCGCGCTTGACCGTCACCAGCGGCCGGGTAGTGATTTCGCTCACTTTGACCCGTGCCGGCGAGCGGTTGACGCTGATGATCTTTTTCAGCACGTCGCGGTCGGTCATGATCCCCCACTGGCCGCTGGCATCGGGCTCGACCATCACCGCGTTCACGCCGCTTTCGATCATCGAGTGCATGGCGACATTGACCAGCTCGTCGTTCTTGACGGTAATGACCGGCGACATGATGCCGCCCACGGTGTTCGGCATGCGGCCGGAGGCGATCATCGCCTGCACCGGATCGGCCACGCGAGCAGCTTCCAAAGCTTTGCGCGCTTCTTCCTGGGCACGGCGACGACGAGCCATTGCCTCGCGCAACGCGGCGCCTTGCTCGCGCATCTTGGCGATAATCAGATCGCCAAACTTACTGGTCGGCACCTCGGTGGCACCGTCCATCTGGCGGGCGAAGTCGTAGGTCACGGTCTTATCGGCGATGACTTGGGTCAGCGCGGATTCGATCAGATCGGCGGCTTCCTTCCAGCCCATGTATTGCAACATCATCACACCCGACAGCATCAGCGAGCCGGGATTGACCTTATCGAGATTCGCGTACTTGGGGGCGGTGCCGTGAGTGGCCTCGAACACGGCGACGTGGTCGGCCATGTTGGCGCCCGGCGCGATACCGATACCGCCGACTTCCGCCGCCACAGCGTCGGAGAGGTAGTCGCCGTTCAGGTTCATGGTGGCCAGCACCGAGAACTCTTCCGGCCGCAGTTGCAACAACTGGAAGATGATGTCGGCGATGCGGTCCTTGATCACCACCTTGCCGGGCGGCTGCTTGCCACCGTAGACGCTGTACAGCTCGTTCTCGGTGATGGTCTGGTCCGGGAACTCCTCGCGCGCCAGCTCATAACCCCAGTTCCGGAAGGCACCTTCCGTGAACTTCATGATGTTGCCCTTGTGGACCAGGGTCACGCTGTCGCGGCCATTGTCGATCGCGTACTGGATAGCCTTACGCACTAGCCGCTTGGAGGCGAACGGGGAAATCGGCTTGACGCCGATGCCGGCATCGTCGAAGAAGGTCGCGCCCAGTTCCTCGCGCAGGAACTTAGCCAGCTTGACGTTTTCCGGCGAGCCGGATTTGTATTCGATACCGGCGTAAACGTCCTCGGTATTCTCGCGGAAAATGATGACGTCCACCTTCTCGGGGTAGCGCATCGGTGAAGGCACACCCGGGTAGTAGCGCACCGGACGCACGCAGGCATACAGATCCAAATCTTGGCGCAAGGCCACGTTGAGCGAGCGGAAGCCACCGCCGACCGGGGTGGTCAGGGGACCCTTAATGGCGACGACCAGCTCCTTGATGGCTTCCAGCGTCTCATCCGGGAAGTAGTTGCCGTCGTACAGTTCAGCGGCTTTCTCGCCCAGATAGATTTCACACCAGTGAATCTTGCGCTGACCGCCATAGGCTTCCTCGACGGCCGCGTCCCAGACCCGCAGCGAGGCTCTGGTGATATCGGGACCGATCCCGTCGCCTTCGACGAAGCCGACGATGGGTTGATCGGGCACATTGAGCTTGTCGTCCTTAACCGAAATTTTTTCACCGCTCGTGGGGATGCGGATATGCTTGTACGCCATGAACCCTCCTGACGCTAATGAGTTTTTCCACAGAGGTGCTGGAAGTGGATGGGATGCTTGACAGATGCCGCGTTCGACGCGAAAAAAGCGCGTTTAAACTACACGCAAACGTCTTTTCTGTCCACGATGACCAGATGAGGAAGAATCGCTCCCTGTTTTCAAATTTCACGTTATTGCCATGACTTTGAACGAATTGCGCTACATCGTCGCTGTCGCTCGTGAGCGGCATTTCGGTCGCGCCGCCGAAGCGTGTCACATTAGCCAACCCACGCTGAGCGTAGCGGTACGCAAGCTGGAAGACGAACTGGGCGTGGCGCTGTTCGAGCGTGCGCCTGGCGAGGTGGCGATCACGCCGGTTGGTCGGCGCATCGTTGAGCAGGCCCAGCGCGTGCTGGAAGAAGCCGCCGCCGTCAAACGGCTCGCCAGCCAGGGCCAGGACGAGCTGGCCGGTATCCTGCGGCTCGGCGTCATTTACACGATCGGACCTTACCTGCTGCCGCATCTGATTCCGCGCTTGCGCCGCCGAGCACCTCACATGCCGTTGCAGATCGAGGAGAACTATACGGCGGTGTTGAACGAACGGCTCAAGGACGGCGAGCTGGACGTGCTGATCCTGTCGCTGCCATTCCAGGAACCGGGGGTAGTGACGCGGTCCATATACGAAGAGCCCTTCGTGGTGTTGGTGCCGACCGGCCATCCGCTGGAGCAGGCGACCACCATCGACGCGCCGACTCTGGCTCGGCAGGATTTGCTGCTACTTGGACCCGGCCACTGCTTTCGGGATCAAGTTCTGCGCTTCTGTCCTGAGTGCAACCGGTTGAGCGTAGCCTCGGACAACATGCAAAGAACACTGGAGGGCAGCTCGCTGGAGACTATCCGCTTGATGGTCGCCACCGGAATGGGCATCACCATTCTGCCCTATACCTCGGTCAGTGGTTATGCCCAGGTCAGCGATCTACTCAGCGTTCGGCCGTTCGCAGCGCCGGCGCCGACTCGGGTCGTGGCATTGGCCTGGCGCAAAAGTTTTCCACGCCATCGCGTCATCGATCTATTGGCGGAAGCGATTCATGCTTGCCCACTGGGCGAAGCGGTCCAGCTGCTGGAACCGGCGGCGGGGTGATTTCCGGCTCGATATCGGTCACATACGCCAGGTCGCCGCGCATTTCCCAGCGCACGTCGCAATCGTGCAGCTTCATACCGTAATGCTGGGGCGCGGCCTGGGACCGCTCGTAAGCTGGGCGGGGATCATGACGCAACAATTGAACGATCAGCTCACGTAAGTCGCCGCATGGCCAAGCCGCGCAAAACGCCGCCGCCGCCCCGCTGAATTCGACCGTCAATCCCGACATCGGCGCTTCGGTCGCGAATCCTCCGGTCGCGGTCGGAATGGAGTCGGCGTAGGGCAAATAGGGCTTGATATCCAGCACTGGCGTTCCGTCCAGCAAATCCACCCCACTGAGATGCAGCGTGATACGCCCCTGCTCGGTCGTGATCCGGTCCAGCGCCACCGCTGACAAACCGATCGGATTAGGCCGAAACGGGGAGCGAGTAGCAAACACGCCCAAGCGCCGGTTACCACCCAGCCGGGGCGGGCGCACTGTCGGCCGCCAGCGACCCGCTGGCACACCGTGGAATGCGAACACCAACCAAAGATGCGAGAAACCTTCCAACCCGCGCACCGTCGCCGGCTGATTGTAAGGGGGTAGCAATTCCAGCGCTGCTCGCGCCGCCGGAGCCAATCCCGCCTGACGCGGAATGCCAAACCTTTCGCGAAAGCAGGAGCGCACGATGCCGACGGGCGCGAACCGGAACACCTACAACCACCCCGATTTCTTGAGATAGCGGTAGAGGCACAGGCAGGCAACGCCCACGCTGCCCATCACAATGGGATAGCCATACGTCCATTCCAGCTCGGGAAACCACCCTTTGAAGTTCATGCCGTAAATACTGAACACCATGGTCGGAATCGCCAGTAGCGCGCCCCAACCGGCCAGCTTCTTGGTCGCCTCGTTCTGGCGAGATGCGCCCAGCGACAGGCTGATTTGCAGGGCAAGCGCCAGCGTTTCCCGGATGGTGTCTATCGACTCGTTGATACGCAGCGCGTGATCGTGGACATCACGAAAATAGGGCCGAATATCGTCAGAAATTTGGCTGTCGAATACGTCGGTCAGCAAATAGTTGCACACTTCGGTGAGCGGTGCCGCGGCACGGCGTAATTCCACCAGATCGCGCTTGAGTTCGTACAAACGGCTGATGTCGCCCTCATCGAAATCGCCCTTGAAAAACCGCTCTTCCAACTCCTCCACTGCATCCTCAACGGTATTGAGAATCGGAAAATAGTTGTCCACCACAAAATCGAGGATAGCGTACAGCACAAAACCTGGCCCCTTGCTCAGCAGGCGCGGTGCGCGTTCGCAACGATCGCGCACCGAAGCATAGGGCAACGAAGCACCATGCCGCACCGATACCAGATAGCGAGGGCCAACGAACAGATGAGTTTCGCCGAAATCCACCTTGCCATCGTTGGCCTGAGCGGTGCGCAGCACCACGAACAGACAATCGCCGTAACGCTCCACCTTGGGGCGCTGGTGGGCATGATGGGCGTCCTCGGCGGCGAGTTCGTGCAAGCCGAACAGCTCCTTGACCCGGACCATCAAATCCTCGTCCGGTTCGCGCAAGCCTAGCCAAACAAAAGCATCGGTTCGCTCGCACAGCGTCGGAATATCCTCCAGCGTGATGCTGGACAGCTTGCGGCCGTCGGCGTAGGCCGTGCAGTTCACAATCATGGGTCGTACCCGGTGGGGGTCAAGGCCGGGCAAGCCGGGTAAGGGGTGGTAGAGGCTTGAGCGATCAGTGGGGATGGCGGTGTGGTCGCGTCTCGGGCCGATACGGCTCTTCGCGGTCGTGCAGGTGCATCCGATAGTCAACAAAACCCGGACAATCGTCGAAATGAAGGAATGGATTGCCGGCGAGTTGCTCGGTCATGGTCGAGGTGGGAGTGATACCGTAATTGTGGCCAGGCCGGATCAGAGTGCCGCCCGGCAATCGCTCGCCTAAGCGTCGCAAAGTATGGTACATCTGTTCCGGGTCGCCGCCGCGCAAATCGCAGCGCCCGCAGCCGAACACGAACAGCGTATCGCCGGTGAGCACTTGGTCACCCAAACGATAGCAGGCGGAACCGGGGGTATGGCCGGGGGTATGCAGGATTTCGATTTCGGTCTCGCCTAGCCGAATGCGGTCGCCACCCTCGTGCAGGGTCGGCAGATCGAGATAGCGGTTCCAGAACGCCGCTTCGGTCCTCAGCAGATGCAGCTGGGCATCGCCGTGGTTCAGCAGGGCTTCAACGCCGTTGATATGATCGAAATGGCTGTGGGTGAGTAGAATGTCGGTGATTCTCATCCCGTGTCGTTCGCATAGAGCGATGATGCTCGGCACGTCCCAAGCCGGATCCACCACCGCTGCCCGATCACTAGCACGGTCGTGGATCACATAGATGAAATTGCCCATCCGTCCGAGTTCCAGGGCATGGATGGCGTAAGGTAGATCGACGGTCATCGCTCGTTCTCCAGAGAGGGAAAGTGATCGCGCGGCGCCGCCAGCGGTTCGGCGGGCGCGGATGGCCTCGTTCGGATTGTATCGGTTCGGAGAAAATTGCTCATGCGCTTCAGCCTCGAAATCGACGCCCACCGTTACTTCGTCAGAAGCTATGGGCCGGGCTGGGTCAACATCAGCGAACGGGAAATCCGTCAGAGCCTGATCGTCACGCCGGAACGACTGGTGACAGATTGGCCGCCGCAAGCATTTGCCGATTTGGAGGAGAGCCACTTCGAAGCGGTCGCCCAGCTCACACCTGAGATTGTGGTACTGGGCACGGGCAGCCGGCAACAGTTCCCCTCTCCCCGGCTAATCCGGTCGTTGCTGGCGAAGGGCATCGGCGTGGAAGTCATGGATACGGCCGCCGCCTGCCGCACTTACAATATCATCATGCTGGAAGGCCGCCGGGTTGCGGCGGCCTTGCTGATGATTGCGGACTGACGCCTTCCCCGCAACATTCCGCCCGCACCGCAGTGACTAGCCCCGGTTTGCCAGGCGAACCTGCCAGACCGGCGGCGCGGGGAAGGCGACTAGGGAACGCTTATAAAAAATCCCGAGAAAACCCTTCGATCTCCAGGATCTTGCGCAACCGGCGCAGCGCATCGATCTGAATTTGCCGAACCCGTTCGCGGGTCACCCCGATCTCGTTGCCGACCTGCTCCAGAGTCGCTTTCTCCTGCCCCCCTAAACCGAAACGCCGTTTCATCACGATCCGTTGCTTGTCGTTCAGCTGATCCAGCCACAGATCCAATTTTTCATTGAGATCGAAATCTTGCAGTAACTGGGATGGATCGGGGTTGTTGTCATCGGGAATGGCATCCAGTAGTGAACGGTCTTCATCCTTGCCGATGGGGGTATCCACCGAGGTGACTCGTTCATTGAGCCGGAGCATTCGCTTCACGTCGGTTGCCGACCGACCCAACGTCCGGGCGATTTCCTCGGCAGTCGGCTCGTGATCCAAGGTTTGCGCTAACTGCCGGGCAGTCCGCAGGTAGCCATTGATTTCCTTGATGATGTGGATCGGTAGCCGGATGGTGCGGGTCTGGTTCATCAGCGCCCGTTCGATGGTCTGACGAATCCACCAGGTGGCGTAAGTGGAAAACCGGAAACCTCGTTCAGGGTCGAATTTCTCGACGGCGTGAATCAACCCCAGGTTACCTTCCTCAATCAGATCCAGCAGGCTGAGCCCCCGGTTCATGTAGCGGCGGGCGATTTTGACCACCAGACGCAAATTGCTTTCGACCATGCGGTTGCGAGCGCTGGTATCGCCCTGTAACACCCGGCGGGCGTAGTAAACTTCTTCCTGAGCGGTTAGCAGTGGAGAAAAACCAATCTCGCTCAGATACATGCGGGTGGTGTCCAATTCCTCCTGGGTGAATTCCCGGGTGGTGGCTGGCCACGCCATTTCCACATCCAGTTCCTCTTCCTCTGCAACCACCTCGTCCTCGGTGTCCTCTTCCAGCTTATCTTCCTCCAGCAGAGGGTCGTCCATGCTCAGTTCTTCGCACACAACAGCCTCCAGACAGGCGTTAATCTGTCGGGACATCGATAACCTCCTGACTCGCTTCGCTTGGTGGGTATGCGCGTCGACGCTGGGGCGGATGCCTACCGCGTCGTTTTATAATAGTTGTCTCGCTCTTTGCGAATCGACGGCGCGGCGAACCTACCCTGGCTTGGCCGCATACCGATCGTCGCTTGGTCATTGAATCAGGGGAAAAACGCCCCTAGTCATCTCAAATTCCAAGCGGGTGTGGATGATAAGCTTTCCATGCCGATTGAGTCCACTAGTTTTGTGTGTACTCCAACAACAAAAAGCCGCTTTTTTCGTATAGTTATCACGCTTTATCGTCCAGCCACTCCGTCAAGGAATCGAGCGCGCCATGGCGGGTCAAGTCCACCTGAAGGGGAGTCATCGAGACGAAATTCGCGCGCACGGCGTGGAAATCCGTACCCGGTCCGGCATCCTGCTCGGGCCCAGCCGGGCCGATCCAGTAGATCGGTCGGCCTCGCGGATCGGTGCTTTTGACGACGGATTCGGATTTGTGGCGATGGCCGAGCCGGGTCACCTGAAAGCCAGCCAATTGGTCCCAGGGCAAATCGGGAACGTTGAGGTTGAGAATGGTGTTAGGCGGCAGTGGCCGTTCCCGCAAGCGCCGCACCAGCCAGACCGCTACCCGAGCGGCGGTGTCGAAATGCTGTGGGTGAAAACTGGCTTGCGAGATAGCGACCGAAGGCAGGCCGAGAAAGCGACCCTCCATCGCCGCGGCCACCGTCCCGGAGTAGATCACGTCGTCGCCCATGTTCGGGCCGTTGTTGATCCCGGATATCACCATGTCCGGTTCTTGATCCAATAGGCCGGTGATGGCGAGATGGACGCAATCGGTAGGCGTGCCCTCGACGCTGTAAAAACCGTTGTCGTGGCGGGTGACGTAAAGGGGGTTTTTGAGGCTTAGCGAATTGCTCGCACCGCTGCGGTCCCGATCTGGCGCTACCACTGTAATTTCCGCCAGTTCGCTCAAGGCACCGACCAGGCGGAGCAAGCCCGGTGCCTGATAGCCATCATCGTTGCTGACCAAGATACGCATGATGTGATGTTTCTCCCGTGTGGCCGGAGATCGGCGAACCTATGATATCGAGCCATGCTGACGCTAAAATGACCATTGTTCGCCGTCCTGGCCGGATGGATGCCCTTGGCGGTTTCAACGAGGCACCTCATGACCAAGCCATTCGTAGTCGATTCCCGCGATCGGGATCTATTCCAGCAAGCTGTCGGCACGGTCAAGCCTTTGCGCTGTGATCGGGTCGAGCCTGTCCCGGCCCGGCCGACGCCGATTCCCCAGTTTACCTTGGCTGACGAACAACAGGTATTGTCCGACATGGTGTCGGATTATTTCGAGACGGCGGAACTGGAAACCGGCGAGGAATTGATTTACCGCCGCGAGGGCGTGCAGCAGGCGGTGCTGCGCAAGCTGCGGCGTGGACAGTTCCAGGTCGGCGCGGCATTGGACTTACACGGGATGACGGTGGCTGCGGCCAAGGAAGCGTTGGCTGCTTTCCTGCATCGTGTCCGCCGCGATAGCCTGAGCTGCGTGCGAATCATCCACGGCAAAGGTAACGGTTCCCGTCATCGGGGGCCCGTGTTGAAGCAAAAGATGAATCATTGGCTGCGCCAGCGCGACGAGGTGCTGGCATTCTGTTCAGCGCGAGCGATGGACGGTGGGACCGGCGCCATTTACGTGCTACTGCGACGACGGCTTTGAAGGGGAACTGGATGGCCTGCGCCGTGCTCCATATTATTTTCCTATTGCCCCATTTTTAATAAACGCCCAACCGAGGAGAGAAACTCATGGCGAGCGAAGGCTATCACGAACCCATCGACGAACTGTCCGAACAAACTCGGGACATGCATCGAGCGATCACGTCTTTGATGGAAGAACTGGAGGCGGTCGATTGGTACAACCAGCGTGTAGATGCATGTAAAGACAAGGAGTTAAAGGCTATTCTCGCCCACAACCGGGACGAAGAAAAAGAACACGCTGCCATGGTCCTGGAGTGGATTCGCCGCAAAGACCCGACATTCGATAAGGAACTCAAGGACTATCTATTCACTGAAAAACCGATCGCCCACGACCCCGGCTAGCAAAACCGCCGCAGGGCGTGTTGGTCGCTCCTTCCCTCTTCCCGTTCGCGGGCGGAAGAAAGGAGCCAAGAGCGGGACCGTGGACCGTGCGAGGATTTTCGTCATGCTCAAGAATTCGGCGAACCATTACGGCTCAGTCAGCCGTTTCCTGCATTGGTCAGTATTTCTACTGTTCATCTGCCAGTACGTTGGCGCCAGCATCATGACCCATCTCGCGCGGGACAAGACCTTGTTCGGTTTGAGCCAGGGTGATTATTACAACTGGCACAAGTCGTTCGGGTTAATGTTGCTGGCGCTGGCACTGCTGCGGTTGATCTGGCGCAAAACGACGCCCTTGCCCGATTGGGCACCGACGCTGTCAGAGGCGGAACGCACGATCTCGCATCGGAACGAAACGCTTGCTGTACTGGTGCATGTTTTTGCTACCGATCAGCGGTTATCTATTCGTGATGGCCGGCGGTTTCGGGATCAAGCTGTTCGGATTCCACGACTTGCCGAATCCTATTGGCAAACAGGAATCGCTCGCGATGCTAGCGTTGGTCGTCCACATCGTCATCAGTTATGCGGCCGTCGTTTTCATCGCCTGGCATGTCGGTCTCGGCCTCAAGCACCACCTGTTCGACCGGGATGGATTTTTGAATCGAATGCGGCCCTTCACCCGGCAATAAAGAAAGCGCGCTTCGATCAACAGCCTTTCGGACAAAACAAAGACCGAAATCCCGGTAGCCAGTCGTTGAAAAAGCGAACGGCTTCCGAGGTCTTGGGCCATGCCGCTGATGACGTGTTCTCCAAACGCACCACCGCCCACGGCGTAATAACCGAAGGCTCCGCCGCCGACGGCGATACCGCCAATCGCGCCACCACCGATCGCGATGCCACCGATCGCCAGCCCTCCGAAAGCCAACAGGCCGGTGCTCAAACCACCGATGCCGAGCAGCAGACCCGCCGCCAGTCCACCCATCGCGATGACGCCACGGGCCAAACCGCCTAATGCCAACACCCCCGTCGCGATATCGCCGATGGCGATGAGGCCCTTGGCGTGTCCGCGCATCTCGCCTTTTTCCGGATCCGGTCCCATGGCGATGTCGTACAGGGGCAATCCCCAATAGAACCGGTTAGAACGTCTGCGGATGCCGCGATAGGGATAGCCGCGTTTTTTCAGCGCAGCCACTTCTCGTTCGAGTGCGACGATCCGCTGCTCAAGTCGTTCTGAATCCTCTTTCATTGGCTTTCGCCCTCCCGTTTGCGGTGCCTGCCGCAAGTCTAGTCAAAAAAACCGGCCGTTTTGTCCGGCAGACCATCCTTGACAAGCCTCCTATCAAGCAGATAGATTGCATACAAATGCAAGCAATTTTATTTAATCGCAATTAATCAACCGCAAACAGGGGCGCTCATGGCCCAAATGCAGACCCTCTCGATCCGCGTTCCAGACGAAGATTTCCAGTGGTTGTCGTCGTTGCAAGAGGCCGACGCGAAAACTCCCAGCGAGAAAGCTGCGGACGTTGTTGGCGCGAGCCCGCAAGCAGGAAGCCGGGATGACCAGCCCCGAACTATGCACGGCGTGGATGCAGGCGTTGGCGCGGCCGTTCGCGGATACCGTTTCGATTTACGAGCGCCAACACAAGATCCATTCGGATCTGGTTGGCTTGGTATCGGAATGGGTTCCTCGGATCATGGCCACGCTGGTTTCCACCCGCCTGAGCGAGGACGCCAGCCAGAAAGAAGCGCTCGATGTCGAAGCGGTTCTCGCCCAACAGTGTTTTCGGCTGTTCGCGTTGCTGTTGCGCACTGCCGTCACCACGCACCCGGCCACCTACGACGAAAATGTCCTGGATCGTTACCTGCCAGACATCATCGAAATCGCCGACATCATCGCCACCCGAAAACGAAAGGAGTTGCACAATGGCTGACACATTCGCGACCCGCGTTGCTAGAATCATTGTAGGCGGTGCCCATGCCCTACTCGATAAGGCCGAGGATCTCGCTCCGGAGGCCACCATGGCGCAAGCGATCCGCGAGATCGAACAGATCATCGCGGAGGTCCGGGTCGATCTCGGCAAGGCGGAAGCGGCCAAGCATTTGGTGCTATCACGGATGGCCAAGCTCAACGCGGAACACGAAAAATTGAGCGAACAGGTCGATACCGCTCTGACCCTGGAGCGCGACGATTTGGCCAAGGCCGCTATCGGTCGGCAGGCTGACATCGAGGATTTATTGCCGGTGCTGCAAAAATCGCTCGACGAACAGGCCGAGCGTGGCAAGGAACTGGAAAGCTACATCGTGGCTTTGCTGGCCAAGAAGCGCGAACTCGATCAGGCACTGACCGACTATCAGGCAAGCCTGACCAGCCAAGCAACCGCACCGCTGTCAGGAAACGGATCGGATCGACAAATGCGAGTCGATGACGCCGAATCGTCGTTCAACCGAGTGATGGCACGGCAGATCGGAGTCAGCGGCATCAACCCCGGCCTGAACGATCAAGCCGCCAAACTCAAGGAGTTGGCGGACATGCAGCGCGGCAACCGCATCGCCGAACGGCTGGCCGCTCTCAAGGCGGCGCGGGGCGCGCGATAACTCCAGGAGAGCAAGGACCATGGATTTGTTTTTGGCACCAGAATCTTGGCCGTTTACCGTCGCGGCCCTGCTGCTGGTGGCCATCGCCGTCATCGAAGGCTTGGCGCTGCTCGTCGGCATGAGCCTATCCGGCTGGCTCGACCATTTCGTTCCCGATGCGATGCACGGTGTCGAGGGTGTTTCCGATTCCTGGCTGGGTTGGCTTCATATCGGCAAAGTACCGATCCTGGTGTTGTTGGTGATTTTGCTGACGGCTTTCGCCATCATCGGCTACGTTGTCAACGCCTTGGTGTACGAGATGTTCGGCTTTTATCCGCCGACACCGATTTCGGTCGTAGCGGCGTTCTTGGGCGCCCTGCCGGTGGTGCGGATGTCGGGCGAGACCATCGCCCGCCTCATCCCCCGCGACGAGACGACCGCCGTCGGATTCGAAAGCCTCGTGGGGCGGGTTGCGGTGGTGATCAACGGCACTGCGCGGGCCGGTTATCCGGCTGAAGCGCGGGTAAAAAACGAACACGGGCAAACGCTTTACGTCCGGGTCGAACCCGACGGCGAAGGCCTGCAACTCGGTGCCGGCGAGTCGGTGCTACTGGTCAAACAGATTGCGGGATCACGCTTTTTGGCGATTGCCAATCCTCGTCCTGACATCCTCTAAACGCCAGGGACAACAACATGAATCACTTGGTGGAAACGGGCATCTTGGCCGGCATCGCCCTGTTCGGTCTGTTGACCGTCGGTTTGGTTTTTTCGCGCCTATACCGGCGCTCGTCAAAAGAGTTGGCCTTCGTCCGCACGGGCTTGGGCGGGCAAAAAGTGGTGATGGACGGCGGCGCCATCGTGCTGCCGGTGTTTCACGAATGCGTGAACATCAACATGAACACCCTCAAGCTGGAGGTTTCCCGCGCCGGCGCCGACAGCCTGATCACGCTGGACCGCTTGCGGGTGGACGCGGTGGCGGCCTTCTTCGTGCGGGTTATCCCCAGCGTCGAGGGCGTGGCCAACGCGGCCCAGACCTTGGGCCAGCGCACCATGCATCCCGATTCGTTAAAGGAGTTGGTGGAAGATAAATTCGTCGACGCCCTGCGCGCCGCCGCCGTATCGATGAGCATGCACCAGTTGCTCGACAAGCGCGCCGACTTCATTCAAGCGGTGCAGAACGCGGTGTCGGAGGACTTGCTCAAGAACGGCCTGGAACTGGAATCGGTCAGCCTGACGCGGCTCGATCAGACACCGATCAAGTATTTCGACGCCCAGAACGCTTTCGACGCGGAAGGTCTGACCAAGCTGACCCAACAGACCCAGCAACGCGCCAAGGAGCGCAACGAAATCGAGCAGGATACGGCGGTGGCCATCGCCAAGAAGAACTTCGAGGCAACCCAGCTCAAGCTGACCATCGAAAAGGATCAGACCTTCGCGACCTTGCAGCAGCAACAGGAAGTTGCCACCCGACAAGCCCAGCAAACGGCGGAGGTGGCTAGCATCACGGCGCAACGAGAGCGCGAAGCCCAGCAGGCCAAGATCGACGCCGAACGCCAGGTCAAGGAAGCGGAAGTCGAGAAGAATCGCGCTATCCAACAGCGCCAGATCGAAGCCACTCGGGATTTGCAGGTCGCCAAGATCGAGCAGGAAAAACTGACGACGCTGGCGGATCAGGAGCGGCTGATTTCCGTCGCCGAAAAATCCAAGGCGCAATCCGATGCCGAGAAGCAGGCCAACGAAGCCCGCGCTCTGGCGGCCCGCGCCGAAGAGCAAGTGAAGACGGCCCGCGAGGTCGCTGTCGCCGAGCGCGAAAAACAGATCGCGCTGGTGGCCGCCGATCAGGAGGCCCAACAGCGGGCCATCGGCATTCGCGTCGCCGCCGAGGCGGAAAAGGATGCCGCCGAGAACCATGCCCAGGCGATCAAGATCAAGGCCGAGGCCCAGCAGACGCAGTTTCAGGTGGATGCCAAGGGCATCGAGATGCGCAACGCCGCCTTGAACACGCTGGCGGCGGAACAGATCGCCATGCAGGTCAAGATGAAACTGCTGGACGTGTTGCCGGCTATCATCGAAGCGTCGGTCAAACCGCTGGAAAAAATCGACGGCATCAAGATCGTACAAGTGGACGGCCTTAATCGCGGCACAGCGGGCGGTTCCAGCGGATCGGGCGGTTCCGGCGGATCGGGCGGTAACCTGGCCGAGCAGGCGGTGGCGGCGGCGCTGGCCTACCGCGCCCAACAGCCGATCCTGGATGCGGTGCTGGGCGAAATCGGCATGAAGGGTGGCGACTTGAAAGGTTTGGTGGAGTCGGTGCGCCAGGACATCGCGCCGGATGGCGCCGCCGGCGATTCCTGAGCAGTTTCTCGGTTTGCCGGGAGGACGAAGGGAGCGCGAACACTCCGAGTTGGACCGCACCGGATGAGATGCTCGCCCCGCGTTATTCCACCTCTTGATGCTCGTAAGCGGCCGGATCGGGCGCCGTTTCGACTCGATTGCGGCCGTTTTGCTTGGCCCTATAAAGCGCTTGGTCGGCCCGGCAAATCAATTCATTGCCATCCTCACCCGGAACGAGCGCAGCAACACCCATGCTGACCGTCACCGATAGAGATTCGCCCTGTTCCCGTGTGATCACGGTGCCCGAAATCTGCTCGCTCAACCGATGGGCCAACAACAGCGCTTCCAATAGATCGGTTTCCGGCAACACCACCACAAACTCCTCTCCTCCATAGCGTCCCGCCTGATCGGTCTTGCGCAGAATCTGATGCGTTTCCCGAGCGATCCCGCGTAGAACATGATCGCCGGCCGCATGGCCCCAATTGTCGTTGACATGTTTGAAATGATCGATGTCGAACATGATCAGCGAGAGGGGGATACCGTAACGCTGGGCACGATATACCTCTTGTTCGAGTATCACGAATAGATGGCGACGATTGGCGAGCCCGGTCAGGCTATCCGTGGTGGCCAAGCGTTCGAGTTCGGTCTTTTGATGGGTCAACCGACCCAGCAGCAACGCCAACTCGTTGCGCATAGCATCGATTTCGTCGATCTCGGGATGGTTGACAAGCAAGTTACGGTCGAGATCCATTTTCGCCATTTCGATTTCCAGCGCCCTGATGCGACCGATCAACCGGCGGTTGAGGAAGCGGAATTGCCACCAAATCAAGCCCCCCATTAAAACACCAGCCAAGGCAATGAAAACCCTTTGTAACCAGAGTCGGTGCATTAGATCCTGACGATGCACCGCGAAAGCGATATCGATGTCAGCAGCCAACGTGCTGCTGTAACTTGCCAGCTTAGCCGCCTGATCGCCGATGAGCCGGGCCAGATCGCGTTCTCGACGCCGCTCCCGGTCTATTGGCAAGTCGGATTGGACACCGGCCGACGCGATGCGAAGGCGAACAGCTTCCGCTAAGTCGTCGGCGGTTCGGTGAAAATCGTTGGTGGCCACAGTCAAATTCTGCGCCAGTCTGGCATTATCAGTTTGGTGAAGAACGTCCTGCAAGCTGGCCTCAAGCGATTTGATCTGCTCGTCGAGATCTCCGCGCATTGACTGCAACTCGCCGAGAGTAAACGCCAGCGTGAGCTGCGACGCCTTGGCGCCGACGCTTTGGACGTCGCCCTGCAAGCGTTGGGCAGTCTGCCAGTGGGGCATAAAATCGTCCTGCAAAGTGGTCAGTCCTGCTTGAAACCCACTTTGCATGTACAACAGCGCCGTACTCAGTACGACCACCGCAAATCCCATCGCGAAAGAAAAGCGTCGGAATTGAGTACCAATCATTGGGGATTTGACGCACTCATCATCATAAACTCACGCCAATCCCGTATAAAATACGGACAAAACCATATAAGTATTTGACTTAAATTAATCAAAAAACACCCCATAAAACCATCAACAATCGGATATCGCCTAAATCTTATAATTTATAAAAATCAATACTCTTATAATAAGAACAATCCGGAATTCACATTATAATTCTGGTTAAATACAGCCCCGAAACATTATGACAAACAGGTCAGATGCGAGTTACTCACATATGTTACGATAGTTCCGCTCTCGTTTGGAACAGTTGCTTGCCGAGAGGAGGAAAAGCATGAACTCTATCAGGAAAAAATCTTTTTTATTCCAATTAATCGTATTCATTGCATTCTTGTCGTGCGCAGTTTCTTTCAGCTACGCCGACGCACTGGAGCGTGTGCGCAAGCGCGGTGCCGTTCGCTGCGCGGCAGACTGGGCCACAGCATTTAGTGATTTGAGCAAGGAGGGGCGACCCGCTGGCTTCGATGCGGATTTCTGCCGAGCGGTCGCTGCTGCCGTGCTAGGCAAGGCGGACGCGATAGAAATCGAGCGGATCGACTCCGCCAACAAATACCAGGCGCTGGCGCGCGGCGAGGTGGACGTTGTCTTCGGCATGGCGACCTGGACCTATAGCCGTGACTTGGCCATGGGAGTCCGATTCGTGGCGCCCATCTTTTTCGATGGACAAGGGTTCATCGTATGGTCCGACAGCCCGATCACTCGCCTCGACCAAGCCAAGGGCGCGAAAATCTGCGTACAGAAGGCGACAACCACAGCGGCAAATCTGTACGATATATCGCGGACTAGAGGGCTGAATTTCCAGGTAATCGAATCGAGTCCGGGTAACATCCGGGATCGCTTCATCCGCCGTGAATGCGACCTGCTCAGCGCAGATAGGGCTGAACTAGCGGTGCAGCGGATCACCCAGATGATCGAACCCCAACGCTGGCGGATTCTGGACGAAATCGTCTCCCGCGAACCGATGGGGCCGTATATCGCTCAAGGCGACGAGCGCTGGTTCGACATCGTTCGTTGGGTGATCCTCGTCACACAGATCGCCGATGCACGCGAAGTCGATGCGATCAGCTTGGCGAAAATCGACGGCCAAGTCGACAGCGAGCTGCGCCGCCTTGCCGGCAAAGAAACCGGATTTGGTCAGCCGTTGGGACTGAAGGACGACTGGGCGTATCAGGTGCTGGCTCAAGTGGGATCCTATGGCCAGATCTTCGAGCGCAATTTGGGTACCCGCAGCCCGTTGGGCTTGGATCGCGGTCTCAATCGTTCTTGGAAAAATGGTGGCCTGTTCATGCCACCGCAGCTACGATGATCGAGACAAGCGGGAAGGCTCGCGAGCACAAACGATCTAGACGATGAGATAAACCCCGTTCGGACCGAAGTCACAATTGTCGTGGAACGGGGTCGCTCTCCAGGTACTCGGGTTGGTGCTTGACGGTCACGGTGGGCACCGTCTGTCTGGCCCCCCGTCACCAATTTTGGCTACTTGAGGCCCATGCAGTTGGCGTAGTACGTAACCGTTGCCGGCCAATCGGAAAAAATCCCCAGGATTTTTACCTCGCGGGCCAGAACATCCAGAGCTTTATACATATCGCTGTCCTTCTTGATCGCCCTACCCTGCGGATCGAACTGGTAATACCAGCCAGCTTTGGCAGCGCCTTGGCGTAAGTCCGCTCGCTCGAAGGTCCAGGTGATGATATCCAGACCTGCTTTGCGGATATCAAGCGCGTAATCGGAGGGGACGACCTCACCGGCATCGTTCACCGCCAGTAGCGCCCACATCGGTGGGGCGAAAATTCGTACGCCCTGTTTCTTCAGTTGGCCGAGCTGGTCGGGAAGCAGGCGCGGGATCGGCGGGTTCGCGGTCGGATCGATACTGTCCAGATAGACGGCTTGCTTGGCAAAGGCAGGCTCGTGCTGGATCCAATAAAGAATGTCTTCCAGGTTAAAGGATTGGATCCAGGCATCCTTGGGCTTCACGCCGGCTTCCTTGAGTTCATCGATGAATTTTTGGGCGTAGCCGGCTTGGTTGCCGAAGATTCTGTCGATGCGATCTTGATGGGTGGCGCTCTTGAGCTCGGGCGTGTGCTTCACGCCTAGCTCTTGGTTGAGCGCGATGCTCTCCTTGAAGCTCAGCACGTTGGCTCGCCCGGTGTAAAGGTCAGTACGCCAACTCGCTGTGCCACCCAGGTAGCCCGAGACCGTGGAAGCGGAGGGATTGCTGGCGTCCATTTTAGCCTGGAGCGTCTTGAACTCATCGAGATTCAGGTCACTGGCGCAACACTGAATCTGGGATCCGTTTACGAGCTTGCCAGAGGCGTCGAATTCCGGCGGGACGCTGCATTTTTTGGCCAAGTCGGTGGCGACGATATTGGTAGTGGTGTGCAGGTCGCATTCGCTGTGGCGGCACACCAGTTCGCCGTCTTGGGTGAACGTCACGTCGCATTCGACGATGCCGGCCCCCATACGCGCCCCAGCGCGATAGGCAACGTCCGAATGTTCCGGGAACTGCAAGGCCGCGCCGCGATGACCGATGGAAAAATCGGTACGGTAAAATGGGCCGTCTTGACACTGCATCAGGCGATCCTTGAGCTTACCATCGTCCATGCCCTTGACCAGATAAAACGGCCTTGGACCGAGTTGAATACTGTCGTCTTGCTGTGCGTTGTTGCGGTCGTCGAAATACGTATTGGCTAGAGCGACAAAGCTCGTCGTGGCCATCGCAAGCGATACGGCTAAGATTGAAGTCTTCTTCATCCGCGTGATCTTCATAGGAGGGTGTGGGCAGACCGGAGAGTTTGAGCGAACACTGCGATTGTCCAACTCGTCTGTTACAGGAAAATTTCAATTTGGACAACGATCTCGGAACGGTTTTGCCTTGGATAACCCTACTTCTCCCCAATGCCGACAGCGGCTGATAATCGCTCATTCGTCCAGCAATCTCGCGGAAAGGATGTGCATTCAGTTCGAATGATGCCGATGGTTACGAACGGATTCCCCGCTTTGCATGCTGATCCAACGC
The DNA here is from genome assembly GCA_037045535.1 of Candidatus Competibacter sp. Classification (GTDB taxonomy): domain Bacteria; phylum Pseudomonadota; class Gammaproteobacteria; order Competibacterales; family Competibacteraceae; genus Competibacter_A. The sequence goes on from JBAOHI010000073.1 coordinate 732,766, forward strand.
ACCGTCCGAGTTTCCGGTTCCGGCTGCAAGGTGGCGTGATGGATGTCAAAACGCTCGACCAGCAGGATGTGGCAAGCGTCCAACACCGTTTCCCACTGGCGCAATTCCCGCACCACTAGATGGGCCGTGAGCAAGGTGCGCTCCGGGGCGACGCTCCATATATGCAGGTCGTGGACCGAGGTCACGCCGGGCACGGCCGCCAATGCTCGTCCGACCTCTTCAGGCGTGAGGTTGAACGGCGTGCCTTCCATCAGCCCGTGCAGGGTCTCGCGCAGCAAGCGCACGCTGGACACCAGGATCAAAGCGCCGATGCCAAGAGACAACAGCGGGTCGATGGGCGTCCAGCCGGTGAAGGCGATCACGATGCCAGACAGCAGAGCGGCGACCGAGCCAAGCAAGTCACCAAGAACATGCAACAGCGCCGCATGGACATTGAGGTTCTTTTCGCCCCGGCTGAGCAGCCACGCCACCAGGATGTTGATTCCCAACCCGGCGGCCGCGGCCCACGACACAGCTTCGCCCACGACCGGTTGCGGATCATGCAGACGTTGCATGGCGGACACCGCAATCCAGATCACCAGCACCAGCAAGCCCAGGCTGTTAACCAGCGCCGCCAGAAATTCGGCGCGGCCAAAGCCGTAGCTGTGCCGTGCCGAAGCTGGGCGGCGAGCCAGCCACGCCGCTACCGCCGCCAGCGCCAGCGCAGCAGCATCGTTGACCATATGGCCAGCATCAGCGACCAGCGCCAGCGACCCCGCCCACCAGCCGACTCCGACTTCCACACCGGCGTAGGCGAGGGTCAGTCCGGTTGCCAACCATAGGATGCGATCCGTGGCTTCGCCGTGGTGGTGATGGTGGTCGTGGTCGTGATTCATGATGTTCGCTCGAAAATTAGCCCATGTTCCTCAAACAGCTTCCGCAATTCCGCGTCGATGTCCTCCTCGCTCTGACCCAATGCTTTTAGGATGCCTTCGTAGTTGCCTTCGACTGTACTCAGATGAGGATGCTCATACCCCGTGCGGCGGGTGAAATCAAGGAAAATGCTCAGCGCGCGGCGCATGAGGGGTTCGGCCTCGGCGAGGCGGTGGGTGGCCTGGAGCAACGAGGCCAGGTTGTTGAGATCGATGGCGACATCGGGATGGTCAGGGCCGAAGCTGTTTTCGTCGATGGCGAGCGCGCGGCGCATGAGGGGTTCGGCGTCGGCAAGGCGGTTGGTGGCCTGGAGTAACTGGGCCAGGTTGTTGAGATCGATGGCGACGTCGGGATGGTCGGGGCCGAAGCTGTTTTCGTCGATGGCGAGCGCGCGGCGCATGAGGGGTTCGGCGTCGGCAAGGCGGTTGGTAGCCTGGAGTAACTGGGCCAGGTTGTTGAGATCGATGGCGACCTTGGGATGGTCGGGGCCGAAGCTGTTTTCGTCGATGGCGAGCGCGCGGCGCATGAGGGGTTCGGCGTCGGCAAGGCGGTTGGTAGCCTGGAGTAACTGGGCCAGGTTGTTGAGGCGAATGGCGACCTTGGGATGGTCGGGGCCGAAGCTGTTTTCGTCGATGGCGAGCGCGCGGCGCATGAGGGGTTCGGCGTCGGCAAGGCGGTTGGTAGCCTGGAGTAACTGGGCCAGGTTGTTGAGATCGATGGCGACCTTGGGATGGTCGGGGCCGAAGCTGTTTTCGTCGATGGCGAGCGCGCGGCGCATGAGGGGTTCGGCGTCGGCAAGGCGGTTGGTAGCCTGGAGTAACTGGGCCAGGTTGTTGAGGCGAATGGCGACCTTGGGATGGTCGGGGCCGAAGCTGTTTTCGTCGATGGCGAGCGCGCGGCGCATGAGGGGTTCGGCGTCGGCAAGGCGGTTGGTGGCCTGGAGTAACTGGGCCAGGTTGTTGAGTGTGGTTGCCAGAATAGCAGAATCATCCAACGCTTCAGCCTCGTCCTTGGCTAGCTTGAGTTCCTGCTCCGCATCCGGCCAGCGGGCTAGATCGTGCAGGAGATTGGCTATTTTCAGCCGCGTGTGTAATTCGTTCTCTGGCGTCGGCGAGATGGGGTAAGTGATCGCGCAGGAAGGAAATCCTGGTTTCGGAAAAGGACTTGTAGCTCAGAGTGCCAGCTAATTTTCTGAATCGCTCGGCAAAGGCTTCCAGACTCGCCGGATCGATGCAGTTCCCAGCAGGCGACCATCTCCTGCAATTCGTTCAGATAGTTGGTGGAAGGGGTGTCGTCTACATGCCGGACGATCCAGGTGCCGAGCGGATCGAGAGGCAACGAGGAGGCTTCGCGCAAATACTGAACGGTTTTGTCCGACGAGCCGTTCTGGGCGTGTAACCGGGCCAGGTCCAATTTGGCGACGGCTCTTTCCTCGGGTAATCCCACCTCGCTTAGATAATCGGATGCTTGTTCCGCGTCACCGTTGCCCCATTGACCGCGAAGTTCGGCGCGCTTCCGTTCCCGTTCCTCGATACTGGGGTAAAAAAGGGTGAAAAAATCGAGCAGGAACGGCAACCGTTCGCGCGCGCCCCGCGAGAGATTCATCGCCAACCAGATGTCGAAAAAACCTTCGCGAATCGTGTAAAGCCGCGAGCGCTTGTCTTGGGAGTGCGGTGTCGAACGCAGATAACGGGCTTCGGTCAAGCGCTTGAGCAGCGACGAAGTTTGCGGTTGGCTCAGTCGCATTCGCGCGGTGATTGCAGCGGGCGTTTTCTCCTGGTCCCGCATCACCGCCATGGTTTCCAGCACCGCACGCTCCTGTGGCGGCAAGTCGTTGAGGCGACTTTGATAAAATGGGGTGATGCGATCCAGCAGGATTTGAAACTGTTGCCGGACCTCGGTAATGGCATCGTGGGCGATCAGTTCGTAGAGCATGACGGTGAGTCGGGGATTGCCGCCCGTCATTTTGTAAAGCGCCAACAGCTTGGGGCGCAACGTATCGAAGTTTTGTAACAGATCGTTCCGTTGTTCCCATTCCAGATTGCGCCGGATGAGATCGACAGTTTCCGCCGCGCTCAAGTCTTCCAAAATCTGCACATCAAAGAAATCGTAAAACGGTTCCTCCACGCTGGTGATCGCGTCAAAATGCAGCGGTGCGGTCGCGATCAGCAGACAGCCGTTGTCGTCCATAAAGAATTTCCGTAGCGCGCCGATATCGGTCTTCTTCTTGATCTGCCGGGTGAAAATTTCTCCAAGATTTTCCAGCATCACCAACACTGTGCGGCGCCGTTCCCGGTTCTGCCGACGGATGGTAGGCACCAGGGTATCAACGATGGTGGCGTCATTGTCTTCCGTGCGTAGTCGTTGATGTAAATCCCGCCACAGCGGTTCGTCGGGCAGAATGTCGCCGAGGATTTCGCACAGACCGAGCAGAAAATCCGCGAACGACAGCGTGCGATGAGATTCCTCGGGAAAGCGAGCGATCACATAATGTGCAGCCAAATCGGCTGAAGCCGTGATCTCGTCCTCGATCAACGACAGCAGATGAGTCTTGCCGATGCCGCGCGGGCCAATGAACAGGAAGTGATGCTTGGAATTGCGCGACATCGACCCGCGCAGGATTTCGAGTGTGTCCTGCACCAGCGGAGCGCGGGCTACGGTGATGTGCTGCCGGTGGGCCGCTGAAGTTAAACCCGCCCGATAAAGCCCCAGATGGGAAGTCTCTTCAGGCATAGTATTTTTTCCACCAGGCTTTCAGTACACCACTGGCGAAATCGTATTGATTTTCCGAGATTTCGCAGACATAAAAATCGTTTTCCAGATCGCGCAGTAGTTGATTGAAATGCCGCTTGCGCTCGTGGGCGGGGATGGTTTGCCCCGCGTCGGCTAGATGTCGCTCGAATTCTTGCAGCAATTTAGCGCGGCTCAGTCCGTTGGCGCTTAAACTGAGTTGGCCCAGCAAAGTATGAGCGGCCGAAAGGCGCGGCTCCTCGTAGTATTTGGCGATGCGTGAGTAGTAATGCTGGAGCTTGTCCCTGGCGGCCGTGCTGACGACGAGCTGGGCGAACACTTGATCCACATCGGTAGACATGAGTTTGCGCGGTGCTTTCTTCCAGGAGCGATAGAGTTCCTGCGTGGCCATCTGCATGAACAGCGGAATGGGCCGGCCAAGATGCTTGCATAACTGTTCCGGGAGCGTCGCCTCGAAATCGACGCCGCGTTTGTCGAGCATCAGTTGCACAAACTCGACAACCCGCGCGTCCGTCAGCACGGGCAGCGGTATGTCGTCAAGATCGTTGATGAGATCGACGAGGCCAAGCGCATCCAGCGTGCCGGAAAGATTGACCGAGCCGCCGATCAGCCAGCGGGCGCGATCCTGGCTTGGGTGGGGGTCTTGACGCTGAGCGCGAAACCAGGCCAGAAACTCGCGTAGCAACGCGAGGTTTTCACGCTTGAGGTTGAACAGCATATCCGGCAACTCATCTACGATCAGAAGGACAGGCGCTTCCTGTCTTCGGATCTGATCGAGAAGTTTGTCGCCATGCTGTCGCCAATTGTCCCGCCAATTCGGATCGATGTTTCGCAATCCTACTTTGAACTCGCCAAATTCGATTTCCGATATTCGGCCTAAAGCATCGGTGAGCAGTTTCCAGCCTTGCGCCAAGCGCTTGACGTACTCGGGATGTTGGTCTTGCAGCGTATCGAGCAGGGTTTGAAAAAAATCGGCGGGATGGGTGAGATCCTGGACGTTCTGGTAGATCACCGTGAAACCGTGCTGGGGAACGTCTCGCAAGTGATCCATCACGCTGGTCTTGCCGGTACGGCGAGGTGCGGTGAGGAGGACATGCCGAGTTTGGAGAGCTTCCCAAAGCTCGGCGAGGAAAACATCGCGGAACATCAGGTCGGACGAATCCACCGGAGCGCCGGTATAAAATTCGGGACAGTCGGGATGAGTTGGCATGACCGTTCCTATTTTGCATGGCAGAATTGTTGCAAAACAAATTTGTCATGTTTATATATGAATGATAAAATAGTTGCAAGACAAAATTGTTTTTTATTTCACAAGTCACTGATATGCGAGTAAGTTTTAGCTGACACTCGCAGATCGGTATCGCGCTACTCCGTTTCTTGACCACCGGAATCGGCTAACTGGATCGCGCTCGCGCGGTCGTCGCCCAGGGGATTCAAAACTTTTCGGTCGATTCGTATGATGGTAGTCTCGCCCCGGCTGATGGCGACCGAGTACCGGGTGGCCCAACCGTTTCGAGGATCCGATGCTGCATCGCCTGTTCGTCTTTCTGATTGCCGGATGGTCCGGGTTCCTGGTAATGGCCATCGAATTGCTGAGCGGGCGCATCCTCGCCCCGAACTTTGGCAATAGCATCTACGTCTGGGGAGGCATCATCACGGTGTTCATGCTGGCGCTAGCGGTCGGCTATCTGTTGGGCGGTCGCTGGTCGTTGCACGATCCGTCTTTACGCCGGCTGGCGTCGCTGTTGATCGCCGGAGCGATAGCGGTGATCCCGGTGATTTTCCTCGCCGATCCGCTGCTCGACTGGCTCTTCGATCAAATTCAGGATCCGCGCTACGGCTCGCTGGCATCCGTGACCCTGCTGTTTTTCATCCCGACCGCCATAGCCGGCATGGTGTCTCCCTACGCGGTCCGTCTGCTGGTCCGCGAATCGGCACAAAGCGGTCATTTCGCTGGATTGCTCTATTTTGTCTCGACCTTCGGCAGCGCGGCGGGCACCATTCTGACTTCGTTCTATTTCGTCCTCTACTTCGAAATCGATCAAATCCTGGCGGGCTTGGTGGGCGTTTCGCTGCTTCTCGGCCTGCTCGCCCTCTTTTTCGGGAATTCCGGGAATGCGTCGAAAGAATAGACTCAACGCGCTACTCGCTCTGTGCACATCGCTCGCGACAACGCCCTCCCCCGCCATGACCACCATTCACACCGAAAAGTCGCTTTACCGGAATATCCTCGTCTATGAGGAGGACGGCCAGCGGTGCATGAGTTTCAGCCGGCGCAATCAAACCACCCGCCAAACCTGCCAATCCCTCACCGATCCCGATCAGTTCGTTTTCACCTATACCCAGATGATGATGGGTGCGCTGTATTTGAACCCCCATCCCCACGCACAGTCCTGATCATCGGGCTGGGGGGAGGCGTGTTGCCGACGGCGCTCGCGAGAATGTTTCCCGAAACCCGTATCGATATCGTCGAGATCGACCCGGCGGTGGTGAAAGTCGCCCGGCAATTCTTTGGCTTCAATCCGGATCAACGGGTTCAGGTATTCGAGGAAGACGGGCGGGTATTCGTGAAGCGCGCGGGCAAATCCGGCCGACACTACGATCTGATCATGCTGGATGCCTTCGATCACGAATATATCCCCGAGCATCTGCTCACTCAGGAATTTCTTTTTGAAGTCAAGGCGCTGTTGACGGCGGATGGCGTGTTGGCGGCGAATACCTTTTCGACCAGCCGTCTGTATCACCACGAATCGACCACTTATCAGGCGGTATTTGGTCCGTTCTACAATCTCCGGGTGCAAATGAAAAACCGCATCGTGTTGGCCAAGATGGACGGGCTACCGCCGCTCGACACCATCAAGGCGAACGCCGCCGCCCTGGAAGAGAAGCTGAAACCGCTCGGCTTCGGCAGCGACTGGCTCCTGCCGTTGTTCTCGACCGAACGCGACTGGGACCCAAACGCCCGCATCCTGACCGACCAATATTCGCCGTCGAACCTGCTCAATACGCTCGTATTTTAAAGGGAACTTGCCCGCACCCTAGCCAGCCTTAACATGCCGCGCTGGCGCCCGATTCATGGCATCGGCCGGGCGAGCCAACCGAGCATCAACAAACCTGTTGCGGCGATCCAGCTGCCGGTGACCCGCACGACGATTTGTGGCCAACCGGTCGGCAGCGCTACGACTTCGGCCGACAGAATCGTGGTCAGGAAAAAAATCCCGCTCACCACTCCTCCCAACGCGAGTCCGCCGGAGTCCGCCACGGTCAGGGTCGCGCCATTCGTAAGGCCGTGCAGCACGCCAGCCGCGATGGCGAACGCGACGACGCCGGCATCCCAAACTTTTGCATTGAGCGCGACCAGCACGCCAGCCAGAGCGAACGACAGCGTGGTAAGCGATGATAGCGTTGCCAAGGCAGGCCAGTGCGCGCCGATGATACCGCTGACCCACCACGCGACCGGCAATGCAAATACCGTTTGGCGCGCTGCGCGTGTCCCCCGTTGGCCGGCAAGCAGCGCGAGCGCGACCACGACGAGTAAATCCGTGGGCGTCACCGCAAGATGGGCAATGCCATCGTAAAAAGCGCCGAAACCGGTCTCGACGAGGTGGGCGTGAGCCGGTGTGGCGACAACCGCCGACAGCGCGACGAAGGCCGTTGATGCCGCTGTTCGCCTCATGCGACCGCCCGCCAAAGGAAGAACAACCCCGCGAGCGCGACGCCACCGCCACCGACGCGAACGGCTTGGCGACCCCTAGGCCAGCGATGAGCCTCGCCAAGCAGGATACCGACCGCGTGCAGCAGGCCTGTGGCGACAACAAAGCCGAAGCTGTAGAGCAACGCGCTGGTCCCTTCGGGGAGTTCCCGGCCGTGCGCGTGGCCGTGAAAAATTGCAAAGAACCCAACGACCACCGCCGCGAGCCAGAGCGGAGGACGCAGTTCGGCGAGGACCATCGCACCCAACACGAGCGCCGAAATCGCGATGCCAATCTCTACACCGGAAAGCGGGATACCGAGCAGCCCCAGCAGACCACCAACAGCCATCATCATGGGAAACGCGACCGGCAGCACCCAGATCGCCGGGGGGCCGAGCACGGCGCCCCAGAGACCCACGGCAATCATTGCGAGTACGTGATCGAGCCCCGAAATCGGGTGCTCGAACCCGGAGAGAAAGCCAGTGATCTGGCCGGCTTCCTGGTGCGCCAGCGCGACGGCTGGCACGAGCGCGAGCAGCACTGCACCCAACGCTGCATACCGCTCCCATCGCTTCATGTTCGCTTTCATGTGAACCCTCTCAACAAAATGGCAACCCGCTGGATCGTCCAGAACGCGCCTAGCGTACCGACCAGATAACCCGGCAACCGCTCGACCAGCTTCGGCCAATGGAACTCGAGCAAGCGGAACGAGCGTTCGAGCAGCAGAATGCCGAGCACGAACGCGAGCTGCCCGATCTCGACACCAACGTTGAACAGCAGCAGCGCGAGCGGAATCTGATTGTCGGGCAGGCCCAGTTGGGCGAGTCCGCTCGCGAAGCCGAAACCGTGCAGCAGGCCAAATGCGAACGCGACCACCCATGGGTGGCGGATGGTGAAGCTGGTCTCGCCGCGCCAGCGCCGCACGATCTCCGGGCCGAGGAACAGGATCGAGAGCGCAATCGAGGCGTTGAGCGGTGCGGCCGGTACGTGGGCGACACCGAATGTTGCCACGGCGAGGGTAATGCTATGAGCCAGGGTAAACGCGGTCACCGTTTTCACTAACATCCAGCGGTCGCCAACGATGAGCAGCAATCCGAGAACGAACAGCAGGTGATCGACACCTAGCAAAATGTGTTCGATGCCCAGGTAGAGATAGGACCAGGCGCCACCGGCATCCGCATCGGCCGATCCGTATAGGCGCACCGAGGGCTGACTGCCAGTGAATGCGTAGGTCCGGGATCGGCCGTCGAGCCAGATCAGCTTCACCAGCGCGGCGGAATAAACCTTGCCGACCCCCTTGATGGTCAGCTTGCCACTCAGTCCGGCACTGCCGCAACGCAGTAAGTCGTCCTCGGCCCGGCAGCCCTCCGGCCACACCAACTTTAGAACTTCGCCCGCTGGACGATTGCCGCTCGCCGTCCACTGCCATTGGAACTCGGTCGGCGAGATCTGGCGCAGTTCCATCTCGGCCATGCTCATCTCATGCGCCGTTGCAACACTCGCCAATAACGACCAGGCAACTAGCAGAAGAACGCGGAGCCCAGCGTTCATTCCGCCTCCGGCTCGATCCGAATGGCGTATTTCCTTGCCAAGGCATGCACTGCCTCGCTGCGCAGCTCCGCCGCCGTAGCGTCTTTCCAATCCTGCAACACCACGCCGCGTAGAGTCTCATAGTCGGCCGGCTTTGGCGGGGTGATCGATTCAAGCCGTATGGCCCGCCACCCATCGCGGGTGGGCATTGCTTGCCATACGCCGGTTGATGCCTGTCGCAGAGCCTCGGCAAACTCATCTCCATAGCTCTGGACAATGCTGGCTTGCGGCCGGCTTTTAAACACCCGCAGCCCCGCCTTGGCATCGCCCGGCGTACCCGCATTCAAGCTCACCATGAAAGCGCGCACGGCCGTTTCGGAATTGTCGCCGGAAAGCACCGCTTCCTGAAAATCGTAGCGGGCCGGCTCGTCGTATTTGGCACGATGGTGCTCGAACCAGTCACGCAATAACTTGTCGTCATAGGGCGGCAGCTTGACGTTCGCATCGACGACGCTTAGCGCTTTGAAAATGACCCGCTCGCGGATCGTCGGGTCACCCCTGTCCAACCCCATGGCGAGACCTTCGCGGTAAAGCACCTCATTGTCCAGCCAGACCCGGCGTAACGCTTCCAACTCCTGGGTATTCGGCTCACGGCCATGGGAGGTTTTGAAGAGCTGCTTGGCCTGGTTGTCCACGGCAACGTCCACGATGATCGTGCGCGAATCATCGGCCCGGCCAACAAGGAAATGATTGACGGCGAAGAGCAACCCACCCAAGAGAATGAAATGCAGCAGTGGCTCGCGCAACCAGTTCGACAACGTCGTATGGCGAGAGGAGGAGTCGTTTTCGCCAGGGATTGGAGTTGAAAATACGGTGGACATCATGGATTTCAAAGTCAAAAAATGGCGACAACAAGAAAGCGCCGCGCGATACCGCGCGGCGCCTGGGGTGCGATTAACCCAGTACAGCGTTACTCGACTCCAGCCACCTGCGTTGATCCCTTAACCTCGATAAAGATCGGGTTGCTGTAGAACCACAGGTCGGCCCAGGCCGCCACATCATAGGCCGACATCTTCTGACCGTTGACGACAGGTAGATGGTTCGGGCAGCCGTCGATGGGCGCCGAGCCGGCCGAATAGGGATCGCTGTTGGCGGGTACGTTAGTACCGACGGTCGTGCAGGCGATCTTTAGATTGGCCGTGTTGCTAGCGTTCGTGTAGAGATCAGCCAGCGGGTTACCATCGGCATCAATCTCGTAAGGCACACCAGCCGGCAGGTTGGTACCGCGTAGACGGATATATTGGGAAGCTTGCACCGCCGGGATGCGGAAGACCATAGTCTTGAACTCAGAGTTGCGCTTGACCGTCGACCAAGTGGTATCGTCGAATGTCTTGTACAGCGCCGCCGTGGTGTTCTTGGCTGCAGCCGGGACAGTATTCATGTCCGGATTGCTCAACCATGTGTTTGGCCAGGCACCGGCGTAATCCGGGTCGCCCGACTTTTTGGGAAGGCTGGTCACCATGCTGCGGATGACGTCGACATGGTCGAGCACCGGGGCGTTCAAGGGCTGATGGATACCGACCTGTAACAAGGAAGGATTATCGAAAGAGTACGGTGAATAGTTCGTACCCGACGGATCACGTACTGAGACCGCAACAACGATGTCTGCACCGGGACGCACGCTCAGCTTCTCGCCCAACGTGGCACACTTGCCCAGATCGACGTCGGTGTTCCTCATGGCGGCGGTGAGGGCCAACGACTCCACCACGGAGTTTTGCACGAAGTCGCGGACAGGGGTTGGTCGATCAGATCCATACGACGCGCACGCAACGAAGGCAAGGCGGTCGATCAGTTGGCCGCTGGCGACGAAGCTGTTACCACTGCGAAGGCCGTCAACGATGTCCTGGGGCTGGGGTTTGTTGCCACTATTGCGGACCATCACAAAGTCACGTTGGTACTCGCCGGGGTAGAAGTCCTGGGTGGAACGACGGTCGTCGGGACCGAAACTGCCACGATTGTGCCAGTCGGAGCTGGCGAAGAACCACCAGCTGCGGCCTTCACCTAGCAGGGCGTCCCAGACGCCGCCAATCTGTGCGCCGTAGATGCCGGTGCCACCCCAAGTAGTGCCGCCCACGGAATCCACTTTGATACCACCGATAGTATTCCGGTTCGGATAGTATTCACCCCGATCGGACGAGGCGCCATGGCCTGGCTGGGTCTCGAAACCGAAGGCAACCTTGGGCGCGGCGTTGTTGAAGTCACGCAGGTGCTCGACGTTGAAGCCGTTGTTGCCGCTCGGGTTGAACGGCCCGGCGCGTTCCAGGTGGGCGGGCACATAGTAGCTGGCGTCCGAGTGGAATTCCTTCATCCATTTCAAGGCCTCGACCGTCTTAGCGTGGCCGAGCTCGCCATTGGCACCGTTTAGCTTCGCCGCAGCGGCGTTCCAGTCAGGGCTTGCACTGTTCGGGCTGCCGGGGACTGAGCAGTCCCATTGATTGTCCGCGCCGCGGCTGGTGTCGGAATTGCCGCGGTCGAAGCAATACTGCCATTGCGCCAGCGCGTTGGCATTGCCGATTGGGGTATAGCCTGGTCCATTAGGCAGTTTGACGCGGCTCAGCTTCTTGGGAATCTGGCCGGTGATGACCGACATCGAGGTGTGCTCGTGGCCGGCGACAACCGACTCCACCCCTATGAACAACGGCCGATTCAGGTAGGCGTTCAGGTACTCCATAAGGGGGTACTGATACTGCTGGATCGACTGCCAGCGCCACATGTTCTGATTGGGCGGGCTACCGGACACATCACCCTCAGGTTGGATTGGCGGATTGCTGTTTTGCCAGGTTGTCGTCGGACCCTGACCCTCCACGAACGGATAGGCCGGCGTGCCGAGATCCGAGTCCTCAACGAGCGTGCAGTTACGGTTACCATTGCCACCGTGGCCGGCCTGCACAAACCAATCGAGGCCAAAGGTGCCATCATCCTTACCGGTCGATTTCTTGACCAGCTTCTGCATCGAGATCGAGCCGTCGGAGCAGGTGGTGTGGTTGTGGAAATCTCCGGACATGTAAGTTCCAGAGTTATTTGCAGCATCGGTGATGCTGGGTGCGACACCTAAAACGGCGGCGCCCAGCGCCGCAGTGACAGCCAGGGCAATCTGACTCCTACTGAATCCAGTGCTCATGGAAAAAATTTCCCCCCACGGAAATTGTAAATAGCATGCCCATTCCTGAGCATGCAACTTGGTTTTGAATATGCGGCATCGTAGGAGGCTTATGTGACAAATTAGAGAAAGTTTGATGATAGTTTGTTGCGCCTGCGGCCCGATCACCCAAGCCTCTCACCACGCTGGAAAGCGCAGAAAAACACGTATCGACAAGAACGTAGGCTGCCGGAAGCGACAAAAATGAGAAGGGACAATTGATATACAGTTCAGCTTCTTTTCCGTTTCAAGCATCGATCTGGGGATAACAGGTCACAAATCTGTCATGTTCGCCCTTGTAAACTAAACGATTGCCGCTGTGTCTCCGCTCACGATCGCCCATCTGAGAAATCGTCTCCATGCCCGAAATCATCGGACTCTTCCCCACGCCGTTCATGCGGGTACCGGGCGCCCTGAATCACGACTTGGTGAGCGGATTGGTCGAGCACTTCAGCACCTTGGCCCATCAGGAAAACAACTCATCGACCCACCTATCGCACACCGCGATGTTACGCCCCAGCGACAGCCCGCTACTCATCGACACGGCCGCACTCATCACTCCCTTGTTAGCAGATTTTGGCGCTCTGCTGTTCGGCGAACGTCTCGGCTGGTCGTTGAAAGAAATGTGGGTGAACGTGCTGGATACCGGTGGTCGTCAAGCGATGCACAACCACGCTAACAGCTTCATCTCCGGGGTTGTGTACCTCACTCCTACCCATCCGGACGCCCGGACAGTGTTTATGAAGTCACCTGGTGGGATCAGCTTCGCCTTCAAAAACGATCATGATGGTGTCACTACAGGGCCCTACAACGCCGATCAATGGATTAGTCCCGCGCCCCAGCCGGGCGACCTCGTGCTGTTTCCCAGCTATCTCATGCACGCGGTACCGCCAAATCCGGGCGGACGCCGCATCACCCTGGCGTTCAACGCGATTCCCACCCGCTTGGACTCCTGGGGCTACCGGATCGCATTCAGCGGTTGAGCATGGAACACGGTACTCTGCCGGCGTCCATCGCCGAGAAGACGATCGCCTCGTCGTCCGGAGAAACCTACCGATACCTTGCCATCGGCCTGATGGTAGCCTCGGGCTTCGCAGCCCTCGGCTATCAGATCGTCTGGACGCAACAGAGCGCGCTGTGGTTGGGCCACGAAGCGGCGGCCGTGCTCGCCGTGCTCGCCGGCTTCTTTGGCGGCCTGGCGACGGGTGCCCTGATGCTGGGTCCCCGCATCGATCGCAGCGCCAAGCCAACCCACTGGTACGCGGCCTGCGAAGCTGTGATCGGAGTATGGAGCTTGGGGCTTGCGTTCCTCATGGCGCCGGTCAGCGGCTGGCTCCTCGACCTCATCGGCGCGCAACCTACCCCAGCGTGGCAATGGACCGTGGCCTTCTGCGGCACCTTTCTGCTGCTACTACCGGCGACGGCGGCCATGGGCGCGACGCTGCCGGCGATGGAGCGAATCCTGGCGAGAATGCGCCACGAAGGGACGCCTATCGCCGCGCTGTACGCGGGCAATACCTTTGGCGCCGTGCTGGGAGTCCTTGCTACTGCGTTCTGGTTGATCCCGGAATGGGGCCTGACGCGCACTGCAAGCGTGTGCGCGGCGCTGAATCTTCTGTGTGCCGCAATGGCGTTGAAGACTCTTTGCCGAACCTGCGAACGATACCCCGGCGAAAGGACAATCGGATGCGTCCGACGTTTTGATGCTGCTGGCTGCTACCGGCCTGCTGGGAATCGGTTATGAAGTGCTCGTCGTGCGGGTACTCAGCCAAATCGCCGAGAATACCGTCTATACCTTTGCGATCCTGTTAGCCGTGTACCTCGTTGGCACCGCGCTGGGTGCCGCCGTCTACCAGCGCTGGCTGTCCGACTCCAGCGGATCGGATCGCCTGCGCGACCGACTGCTACACGCTTTAGCGGCGGCTTGCCTGCTCGGCACCGCAAGCCTGGGCGGCGTGGCGCTCGTCAAGACGGCGGTGCTGCGCGTTCTAGGCCCCAGCATGGCCTCGGCACTGACCGCGGAAGCCGTGCTCGCGGCGACGGCGTTCCTGCTACCCACCTTGGTGATGGGCGCGCTCTTCAGCCACCTCGCCACGACTGCCCGCATGAGCGGCATGAGTTTCAGCCATGCGCTCGGTGTCAACACGCTCGGCGCTACCGTCGCTCCCTTCCTCTTCGGTGTGGTGCTCGTTCCGGCGCTCGGACCGAAGTTCGCACTGCTGGCGGTCGCGGTCGGTTATCTCGCTTTGTCAATGCGGCGCGGTTGGCGGCCAACGCCGACCCTGTCGGTGACGGTGGCAGCGGCTCTGGCGCTGGCCTTCTGGGCACCCCCGCTATCGTTCGTCGATGTTCCCGAGGGAGGTCGTCTCATCAGCTATCGCAATGGGGTGCTGGCCGCAGTCAGCGTCGTGGCGGATGCGGACGGTGTGGCGCGCTTGCATATTAACAACCGGCAGCAGGAAGGCAGCAATGCCACCCTGCTCGCCGATGCCCGCCAGGCGCTTCTGCCGCTCCTGCTGCATCCTTCGCCGAGGCGCGCGTTGTTTCTCGGGTTGGGTACCGGCGTCACTGCCTCCTCGGCCGCCGAAGATCCACTGCTGGAAGTGGACGCGGTCGAGCTATTGCCAGAGGTTATCAACGCATCGGCTTATTTTAGACGCCGGTTCGAGAGTCATGGCCCGAACCCTCGTCTGCATCTGCTGGTCGCCGACGCGAGACGTTTCGTGCGCGCCACCCGGGAACGCTACGACCTGATTGTCTCCGACAATTTCCATCCAGCGCGCAGCGGTTCCGGTTCTCTCTACACCGTGGAACATTTCGAGGCCGTGCGAGAGCGACTGGCCACGGGCGGCCTATTCTGTCAATGGCTGCCCTTGCATCAACTCGATCTCGCGACCCTGCGCAGCGTCGTGCATGCCTTCATCACCGTGTATCCGCACGGCTGGGCGATGCTTGCTACCAATAGCCTGGAAACGCCGGTCCTGGGGCTTGTCGCCCGCAGCGACGGGAACCGCTTCGATGTCGGACAAGTGCGCGCGCGGCTGGCGAGCGTGGCAATGCCGCAAAACCCGGCGGAATTTGGGATCGCCGACGATCTGGCACTGCTGGGCAGCTTCATCGCCGGTCCACGCGCCCTCGCCCGATTCGCGGGCGACGCACCGCTGAACACCGACGATCATCCGGTGGTAGCCTATCGCGCTCCACGCATCACCTATGCCCCCGATTCCCTGCCGCGTGATCGGCTGATCGCTTTGCTCCGCGAAGTCGAGATCGATCCTGATGAACTGGTCGCGGCGCCCCACGACGACGCTTGGATATCCCGACTGGCCGCATACGGAGTAGCCCGCAATCGCTTCATCGAAACGGGTCGCAACGTGAAGCCAACGTCCGACGTGCGGCTCATGTTGGCACAGGTGCGCGAACCGCTTCTAGCAGCGCTGCGGATCAGTCCCGATTTCCGCCCCGCCTATGACCCGCTGCTACGGATGGCGATCGCTCTCGGTCGCGTCGATGCTGGAGCAGCTCGTGTGCTGCTCGACCAACTCCGGCACGTACAACCCGCGCGACCGGAAGCGGCACAGGCTTTGCGGGAGCTTTCCGGCGCGCCTTAGTGAAAGGCCAAAAGGATTCGTATAAGATCAGGCTGACCCATCGCCGCGCACCTCGGAAACCTAGAGAAGCAGTTGGGTTAGTCACTGCTGGGCAAGGACTTCGGTGCATCAGTTGAAAAAGTTGAACTGCTACGAAACGCACCTGGACCGAAAGTTCGAGCGTACCTTAGGGATACTGGTGAAGTGAAGGAGCTTCGGTGAAACCTGAATACGTCGCGTGCGGTTATTGAATGGGATGGCCACCGTACATATCGTGAAGAATTTCCTGTACCAAGACACGAGCGGCGGAGAAATCGAGGGGGGTATTTTCCGAGATCACCCCAGCGGCCACTTCTTCGGGCCGAAATCGCTTAGCACCGACATTCTGCTTTACGGCTTCGATGTGTTCCCTTGATGCACGATGAGTCAGCGTGCCGATGATCTGCTGTTGCCACTCCACATCGTCGGGGCGTTCCGGCCAGTTCTCAACTTCGACCAGATCGAAGCCATTTCGGGCAAAGACAGCGAGGATGAACGTGGCACACGTCAATCCGCGACCGAGAGGCTGGACAATATAACACCCCTGGTCGTCGAAGTAGATGCCGCCGTAGTCAATGCCGTAGGGTACATCGCTCGCATTCTGCTTGAGCGATGCCACATAGGCGGCCATGAATACTTTGTTCACCGGATCAAGGCCGGATGATCCCCAAAAGTAATCTGCTGGCAACGGCTCGTCCTCAAGCATAAAGTGCCAGGCAAGGTGACAAAAACGCGGGCCGGAATCGGCAACTCGATAAATCAGGCCAACATGGCGTTGCCGCGTATTGTCGGGATTCGGAGTACCGATGGCGACCCCAAGAATTTCATCGGGCGCGAAAGGATGGGCGCTTTGTCGGCTTACCGCCATCGTTAGATCAGACCACGAAGT
Organism: Candidatus Competibacter sp.; assembly: GCA_037045535.1. Classification (GTDB taxonomy): domain Bacteria; phylum Pseudomonadota; class Gammaproteobacteria; order Competibacterales; family Competibacteraceae; genus Competibacter_A. The sequence goes on from JBAOHI010000073.1 coordinate 749,368, forward strand.
ATTCTTTCGCCGTCGAGGTGCCGGGCGGCAAGCTCGGCGCGTACATCCCTCAACAATTTCGGCCAATGACGGAGTAGCTTATGGCGTGCGGGGTATGTAATCCGTAGCAGCGTCACCAGCATTTCCGGAGCGGCATCTCTGACCATGACCGACTTGAGCAAGCGGTCGATTTCTGCAAAGTAATTCGCCTTCAGCAGATTCGTGAGACCAGCGATCACCGGCATGAGGTCGGCGGGTTTTAGCGGCCCGCTGGCGGGTTCCATCACGCGGTCGAACCACGAAATGTCAACGGGTGGACGGAGTTGCGCGCTCGACTCTGTGTCGTCCTGACGTTGTTCATCCGTGGGATAATTCCACGCCTTCAACATCGGGCTGAAAGCATCGTCCCCGGCCGTGGTCGGTAACGGGCTGCTCCACCCCTCCTTACAAGGAGATCGGCTGTGGACCAAGCGCATCATGGAGGCGCGGTTGGATGCAGCCTCGGAATACTGCGCCTGCGTTGGCATGGAATCTGTCCAAGTGGTGTTGTATAGCATCGAGATCAAATCCCGCGACTTGGCTGTCGAGGTAGAAGTCCGCATCGATCAGGTACGCTAAATTGCTGGTCTGCTCCTTCCTGACGATGCCGTGGCGCAGCCCCAGCACGCAATCCTCCAACTGGAAGCTGACGTAGGATTGCGCTGCGAGCACGTCGGTTTCAGAAATGAAGTCACTATCGGTCAACGGGTCTGCGATGCTGACACCCAGTAAGAAAGGCGCGAGGAGTTCCCGCCAGGACACATCGGTCAGCCCGATTTCTTCGCGGTTGATGAGATCGCGATAACGCAAACCCAAGCGGGTCCAGTAGGCGACCGGATATAACTTCGCCACAGTTTCGAGGCCAACCATCATCCGAGGTCGGAAATCTTCCCATTTCTCATAGTTGGTGCAACTTAACGCAAGGAACTCGCTAGCAAGGGAAATTCGCCATGCCCGATCCGGCGTGATGAAATGGTAGACCGTAGTGCGTCCGGGGAGATCGTCGGCCATCATCTTGTTTGGGCCTTGTCCGATCATCACTGAAAGAGTTTCTTCCTGAACCTCAAGAAGTGGGTAATCCTGGCGCAGCACCCGCTGGAAATCCGAAGGCAATTGGTCGTCTATCTCAAGAATGCGAGGGAAACGTAATTGCGCCACGACCTCGACCAAGGGGTTCTTGGTGTAGCGCACGCGATCCCATTGTTTCAGCCTCATGTTTTTCTCACCGACACAAACGACCAACTATTTTTCAGTATAGATTCGGGTGGCAATGGTGCCGCTGAATCTCGGAAATAATATTTTATTGATAATCAATAAGATGATGAATTATACCGTATCTTATACTCTATTGAGAGTATAGACACAGTTGATCGCCACTTTGTAAGGGCAGCCAACGCCGATGATACCACCCGGCAGCAGGAACGCATGATCTGCGATCAACGCGCCGCGTTACATTACTCGTAACCAAGGATCCCACCATGCCGGAGCTTGATTTCAATGGTAAGGAATTCGTTTACAACCATTATCTTGCCATCCCGCCATCCCGTACCGCCCGTTGATCCCTCACTGGATAAATCCGTTCTCCCCTCTCTCTCTGAGAGAGGGGCTGGGGACAAGGGCGCAAGACTAGACGGCAACCTGATCGTTCACGGCGATAACCTGCACGCCTTGAAGTCGCTGTTGCCAATGTACGCTGGCAAGGTAGATTGCATTTTCATCGATCCCCCTTACTGGCAATGAAGGCTGTGTTAAAAGGTCAACGTCAACAGTCCGGTACTGCGAGAGTAGTTGAACAGCAATCCAATCAGCATCGAGGATAGACTGCGCCACGATAAATGGCTGTGCATGATGTGGCCACGTTTGCGATAGCCGTATGAATTGCTATCGGAAACGGATAGTTTGCAGATGACGCTCGACAATAATCACGGTTGGTAGTCAAGCCCCAAGACCCAGCCCCCAAGCTTTGAAAATTGTGGGGCACATTTTCCGTATCAAAACAAAAAGCACTTGGCCTAGGTTGAAGTACTAAGCCAAGTGCTTGTTTTGATTGGTCGGGGCGAGAGGATTTGAACCTCCGACCACCTGCACCCCATGCAGGTGCGCTACCAGGCTGCGCTACGCCCCGAATTACAGTTGCAGCTGCGATCAAGCTGCCGTAAGGGTTGATGATATTAATTTAACTGCCCAGGTTTGCCAAGCATTTCGCTTCCTGGCTCAGGGTGATCGCACCATGTGAGGATCGGTAGAAGCTGGCGATCCGATACCGATAGCCTACAGGATTGACCCCTTTTGAAACGACAGCGTACGCTTTTCGTCAGTTAAAGTGGGGGTTAAGCTTAGATATTACGCAAGGCGATCCTCCACTCGACACGGGCGCGACCGATATGAATCCACTGGCTGGTTTGATCATGGGCTCCACCTCTGACTGGAGCACGTTGGAACACGCGGCGAACACGCTGGAGGCGCTCGGCGTACCCCACGAAATTCAAGTCGTTTCAGCGCATCGTACTCCCGATTTGCTGTTCGAATATGCAGCGACCGCCGAATCGCGTGGGCTGGAGGTGATCATCGCCGGAGCCGGCGGCGCTGCTCACTTGCCGGGAATGGTCGCCGCTAAAACCGTGTTGCCGGTGCTAGGCGTGCCGATCCAATCGCAAGCACTCAACGGCCTGGATTCACTGCTCTCCATCGTCCAGATGCCGGGCGGGATTCCAGTTGGCACCCTGGCTATCGGCAAAGCGGGCGCGATCAACGCAGCGTTGCTGGCCGCTGCGCTGCTCGGCAACAAATATCCGGCAATCCGCGAAGCCGTGCGCGATTTTCGTGCCCGCCAGACCGAGCAGGTGTTAAGCCAACCCGATCCACGGAGCGGCGCACAATGAACGTCGGGATCGTCGGCGGCGGGCAGTTGGCGCGGATGTTGGCTTTGGCCGGCTATCCACTGGACCTCCAGTTCCAGGTTCTCGATCCGGCCGCCGATGCCTGTGCCGGACAGGTCGCCGCACTGATCCGGGGCGATTACGACGACGAAGCTCGGCTGAACTCGCTGGCCGACTGGGCCGATGTCGTGACCTTCGATTTCGAAAACGTGCCGGCCGCCACTGCTCGTGCGTTGGAACAGCGAGTAGCGGTCTATCCGCCGGCGCTGGCGTTGACCGTGGGACAAGATCGGCTGTACGAAAAAACCCTGTTTTGGGAGCTGGGCATTCCGACTCCGGTGTTCGCCACCGTCGATAGCCTGGAGGATCTGCGGGGTGCCGCGATTCGGGTGGAATTGCCGGCGGTGCTCAAAACTCGCCGTTTGGGCTACGACGGCAAGGGCCAGCGGGTATTACGCACCCCTGAGGACATCGAGCCGGCTTGGCGGGAATTGGGTGGGGTACCGCTGATCTTGGAGGGGTTCGTGCCCTTCGAGCGAGAAATCTCGGTACTGGCGGTACGGGGACGCGGGGGCGAAACCCTGCTTTATCCTCTCGTCGAAAACCACCATCGCGACGGTATTCTGCGATTGTCGCAGGCACCGCATCATGATCGGATGCTGGAGCATATCGGCTGGAACTATGCCTGCCGCTTACTGGACCGCTTACGGTACGTTGGGTTGCTGGCCATCGAATTTTTCGTCCACGAAGGCCGCCTGGTCGCCAACGAAATGGCGCCGCGCGTTCACAATTCTGGACACTGGACCATCGAGGGCGCGGAAACCAGCCAATTCGAAAACCATCTGCGAGCGATTCTTGGCCTGCCACTGGGTTCGACCGCCGCCGTTGGGTCGTCGGCCATGCTGAATTGCATCGGATCGATGCCCGAGCGAGAGGCAGTACTGGCGGTGCCCGGCGCGCACTATCACGCCTATGGCAAAGCCCCGCGCCCCGGCCGCAAGGTCGGCCATATCACGTTACATGCCGCCGATTCCGACGAATTGCGGGCCGGTCTGGAGCGACTGCTGCCCCTGGTCGGTTTTCAGCTCGACGAGTTCGACTCAATCGCCTAAAGCAAGCTGAGTTATACTTTTCGTCCCGTACAACATCCGCATCCCGCGCGCCAGCGCTTTCCGCCGAGCCTTTGAACGACTGATGACCGCCATGGACAAGACTTACGAACCGCACGCCATCGAAGAACGTTGGTACACCCATTGGGAAGAGCGAGGCTATTTCGCGCCCGGCGGCCAGGGCGAACCGTACTGCATCATGATCCCGCCGCCGAACGTCACCGGCACCCTGCACATGGGCCACGCTTTCCAGGACACCATCATGGACGCGCTGACCCGTTATTACCGGATGAAGGGCTACAACGCCCTGTGGCAACCGGGCACCGATCACGCTGGCATCGCGACGCAAATGGTGGTGGAACGGCAACTGGCCGGCGAAGGCAAGACCCGCCACGATCTGGGACGCGACGCCTTCATCGAGCGCGTCTGGACCTGGAAAGCGGAATCCGGCGGCACGATCACCCGCCAGTTGCGACGGATGGGCGCGTCGGTCGATTGGGCGCGGGAGCGCTTCACCATGGACGAAGGTCTGTCGGCGGCGGTGCGGGAAGTGTTCGTTCGGCTGTACGAGGAAGGCTTGATCTATCGCGGCCAGCGACTGGTGAACTGGGACCCGGTGCTGCATACCGCCGTGTCGGATTTGGAAGTGGTTAGCGCCGAAGAAAACGGCTTCATGTGGCATATCCGCTATCCGCTGGCCGAGGGTGGTGGCGATTTGATCGTCGCCACCACCCGCCCGGAAACCCTGCTGGGCGATACCGCCGTTGCCGTGCATCCCGACGACGAGCGCTACAAGAATCTGATCGGCCTGCATGTAGCCTTGCCGCTGACGGGCCGCACTATTCCCATCATCGCCGACGAATACGTCGATCCGACCTTCGGCACCGGCTGCGTCAAGATCACGCCGGCGCACGATTTCAACGACTACGCGGTCGGCCAGCGCCACAAGCTGCCGCTGCTCAATATCTTCACCGCCGACGCCAAAATCAACGACAACGGCCCCGACAAATATCGCGGCCTGGATCGCTTCGAGGCCCGCAAGCGGGTCGTCGCCGATCTGGAAGAATTGGGATTAATGGAGGACATCAAGCCGCACAAGCTGATGGTGCCGCGCGGGGATCGCAGCCACGCGGTCATCGAGCCGTTCCTGACCGATCAGTGGTACGTCAAAACCGGGCCGCTGGCGGGTCCGTCCATCGCCGCCGTCAAGACCGGCAAAATCAAATTCATTCCGGAGAACTGGGAAAAGACCTATTTCGACTGGCTGAATCGGATCGAGGACTGGTGCATCAGCCGGCAAATCTGGTGGGGCCATCGGATTCCGGCCTGGTACGACGCCGCAGGCAAAGTCTACGTCGGTCGCGACGAGGCGGAAATCCGCGCCAAACACCGGCTCGGCCCGGACGTGGCGCTGACCCAGGATCCCGACGTGCTGGACACCTGGTTTTCCTCGGCGCTGTGGCCGTTTTCGACGCTGGGCTGGCCGGAAAACACCGAGGCGCTCAAGACCTTTTATCCGACCAGCGTCCTGGTCACCGGCTTCGACATCATTTTCTTCTGGGTCGCTCGGATGATCATGATGGGCCTGAAATTCATGGGCGATGTGCCGTTTCGGGAGGTCTACATTCACGGCCTGGTGCGGGATCAGGACGGCCAGAAGATGTCGAAATCCAAGGGCAACGTGCTCGACCCGCTCGACCTGATCGACGGCGTGGACCTGGATGAACTGGTCGTCAAGCGCACCACCGGCCTGATGCAGCCGCAGATGGCCCCGCAAATCGAGAAGGCCACCCGCAAGCAGTTCCCGGACGGCATCCGCGCCCACGGCACCGACGCTCTGCGCTTCACCTTCGCCGCGCTGGCGACCACCGGCCGCGACGTGGTGTTCGACATGGGTCGAGTGGAAGGCTACCGCAACTTCTGTAACAAACTGTGGAACGCCGCCCGCTACGTGCTGATGAACACCGAAGGGAAGGATACCGGCCTGAATGGCGGCGAAATCGAACTGAGCCAAGCCGACCGCTGGATTCTGTCTCGCCTGCAGGAGACGATTGCCGAAACCCATGCAGCGGTGCAGAGTTATCGCTTCGATCAGATGGCCCAAGCCATTTACGAGTTCACCTGGAACGAGTTCTGCGACTGGTATCTGGAGCTATCCAAACCAGTGCTGACTGACCCCGCCAGTTCCGAGGCAGCTCAGCGCGGCACGCGACGCACGCTCGTCCAAGTGTTGGAAACCTTGCTGCGATTGTTGCATCCGCTGATGCCGTTCATTACCGAGGAGATTTGGCAACGAGCGGCGCCGCTGGCTGGGGTAATCGGCGACACCATTATGCAACAGCCCTACCCGGAGGCTGAGAAGACGCAGCTGGACGCAACGGCGGTTGCCGAAGTGGAATGGCTGCAACAGTTCCTGCTGGGCGTACGTCGCATCCGTGCCGAAATGAATATCGCTCCCGGCAAACCGCTGCCGGTGCTGTTACAGCACGGTGCTGCCGAAGATCGGGAACGGCTGGAGCGGCATCGGCGGGCCTTGACGACGCTGGGCCGACTGGAATCCATTGCCTGGTTGGACGAACAGGATCCAGCGCCGGAAGCGGCGACCGCGCTAGTGGGCGGCATGAAAATCCTGATTCCCATGTCCGGTCTGATCGACAAGACGGCGGAAATTGCCCGTCTGACCAAGGAAATCGCCAAGCTTTGCCAGGAAGCGGAGCGAGGGGTTGCCAAGCTCAGCAATGCCAACTTTACTGGTCGTGCCCCGGCTGAGGTGGTCGAAAAAGAGCGCGCCCGTGTCGCGGAACTCCAAACCGCCACGATCAAGCTGGAAGAGCAACTGGCGCGCATCCGGCAGTTGTGAGTTCGGAAATTTCACCAAAGAACTGAGGAGCAGACATGACTGAGGAAAATCTGGTGGACGCTCATGAATCCGCATCCGCACCCAATAAACCCAAGCTAGGTGAAAAAGTCACCAAGGTCGCCACCTACTACCATCCGCGAACCTGGAAGGAGAAAGGTTTGTGGTGGACGATCGGTTTGTTTTTGGTCACTTACGTCATCGTGGTCATCGTACTCGGCTTCATCTGGTCGCGTTCGCCCGGTGAGTTCGACGTGCGCCAAAACGCGCTGGAAAAAGCCCATAACGAGCAGAAAAAACTGGTGCCGGGCTACGTGACTACCGCCACGACCATTCGCATCGCCGAAACCCTGCTGGATAAACCGGGTGGTTATCTCAGCAACGATGTCACGCCGCCCGGCGTCTATCTGGACAATATCCCCAATTGGGAATTTGGGGCGCTGACCGAATTGCGCGATCTGACTCGCGCCCTGCGCAACGATTTCAGCCGGTCCCAGACTCAATCGGTCGAGGACAAAGATTTGCAGGCAGCCGAGCCGAAGTTCAATTACGATTCAAACCACTGGATTTTCCCGGCTACCGAGTCGGAATACCGTGATGGCATCAAGGCACTTTATCGTTATCTGGACCGGCTCGCTGACGAGAAAGCCTACGATGGGCAGTTCTTCACCCGCGCCGACAATCTGAACGCCTATCTGGCAGTAGTCGGGACACGGCTGGGCAGTCTGGCGCAACGGCTGGCGGCCAGCGTCGGCCAGACCCGTTTCAACACCGATTTGGCCGGCGATACGCACGCTCGCCAGTCCACCCCAACCCCGAATCAGATCGAGGTTAAAACCCCATGGTTGAAAATTGACGACTATTTCTTCGAGGCGCGCGGCTACTCTTGGGCGCTGCTGCATACGCTGAAGGCCCTGGAAGTGGATTTTCGCGACGTGCTCCAAAAAAAGAACGCCCTGGTGTCGCTCCAACAAATCATTCGCGAGCTGGAAAATACCCAGAGTTTTATCTGGAGTCCGATGATCCTGAATGGCACCGGCTTTGGGCCGATGGCCAATCATTCGCTGATCATGGCATCGTATATCTCGCGAGCCAACGCCGCGATCATCGATCTGCGGAACTTGCTGCTACAAGGCTGAAATGGCGAATTTCAACACCCACCTGATGGGGGCGGCGGCGATCAGTGGATTGGCCGCCACCGTGCTGGTCATGAGCAGCGCGGTGCCCCATCAGGCCGCCATTGGCTATTTTGTGCTGGGGGTGATCGGTGGCCTACTGCCGGATATTGATCTACCCACCTCCGTTCTGGTTCGGATTGCCTTCGCAACATTGGCGGTGGTCGCGGGCTTCCTTGTGGTATTTACTTTCGGCAGCCGTTATTCACTGGTGGAACTGGTTATCCTGTGGTTCGGTTGTTTTTTGCTGATTCGCTATGGCTTGTTTACCCTGCTTGATCGATTTACCGTGCACCGTGGCTTGGTTCATACCGTTCCGATGGCAATCGGTCTGGGATTGGCGACCACCGCCCTCGCTTTCCACGTTTTCAATGCGTCCGTCATTCATTCCTGGCTGTGCGGGACGTTTCTCACGATGGGCTTTGTTGTCCATTTATTGCTGGACGAATTTTACAGCGTCGATTTGTTTGGCAAGAAACTACTGAAAAGCTCCTTTGGCACCGCGTTCAGCCTGGGCAGCCTGAACCAGCCCATCGGCACGGCGGTTCTGTATCTGACGGTCATCGGCCTGTTTTTTCTGTGCCCCTCCCCCAAGCCTTTCGCCGAATTCGCGCTGAACCACGGCACCTATCGCGGTGTGACCCAGCGCCTGGTTCCTCACGACACATGGTTTCCGGGATTCCTGCGCCGAGTAACGCCGTCCAGCTTGTCAGATTGGTAACCCCTCGATCCCGGCCACCACGCAACGGGTCAGCATCCCGCCCAGGCACCCGTTGAACCACCCGTCGTCTCCGGCGTTCGGCCACGCGGCGAAGTACGTAGAACCGGCGGCGAAGATGACGCAACTTGCGAGAGCGCTGCCGGTCACATTGGAAGGCTCACCGCTGGGAACTACCACGCCATGCTGATCAAGAAACCCGCCGATATCCATCCATCCGAGATCACCCCACCCGAACTGTACGCTCGCCGTCGCGAGTTTCTAAAATCTGCCGCCGCGCTGGGCGCCGCCGCGTTATTACCGCCAATATTAGGCAGCAACGCCGCTCGCGCGGCGGATGACGGTCTCAAGCCAACGCCTTACCAAGATGTGACGTCTTACAACAACTTCTACGAATTCGGCTCCAGCAAGACCGATCCAGCGGAATATGCCGGCAGCCTGAAAACCAAGCCCTGGACGGTCACCGTGGAAGGCCATTGCGAAAAACCGGGCCAGTACGCGCTGGAGGATTTTCTGGCGCCGCATCAGGCGGAAGAGCACATCTACCGGTTACGCTGCGTGGAGGCGTGGTCGATGGTGGTGCCGTGGCTGGGGATTCCGCTGGGCAAGATTTTGTCGCGCTTCCAACCAACTTCGAACGCCAAGTACGTCGGATTCGTCACCTTGCTCGATCCCGCGCAGATGCCGGGCCAGCGAACCCATATCCTCGATTGGCCTTATGTCGAGGGATTGCGGATGGATGAAGCCATGCATCCGCTGACCTTGTTCGCGACGGGTCTGTACGGCAAGGAACTGCCCAACCAGAACGGGGCACCCCTACGGCTAGTGGTACCGTGGAAATACGGCTTCAAGAGTATCAAATCGATTGTGAAAATTCGCTTCACCGAGGAACAGCCGAAAACCACTTGGAACCTGCAAGCACCGAACGAGTATGGTTTTTACGCTAACGTCAATCCCAACGTTGATCATCCACGCTGGAGCCAGAAAAAGGAGCGACGCATCGGCGACTTCTTCCGCCGCGATACTCTGCTGCTCAACGGCTACGCCGATCAAGTCGCTGGATTGTACGCGGGGATGGATTTGCGGAAGAACTTTTAATACACAGCCATCGCAACACGGCGGAAGCGGAAACCGACTGGCATCACCGCGCCGTGAAATAGATATCGCCGTACCAGGCAGTCGCACTCTGGCCACTGTTGTCGGTGTCGGTCATCAGGGCGACGGCATCGATAGCTTCGATGTCTTCGCCGAACAGTTGCCGGAAGTCAGCCCGAATGTCGCGTTTTTCGCTGACCCAGCGCCCAGCGTCTTTCGTGCCGGAACGCAGCGCCATCACCCGTGCATTAGCGGTAAAGGCGTTATTCCAGGTCGTGCCTACGGGCTGGTTGCTGGACCAGACGTAAACCAGCGAGCGGGTTTTCCAGAACGTGGCCCCGCCGGACACCACCACGTAAACCCGCGCCGGATAATCGTCACCGGCCTTGCTGCGCTCGTCCACGCCATTCAATACCTTATCGACTCGCCACGACCAGTTCAGCCAGGGCGTGCGATTCAAATCCACCCGAATTTCCCGGTACAAGCCCGAGGCCGTGCCTTGGCTATCGGCGAACAAGGCCCGCTGTCCGCTTCGATCGTCGATGCTGTAACGGGTTTCACCCTTGAAGGACTTGGTTTGCCAGTCTTGTCGGTCACCGGCAGAAAACCGGCCGATCATCAGTTTTTCGTCCACGGCTCCGGCCGGTATCGCGACCGTTAGCAATACCGCTCCCCATAGCGTTTTCGACCTCATCGCTCCTCCTTCGCCGGCTCGAACAGCCGATCCAATAAATCCGCGTCGTCAAAATGGCGCCGGCCCACGAAAGCGATCGCGTGCCGGCCGCGCTCGCGCATCGCGCCGGGTGACGGCACGCCAGTCGGCCACAGCAGCCAGCGTTCGGCCCGCTCGCTGCCCGCCACCAACCCATCGGAATCGAACAGGCTACGAAGCTCACCATCCGCTGCTGGCACAGCGTACAGCGTCGCATAATCTCGCGTGTCGAGTTGGACAACTGAACCTGGCCGATCAGCGTAGACCCGTTGCACATAATGGCTGCCGGAAGATAGCCGAATGATCACCCGCTCGTGATCGCCGACGGTGGGAGCAGGTTGCGGCGCTAGCGGTGGTTCGGCCCAATAAGCGGTCGCCGCTCGCAAGTGCAGCTTCGGACCGGGAAAAAGCAAGTGATAACAACCGCAGGCGTGAATGCTGTCATACAGCAAAGGCTGACCCGTCGAATCCAGCGTGACCCGCCACAGCACACCATCCAACGACCCGCCCAGCAGATCGAACACGCCAGTCTTGGGGCGAGCGGCAAACCAGAGTAAATAATTCAGTTGTAACAGTGGCTTGCTCTGCCAACTTAGGTAAGAGGTGTAAAGATAAACTGCTGGTTTAGAAGTCTCTACAGTCGGTATGCCGCCTGCTGACCAGCGGGGCGAACCTGGCTGGTCGACATCGCTGGCTACATCAATCTCCCAAATGGGCGCGTGGCTGGCAAATAGCGTCGCCAGTTGGGCGGGAGTCGGTTCAGGAATGCCGAGCGCATCGCGGCGGATAGAGGTCAAATCGAAGGGAGCACGCAAAGCGGGGGGCGGTCCATAGCGGCACAATTCGCCCAGTACCGGAAGTTCCGTCAGCGGTTGGGCGAACAGCGCTCGGGTTTCCGTCTGATAGCGGAAGACCCCGTAATCGACGGGCACCATGATGACCGGATAGAGGCCCAGTACCTGATGAGCGGTCTGGTATTCATCGGGGACTTGTGTCCGTTCCCGAAGCGCGGCCAAACGTGATGGATCGGCCAGATCGGCGGCTCGCAGCGTGTCGGCACAGCGTTCCAAAACAGCCGGAACATCGCGACCGAGCGCGTGACGGCGGTTTAATTCCGTCCGGCTATTGGCCGGCAACGACGCCCATTCCACCTGCCGGGCTTGTCGATCCAAAATGCTTAAATGAGTCAGCCAGGCAGCAGTTTCGGTAGGGGTCAAAGCCTCTTCCCGGAAATCGGCCAGAAAGCGATCCATCCGTAGATAGGGAAAGCCATCGATGCGAGCAGGTGAGGAAGGTGTCGTTCCATGCGCCACCACTGCCGCATCAAGTTCAGCGTATAGTCTCAGACAGCGAGCAGCGACAGCCGCCTCGGGCGGCTGGAGGGGATGGCCGGCACAACCGACGAGGAATACCACCTGGAGCAAGCCAGGTAAAAGGTTTCCAAGCGAGTTCAATTGCCTGGTTCTGTAGTCTGCCACCGTTGCAACACGAATTTACGGCTATTGTTCCTCTGACCGCGTTAGCACGCGATGATCAGGTGGTCCTGCTGGGATTTGACAGACCGCTTGAAAAAAGCGTGCCCCCGCGTTTGTGTTGGCTGGCAATCCTGGTTTTCATCGACAGCCCAATCATCAATGGCCACGCCGGATGCCATTCGCGATACTGGGGCGATCTGGCATTGCGCCGGATTGACGAGACACCGAACCGCCGCTGATACGAGCCCGCCATTGATCCTCAATCTCCACGATTTCTTCTTCCTCAGCACCCCCCTGAAACAGGTCGTTCCAGGCCACGTACAATAGCGCCCCCAAGTAGACCGGCAGCGGCAATGCCAGCACTTGGGCGAGAATGGAGGAAAATTGAAAAAACGGCAGCACCAACAGCGACAGCCCGCAAGCACCCAGCACTAGAAATAACCAAGGATTGAGTTGCATCGCCAGCGCGCTGCGTCGCCAACACACCGACAGCGGCAATTCCCGAAACAAACGCAAGGGAACCGTGAACGCCGCCAGCAGTACCTGAAGGATTAACAGCACGCTGCCCAAGACGCTGAGTTGCGTCCCCAAAATTGTGCTGGCGACGCCAAACGTGGCGGATGGTGCCGGCAGCGAACCGTCGCTGATGGCGACATCGATGAGCAATGACTGATGCACCCAGTAGGCCAGCAAGTAACCTTGCAATAGCAACAGAAACAAAAACAGGCTTGTGCCGACCAGTGCCTTAAGCGCGGTTCGATTGAACAACAAACGGAAAGCTGGCTCCCGTTTGCGGTTGGCGGCACGCGCTATACCGCAGGCCAAGGTGACGGTCAAGCTGAGCGGTAACCCGTAGCAAAATACGGTAGCGATCAGCGAGATCCATCCTCCCGCCAACGGCAACCACCATTCCCAGATCGGCAGGACCAGCAACAGGGCACTACCCGTGGGCGCGAATAGCGCCACAACCACGAACAGCCACGGCCGCCGCCGCATCAACTGCCACGCCTGTATCAGCCAATCCCAGCCATCGCGCGGAGTGAGTGCCCTCGGTCCAAAACCGCTCATATTCACACCGTCCCATCGAGAAACCAGTGGCTAGTTTATCCTGTACTGGGATAGGGCACACGACGATTAGTACGCGACATTCATGTGCGAGTAAATTCTATTTACCGCATCAAAATCGTTACTGCCTAACATCTTGAGCAACCGCTTGCTGGGGCAAGTCAACAGGCAGTCAGAACCTATCCGAATAACCGGGAAATGCAAAAGGTGATGAGGGCACAAGCGAATCCACTATCTATTATCCAGCGTCGCACACGAAATACCCACTTTGCATTTGAGCGAGATGCGCCTTCAAAATGAGGGTGGCGGACACGCACTACCACGCGGCCCATGCACAGGAAATATCGTAGTATTGGGTAAAAACCGGGAGACTTTTATTAGGTCTTTGTTTTTGATGGCGTCCCCAAGGGGATTCGAACCCCTGTTACCGCCGTGAAAGTTCTATAAAACCGTCCACTACCGTCTGTCACCGTCTCTACAACCCGAATAATCCCGTTGTAAACCTGCTAGTTAGTGCATAGTTGTCTTTTATTGTCCACCCACGTATTCTAGACACCATCTAGACAAGGGTGGACGACGATGGCAAGAACAGTCAAAGACGCAACGCTCGAATCCCGCAAGGGTCGGGACCGGCTGGCGGTAGGCCGGCGGCACTGGCGGAATATCCGCAAGGGATTGGCGGTGGGGTATTACAAGGTGAAGGACGGGGCCGGGGGCACGTGGCTGGTGCGCTGGTTGATGCCCGATGGGCGGTACACGATTCAAAGCTTGGGGGTTGCCGATGACCACCAGGACGCGACCGGAACCGACGTGCTGGATTTCGGGCAAGCCTGTGACCGGTGCTACCAGTTTGCCGCCCGCGCCGTTGAACCCACCCGCGACGCGCCCCGCACCGTTGCCGATGCCATTGCGGCCTATCTGGCGTGGTATCGCGTTCACCGCAAGGCGGTTCGGGATACGGAGCTGACGTGCGAAGCGCTCATCCTCCCCGCTCTAGGCTCTCTCAAGCTGACCGATCTCACGGCCGGCATGATTCGGGCGTGGCATGAACAGCTTGCCGCAACGCCCGCCCGTGTGCGGCGCAAGGCTGGCGCAGCCCTGGCCCATCGGGAAAGCGATCCCCGAGCCCGGAAAGCCACAGCCAACCGAGTGTTGACCGCACTTAAGGCCGCACTGAATCGAGCCTTTCAGGAAGGTTGGGTTGAGGACGATGCCGCATGGCGCCGGGTTAAGCCGTTTCCGGGTGTGAACGCGCCCCGTGTCCGGCACTTGAGCCGAGACGAAGCCACCCGCCTGCTGAACGCTTGCGATCCCGATATGCGGTTGCTGGTGACGGGCGCGCTACAGACCGGTTGCCGGTACGCGGAATTGGGCCGCTTGGCCGCAAGTGACGTGGATACCGACCACGGAACGGTGCATGTTCGGTTGAGCAAGAGCGGTAAGCCGCGTGACGTGCCGTTGACCGATGAAGGCCGGGCGTTCTTTGCCCGGCTGAAGATCGGTAAGGCGGGCAGTGACCTACTGTTCCTGAACAAGGGGCACCCTTGGGGTGAATCCCAGCAACGCCGCCCCCTGGAACTTGCGGCCCAGCGGGCCGGACTGACAGGAGTATCGTTTCACGTCACTCGGCACACCTACGGCAGTCTGTTAGCCGCTGCGGGTACGAACCTGCAAGTCATTGCCGCAGCCTTGGGGCATAGCGACACCCGGATCACCGAACGCCACTATGCCCACTTGTTGCCGAGCCACGTTCGCGACGCCGTTCGAGCGGCCCTTCCCTGTTTTGGGGTGGCGCCTACCGATAACGTGGCGGTATTCAGTCGGTAAGCGCGGCGATGACCACCCGAGACGATATGCAAGATTGTCTTGATCGGGCGGGCGTGGTGGTGACACCGGAAGCTTTTGAACGGTTCCTAGCGGTGTACGAGATTCTTGCCTCAGAGCCTCCTTTGCCGGCTTCGCCCAACCTGTCCCCCTATTTTCAGGAACTACAGGACGGAGTTCGCCAAATCAGGAAGGCTTTGGTGGCGTTACACCAGGAAGGCCCGCCGATGGAACTTTGGCCGCAAGTCGGTCAGTCCGTATCGCCTACGGAGATTTTGCGGGTTCTCGACCAGTTGGATCGGTGGGGAAGGGGCGGGGCAATGGCGTGGCGTAAAAAGAGAGGCCGTCCCCCCGACCCACGGATTGCGCGTGCCGTCGTTATTCTCGGGACCGCCATTGAGGAAATTCTCGGCATTCCTGCGACCCCCACTGCGGGCAACGCGTTCATTGAGCTACTGGTGAAGCTGCGACATCTAAGCCCGGACGGCGCCTTGTGGGAAGCAAAGGAGATACTCAAAACCTGCCGGGAACGCGAGCGAAGTAACAAATGTGTCACATAATAATTCCCGCGAAATCGGGTGAATTATCTATCCTGACATTCCAAGAAATGTGTTTAATATCTTGAGCCGTCTTTGCGTAACCAAGGCGGTTCCCGATGCCTCATCCTTTTCCTCTTGTTTCTCCCGTCGAATCCTCCCCCACGGCTTTTGTGGGTACCTTACCGGCGATCATGTCGATCCCGGAAGCGTGTCAGCACTCCCGCCTCAGCCGTGCCTTTCTCTATAAAGCGATCAAAGCCGGCGCACTGCAAACCGTTAAGCGCGGAAAACGGCGGCTCGTTTTCGGTTGTGACCTTGCGGCCTATTTGAGTGCGGACCAGCCCACCCGCTCGGTCGGGGCCGCGCCATGAGCGGTCTCGGACATGCGCGGCCGGCGATCCGCAACGAAGCGACCGACGAACGAATGCTAAGGCCGGTTGTGGTGGCGGCATTGCTCGGCATTTCGACCGACGAACTCAAGCGGCTCGAACAGCGTGGCGAGTTTCCGCGAGCGGTGCGAACCAGCCGGACCGCGCGGGCGTGGCGCGAAAGCACGGTCCTAGCGTGGTTGGTGCTGAATCGGCTGGAGCGGATCGGCGGCGGTGCAGGCGTTCGGCTTGGCGCTCGGGTTCGGGTCGTGAGGGCCGCGTCATGACGGCGGCCCCTCGTAATTACCAGGACATTAAAGCGCTCGCCACAGCCACCGGCCGCCGAATCCCCGACCTATGAAAATGCCTCCTAGCGCCGGACCGGGGTCCGGTGATGCTTTTATCAAAAGTGTTGCCCGTATGGCACGCCAGCAAGCCGAATCGCTGTTGCGGGAATGGCTGCCCGGCGGAACCGTTGCGGGTGACGAATACAATGTAAAAAATCCGTTACGAGATGACCAACATACCGGCAATTTCAAAATCAACATCCGTACCTGCGCGTGGTCGGATTTCGCGCTCGATGACACCAAAGCCAAGGGCGGCGATCTGGTCAGTCTGTACGCCTACCTGGAGGGCACCGGCCAACTCAAGGCCGCTCGTGAGGTAGCGAAGCGCATCGGTCACCCCCCTCAAGGGAAGCCTTCCTTCCAGCCCAGCAAACCCCGCAAGCCTAGCCCGCCCGTTGAGCCCAGCAAGCCGAGTGAGCCTGTTGACCCCAGCCCGCCCGTTGAGCCGAGTCAGCCGAGTGAGCCTGTTGAGCCCAGCAAGCCGAGTCAGCCTATTGAGGGCCAAAAGACCGATTATTTTGCCGGCTGGCGCATCATTGACCCCGTTCCCGATGGTTCTCCCGCGCCACCTGAAAAACACCGCGATCTGGGCACACCGAGCAGGACATGGGCTTATCGCGACCCGGACGGGTTCATTTGCTTTTTCATTCTTCGCTTTGATCTGCCGGACGGCCGCAAGGAAACCCGACCGCTGACGCTGTGGGCAAGCCCTGACGGTTCGCGGTTGCTGTGGCGCTGGAAGGGGCCGGAAGAACCGCGCCCGCTTTTCCGCCTGAACCAGTTTTACGACCGACCGACCGCCCCCGCGTTGATCTGTGAGGGCGAGAAAGCCGCGTGTGCGGCCGCTGATCTGTTGCCCGATTGGGTCTGCACAACCAGCCCGTTCGGAAGCAAAAGCCCCGACAAAGCCGACTGGGCGATACTGAAAGGGCGGGATGTGACGATTTGGCCGGATCGGGATAAACCCGGCGAAATGTATGCGGCCGCAGTGGCTCGCTTGGCCCGTGCGGCCGGCGCCGCGTTGATTCGGATCGTTGATTGGAACGATACCCCCGACGAACGGGCGCCCTCGCTTGAAGACGGGCTGGACATTGCAAACCTGGAAGGCGCCGGGTGGACCGTCGAACAAATTGCGGCGATGGTGGATGGAGCGCGCGCCGCACCTGACGCCGTTCCGGCTGAATGCCACCCGCAAGCCGAACAACTCCCGCAAGAGCAACAACCCACCATCGTTCAATTTCGCGTGTCGGATGGAAACAGGGCGATGCTGGTTTTCGAGAGGGTTCCCGACCTGACTACACCAAGCCCAAAAGACGGGCATCCCACCTGCGTTGAATCGCATTGCGCCGAACGCCTTGCGCCGCTCCTAAGAAACAAGCTGGGACGCTGCGAGTTAAGCCAAGCTTGGCACTTCTATGATCCGATCAACGGATGTTGGGAGCCGCTGGAAAACAACGAGGCTATCCATAGCATCGTCGAAGCGCTCATGACGGCCGGCCTTGAAATCGGCTATTCGAAAACCAAGAAAAACGGCGTGGTGGATCTGCTTGAACGAAAACTCGCCATCCCCAAAAAACGGGAAACCGGCTTGCTGCCCTTTAAGGGAAACCTCTTGAACGTGGCCACCGGGCAACTGGTAAAGACCACGCCCGATACAGCGCTTCGATGGGTTCTTCCCTATACCTACTCGCCTGAAGCCACCTGCCCCACTATCGATCAATGGTTGTGGTCGGTGACAGGTGGCGATGAACGGATGATTCATTACTTGCTGTGCTGGCTGGCGGCGATTTTGCGAAGCACGCCGCTACAAAAGTACCTGCACTTGATCGGCCCTAGCCGCACCGGCAAAGGTTTGTTCATGAGACTGGCAAAAGCGCTGGTCGGACACGCGAACACCGCAACGAGTTCGTTTGAACGCCTTGCCGGCCGCTTCGAATCGGCGGGCTATATCGACAAACGGTTATTGCTATTCCCCGACACACGGCCCAGTAAAAAGGGAACGGAGACCTTTAAAATGTTGGTGGGCAATGACTTGATCCCGAATGAGCGCAAGTTTGGGAATACCTATTACGACGCCTTCCAGGGAATCTGCCTAGTCGCCAGCAATGAATCCATCGCGTTCGGCGATCATAGCGACGCCCTTTATCGGCGCCGGTGCGTCGTTCCCTTCAACCGCGTGGTGCCCGACCACGAGATAGCCGCTTTCTATGACGCGGGTGGTGAAGAACAGCTTTTCGCTGAACTCCCTGGCCTGACCAATAAACTCCTTGCGATTTCAGAATCCGAAATCCGCGCCACCCTGTCGAACCCCCCACCCGTGGTCATGGAAGCCAACCACGAAGAAGAACAGAGCGCGAACCCCATTAGCCGATGGGTTTTCGAGTGCCTTGTCCCTAGTCCACAATCGGAAGTCATGCTGGGCGTTTATGCAACGCATACCCTCACAACGGGAGACGAACAGGCCAGGAAGTCTAAAAAGATCATCGAACATGCCAGCGATAGAGCGTTCCCCAGCTTCATTCGGTGGTGTTCCGAAAATGAATTAACGGAGCGCATCAATCCGCAAGCCTTTTCTCGCGGCGTTATCGATGCGGCCCGCACGCTTAGGCATCGAATAGAACAGAAAAAAACCATGACAGGCCGAAAACTGGTCGGCGTTCGCCTCCGCACCGACCACGATGATGATCCCGATTTGGTTTGGTTCGGAGAAAAGCGCGTCGCCGAATCGCCCTGGCTGAACAGCCTGAACGAGGGGTTACCACAGGGGGGTGAAGCGCAAAACGAGGCGACAGCCGAACCGGTTGAAGCGACTACGCCAGACGAAGCCACCACCAACGAATCCAGCGAGGAACCCGAAATCGAAGTCGTGGACTTGCTCGCAAAAAGAATCACCGATCCGCTCGCAAAACAGGTTTGGAGCTACATCCGTTTGACCGGCCCCGGTGGCATAACCGTCAGCGACTTGCGCGAACGCATGAACACACAGGCCGAAAAGGTCATGCCAGCCGTGCTGGAGCTGGAACGGTTAAGACTTGCTAGAGTGACGGAAACGGGCAAGCGCGTTGTGAGGTGGACACCTTGAGCGGCGCCACCGCCTAGCCCCACCCTCACCCGTCACCCGTCACCACAGGGGGGGAACCCCATAAGCGCTAAGATAAAAATTCCTCCAAGTTGTCGCCCTGATACCGCCGCCGTTTGCGGGGTGGCTCGCGTAGTGCGGCGGCAATATTGTTCCAGTCGCGCAGACCGTCGAGCAGAGTCAGTTGCGGGTTGACAGCGCGAGCGATGAGGAAGCGCATCATCGCCACCTCACGCCACCGACTGTGTCGGCCTTTGCTCTTGAAGCTGGAAGTAGCCCCAAGGGGAAAAACGCTCGCCAACCGCGATGAGTGTTTCGATCAGGGTGGCTACGAACAGTTTTCCTTGTAGCCAAGCCTTGGCGCCCACGAGGTCAGTCTTCTTCAGGTGGCCCAGATGCAGCAGTGACTTCAAGCGCTTAAATGCCAACTCGATTTGCCATCGGTGGCGGTACATCTCAAGGATCGGGTGCGCCGGCACGTTCGGCAGGGTCGTCAGCACGACGATGTATCCCGCCGCCTCCAGCGTGTCGGGTTGGAGATCGCGGCCCTTCTTGGATGCCACCTCGCGCAGCTTGGCCTGCGTCTTGCGGGTCTGTTCGGCGCTCTTCTTGATCGCGCAGACACGAACAGCGAGGGGGCCTTCGTCATCGCGTATCCATGCCGGCCAATCCCACGCTTGGCCGACCTTGAGCTTGCGCAATTTGGGCAGCAATGCCAGCGCTCGCGCTTTGTCGTCTTCCAACGGCACACTGACCATGTTCATGCGCACGATGACATCGCCCTGATGATTGACGACGTGGCGAATGCCGCGCCGATGCGCCAGTCCGCGATCGGCCATCACGACATCGTTGGCTTTGACGGCAAAGCGAGTCAGCGTCTCGCCCTCTTCAGGCAGCGTGACGAGCACCTGCTCACAAGCCAAAGTGCTCAGGTCGATCATGTAGTGCAGTCGCCACGTCGACCCTGTGGCACCGGGTTCACACACCACGCTGGCGTCGACCAGGCGCATTCGCTTGCCCGGCAGCACATACTCGGCCGTGGCCGACAGGCGCAGACTCATCTGCTCGACCATCCACCGGAACCACTCGCCGCTGCCGCGCAGCCGACCCAGCAACGCCACATCGGACACCTTGATCAAGCCGCCCGCATCGGCGCGAACGGCGGTCTCGCGTAGCGAGCAGCCGTCAACCAGGTGGATCAGCAGTACACGCAGCAGCGTGGCGGCATCCTTGAATCCGCGAGTGCGCCGCAGCGCGCCAGTACGCCGCGCCGCCTCCTGCCACCCATCGGGCAACACCCGCTCAATGACTTCCCAGTCTTCGCCCAATCCGGCGAACATCTCTTCCCAATCAACATCGTCGGCGAATTCGTTCATGTCACTGCCCAGTCTTCTGTTGTTGTCAACAGGCCAGAAGTATAGCGCAGCGGGGCAATTTTATCTTAGCGCTTATGGGGGAACCCGCCCGCCAGCCGTCACAAAGCGATCTGAACCGCGAACCCACCCACTTGCACCGGGTTGCACCGGGTTGCACCGGGTTCAATCTCAACCCGGTGCAACCCGGTGCAACGCCAGCGCTGGCGCTGGCTCAAATTCCCCAAAACCTCCCCCTGTGACGGGTTTCAAGACCACCCGTCACAACCCGTCATGCCACCCGTCATGCCTTTTTCATAATTAAAATTAATACGTTACAAGCGATATGACGGGTATGATGGGTATGATGGGGAAAACCCTTCTAAGCATATAGGGGGAATATGTATGCTTAAATCGGATAATTAACATACGATAATTATCCGATACATAGAGTATTTATTTTATTTTTTAACATAAATTAATAGATTTAATCCGTCATGCCCGTCATGGTGATATAAAAATATATGAAAAATAAAGAGAATTTCTATGACGGGTGGCATGACGGGTTCGCTTGGCACCCGTCATGCCCGTCATGGCACCCGTCATGGCCTGTTTGCGGCGCGGATTCTGGCTGGCTGGTCGGTTCGCTTGGCGCTTGGCGGGTTCGCTTTGCGCTGCACCCCCACCTGTGGTGACGGGTGGTGAGCGGTGCGGCGGTGGCGGCCGGGGTGGCGGCCGGTGGGCGTGCAGGTCAATATCGACACGCATACCCGTGCTGGCGTCATGGTCCGCATTCTGAAGCGCGAACCGCCCGCCCCAACCCGTGACGATTGTGATGGTTGTGAGGGTGGTTTTGAAAAAAACTCGTCCGGGAAGAAAAAAGTAGATTGCGAATCGCTATCCGCCGACGCCGCAATACTGTGGGAAGAACTCCGGACGGTGAAGGGATTCGCCGAAGAGTTGTGGTTTTCTCAAAAACTGGCATGGGCCATCGATAGGGTCAGGGACGCAGCCAACGAACTGAAGCAACTCGGATTCGCCACGGTGGCCGGCCCTCTGATCGGACCCGTCAAGCGGCAAGCGGCGTGATGGTTATGACGGTTGTGAGGGTGGTTTAACAAAGAATCTCTCCCGGAGAAAATAGTGAGAGGTGAAATCCTAAACAACCAGTTTCCGCCCGCCGAACGGCCCTGTTTCGTGGCGGTGAAGAAGGATTTCAACGGCAATCAGCCCGCATTACCACGAAATCCACCTGGATCGAAAGTTCGAGCGCGCCTCGGCGATGCCAACGAAGCCGAAAACACTGCGCGGCGGCTGGTAACGCCCTACTATTGCCTCAAACAATCCGAACGCCATAACCCACCAGAACCAGGCCGATGCCCCTCACCCTCCCCCAACTCGAACGCCACCTGTTCAAGGCCGCCGATATCCTGCGCGGCAAGATGGATGCTTCCGAATTCAAGGAATACATCTTCGGCATGTTGTTCCTGAAGCGGTGTTCCGATGTATTCGACCAGCGCTGCGAGGAGATCGTCCGGCAGCAGGGCCAAGCCGGCAAATCGTCGGCGGAGGCCGCACGGATCGCCGAGATGAAAAGCTGGTATGGGGCCAGCTTCTACGTGCCGCCGGAGTCGCGCTGGCGCTCTCTGCTCGACCATGCCCACCATAACGTGGGCGACTATCTCAACAAGGCGCTGGCCGGGCTGGAAACCCACAACAGCAGCCTCGATGGGGTGCTGGAACACATCGACTTCACCCGCAAGGTCGGTCAGAGCAAGCTGCCGGATAAGAAGCTGCGCGAACTGATCGTGCATTTCGGCGAGCACCGCCTGCGCAACGAGGATTTCGAGTTTCCCGACCTGCTGGGCGCGGCTTACGAATACCTGATCGGCGAGTTTGCCGATTCCGCCGGCAAGAAGGGCGGCGAGTTCTATACGCCGCGCTCGGTGGTGCGGATGATGGTGCGCTTGATCAAGCCGGAGCAGCATCACCGCATTTACGACCCCTGTTGCGGGTCCGGCGGTATGCTGATTCTGGCGAAGGAATACATCGACGAGCAGGGCGGCGAAGGTCGCAAGGCCGACCTCTACGGTCAGGAAGCCAACGGCACCGTCTGGTCCATCGCCAAGATGAACATGCTGCTGCACGGCATCAGCACCGCCGATCTGCAAAACGAAGACACCCTGGTGGAACCGCAACACGTCGAAGGCGGGGAGCTGTTGCGCTTCGACCGCATCCTCACCAACCCGCCGTTTTCGATCAATTTCGGCCCCAGCGACAAGGACAGCCAAAAAGCCTTCGCGCCGAAATTCCCGGAGCGCTTTCGCTATGGCCAGGTGCCGCTGGGGGCGAAAAAGGCCGATCTGATGTTCCTGCAACACATGGTGCATGTGCTGTGCGGGGGCGGGCTGCTCGCCACGGTGATGCCGCATGGCGTGCTGTTCCGGGGCGGCGAGGAGAAAACCATCCGCGCCGGCATCATCGAGGACGATCTGTTGGAAGCGGTGATCGGTCTGGCCCCGAACCTGTTTTATGGCACCGGCATTCCCGGCCTGCATTCTGGTGTTGCGCCAGCGCCGGGGGAGCGAGAGCGGCAAGCCCGAATCGCGGCGCGGCAAGGTGTTGTTCGTCAACGCCGACCGCGACTACTTCGAGGGCCGGGCGCAGAACTATCTGCTGCCGGAACACATCGAGAAGATCGTCACCACCTTCGACGCCTACGCCGAAGTGCCGGGCTTTTCGGCCATCGTGGCAAACGCCACGCTCAAGGCCAATGAGTACAACCTCAACATCCGCCGCTACGCCGACAACGCCCCGCCGCCGGAGCCGCACGATGTGCGCGCCCATCTGTTGGGCGGAGTGCCCAAGGCCGAAATCGCCGCCAAGACGCCGCTGTTTGCCGCGCACGGCTTCGACCCGCTGGATGTGTTGATGGAGCGCGACGCCGCCTATCTGGATTTTCGCCCCGACATCGCCAGCAAACGGGCGCTCAAGCCGCTGATCGAGCGCAACCCCGGCGTCACCGGCAAGGAAACGGCCCTGCGCGCCCAGTTTGAACGCTGGTGGCGAGAGCACAGTGGCCACATTACCGCGCTGGTCGGCAGTCAAAGCCTGGTCGGTTTGCGGCAGGAATTGCTGCGCAGCTTTAGCCAGTCGCTGGAAACGGTCGGCGTGCTCGATGCGTTTCAGGTGCGCGGCATCATCGCCGGGTTCTGGAACCAGACCCAGTACGAATTTCTCACCCTGATGGCGCGGGGTTCCAAGGGCGTGGTGGACGCCTGGCGCACCAGCATCGTCACCGCGCTGGAGGACAAGGCCAGCAAGAGTAGCCCGCTGGAGCACAAGCTGGTCAAGTTGCTGATGGGGGGCTTTGTCGAGGAACTGGCGGAACTGGAAGCGAAAAAGGCCGAACTCGACAGCCAGATCAAGGCGGCCACGCCCAGCGAGGATGAGGAGGGCGACGGCGACGCGGCCGCCGAGGTTGACGATGACAACGCGGTGGACGAGGCTCAACTCAAGGCATGGAAGCAGGAATTGGGCGAGGTGAAGAAAAAGCTGAAGGTGAAGAAAGCGACGTTCGAGGCGCATTTGAATCGGGATGTGGCCGGTCTGAGCGAGACGCAAGCCGCCGAGTTGTTGCTGACCATTCTGCACGACGACATGCGCGCCATCGTCGAACGCTATATCACCCAGCAGCGCCAGCAAATCATCGCCGCCGTGGAGAACTGGTGGGATAAGTACAAGGTGACGCTGACCGAGATCGAACAGAAACGGGATGCAGCGGCAAAAGAGTTGCGGCGGTTTTTGGAGGGGTTGGGGTATGTCTAAACCA
>JBAOHI010000074.1:0-8837 GCA_037045535.1 Candidatus Competibacter sp.
TGCTGCTGACCGAGAAGCCCGACCGCTCGGCGGCGGATAACCAGCTCTTGGCGGCTTTGGTCCGGCTGGAGCAGGCCAACGACCGCGCCGCTCAAGCGCGCTTGGCGGCGGCCAAGTTGATCCAATCCAGCAAGCGCCAGTCCGTCAAGGAAGAGCGCAAGGCCCGCGCTCATCGCTTGATTCAACAGGGCGTGTTGTTCGATTTGGCGGGTTTGGAGCATCGCAGCCGGGGGGAGCTGCTCGGCTTGCTCCTCGCCGCCGCCAAGACCGAGGACCCCCAGCGCTGGGCCGCCTGGAAACAGGCCGGTGATGCCCTCCTCGCCGAAAAGAGCGATGCGACGGGCTAGCTCCTTCCTCGCGGCGTCCGATGGCCCGCTTTCGGAGGATTGGTCGGACTCGCTTCCCCTCGTCTCCGCCTTGCCGAGAACATCGAACGCACGCCACCGCCTCACGGTGGCGTGTTACCCTGACCGCTGAGCGATCCACTCCTTGAGCGCCGCATCCATCCGCGCCTGCCAGCCTTTGCCGGTCGCTTTGAAGTACGCCACCACCTCGGGCGAGTAGCGCACCGTCAACTGGGTTTTTCGGGGTTTCAAGCCGGGTCCGCGCGCCCGGTGCAGCGCCGCCAGCGTCGCCGCCACCCCACCGCCCGGCGTGACCGTGGCATCGCGCCAGAACGCCTCGACGGCGGCCGGATCGTTCGGATCGTAGGGAGTTTCGTCGTCGGTCGCGATATCCGCGTCGGCCAGCGCCCGCAGCTTGTTCAGGTCAGTGCCCAACGGTTTGCCAGTAGCGTTGCTCTTCATGTCGTGTCGCCTTGCGGACCGAAATCAGGTGCGGCGCGGCGGGACGGTCCACCCACACCACGAACACCACCACCCCGTAGAACAGCCCAAGACTTTGCAGGCGCTGTTCCCCGTAAGCCTCGCGGCGGTCCTCCTCCGTCGCCATCGGCGCGTCGAAAACGACCTCGCAATCGGCCAAGTCGATGCCGTGCTTGCGGAGGTTCTCCAGCCGTTTCGGCTCGTCCCAAGTGATCATCCTCTAATCGTAGCTACAAAAAAGCCTATTTTGCCACGCGGCGCCGATTTTGGCGGGTTAATCGCCCGTCCGGTTTGGATTTCGGGTTGAAAAGCCCTTCTCGACGAAGCGATGGGATAGAGGGCCGATGGCCTTCTCGGCCCCGTAGAGCGCCGTAGGCGCGTTTTAGGGTCTTTGCCGCTAGAAAGTACCGGAACGGCATTTTCGTCGCTTCCTGGCCTTCCTGTGAGCCTCTACGGGGCTGTTTGGGACCACCGCTCGTATCGTGCCTCCCCTTGGAAGCCGTCTTTTGGGTTTTCGGTCGGTTCACACTATGCGTTTCTTCAAGGCTGCCGTCGTGTCGGGTTGGATGGGGAGGGATTGGGAGGGGGCTACTGCACCCCTCCCAATCGAGCACGATGTGAGCGAAGCGAACTCGTTTTCAGGGGGGTCTGGGGGGAGGCGCCGGACGTGAAAGTTATCCACAGATCGCCCTGTGTTTTGTTAAAAAGAAGTGTTAAAAAGGTGTTAAGGAAAAAAAAACGTCCGCAACTATTTGATTTAGAAAATAAAAAATCAGGTTGGCGTGTGCAAACCCACGTATGGGCGTGTGCAAACCCACGTATGGGCGTGTGCAAACCCACGTACCAAAGGCTACATTTTAACCATCCTCGAAAACACGACACCGTGTGTGAAAGAACGATAGTGAGGTCACATGAAAACGGTTCTACCCGTCCGCCATGCAAACCGGGATTTCTTCGTCTGCGATATTTTCGGCGCACTGCCTTACTTCAAGGATGATCTCGCCAGCATGGAACATCCGGTTTTTTCGCTTTCGACTAAACCAGACATGCGCGTTCTGCACTATGATCACAATGGAAATACAGTAACAATTATCCCAAGCGGAAATGGTCTAGCGACAATCCACGACAAAGATATTCTTCTTTACTGCGCCAGTTATCTGCGAGCGGCGGTTACAGAAGGATATAAACCAAACCGAACCATTAGATTTATCTCTCGTGATTTTTTAGTATCAACTAACAGACCAACGGATGGAGAATCTTATGAACGATTTAAAAAAGCGCTTAATCGCTTACGTGGAACAACGATCAATACCAATATCAAAACTGGCGGAATACAAATTGAAGAAGGGTTTGGCTTAATAGATTCTTGGAAAGCCGTAAAAGAAGATAAAAGTGGACGAGTAATTGCTGCTGAAATAAAAGTCTCTGATTGGTTTTATAACTCCGTCCTTAGCAACGAGCTTCTGACAATTAACCGTGATTATTTTGGCCTGAGAAAACCGATTGAGCGGCGCATCTACGAATTGGCTCGCAAGCATTGTGGCGAGAATCAATCTTTCAAAATCGGCCTAGATAATCTGCAAAAAAAGGTTGGATCGAGCAGCACGCCGAGAGAATTTCGGCGATTATTCAGCAGGCTTTTAGAGACGAACCACCTTCCCGACTATGCGGTTTCTATATCCGATAATATGGTCACCTTCACCAATCGCAACTGGCAACCGCCCGTTGGCGAAAATCAACATACCTGGCCGTTCCTAAAACCGGAAACCTTCGCCAAGGCGCGAGCGGCAGCACCGGGCTGGGATGTGTACGCGCTCGAACAGGAATGGCGCGAGTGGATCGCGAAAAAAGAACCGGCCAAACGTCCCGATGCCGCTTTCCTAGCGTTTTGCCGGAAGCGGTTTCAAAAGCGGGGATGGCCGTAGCAGAATTTTTCCAATGGCATGGTCGAGGTATCGGCAATCAATCAACGCAGCCAATCTGGGGGAAGGAAAACGGCCACTGCTATTGCGAGCACCAGCGCGAATAAAACCAGCAAAACCCCTAACCGGCCATTTCCGAACGATGAGGGCCTTGGCGGTGCTGGGAGTAGTTTCTGTTCCAGTTCGCGGCGAGCCTGCTGCTCGACCTGTAGAACCTGTTGGGCGGTTTCCAGCAGGCTCATCAGGCGGTTTTTCTCTTGCTGGGCCTGCTGTAGCTGCTCGTGCAAAACCGCAACCAGTGCAGTTTCTGGTATGTGATGGGGTGCGGTTTCGTGCGACATCACCGCACCTGAGCCGCGCGGTGTTTCCTGCGGTACTTCTTTCAGCGGGCCAAATGCGCGGATCAGCTCGGCAAGGTCAACACCACGCCCCCCTGCGGCGTCAATCGTGGCCGATAACCGACCGGTTTGGATGGCTCGCTGCAACGTCCTGCGGTTGATGCCTGCGGCGCGTGCGGCTTCGCTGATGCTCACTATCAAGGTGCGGTTTCCCTGCGGTTTGCTGCGACAAACCCAGCATAGACCGCTGCGGCGTGCGGTGCGGTGGTGCGGGATGGGGTCGAATATAGCGGGTCGCGTTGCGGCTGCCTTTCGTCGCTGCCAAAAGCCGCTCCACCTCCGCCGTCACCAGATGTTGCGTTCGAGCATCGAACCGTCTATTGTCGATTTGGAGAGGGGCGAAGAATATCAAAAGGTTGCGGGTTTCGTAACCGGGACACGGGACGTTTCGCCGCATTTTGTCTAGTGAATTCAGCGCAGCGCTCAAAATTTTAATTTTTAGAGGAATTTAATTTAATCTATAATTAACTGCTTATTCCTCTAGAAATCAAGGATAAAATAGGCCAATGAACATTGGCTATGCCTAGGTTTCGAACGAAGGTCAAAATTTTCCAATTTACAGTTTGCTACCTTGAAGAGGGTCGGACATAGGCATATTTTTATTGTATCCGATTACTTACATCTTCTTGATTGACGATAAATCAATGAGAACACTTTGTTGCAATTAATTGATTTTTATATTATTTTAGACTTATTGTATCTGGGTGATCTTTAATTGATAAATTTGCAGGAGCGCATGTAAACCTAATGGAACTGATTCGATTTCTCAATAAACTATAGGTCTCCTATACAGATTGTAGATTTAGTTTTTTCACAGCCGCATTCATTATGAATAAATTATTTATTTTCAATATGTTATTTATTTTCGTTCTTTTTAAACATACAGAGATCGAGGCGAGCTTTCCACAACTAAGATCGGATTCCTATAGCATTAGGTAATGCTTTTTCTCTGAAAGCTTGTTTGGAGAGCGGAAATTTTATGAATAGCAAAGAAAAATTTTATCCAGAAGCGCAGTTTGGCGGATTTACAGATATTGATGGAACGATGGCATTCTTTAATAGGGTTAATTCACTTCTCAAACCGTCTTTTGTCATTCTTGATGTAGGTTGCGGAAGAGGATCATATGCCGAAGATTCAGTACAGATACGGAGGAATCTAAGGATAATACAAGGGAAAGTTTCAAAAGTTATTGGAATAGATGTTGATCAGAATGCCCAACATAATCCATTCCTTGATGAGTTTCATCTTATACAAGGGAATTCATGGCCACTAGATGATAATTCTATTGACTTAATCATTTGCGATAACGTCCTAGAACATGTATGTAACCCAGATACATTCTTTGCTGAAATCTATCGTGTTCTCAAACACAATGGCCTTTTGTGCATAAGGACTCCAAATAGATGGAGCTACATTGCATTGGCTGCAACAGTAATACCAAATAAGTATCATTCTAAAGTAACATCTATTGTACAAGATGGAAGAAAGGATGAAGATGTTTTTCCAACAGTTTACAAATGCAATAGCGTTAAGCGATTAAGGCGCATTATGAATAAAAATGGCTTTGAGCATGTAGTATATGGTTACGAAGCCGAACCGAGCTATCTATCTTTTTCTGGGGTTGCTTATTTTTTGGGCGTTCTTCATCAAAAATTCGCTCCTGGATTTCTGAAACCAGCCATATTTGCCTTTGGAAGAATAAAAAAATAAGTACCTAATGAGCGTATTCAGTCGATCACGAAAAGCGTCGCTCATTTTTTGAATCGGCTGATACATGATATTATACCATGAGACACTTCGCTCCGATTTGTCCATTTTACCTTATCCTTTTGCCGCTTTTCGGCTCCTACCGGATCAATAGGTTAGCGCCACGATGCTGACCGTGCAAAAGGGAACCGTTTCGCACGGTTGTACTTAATGTCAAAAATTCAAGATTGGCGCCCGAATCGTGAAATCTTGGGTTGAATCCCAAGCTGATTGCCTAGAGTCCTCTGCAACTAATAGCCTCTAAGAATCACCACCGGCAACCCATTTTTTCCCGTCCACGGTGTTTTCCAGTCCTTGTAGCCTTCCCCCTGATTAGTAGACGCATAGGCGCACAACCGCCCGCCGCAATCCGTTAATTCGATCTTCCCGCCTCGTCGGTTTAGCTCTTCGAGCCGCGCCTTGCTTTGGGCAATCTCCGTGTTGAGCTGCTCCAATTCCGCGCTCCGCCACGACACCAGCGTCGAAACGGCCAGCCACACCCCAAGGATGACGACCACCACGGCGGCCAGCGCCGCGCCACCGGCGATGGCGCCCCATTGCCATCGGAAGGTCTTCATGGCCCGTTGCAGGCGATTTTCGATGGCTTCGGCGGATTTCGTGACCTCGGCCAAGGTGCGAAGCAAGGGCCGCCCGGTGTCTTGGAACGCTCCTTCCGCGCGTTGGGACAGGGTGGTGAGCGTGTCATGCAGTGTGGTTTCGACGCTCTGTTGAACCGCCACTTGCAGGTGAAGGGCGGTTTTCTGCCCGTTGTGGTCGAGGACGTTCGCCGCCTGGGCGGCCCGTTGGCTGGCGGTGGTCAGCGTCCGCGTCTGCTGTTCGAGCTGGTTCAACAGCTTGGCGATGCGGTGTTGCTGCTCGTCGGACAGTTGAATCAGGGTGGCGAGGAGTTGCTGGGGGTCCATGTCGGTCTCCTATTGCCTGAGGGTAGGCCGTCAAACAGGTCACCAGTTGGCTATCCGCTGCTAAGGCTCCATATCGAACCCTCGCGACTGTTGCGGTGGCGGTTCCTGGGCCGGAGACTGCTCGCGTTGCGCTTGGAGCTGCTCCATCGTCTCGGCGAGGGCGGCTTGCAACCGTTCCACGAACGCTGGGGAACCGATCTCGATGGTGGGGAATGGCTCCAACAGGAGCCTATCAGGAATTTTGTGTTTGTGAGCCATACTGACTCCCGGTAAGGGAAGGAGCACGTATGGGGGGTATGGCAAAGCAGAAGACCCTGGCGTTTAGCGCCGAGCTACTGGATCAACTCCTGGATGGACAGGACCCGACGACGGTGCTGCGGTCTGATGGGTTGATGGGTGAGCTGAAGAAAGCCTTGGCTGAGCGCATGCTCAATGCCGAAATGGACGTTCACCTGGACGCTGAGGCAGAGCAAGCGACCGGTAACCACCGCCACGGCTCCAGCCAAAAGACGGTCCTGGGCGACGACGGCGAATGGGTGCTGTCGATCCCCCGTGATCGGCACGGCCGTTTCGATCCGGCGCTTATTCGCAAGTACCAACGACGCTTTCCCGGTTTTGACGAGAAGATCATCGCGCTGTACGCCCGTGGCCTGAGCACGCGAGATATCCAGGCCCATGTGGGCGAGCTGTATGGAGTGGTGATCTCCCCGGACTTGGTGTCGGCGGTGACCGATTCAGTCATCGCCGAGGTCCGTGCTTGGCAATCTCGGCCACTGGAATCGAGCTACGCCCTGGTATTCTTTGACGCCCTGCGGGTCAAGATCCGTGATGAGGGGTTGGTCCGGAACAAAGCCGTCTACCTGGCCATCGGCGTGCGCTGTTCCGGTCACAAGGAGGTCCTGGGGCTGTGGATCGAGCAGACCGAGGGGGCCAAATTCTGGCTGCGGGTCATGAACGAACTCAAGGCCCGGGGCATGGGCGATATCCTGATCGCCGTGGTCGATGGTCTCAAAGGCTTCCCCGAGGCGATTACCGCTGTGTTCCCGGATACCCTCGTCCAGACTTGTATTGTCCACCTGATCCGTCGTTCGACCCAACTGGCCTCCTGGAAGGATCGCAAGCCGTTGACCCAGGCACTCAAGCCGATCGACCAAGCCGACAGTGCGGAAACGGCCGAGCAGGCCCTGAGTGCGTTCGAGAACGGTCCCTGGGGTGAACGCTTTCCCACCGTGGCGCAAAGTTGGCGGCGTCATTGGCCACAGGTCATCCCCTTCTTTGCGTTTTCCGCGCCGGTCCGCCAGATCATCTACACCACCAACGCCATTGAGAGCCTACACAGCGGCGTGCGCAAGAGTATCCGCAACAAGGGGCATTTCCCGAACGATGAGGCCGCCACTAAACTGATCTGGCTGGCGTTGCGCAATCTGACCGCCAAGTGGACCAATCCACCCCTCGCGTGGGCTGCGGCAAAAGCGCAATTCGCCATCCAGTTCGGTGAACGATTTACTCCCGATGACTGATGCTCTCATACAGCTCACACACAAAATTTCTGACACTCTCTCCAACAGCGGTGCCTGTTCCGGTTCTGGCCGTTGCGAGCGCTCCTGTTCCCGTTCGGCCTCCAGTCGCTGTAGACGCTCCCATTCCGCTTCCAAAGCCCGCTCTTGTTCGGCTTTCTGGGCCAGTTCGGCTCGGAACGCGTCCAGGGTTTGCTGGCAATAAGCCCGTGCTTCCGCCATCCGTGCGGCCTGTTCGGCCTGTTCCCGCTGTCGGGCGGCGGCGGTCAGTGCGTGGAGGTGCTGCGAGAGGTCGAACGGCGCCAGCGCCCGCTGGCTATGCTGGAGTTCGTCTTCGGCCGCCCGCCGCTCCAGCAGGGCCTCCCGCTGCTCCGGTGCCAGTTGCCGGACGCGTCGCCCACCCAAATGCTGTTCCGGTGCCCGGTCGATGCCCTGGTCAGCCAAGCTGCGGTGGTCCACCCGCGCCGCGTGGCCCTGTTGCTGGAGGTGAGCGTTCTGCACCTCGGCCCAGCGTTGCCGGGTTTCCAGCAGCCGTTCTTCCGTGCCGGCGCTGTCTTTCCGGCAGCCCCCCAACTCGGGATGTTTCCCGTTGTACCGTTTGAAATATTGCTCGGCCCCCCGCTCGATCCCG
Organism: Candidatus Competibacter sp.; assembly: GCA_037045535.1. Lineage (GTDB taxonomy): Bacteria > Pseudomonadota > Gammaproteobacteria > Competibacterales > Competibacteraceae > Competibacter_A. Next base: position 7,963 of record JBAOHI010000074.1, read on the forward strand.
TCCACCGTCCGTTCCGAGTACATGAGATGGGCGTGCGGTTGTTCGCCTCCCGCCAGCGCCGCGCCCGGATTGTGGATCGCCCATTGGTGGGCGTGCCGCTCACCGATTTCTTGCCGGATGAAGTCCAGCACCAAGGCTTGCCGTTGGTCGGGATTCAGCTCGCGCGGGAGGGCGATTTCAATTTCCCGGTAGGTCGCGCCGTTCGCCCGCTCGTAGCGGTCAGCGGCGGACCAAAAGACCGAAGGTTCGTGTTCGGCCCACGAGGGTAGGTTGCCATGGCCAGTGGCTTCCAGATCTTCGTAGCCACCCCGCTCGGCGTAGGACCCTTCGCGGGCGATGTAGGCGGCGTGGCCGCGCGCCTGGCCTTTTCCGCCGACTTTGACGCTGCAATGATAGGAGGCCATGTCGGGATTCCTGGAGGGTCGGGGTTTCAGTCGGGGTTGTGTTGGGTTTGCGACGGCCTTCGGCTGCGCGGATGCCGGTTAACTGTCTGGAACGATTTGGGTTTTTTCTTTGGCCCCCCGCAGGGGCGCACGGGGGTTTCAACGTAGCGAAGCAAGTTGAAACAACTAAGTGCGCCTTCGCTATCCGTCGAGGTCGCCGGGCCAAGCCTGGGGTTTCCACTAGGCTTTGGAGAGAACCCACCCGATGCACCGCTCGGTTGCCACGGCGCTCAGGATACGCCGCCGTTGCCGTCGCGGGAAGGGGGCGCTAGGCTTCGGGGTGGTCGCCGGGTTGGGTTCCGGTGGCGTCTGGCTGCAATCCGATGAATGGGATAAAAAGGGGAACCGACGTGAAGCGCGACGAGTGGTTGACGAACCGGGTGGAGTATCTCAAGAACTTAAAGGCTCTCTCCGAACCCCAGCAGTTGTTGG
>JBAOHI010000075.1:0-7883 GCA_037045535.1 Candidatus Competibacter sp.
CGTGCGGCGACGTGAGGCAACACTAATTCGTTTGGCTATTCTGGCCGACAGCGGCTATTTTTACAGTGACTTTTTTAGTGTGGCAGCAAATTGACAGGCGCGATTGGATCCCAGACGGTTGAGGAAAGCGATAAAGCCACAAGCGAGACACAGGAAAGCGGGGTGGTTTGTGAGTTTCCATGACCCATTGTAAACTCTGATCACAGAAGCGAGGCTGATATGACGCTGTACTTTCGATGGATTCAAGGGAATTCACCGGCTTTGCAACAAGCAAAGACTAAACGACTATTTTATCCAGGTCAAAAAGCGTTCTTTGTTTTTAGGTTGGACAAACCCTATCGGCCGAATGTCGGGCTGGTGAAAGGTCGGGTTTTAGTTGCCATCGAACTGGATGATCTCGCCGATGACCGACTTAACGACGAAGCCAACCAACTTGATTTTGAAGAGCCAAATTTTGATGGTGAAGCAGGCCATCCAGATCAAGTCATCGTCAAAAGTAATGAGGCAGGTGCGTATGGGATCGGCCAAAACATCCTCACTTATATCAATGGGGGCCATATAAAAAGCATTCGGTTAGCCACTAAGAAGGAACTTGCAAAAGCGCTCGGTAAGAGCGAATTGGAAGTACCGGACTGGGTAAAAAAGAATCCCCAGAAATGGTGAATACGTGGAAAACTTTATTGCTTAAACGAGAAAGTATCTCCACTATGTAAATGATATACATGCGATGCACGTCGACCGTTTCAAAGCATTAATATTGACGAAGGTGTGCATCAGCCTCCAAGGCCGTTCCCTGTTCACGCCGTTGAGCCTGACGGTCCATCCCGGCGAAGTGGTCACGGTCATGGGGCCAAGCGGCTGCGGCAAATCCACCTTGCTCGGCTATATTTGCGGCACCTTGGCCCCAGCGTTTCAGGCCGAGGGGTCGGTGCGGCTCGGTGAGCGCGAATTGGTGGAGCTACCTTTAGAAAGACGACGGGTCGGTATCCTATTTCAGGATGCTCTCCTGTTTCCACACCTTAGCGTGGCTGAGAACCTGGCTTTCGGCCTACCGCCTGGGCAGTCCCGCCACAAGCGGCGATTTTGGGTGGAAACCGCATTGCTGGATGCTGGCCTGGAGGGATTGGGTGAACGCAATCCGGCCACCTTGTCGGGGGGACAACGGGCGCGCGCCGCCCTGATGCGCACCTTGCTGGCAGAGCCGGTGGCCTTGCTGTTAGACGAGCCATTTTCAAAGTTGGACGCCGATTTGCGAACGCGGATGCGGACCTTCGTGTTCGAGCACGCGCGTCAGCGGGGCTTGCCTACCTTGCTGGTGACCCATGATTCGGCCGATGCTGAAGCAGCCCAAGGGCCGGTGGTCGCGCTCGGAGCCAATCCGGCGAATTAATGCCGTGCTCCCGGCGGCGCGGGCGGCAAATGCCGATAATCGGGAAATGGTTCCCCGTCCTGCTCCGACCGCCCCGTACCCCCCATGATTTCTTCCGCCAACCGGGCGAAATCGGCGGGCTCGTCGGACAGCAAATTCTCGTACAGGGTTGGATCCCAGCATTCGATGCGCTGAGCATAGGCCAATAGGATCACGGCATCGCGGATGCTGGCGTAATCCAACAGCCGCCGGGGCAATAGCAGCCGACCGCTGCCGTCCAGTTCCAATTCTGTCGCGCCCCGATGGAAATAGCGGATGAAATCCCGATTTTTCTTAACGTAAGGGTTGAGACGGTCCAGTTCGGCGGTGACGCGTCGCCACTCGGTGAAGGGATAGAGCACCAGATGTTGCTCGAAGCCACGGTTGACCACGAAACGGCCCTCTGCCTCGACGGGAAGCTGTTTCCTTAGCGCAGCCGGCAGCGCGATCCGCGTCTTGGAATCGAGCTTGCACTCAAATTCGCCGAGAAAGTTCGTCATGACAAGAGATTAGCATGTTGCGGATCGAGGTGGAGTAACCTCACTCCACTCGCGCTTCCAGATCCTCCCAACGTTGGTAGGCGGCTTCCAGCTCAACTTCCAATACTCGCAATTCCTCCAACCGCCGGGCGATAACTGCGGGTTCTCGCTTGTAGAATTCTGGGTCGGCAGTCTCGGCGTGTAACTCTCGCTGACGTTGCTCCAATTCCTCGATGCGTGCCGGAAGCCGCTCCAGTTCGCGCCGTTCGTTGTAGCTCAACTTGCCCGGCGCGGCGGGTTTTGGCGGTTTCGGTACGGGCGGGGCGGCAGGCTTGGGCTTAACAGCAGGAGCCGGTTCCAGTGCGGGTCGCTGCCGCAGCCAGTCGGTGTAACCGCCGACGTATTCGCGGATGCCATCGTCAGGCTCGAACACTAAGCAACTGGTGACCACGTTATCCAGAAACACCCGGTCGTGGCTGACCAGTAGTAAGGTTCCGGTGTAGTCCAGCAACAGTTCTTCCAACAGTTCCAGCGTTTCCAGATCGAGATCGTTGGTCGGTTCGTCCATGACCAGTAAGTTAGCCGGTTTGGTGAACAACCGCGCCAGTAACAACCGGTTGCGTTCGCCACCGGACAGGGATTTGACCGGGGAGCGCGCCCGCTGGGCGGTGAACAGGAAATCGCCCAGATAGCCGATGATGTGGCGGCGTTGACCGTTGATCTCGATGGTTTCCCGCCCACCCGCGACGCTGTCCAGCACGGTTTGCTCGGGGTCCAGTTGCTCGCGCAGTTGATCGAAATAGGCGATTTCCAGCTTGGTTCCATGCTGCACCTGGCCGGCATCGGGTTGCAGGCGTCCCAGCAGCAGATTCAAGAGCGTGCTCTTGCCGGAGCCGTTGGGGCCGATGAGACCGATGCGGTCGCCGCGCAGGATTCGCACCGAAAAATCGCGGATCAGTGGTTCGTCTTGCCAGGCATAGCGAATATTTTTCGCTTCGATGACCACTTTGCCGGACAGCTCCGCCTGTTCCAGCGCAAAATTGGCCTTGCCAAGTTGCTCGCGGCGCTGGCGGCGTTCTTCGCGTAACGCCAGCAAAGCCCGGACTCGACCCTCGTTGCGGGTACGCCGCGCCTTGATGCCTTGGCGAATCCAGGTTTCCTCCTGGGCCAAATTCTTGTCGAACTTGGCGTTGTGCCGAGCTTCGACTTCCAGCAGGGCAGCTTTTTTCTCCAAGAACGCTGCGTAGTCGCCCGGCCAGGAAGTCAGCATGCCGCGATCCAATTCCAGCAAGCGGGTCGCCAGCCGCTGCAACAGGGCGCGGTCGTGGGTGACGAACAGCAGCCCGCCGCGAAATTCCAGCAGCTCATCTTCCAACCACTGGATGGTTTCCAGATCGAGATGGTTGGTCGGCTCGTCCAGCAGCAGCACGTCCGGATCGCAGACCAGTGCCCGACCCAGCAATACCCGTCGCCGCCAGCCGCCGGACAATTCCGCCAGCGGCGTATCGGCGGGCAATTGCAGACGGCTGATGACCGTTTCGACCCGTTGCTGCCAACGCCAGCCGTCGCGGGCCTCCAGTTCGTGTTGCAATTGATCCATGCGCCGTAGATTCTCAGGCGTGGACGCACGGGCGAGTTGGTGGGCGGCTTCGTGATATTCGGCCAGCAGTGCCCCGAGCCCTTCCAGCCCGCCGGCGACGATCTCGAACGCGGTGATCGCAGTATCCGCCGGCAGTTCCTGCGCCAGCGTGGTGACGCGCAAACCGGGCTGACGCCAGATATCGCCACTGTCAGGTTGGATTTCGCCAGCCAGCAGGCGCAGCAAGGTCGTCTTGCCCGCACCGTTGCGGCCAATCAGGCAGACCCGCTCGCCGGCGTCCAACTGAAAGCTGGCGCCATCGAGCAGCTTTTCCGCGCCGAAGGCGATGGAGAGGTTGTCAATGCTGAATAAGGGCATACAGAGTTTCCGTCCGTGGCCAATTCTAAGAGAATGGATTGAGCAAACGCGCTCCAGAGCGCTCTACATCACGGGTATCGCGGGTAACCAAAGTCAGGTCATGGACCAATGCGGTGGCAGCAAGCAAACCATCGGCAACCGGAATAGGGTCTGGAACACCGAGCCGGCCCCAACAGTCGGCAATTTCTTCCGTGACTGGCAACAACCGATCACCTAGCGAACCCCGGAGACGGTGCAACCAAGCCTCTAGGCTTTCTGCTGCCACTTTGTCCCGGCAGCGCAGTAACTCCACTCCTCGGCGAATCTCACCTAAGACAATGACAGAAATATAAATCTCGGATTCTTCGATCCCGCTATACCAGTGAAGAACACCGGGATTACCGCGTTCCCTTTTGCGTAGTTCAACCAAAATGTTTGTGTCGATCAGGAATCCCATGTCACATCCTGCCTTCCAAAATCTCGCGAGCGGGAAAAATCAGTGTCATCACCGACATCCGGCATATCGGCCAAAAGAGATTTTAGGGGGGAGAGTGACACTGTTTCTTCTTCCACAATAAGCAACACTTCGAGTCGGCGATGACGGAAAGCTTCAGGAACGGGAATAGCGTCAGGTGCATCTTCGTAAATCTGGCGAATGGCTTGCATGACTTAATCTCGCTTTGCAAATCAAACTCAACTCAATACTGTGCCATGTTTTCCACGCGAAAGGCTTGATCTTCCTCAACACGATTCCTGCTTGCGATGTAGCGCACGATCCAAAAGCTCCCGTCGTCGCGCCGGGTGAGCACTGGGTTTTACCCACAAGTTTATGCTCGCTGGCTGACAGTAGTCGTAATCTCTAAAACTCGCATGGACTGCCGCAACACGTTGAAACCCCGCCACAAGGTTTCCGGTCCGGGTTCACCGTCGCCTTTGCGCGCCAAAAAGCCACCCAACTGGGCCAACATCCGCACGATTTCTCGCAGGGACGGCGATTCCTTCGGAGGCGGTTGTTGCTTCTGCAACACATAGATCGTCTGCCACTCGGCCGGACTGAATACCTGGGAACACGGCGCGGTCGCTCGCGACCGTGCAATCTGCGTCAAATAGTGCAGCCGCCAGGCGACGATCAAGTACACCGCGATGCACCGCTCCAATCGCTGGGCGGTTTCCAGTCGGAGGTCTTCGATCCGGCACCCTTGCTTGAGGATGCGAAAATACAATTCGATTTCCCAGCGGGCTTGATACCAGCCGATTAACCGTTGGGCGGCGGCAAAATGATCCACCGGCAGGTTCGTCAACAACATCCACTCCAGCGCCGTTTCTCCGGCGGGCGGTCGCGCTTCCCGGGCATAAACCGCCGTGACGGTCACCGGGGCTGGATTTCTACCCCGGCGATGTGCCCGATGGAATGTCACCGTCCGCGCGCGGACGTGCAAGGTCGCGACCCGTGCCCGACGGCCGGGACGCTTCGTGATCGAGACGGTCGTTTGACCGAGCACCGGCGCCTGCGCCAACCGTTCCCACAAGGAACCGTTCTCACCGGGGGCCACCCGACGGTTGCACTTGGCCCGGATCAGATAACCGGCCCGATCCGGAACCTCCTCATCGAATTCACCGGCTAGAAACCACTCATAAATATCGCCTTCCCGGTCCGCTACATTCACCACCAACGTGTCCGGATTCAGCACCTGCAGCGCACAGGCCATGTCATAGCCCAGCAACCACCGATAGCTTTCCTTTTCCTCCAGCAAACAACGCTCGCGCCGCCGACCGGTCCGTTCTTGCGGACGTTGCCAGAAGTGATGACCCAGCACCCCTAAATTCACTCGGCTTTCGCTGAACGCGACGCTCGGATGCAACAGGTACTCCGCCCGTTTCGTCAAGCGCAGCGTGCCCACCCCTCGTCCCTGTAAATCGCGGATATCACTCAGGAACGTCGTGTCTTGGACCAACAGTACCACCGACTCTGCGGCGATACGCTGCAAGGTCGCGCGACTATGTCCATCCAGAATATCCACCGCGTCCACCCGGTCATTGTCAAACAACCGATAGGCCGCTTTCGTGTCCGCCCACGTCCCGCTCGCCGCCGGAATACTCGCCGTCGGCTGCGCGCTCAACTGTTCCAGCACCCGGGTCAGCCGACGCTTTAGCCGCGCGTCCGGTAAACTCGCCCTATCCGTCTCCGCTTCAGCCCAACCCATCGATAGCCCTCGTCTCTTAATGAGACTCCAAGCTATCACACTCCCGCTAGACTTATGGGTAAAACCCAGGGGTGAGCATCAGCGGCGAACCATAGATTTTGTGCGTGGCGACGACTTTCTCCAAGGTCTCATCGCTGTTCATACCAATTCTCTTTCAAAGAATAATTAAAAAGCTTAGACTTTTCCCCAGGAAGGGAGGAAGGCATGACGGTTTATCGCAAATCATTTCCGGAAGGGACAGTATTGCTGGTCCATCGGCTTATTGAAGAGAGCAAAGATCCGAATGTGTTGAAACGCGCGCAGGCGATTTACTGTCGTGCGGCTTTTGATCTGCCTGTGGAACAGATCGCGGGTGTAACGGGTCTTGCGGTTTCGACGATCCGGAGGCTCCATAGCGAGTTTTTACGTTTTGGGATGGAGATTTTCGATCTGTCCGGCCGTGGCGGTCGGCGCAGACAGATCATGACACCCGAAGAAGAGGTGGCCTTTTTGCAACCCTTTATCGAAGTTGGAGATGCGGGAGGCCTGCTGGAAGTCGGGAAGGTCCACGACGCCCTGTGCGAGCGTACCGGTCGGCGCATTCACCGTTCGGTGACCTATAAACTCCTTCACCGCCATGGCTGGCGGAAAATCGTTCCCCGCCCCTGCCATCCCAGGGCCGACCCGGAGGCCCAGTCCTCATTCAAAAAAACTGGCCGGACATCGTAGAACAGGCCCATGAAAAGTCCTGTGTGGCGGGTCGGCCTTTACGGATTTTCTTTCAGGATGAAGCCCGGTTCGGGCGGATCAACCATCCCCGCAGATGCTGGGCCAGAGCGGGTATCCGACCGGTCGTTGGTCAACAGATGGTCCGCGAATACACCTACGCGTATGGGGCATTCTGTCCGCAGGACGGCGCCTCTACACACTTCATTCTGCCCGCTATGGATGGAGCATGCATGACCTTCTTTCTGCGCCATGTCCGCGAATCATTCCCTGACGATTTCATCCTCATGGTCTACGACGGCGCGCCCGGCCACAGCCCCGGCGTGCTCCATGTCCCCGATCACATGATGCTGGTGACCCTACCGCCTTATTCGCCGGAATTAAACCCCTCCGAACACATCTGGGACGATATGCGGGAAAAATTCTTCGGCAATACCGTCTTCAACTCCATGAACGCCGTCAGAGACCAACTCTGCATCGCCATGAACCACTACGCCGGTCATCCCGAAACCGTCCGTTCCATCACGGCCTTCCCTTGGATATGGTTACCCTTTGAAAGAGAATTGGTATCAGAAGATATCCGCCCTTGGTTTCTAGCAGCAGCAGCACGCCACCGCCGCGTGTCCGGTCTTTCACACCCACGGCGAAATCGGGGAAATAACGGTCGCCGTCGGGTAGCACGATGCCGATGGACCACGGCTTGCACGGCTCGTTGCGATGCCACCACAGCACCGTTCCCATGGTGTCGGCATCGAGCAATTTGGCAAACCTCCGCTCATTTTCGTTCAAATCTGGTGGCATAACGCCGTAGACATTCAGGCGGGACCACCGCATGTTCGGCGCCATTTCCAACCACTCAGGCAGGGGCGCGGTTTCCGCTATTTCCTTGTTGAGCGCCGCACTGGTTCGGGCTGCATCGCGCACCAATTTTGGATAATGCGCCAGGATCACATTCAGAGCATCCCGCAATTCTTCATCGGTCAGCCCGATACCTTGGTGATCGTTGTACTCCAGCCGCAACCGTGACAGCAACATTTCTTCTAAATCACGCGGGCTGTAATATTGCGCGTCGTATAAAACGCGCTGCGCTCGACGCGCCAATTGCGCACGGGACAATTTCGCCTGAACCGTATCTACCACAACTGCTCGCG
>JBAOHI010000076.1:0-3750 GCA_037045535.1 Candidatus Competibacter sp.
AAGGCGTGGCGGAGCGGATTCGAGTGGCGGGGGAGATTATTGCGGCGCTGGCCAAAACCAGCGTGGCGCACTGAGGATTCACGCGTGCGAAATTGCACTGCCGCTGACCGTTGACACCACATGCGCTTCCGAAAAAGCCATCCCGTGATCAGTCCGACGGATCAGGTCGCACATCCACTCCAAGGGCATGATTTCAAAGGGTTCCATTCCGAGTGGCACCCCCGAATTTCCATGTTAGGCTGCGGGAATAGGTCCCACTGTGGGGCCGAATAGTAGTTAGGCAACAAGAGGAGAGATTGAAGTGCCGACAAGCGCGCGCGACAGATACCTCAGTTCCCTGGCACATATTGATTCCGCCTACACAAAGATTACGGCACAGGTCGGTCGAGGCGGAGTTCTTTCGTTTCCAGATGTTCACAAGCTAACTGAGGGGCTGTTTCTCAGCGCATGGACCTACTGGGAGGGGTTCCTTCGTCAACTACTGTGGCTTGATTTGTCGGCATCGCCCAACAGCGTGCTCATCTCAGACGTAAAGAAATTCCGAACAAAGAAGGCCCCGCATCGTTTGGCAGAGCTAATCCTTAACCACCCCGATCATCCTGATAAGTTTGTCGAGTGGTCTGATTACAACAATGTGGTCAAAAGGGCCAACGAGTTTTTAGGCGCTGGGCACCGGTTCGTTAACCCGCTGCCTCAGGGCACCGATATCGCTCAACTCAAGAGAATTCGTAACGCCATCGCGCACAAGTCAGACCGCGCATGGGACAGCTTTATTTCTCTTGTTGGCGCAGCCCCGTTTTCCTTGGCACGCACTCAGAGGCGAGGCCTCACGCCAGGCAGGTTCCTCTATTCTCACCAATGGAACGGTGTCAGCGTCATGCAGAATTCGGTTGCGTCGCTAAGAGCCGCAGCTGGTGAGCTTGTTCCCTAATCCGGAACTGCTGGGTCATTACACGCCAATACGGAATCGCAATTGCCTCGCTTGGCCCGCCTCGACCTTCCCGGTATTGACCCCTGCATCGCCAACATCTGTACGGCCCCGATCGCTTCCGCCAAGTCATCGAAGCCCAACTCGGCCGCACCGTTGGCCCACTCAAGATCGGTCGGCCATGCAAACTCATCGATTCACAGGAAGGCCCCAAAGCACGAGAAAGCCCGCTCTGACCCGAATGGCACTGACTAAAGCCCGGGAAGTGCGAAAAACCGTTCCCTTCTCCCCTTGCGGGAGAAGGTGGCGCGAAGCGCCGGATGAGGGGAGCGCAGCGCAGCTGCGCAGAACCGCACCTAATTCCCCTCTCCCCAGCCCTCTCCCGCAAGGGGAGAGGGAGTATTCGGCGCTTAAGTCAGTGCCATTCCGCTCTGACCCTTGTTTCGGACCCTTGTTTCGCACTTGCTTCGGACCCTTGCTTCGTCGACCCTTGTTTCGTCGGACGACTCAAAATTCGCTACCATCGATCACATAAACCTCCATGTTTCCGCTATTCACTTTGTATAGCGTCAGTGAGACGTCGCTGTATTGGATGCCATCATCGCTCGCCACTTCTTCCAAGTAAAACATCTCCGATTTTTGTATAACCCCTGAATTCAGATCAAGATAGCGAATGTCATACGATCCAGCGTCGATCCTGCTCATTGTGAATCTCTCGTGCGCCGGCACAAAAATGTGCCGAACAGGACGTTCCATTCCTGATTCCATAGAGTACAACTTGATGAACATGTCGGAATCGTTGGCGGCGTTGTCGACAGTAACTTTTGAGTGGCCTTCGACGTTCAGCTTTTTGTATCCTTCTACGTATGCAGCCGCCTTGGGCCACGGACTTCCATTTTGCGCGACTGCTGGCCGTTGATACTTGGCCGCCCTACCGTCTGGCGGCGCAATTCCCGCAAGTCGGTCACGCATACGATTGAACTCCGATTCGGTCACATAGGTAGCTCTCCCGTCCGTACCAAGACATTTGTACATTGCACTCTTCATCGGCTTCTCAGTTCCGAGGGCGGTGTTGAAGCTGAATAGTCGCTCACATTCACCCCTTCCAAGTTCGCTTCGTTTGGCAACTGGTACCGAATTCGCAAGCCCCGCGCCAACCGCGCTGTCGACGGAGTGCGGCTCAACCACAGCTCCAGTCGGGGGGACAGCTGGGTAAGTTGTCAGCCCATTCGAGTCCTTGCAGTTATAGAGCCCGCCGGCTGGATAGCTGGACCATTGCAACGATTCATTCAATGTGACCGGTCGGCAACGTACCAATGAGTCGCCCGAGTGAGCACTCTCGTCATACTGTCGCTGCCAAAAATATCCGCACACCGTTGCAATCAGGAGAACCGACAGCGACGCCCAAAAGAAGCCGCTTCGGGAGCGCCAACTTCTCGTTGCGCTCGTCTGCGTTACATCTTCCTTGCTTGTTGTATGAGAAGTGTGACCGGAGACTGGCCCGCCTTTGTTGACCGGCCGACCCTGAGAAGGTCGCGCTGCTCCTTGTGCTGAAATTTCTCGCTCACGCTGAGCAATCCATGCATCATGTTGATGTCGTTTCTCTGGATCGGAGAGAATGGCGTAGGCGCGATTGATCTGCTGCATTGTCGCAGGAGCACCCGCATCTTCGGGATTTCGATCTGGATGATGCTTCTGCGAAAGTGCCTTGTACGAAGCGCGAATCACCTCAGACGGCGCATCGGGGGAAACCTTCAATATGTCATAGAGGGTTAGTATCTTGGACATAGAATTCCGAACTTGCGCCACAACATCGTTCTCATCGCATGAACCAACGTGGATAGTTTCCAGATTGGATTGTACTTCCCGAAACCCCCGAAATCCCGGGTCACGGAAATCCCGGGTCACGGAAATCCCGGGTCACGGAAATCCCGGGTCACGGAAATCCCGGGTCACGGAAATCCCGGGTCACGGAAATCCCGGGTCCGGAAATCCCGGGTCCAAATCCCGGGTCAGAGTGAACTTTCCAGAAGCGAGAAATCCCGGGTCAAATCCGGATACCAGGGAAACCTGGGGCCGGGAAACCCGGGTCAGAGTGAGCTTTCAATTCGCACACGTTGCAGCTTGAGTTTGTGTGTGGCGGTACCAAATCCACCCAGAATCAAGATATCAAGCTCGCACAGAAAATTGCCGCTCAGTGGGAGGATTAGGCATGGCCAAGACCAAAGCTAAAGAGAAATTCAGCCGATACGACACGGCCGATTATCTGGATACGGAAGCGGACATTGCCGCCTATCTGACTGCCTGTGCAGGAGAAGACGATCCCGCATTACTCGTTGCCGCACTTGGGGATGTGGCGCGTGCGCGCAACATGACCCAGCTCACCGAGAAAACCGGCATGACCCGCATGGGCTTGTACAAGGCTCTTTCGGGCCGCGGCAATCCCAGTTTTGCCACGGTGTCCAAGGTCGCGCACGCGCTTGGCTTGAAGATCACGGTGGAAGCGAATTGAGGCTCTGAACCCGGGTCAGAGTGAACTTCCCAGAAGCGAGGCCTGATTCAACAAAGCACATCGGCAACGGGCTGAAGCTTGCCGCCGTTGCATGGCGAGCTGAGGAAACCCATATTGACCTCGGACTTTGTCGAAAGTCATTGAGCGATGGCGTGCCAGCGGGCCTGGCTGGCAATCACGCATGGTTGACGTCCTCGAAAAGTCGGCACCGAAGTCACGGCGTGCTGTTGGCTAACACCCCAAGAGACTTCCAAAACCCGGGTCAGAGTGACCTTTCCGGGGAAACCCGGAAAAGCCGGGGCGATTCACG
>JBAOHI010000077.1:0-147009 GCA_037045535.1 Candidatus Competibacter sp.
GCGGCGGACCCCCGCCATTACCGCGTGTTTCAGCGGAGACGCGGGCAAGACTCCCTGGCCGCCCCCGGCAGAGTGCGAATCCTGATGTTTCAACACTGTTCCTTCCCTAATGAAAAACCGAGCGATCATGATCATGCTCTTCCCTTTCAGGTACCCCACCACGTTTGAAGCCGCGTACTTCGGCGGCACCCTCAAGCACATGTGGACGTGATCCGGTCGCAGATGCCTTTCGACAATTTCCGCTTCCTTATGCATCGCCAGCTCGTGAAACAGTTCCCCAAGCCGCCTCCTGATCTACCCGGGGTAGACCCAACAGTCGTGCCATAAACCGCCAAATCGATTTACCCCCCACAGGAGCGTTTCCTCTCACCGCCATAACCCCTCGAACCGACGGCCCACCACCCGGGTATAGCGGACCGTGTGTTTTGGGTCGCGATGGCCCAGGTAATCCTGGATCAGGCGGAGATCGTAGCCCTTGTTCGCGAGATAAAAGCCACAGGAATGGCGCAGCATGTGCGGATGCACCGGCGGCAACTGGGCGCGCTCCGCGGCGGCGGCGATCAGATAGTTCACCGACTGGCGGGTGAACGGTTGGCCCCGTTCCGACACGAACAACCAGGGCAGGGCATCGCCGCGCAGGGCGAGATAACGTTTGATGGCCCGCAGCTCATCGCCGGCGATCGGATGTTCCACGGCCAGGCCGTTCTTGAGGCGCCGTACCCATAGCCGGGCGCGATCGAGATCGACTTCATCGCGACGGAGGCCAATAGACCTCTTTCGAAACCTTATTTTGGCAGGTCTTTGTTATAGAGAGCGGCGATGAGGGAGAATCGGAGGCCGAAGCGTTTTCTTCGGTTCCGGTATTTGTCTGCAAGGATGTGGAAGCGTTTGAGGGCGGCGTTGACGTTTTCGATGCGGACGCGCCGTTTTGATTGTGCGCGATTTTGCTTTCTGTCGGCACGGGTCAGGGGGACTTTCCTGCTACGTTTCTTGGGTAAGGAGGTGTTTTTGTGCGTCTTGTGCAGCCCAAGATAGCCGCTATCGGCAAGGATTTCCGTCTCTGGATGAACACGGACCTTCGAGGTTTTGAACAGCCGGAAGTCGTGGCGGCGACCGTTTCCATGCGCCAGACAGATGATGCGCCCGCTTGACTGCTCAACAAAGACCTGCGTCTTCAGCGTGTGTCGTCTTTTCTTGCCCGAATAACAGCGGCGTTGCTTTTTTTGGGACGTTCCACAGGGGTCTCTGTCGCATCAACCAGCACAACTTCATAATTTCTACCGCTCTCACGCAGGCTCTTCTTGCCCGGAAGCGTAAACTGGCCGCTCTTGATCAGCGTATCCTCGCACCAGCGAATGCTTTGCCAAGCGGAACTCTCGCTCACGCCGCGTCCTTGGGCAATGTGAAGATATGTGCGATATTCTCGCCAGTATTCCAGTGTCATAAGAAGCCGCTCACGCACCGGAAGCGTAGGCGGACGCCCCCCGTGGGCCTTCTTCCGCTCCTCCGCAGCCTCCAAAACGGATTGCATCTCCAGAAATGTGGCTTTCTTGACCCCAGTCAAACGACGGAACACCGCATCCCGCATCCTATGAAATGTTTCCTCATCCAACACGGACGCCCCCCTGAAAAATCAGAGAGAATCACACTTCATCATGCTTGGGAACCCTCAATTAATCAGGTTTCGAAAGAGGTCTAATAGCTTCGCTGACACGGAGACCGTGGCGAAACATCGTCAGTACCAGCAGGTAATCACGAATCCCATGCCGCCCCGCCTTGGCCGCTGTCAGCAAGGCGCCGAGTTCCTCCTCGCTCAGGAAATCCTTGCCACGCTCATGGGCATCTGTAGCCTCGCAGACATCTCTTTTTACACTTGGCCGGTTGAGAGGAGGGTTCTTGTCCATCGGAATCCCTTGATTTACCTATCGCAAGGGTAGCCAACTTTTTACAAGATACAGATTTTGTTAAAAGTCGGCCATTGCTCGCCGGCGCTGGAACTCCGTTATGAAAAATGCGCCGCCCGATGCTATCCCCCCCGAAGAGTGGTGGCTAACACCCGCCGAACTGGATTTTGTTCGGGCCAGGCATCCAACCAATCGGTTGAGCTTTGCGTTGCTGCTGTTGTTCTTCCGTCAGCACTGCCGGTTCCCCCACCAACTGAGTGACATCAATCCAGTGAAGACGGAAGTTGTAGCCCGTCAGATCGGCCTTTCAGATGACGGTCCCCAAGCCATCGCGCTATCGCATCGGACTTTGGAGCGGTACCGGTCCGAAATCCGGGACTGGTTCGGGTTTCGCAAGGCCACGGTCGCCGACGCCGAGCAACTGCAAGCTTGGCTATGTGCGTATGTGGCGACCGTCGGCGCGAATTTGGAAGACCTGCAAACCGGCCTGGCGGCACGATGCCGGGAACTGCTGATCGAGCCGCCCTCGGAAGACCGCCAGAATCGCCTCGTGGGTACGGCGGTGCGCGCCCACGAAGAGCGTCTGTATGCCCATATACTCACGCGTTTGGAGCTGGCGACCCGAACCCGTCTGGAAGCCTTGTTAAGGCCCGCTGCTGGAGAGTCGGTGGCCGCTCCCCCGCCATCGCCTCCAGAACCGATGGTAGGAAGTGCACCGGCTGTACTGTTGTGGCTACGCCGCGATCCGGGTCGGCCCAGCCTGGCCAGCGTCGAACAGGAACTGGCCAAGCTCGCTCTGGTTCGCCAGATCGAGCTGCCCGCCGACCTGTTCGAGGCTTGGCTCCCGCACGATCTGGAACGCTACCGCCGCCGGGTCGCGGTGGAAGCTCCTTACGAACTGCGCCGTCATCCTGAATCCACCCGCCTGGCGTGGCTGGCGGCCTATGTGCAGTGGCGCGGCCAGACCTTGATCGATGGCTTGGTCGATCTCCTGATCGACACCATCCACCGGATCGGCGCGCGGGCCGAGCGCCGGGTGGAGCGGGAACTGCTCGACGATCTGAAGCGCGTCTCGGGCAAGCAAAACCTGCTGTTCGAGTTGGCCGGCGCGGCCTTGGACCAGCCAGACGGGATCGTGCGCGAGGTGGTCTTTCCGGTGGTGGGCGAACAGACCCTGCGGAATCTGGTCAAGGAGTGGAAGAGCACCGGCCCCAGCTATAGGACCACGTTGCGGACCGTCATCCGGAATTCCTACAAGGGCCATTACCGGCGGATGGTCCCGCAAATTCTGGAAGCCCTGGAATTCCGGTCGAACAACCGCGCGCATTGTCCGGTCATCCAGGCACTGGAACTCCTCAAGCGCTACGCCGACCGGCCGGCGCGCACCTTCCCCGCCGCCGAGGACGTCCCACTTGACGGCATCGTCGCCGGCCTTTGGCGGGAAGCAGTCCTGGAAAAAGACGGCAAAGGCCGGTCCAGGATCAATCGGATCACCTATGGGATCACCGTCACGCCCTTCGATCCGCTTCCCGAACCGCCCAATGTCGTCGCCCTCAAGGCGGAGATCGCCGCCACCTGGCCGATGACCGGCCTGCTCGACATGATCAAGGAAACCGATCTACGGCTGAACTTCACTGCGGCGCTGAAGAGCCCGACGACTTACGAAACCTTGGAACGTACCGTCCTCCAGCCCCGCCTGCTGCTCTGCCTGCACGGGCTGGGCACCAATACCGGTTTGCAGCGCATGGCTGGGCGCCATGTCGGAGTGACCCACAAGGATTTGGCCTACGTCCGGCGCCGCTACATCACCGTCGAAGCGCTCCGCCGGGCCATCGCCATCGTGACCGATGGGGCCCTGCGCGCCCGTTACCCGGCGATCTGGGGCCAGGGGACCACCAGCTGCGCCTCCGATTCCAAACACTTCGGCGCCTTCGACCAGAACCTGACCACCCAATGGCACGCCCGCTATGGTGGGCGCGGCATCATGATCTACTGGCACGTCGAGCGGAAATCCCTGTGCATCCATTCCCAGCTCAAGTCACCCTCCTCCTCCGAGGTGGCGGCCATGATCGAAGGGGTGGTCCATCACTGCACCGAGATGGAGGTGGACCGGCAGTACGTGGACTCCCACGGGCAAAGCACGGTGGCCTTCGCTTTTTGCCGGCTGCTGGGCTTCCATCTGATGCCCCGCCTGAAGGCGATCCCCACGCAGAAACTGTACCGTCCGGATGTGGGCCAGCCGGATGCCTATCCCAATCTGCGGCCGATCCTGACCAAGCCCATCGACTGGGAGCCGATCCGGCAGCAGTACGATTCCCTGGTCCACTACGTCACTGCGGTCCGTCTCGGCACCGCCGAGACCGAGGCCATCCTCCGGCGCTTTATCAAGAACAACGTTCGGCATCCGACCTACAAGGCTTTCACCCAACTGGGAAAGGCGGTGAAGACCCTCTTCCTGTGCCGGTACCTGCACAGCGAGGCCCTGCGTCGGGAAATCAATGCCGGGCTGAACGTCGTGGAGCACTGGAATGGCGCCACCGACTTCGTCTTCTTCGCCCGCCGGGGCGAGTTGGCGAGCAACCGCCGGGAGGATCATGAAGTCAGCATGCTGGCCCTGCATCTACTCCAGAACTGCCTGATCTACATCAATACCCTGTTGCTGCAGCGGGTGCTGGCGCAGCCGCACTGGGCGGGACGGCTCAGCACGAGGGATCTGAGTGCGCTGACACCGCTGTTCTGGGATCACATCAATCCCTATGGCTGCTTCGAACTGGATATGGAGACCCGGCTACTCCTCGATTGACCGATTTGGCGGACTATGACACGACTGTTGGGTCTACCCCTTGTTCGAGGAACTCGCCCTCGCCCGAGCCGATGGCCGCTACCTCAAACTGATCGCTCTCCTCGCCAAGGTCGAGGTGCTCGTCCTCGACGACTGGGGGTTGGCTCCGCTCGACGACGAGCGCCGGCGGGATTTGCTGGGAATCCTCGACGGTGGCAGGTTTCCGAAAAAAGCCGCAACCTTCTCGCGCTTGAGCCGTTTCTTCAGTGCAACCTTGCCGCGCTCGTCGACGCCGTGAATCTGGAACACGTTCTTCGCTAGATAATGTAGTCACGAGATTAAAGATATGAGAGAATCATAGAGTTAAAGAATGGGAGGCTCCATGAAAGAGACAGTTCCTGCATACCGTCGCCACGACATTTCAGATGAAACCTGGGCCTTGCTGGAACCGCATCTGCCGGGGCGCGAGGGTGTTTGGGGCGGCATCGCTAAAGACAATCGATTGTTTATCAATGCGGTTTCTGGATATTGCGAACGGGTGCGCCGTGGCGAGATTTGCCGCCAGGCTATGGCGGTTGGAGCAACACGCACCGCCGCTTCATCCGCTGGCGGGACAAGGGGGTTTGGGAGAAGCTGCTGGAAATGCTGATCGATGAGCCGGACTACGAATGGCTGATGATCGACGCCAGCCATTGCAAGGTCCATCCCCATGCCGCCGGAGCCAAAGGCGGAAACCAGGCCATGGGCCGCACCCAAGGGGGCTCAATACCATAAGCGCTAAGATAAAAATTCCTCCAAGTTGTCGCCCTGATACCGCCGCCGTTTGCGGGGTGGCTCGCGTAGTGCGGCGGCAATATTGTTCCAGTCGCGCAGACCGTCGAGCAGAGTCAGTTGCGGGTTGACAGCGCGAGCGATGAGGAAGCGCATCATCGCCACCTCACGCCACCGACTGTGTCGGCCTTTGCTCTTGAAGCTGGAAGTAGCCCCAAGGGGAAAAACGCTCGCCAACCGCGATGAGTGTTTCGATCAGGGTGGCTACGAACAGTTTTCCTTGTAGCCAAGCCTTGGCGCCCACGAGGTCAGTCTTCTTCAGGTGGCCCAGATGCAGCAGTGACTTCAAGCGCTTAAATGCCAACTCGATATACCATTGAGAATGCCGCTATACGATTGACCGATTCAGCGATTGCGCCGACCGTGGATGGCGCCGCCCTGCTGGGGCTGGCAAACTGGCTAGCGAGGCGAACGATCCATGACGACACAAACCGAATCGGGGGTGTGGGCGAGTCTGTCTCGCGACCGTCAACGCCGCCTGATCGCCCAGATGGGCCAACTGGCCTCCCGATATTGGGAGTGGACCCGGCGGCCGGAGGGAGAGACGGATGAGCGAGACGATGCGGGCTTGGCCGATGCCCAGCGAGAAGGTTCAGGGGCAGCATCGCGATCGGCTGGCGGTGGTGTACGTGCGGCAATCGACGTTGCAACAGTTGGTTCGACACCAGGAATCGACGCGGTTGCAATACGGGCTGGTGGACCGGGCACTGGGGCTGGGTTGGCCCCGGTCCCAGGTCTTGGTGATCGATGACGATCTGGGCAAATCGGGCACGACGGCCGTGGGCCGGCCCGGGTTCCAACGCCTGGTGGCGGAAGTGGGCCTCAACCATGTGGGGCTGGTGCTGGGGGTGGAGATGTCGCGGTTGGCCCGCTCCTGTCGCGACTGGCATCAGTTGCTGGAGATTTGTGGGTTGTTCGGAACCTTGATCGGCGATCTGGACGGGATCTACGATCCGACCGACTACAACGATCGGCTGTTGCTAGGGTTGAAAGGCACCTTGTCGGAGGCGGAACTGCACATGCTCAAGCAACGCATGCTGGCCGGCAAGCGAATCAAGGCCGAACGCGGCGAGCTGGGGATGGCCGTGCCGATGGGTTACGCGCGGCGGCCGTCGGGGGAAGTGATCCTGGATCCGGACGAGCAGGCGCGGGCGACCATCGCGTTGATTTTTGATCGGTTCGAGCGGTGCGGGACCCTCAATGGGGTATTGCAATACCTGGTCCGCCATCAAATTCAACTCCCCCACCGGATACGGCTGGGCCTGCGTCAGGGCGACCTGGAGTGGCACCGGCCCAATCGAGCCACGCTGAGCAATCTGTTGCATCACCCGATTTATGCCGGCGCGTATGCCTATGGCCGTCGCCCGATGGACCCGCGCCGCCAGCAACCGGGGCGCCCGGCGACCGGGCACCGGGTGGCGACGCCCGAGGAGTGCGCGGTGTTGCTCCAGGACCGGTTGCCGGCCTATATCACTTGGGCGCAATTCGAACGCAATCAGGCACAACTGGCGGCCAACCAAACCGCTCACCTCGGCCCGGTCCGCGCGGGGCCGTCGTTGCTGTCGGGCTTGGTGATCTGTGGCCGGTGCGGGTTGCGCATGGCAGCGGTCTATAACAACAGCGGCGGCCGGCTGCGGTATGACTGTAGCCGGATGGCGGTGGACTATGGCGAGCCGCGCTGCCAGTCGCTGGTCGGCCGGGTGTTGGATGATTGGGCGAGCGCCCAGGTGCTGCGGGCGCTGGAACCGGCCGCCCTGGAGATCAGCCTGCAGGTCGCCGCCGATCTGGAGGGGGAACGGCAGCACCTGCACCAGCATTGGCGGCAGCGGCTGGAGCGCGCCCGCTACCAGGTCGAACGGGCCGCCCGCCAATACCAGGCGGTCGAACCCGAGCATCGACTGGTGGCCCGGACTCTGGAACGCCAGTGGGAGGAAGCGCTGGCCACCGAAGCGGCCCTGCAGGCTGACTACGCCCGTTTCCAAGCCGAGCAACCACCCGTCCTGACCGCCGAGGAGCGGGCCGCGATCCGGCGGCTCGCCACCGAAATCCCGGCCCTCTGGCAGGCACCGACCACCACGGCGGTGGATCGTCAGGCGATCGTCCGACAACTGGTCGAGCGGGTGGTGGTCACGGTGCAGGGTGAGAGCGAGCGAGTCGACGTTCAGATGCATTGGTTCGGCGGCCACGGCACCCAGGCGACCCTGAGCCGACCGGTCGCCCGGCTGGACCAGTTGAGTTACTACCCGCAACTCACGGCCCGGGTGATGGCGCTGCACGCCGACGGCTGCGGCCCGGCGGCGATCGCGCGGCAACTGAACGCCAAGGGCTGGCATCCGGCCAAACGCTGCGAGACCTTCAACGCCGCCATGGTTGGCGACCTCCAGGTTCGCCTGGGGCTGCGCACCCCACCCCCGGCGACGACGGTTCTCCAGCGTGGCCCCGACGAGTGGACCCTCGCCGAGTTGGCCTACCATCTGGACATGCCGCAGCCGACCTTGTTTGCCTGGCTGCGGCGGGGGCGGCTGCGGGGTCGCCAGGCCCCCCATGCGGCCCGTTCGCTCTGGTTGATCCACGCCGACGCCCAGGATCTGGCACAGCTCCAGGCGTGGCGCGCCGCCGTTCGGGCCGAGCGCCATCCCATTCCTCGCTAATAAATGGCTCTTATGGAGGTTGTATGGCTGGTCGATTTCGATTTGCCATCGGTGGCGGTACATCTCAAGGATCGGGTGCGCCGGCACGTTCGGCAGGGTCGTCAGCACGACGATGTATCCCGCCGCCTCCAGCGTGTCGGGTTGGAGATCGCGGCCCTTCTTGGATGCCACCTCGCGCAGCTTGGCCTGCGTCTTGCGGGTCTGTTCGGCGCTCTTCTTGATCGCGCAGACACGAACAGCGAGGGGGCCTTCGTCATCGCGTATCCATGCCGGCCAATCCCACGCTTGGCCGACCTTGAGCTTGCGCAATTTGGGCAGCAATGCCAGCGCTCGCGCTTTGTCGTCTTCCAACGGCACACTGACCATGTTCATGCGCACGATGACATCGCCCTGATGATTGACGACGTGGCGAATGCCGCGCCGATGCGCCAGTCCGCGATCGGCCATCACGACATCGTTGGCTTTGACGGCAAAGCGAGTCAGCGTCTCGCCCTCTTCAGGCAGCGTGACGAGCACCTGCTCACAAGCCAAAGTGCTCAGGTCGATCATGTAGTGCAGTCGCCACGTCGACCCTGTGGCACCGGGTTCACACACCACGCTGGCGTCGACCAGGCGCATTCGCTTGCCCGGCAGCACATACTCGGCCGTGGCCGACAGGCGCAGACTCATCTGCTCGACCATCCACCGGAACCACTCGCCGCTGCCGCGCAGCCGACCCAGCAACGCCACATCGGACACCTTGATCAAGCCGCCCGCATCGGCGCGAACGGCGGTCTCGCGTAGCGAGCAGCCGTCAACCAGGTGGATCAGCAGTACACGCAGCAGCGTGGCGGCATCCTTGAATCCGCGAGTGCGCCGCAGCGCGCCAGTACGCCGCGCCGCCTCCTGCCACCCATCGGGCAACACCCGCTCAATGACTTCCCAGTCTTCGCCCAATCCGGCGAACATCTCTTCCCAATCAACATCGTCGGCGAATTCGTTCATGTCACTGCCCAGTCTTCTGTTGTTGTCAACAGGCCAGAAGTATAGCGCAGCGGGGCAATTTTATCTTAGCGCTTATGGGGCTCAATACCCAGATACATCTGGCCGTGGATGCGCATGGTCTGCTGGTCAGAATCGTTATTACAGAAGGTCCCCGGGCGGATTGCACGCAGGCAGGCCGCCTGATTGAAGGGATCAACGCCGATCATCTGATCGCGGACAAAGGGTACGATACCGACGCCATTCTTGAGCAGGCCACAGCGCAAGGGATGAATGCCGTGATCCCGCCGAAGAAAAACTGCGTCACCTCAAGGTCGTACGACGAAGATCTGTATAAACTCCGCCACCTCGTCGAAAACGCGTTCCTGTACCTCAAAAGATGGCGCGGCATCGCCACAAGATACGCCAAAAATAGCAAGTCTTTCCTCACCGCCGTCCAAATCAGATGTATCACCCTCTGGCTCAACATCTCGTGACTACAGTACCTAAGTCGATCCCAACAGGGCACCTCGAAAAACCGGACATGAAGCCGGCAAAATGGGCAAAGCAAGGTGCCTGAGGCGTGAGCCTCACAATATCTTTGGTTTGTGCCCCGGCCCGAAGGGTTCATCCCCGCCCGAAATCACCATCCCGGTCGTACCGGGATCGCACTTGGGCGTTAGAAAGCGACCACACCGTATGCCTTGAGAATGCACAGGCGACGTAGGTTGTAGACCGCTGCCTTCCCCGTGAGTTGGAAGGTCGCTCGATCCAGACCGATACATCGTAGGAGTTTTCCGCCCATCTGCTCCATAGCGGCGAAGACGTGTTCGACCCGCGCCCGAACCCGGGCAATGCGGGTGTTGCGGCGCGCCTGGCAGGCGGACAGCGGTTTGCCTTTCTTTGCCTTGCGCTGGATGTGTACTCGCCAACCCTGGGTCTTGAGGCGCCGCTCACGTTCACCATCAACATAGCCCTTGTCGCCATAAAGATCACGGCCGGTATTCGCGTGATCCAGGACATCTTCCAGGTGCAGGGTGTCGTTCTCCGCAGCGGTGCTGACCTTGACCTGGCGGATCAGCTTGTAGCGTCGGTCGGCGCTGACCGAGACCTTGTAACCGAAGTAGGATTTGCCGTGCTTCTTCGTCCAGGTGGCCTCCATGTCCTTCTGCCGGCGCTGGGCCGGCTTCCAGTCCACCGGCATCGCCGACGCTTTCAGCAATTCCCGTTCTTTTTCCGTGACGTGCTGGCGAGGAACGGGAACCAGACTGGCGTCCACCATCTGCCCACCACGAGCAATATAACCCTGCTGGGCCAGTTGACGATGCACCGCCTCAAACAGCGCGTCTCCCGCCTTCGCCACCGTCAACCGCTCGCGGAAGGTCCAGAATGTGGTGCGATCGGGTATCTGACTACTGTGCCGCAGGCCCAGGAAACGCTGGAAGCTCAGTCGATCCAGCACTTGGTATTCCATCTGTTCGTCACTCAGTCCATATAAATCCTGAAGAACCAGGGCACGTACCATCAACTCGGTGGGAAACGGTGGACGCCCCCCACGTGCCCGTCCGGGTCGTGGCGCTACCCGGTCCATCTCCGCCGCCAGCGCCTTGAAGTCAACCTGCTGCTCCATGACTTGCAGCACATCGCCCAGACGATCCAATTTGGCTTCCCGTTCCTGGGCGGCAAACAGGCTTTCTTTGATCATCGGATATCCGGGCTCTTGGCGGGGATCAACAACCCTATTTTCTCATAACAAGGTTTTTCGAGGTGCCCAACAGTGATAATCTTCATGAGGGATGCCCCTCTCGTTAAGTGATTGAAGTAATACCTCCACTTTGGCACATCAATGCCTTTCAGGTGGGGGCGTCCATCCCATTAAAACTGGGGGTTTACCTATTGATTAATTATTGCCGTTTCAACCGCTCCAGTCGCTGCCACGCCTCCAGCACGCAAGCCACCGACCAGGCTTGAGCCGGTGCGCCGCGCGGGACGTGAGGCGGCGCACCGTCGAGAATTTCGCTGACCGTGCCGAGGCCGGCGTCCAACAGATGATCGCGGATGGGTTGCAAGTAAGCTTGAGCCGCCGCCGCATCGCCGTGGACGCGATATTCGGCCAGTGCGTAATGGCCCAGCAGCCAAGCCCAGACCGGCCCCTGGTGATAGCTGCCGTCGCGCTCCCAAACGCCACCGATGTAATAAGGACGGTAATCGGAATGATCGGGCGCCAGAGAACGAAGACCGTAGGAAGTCAGCAATTCCCGTCCACAAACGCGGACCACGGCCTGCTGGGTTTCTGAGTCCAGCGGACTGTGCGGCAGGCTGACGGCGAAGATTTGATTGGGGCGCGTAGTAGGATCGTCGCCGGTAGGGCCGTCCAGCACGTCGAGCAGACCCGCACCATCGGAGCGAACGAAACGCTGGAAACCTTGCCGCGCTTTGGCCGCGAGTTCCGCGAAAGGCGCGGACGGTTGCCCCAGCCGTTCGGCGAAATCGGCCATGATCATCAGGGCGTTGTACCAAAGCGCGTTGATCTCGACCGGTTTGCCGATACGCGGCGTCACCACCCAATCGCCGACCTTGGCATCCATCCAGGTGAGTTGCACACCCGGCTCGCCGGCATGTAGCAGACCATCGGCTGTATCCATACCGATGCGATAACGGGTACCCCGAACATGCCAGTCGATCA
This sequence comes from Candidatus Competibacter sp., assembly GCA_037045535.1. Lineage (GTDB taxonomy): Bacteria > Pseudomonadota > Gammaproteobacteria > Competibacterales > Competibacteraceae > Competibacter_A. Next base: position 11,815 of record JBAOHI010000077.1, read on the forward strand.
TGTCGGCCAGCACCGGGAACACCTCGGCCAGCACCGCCCAATCATTGCTGGCTTCCAGATACGCCCGCCACGCCTCGAAGTACCACAGTCCGGCATCCACCGTGTTGTAGTCCGGTGTTTCGCCCGCGCCGGGAAAGACATTTGGCAACATGCCCTGATCGACGAAACGGGCGAAGGTCAGCAGGATGCGCCGCGCACTGTCGAGCCGGCCCGTCGCCAGCGTCAAACCCGGCAAAGCGATCATGGTGTCGCGGCCCCAGTCGCCGAACCAAGGATAGCCGGCGATTATTGATTCCCCGTCGGGCAAGTCCGGCAACGGCCGGGCAAACAGGAAGCTGTCGGCGGCCAACGCCAGTTGTTCGATCCAGTCGGGCGGCGCTGAAACCCGCTGAACTCCCCTCTCCCCTTGAGGGAGAGGGGTTGGGGGTGAGGGGGGCAACAAGTCGAGCAACACCTGTTCGCGGTCGAGAAACCGTTGCAGAGCCGCGTCCAGGTCGGCGGAAGCGTTATCGTGTAGGCTGGCAACGATGCCGACCCAATGGCCAGGGCGCAAGGTCAACAGCGCGTGACCGATGCAAAGATGCGCATCCCGATCCGGTAGGCCGCGCTCTCGCTCTACTGGCAAATCGAAATTCTCGATCCAATCCCACGCGGTCTGAAACTGGCCATCCACGGCCTGAAACCGCAAGGTGAAACGATCAGGACAAATGACGTGCAATTGTTCCCCTGCTTTCTCCACCTGCGGCGTGAAACCGCCGGGCGCCATGCTGACGTGATGATCGCGAGCGTTGACCAGCAAGCGAACTTGCAAGCGCAAATCCTGGTCGCCATCGGCGGATTCCAACCGATACGCCACATAAACCGTATTCGCGCCCGGCTCCAGCCAGATGCGTTGTTCGATCAACCGGTCGCCCAAGGCGTAACGCCACACCGGCATCCGGCCGTGCAGTTGGAAGGATTCGAGCTGGACTTGCCCTTCGGGCACCACCGCGCCACCGCTCCAGCGATTGCTGAACAGCGGGATTTCCCGGTCGCCGTCGAACAAGGTGGCGTCGGCCTGGGAAAACACCAGCCAGCGGCCGAGCGGCGGCTCCACCGGCGCGATCAGCAAGCCGTGGTAGCGGCGGGTCAAGGTCCCGGCAATCGTGCCGGCGGCATAGGCGCCCAGGCCGTTGCCCAGCCACCACTCGCGCCGCTCGGCTTGGCCGAGATCGCCGCAAATCGCCCGCCCGAAACGGATAAAGTCCGGTAGTGTATCGCTCATGCTGACCACTCTCTTCGTTGCAACCGTTCCGCCACCCGCAACGCCCAAGCGTAGATGGTCAACGATGGGTTGACCCGGCTGGAACGCGGCAGGACGCTGCCATCTACCACATACAGGTTATCCAGACCATGCACCTTGCCGTCGGCGTCCACTACCGAGGTGCGGGGATCGCTGCCCGCGACCAGCGTGCCGCAGGCGTGCGCGGTGCCGGCGAGCGGAATCCCCTTGGCCGCTGCCGGCAGGCCGATTTTCCACAGCGAGCGATTAAAATCGCGCACCAACCGCCGATGTTCCTCCCGCGCCGCCGGCAAGCGCGCCGGGTCGTAGTCGAGCTGAGGATACTGCGCGCCGTTGATCTTGGCGACGACGCGGTTGGCAGGGTCGGAACCGTCCTCGGTCTGCAAGAAGAAACCGTAAGCGCGGTGACCGAGCGCACGGGCGAACCCGCGCGGCACGAAGCCCGGAATCAAGGTGCTGAGCAATTCACCGTCGAAACCCAAGGGCTGGATGCTGCTGTGCGGCAACCGTTCGTTCAACAGCAGCAGGGTTTTCCGCAGCAGGTCAGTTTTGGGCGTGGCGGAAAACGCCAGCACGGCGCTGAGCAGGTGGGATTTGTAGTTGCGCCCCACCGCATCCGCGCACGGCAGCTGTTCGGCCAAACCGCTGTCGGCTAGATAGCCCTGCAACAGCCGTGGCGAGTGCAATGCTCCGGCCGCCAGCAACACCACCCCGGCCCGGAATTCGCTGCCATCCTCGGTACGAACGCCGAGCAGTCGCTCGGGCCGATCGGGATCGGCGACGAAATCGCGAACGGCCTGCCCGGTCAGTATGGTCAGGTTGGGCAGATGTTGAACCCGCTCTAACAAAGCGTGCTGGCCGTCAGCCTTCAGGTTCTTGACCGAAGCGAAAGCGTCGAAGTGCGCGGCTTCTTCGGGATGTTCGACGATACTAGAATCCAGAGCCAGCGTTAGGGGCCGGGCGCTCCAACCGGCACCATTGCGAGTCAGCTTGCCGACGATGGCTCGCAGATCCGGCTCCGGCTCAAATTGATGGACGTTCAGCAAGGTTTCCGCTTGCTCGTAGTAAGGCAGCAATTCCCGATACGCAATCGGCCAAGGCAGGCATTGATGTACCGGTTCGGCCTCGAATTCGTGCGGTTCGAATCGGGCCAGGGCCGCTCCGTACCACTTGGTCTTGCCGCCCAGATTGAAATATTCCTCCGGCTCGAAGGTTCGGCCATTCTTGTCCAGCCAGTGCTCCTTGCTCTTGAAAATTCCCTGCCGGATCACCTTGTCCACATCCAGTGTGCTGCCGTCGCGCGGAAGTTCCTGACCTTTCTCCAGCAGCAGCACCCGGCGACCGGCGTGCGCCAAGGCGTAAGCCGCCGCCGATCCGCCCGCGCCGGAACCGACGATGAGGGTGTCATAACGTTCGTTCATGGTGGTGTGTCCTTCTCAAAAAACTGCCGCCGGGGCGATGACCGCCGCCGTGGAGCCGCGGGTCTTGGCGTGCGTGACGGTGAACAGGAATTCGTGGACACCGCGCCGCGCCAACTCTTCGGTCGCCAGATTCTCCAAGCCGAACAATCCCATCTTCACGTACATGGTTTGGGGCACTAGGAAGGGGCGTTCCGGGTCTTCGCCGGGCACCGGGCCGTAGCTCCAGGTATCAGCGCCGGTCAACGCGATGCGCTGCGCGTACAGCCAGTTCACGACTTCCAAGCCGGGACCGGGCTCGCCCGAGAGAAACTCGGTGTTGTCCTGACCCCACAACCCACCCCAACCGGTGTGAAACAGTACCGCGTCACCCGGCCGCAGGGCGACACCCTGTTTTTTCAACGCGCCTTGCACGTCGGCCAGACCGATCACGTAACCCTTGGCCAAGCGCTCTACGCCTTTGTAGGCGGCGATATCGATCAGCACGCCACGGGTGACGATAGGCGGTACGGTTTCGGTGCCGAAGCGGTTCAGGCCCCACGATTCCACCACGTCGCGCGTGGTCCAGCCGTTGTAGAACCGGTCGCCAATCTGGATGTGGCCGATGGAATCCAATTGGGTACCGACCTGGAAGGTACCCACCTGAATTTCGGTGATCCAGTTGATCTGGTTCTTGCCCCAACCCTTGCCGTCGACATCCGGGCGGCGCAGGTTGGTGAAATGGGGCGAAACGTCGGCGGTCTGGTGCCAGTAGCGGCCAGGAAATTTGGGCGTATCCTCGTCCAGTATCCGCCCCAGATCGACGACAGTACCGGTTTTCACCAGGGCGGTCGCCGTTCGCACCACCTCGGGGGTGATTTCGTTAAGGGTACCGAGCTGATCGTCCGCGCCATAACGGCTCGGCCACCAGGGCTGTACGTCGGCGGGCAAACCGGTACGGTCGGCGCGGGAATCCGAGCGGGTCGGCGTTCCCGCCTCGCTGGCAGCCCAAACGCCGGGTGGCTGGGCCAGACACAGACCCAACAGCACCATCCGCGAGAGGCATGGCATGGCGCGATACGATCCGCTTCATGTCAGCCTCCCTGATCGAAACCGGGATAGAGGGTCATACCGCCATCCACGTACAGGGTGGCGCCGGTGACGTAGTCGGAATCGTCGGAGGCCAGCCACACCGTGGCGCGGGCGATGTCTTCTGGTTCTCCGACCCGGCGGCAGGGAATCAGCTTCAGCAGCTCCGCCTCGGCCTCGGGCGTCATCCAGGCGGCGGTGTTAATCGGGGTCTTGATCGCACCCGGCGAGATGGCGTTGACCCGAATGCGCTGCGGCGCGAGTTCCTGGGCCATGGTTTTCATCAACAGGCTGACGCCGCCCTTGGACGCGGCATAGTTGGCATGTCCGGCCCACGGAATGACATCGTGGACCGAGGACATGCAGATGATCTTACCGGCGACGCGCGACAGTTCCGGCACGACGCCGCGCCGCAGGAATTCGCGCACGGCGGCGCGAGAACACAAAAATTGGCCGGTCAAATTGATATCGAGAACCTTTTGCCAGTCGGCCAGGCTCATCTCGACCAGAGGCGCGTCTTTTTGCAGGCCGGCGTTGTTCACCAGGATATCAACGCTGCCCCAGGTTTCGATCATTTCGGCGAACATCGCCTCGACTTCGTCTTCGCGGCCGACGTCGGCGCGGATCGCCATCGCTTCACCACCGGCGGCTCGGATTTTCTCGACCATAGCGTGCGCCCGATCCGCGCCGCCAGCGTAATTGACGACGACTTTGGCGCCGGCCGCCGCTAGCGCCTTGGCGATGGCGGCGCCGATGCCGGAACTGGCGCCGGTCACCAGGGCGCGCTGACCTTTTAGGATGGGTTCGCAGGTATCGGTCATCGACATAGGGTTCTCCTTTATGAAAATTCGGTGGATGATTCAGGGGTACGGAACAACTCCGGCTCTGGAGAGGCGCAACGGAAACCGCTTGGTTCTAAGCCATATGGCCAGATTAAGGGAAGCAGAGGGTCAATCTGAATTCAGCACTCCTTCAATTCGCCATTTCCTCGAATAAATCCGGGTCAAATCGGCGGAAGAAGAAATAAATGACGGATACATGACATCACCTTCTGCTCACTCAATAGGATCCGTCATCAAGCCGCCGCCAAGCTATCCATGAGGAAAAGCTTGACTGGCGATCTTGAGATCTCAGGATTTAACTGCGATCATTAAATCCGCTTATGATGCTCGACAACATCTGGGAAATGGAGATTTGGGGAACTCTAGAGTTCATCGTTCCGCTTGCAGCCGTTTCCCGATCATTGAAACCAATCGTTGTCCCTGCCGTGTCTGTATATCGAACGCTGGGTGCACTCGATATGTTCTGATTAGATTCGGTATTGCTAATGGCATTCGTATAGGAGCTACTGTGATTAAAAGGCTCTGCCAAGGCGGTTGTGCTCAAGCTCAGGCCAGAAGCTAGAACCAAAAGGCTGGTTGCGATGATCTTGTTCATGGAAGGATTCCTCATAGACTGTGTTTAGAGAGAATATCGATTGGCGATTTATATTTAGCAACGTCCGTGCCAGCGATAAAAATATTATTATTTTCAATTAATATCATAGAGTTAAAACATTATTTTCAATTGATGATGGATTGAGAATACAGCGGATTCCGCGATATATCGCAAGGCCACCGAATAGCGTGGCTGATCGTGATCACTTAGAAAAATGTCGCCGGTGATCTGACTTTCCGGCGGACAGTAAATCGGCCTGGCGAGGGGATGTCGGCGGATGGAGATGTGCGGAAGCCACCGGTCGGGAAAACCGATGGCAGAGGGAATAAAACGGGAGCTAATTCAGGCTGTGGATTTAGGCTTGCGAATGTTGAGTTTTTGCATTCGGGAACGCAATGTGCTGGGATTGAGGTCCAAAATCGCTGCCGCGCCCTGCTCACCTTCAATGACCCAGCGGGTGCGTTCCAAGACTTTGAGGATATAAGCCCGTTCCATGTCCTCGAATGGAATCAGTTGATCCGGTGTATTTTTTGGTTCCTGATCTTCTAGGCGCAGTTCGAGCGCATTGTCGATTTCCAGCAGAGAGCCACGAGCAAGAATAGCTGCGCGCTCGATTACGTTTTGCAGCTCTCTGAATATTACCCGGCCAGGAATAGCCCAGTAGTCGCTCGCATGCTCTCGGTGAAAGATCGCGAATTGATTTGCCCATCTTCCGCGCGAATTTGTCCAGGAAAAACCGGGCGAGTAACGGGATATCGGTCGAGCGCTCCCGCAAGGAGGGTAAGCGAATGGGAAATACGTTCAACCGATAATATAAATCGGCACGGAACCCACCTTCCTTGACCATCTTGGCTAAATCGCGATTGGTGGCGGCGACCAGTCGCACATTGACTTTCAAGGTTTGCGTGCCGCCGACTCGCTCGAATTCCTGATCCTGCAACACTCGCAGTAATTTAGCCTGGGCGCTGGCAGTCAGTTCACCGACTTCGTCAAGGAACAGAGTCCCACCGTCGGCCAATTCGAAGCGGCCCTTGCGCTGAGCAATCGCGCCAGTGAACGCGCCTTTCTCGTGACCGAACAATTCGCTTTCCACCAATTCGCCCGGTAGCGCGGCGCAATTTACATTGACGAACAATTTATCGCGCCGGTCGCTCGAATCGTGAATTGCCCGGGCGATGACGCTTTTGCCGGTACCGGTTTCCCCCGTCAGCAACACAGTCGAATCAGTCCCGGCCACCTGTTCGGCATAAACGAAGACCTCCCGCATGGCCGGTGAATCGCCGACGATGTGGTCGGGAGTTTGTCGGGTCTTGATTTCTTCTTGTAGATAGACGTTTTCCAGTTGCAGCTGCTTGAGGGTTTCCTCAGATTGCCAACGTTCGGTCACATCCCGCAGAATCACGGTAAAGAACTGCCGACCTTCAATCTCCAGTGGCGAAAGTGTGGCTTCCACTGGAAATTCCTCACCGTCTTGGCGACGAGCTGTTAATCCCTCGGGTGCCCAAAGCTGTTGGGAGTTAATCATGGCGGGCTGGACCGCCAAGCAATAGCCCTTGAGCAGATTACCGAAGCGTTTAGAGAGAAACGGTTCGAAGGGTTGGCCAATGACCTGCGCTGCCTGGCAACGGAATACCTTCTCGGCAGCAGGGTTGAACAAGGTGATGCGTTGCTCCGAATCGAGAGTGATGATCGCGTCCATGGCGCTGGCCAATACGCTGGCCAAGCGTTCCTCGCTCTTGCGCAACGCTTGCTCGGCCCGTTTACGCTCCAGCTCCACCCGAGCGCGAGCGGCGAAAATACGCAGAAGCGCTATACCTCGAAATTCCTTGATCATCGGCTGATCGTGCATGACAGCCAGATGCCCCATCATTTCGTTGCCCGATTCAGACACCAACGGCACGCCGAAGTAGCTTTCGATTCCCAGTTCCTTCAGTTCTGGATGACTCGGAAACATCTCATAGACTTTGCTGGTGTAATACACCGTTTCACCGCGAATGACGATTTCGCAGGGCGAGCCATCCAGATCGAATTCGATGTTGTCGGTGAGCTTGCCGTCGAACCAGAACGCTAGTGTGCGCACGCGTACCTTGTTTTCCAGCAGTTCGCTCACGAAGGCGTGACGCACGTTTAGCGCCTGAGCGAGTTCTCGCACCAGGGCGAAAAAGAACTCGGTGCCGGTGGCTGTGGCCGTGCCCTCGACAATGGCACGCAAGGCCAAGTGCATGTCATCTCGTTCGTCGGGGGGTAAAAGGGCAGGGTCGCTTCGTGGTGTGGATCGCCTGTCAGCGGATGGTGCGACCGTTTCATTCATACAAAACCCCCTAAGAGATGACTCAACGAGAATTGCTGGATCATCGTATAGCAGATTTCGTTGCGTTTTTCGATCCAATCTATCGGTTTTATGATTTAATTTTGATACGAATTTGATACGATTATTGGAGTCAAAACTAGTTTCTTTACGCCAGTCCTACCAACAAGTGGATTTGATTCCATCAGGTTGGTTGTGATGAGCGTTCCTGGTGATTGATGGAAACGAAGGCGAACGCCAAGAGGCGGGATGGAGAGTCATGGAAAGAGCAAGAAGGGATGGCCTTGTACCGTCCCTTCCAACTCGCATCATTATGGTTGGTCCAACAATAACCTTCGATTGGCCAATCACCAACTACGGTTATTTGTCGTTGAAACCGGTCTTAATCTCATTTTCATCCAATACATCATCCTTGTTGGTATCCATTTTTTTCCATGATGCCATATCCTCGCTATGCTTCATGTACTCCTCCTTGGTGATTTTACCGTCGTGATTTGCGTCCATGATTTGGGCCGTCGACATATTGAATCCTTGGACGGCGAACGCGGTATTCATCACCAGCCCGGCGATCAGAGCTCCGGTCAGTTTGATCGATTTTTTCATTGCAATTTCCTCCATCAAAACAAGCTTTTTCAGTCAGTGTGACGTACTGCCGCCCGATTGGCGGTAGCGCTTCGGACGTGGATATCGAGCCTATCGAGCAATCGAGTTTCGATGGTCAGCAATCCGTATATCCACGTCGGAAACACTCTCCCCGATAAACACCACCTTCCATAACAAACGCTAACAAAAGTGGTGAACGGTGGCATTTCTTCAATCAGGATTTGTCCCTACCAAAGTTGATCCTTGACATACAATTTGCTCAACAAGGTCACCTGCAACAGGATGGCTTTGAGGAGCGCGGACTGCATCCGCTCGATGGCTTCGGATTTGAGGCCCGCATGAGTCAACAAGGCGCGCGCGGCGGCAACCAACGGGAAAGACAGCGCGATGAGGTAGCGAAACCCCGGCAGCTCCGCCGATATCGCTTGTGCCGACCGTTCTGGCGGAAGATCGGCGTACAGCGAATACAGTCGGTTGAGCCAGGACGGTTCGTGCGGGGAAAGACAGGTTTCGCTCAACCATTGCCGGAACAGCTGGCGAACGGTCGTGGAGCCATCTTCCGGCCCCCCCCAGTTGTCGTGGCGAACCGCTGCCAGCGCCGCTGCCAGCGCCGGATAAGCGGCCACCATGCCAAGCACCATGTCCAGATAATCGTCGGTCTGATCCTTCAAAATCCGCCATAACTTCCGCAAGGCACGCTCGTCGTCCGGAGAAAAAAGACCGATCCGCCACAACAATTCGATCTCCTCGCCAACCGGAAAACCGGATGAAGCGGTTGCGGTGACCACGTCCTCGCCGACAAGCGGAGCCGAGTTGTTCATGGTGCATTTGTGATTCTTAGGCTTGCGGAGCGGCGGCAATTCAGCGGCGAACCAGCCGGCCGATCAGATAATCCAGAGACAACTTGCCAGGGCCGTGGCAAATCGTAATCAGCAGCAACAATCCCCACACCCGATGATCCTTCAGGCCCGCCTCCATCAGCTCCGGATAGGAAACGGCAGCCACGATGTTGAACACGAACAGCGCTAGCGCGGCATAGCGGGTTCCGAGACCTAGCAACAAGAACACCGGCAGCAGCAGCTCCGCCGCTGTCCCTAGATAAGCGGCCAGCATCGGCGACAGCAGCGGTACGTGGTATTCGTACTCGAACAACGTGAACGTGCTATCGGTTGGGAACACGCTCAGCGGATAACTGAAGGTGTACCCGAACAGTGCGAAGCTGCCGGTGGTGGTCTTGGTCAGCCCGGAGCTGAAGAAGGCAGCGGCAACCCAGTAGCGGGCCAGAAAGTCGGCGACGGGCGTCAGCCAATCGGCCACCTTGTGAAACAGCGCATCGGCTTTACTGAAAGCGGGTGCGATTTTCGCCCAGAATGAGCGCGAAGGTGGGGCGTCAAACATGTCGGTTACGGTCATCATGGAATGCTCCTCTGGTGATTAATCAATAATATCAATAGATTGGTTAATAGAAGGCGACCAGCGTGCCTTGTAGAACATGCTGACCGAAGCAGGTTGGTAGATCGAATGTGGGCTGTGCGGCCATCGCCCGCTCGCAAGCTGTGGCGAAATCGCCATCGGCGGCCAGCGTGGAGAGCAGGCTGAATTCGCCGTCTTCCAGGGATCGAAACTCGATATCCAGATTCTCGTCACGAATGATCAGCAGCTTGACACCGCCCTCGCTTAAATCGACCGGTGGATCGTCGGTGTGATCGTCCTGATTGATCTGCCAGATCCGCAGGATCGGAAAAGCCGATTCCAGCAAACGGGCGGCAGGGTGAATCTGAAAACGCAGCGTTTCGCGCCGCTCAACGGGCACTTGCGCCAGCGTTGCCAAATCGAGCAACGGATGGCTGGCAGCGTGAAAAACTTGGTGATAAGCCCATTCCAGTCGCGCGACATCAGGCAAATAAGCCAATTCGGCTGCCGGCTCGAAGGACTGGAGAAAGACGGGGAAGTGTTCGCCGAACGCGTGCAAGTCGCCCGACCGGGACGGATAGCGGGCGATGTATTGCGCAGCCGCGTACCGGAAAAATCCCTCGCCCACCACGCGCCGCGCCACGGGATAGACCGCTTCCAGCGCACCGGTCAGGCCGAGGACGGCATTGTTACGGTAGACTCGCAAGCGGCGAGCGCCGCCCAATCCCGCATCGCGAACGTGGCGGTCGAAATCGCTCTCGATGTTGTCTAGCACGGCGGCGGCAAAACCGAGTTGCAATTCACGCAGCCTGAGCATGGGTTTCCTCCAAAATCGCATCCGCCCGGTACGCTTCGTCCACCAACACCGTCAGTTCGGGCAAGTCGGTGTCCCATTCGATCAGGGTCGGAATTCGGCCGAAGCGCTGCACCGCTTGGCGGTAGAGCGCCCAGACCGGCGGCCAGACCGGCTGGTTATGGGTGTCGATCAAGATCTCGCCGTCGTCCACACGATTCACCGTGAACCCGGCCAGATGGATTTCCCGGACGATATGGCGCGGGACGGCTTGCAGATAGGCGGTCGCGTCGAAACCGTGATTGCAGGCGCTGACATAAATGTTGTTCACATCCAGCAATACGCCGCAGCCGGTGCGCTCGGCCAACTCGACGAGAAATTCCCATTCGGGAATCGCCGATTCGACGTATTGCAAATAGCTGGACGGATTCTCGATCAGGATCTGCCGGCCGAGGAGCATCCTGCACCTGTGCTACCCGCGCGACCATGTGATCAAGCGCTTCTTCCGTGTAGGGCAGGGGCAGCAAATCATTGAAGTAGCGCCCGCCGACCGAGCTCCAGGACAAATGTTCGGAAACCAGTGCCGGCTCGAAGCGCCGAATCAATTCCTTGAGCTTCGCCAGATGTTGCCGGTCGAGTGGATCGGTCGAACCGATGGATAAGCCGACACCGTGCAAGCTCAGAGGGTAACGGGCGCGGATACGCTCCAGATAATCCAGGGGTTTGCCACCCGCGCCGAAGTAGTTTTCGCTGTGGACTTCCAGCCAGCCGACCGGCGGGCGGTCCTCCAGAACCGCGTCATAGTGTTCGGCCCGTAGGCCGATTCCGGCGCGAGCCGGAATCGAACCGGGACCAAGCCTGGACAGAACCGGCTTGGTAGTCATCGGAATTGCCTCAAGCCTTCGGTTGCAGGTTGCCGCCGATGATCTTTTCGCAAGTCCCCTTGGGAACGTAGACCCAGGAATCCCCCTGACCGTCTTTGCTGGCCTGGCCGGCGCAAGCGTGCGCGCTGGTTTGACAGTCGTTCTTACCCGCCTTGACGATGCCGTAGCATTTCTCAGCGCCTTTCTGTTCGGGTACTGGCTGGCTGTTGGCCTGACCGGCCACAGCTAACAGACTCAGGGTAAAAACGCTGGCGAGGGCGGAATTAACGAGGGTTTTGCTGCTCATGAGCGATGGCTCCTTACGTGGTTAAATGAGTTGTGGAACATCTTTGGACGTACCGCCCTCTTTTCTGCCGCTGGCTTGAATGGCCAGCCAGATTTGAGAATATGGCGGCTTACCCACGGGAACCTATTTCAAGCCCTGTGCCAAATCGAAAATTCCAAATAATAATGATATCTATCAAATAGATAATGAATGATTCCGATTTAGTGCGGTCGAGAACGAAGATGAAGCGCCACGCTATTTCGCAGTTGCCGTGATATGGCGTGGTGGAGATGGAGGACGAAGTAAATCTGAACGATTCCGTTGCATTACGCGGAATAGGCGAAGCTCCTGTGGTCTATATTGATTTCAGAAGCCACCGATTTGAAAAGGACATCATTCTGCTGTGCGTCCGGTGGTATCTAGCCTATCTGCTGAGTTACCGGAACTTGGAGGAGATGATGGCGGAGCGTAGAGTTGGGCTGATCACACCAACCTCAACCGCTGGGTTCAGAAGTTCACGCCTGACTGGATGCGCGGTTTCGCTAGGGGCAGAAACGTCCCGTCGGTTCGAGCTGGCGGCTCGACGAGGGCTATATCCGAATTAAGACGATGACCGCGTCACTTGACGACTTGGCCGATAAAGTTTCATATCGCGTTTTTATTTTGATCCGGGCCTACCGGTAAGAGCCTCCCGCAACATGACAAGCGCCTGTTCGTAATTGAACCGGTCGATTTGTCGAGCCAGCTTGGTCGTCGCATCCTCGCCCAAAGCAGCGCGCAACAGTGGAGCAGCCTCCCAAAACGCATGGCTAGCTCGAATGTCATCCTCGGTCAGCAGCGCATCAAGTTCAGCCAGTACGACATGGGCTCGCGGCCAATCCACCTCGGCGGGAAGCGCGACGGTTTCGACCGGCAGCACCGTTCGTAAGGCGGCTACCAGCGCATCCTGTACGACTTCGATTTCGTCCGCCAACCGCTTGATCTCCGCCGTCGACCACTCGTTGCGGATCGCCGCTTCCAACTCGGCGGCTAGTTCCTGCACCCGGACCGCGCCTAGCACGCCGGCCGCGCCGCGCAGGGAATGCGCCCAACGCTGGGCTGCGGCCCTGTCGCCGTCGGCCAAGTAGCCCTGCAGCTCGGCCCCGTCGCTGGCACGGGTTTCGGCGAACTGCCGCAGCAGCCGCTTGTAGGTATTCGATTGGCTGTGTACTAGTTTGAGCCCCAGGCGCGGATTGAAACCAGGAATCGCGGCCAGTCGATCCAGTAGATCGGCGGCTGGCTCCGCCGACTCCAAAGTGGCGGTGGGCAATGGGGCGGCCCGATCCGGCAGCCATTTCAGGAGCGTCGCGAACAGGATGTCGGGGTCCACCGGCTTGCCAACGTGGTCGTTCATGCCCGCTTCCAGGCAACGCTGCCGGTCTTCGTCGAAGGCGTTGGCGGTCATCGCCAGGATGGGGACGCGCTCCCGACCCGGCAGGGCGCGGATCGCGCGAGTCGCCTCCAGCCCATCCAGCACCGGCATCTGTACATCCATCAGGATCAAATCGTAAGCAGTTGCTCGCGCCAGATCGACCGCCTCGGCACCGTGCTGCGCGAGATCGACCTCTAGACCTATCCCTCGCAGCAAACTCAGCGCCACTTCCTGGTTGATGGGATTATCTTCCGCCAACAGCAGGCGGGTGCCACGATAGCGGCTCGCCAGAGTACGCTCGGCGGTAGAGTCCAGCTCCGGAACAGTTATCGCTTCGTTGGGCTCCGGAGGTTGGGCCAAACCGATCCCTTTGCCGAGACGGATGACAAACCAAAACGTGCTACCACGACCGGGTTCGCTCGCGACGCCCAGCTCTCCATTCATCAGTTGCACCAGCCGCCGGTTGATGGCTAACCCCAACCCGGTACCGCCGTACTGGCGGGTGGTAGAGCTATCCGCCTGCTCGAAGTCTTCGAATAGCCGCATTTGCTCTTCCGGCACGATACCGATGCCGGTGTCTTGCACTTCGAAGCGGACCAACCAATCGGTTGCGGTTTCCTTCAGGACTTTGGCCCGCAGCGCGACGAAACCGCGCTCGGTAAACTTGACGGCGTTGCCGGCATAGTTGAGCAGAATCTGCCCCAGCCGCAGGGAATCGCCGTGCAGCACGCCCGTGAGGGCCGGATCGATGTCGACGACGACCTTCAGCCCTTTCGCGCTGGCTTTCTCGCCGACCAAAGCGAGAATCTGGTCGAAAACCCGGTCGAGGGCAAAGTCGGATCGTTCGAGCTGGAGCCGGCCCGCTTCGATTTTGGAAATGTCCAGCACGTCGTTGATGACGCCGAGCAGATGGTGGGCGGCACCGTCGATCTTGTCCAGTTGTGCCCGCAGCTTGAGATCGGCCGCGCCGCGCCGCGCCAGGTGGGTCATCCCGACGATGGCATTGAGCGGTGTGCGAATTTCGTGGCTCATGTTGGCCAGAAATGCGCTTTTGGCCCGGCTGGCCTGCTCCGCCGCTTCCTTGGCGGCGGCTAAGGCAGCTTCGGCGCGGCGACGCATCACGATGCGCCAGAGGTCGTCGCCGATCAATTGCAGTTCATGCTCGTCCGACTGGTCGTAGTCGGTCGGCTTGTTGCCGACGCCGAGCAACACCCGGACCTTGTCTCCTTCCATGATCGGCACGCCCAAGTGGCGAATCAGGTGGGCGTGGCCCGCTGGGTAACCCTTGCGGTCGGGCAGGTTCTGGTAGTCGTTGTGGACGACCGGGCAATGCAACCGCACCGCGTCGGCCCATACCCCGGCTGCCGAAACCGGGTAGTGGCCTTCGTAGACGGCGGTGCAATGCTTCAGGGTATCGGCCGACCAAGTGTAAAGCTGGATGGTTTCCTGATCGTCGTTGACAAAATGTAGGTAGCCGATCTCGCTGCCGGTCAGGTGCACGGCTTCTTCGATGCCCCGCTGCAACAGTTCGCGCTCGTCCATTTGACCGGACTGCTGGCTCATCTCGAACATCGCCTTCAGCCGCATGTCGCTGACCAGCAGTTGCCGGTTGGCCGCTTCCAGTTCCGCCGTGCGTGCGGCTACCAGCTCTTCCAGATGGTGGCGGTATTGATCCAGTTCAGCCGCCACTCGCTTGCGCTCGGTGATATCCAAACAATAACCAATATAGCCGTCGAACCCTCCTTCGCCGGAATGAAGCGGGATGCCGTAGTCCACGATCCAATGATAGGTGCCGTCACAATGTCTCAATCGATGTTCCATCTCGAAGGGGCGGTGCGCGTGGAAGGCAGCGAAGTAGCAATCGAGGCAGCGCTGTAAATCGTCGGGGTGAACGCCCTCGGTCCAGCCATCTCCGAGCTCCTGCTCCAGAGTGCGGCCGGTAAAAGCCAGCCAAGTGGCATTGAACCAGTCACACTTGGCGTCGATGCCCGCACGCCACACTAAAGCGGGGGCTTGATCGAGCAGTGCGGTTTGCAGTTCGTAAGCCCTTTGCAGGGCTTGTTCGGTCCGCTTGCGCTCGGTGATGTCCTGCACGGTACCGATGGCGGACACGGCCGCGTCGGCGGCATCGCGGACAATCTCGGCGCACTCGCGCACCCATAGAACCTCGCCGCCGACCACGATACGGTGTTCGATATCGTAAGTCGCGCCGGCCATCGCGGCATCCCACACTGCCGCCATCCGCGCCCGATCCTCTTGGTGAACGTAGCTCTCGAAGTCGCTGACCGTGACCGGCGAATCGGGCGGCAAACCAAACATACGGTGGGTTTCCCGTGACCAAGTCAGACGATCGCTGGCGATATCTAGTATCCAGCTACCGACCCGCGCAATCTCCTGAGCCTTGTTGAGGGAATCCTCGCTCGCTCGCAGCGTTTCTTCCATCTGTTTGCGTTCTGTAATGTCGCGGCCCACCGACTGGAATTCGACGCAGCGACCCTGCTCGTCCAGCAAGGGCACGTCCACCCACTGAAACCAGCGGACCTCGCCGTCACGGGAACGCACCGGATGTTCGTAGCGCAGCTTGCGCGGACTAGCGGCCAGTTCGTCGTAGCGGGCGACCACGGCCTCGCGGTCGGCTGCGGGGATAAACTCGAACCATCGGCAACCGATTAGATCCTTACCCGGCACAGCGAACAATTGTCGGTAAGCTCTGTTCACGAAGGTCAACGTGCCGCCGGGAAGCCAGCGGCATACGGCATCATCCTGACTTTCCACCACTACCCGGTAGCGATTCTCGCTATCGCGCAGCGCCGTTTCCACCGCCTTGCGCCCGGTGATGTCCAGAATCGCGCCGATGAGTCCACCCACCTCACCATCGGTATCGAAAAAGGTAGCCTTGTGGAAAATCACGTCGTGGATGGTCCCGCAGGTATCCTTGATTTGGGCTTCGTAGACCTGAGAGCCCGGCTGCTGGAGGAGTTCGAGATCCTTCGTGTGATAAATGCTCGCTAACTTCTTGGGAGCAAGGTCGAATACGGTTTTGCCGATGATCTCTTGTTGACTCTGGCCGTAGAATTCCTCGAAGGCCCGGTTGCAGCCGAGATAGCGGCCCGCCGCGTCCTTGTAGAAGATTGGGGTCGGGATGGCATCGAGCAGTATCTCCACGAATTCTTTGGCCGCCCGCAGCGCCGCTTCCGCCGCCTTGCGCTCGGTGATGTCCTGAAACGTGCCGGTGAGGTAGGGTTCATCGCCATGCTCCATCCGGCCGATGCAGCGTAACTCCGCCCAAAAGCGTCGGCCCGAAGCGGCAATCATTTCGCATTCCAAGCGGAAAGGGACACCACGCTCCCAGGTTTCCCACAAATGCTGGCGGATGACGGGCAGATACTCGGGCGCGTAATATCGCAAGCATTCCTCCAGCGTGGTGGGTGGGCAATCCAAAGGATGTTCCACCAAACGGTACACTTCCTCGGTCCACACCCACACGCCGGTGACCGGATTGGCCTTCCAACCGCCCACATGGGCGATGGACTGGCTTTCCCGCAGGAACATCGTCGCTTCCCGCAACGCCGTTTCGGCTCGCTTTTGTTCGGTGATGTCGTACCAAATGGCCGCAAAATAGGACCGGTCCCGGATCGTGATGACCCGATTAGAGGCGCGTATGAAACGGATTGCGCCATTCTTGCAACGATGGGCAACTTCGACGATACCGCCGCCTCGCTCGACAAGACCCCGCAACTGCTCGGCTACTTTCTCCGGCGTCCAGATTCCCTGAATGCCATCGAGCGTGAGCCCGGCGAACTCCTCGCGCGTGTAGCCGAGTCCGCGACAAGCCGCCTCGTTGAATTCGGGGAAGTGCAACGTCTCGGTATCGATCAGCACGATACCATCTGTCGCCTGATTGATGATGGCGCTGTAGATTTCTTCCCGTTCCCGCAAAGCATCCCGCGCTCGTTTCTGCTCGGTGATGTCGCTCCATACCGCGAGGATCTGCTCCCGTCCTCGAAAATTGATCAAGCGCAGGTTGAGCAGGCTATCGATCACGCCGCCATCCCGCCGCCGGTGCTGGTTCTCCAAGGTGAGCGTGCCCGTTGCGCGGAGCTTTATCAGGTTATCCCGGAATACTTGCTCGAAAACGTCGGCCGGTGACGCCTGGATGTCCGGCAGCCGCAATTGGGAAAATTCCGCCTCGCTGTAACCGAGCAGGGTATGGGAAGCCCGATTGGATCGGACAAAGTGCAGGGTCTCCAGGTCCACCAGATCGATGCCGACGCTGGCTTGATCGAAAATGGCCGCCAACAGGGCTTCACGTTCTTCCAGAGCGTGTTGCTGGGCCTTGCGGCCGCTGATGTCGCGCGTGACGGTGACGAAAACGCCACGCCCGTTGATGCGGACGCCACTGGCGCTCACCTCGGCGTCATAAATCGTGCCGTCCTTGCGGCGATGGTGGGTTTCGAACGTGGCATTGATCGCAAGGATATTGGCGAACCCGGCACGGATATCCGCCTCGGTCATGTCCGCGTCCACGTTCCAGGAATAGAGACCGGGCATCTCTTCCGGTGCGTAGCCCATCATCTTGGCAAAGCGCCGATTGACCTCAATGACTCGGTGGTCCTGGTCAAAAATGGCGATGCCATCGTGGGAATTCTCGATCAGCGCTCGGCGCCATTCAGCTTCGTTTGCCAATGCCAGACGGCCTGCCTTCTCAGCGCCGACGTCGCGCCAGACGGCCACGCAGTAATCCCGACCGTGCAGGCGAATGATCCGAACGTTGACCTGGACATCGAGGATATCGCCATCTTTGCGGCAGTGCCGGTTGTCGAAGCAGGCACTACCAGCCGCTTGCACCCTCGCTACGTGCGTGCGCAAAGCCGCTTCGTCCAGGTCGGCCTGGATATCCAACAGAGAAAGCCCGAGCATTTCCTCGCGGCTGTAGCCCAACATCCGACAGGCTGCGTCGTTGACCTCGACGAAGCGCAGGGTTTCCACGTCCACTAGCTCAATGCCGTCCCCGGCTTGATCGACGATGGCGCGATAGAGTTCCTCGCGCTCGCGTAGCGCTTCGGCCGCGCGCCGTTGCTCGGTGATGTCGTACCAAATCCCCGCGAGATACTTCCGGCCTCGAATCTCGACGACCCGATTGGCGACGCGTACCCAACGGCTATCACCGTTCTTGCGGCGTTGCACGTTCTCGAAGTGGTCCCCGCCCCGATCGAGGATAGCTCTTGTCCGCTCGACCAATTGCGCTGGGGTCAAGGTTCCCTGAATGTCGTTGAGAGTGAGCCGGGCAAACTCCTCGCGGGTGTAGCCGAGCCCGTAGCAGGCCGCTTCGTTGAACTCGGCAAAACGCAGCGTTTCGGCGTCGATCAGCACGATACCGTTAGCGGCCTGATTGAAAATGGCGCTGTAGATTTCCTCCCGTTCTCGCAACGCTTCCTGCGCCGCCCTCATCACCGTGATGTCGCGAGCGATGCCAAGTACACCGACAAGGCTGCCGTTGGCATCGCGCATGGGCGTCTTGATGGTTTCGAACAGGCCGCGATAACCGTCGGCGGCAAAGGTGAGCCATTCTTCGTTGACGCGCGGCCCGCCGGCCGCAGCGGCGGCCCGGTCGTTCGCCTGGAAAAAATCGGCCAATTCTGGATCGACGAAGTCGTAGTCGGTCTTGCCGACGATCACCGATTCGCTGGCTCCATACAAGCGCTCGAAGGTCGGGTTGCAGAGCAGATAGACCCCTTCGGGATCCTTTAGCCAAACCAGATCGGGAATGGTCCGTATCAGCGTTCGCAACCAAGCGCGCTCGATTTCCAGCGTGCGTTGCGTTTTTCTTTCTTCGGTGACATCGCGGAAACTCCAGAGACGTGCTTGCTGGTCATCCAGAGGAACCGCCCGGGTGAATCGCTCGAAAATCCGCCCATCCTTGAATCGCAAAATGTCCTGGTAGATTTCATCCGTCCGATAGAGTCGCTGCACATCCCGCATAAAGCCTTCGGGATCGGACAGCTGGTCGAGCACGTAGCCGAGCAACTGCTCGTCTTGGCCGGTGGTGATTAATTCGCTCGGGATCCGCCACAATTCCTGGAAGCGGCGGTTGGCGGTTAACACCGTGCCGCTCTGGTCGACCACCAGGATGCCGTCGGCGGTTGAATCCAGTGTGGCGCGCAAAAGAGTTTCGCCGCGTTGCAACGCTTCGTGCTGGCCTGTCTGCTCCGTGATGTCGCGCGACACGCCGATGATCGCCGGCTGGCCATCCCAGTGCCCCATCACCACACGGGTATCCACCAGGACGCGCCCGCCGTCGGCCCTCAATAACGGCAGCGGGCAATTTGCGCAGGTTCCGGCCAGCATCTCGGCGATTACGCGCTGGGCTTCGTCGCGCATTTCGGGCGGGTGAATGGCCCAGACCGGCTGGCCGAGCAAGGTATCGCCATAGCCTAGCCCCTCCGCCACCGCCGGGTTGTAGTGCAGGATGTGACCATCCAAGTCGAGCACGAACAGATAATCGGCGATGGCCTCATACCAATTCTCTTTCAAAGAATAATTAAAAAGCTTAGACTTTTCCCCAGGAAGGGAGGAAGGCATGACGGTTTATCGCAAATCATTTCCGGAAGGGACAGTATTGCTGGTCCATCGGCTTATTGAAGAGAGCAAAGATCCGAATGTGTTGAAACGCGCGCAGGCGATTTACTGTCGTGCGGCTTTTGATCTGCCTGTGGAACAGATCGCGGGTGTAACGGGTCTTGCGGTTTCGACGATCCGGAGGCTCCATAGCGAGTTTTTACGTTTTGGGATGGAGATTTTCGATCTGTCCGGCCGTGGCGGTCGGCGCAGACAGATCATGACACCCGAAGAAGAGGTGGCCTTTTTGCAACCCTTTATCGAAGTTGGAGATGCGGGAGGCCTGCTGGAAGTCGGGAAGGTCCACGACGCCCTGTGCGAGCGTACCGGTCGGCGCATTCACCGTTCGGTGACCTATAAACTCCTTCACCGCCATGGCTGGCGGAAAATCGTTCCCCGCCCCTGCCATCCCAGGGCCGACCCGGAGGCCCAGTCCTCATTCAAAAAAACTGGCCGGACATCGTAGAACAGGCCCATGAAAAGTCCTGTGTGGCGGGTCGGCCTTTACGGATTTTCTTTCAGGATGAAGCCCGGTTCGGGCGGATCAACCATCCCCGCAGATGCTGGGCCAGAGCGGGTATCCGACCGGTCGTTGGTCAACAGATGGTCCGCGAATACACCTACGCGTATGGGGCATTCTGTCCGCAGGACGGCGCCTCTACACACTTCATTCTGCCCGCTATGGATGGAGCATGCATGACCTTCTTTCTGCGCCATGTCCGCGAATCATTCCCTGACGATTTCATCCTCATGGTCTACGACGGCGCGCCCGGCCACAGCCCCGGCGTGCTCCATGTCCCCGATCACATGATGCTGGTGACCCTACCGCCTTATTCGCCGGAATTAAACCCCTCCGAACACATCTGGGACGATATGCGGGAAAAATTCTTCGGCAATACCGTCTTCAACTCCATGAACGCCGTCAGAGACCAACTCTGCATCGCCATGAACCACTACGCCGGTCATCCCGAAACCGTCCGTTCCATCACGGCCTTCCCTTGGATATGGTTACCCTTTGAAAGAGAATTGGTATCAAACAAGCCCTCCAGATTTCGCCGCTGTCCGGCAGCCTCTTCCTGGGCCAACAAACGCTCCAAGGCTTGCGTGAACTGGCGAACCAGCGTTTCCAGGGCGGTCACGGTCAGCTGCCCGATCACCCCGACTTGCTTGCTGGCCAGGTTAAGAGAGGCGACCGGTTCACCGCTGACATGGATTGGCAGCACCACCAACGTTCGGATACCTTCCTCGACCAATGCAGGTTCCTGAATCATCGAGGGATCGGTACAATGATCCTGCTCAAACGCGCAACTGCATCGCAATCGGCCCTGACGGATCACTTCCGCTCGGGAGGAATTCATCGCCAGGTAATCGACTTGGGCAAAAAACGTTTCGGACAAGCCCCGTTGAACCACCAGTCGATAGCCGCCATCCGGCTCGCGCCAATAGAGTCCGCCGCCGTCGAGTTCCGGCAGGCGCAGAGCGCTGTCCAGAATGGTTTCCAGCAATGCCTCCCGGTTCGGCCCTTCAACCAAAATCGCGGAAAACTCGTGCTGCGTTTGCAACAGCAGTTCGGCGTGCTTGCGCTTGGAGATGTCGGTCAGAGTGCCCACACTCAACAGCGGCCGACCCGCCGTGTCCCGCCGCACGGCCCGGCCTCGCGCGTAAAACCAAATCCACCGGCCGTCCGCCACGCGCAGGCGATATTCGGCTTCGTACAGCAGGTTGTCGGTTGCTCGCAGCGTCGCCTCGATGCGCGCCTGCACATCCGGCAGGTCGTCCGGGTGGATCAGATCGAGCCAGGCCGCCAAACAGGTTGGAATCTGTTCCACACCGTAGCCCAGCAACGCTCGCAAGTAAGGATTCCAAAAGCAGGAATCGGTGACGTGGTCGTATTCCCAGACGCCAATATCGGCGGCATCCAATACCAGATCCGGTCGGGACTGGAAATGCAGATCGTCGGTGGTTTTCATTGAGGATGCCCAGCCCGCCGAACACGCGGGCCAAAAATCATTTCGCGAATGGAGAGAAACTCTATCGCCGAGGGGGAAAGCCGAAATATCGGAGCCGATTTGCCCGGATTTGTTCTTCCGATGCAACGTTCTCGAAAATAGCATTCAGTCTCGAAAATGGTGCCCAGTATAACGCTTCCGGCAACATCTAGACTACCACTTTTCTGGCTGATTTAGCGCCAATTTCGTGAATTTAACGTTACGCATGTCATGTTCTGAAAGGGGCTTACACTTCGTTCGAGACGAAAATTGAAGTTAGCAATCGGGCCAAATCTCCCGGCCGCCGACGGGGCGTTCCCTTCGTCAAAAGGTGATTTGCTGGCGTCGAACGGCGCCTCATCCGGCGTTTCGCCATCGATCAGGGCATCTTCCACACCGACGAAGCGTGCGAAGAAACCACCTTCGGCTTCCAGTTCCAGCATGGCGGCGGGATAGCGCAGGCCGCCAGGCGTTTCGATGTAACGCCGCTCGCCGGTTTTCTGACAGGACGGAAATGCGATTCGAGATGCGTTCGAATAATGATCATGAGTTCGACATTGAGATTCCCGCGATACCCGTACGCCGCGCGTCGGGATTTCGGCTACCGTCCCAATCGGATAGTGTCTTCTTGTCGGCTTCCCGACAACCGTACTGACGCACTGTGTGAAACCTCGCGCTTTTCTCAAAACCGCCACAACATAACTCATTGTTTTTAAAAACATCTCGATATCGGCACACAGTTTGCCATGTCTGGGATGGACTTCTCCTGAAAAGGCCACCGCCATGACTGTTACTCCTCGCGCGATCGTGATCGACGACACTACCCTCCGTGATGGGGAGCAGTCGGCGGGAGTCGCCTTCACACAGGAGGAAAAGCGCGCCATCGCCAGTGAACTCGACGCATTGGGCGTGCCGGAACTGGAAATCGGCATTCCGGCAATGGGTGAGGAAGAGCGGGATAGCATCCGCGATCTGGCCGGGCTGAATCTGAACGCTCGACTGCTCGTGTGGAGTCGGATGCGCGAAACCGATTTGCGGCTGTGCGGCGATCTCGGCGTGGGGTGCGTGGACCTCTCGATCCCGTTGTCCGACCAACAGCTCCAGCACAAGCTGGGCTGGCTTCGCGAACAAGCGTTGGCGGCCATTCGCCGCTGTGTGCCCCAGGCGCGAGAGCGGGGGTTGGAAGTCATTGTCGGTGGCGAAGATGCTTCGCGGGCCGATCAGGATTTTTTGTTGCGTGCCGCCGAGACCGCCCAAATTGCCGGGGCACGGCGGTTTCGCTTCGCCGATACGCTGGGCATCATGGAACCGTTCGGTGCGCTGGCGATTTTTCAACGTCTGCGGGCAGCGGTCGATATCGAGCTGGAGATGCACGCCCACGACGATTTGGGTCTGGCCACCGCCAATACTCTAGCGGCTGCGCTGGGCGGCGCAACCCACGTCAACACCACAGTCAACGGTTTGGGCGAGCGGGCCGGTAATGCCGCCCTGGAAGAGGTAGTGCTGGGCCTGCGCAAGCTGTATGGCTTCCAGGTCGATGTCGACCTCTCGCATTTCCCTGCGCTGTCGCAGCGGGTCGCCGCCGCCGCCAACCGACCGCTGTCCTGGCACAAGAGCTTGGTCGGGGAAGGTGCCTTCACCCACGAAGCCGGTATCCACGTCGATGGTTTGCTCAAGCACCCGCTCAATTATCAGGGTGTGGATCCGGCGGAACTGGGCCGTAACCACCGGCTGGTGCTGGGCAAGCATTCCGGCACTCACGCGGTGCTGAAGTTTTACCGCGATCTCGGCATCGCTCTCGATCGTCGTCAAGCTTGTGCTGTACTCCAGCGCATCCGCGTTTTCGTTAGCCAGCACAAGCGCCTGCCAGAAATCGCCGAACTGGAAGGGTTTTACCGTGATCTCCGTCACCCGGCTATTCGTCGAGTCACCGCCGGTTTTCAATCTGACCACCACACCGAGGTATCCTCATGACCGCGCAAACCCTGGAGCAGGAACTGGCCGAGATGACCTCGGCCGAGGATTTTCTGAACTACTTCGAGATTGCCTTCAACCCTAAAATCGTGGAGGTCAACCGCCTGCACATTCTCCAGCGCTTCCACGATTATCTGCAACAGACGAACGCCCCGGATCGGGCCGATTACGTCCGCTGCTTGCAGCGTGCCTATCAAGATTTCGTGGATTCCGACGCCCTGACCGAGAAGGTCTTCAAGGTTTTCCATCGGCAGGCGCAGCGGGGAGAGGTACGGATCTCGCTGGCAGACATCGGTCGTCCCGCATGATTCTGGAACCGCGCTTCGCTTGCGACGACGCGGTACGGACGATCCGCAACATCCGTAACGACGGCACGTATCCCGGCCAACCGACTGGCGTGCTGCTGGTGCGACGCGGCAGTGTTGGCTACGTCCGTCACATTGGAGTATTTCTACAAGACCAGATTATCTACACCGTGCATTTTCTCGAAGCCGGCAACCGCATCGTCGGTTGTCGCGAGACCGAGCTGATCCCGGCGGACGCGCCTTGGATCCCCAATCGCTTCGAGCGGGGCGATCGGGTTGCCGCGAGACGGGCACTGGTGGTGGGCGGCGAAACAGTGGGTGTAGTGGGTGCGGCGGGCGAAATCATGGCGGTGATTCGCGAATCGGAAACGATCCACTATCACGTCCTGTTCGACAAACGGGTCTTCGAGGTTCCAGAAGACGCTTTGGACGATTTGGCGTCGTCGGCAAATCCCTGCTCACGTTCCCAGATAATGCCAAGCGCGAGCCTTGAATAAGCAATAGACGGCGTCGCCTTCCATCAGGCCGAGATCGTGGACGGCCTTGACGGTAATCTCGGCCAGGATCGGCACGCCGACATCGATTTCCGCCAACACGCGGTCGGCGATCCGGCGCAGGCCCAACACACGGCCTGGCACTTGATTTTGAATGGTCGTGTTGGGTACGGGATGGCGAGCCAAGGCTACGTCGGCCGCGCGCAGTGCGATCCAGGTTTCGGTGCCCGGCGCTAGGGCGGACAGCGGTAAATGCAACTCGTGGTGGTCATACTGCACGGTGGTACAGCCGATATCCGGCTCGTGCCGCTGAACCCTGACCTGTAGCACATTTTCCAATCCCAACGAGCGCGCCAGCCCGAGAACGTGATCCTGTCGGATCACCTCTGAAAACAGCCCTTGACCCAGGATGCGGCCCTGTTCCATCACCGCCAAATGAGGCGTTAGATACAGGATTTCGTTGATGGCGTGGCTGACGTAAAGCATCGGCAGGCGCAACTCGTCCCGCACCCGGCGCAGAAACGGCAAGATTTGCTGCTTGCGGCCTTCGTCCAGTGCCGCCAACGGCTCGTCCAGCAACAGCAGGCGCGGCGCTGCCAACAAGGTCCGACCCAATGCTACCCGTTGCCGTTCGCCGCCGGACAAATGGCGTGGTCGACGCTGTAGCAGATGACCGATGTCCAGCAGGTCAATAATTTGCGCCGGGGTAAATTGCCGTTGTGCCGGTGGTAGCAGTTTGAAGCCGTACAGCAGATTGTGTTCGACCGAGCGATGGGGAAACAACTGGCTGTCCTGAAACACGAGCCCAACCCGACGCCGGTGTGGCGGCAAATCAATCCGTTTTTGCGCGTCGAATAACGGAAGACCGTCGAGGTGAATGTATCCAGCCCTTGGCCGCACCAGACCCGCGATCGCGCGGAGGAGAGTGCTTTTACCGCAGCCGGATGGGCCAAACAGCCCGCTGATCGATTGCTCCAGCGTCAATCGGCCTTGCAGAGCGAACGAACCTTGGCGAAGTTCGAGATCAAGGTCGAGCATGCGAGCGTTGCCTCAACACGCCGAAATGCTCACCTTGACATCGGCGGGTGGCGCGAAATACGGGGCCGAAGTTACCAGAATCCGTGCGCCAGCGCGGACGTAAGCGGCGGCATTGGCTGGCTTGACGCCACCAGCAGCGGCCACTTTGACGGCGGCCGCCGTATCGGCCAGCCGCGCCACGACGGCGGCCACCGCTTCGGGCGAAAACTTCTCCAACTGCACGACATCGGCCCCGGCCCGAGCAGCCAACACCGCTTCGTCGAGGCTGTTCACCTCGACCACGATCTTGCGTTCGGGACAGGCGATCTTCAGCCGCGCCAAGGCCGCAACATCGTCCTCTCCAGCCAGAAAGACGCGATGTTCGGGGAATACCAGCACCGTTTCGGACAAACCCAGACGATGCGGTACCGCGCCCGCCGCCAGGATCGCCTTGAGCGAGAGGGCTTTGGTACCGGGAAAAGTCTTGCGGGTACAGGCGACGACGACCGCCGGATTGACGGTGTGCGCGGCTTCGACGATGCGGTGCGCGACGGTCGCGATGCCCGAGGTATATTCCATCAGCGTCTGCGCCACTTTCCAGCCGGCGAGCAACGCCGCAGCCGGCCCTGTGGCCGCCAGCAGCGAGGCACCCGCTTCGACCGGGCAACCGCTCGGACACAGCACATCCACCGTGCAACCAACCCGAACCAGCAGGCGGGCGGCTTCCTCGGACGCTGCCACCACCATCGCATCGCGCGCTTCGAACACCATACGTCCCGGCCGCTCACCGATGCCCAGCGCGTGGGTGGTCAGATCGCCGAAAGGGACATCTTCGGCCAACCAGCGGTCGATTTCGCTATCGGGGATCAGTGGCATCATGGGGTGATGGGGCTCGGCTTGGTCATCGACGAATGTTGAACGCTCATGCTTTGTTTCTGCTCCGCTCGGCAGGAATGTACAGTTGTTCGAGCAAATATTGCTTGAACTCCTCGGCGTAGGGTTGGTTTTTCAGCGCTTCCGCCATGCACGATAACCACGCATCGCGCTCGCTGGAGCCAATCGCAAAACGTCTGTGTGCTTGAGGTATGTTGATGGAGCCGTATCGTTCCGCGTAAAGGCTTGGGCCACCCAGCCAGCCGCACAGGAAGCGAGCCAGCTTGTCCCTGGAAATGGTCAGATCCGCCGGATGCATGGCTCTGATTTTTGAGGCTCCGGGAAGCCGATTCATGGCATCGTAAAAATCATCGACCAGCTTTCTGATGCCCGCTTCGCCGCCCGCCGCCCGGTAGGACGCATCGCCCGTTCCGTAAGGGGGTCTGTCTTTGTTTTCGAGTTCCGAGATAGCCAACGGTCCAACTCCTTAAACATACATGAATGAAATAGCTCGGATATTCGGCTTGTTACGGGCGGTCGCGATCATCCCCTTCGATTCCCCAGCAGCCGTTCTACCCGCCGGGCGCCCAGTTCGCTGACCCACAGCGCGGCCAAAGCCAGCAGGATGGAAATGATCACCAGCCGCAGCGCTGGGTCGTCGCCGCCCGGAATCTGGGTGTAGGTATAAATCGCCAGCGGCAGGGTACGCGTTTCTCCGGCCACGTTGCCGACGAAGGTCACCGTCGCGCCGAACTCGCCCAGGCTGCGGGCGAAGGCTAACACCAGTCCGGTCAAAATACCGGGCAGTGACAGCGGCACGGTCACCGTCAGCCAGACCCGCAACGGTCCCGCGCCCAAGGTGCGCGCCGCTTCCTCCAGGCGAGGTTCCACCAGCGTTACCGCCAGCCGCACCGCCCGGACCATCAGCGGAAACGCCATCAGCGCCGAGGCGATCACCGCGCCCTGCCAGGTGAACGCCAACGTGATGCCCCAGGTCTCGTACAGCCAGCGGCCGACCGGTCCTTGTCGGCCGAGCAACAGCAGCAACAGATAACCGGGAACCACCGGCGGCAACACCAGCGGCAGATGCACCAATCCATCTACAATGGCCTTGCCGGGAAACCGTAACCGTGCCAGCAGCCAACCAGTGACGACGCCGGGGATCGCAATCAACGCGGTGCACCATAGCCCGATCTTGAGCGATAGCCAGAGCGCGGTGAGCTCCTCGGGCGTGGGTTGCAGTGACGGCCACACGAGCGGTTGTCAGTTGAGCGCGGTGAATCCGTACTGGCGGAGCACCTTCGCCGCCGCCGGGGTACGCAGAAAATCAAGGAATCCCTGCGCCGTCGGTTTGGCACCTTGCACCAGCGCGGCTGGATAGAGCACCGGCGAGTGGGTATCGGTGGGAAAGACGCCGAGGACCTCGACCTTGTCGGACAACTTCGCGTCGGTTTCGTAGACGATGCCGACCGCGCATTCGCCCCGTTCCACGAAGGCCAGCGCCGAGCGCACGTCCGGCGCTGCCGCCAGGCGCGGCTCCAGTGCCGCCCACCAGCCCAACGCGGTCAACGCCTGTTGGCTGTACCGACCGATGGGGACATCGGGATTGCAAGAGCACCAGCGACCCTGAAACGCGCCGGGCAGATCGAAGCCTTTTTCCAGTTTGACCGGAAACGCCTTGCCCTTAGGCGCGACCAGTACCAGTCGGTTGCCGAACAGGTTGCGACGGCTGGCTTTGACGATCTTGCCCTTGTCGTCGAGATAATCCATCCATTTCAAATCGGCGGAAACGAACACGTCTGCCGGCGCGCCCTGTTCAATTTGTTTAGCCAGGGCGGAAGCGGCGGCGAAGGACGTGACTACTTTGACACCCTTCTCCTTTTCGTATAACGCGGCGAGGTCTTGAACTGCGTTGGTGGCGCTGGCGGCAGCAAACACGGTGACTTGCTCCGCCGCCTGGACAGGCAGGGCCAAGCCGAAGCCGGTTGCCAGCCAAAGCAAACCAATGCCCAGCCAGCGAAACCAGGTTCCACGAAACATCGAAAATCCCCTTTTTTGGTCAGCCGTGACTACAACGCCACGCCCAGGATGAGGCTGGATGATTTGATGACCGCTACCGCCGGGTCGCCTTCCTTGAGTCCCAACCCGTCGATGCTGGCGTTGGTGATGGTGGCGGTCACCGTTTTACCGCCTGCCAACTGGAGGGTGACTTCGCCGTTGACCGCGCCTTTCTTGCAGTCCGAAACCGTGCCGTGCAACTGGTTGCGAGCGCTCAGTTTCAACTTGGGTTCTCCGGCCACGATGATGACGGAGGACGATTTCACTAAAACGTAAACCTCGCCGCCTTCCTGAAGTCCCAGGTTCTCGACGCTGCCTCGGGTGATTAGAGCGGTAACATGATCGCCGCCGCCGATGTCTACGCCAACCTCAGCGTTGATCGGGCCAATGTTCAAGCCGGTTACCCGACCCAGGAACTGATTTCTCGCGCTGGTCTGCATCATCAATCTCCGCATGAAGTTCACTAGCTCGTCCACATCATGGACCTTTTCATTCAACCGACCCAAAAACCGCCGGTATTCCCCTTCCACCGTATCGTACAACTGGATTTGCCGCAGCCCGTACTCGGTGATCCGGCTGCCGCCGCCGTGCTTGCCCCCGGTGGCGCTGGCCACCAACGGTTGCTCGGCCATGTTGTTCATCGCGTTTACCGCATCCCAGGCGGCTTTGTAGCTCAGCTTCACCGCCTTGGCCGCCTGGGTGATCGAACCGGTAACGGCAATCTGGCGCAGCAACGCCATCTGACGCTGGCCCAACAAGGGCCGGTCCCGCGTCGAACCCAACCCAATCAGCTCTAGTAATAGGTTTGTCTCGTTCCGATCCCGCGCCATTATTTTCCGTCACAGGTCATCGTTATAAAATTAAGTATATAACGATGACCAAAATCATACTATACATGGCGCAAAACGAGCCTTTATCGCTGGGGCTGCGGCACGGTGGCGATATTAAATAATTCGTGTTGGGATAGTTCCGACGCCTTGTTCCCACACTACCAGTGCCCGGTAGCTTGCGGAAAACGACGCCGGAACTAGGATCTTTACGCCGCCAGCGGCAGCGCTTCGTGAGTAAAGCACGCCTTGGGACAGACTCGCGAGCAGGCTTCGCAACCGATGCAATCCATCGGATTGGAGAGTGTCATGAAGGAGTTGTCGCTGTCGTCATCGTCGTCATCGTCGTCATCGTCCAAATCGACATCATCGATGGCCCGTTGCACGATGGTCAGCACATCGCGCGGGCAAACCTTGAAGCAGCGGCCGCAACCAATGCACTTTTCTTCATTTAGCGCGGTCACGAACTGGGGGGTCCAGGACGTGCCGCCACGGGTAATGCCGGTAATGATAGGTTCAGCTCCCATAATTGTTTTACCTCGCTCGTTGAATGGCCCCGGTACCGGAGCGAAACCGGACCAGGAATCGCAAAAAACCGTTGTCTATTCTTTATTCCCGCCAACCTTCCGCTTCCATCGCGGCGAAACGTGCCTCGGCACTTTCAGGTTGCTGCTGGCGAGCAATCGCCCGGTTGAGCCAGACTGGCGCTTGACCGCCGCGCAGGGCCGCTTGAAGCTCGGCGAGCAAGGGAGCGATAGCCGTACCGGCTTCCACTCGCATCGGTTGAACGCCGACGGCCAGCAATTGCTGGATGGCGGAACCGCCGACCGCCTGGCAGTAAACCACCGTGCAGCCCTGCAATAGCGCCAGCTTGGCGGCTAGTTTGTCTTCGTGGCCATCCTGATCGAGGTCACCGAACTGGGCGAATTCAACCACGGTGGCTTGATCGGGCGTGACAGCGTAAATGAGGATCGCGGTAGCAGTGCCAAAATGCTGGTCGATCTTGTGACGGTCGCTGGTGGCGAAGGCTGCCTTGATGCTGGGAGTCATATCCTGTTCCGCGTCCTTAATGCCACCGGTCAGAATTCGCAAATGCCTGCGGAGTGCCATGACTCGCCTCCTGCCGTGAGTCGGCTTTGCGGGAATAGATGGAGTGATAGGGAGCAACGCCATGATCGGCTTGTTCGAGCAGTGCGTTGGCCAGATCGAACAGCAATTGCCGGCTACCGCCGTAGCCGATCCAGGCACACTGATAACCGCCGATACGGTCGTATTGCGGGATGCCTGCGCGCAGCAGCGGGATGCCGAGGCGTTCGGCGGTTTCGGCAGCGTGGGAATTGCTGATGATTAGCTCCGCGCCGTGCGCGCGAGCCAAGTCCTCCAGATCCTCCAGATCGCCGATGCGTACCTGGGACAAAGGAGTCCGGGTCAGCACCAAGGCGCGGCTGGAGGCCACCGCCGCCACGATTTCCGCGCCGGTCTCGGCCAGCAATTCGCTGAAGGCATGTAGCAGATCGGGATCGGCACCGACGGCGATCCGGGCTTGGCCGAGCAAGAAATGAGTGTCGAGCAAAGCGTCCTGCAATTGTGCCCGTTGCCGTTCCAGTCGGGCCGGCACCGTGCGACCGGCGATGCCGGCCAGCGTCATGACCAGTCGGTCGTTAGCGTCCAGTCCCAGCAAGTGATCGAAGCGATGCACCGGCACACCCGTCCGGCTTTCCAACAACTCGGCGGCGGGATAAAGCGAAGAGCCGATGACCAGCGTGGCAGCGGCATCGCCCAAGGTCGCAAAGGCGGATAACGGCGTGCCGCCGATGGTGATCGGCGAAAAATCCTCGGCGTCAAGATGGCCGTCCAGTGAATCGGACAGATCGGGAATCAATACAGGATGCAACCCGAATCGCTCGATCAGTTCACGCAAGGCTTCCAAGTCGCCGGGCGTCAGCAGCGAGCCGCACAACACGTTGACCTGATGCGGGCGGCGACCCGGACCAGTGCCAGCATCGTCGGCCGTCGGTACCCATTCGGCAATCATGGCCTGCACTGCCGCCGCGAAGCCACTTTCCAGACAACCACTGAAATCGGGCGTATTGACCGGCACGATCCGCACGTTTTGAAATTCGGGATGCCGGGCGCGAAAAACCTTGAGCACGCGGTGAATGTCGGTTCCTTGCGTTTCCGACAGGCCGGTGGTCAGCAAGCCAATAGCCGACGGCCGATTTTTCTCGGCGATGGTTTTCAACGCCGCGATCAGGTTATCGTCCGCGCCCATGATGCTACTGACCTGATCCATCGCGGTGCTTTGCAGCGGAATCGGCTCCCGAAAGTGCCGGACCAGGAACACCTTGGCGAAAGCGGTACAGCCCTGCGCGCCGTGCAGCAAGGGCATGGCGCGATTGAGGCCGAGCACGGCCAAACTAGCGCCGAGCGGCTGACTGGTCTTGAGCGGACTGACCGCCAGCGCTTTACTGCGTCCCAATACCTCAGCCATGGGATACCTCCCGCAGCGCCGTCGCCCAAGGTGCTGGCCGCCGTACTGCCTCCCAGATCGGGTTTTCCAGAGCACGGGTCAACTGCCGCGCCAGCGTCAACATGCCCTGATAACCGGCGTAACCGTGCTCGCGTTCCTGATTCACGTCCAGGAACGGCAGCCGCGCCTTGAGGGCGGTGTATTGATTGCGACCGCCGGCGATCAGAATATCGGCCTGATACTCGCGTGCCAGATTCAACAATTGCCGGGCATTGCCGTCTTCGATCATCTTGGCATCCTCGCCCATCAGGGCCTTGATCCGTTCCTTGTCTTCCTCGGTCGATTTCTTGGTGCCAGTCGCGACGACGTGCATGCCCAAGTCCTGCAGGGCGGCGACGATGGACCAGGACTTGACCCCGCCGGTGTAAAGCAAGACGCGTTTACCGCGCAGTCGCTCACGCCAAGGCGCCAATTCCACCGCCAGCCGGGCCTCTTCGCGGACGATCAATGCCTCGGTACGCGTACTGAGTTCGGCGTCGTCCAACAGGCGGGCGAAATCGCGCAGGGCGCTGGAGACATCGCCGATGCCGTAAAAACTGCCTTCGAACCAGGGAATGCCGAATTGCTCCTGCAATTTGCGGGCGACGTTGAGCATGGCGCGGGAACAGACCACCATGGTCGCTTCGGCGCGGTGCATGGTCTGCACTTCATGGAAACGAGTGTCGCCGGACAGGGTGGACAGCACCCGCAAGCCCAATTCATCGAACAACGGCAAGGTGTGCCAGAACTCGCCCGCAATGTTGTATTCGCCGATCAGGTTGATATCGTGGACACGCAAATGGGGGCGGGCGGGATCGACCGGGGCCGGGTCCGGCTCGCGGGTGCCGACCACGTACTTGACCATCGCTTCGCCAGCCAGCCGATTGCCGAGATTTTTGTTGCCGTAAAAGCCGGCGGCGTCCACCGGAACCACCGGTACGTTCCAGCGTTGGGCCGCCGCTTTGCACACGGCTTCCAGATCGTCGCCGATCAGCGCTGTGACGCAGGTGCTGTAAACGAACACCGCCGCTGGGGAATAGCGGTCGACGGCCTGTTTGATGGCGTGAAACAGCCGTTTCTCGCCGCGCCCCATGATCACGTCCTGCTCACTCAGATCGGTGGTCATGCCGATCTTAAACAAGGTCTGGACCGCTGGAGCGAGTACCGCGATTATCCCAGGAGCTGCCGGCGCAACCGCTCGGGCCATGCACGATGTGGGCGACATCGGCGATAGGCAGCAGGGCGATCTGCGCACCGTCGAAGGTGCAGCCACCAGCGGTGGCACCGGGCGTGGGCCGCGCGCAACCGGATTTGCTTTTTAGGTTGTGCGCACAGGCCGGCTCGTTCAGCAGTGCGGCGAGATCGCTGGATTTCATGGCGGATTCCTCGGAATCTCTCTCGCTGTTGCAAGGAGAACCAGTAAAGTAGGGCGGATCGCGCTAGGCCAATCCGCCGAAGATGGAAATTCGCTGCGTGGTCTCGTACCGTGGTACGGTGGCTTGAAGGCGGGCGCCCAACCCGCCTACCAGGCGTGCTTATCCTGCTACCGTCTCGCCCAGCAATTCAGGCTTGACTTGTTCGAGCCATTCCTCCAAGCGTTCCTCCGTCAAATCGGCCTGATTGTCCTGATCGAGTACCAAGCCGACGAATTCACCGTCGCGAAACGCCTTGGATTTATTGAACTCGTAACCTTCCGCCGACCAGCTCCCGATCAGGCGCGTCCCCATTTTTTTGAGCTTCTTGTACAGAATGCCCAGCGCATCCACGAATTCGTCGGGATAGCCGACCTGATCGCCAAGCCCGTATAGGGCAACGGTTTTACCATTCAGATCCGCGCTTTCCAGAGTCGGCAGAAACTCGGTCAGGGTTTCCGGCAGTTCGCCGTCGCCCAGGGTCGGAGTACCGAAGATCAGCGCATCGCAAGCGGTCAGATCGTCCGCCCTGGCGCCCTTGACGTTGAACAGTTCGACTTCACCTTCGTCGAACTGCTTCTTGATCATCTTGGCGACTTTGCGGGTATTACCGGTATCGGTGGCGTAGAACAAACCTATCTTGGCCATGATGATTACCTCGTCTGAAATGGAAAGTTGTTTCGGTCAGGAATCGACACATTCGGCGGCGACGGCAAGCACCACGCCGGTCGCCACCTGGAAATCCTCGGTCAGACGCAGACAATGTTGCCGACCGTCCACCAGATAAAGATTGATGCCCACACCGCGCAACACCGGCTCGGCATCATTGATGTCATCGTCCAGGCAATGGGTGAAATACAGGCCGGGATACACCTGGCGCAAATGGGTCAGGGCGGCGTAGTCCACACCATGGGTTTCTGCCCAGTGGGCGATATCGCCTAATTGGCGTGGCGTAATCACGAGTTTTCTCCCGTTTCGGCCAAGAGCGAATCGCCCGTTGACACAGTGGAAGCGCTCGGAGTGCGGCCGATGATCCGGGCCAGCCAAGGTGGTGGTTCGCCGGCCAAGACTTGTTGCAACTCGGCCAGCAGCACCGGGATATCCTCGGCTTGGGGGCGTTTGATGGGATGAATGCTGCTGTTGACCACGCGGGCGGCGGCAGGACCGCCGATCGACAGTACGCAGAGCAAATCGCAATCGCCGATCAAGGCCACCCGCTCCGCGCTGTGATCCACGGTGAGGCGAACCACGGTCGGCGCTGGCCGTATCGCGATCAGCCGCGCTGCCGTCGCCGAAACCTGATAAATCAGGAAACGGGCGCAGGAACCGAAATGACCATCCAACCGCTCGCCCCGGTTCGAGGCACAGGCGACGCGAATGGAATTTGGCAGATCGCCTTCGTGGTAGGGTTGGGGATCGGGAATCGCGACGGCTGCGTCGATCCCATCCTCGCCCTTCAGGCAGGAAAGGGCTTGACGCAAAGTGGGACCGTCGATTTCGCCCAAGGCGCCGTCGGCGGCGGTCTTGAGATCCTTGACGGTAAGTCCGGCCAGCTTGTCCTCGGTCAACGGTTCGCCCACTGCCGCGAGCAGCACCCGCAACAACTGGCGCGAATCGATGTCCGGCAGGCTCCGCGCGGCCAGCCCGACCCGGAGGGCGATGCAGTCGGGAAGCGGTTGATCGGCGCTCATAGCCGCTTCACTCGCACGGTCATCGGCAACTTGGGCGGCTGATCGAACGGTTCGAGATAGAAGCGCGAACCGTCCGCCAATTCCATCTCGCCGCCCCACATACCGGGGCCGGCGTGTTCCAGCGCGACCACGGTTTCCTCGTGATCCTTTTTGGTCACGTAAAAGACCAGTTGGCCGGCTGCGTTGTTTCGCAGCATGACGTTGGGCATGGTTGGTTTTCCCGTTCCTCAAGGGCGGATGACGCTTTTCGCCAATCCGCCCTACAGGGTTTTTTTCTGGATCACCGGATCAGATCGAAGGCGTAATCGGTTTCGCCCATCTGCATGGTTTCCTCGTCGAGCCGTTCCATGACCGCATTCACCAGCTCCTTGAGAATGTGCATCGCGCCCTCGTAACCGAGCGTGGTGTCACGGTGCAGGTGGTGGCGGTCGAACAACGGGAAGCCGAACCGGATCAGCGGTACCTCGAATTCCTTACCCTTGTGCAAGGTGTCGCGCTGGATGAATTTGCCGTAAGAATTGCCGATCAGGAAATCCGGCTTGTCGGCGAACACCAGCGAGCGCAGGTGCCAGAGATCCTTACCGAAATGGACCTCGGCGCCCTGGCCGTAGGGCGAGTCCTTGAGCAGCTTGGTGATGTCCTTAGCCCAGCGCTTGCTGCCATTGTGACAAAGGACGTGCAGCGGCTCGGCGCCCAGTTCCAGCAGAAATTGGCACATGCCCGTCACGAAATCGGGATCGCCGAACACCGAGAACCGCTTGCCGTGCAGCCAAGAATGGGAATCGGTCATCATGTCGACCAACCGACCCCGTTCCTGGGTCAACGAATCAGGAATCGGCTTGCCGGTGAGTTCTGACACTTTCATCAGAAACTCGTCGGTACTGCTCAGTCCCATCGGGATGCCGACGAGGCTAGCGGGATGCTTCCAGGTTTCCTGTACGTACTTCTTGGTCTTGGGTAAGGTCCAAGGTTGCAGCAGAAGGGTATCGATGGCGTTGGGGGCGTCCTTGATCTCCTCGATCCGGGTGCCGCCAGCGTACATGCGGAATTCGCCGTCGGTCGGGGTATCGAGCACCTCTTCCGGATCGCACAGCATGGTGTACTCGACGCCCATCTCCTTCAACATTCGCTTGATGACCCGGAAGTTGCCGAGATAGGTCTCGAAGCCAGTGATGATGTTGAGCTTGCCGTTGCTGCCGACCGTTTTGCCCTCCATCTCGTTGAGGGTGAAATAGCGCAGCACGCCTTCTTCCATGTTGTCCCAGCCGGTGGTGTGGCTGCCGACGAAGCTGGGGGTGTGGGCGAAGGGAATCGGAAAGTCCATCGGCACCCGGCCGTCCTTGCGTGCGTTGGTGATGAACGCATTGAGGTCGTCGCCGATCACCTCCGCCATGCAGGTGGTGGATACCGCCATCATTTCCGGCTGGTAGAGCTTCAGCGAGTTTTCCAAACCCTCGAACATGTTTTTCTGCCCGCCGAACACCGCCGCGTCCTCGGTCATCGAGTCGGAGACGGTGGCGATCGGTTCCCGAAAATGCCGGTTGAAATAAGTGCGGAAATAGGCGACGCAGCCCTGCGAGCCGTGGACGTAAGGCAGGGTTTTGTAATAACCCAACGCGCACAACACCGCGCCCAGCGGCTGACAGGCTTTCGCGGGATTGATGGTCAGAGCTTCGCGCTGGAAATTGAGCTGTTTGTATTCTTCCGTCGTGGTCCACTGGAACACTTCTTCCAGCTTTTCCTTGGGCGCTCTTTCCTCGAAAACGTTTTTGCGGGCGAAAGCCTGTTGGTATGGATCTTCATTAAACAACGGATAACCAGGTTTAATGGCGTCGGCGTCTTGCATGACTAGTTCCTCTTCCGGGTCGTTCGATCCGGGCATAACTCAGGGATGGGCACTGGGCCGCGGCCGAATACGCTGGCCGGTGAGTTGGATCAGACGTTTCGCGCTAGCTAATCCAACCCACGGCAGCTCATATTCAGGCGACCGCTTGCAAGGCTTCGGCGCTGGCGCTCTTCTGCTGCCACGGCGCTTTCAGCTTGTTCCAGCAGGGGTTGTTAATGGTCATATCCATATCGCGGGCGAAGATAGCGAAGCCGTCGTAGCCGTGATAGGGACCGGAATAATCCCAGGAGTGCATCTGCCGGAAGGGGATGCCCATCTTGTGGAACACATACTTCTCCTTGATGCCGGAGCCGATCAGATCGGGCTTCAGCCGCTCGACGAAGGATTCCAGCTCGAAGCTGGTGGCGTCGTCGTAAATCAACGCGCCCTCCTGCAATTCCTTGAAGGTGCGGTCGTAGTCGTCGTTGTGGGCGAATTCATAGCCGGCACCGATCACTTCCATGCCGAGGTCTTCATACGCACCGATGATGTGGCGGGGACGCAGACCGCCAACGAACAACAACACCCGCTTGCCTTCCAACCGAGGCCGGTACTTGGCAATGATGGCGTCCATGGCTGGCTGATACTTGGCGATGACCCGCTCGGCGTTTTCCTTGATGGTGTCGTCGAAGAACGCGGCGATTTTGCGCAGGCTTTCGGCGATCTTGGTCGGGCCGAAGAAATTGTATTCCATCCATGGCATGCCGTATTTCTCTTCCATGTGCCGGCTGATGTAGTTCATCGAGCGGTAGCAATGCAGCAGATTCAGTTTGGCGTGGCGGGTGGTTTGCATTTCTGGAATCGAACCGTCGCCCGACCATTGCGCGATCACCCGCAGACCCATTTCTTCCAGCAGCACCCGCGAAGACCAAGCATCGCCGCCGATGTTGTAGTCGCCGGTGATCGCCACGTCGTAGGGGGTGGACTCGAAGCTTTGGTCGTCGTCGCGACCATGCAGCACCCAGTCGCGCAGCGAGTCGTTGGCGACGTGGTGGCCGAGGGATTGCGATACGCCCCGGAAACCTTCGCAACGCACCGGCACCACCACCTTGCCGATTTCCTTGGCGGATTTCTTGGCGACCGCCTCGATGTCGTCGCCGATCAGGCCGATAGGGCACTCGGATTGAATCGTGACGCCCTTGGCCAGCGGGAACAGGCCATCGAGTTCGCTAATGATCTTGGCCAGCTTCTTGTCGCCGCCGAACACCACGTCCTTTTCCTGGAAGTCGGAGGTGATGTTCAGATCGTTGAAGACGTTGACCCCGCTATAGCCGGTCACGTAGTTGCGGCGACCGGCCCGCGAGAACTGGCCGCAGCCGACCGGACCGTGCGAGATGTTCAACACATCCTTGACCGGCCCCCAAACCACACCCTTGGCACCGGCGTAGGCACAGCCGCGAGCGGTCATCACGCCGGGCAAGGCTTTCTTGTTAGCGACGATACACTTGTTGGATTTTTCCAGAGCAGGATCGTTGGCCATCAAGTGCTTGGCGCGTTGCTTGCCGGTCGCCTCCGGATAGACTTCCAGCACTTCCTGGATCAGTTGTTCGGTTTCTTGGCGATTCATGGTCATGGTGGTTACTCAACTATCAGTTCCGACCTCCTCCCCCTCAGTGGGGGAGGGCTGGTAAGAGGTCAATCATCAGGCGGCGGCCAGCTGGGTTTCTTCCGCAGCGGTCTTGCCAACGATGGATTCGTCTTCCTCGTCAAGAATGCCGAACTCCAGCAGCAGGTCTTCCAACTCGTCCATAGTGAGGGGAGTGGGAATGACCAGCTTCTTGTTCTCGACGATCTTACGGGCCAGTTCGCGATATTCGTCGGCCTGCTTGGCGGTGGGGTCGTACTCGATCACGGTCATGCGGCGGATTTCGGCCCGTTGCACCACGTTGTCGCGCGGCACGAAATGAATCATCTGGGTACCCAGGCGAGCGGCCAGCGCCTCGATCAATTCCGCCTCGCGGTCGGTCTTGCGCGAGTTGCAGATCAGCCCGGCCAGACGCACCTTGCCGGAACTCGCGTACTTGACGATACCTTTGGCGATATTGTTGGCCGCGTACATCGCCATCATCTCGCCGGACACCACGATGTAGATTTCCTGGGCCTTGTTCTCGCGGATCGGCATGGCGAAGCCGCCGCACACCACGTCGCCCAGCACGTCGTAGAACACGAAATCGAGCTCTTCCTCGTAGGCGCCCTCCTCTTCCAGGAAGTTGATAGCGGTGATGACGCCGCGCCCGGCGCAACCGACACCCGGCTCGGGACCACCGGATTCGACGCAGCGGATGCCGCCGTAACCCACCTTCAACACGTCGTCCAGTTCCAGGTCCTCGACGGTGCCGGCGTCCGCTGCCATCTGCATGATGGTGCTCTGGGCCTTGGCGTGCAGAATCAGCCGGGTGGAATCGGCCTTGGGATCACAACCCACGATCATGACTTTCTTGCCTTCGGCAGCCAATCCCGCTACCAGGTTTTGCGTGGTGGTCGATTTACCGATGCCGCCTTTCCCGTAAATCGCGCATTGACGTATCATGAGCTGCTCTCCTGATGAGATGTTCACTGAATGGATAAACTTTGCTTTCGCCCATTCTGGTTCAAGTGCCGTGCCAAGGAGAGATATTCAGCAATAATATGTTTTCGCTGCTATTTTTCTGTGGAGGGCAGCCAGGGGCTGAGTTGCATAGATGACAAACGTGGCCACTTGTCAGATTGATAACAATTCTTCCGCGACGCCCGAATGGGGGCCGCGCCTTCCTAAAAGTGCCTGCCTGCCGATTAACCGCTGCAATCTGCCAGCGGTAATTTTGGGTGGCTTAACGTTCCAGCATCATCCGGCACCGTTGCTGCTCGATGGCGTCGCGGAACTGCACACCGATCTGTTTCCCTTGTTGGAACGGTTGGCGGATCCCGCCGAACGGGCGCGACGCTTCATGGATTACATGACCGTGCATTTCCGACTGGAGGCGCTGGAAGAGGCGGGGTTGATGCCAGACCGGGCGACCGATTCGCGGCAGAGTCGGCCTAAGCTGCGCGGGCGGGCGGATTATCTGCGCATGGTGCGCGGCTGGGCCTTCGATCCCAACAGTCGGGAAGGCGCTGTGTTGA
Source organism: Candidatus Competibacter sp. (assembly GCA_037045535.1). Taxonomy (GTDB): domain Bacteria; phylum Pseudomonadota; class Gammaproteobacteria; order Competibacterales; family Competibacteraceae; genus Competibacter_A. The sequence goes on from JBAOHI010000077.1 coordinate 51,450, forward strand.
AAGCGTGGGTAGAATCGCGTTTCGGGTTGCTGACCCGCTTTCATGGCGTCCTGCTTGATGATCGCACCGAGGACGCCTACGAACATTTTATGGAAGTGTGCAGCCAGGGTTTGTACAACACTAACGCGCTAGAGGCGCAACTGGACCTGCTGTACACCTATTGTCAGTACGAATTGCACTGCCAGCAGCCGGACTTGACCCACCTGACCCTGTATCGAGGTTTCAATCGATTCAGCGATGATCAAGTGCTGGCTAAACCCGACCGTCACCGCTGGATCGTGCTGCTCAACAACCTCAGTTCCTTCAGCGTCCGCCGCGAGCGTGCCGAGGAGTTCGGCGATCATATGCTACGGGCACGAGTGCCAGTATCCAAGGTGTTTTTCTACAATCGGTTGTTGCCGGGGATGTTAAAGGGTGAGGATGAGTACGTGGTGATCGGCGGGATTTATGAGGTGGAAAGGTTGGCGTGATTTGGTTGGAATTGTAAGTGAAGGAACTGCGCCAGGCCAACGAAATTCTGCGACTGGTGAGCGCGTTTTTCGCGCAGGCGGAGCTCGACCGCCTCAAGAAGAAGTGAGGTCGTTCATCGACCAACACCGTGCTGTCCATGGAGTCGAGCCGATCTGCAAGCTGTTGCGGGTCGCCCCGTCCGCCTACTGGCGCTATGCCGCCCGGCAACGCAACCCGTCACTACATAGCGCCCGGGCCCGGCGGGACGAATTCCTGATTCCCCATATCCAGCGCGTCTGGCTCGCCAATTTCCAGGTCTACGGCGCCGATAAGGTCTGGCGGCAATTGCAGCGGGAAGGGGTTGAGGTGGCGCGTTGCACCGTCGAGCGGCTCATGCGTCGTCTCGGCCTACACGGCGTCATGCGCGGCAAGGTGGTGCAAACCACCTTTGGCGATACCAACGCGCCGCGTCCGCTGGATCGGGTCAATCGGCAGTTCAAGGCGGATCGGCCTAATCAGCTCTGGGTATCGGATTTCACCTATGTCTCGACCTGGCAGGGTTTTGTCTATGTCGCCTTCGTCATCGACGTCTTTGCCCGCCACATTGTCGGCTGGCGTGTCAGTCGTTCGATGCGCACTGACTTCGTTCTAGATGCCCTGGAACAGGCGCTCTACGCTCGCCAACCGGAACAGGATGCCAGCCTGATCCACCATTCGGATCGCGGATCGCAGTATGTTTCCATCCGCTATACCGAGCGCCTGACCGAGGCCGGTATTGAGCCCTCCGTTGGCAGCAAGGGCGACAGCTACGATAACGCTCTGGCCGAAACGATCAATGGGCTGTACAAGGCTGAGCTTATCCACCGCCAGGGGCCGTGGAAAACCGTGGAGTCACTGGAGCTCGCCACCCTCGAATGGGTGACTTGGTTCAACCATCACCGACTCTTGGAACCCATCGGCTACATGCCACCCGCCGAGGCTGAGCAACGGTATTATTTGCAACTCGCCCAGCAGGCCGAACACGTCTGCACTTAAATCCACGAGCCTCTACGAAACCCGGGGCGGTTCACGTGTGCATCACGCTTCAGTGGCCAAAACGCTCCGGCAAATCGCGCCACGGGATGCCAGCGCGATAACGGTAAAGGACCGCCTCAACAAATAGTCGATTGTCTTGGGCGGTCACGCCAACGGTCTCTTTTCGCCCAGGCAAAAGCCCTTCGATCCGTTCCCACGGGTCGTCTCTCAAAGCATAACGTCGCGTCATCGGTCAGCCCCTCCATCAAGCTAACTCTCTATGAATCACATAGGGTTGGCTTTGTAAATCCCCTGATTGATGACACACCCTAGCAATTACTTATGTCGTCAAATTGTAGCTTCGCTCCCACTGGGCCAACTTAACGAGGGGTTGAATCCATTATTACATAAAACGTAATATGTAAATATTGAAATTAATTGCCGACTAAGATTTCCGATAATAGAGGTTATCGGTATCAAAGAAGTAGAGATTCAGCCGCAGCAGGTAGACCACCCGCCGATTGGGCTTGATGAACTCTGCTTGGAAAATCCAAGTATCGCGCTCTTGATCCAGCGCTTCGATCACCTTGGGCCTATCGCCTGGGCGATAGGCACGTTGAATTTTGGGTAAAAGGCGCGATAACCAGTTGAGTTGCGCTTGGATCTCTACAACGGTCTTGCCAGGAGGTTTCAGAAAAGCGAGCACTTCCTGTTTTTCCAGGGCAGCTAGGTCAGGGCTTTGAATGTGATCAAGAGCTAAAGGGTTGCAGCTCAGTTGGCCTGCTGGCGCAACGCCAGCAGGCGGGCGACGGACACATGAGGTCGGTGGGGATCGTGGGTCCGCTTCACGGGCGGCATCTTGGGTCCACGCGGATGCTTGCGATACTTGCGCAATTGGACGTACTCGGCCGTGGCGAGCAGCCAAGCCGCCATCGTCGCCAGGGTGAGGGTTTGGAACACCGCCCAATCCCGGGGCTCGACCAGGGTCTCCAGGCTCTCGGCCACCCGGGCCATTTCGTTGACGAGGTAGTAGCCCGAAACGCCGTCGTCGATGGCGGCGGCCCCGTGGACCTGGCGCAAGGTAGCCTTGACCACCGCCAGGCTGTTGTAGGCCACCACCGCCATGGCCAACCCGAACAGCGCCGCCGGCGGATAGGCCAAGGTGTTGATCTCGCAGCGCAGTTGGATGGTCAAATGCAAAAAGGCTTTTTCCAGGGTCCAGCGTTCGCGGTAGAGGCAGGCCAGAGCGCACGCATCGGCGGCCTCGGCCGGCACCGTGGTCAACAGATACAGCGTGTCGTCGCCGTCGCGGGTCGGCACGTTGAGTTGCAAGCGGAGGCGACGCACCTCCAGCGTGCCCGACCCGTCGGGGTGGTCGATCAAAACCCGCTGCTCGGACACCCGCCCGCTGTCGAGGTCGCCGATCACCCGCGTCGCCTCCAGCGGCTTGAAGCGGATTTGCTCGTGCTCACGGACTAGCCCCACCGCTCCCCGCTCGCGCAGTCCCCACAGCAACCCCCGCGTGCAAAAGTTGCGGTCCGCGATCCACAACTCCCCCGGCCGAACTCGCTCCAGTACCGTCGGCAACAAGGCCCGCTCCTGGGTGTAAGCATCCGTGCTAGGCACGCAATCGGTGATTGCCTCCAGGGCCGGATCGAACACCAGCAACGCTTTGCCCGGCAAGGGCGCGGCCGTCTGGCCGCGTGTCTCGGCCAGGCGATGCTCCCGTCCTGCCAGCCAGTTGCCGTCCAGAATCTTGACCCGGTAGCCCGCCAGTAGTCCCGGGCGCACCCCACCCACTGCCGCGATCAGCTCCTCCGCTTGCTCGGCGCTGTAGCGCACCAGCGCCGCCGAGGTGCCCGGTTCCAACCCATTGAGCTTGTTGTAGACCGCCTTTACCGACACCGCGATCGGCTCTTGGGCCGCCTGATAGGCTGCATGGATCGAAGGCTGCTGGCGGCTCACCACCTGCATCATCAACTCGAATAAGGTGGAGAACAGCAAGGTGCGCGTGTATTGCCCTTCGGCGACAGTCTCGAACCCGGCGTCCAGTTGCGCCGGGTTCAGGCAGCGCTCCAGTACAGCCCGAGCCATGGTGGGAATTGGGAAATGCCCGGCAAGGCGTTGCAAGATCGGGGATAACAACGAACTCATGAAGCATCTTCCAAGAGGGCACCTCGAAAAACCTTGTTATGAGAAAATAGGGTTGTTGATCCCCGCCAAGAGCCCGGATATCCGATGATCAAAGAAAGCCTGTTTGCCGCCCAGGAACGGGAAGCCAAATTGGATCGTCTGGGCGATGTGCTGCAAGTCATGGAGCAGCAGGTTGACTTCAAGGCGCTGGCGGCGGAGATGGACCGGGTAGCGCCGCGACCCGGACGGGCACGTGGGGGGCGTCCACCGTTTCCCACCGAGTTGATGGTACGTGCCCTGGTTCTTCAGGATTTATATGGACTGAGTGACGAACAGATGGAATACCAAGTGCTGGATCGACTGAGCTTCCAGCGTTTCCTGGGCCTGCGGCACAGTAGTCAGATACCCGATCGCACCACATTCTGGACCTTCCGCGAGCGGTTGACGGTGGCGAAGGCGGGAGACGCGCTGTTTGAGGCGGTGCATCGTCAACTGGCCCAGCAGGGTTATATTGCTCGTGGTGGGCAGATGGTGGACGCCAGTCTGGTTCCCGTTCCTCGCCAGCACGTCACGGAAAAAGAACGGGAATTGCTGAAAGCGTCGGCGATGCCGGTGGACTGGAAGCCGGCCCAGCGCCGGCAGAAGGACATGGAGGCCACCTGGACGAAGAAGCACGGCAAATCCTACTTCGGTTACAAGGTCTCGGTCAGCGCCGACCGACGCTACAAGCTGATCCGCCAGGTCAAGGTCAGCACCGCTGCGGAGAACGACACCCTGCACCTGGAAGATGTCCTGGATCACGCGAATACCGGCCGTGATCTTTATGGCGACAAGGGCTATGTTGATGGTGAACGTGAGCGGCGCCTCAAGACCCAGGGTTGGCGAGTACACATCCAGCGCAAGGCAAAGAAAGGCAAACCGCTGTCCGCCTGCCAGGCGCGCCGCAACACCCGCATTGCCCGGGTTCGGGCGCGGGTCGAACACGTCTTCGCCGCTATGGAGCAGATGGGCGGAAAACTCCTACGATGTATCGGTCTGGATCGAGCGACCTTCCAACTCACGGGGAAGGCAGCGGTCTACAACCTACGTCGCCTGTGCATTCTCAAGGCATACGGTGTGGTCGCTTTCTAACGCCCAAGTGCGATCCCGGTACGACCGGGATGGTGATTTCGGGCGGGGATGAACCCTTCGGGCCGGGGCACAAACCAAAGATATTGTGAGGCTCACGCCTCAGGCACCTTGCTTTGCCCATTTTGCCGGCTTCATGTCCGGTTTTTCGAGGTGCCCAAGAGTAAAGCGCTCAACCTACCAAGGTTGGGTCCACCTTCAAAGCCCTGGGGCAGCTAGGTTTAATGAGTGAGCGTGGTGGTCTTTGGATCGACATGCGACAAAAAAGTGGAAGAAGCGCTAACCGAGCAACCTGGGTGACGGTGCGTGGCGTGACCTGAAGCCGCACCTGCGATGTTGACGGTGGGAAAACCGCGAGAGCTGAGCCTGCGCTAGGTAATGAATACGATTCTCTACGTGCTGAAGACCGGCAGTCGATGGCGGCAGTTGCCCCGCAAGTTCCCGATGTGGAGCGCGGTTTACGACTATTTCTATCACGGGTCGCGCGACGCAAGAAGCTGAGGAATATCGGGGTGGATGGAGGCTACCCAGGCACTCTGATGGATTGGGTCGCGGCGCAAATAAACGACCCCACAGCAAGCTGCGGGGAATGGACCTGTAGAGATTCAAGTTCCGCTGGGCGGTGGTGCCGCGCCCCAAGGAGAGCCGGATGTTCGTGCTGCTGCCCCGGCGCTGGGTTGATGGAAATAGTCTTTACGCAAATGACAAAAACGGGTTGCTCGCTGCAGAACCGGTCGGGATGACGTAGCGGATTTCGACCTTGTCGTTGGTGACCACGACTCGATCGATCAGCAGTTCGACGAGCGTGCGTTTTTGCGCGAACGTGGCGTGCCCCAGTTCTGTACCCGACAATTCCCTGTGTATTCATCGCTCATAATGTATCGGACTTATGAAACAATAATAAAAATTACTAGTGATTTAAAGTTGACATTACACGGTTTTCTACTACACCTTGATAGGCGAGCAATTCTCGGGCTCCACGATCCCCACCGGGCTATCGCCGAATGTGAAACAGAGAGAGTTGATCAAGCCGCAAAAAAACAGTTGTTCGGCCATTGGGAGGAGGATTTTCGTTAACCCGCTAAGGTTAGTCACGTTTTCTGATGCCAGTTTTCACCAACTATTTCAAAGCAGTCGATTTTAGCTTTCATTTATCAACCATTGAAAAACGAGAGGAAACACCATGTCAGGACCGGTGCTCAATACGATCACAAATGGCAGTCAGCATATCGCGGTGATTTTGGAAGTTTCTTCAAACGGTCAAGTAACAGGTGGATGTCTCATTAATACGGGCACTTCCAAGTCGAGACTTGACTTAACTATCCCCACACAGCAGCCATATTCTACCGATGCGGGAACTACAGCCGATGGCGGATTGCTGCTGGGAACATGCAGAGGGCTGTTTAGCCTTTATCAGAAAGGCCCTATAACCGTCGGTGCCGCCAGTAGCTTCGAGCTCGATGCGGACGCTGGTATCGACGGAAACAGCCCGCGCAAGATCAATCTCGCTTTCAGTGACACGCCGGGCTGGTCGATCGAAATCGCTGCGGACGGCATGCTCAAGGCGACCCCATAATGAAACCGAGTGATCCGGAATCGAGAAAAATTAACAAACAATTCGGGGAGATAACATCGTGATTTGCCAAACCCTATTCGGTCGTCGCGCCAAAGCCGTTGGCATCGGAGTAATTTTGACAGCCGCTTTGTCGATTGCCTCGGTGGGAGGCGCGGTCGAAACGATCACCGCGCCCAAACTGGTCCCCCAATACCGTTTGAATGAGCTCTTGACTCGTTTGCCGGCGGGGGAGCGGTGGCTCACTCATTTGCGGGACGATCTATTGCCGTTCTGGCTGATGGACTCGGCTATCGGTAATCCGCGCGGCGATTTCCCAACTTATCGCTGCAACGACGGCTCGCCGATCGATCCAGCCCGACTCTGTCCCGAGCAACGATATGCCGCGTCGGGCATCGTTTTTGTCTACCCGGAACAGCGTCAATACTTGCGGGCGCTATCGCGGCAGGTTTACGCCTATGCGGTAGCCTTCCACATGACCGGCGACGAAAGCTTTCTAAAACTCGCCTACGATGGCATCAACTTCGAACGAACCCAGTTCTTCGATCAAAAAAACGGTGGCGCTTACAGTTACAGGACTCTCCAAAATAACCAATGGATTCCCGGCCCGGCACCGTTGCAGCGAACCAGCCAAGACCTCGCCTATGCCGCTACCGGTATCGGTATGGTCTACTACCTGACCCGCGATCCGAAACTGCTGGAAGATTTGCTGGCGCTGAAAAACTACATTTTCCGCACCTACTTCGATCAGGAACAGCAGTTCGTGACGTGGGTGCGCGAGTTATCACCGGACGGCGACACCCCTGACCAGCGCGAGTTGGTCGCGCAGCTCGATCAAGTCTACGCGTTCATGCTGGCGGCGACGCCTGCTCTACCCGAGCCATACCGTACCGAGTGGAAAAACGATCTGGCGAGGCTAGCCCGCACCATGATCCAGCAATTCTACAGCCCGCGCCAAAATCTGTTCTGGGGCGCCGCCACGGCCACCGACACCCGTCGGTTGGAGACCCCTCACACCGATTTCGGCCATTCGGTTAAGACTATGTGGATGATCCACTTAATCGGCCGGATGACCGGTAACCTCGATCTGGTCGAATTCGGTTGGCGTAATGCCACCGCGCTTTTGGAACAAGCTTACATTCCCGAAACGGGATCGTGGGGTCGGCGGCCGCTGCTCGACGGTACCATCGACCCCGACAAGGAATGGTGGGGTTTGGCCGAGCTGGATCAAGTTTCCGCTACTTTTAGCCTGATCGATCCCAACTATGCCGGCTATCTGATCAATACCTACGATTACTGGTTCAAGTACATGGTCGATCACCAGAACCACGAAATCTGGCACATGGTCGACGGCCGTACCAATCAGCCCTATCCGTGTGGGCCGGGAGCGGCCAACTGCTTCCCAAAACAACATTCCTGGAAGAATTCCCTGCACTCCTTTGAGCATTGCTTGGTCGGCTACATCACCGCCCAGCAATTCCATACCCAACCAGTGACGCTCTATTACGCATTCGTGCAACCTCCGGAGCAAGGTACGGTGCAACCGTATTTCTATACCGGGCATCTCGCGAAACTCGACCCGGCAGCGGTGACCGCTCCCAACAGCCGCAAGATCTATCGCGCCGCGTTCACCAACGTACGCTGATTGCTGCCATACCTCGTCCCCAGGAGGATTACCACGATGTCATCTCATTCGCATCCCAAGCGTATCGCGATCATGATCGAGTCGCACTTCGACGACACGGAACCGGGTGCCTTTACCATGTTTTTTCCGGCCAACGGGTACGGCACCGAATTCATTTCGAATCTACGCGGCGCTCAAGAACGCACTTTCAAAGGCAACGACAGTGATCAGGAAATTCGCGTCACCAAGGATCTCGATCAAGTTCGCTTGGAAGATTACTCGGGGCTGATCTTGGTCGGTGGTTATGCCATGGACATGCTACGGTACGAAGTGCATGTGGACGAAGGCCAACCCAACGAGCCCAAGGCGACCCAGTTCATGCGCCGGGCGTTCGCCGCCGACCATCTGTTGATCGGCACGATCTGCCATTCGCTGTGGCTGTTGACACCGGCGCCGGACTTGCTCCAAGGCCGCAAGGTCACCTGTTCCCACAACATCATGCACGATATCCGCAACACGGGTGCCGTACTCGTTTACGACCAGAAGCACCGGTCGTTGGCCGACACCCATGTCGATGGTCGGCTGATTACCGCCCGGCATCCTTACGTGGTCGCTGCTTTTATGAATCTTTTCCTCGAAAAGTTGAACGAACGTACCGCAAAGTAGTTGTTCGAACGCGGTTAGCAAGGCTGGATTTCCAGTGTCATTACCGAAGCGGGGATTCTTCGCCAGCTCATAGCCATACTCGCCGATGGGGGATTTCCCCCATCGGTTTTTTCTTGTCTCAAGGACAGATTACTGGGCCAGTCACTCAGGTTGTGGTCGAACCCCAGTATTGACCTGCAGGCATCGCCAAGCTCTATGCCATATCGCCAACTGAACGAGTTCGCCACAGCAGCGTGACTCACACCAAACAGCCTCCGAAATTCCCAGAGCGGTCGGATACTCATCACCGCTCGCTTGTCGTCCCATCGCCATACCTTCTTTGCTGGAATATGATTATTTGATGTGGCAATGGACATGACGATGTCGGCGATAGATCCGAGGTCATTCCCTTGTTTTCAAAATGGAGACAATGTCGAGCTGGAAGATCTTACGGGTGACGACCATTGCGGTGAGAACCACGGTCGTGAGTACCACGAGGGCGGCATAGCCAAAACTGGCACTCTCTATGTGCAACGGCAGCCGGAACATCTCGTTGGCGGTACCCTCGGTCAGCATGTGAGCAAATCCATAGCCCAGACTACAGCCGACCGGAATGGCCGCCAGGGTCAAAATTCCAAGCTCGCCCAGCAGGATATAAGAGACATCAAAGCGCGAGTAACCGAGCAAGCGCATGCTGGCCAGTTCCCGTGCCCGTTCGGCCAGTGAGATCCGGGCGCTGTTGTAAACCACCCCAAAGATAATGATGGCCGCCACCACGATGTTGACCAGTGTCATGCGCAGGTTCTGGGCCATGATCCGGCGCATCGCGGCCAGCGAGGCGGCATGGGAAACCACACCAGTGATGGCGGGGGTGTTTTTAAGATGGTCGTACAGCGGCTCCAGCTCGGTCGAGTCGAGGCGCAAGTGCGTCCCGGTGATCACGTCGCCCTCCTTCATGAGATGGTTCAACAAGTTGCGGTCGATGAACACCATGAAGAAAGTCAAACCGACGTAGGATTCGGCGACAGCGGTGACGGGCATATCGAGGGCGGCCTGATGGGTTTCCAGCAACTCGATGGCCACCCGATCCCCCCGACCGACCCCTAGCCATTGCGCCATGGCACTGGAAATGACCACACCTTGAGTCGGAATCGCCATCGGTTGCAGTTCGCGGTCGAGTGGCCGCGACAGTTCACCGAGACTCTCGCGAGCGACCAGCGTCACCCGGCGCGAGCGCAGACCGTAACGGATCTTGGCTGGCGTCACCCGGAAAGGCTCCACTTGCAGCACGCCAGGATAGTGCTCCATGTCGTAAATGGCCTTGTGAGGTCGAGTCTGGGCGAACGCGACGGTCATGTGTTGGCGTTCAGCGCGAAAAAAATGGGTGTCGATCATGTACACCGCCGAGTCGAGCACTCCAAGCGGCGCGACCAAAATGGCCGTGGCGGCGGCGATGCCCAGCGCGCTCAGCATCGAGCGTAACGGCCAGCGGACGATGTGGCGCAGGATCATCCGCGTCGGCTGATCCATCGGCAGGTGCAACCCGAGGCGTTCGATCAGGGTGCGGCGATAAACCGGTGGCGGTGGTGCGCGCATCGCCACCGCCGGTGGCAGCTTGATCACATCCCGTAAGCTGCCCATGGCACCGACCAGCGCCGCCGCCAGTGGAACGGCAGTGGCCTGCATGAATGCGTTAGGCGTAAGCACGTACTCCAGAAAGGGAAAGCGGTAGTGGGCCGCATAGAGTTCCGTGACCGCTTGGCCGGCCCGAGCGCCGACGATTAGCCCTATCAGCACTCCCGCTACGACGATGGCCAACACGAACTTGAAATAGTGCCAGGCGATAGCGGCGTTGCTGTACCCAAACGCTTTTAGTGTCCCGATCTGCTGGCGCTCGGTTTCGACGTGCCGCATCATCAGCATGTGCAGCAGAAAGGCCACCACGCCGATGAAGATCGGGGCGGCGAGATAGATCGAGGCGCGCAATTGCGCGATCTCACCGGATAGCGTGGCGTGAGAAATATGGTCACCGCGACCATAAGCACCCACGCCGCCGTAGGGATCAAGCAGCGCGTCAACTTGGCTGATCACTTCAGCCTCATCCGCGCGGGGCATCAGCGATAGCACGGCATCGTTAAAAGCGCCTTCCAGGTCGAAAGCGGCAGCCAGCGCCTTGCGGTCCATCCACAACACGCCGAAACGCTCATCGTCGGGCACCATAGCCCCTGGTACACCGAAGAAGACGTATTCCGGCGACAGGGCGATGCCGACTACGGTGAGCTGGCGCTTTTGCCCTTTCAGGGTCGCCCAGAAGCTGCTCTCCAAGGTCAGGCCGCGAGCGTTGGCGAAAGCCTCGGTCAGCACGACTTCCTGGGTCGAGCCTGGCAGTGCCACGCGGCCGCGCCGCAGGTGAATCTGATTCAGCCCGCCCGCTTCCGGTAGCGATGAAAGCAGGCCATTGACCGGCTCGGACATGCCCTCGATGTCGAGGACAACGTTATGGGTAATGCGCGTGCTGACTTGCTTGACACCGGAAATGGCAGCCAGCTTATCGGCTAGCGACTCAGGGGCACGACGTACCGAGGCGAACACATCGGCAAAGCGGTAACGCTCATAATAAACGGCCTGGGTCTGCTCCAGCGAGTCGATGGTACCCAGCGACATCACGAACCCTGCCGTGCCGACTGCCGTGACCAAGGCAATCGCCAGCGCCTGGCTCCATAGCCGCTTCAGGTCGCGCAAGATCTTTCTGTCGAGAACACGCAATGCCGTGGCTCCCAACCTACCAGGAAAGTTCTCGGGCCGGCCGGCGGCGGTCGTTGGTCCGGATATCGGCGATGTGGCCGTTGGTGAAAGAGACCACCCTATCGCCCATCGCCGCGATCGAAACGTTGTGGGTGATCAAAACGGTGGTGGTTTGCAGCGCCCGGCTCGCGGTCTCGATCGCCTCCAGCACCAAGATCCCCGTGTTGGAATCCAGGGCACCGGTCGGTTCATCGCAGAGCAATATCGACGGACGCTTGGCGATGGCGCGGGCCACGGCGACGCGCTGTTGCTCGCCGCCCGACATCTCGGCTGGAAAGTGGTCGGAACGTTCGGACAGCCCGACCAGATCGAGCGCTTCTTGCGGATGCAGGGGATTGGCGACGACCTCGGTGGCGAGCATCACGTTTTCGAGCGCGGTCAGGCTGGGAATCAGATTGTAGAATTGGAACACGAAGCCAATCTGCTCGCAGCGATAGCGGGTGCGCGCGCGCTCGTTGAAAGCGGCAAGGTCGGCGCCGCGATACAAAACCTGGCCGGCGGTCGGTATGTCGAGGCCGCCGAGAATGTTGAGAAAGGTGGACTTACCGCTACCCGACGGCCCCAGCATGACCACTAGCTCGCCGGGCCATAGTTCCAGGTCGATCCCGCGCAGCGCGTGGACTTCACCGGCGTCGGTGCGGTAAGTTTTCGTCAGGCCACGGGCGACGAAGGTCGGCTGGCCCGCCGCGCCGGTATCCGACGCCCCTGGGTTCAGCCGAGCCATGGCCATGCATCCGAATCCACGACGGTCAATGTTCGCGCCATCGCCATCACCAGGGTGCCAGGATCAGCACGATCCCGCCCACCGTCGCCAAGCTGCCGATCACCACGGGCGGCGTGATTTTCTCCTTCAGCAAGAAAGCCGCCAGCGGCAGGACGAACAGCGGTTCGGTAGCGTTGAGCGTATTGGCGATAGACACATCCAAATGAGCGATCGCCACTAGCGATAGCCAGAATCCGCCAAACGTCACGACCACCACCGATAGCAAAAAGAACCCGAAAAATCGCGGCTGGCGCAGAGCATTCAGTCCGCTCACGATCTGACCGGTGGCCTGCCCGAACAGGAAGATCCCGACAGTACCCGCGACCATGCGAATAAAAGTGGCCTGAACGCTGCCCGTGGTCGCCAGCGCTTCCTTGGCGATGATGATTGACACCGCCATGGCGACCACCGAAAGCAGGCCATACAGGATACCCACGAGGCCGGTGCGCCCTTCCTCGCCACCGATGCGGGTCCACATCACGGCCGTGACTCCCACTAAGACTAAGCCGATCCCGGCCCAGTCGAGAGGTTCCGGCTGCTCGCCCAACCAGAACACTGCCAACATCACGGTCAGCACTTGGCCCAAGGTGAACAGAATCACGACCGCGTGAGCACCGAGATTGTTCAACGCCAAAAAGAACAGAGTATCGCCCAGAGCGATGCCCAGCAGGCCGCTCAGAATTAGCAGCAACCAGGCGTTCCCACCGATCGACTCGAAACCGATGGCGGTGACCGCGATGCCGAGTAACACAACGCTCGTAATACCTTTGGCGAAGGTCAGGGCAACCGGTGGCAAGTGGTCGCCCAGCTGGCGAAACAATACCGAACCCAGCGCCCACGAGGCCGCCGACCCAAGGGCGGCGACCGCGCCGATCAGGCTGTTATCCACAGTGATCGAGACCTTATTTATCGAGTTTTCGGGGTCGATCCCTTGGAAACGGCACCGTTTTGCGCCGGGTTTTGGCCAGGCATTACCACGCTGGGAATCGGCGCCGGCAGCCGGCCCTCAGGCCGCTTTTTGAAGACCAGTAGATAACGCTGTGGGATGTGCTGGTACTGGCGCAGCAGGTCGAATCCGTAGTTCAGCATTTGGGCGATGATCAGTTCCTTGGCAATATAAGGGCCGTGGTAAGGCAGGATTCCCGGCTGCACTAGGCCATTGTCAGCCAAATAGAGCAGACCATCGTCGGTCAGCGCTTCCTTGATGGCGTTGACGAACGAATCGCGCTCGGGTGCCGTGGACATGGCGTAGATGTTGTGATAGAGCGAACACAGAAACACCGCGTCTACCTTACGCCCTTTCAAGCCCAGGGTCTTGCCATCGGTCTGGATAGTCTCGATGTTGGTAACACCGAGTCGTGCCTTGGTCTGCTCGACATACTTCAGGTGCTCGGCCACGGTGTCGATAGCGATCACCCGGCCGGTCGATCCAACCATCTTGGCAAAGCGGAAGGAATAGTAGCCAGGACCGGAGCCGACGTCGGCGATGGTCGCGCCCGGCTTCAGATCCAGCAGGGCCATGAGTTCGGTAGTGTGTTCCCAGCTCTCGCGCCGGGGATTGTTGAACAGGATGGTGTCTTCGAGATACGCCTTGCGCATCTGACCGGTGTAGGTCTCCTCGTCGCCGGTGTCCTTCAGCCGATACTTGCGCTTGAGGTATTCCTTGAGCACTGCATAGTCGTCGCCGCCAAACATTTTGAAGAATTCATTGACGAAGGGATCGGCGATCATTTCGGTTTTCTTCGTCTGGTCCGCGATCAGATAGTCGCAAAACCACTGCAAGGCGGTGTATTCGCCGCCATAGTTTTCGCGCGGGATGATGGTGGCATAAATGGCCAGCGCGGCCTTAGCCTTTTCCGTCACCTTGTCAGGTTCCTTGCGGTCCAGCGCCTCCAGGGCGTCGAACAGATGAGTGGCGGCCTGGCGTCCCTCGGGCGTGATGGCAAAGGAGTCGCTGCTGCCGACATGGACCAGCGACATGTTGGAGTTTACCGGTACCTGGACGGTAATGGCCGAACTCGACTCGGGTGCCGCACCGCCGGGGGGCGGCGCCTGCTCGAGTGGTGGCGGCAGGGGTGGTGTCTCGGCCGGCGCTTTGCCAGGCGCGGTTGGCGCGGTGCGTGGCGGCTCCTGTGCGACGGCGCCGAGCGGTCCAAACAGTATCCAAATGGCTAGAGCGGCAACGCTCAAGGCCGATTTGGCCCGCTGCCGTGCGATGATCACCCTCATCTTGCAAATCTCCTCGGTTAAACGGTTGATGGTAGTCTCGTGCATCTGAAAAAGTGGGGGCCACTGCGTTCGCGCAAGCACCCCTTAAAATACGCCATTCTGCGGTTCGTCAGCTGCTGCGGCAAGAGCAAGAGAATACTTGATCCTGCGGCTTTAACCGTGTTCATCAATGTAATCGAGGACTTGGCGACGCTCATCCGCCGTGACCGCGTTGCCGTAGATCTGCATCGAAGCCTGAATCAGCAAATTGTTGGCCCAGCGGGCTACTGATTCCAGCAGCCCGTAGTAGTGAATTTGCGAGGGATCTGGCGCGTTGAGGCAGTCCAGAAAAACAATAAATGACTGTCCGCCGTGAATGCAACGAATTTTGTATCTTATGACATTTCCGATATGCCTGCCGTTAGCGCCATTTAAGCAAGCTGCTGTGATTTTCATTTGAAAAATCTGCTCCATTCGATACATCTGAAGCGCACTTTCGATGGCCAATTGCTCCGAATTATTGCCTTTTCGAGCGGCCACAATATTAGTGGCATCATCTGCTCCACCCATGCTGTGGGCGAGCAAGTGACACCATTCCCAAGGTTGATCGGATCGAAGACCAACACCGGGATGGAGTCCATCAAACCATATGACGTAATTGGTCGCTGAACGAGCGACTCCTGTCAGCGCAATCATCGCAGCATTCATTCCTTGGTTCGTTTCTCGCCGGGAGGACGCGCGAGTCTGCGGTAAATCAACCCATCCTGTCGAAAGCCTCTGGGCCTTGGGAGTCGCTTCAAACGCTATCTGTAACGCGCCTTGATTGCGCGTGCGTCCGGTGAATCGCACATTATTAGCGAAATTTACACGCCCGTAGATTGGGGGTAGTGTAGTAATCCTGCCAGGCAAAATTACTACGCGCTGCCCGTTTACCTGGTATGCGTTGTAGCGGCCATATCGATCACGAGCATAAATCGTATTGGTACCTTGGCGCCTATAAAGGCAATACGAATCCACGACTCTTCTACGTTTGCACATGAATCCTCCTCCGTGCTTTTAGCTATTCGGCAAGTTAATTTTTTAATTTTTTGGTATCGATATTATGCTGATCGGCATAACCCGATATGGCCATCTACCCTAGTAATCGATTATTTTTTATCCAGAACCGCTGCTCCGCCCAATTCACCCAAGGTCGCTTTTTCCAAATCTGTCCATAGTGTACCGGAACCGGCGTGCAGAATATTGACCCGTAAATCCTTATTCAGATTGTTGGCGAACTCCCATAAAGTGAATGCCGCCGGATCGCCGAACGCCGCTGCTTTCAGCTCGAACCCCTTAGCCTTTTCACCCTCCACCCACGCTATAGTACTGGCCTGTGCCTGACCGAGCTTGCGGGTTTTGTCGGCGCGGACTAGCGCCGTTTGTCGCCCAATCTCGGCTGTCTGCCGCACAGCTTCCGCCTGTAGTTGGGCCACCTGCTTTTCCTGATCGGCCAGAATCTCCGCTTTCAGTTTTTCGGTTTCCTGGGCCACCTGTCGGCGACGCTGCTCCACCAGTCCCAGCTCCGTGTTCAGTTCCGCCTGTTTGCGGGCGGTGTTCTGCTTCTCCTTATTGGTCAAATCCTGCTCGACGGCGATGCTGGACTGCTGAATCGGATCGAGAATTTGTTCAGGCACGTTGACATGCCGGATCAGTGCGTCATGCACGACGATCCGTTTCTCCCCGATGGCTTTGTCCAGCGTCTCGGTCAGATCGTTCTGAAATTTTTCTCGCCCTTCGCCGACGATGAAATCCTTGGCCCGATAGGCCGACCCCTTCAACCGCGACACCGACAAAATCTGCGGCATGATAATCTTGTCCACCACGGCCGGCAGATCGCCGTAGCTCTGATAAATCCAGGCGATGTGTTCCGGCAAAAGTTCGAACTCCACCGTCATATCCAGGCTGATCTCGAAGCCATCGCGAGACGGGAACTCGACGAATTGGTTCAGGCTCAGTACGTTGCTGGCGTCCGTTGGCAGTGCGGGTTTCGACGCGACTAGTGGCCCCGATGTGGCTTGTTTGGCTTGTTGTTGCGGGGCATTCCGCGCCGCCAGGCTCTCCAATCGCGTTTTATCGGCGGTGGATTCCTGCGCTCGCTGTTGCGCGATATAGTCCATCCGCTTTTCCATCTGCTCCGCCAGCGCTCGCCTCTGCAAGTTCACCATCGCCGCATTCTGGGACGCGATTTGCCCCTTGGTCACCACCTCGCCGCCGGTTTTGCCGAGTAGCGAGACCTGGTTGATGCCGATTTCCAGCAGATCGACCTGTAGCGCCTTGGGGTTCACGTAGTACAAACCGGGTTGCAGGATATCCCGCCGCACGCCCTTTTCGCCCGGACCGGCGAAGGCATCGGGAGTGGTCTGTTTCCCGGACAAGCTGGTCACCACGCCAACGTAGCCCACTGGAATGCTGACAGCGTCCACGATATCAATCTGATAGCCATAAGGGTTCAGGCGATGCTTGCCGGGACCCAGCACAGCACGCCAGATGCCTTTTTGTCC
Source organism: Candidatus Competibacter sp. (assembly GCA_037045535.1). Taxonomy (GTDB): domain Bacteria; phylum Pseudomonadota; class Gammaproteobacteria; order Competibacterales; family Competibacteraceae; genus Competibacter_A. The sequence continues at coordinate 68,336 of JBAOHI010000077.1, forward strand.
GGGTTCCGCCAAAAACTCGCCGGGCGGCAGTTCGGCGCCAACCTTGGAGGTGACCACCCCGACCTTGCTGGGTGGAATCACGAAGAGTGGCACGATCTTGTGCTCGTACAACCAGGGATTGAGAAAATGCCGCCCTTCGCCGAGCACCTGTTCCTGAATACCCCGCTGCCCCGGTTTCGCCAGGATTTGCCCTGGTGGCAAGGCATCGCCGCTTTTAGCGGTGATGATCGCCATCTGACCAGGTGGCACGTAGAACCGGCAGAACCCCCATTGCCAAACGAGCCAACTTCCTGCCAGCATGGCGAGCAAGCCGGCCACCGTCCCCGCGATCCGGTTCACGGCTTAACCTCTCTCGACAGATAGGGTTGGAACAGCCCGCCGAAACTGTCGGGTGCATCGCTGCCCAGCAGCGAGACGATGCGTGGTCCCAGCTTTTGATAGAAGGAATAGCGCGCCAGATTCATGCCGGTCTTGAAGGCCCGCACCTGCGCGGCAAGCACGTCGGCTTGCGCTTTGTTGCCGAGCGCAATCACGTCGCGTTCGGCTTGCGCCTTGGCCAGAATTGCCTCGACCTGGGCGGCGGTGGCCTCGTTCTCCAATTTGGCGACTTCCAGCTCTTGGTTGGCCGCCGTCACTTTCACCGCCAAATCCTGTTGCGCCCGGATCACTGCCTGGATACGGCTGGTTTCCGCTGCAACTTTCTCCTCATTTTGTCGCGCCAGCATTTCCTGTCGGGTCAATTCCGCCAGCGAGCGGGCCTGTTCGATTTGCTGCTCGAACTTGCGGGCGTTCTGTACGCTCACTTCGCGGTCACGGATAATGCTGGCGATGGCATCCGGGGTGACGATGTTGCGGATCAGCACCGACTTGATCGCCACACCCCAACGCCGCGCGTTTTCGCGCAAGTGTTGCTCCAGATTGTCCTGAAATCGCTGGCGGGTTTCGCCGACGATGAAGTTGATCGCTGGATGCTTGCTACCTTCGATCCGGCTGAAACCCCGTGCCCTGGGCAGGATCAGCTTTTTCAGCACGTCTTCCATATCGCCGACCTGATGGGTAATCAGCGCCGCTTTGTCGCGCTCGATACCAAATTCGATGGTCCCTTCGACCTGGACACTAAAACCGTCCAGCGTCGAAAAACTGATGGCATCCTCGCCGCCCAACACGAAACGCTGGCTCTGCAAGGTCACTTCGACCACGTTGTAGAGGTAGGGATTCAGGTAGTAGGTGCCAGGATCGAGCACGCCCGGCACGACGCCTTTCATGTTTTCCCCGACCAGATAAGTGTTGCGCACCTCCAGCGGAAGCTGGCCATCGAGCACATCCTGACCGACCAGCGAAGTGATAACCCCCACCGCACCGGGATGGATGGAAATGGCATCGAACAGTTGCACACTGCAAGCGTAGGGATTGATGCGATATTTACCGGGGCGCAACACATCGGCAACGATGCCTTTGGCGTCGCCAGGACCGCTTTTTGAACAATCGCCTCCAGCGACGATCTCGCCTGGTGGTAAATCCCTCCCGTATAACCGCGTCAACACCCCCAGTTTGCCGGCGGGGATGTCGGTGATCTTGGCAATTTCCCAGCTCCAGGTGTAAGGATTGTGAAAATAGCGTCCTTCCGGCAACACCTCGAATTGAATACCTTTTTGTTGGGGTTCCAGGGCGATGATGGCGCCCGATGGCAAATCCTTGCCAGTTTTGTGCACCAGGATGGCGATTTCACCCGGCCCCAGTTCGATGCGGCAGAACAACCAGACAAACGCAAGAGAAACCAGCAACAGGCCAAGGACTAGAACCAACCCCGCCCAGCGGCCCGGATGATCAGGCAGTGATAGCTTGAGACGTTGCCACAGTCTGGACAGGGTGACGAAGTCGGTCGCGCTCATGATTATTGCTGCCGCTTGAAATGCATGACAATCCCCACCGACTCATCGATCCACCTCAACAGCAGCGCGATTTCACGTCGACTTCTTCTGCGGGGAATGCCGGACCGGGAGACACGTCGGTGTTCAGGGCGCTGCGCAGGCATTGCGCGAGTGCGTTCAGGGTATAGGGCTTTTGCAGGAAGCCGGACAATCGCCTGCCCGCGAAGCGCGGTGCGATTTCACTCTCGGTGTAGCCGCTCGACATCACCACGCAAACCCGCGAATCGATCTGGCGCAGCTCGCGGAAGGTTTCTTCGCCGTCCAGATCGGGCATGGTCAGATCCAGTAGGACCAGCGCGATTTCAGCGTGGCGTTCCCGATAGATATCCAGAGCCTCACGACCGTCCATGGCGGTCAGCACCCCGAAACCGAGCCGCTCCAGCATCCGAATGCCCATGATCCGAACCGATTCCTCATCGTCCACCAGCAGGATCGTGCCGGCGCCCTTCCAATCGCCCGGTTTTACCCCTTGACTTCGGGTCGTCAGCATTCTTTCCTCCAGCACGGCGGGGAACAATACCTTGAACGCCGTGCCCCGGCCCTGTTCGCTGTAAACCCTGAGTGCCCCTTTGTGTGCGCGCACGATGCCCAGCACCGCCGACAGACCCAAGCCACGTCCCGTGAACTTGGTCGTGAAAAACGGCTCGAAAATCCGTCGCTGGGTTTCCTTGTCCATGCCGCAACCGGTATCCGATATTTCCAGCCACACGTAAGATCCTTCGGTCAGACTCTCGTCTAAAAACGCCTCGGACAGATATTCGCGCGAACACTCCATGATGCCGGTCGAAATCGTGATCGCACCGCCGTGCTCGTCGAGGGCCTCCGAGGCATTGATCACCAGATTCATAATCACCTGGCGAATTTGGCTGGGATCGCCACGCAGGGACGGCAGTGAATCCCTCAGATTCAGGTTCAGGATCGCTTTTTTGCTGATCGAAGCCTTGAGCAGCGAGATCATTTCTCCGATCAACTCCCGCAATCGGATGTTTTCGATCACGCATTGGCCTTTCCCTGAATAGGCCAGCATTTGCCGACAAAGCTCGGCGGCGCGCAGCGAGGTTTCCTCGATCGACCGGAGGCTGTCACGAGCCGGGGTCACCGGTGGTAGTTCGTCCAGGGCCAGGCTGGCGTTGCCCAGAATGACCGTCAGCAGGTTATTGAAATCGTGGGCGATACCGCCGGCTAATACGCCCAGGCTTTCCAGCTTCTGGGTCTGTTGCATCTGGCGTTCCAACTGGAGACGCTTTTCCTCCGCCCACTTGCGCTCGGTGATGTCGGTGACCGCCAGAAACAGTAGGGGCACGGTGTTCTTCTGCTGGCGTCCCAGGGAAGTGTCGATGATGGCGCCTTCCATGTGCGCGTAAAACGCTGGACCCTGCGCCCGCAAAATCAGCGCCTCCAAGCTTTTTCCGGCTGGATTGCTGAAAAACGCCCGGTAACGCGCCAGGAACACTCCGCGATCATCCCCCTCCATACACTCCGAGAACGGGCTGCCAATCAGTCGCTCCCGCTTGCTGCTCACCATCCGGCAAAAAGTTTCGTTGACCTCGTGAATCAGACCGACATCGTTCAGCACCAGATAGCCGATCGGTGCTTGATGAAACAGCAGAGAAAACTGGTTGCGAGACTGTTCCAGCTCGCCCATCACCCGGCGCAACTCTTCGTTTTGAATCTCCAACTCAATTTGATGCACATGGAGTTCGTGCAACAGCTTGCCGGTCTGCTCGTTCGAAAGCTTTGATATCTCTGAGCGACGTTGCGCCGCGCTGGCTTCGGCTTTCTCTCGAAGTGTTCTCGCTTCGTCCCGTTCATGCTCGGTCATGTCTTAACCTGTGAAAGTCATTATTTGTTTAAACAAATTCAGTCGTGCCGAAACCCGCGACGCAGATCAAAAGCGGTAAAGGTGGCTCCCTCGTCTGGACTTTCGGGATTCAATGAGGAACCGTTGAGCAAAATCGGTAGGATCGTACCGTCCTTGCATTGCCAGCGCGTTTCCACCATACCCACCCCTTGAGTGTTGATTTGCTCGTACAGGTCTTTTCCCACCGACTCAAACTCCCCCTGGGAGGAGTACAGAAAGCGTGTATTTTGGCCGATCAATTCCTCACGCGCATAGCCTAGCATCTCACATAGATGATCGTTGACTTCCAGAAGCACCCGACTGGCAACCCGCCCGATCCCAACCGGCACAGCGCGATACAGGCTGGAAAGTCGGGTTTCCCGGTCGGACAACGCCTCTCGAGTGGTCTTAAGCAGGCCGATGTCGGTGAAGGTCAAGACCACGCCGGATACGGTTTCGGTGCCGACGTGGTAGGGGAGGATCCGCATCAGGAACCAACCGCCATCCTGGGCACGGACTTCGCGTTCCAACTCTGGAGCGCCATTAGCGACCATGCGAACCCACTCGTAAAGATCCACGCCAGCCAGCATGTGAATCAGATGGCTCACGGGACGGCCGACGTCGCCGTCCAGGATCTTGAAAATACGTTTGATCTCCGGAGTGAACCGGCGGATATTCATATTTTCGTCCAGAAAAAGCGTTGCGATCCGAGTGCTGGTGATCAGGTTGTCTAGGTCGTTGTTTAGCTCGATCAACTCGATGATTTTGCGTTGGTGCTCGGCGTTAACAGTGTGCAGTTCCTCATTGACCGATTGCAGTTCCTCATTGACCGATTGCAGTTCCTCATTGGCGCTTTGCAGTTCCTCATTGGCGCTTTGCAGCTCCTCGTTGGTACTTTGCAGCTCCTCGTTCGAAGTCTCCAATTCCTCGATGGTGGCTTGCAGGTTTTCCCGCGAAAACTGGAGTTCCTGCTCTAGATCGTGAATCCGCTGCTCCATCCCTTGTCTTGCGTCGTAAAGCTGGGCTCCAGCCAAGGCCGGCTCCGGCGGCTGGGTATCGGCTTGCTCAATCAAGACCAAGGCCAAGGGTTCTCGGCCTTTCTTACCCGGTAACGGCCGGATACGGACTTGCACGGTCCGCGATTCGTCGCGCCATTTCACCCGGATACCGGCGTATTTCAGCTCTTCGCCGGTCCTGAATACTCGTTGCAAGCCGGTGGTCAGCGGGCTGGCCAAATCCGGCGCCGCGATCTTAGTGACGTCGTTCAAGATTTTTCCCGACCGCAACCGGAAATAGCCGTCCGGGTCCCCCAAAAAGTGCAGTGCTTCCATCTGCTCGTTCACCACCACGCCCAGCGGTACATAGTCCTTGGCCAACGCTTGCAGCAGGCGCTCGAATAAACGCTCTTCCTGATAGCCGCGCGGCGAAGAGGAACCGCTGGACATGGGGAGTCGACCGGACCGGGACCACGGGTCGGAGAGTGGTGAGAATCCCAAGCCATTACCGGTGGAATGGCGCTTGCCCCGTGAAACGTAAATCTTGAATTTTTGATGCGCCGTTTCGAACAGATCGGCCAGATCGCCGGTGGTCTCGCTGCTGCCCAGCAGTAGGATGCCTTGGGGGTTCAGCGAAAAATTGATCATCTCCAATGCCTTGTGCTGCAATATCGGTTGCAGGTAGATCAGCAGATTGCGACAACTGACCAGCTCGATCTTGGTGAAGGGTGGATCCTTAATCAAGTTATGCTGGGCAAAAACCACCATTTCGCGGAGCGCGCGATCCACCTGATAGTGATGATCTTCCCGGCGATGGAAGTACTTGGTCAGATAGCCAGGCGGCAAATCGGCGACGATGCTTTCGGGATAAACGCCCCCGCTGGCGCGCAGGATGGCATCGCGATCCAGATCAGTGGCGAAAATCTTAACCTCGATCCGTTTCCCCAGGCGCTCCAACACTTCATGGCTCAGTATGGCCAAGGTGTACGCCTCCTCACCGGTGGAGCATCCGGCCGCCCAAAACCGGACTTCCCGACCCTCCGCATGCTCGAACAAGCGCGGCAAGTAGTGGGTCTCCAGTTCGTCGAACACCTCGCGGTCACGGAAAAAACTGGTGACACCGATCAGCAGATCCCGATAGAGCGCCGTCACCTCACCGGCGTAGCTCTCCATAAACTTCACGTAATCACGCAGATCGTGAATCTGATTCATGACCATGCGCCGTTCGATGCGCCGGATCACGGTGCTGGGCTTGTAGTGCGTGAAATCGACCCGCATGCGCTCGCGTAGTAGCGCAAAAACACGGGTCAACCCATCCTCGTCAGAGAGTAATGGTTGGGGCCGATTCGGTTTGGGCGGACAGGACTGGTGAATGAAGAGCAGCAACCGTTGCGGCATTTCGTCGGGTGGCAGGATGAAGTCGGCCAGTCCCGTGGAAATGGCCGCTCGCGGCATCCCATCGAACCGAGCCGATTCCTCGCTCTGCACCATCACGATTCCGCCTGCCTCCTTGATTGCCCGGATACCGCGCACGCCGTCGCTGCCGGTGCCCGATAGGATGATGCCGATAGCCTTTTCGGCCTGATCGTCGGCTAACGAGCGCAGAAAAACGTCGATGGGGAGATTGAGGCCGCGGGTATGATCCGATTCGCTGAGTAGGAGCTTGCCGTGAAAAATCGACAAATTTTTCTTAGGCGGAATGAGATAGACGGAATTGGCTTCGACCCGCATGCCTTCTTCAGCGCGCCGGACGGGCATGGCGGTCCGCTTGGAAAGCAACTCGACCATCATGCTTTTATAATCGGGGGAAAGATGCTGAATGACGATGAACGCCATGTCGCTGTCGGTGGTCACCTGCGAGAAAAACGACTCCAGCGCCTCCAACCCGCCGGCCGAGGCGCCAACCCCAACATAACGAATCGGGCTGGAACTATCGGCCTCTTGCCGGTGATCGCAGTCGTAATCTTGCATGAGGAGAGCTCTAAACGGATGAGGCCAACGGAGACTGGGAAACCACGGTTATCACGTAAAGGGATCATTCCGGTGTGGTAGCCGACATGATCGGTATAAGTATGACATGCATCTTTCTGAAATAGCATGGACGCCTGCCTAACATCGATCTGATCCTGGCGCCGAGTCGTTCGAGGTGTCCAAATGGCCAGGGAAACGGGCTTATCGGTGTCAAACGTCCGCGCGCGGTCGGTGATTCCAAGGAAGGGTGGGCAGGCGATGCCGGTGAAAACGATACGGCGCGCTTGCTCGAATAAGCTCGAATAAGGAGGGATGAAGCGTGTGGGGGATTCGTGTCCGTTCAGTCAGACACGGAAGCCGCGCGCCCCAACTGCTGGCGCATCCGACCGACTTTCAACCGATTCTTATACGCGCCTAGTAGTTTTAGGGAGCTTTCGACGTATTCCCGCGAGGAAATCTCGGCCATGGCGTAGCGGCGCAACAGTTCTAGCCATCGGGTATGGACCGCGCACGGTGCCATCTGCTTGCCGTTAGCCAGCGGACAATCAGGGCAGCGAGAATAGCTCAAGGCTCCGACGACCACTTGTTTTTGCCACTGCTGGCGGTATTCACGAGCGTAAGCCTCGATCCACTCTAGCGCCCGCGTGTCTCGCTCTTCAGCGGGAAATTGTTCGACATGCTGCTCGATAGCGGCGATTTGCTTCAACAGGAAATCGGCGTCGGACAAATTTAGATTCTTGGCATCCCCTACAAAACGAGTGATAAGCGCCAAAATCGGATCATCTACGATATACATATTGATATTATGGTTACTAGCCAGTCAGTTATGATTATAGCAAACTGATTGTGCAATGCACCAAATATCATTTAAAACATCGATACACCGATTACGACCCACTGCCAGCCCCTATCCTCAGGCAGCGCCTCCCGCGCCGGGGATGCCCCTAACGATCACCCTGCGGCGGTTGGAAAACCTTTCAGTGCAGCTGCATCTCGTTGATCCCGCTGCAACTGATCGCGCAAGCTAGCGGTGGCATCGTCGCCGGTTTCGCCCCATTGGTCCAGGAATACCAACTGTTCCAACGGCAAGCGTTCGCGCCAGCCAGCCGCTTCCAAATCCGGACAATCACGGAAGTGGCTAACATACCCTAGGCATAGATAGGCGACGGGAATGATCCGAAGTGGTAGCCCGAGGATTTTCCGCAGTGCCGCCTTGCGGAAGATACTGACCCAACCGACACCGACCCCTTCAGCGCGGGCAGCTAACCAGAGATTTTGTACGGCGCAAACAGTGCTGTACAAATCCATCGCTTTGCTATGCGTGCGGCCTAGCACCACGGGGCCGGCCCGATCTCGATCACAAGTCACGCAGAGATTGAGCGGCGCGTCGAGGATGCCTTCGAGCTTCAAGCGCTGGTAACGATCCCGCCGCTCGTCCTCGAACAGCAAGGCCGCTTCGGCGTTAGCGTGCAAGAAAGCATCGTACACCCGGCGCTTCACCGCCAAATCGCGCACCAGCACAAAGCTCCAGGGCTGCATGAAGCCCACCGACGGCGCGAAATGGGCGGCGGTGAGCAGGCGAGACAGCACGGCGTCCGGAATCGGGTCGGACATGAACTGACCGCGTACATCGCGGCGGGAAAAGATGGTCTGGTAAACGGCGGCGCGAATCGTGGTCGCGTGATCGGAATCGGCTTGCGAGCCGGGCAATTCGATCTTCATGGTGTCCCCTGGATGAAGAATCGCCGACGGCCTGGCCTTGCCGCCGAAGGATAACCTTCCAGGCCGGTCTTCTGACTCGGGTTCGACCCGCCGTGGCGCCTTCCCAACCGAAGTCAGTGGCGTGTTGCCAGGGCGGTCCCCCTCACAGCGTTGGGCACGTCGCGGATTCGCACCGCGTTCCCGATTCTTCCCGCGTGGGACACCTGGATGGAATTGATCGACTCCGGCGAACCGGAGCCGGTGGATTGTATAACGCTAAATCGTGATTGGGTACAAACGCAGGCTACTCCAAATCCATTCCAGTGATAAACCGCCAAGATTCAGTGACATCAACGATGATCCACAACCAACATCAACGTCTGCTGCGCTGCGCGGCAGCCCGTTCGTGCGGTTTGTCGCGCCCGACCTTCGGCTGCACCAAGGGGCCGTACTCGTCCCCATGCACCGCGAACACATTCTTGGCAAGATCGATCCCAACGTACACAATCGCCATGAATTCCCCCTCCCGAGTCCGCTGAGCGGCGGAGTCCAAGATCGACGGGATTTTACAGTTTCGTATCATGACAACGAGGTACACGATGAAGGTAGCCACTTCCCGACTGGCCGTTCTAGGGACGGTTTTATGCCTCGCGGGTTTCTTACTCGCAAGCGCCCCCGCTTCAGCCGCCGTCCGTTATGTCCGCCACTGTTATTGGTCTCACGGCCATCGCCACTGCCATTACCACCGCCATTACCACCGCCATTACCACCGTAGCCATTATCGCCATTATCACAATAATCCGTACTGCTACTATCATCGCTGTTACTACTATCCCCACGGCTGGAATAACCGATAGCAGTTGGCGGGCCAAAAGGGTTAGTACACGGGCGGAGTTCGACAAAGGCTACTTGGCGCTAGGAATGCCGCCGCGTCGGCGGGAAATCCCGCCATCAGATGCGCTGTGCCAACTGGCGGTCTAAAGCCGAAACCCGGTGGGCGGCTGAGGAGCAATCTCCGCCCGCGCGGCTCGAGCAAAGCACCGCCCTGCTAGCGGCGACTGGTTCTTCACGTCAGCAAAGGAGTTAGGCGGCAGGGTAGATTTGTCCGCGAGCAAGCTTCAATCCGTTGCCGCTGTCCCCGCAATAGACCTACTTCGCCCACGCGATTCCTCGACAAACGAAAAAGCCTGCTCGTTAGAGACCCGGGTGGTAATGGGTCGGGTTTGCAGAATACTAAGCTTGCCGTCGGCGATACCGAATTCGATATCTTGCGACGAAGCGTAATACTCTTCCAGAGCCATGGCCACTTTGATCTTGATGTCTTCCTTGTTCAAACAGGGAACATCGCGCAGATCACTGTCAACGGGCTCTATCGATGTTCCTTTACCCGATGGATGCGGGGCCACCTTGAACGTTTTCTTTCCGATATGCATATCGATGATCGAACCGTCAAATTTGCTCACATAGTATCGGTCCACGTCCACCAAGCCCGAAACAACCCCCTCCCCTAGTCCGTAGCCGGCTTCGATGACGATGATATCCCGGCCACTGACGGGGTCGGTGGTGAACATTACCCCGGAGACCTGAGAATCAAACATCTTCTGCACGACAACCGCCGGTTTAATGGATCCTTGCCGAATGATCCGGCTGCTTCGATACAGCAGACCTCTGATCAGCCAAAACGACATCCACACCGCTTTAATCCGCTCCAACAACTCGGCGGTGGTGACGTATAAATAGGTTTCCGCCGCCCCAGCGAAAGTAGCCTCTTCGGTATCTTCTTGAAGGCCGGAAGACCGCACGCTCAAACAAGTATCATTCAAGCCGCAAGCATCGACCGCTGCCATGATTTCCCGCCCCACGCACGTCGTGGTATCCAGGCTGCCCTGAAGGATTAAACTGCGAATTTGCTCCGACAATTCCACGATCTGCTGGCGTTGGCCTTCATCCAGAATCGGTTTGGCCACGAGGATGGCGTCGATGGCCGCCGAAATCTGATTGTGGGTGTCCCGTAAATTGTTTTCTTCGAGGAACCGCTGGAAAGCGAAGGTCGTCACCATAAGTGCTTGCGGGATTTGGGCGCCATGTTGCCTGACAATGTGAGCGATTTCCCCGAGGTTGGCGCCTTTTCCGCCCACCAGACTGACCGCATCAGCGTCAACTTCATCGAGAGGAATAAGGATTCTGCGGGATTCAGTAATTTTTTCTCTTTTTATCTTCGCCAGTTCGCGAGCCTTGATCTGCAAATGTGCCGTCATCGCTCTTGCCAAAAGACCATCCTCTCGCATCCGATCCAGAACCCCGAGCAAAGTAAGTTCTATCTCTCGCTTCATTCGACGATGGGCCTCTTCCAGTTGGCCTGCTGGATCTTTGATATCACCCAGGTCGGGCACACCGCCATAATCGCTCAGCAAGTCAATTTTTTGGATCGCAAATGGATATTTTTCTTTCAAGAATTGCACATGAAATTGTTCCATTGCCAAGACAATATCGGCTTCACGGATATCTGATTCCTCGATTTTTTTGCTACGATGTGTTTCAGCATATACTCCATTTTCCGCTAAAAGAAGAGCTTGACCTATTTTGGAAATAGGACTGTGATCGGTCGCGGCGATACCGCGTGACACCACCTCAACCCCTTCTATTTTTTTATCACTGAGCATTTTTTTAAATAAGAACTCCGCCATGGGACTACGATCAATATTGGCGGTACAGACAAACAAGACTTTAGGGCCGCTAATATCATTTTTCATATAACCCAGCCGGCGCAAAGTCTGGCGTATGAGCGGCAGATGTTCTTCCGTCAAATTTCTGCTCGATAAGGTTTCCACATCGTGCAGGACAGATGCTTTGAGCAAAGCCAGTCGAGGATGGCGGCGTAGTTGATCGATGCGCTGTTCGAGTGACCGCCGTTGCTCGTTCGATAAACTCAAACTGTCCATCAGCATCATGGCTTGCGCCCACTGGCGCTCGATCATCACGATAATGCTCACCGCTCTCCACAATACCCTGACTCTAGATAAATTATTTTCTACTTCCGAAAGCAATCCTTCCAATTCCCTGAAGATATGCTCCAGCAGTCGCTTCATGATCACATTGATACTGGCGATACTTTTTACCGGTAACTTGCTCCGAGTGCCATTGGTACCCACTCCAGAACAGGCATGTTGCAGGATCTGGATAAACTGCTTGCGGACGGTGGAGTGAATTCGCTTATTCCATAGCGACTCAGCCAGTACCAAACCCAGGATATCGGTGATCATCTGTTCTCGGCGGTCTAGGATATCGATACCGGAAGCAAGGGTTTCCAGCCAGGATTCAAGATCGGCAAAGGTATTTGCGCCCGCCACGATACCCTGAATCAAGTCATGCGCTCGTTGGCAGTAATCGCCACTCATGGAAATAATCGACACCATGCCCTGTGTTGCCCAAACCAAAACCAGGTCGCCCTCGCGCACTTCGACTGTTTCCGAGACCATCGAGTCACTGACCCAAAACCCTTCTGCCGATTTGATCATCTGACCAGGATGCCGCTCTTCCAAGCGAACCACGGTTTCCTTCGGTGATTGCAGCCATTCAGCATGAGGAATGATCAGGGCGGGGATGGCAAATTCCCGAGTTGTGACACCGGCATGGCTCAATAGTCCTCCACTGGTCACCAAGACTGCTTCAGCGGTTCGGATCGCTTCGATATCTTCAGGTGTTGTGAACGGAACTAACAAAATGCGTCCGGTACGGGTTTCAGGATCAAAACAATAATTACGGTCGAAGGTGATGCGCCCGATGCGAATAGAGCTATCTCCGACCGAAGCCGACAGCCCCCTGATGGAAGTGCCAATAATTTGGGTCTGCTGGCGCGGCTGTCCAATCAACATCCGATGGGAAATGACCTTTTGAAATCCTGAAATATGTATTTTCGTGGGTATAGCAAAGCCCGCTTTGCGCAGAATTTTCTTGATTTTAGCGAGAGAAAGCCAATGCCTATCTCCTCGTGCTGCTATGTGTTGGCTGAACGCATACAAAATTGTGCGATTGTCTTCGTCGGCCAAGCCGTACACTACTAACCATTCGTTGGGTGCTATCTCCTGTTCGGCTCTTATCAGCGTGAGTTGGTCGATGCTGCCAATCGTACTGAAATCCAAATCCAGGTCGGTCATCTTCAGTAGGGCGGCCATCCGCATCGCCTGATTCTCATGGGTGACAACCGTGCCGATAATCTCTCTAGACGGTTGATAATCGGGATTCCTTTCGATCAATCCCCGAGGGCTGTAGCACAATTCTCCACGCCCCAAGGCATTGCGTAAGGAACCGCTGAAATATTCGTCGATGACCGCTTGCCCGACTCCGCCCTTGCCTGGTTTGATAATAGGCAGTCCAAGCGCTTGCAACGAGGCGTTAATGGTGAAAAACAGGCGATGACGAACCATTCGCTGCTCCCCGGAATCATACGTCTTGTACTCCTGTAAAATCTTGGGTCCGATATACTCGCAGTAGGTCGCGAGCGGCATGCCATTACCTCGATACGAGAGTGGAATCCGCCCTTCGACTAAAAACAGAGTCGCAAATGTAGCAGCAAATCGATTGATTTCGTTAGGATCAATTTTACCGGAGCTCCTCGGTAATATCTCTCGCGAAAAGATATACACCATAGCGTAGTCCAGATCGCGGAGAGACCATATTAGACGCAGTATCTGTATTACGGCGTGTTCAATTTGCTTGGCCGTCCGTGCACCGTGGTCCTTGTCCAAAACCCCGCTGATCAACCAATCGACAAGACCCTCCTGTTTAGCCTGAACCGTCATTCCTGTTTCCTTGAGAACTTTTTCGACGAAGGCTCCACGCAATTGCTGCTCGATTTCCACGCCGCCCTGATAACTTTGCAGCCGGACAAATCCTTCATGATCTGGATGTTTGAGATTGGCAGAAAACTCCACCCGGTGCTCGCCCAGTCGCACGCTATAGATAATATAGTGATCAGTGACGACAAAAGTGCCGGGGATAGATGCCGACATTCGGCGAGCGGCCCGCACGATCGTCGCAACCACTCGATGACGGATCAGACCATTGACAATAATCGGTGCATCATCCAGTTTGGTCAGTCGGATCTCTTTGGTTTCGCTTGTTTGGATACGGCCAACCGTGATCGTGATGTTGGCACGGGCCGAAATCATGCGCTCTTCAAGAGCCTTGTTTCCAGCTTCGTGCAAATACCGTATCATCGAATGAACGGTATTGATGTTGACGAGTGAGTATTCGGTAAGTTTGGTGATTTTATTTTTGAGAAAGGCCGGCAATTCTTCGTTTTGAGATAACCCTTCCCAAGATTCCTCCAGCTCTCGCGCCAGCGCCTGATACTGTTTGAGGACCGCATCCCCTTTGAGTGGGAGTCGCAACTTGCCGATATGCATCCACCATCGTAGCCAGTAAGGAAACGATGGTCAGCGCCGTCCTCTGGGTCATTTTATCCGAATGTGCGACAATCAATTGAAGCGCATCGTAGTTGGGCTTGATTAGGTTATTTTGAATATGGGTGTATTGCTCCCGCAGTTTTTGTTTCGCTCCGTCACTGATCGAAACGTCACCGGCATTATCCGAAAACAAAATATAGGTTCCAGCATCGCTTTCGCCCGCTGTTTTCAATTCGCCCGTTACATTATCCTGCATCCAAGGTGGCATTTGCGATTCGGAGTATTCCACCGGATAGGTCAACTGATAGCCGCCTAAATTGAATCCGGGGATATGAATATCTTGGGCACCTACCAGTTTGATCCCTTGCAAGGAATCCCATGAGTTCGTAATTCTTGCCAGCTCTCGTCTGCCGATGGCTTTTCGAGCGATTGTTAAATTATCGATGAGGTTTTTTAGCGCAGCCTCGGTTTGGGTCATGGATTTCAAGAATCCTTGGCTGTTCATTTTTTTCAGGTTGATCAACCTGCCAAGCTTGGTAACATATCGATGTTGATATAAGGCTGCGAGATAGTCGTAGGCAACCGGGTAGCGCGCTTGTAATTCTTCGACAATGACTGTTTTAACGTATCTGTTGGTCTCTTTAGAGAGCGCGGCAACCAGATCACTGGTTGTCACTGGCTCAAACTCTCCCTGAGGAGATACCGTCTCGGGAAGTTTTAACAGGACGCGAAGAATGCGATTTTTCTCATTCCTCAGACCTGAGATGCGCATTGCATGAGCGGCATCGTCCGTAATCTGTCTCGCAGCGGTTTGCGCGACTTTTTGTTGTTGCCACAGCTGATAAAGCAACGCCGGGTCGTCCTCGGCGATATCCGTTGGCCAATGGTGCTCGCTAAAATGTTTGTCGATTTCCCGGATGTATTGTTCGAGGACCTCCGATCCGTCGGAGTCTGGGTCCTTAGCCAGCAAGTCTTGTAGCAGCGATCTGGCACGGGCCAACAAAAACGCATGCAAGGCGATTCGTTCCTTGTCGGCCTCATGCCAATAAATGAGATCTATCTCGTGCAGCATGATGTCGGCAATGATTTCGTCCTGGATATTCTTGCTTGCACCACGCCGCTCCAGCGCCGCGATCAACGGCAGAAAACTTGCCTTCGTATCCATATTGTGAACCCCCTCAATTCAGGTCAAGCCGCGAATGTTCGGCGGGTTTATCTCTGTCGGGGAAGCTGTTCAACAATGCCTCGAAACCGACAACGACATCCAATAACTCGGTGGTGATGGCTTCCTGGCGTTGCTGGTGATAGAGCGCGTGTAAAGTCGCCAGCTTATCCTCAATATTGCGCTCGGCGTTCTGCATGGCCAGCAGCCGGCTGGCATGCTCACCGGCCAGCGATTCGGCGCAGGCACGAAAAAAGACGATAAACAGCCATTCGTTCAGCAGCGCGCTCAACAACGCTGCCCGATCACCGTAATGGCTGGGCAGCGAACGCCCTGGCCATGGCCCTGAATTTTGAAACATGAGGGGGTCGAGCGGCAGTAGCGCCAGCGTGTAGGGCGTCGGGCGCATTCCAGCCTGGGGGCGTTGCTGACACAACAGCAACCGTTCGACTCCCCGACTCCGCCATTGCTCCAAAACCGGCAACAGTTGCCGCAGGGTCTGCACGATGCCGGTCGCGGCAGCGGGGGTGTGAAATGTCTGCTCCGAGAACAAACCTGTGCTGGCCAGCACGGCCGCCAAGCGCGCCCCGACCACCAGGACGTGCTGCTTGTATCCCGGAAATTGGGCCAGTACTGCCCGGATCTGTTCGGCGAGATCCTCGTTAAATCGTCCGCACAGGCCATGATCCGAACCAAATGCGACCACGCCGATGGCGGGTTTTCTCGCTTTTGACACGGCAAGATTGGAGCCTCGCGGGTGGACGGGAGCCGTCTCGTTCAAGAACGCCGCCAGTCCCAGCCGCACGGCCCGCTCGTAGTCGGCGACCGCCGCGACCGCCTGCTCATATTGGTGGATGCTGATTGCCGCCAGGGTTTTCATGGTGCGGACGATACCTTGCAGATTTTCCGCCGTGGCAATGGTACGGCGCAGGCTGTCTGGGATCGGCATGGCGGCCCGACCTACTCCCCTCGCCCGCTGGGATGAGAGGCGCCAGGGGTGAGAGTGGCTAGGTTCGCTAGTGCGGCACGAGCAACGGTGAGCAACGTTGCGCGATCTTCTTCGTTGAGGTCGATACCCGCCGCGATCCGTTGCTTGAGCACAGCGCAATGAGCCACCACTGCTTCCCGCACCTGGTTTTCAGCCTTACTCATGCATTCCAGCGGTACGGTATCAAACGCGCCTTCGGTGACGGCCAACAAGACCGCGATTTGTTCAGCTGCTGGCAACGGTCGATACTGCGGCTGCTTTAAAACCTCCCGCAGGCGTTGTCCTCGCTCGATAACACGGCGGGTCGTGTCATCGAGCCGGGTACCGAAACGGGCGAAGGCTTCCATCTCTTCGAATTGGGCATAGGTCAGCCGCAATTCTCCGGCCACCGCTCGGTAAGCCGGCAACTGCGCCTTGCCACCCACCCGCGATACCGATTTGCCAATCTCCACCGCCGGCCAGATCCCCTTGCGGGCCAGCGTCGGCGAAAGATAAAGCTGCCCATCGGTGATCGAAATCAGGTTAGTGGGAATGTACGCGGCGAGATTCTGGGCCTCGGTTTCGACAATCGGCAGGGCCGCCAGTGAGCCACCACCATACTCCGGACGCAGGCGAGCGGCCCGCTCCAGCAGGCGGGAATGCAGATAGAAGATGTCGCCGGGAAACGCTTCCCGTCCCGGCGGACGGCGCAGCAGCAGGCACAACTCCCGATAGGCTTGCGCGTGGCGGGTCAAATCGTCGTATACGATCAAGACATCGCGCCCCTGGGCCATGAACCACTCGGCGATGCTAGTTGCAGCATAAGGCGCGAAGGTCTGCAAACCGGGTGGGTCTTCGCCGGCCGCAACGACCACTACGCTGTAGGCAAGCGCCCCGCGTTCGCGCAAGGCGGCGATCACTTGGGCCACCGCCGCGCCGCGCTGACCGATGGCACAGTAGACGCAGATGACACCCTGATCGGCTTGGTTGAGCATGGCGTCCACTGCCAAGGCGGTTTTGCCAGTCTGGCGATCACCCAGAATCAGTTCCCGCTGGCCACGTCCGATGGGGATGGCGGCGTCCACCACTTTGATGCCGGTCGCCAGCGGTACGCTGACCGGAGCGCGGGCCAGAATCGGTGGCGCGGGCCGCTCCACCGGCCAGCATTCGCCGGCCGGGATCAGGCCACCGCCATCCAGCGGTTCGCCCAGCGCGTTGACAACCCGCCCCAGTAGTGCTGTCCCAACCGGGATAGCCAGCACTCGCCCAGTGCGTTCCACGGTCGCGCCGGCCCGCAAGCCACCCCGGTCGCGCAAGACCACTACGCCGACTTCCGCGACATCAAGGTCGAACGCAAGGCCGCTGGAATCGTCGGCGAAGCGGACCACTTCTAGCGCCGCCACGCCCGGTAGACCACGCACCCGAGCCACGCCCTGACCGACCCCGGCGACCACGCCGATTTCGACCGGCCGCAAGCGGGGTCGATAGTCGCTCAGCACGGTGTTAAAATCGTCCAGGTACTCAGGCAGGTTCATGGCCCGATGTCTCGCCACCACCAGCGGGTGCAATAAGGGACTGCAATTCGGCAGCGAATCCGTCAAGATAATGATCGACAGTCCAACCAAGGCGTTGGCTGGACGTTTCCAAGGTAATGCCCAGCGGCGCGGCGGGATCGGCTCGGAAGTCCGGGACCAAGTCAGCGGCGAGTACTTGCCGCAAACCGGCGGTCAGCATCCTCTGCTGGGATTCCGCTAGCGGAAAGGCGGTGCGGATCATGCAGCCGTCCCGAGCGGACTGAGCCAGCGTTTGCCGGGTTTCGTCATCCAGCGCCCGCAGTCGCGCTAGCAGTACCGAGGCCATTTGCGCTTCCAGTTCGGCGTTGCCCAAATCGCCGAGCGCCCGTCGAGCCAGCGCCAGCAGCCGCTGGCCGGCTTCGCGGCGTAGGGTTTGTCGAGAATCGCGCTGTTCCCGCTCCAGTTCCGCCCGCCAGCGTTGCCGTGCCTCGGCTACCTCGGCCTGTGCCTGCGCCAGCCAGGTTTGCCGTTGTGCAGCAACCTCTTCTCGCGCCTGGGCCAGCCAGGTTTCCCGCGTCGCCGCCAGCTCTTGCTGACGAACCAGACAATCGCGCCGCAAGGTTTCAGCGGCTGCCGCTTGAGCTTGCGCTTCCGCCAGCGCGGCAGCAACCCGCTGCTGGCGGGCGGCCATCGCAGCGAGAATCGGGCGATACAGAAATCGCTTGAGCAGCCACAGCAACAGCAGGAAATTGCCGATTTGGGCGGCGACGGTGAACCAGTCCAGCTTCATGGCTAGCGGGCGGTCGCGGCAATCACATGATCCCAGAATGGATTAGCGAAAATCAGGATCAGCGACACCACGAAACAGTAAATCGCGGTGGATTCGATCATCGCCAGCCCGACAAACAAAGTGCGACTGATCGTGGCCGCTTCGTCCGGCTGCTGGGCGATGGACAACAAGGCGTTCATCAAAGCCCGGCCTTCGGCCAGAGCCGGGGCGATGGTGCCCAAGCCGACAGTCAGACCAGCAGTGACGATGGAAACGACACCGATCACAAGAGTGGAATCCATGAGCACCTACCTCACACGCGGGGTTGGGAATGATGGGCAGTCTGTTCCTGGGCGGCGGTCGCGGCGGCGATGAACACGGTCGCCAACACCGCGAAAATGTAGGCTTGGATCAGGCCGGTCAATAGGCCGAGAACATTCATCAGGGCCGGGAACACGAACGGCGCCACCAGCAGCAAAATCGCCGCCACCAGCCCGCCGCTCATTACATTGCCATACAGTCGGACGGCCAGCGCCAGTGTACGGGCCAGTTCACCGATGAGATTGAGTGGCAACATCAGCGGCGTCGGCTCCAGGTACAGATGCAGAAAGCGGCGCAATCCGTGGCGGCGGATACCATAAAACGGCACGGCGCAGAACACGCACAGCGCCAGCGCGGTCGTGGTGGACAGGGAGCCGGTGGGTGGTTCATAACCGGGAACGACTGCTAGCAGATTACAGGTTGCGATGAAGAGGAACAGGGTGACGATAAACGACAGAAACGGGCCAGGGTCTTGGCGGGCGATGTCCTGGATCTGGCGCTGGGCACCTTCCACCAGTACTTCCAGACAATTCTGCCATGACGACAGCTCGCCAGTAGTGGACAACTTGCGGGTGATCCAGCGCGCCAGTCCAGCCAGCAGGGCAATAGTGAGCCATGTAAAAATCAGGGTGGCATTGATATTTACCGGGCCGAAATCGAGCAGAACCGTCTGGTCGGGGCTGATGTTCATGGCGATTATCAGGACGGTTTGGTCACGGGTTGCAACCGGCGGGTCAACAGCACGCGCGCTACGATGAAGGCCAGCAGCGCTACACCTAAGCGCGGCAGGTTGCGATCCGGGCCGAGGATGAAATAAAAGCCGGCCATGCTCACCGCCAGTCGCAGGATAAAGCTGCCGAACACCCACAGCGCCGGATGCGTCTGTTGCGGCAAACGCCGCAAGGTGAACCACAGGCCGGCGTAGTAGAACAGCCCCAATATCGCGCCGCCCACGGCGGCTAACAACCAAACCAGTAACTCAATCATGCGGTGGCCTCATTCGATCCACCCATTGCCAGGCGGCGATACAACCCAGCGCCAACCCCGCCAGCAACAGGCTCAAAGTCCAGGAAAAGCGGCCGGGATAGACGCGATCCAGCCAGACGCCGAGCAGCGCCCCCAGCACCGTCGGTAGGGCCACGCTCCAGCCAATCATCCCGACCAGCCCTAGCCCGAACCACAAGGTCGGCGGCGCGGCGCGCGCGCGCAACTTGCGACTGACCTTGCGGGCCACCTGTGCCGGCAGATGATTGACCGGAGGGTGGGACGGTTTCATCGTGGTAATCCCTGTAATTCCAGAAAACGGCGGATAACGCCGGCTTCCAGCCGGGCGATGGCACCTCGCGCCGCTTTTTCCTGATCATCGCAATGGCGGAAGCGGGTTTCGACCACGTCCCGCAGTCCCGCCAGATCGCCACCGCGCACCGCTCGCCGCACCGAAACCAGCACCTCGTCCCCGCATTTGACCAGTATGCCCCGATCCACCGCCACGAAAATTTCACCGCCATCCAAGGCAACGAAGCTGACCAGACCGGGCACCAGCGTCGCCACCCAATCACGGTGACGGGGCAGCAGGCAAAAGTGTCCTTCCGGACCCTCGGCATTGAATTTGACAACGGATTCGTCCACCAGTATTTCGGTCGGTGTGAGCAGTTTTAGGTGCATGGTCGAACCTTGTCGAGCTGGCCGATCATGTACAGTGCCTGCTCCGGCCAGTCGGCGCACTCATCGGCGAGCAGTCGCTCGCAGTCGTCCAGCGTTTGTGCCAGCGGCACGCTGACTCCGGCCCGGCCGGTAAAATGGCCGGTGGTGAAAAATGGCTGGGTCAGATAGCGTTCCAACCGCCGCGCCCGGTACACCGTGGCTCGATCAGCGGACGACAATTCCTCCAGCCCCAGCATGGCGATGATGTCTTTCAATTCCTCGTACTCCGCCAGAGTACGGCGCACTGCCTGGGCGATGCGATAATGGCGCTCGCCGACCACGGCCGGCGTCAACAACTTGGAATCCGAAGCGAGCGGATCCACCGCCGGATAAAGTCCCTGACTGGCCCGCTGCCGCGACAAGGCCAGCACCGCTGACAGATGCGCGAAGGTGTGAGCAGCGGCTGGGTCGGTGAAATCGTCGGCGGGGACATACACCGCCTGTACCGAAGTCATCGCGCCATTGGCGGTACTGCAAATCCGCTCCTCCAGCTCCGCCAGTTCGTTGCCCAAGGTTGGCTGATAGCCCACTCGCGACGGCAACCGGCCCATCAGTCCCGACACTTCCGCCCCAGCCTGGACAAACCGAAAAATATTGTCGATCAGTAGTAACACGTCGCGGCGGGCGGTATCACGGAAGTACTCGGCAATGGTCAGTGCGGCGTGGCCGACCCGGAACCGTGCCCCCGGTGGCTCATCCATCTGGCCGAACACCAGCACCGCCTGATCCAGCACCTCGGCTTCCCGCATTTCCCGATACAGTTCCTCGGCTTCGCGACAACGTTCACCGATGCCGCAAAACAGGCTGACACCTCGATAGCGTCCGACCATGTTATGAATCAGCTCGGTGATGATGACGGTCTTGCCCACCCCCGCGCCACCGAACAGGCCCGCTTTACCACCGCGTTCCAGTGGGCAGAGCAGGTCGATCACCTTGATGCCGGTCTCGAACGGTTCCCGCCCGATTCGCTGCTGACACAACGACGGTGGCGGGCGGTGGATGGGCCACCGCTCGACATCCGCCAGCGACGGTCCACCATCAATGGTCGCGCCGAACACATCGACCATCCGCCCCAGTAACGCTGGCCCGACGGGGACGGTCAACGGCTCGCCGCTATCCCATACCGGCTCGCCACGTGCCAACCCCTGGGTGGTGGTCAGAGCGATGCCGCGTACCGTATCGACAGCAAGGTGTTCGCTGACTTCCAGTACCACCTCTGCCCGTGGTCCGGCCAGCAGGCGTTGCCGCAAGGGTGGCAGGGCACCGGGAAACCGCACGTCCACCACGCTACCCCGCACCGCGATGACCCTGCCGGCATGTTCAGCAGCACGGGGTGAGGTGGGGGCGAGGGCGGCGGTCATGAACGGAAATTATGGTCGTGGTTACGTTGCGTCGGACGATGGGGTGAGGCTCAGAGCGACGACCAGGACGACCAGCAAGATCACCGAAATCAATAGATTGTCGAGCAACTGGCGCCAGCTGGATACCGAACCCCAGCATCATGATACTGGACAGCAGCAGGTGCAATCCGCTGCGCTTGGCTTGAACCGATCGGAACGCAAAGAGTAAACTTAATTTCCCATAAAAATAAGGGGAAATTGCATGCTACGCAAGCCGATGATTTCTTTATTCAGGATGATTTCTCTCTTCGGTATGACCGCCTTAGCGAGCGCGGCGTGGGCGGAAGGTCAATGGCAGGCACTTCCGGATAAAGCGCCGGCGCCCGCCGACAACCCGACCACTGAAGCCAAGGTGACGCTTGGCAAAATGCTGTATTTCGACACCCGTTTTTCCTCGACCGGCACGGTGTCGTGCTTTTCCTGCCACAACATAATGGAAGGCGGTGACGATCACCGGCCTACTTCCATTGGCGTACATGGCCAAGTCGGTGGCCGTAACGCGCCGACGGTTTGGAACGCGGCATTCAATTCGGCGCAGTTCTGGGACGGTCGCGCCGCCTCGCTGGAGGAACAAGCCAAGGGACCGCCAACCAATCCCATCGAAATGGGCAT
Organism: Candidatus Competibacter sp.; assembly: GCA_037045535.1. Lineage (GTDB taxonomy): Bacteria > Pseudomonadota > Gammaproteobacteria > Competibacterales > Competibacteraceae > Competibacter_A. Next base: position 90,631 of record JBAOHI010000077.1, read on the forward strand.
GAAGGATCTGGGTGCTACCATCGGCCGTATCCAGAAGATTCTCGGTTACCAACCTTACTTCGAAGCGGCGTTCGGCAAGGGCGATGTTGTGACCATGGATAACGCCGCTAAAGCCATCGCCGCCTATGAACGGATCTTGATCACGCCCAACAGTCCCTACGACCGCTACGTCAAAGGCGACAAGACGGCCATGACCGAGCAACAGGTGCGGGGTATGGAGACCTTCGCCAAGGTCGGCTGTACCGCCTGTCATTCCGGCCCAGCCTTCAACGGCTCGGCGAACATGCCGGCGGGACAGGGCTTTTTTATGAAATTCCCCATCTTCCCCGGTAGCCAGTACGACACCCAATACAAGCTGATGGAGGATACAGGCCGCCACGTCGTCACCCAAAAAGATGCGGACAAGTACCTGTGGCGAGTGCAGACGCTGCGGAATCTGACCTACACCGCGCCGTATTTCCACAACGGCTCAGTTAAGAGTTTGGACGAGGCGGTACGGGTGATGGGAAAAACGCAATTGAATAAAGATCTGAGCGAGGCCGAGGTCAAGGATATCGTCGCTTTCCTGGGTGCGCTGGATGGCGAGTTTCCAGAACAGAGCATGCCCCGATTACCGCCGACGCCGGGCGATCTGCTGACCGAGGACTGAGTTCAACTATCCCGATCATTTTGATCGACAAATCTCTCTCCCTCACCGCAGGGAGAGAGCGCTTGAAAAAACCGGCATACTCAAGCGCCGTTACATGCCTATCAGGTTGATGGTCCAGCCTAGGACCCTACAGCGCCACTCGATCCATACCGCTCTGGCCGCCGCTGACGATCTGACTCACGTTGCAAGCTCCTGAATCGTCCTCCTCTTCGTGATCAAGCGTCCGACTTCGGTCTGGAGGCCATTACTGAAGCGATCATGGCTGTCAGTCGGCGCTTGATTGTATCGGTCCAGCGGGCGGAGTGTTGCCAAAAGGACTTGATTGCGGCGATGGCGTCGGGATACCAGGTACGGCTGCACAGATAGCCCAGCCAGCGGTCGCGAAATCCGCGCAGTTGCGCCAATTGCGTTCCGACCCAGGCATCCACTCGTGCTACCCACGGATAGGTCATGATCACTTTCGGGCGGGCAGCCCGCCAAGTGATATGGGCGAAATAACCGATACCGGCCTTGGCACAGAACATCGCCACGATTGCTCCCGGCAGACCGGCGGCGCGGTAGCTCAACAGGACCGCAATTTTGGACAGCTCCAGCAGAGCCAGCGATAGCAGCGACAGCGACAGCCCCACCGCTGGAGGCAACGTAGCTACCCGGCGCTCGTAGCGTTGGACGATTTGTTCCTGCCCCAGCCGGCGAGCCAGCGACCGGATCGGCCCAAATAGTAACGTGACTAGCACGTAAGCCAAACCGAGGGCATGGCCGATCCAGCGTAGCGCCGGATGCTGAGGATGGTCCTGCAGTTTTTCGTCGTGGGTGGTGATGGCCAATCTCCAAAGGAGTCCAATAACTACATTAATCTCTCCGCATCCAAATGCGGGCTAACTGCTGCCGTGCCCCGAACTTCACTGCACTCGATTGCCCACAAGTCACCCTGACGAAATAAAAGTTTCTTTGGCGGCGGCGATGCCGATGGCGAATGCCCGAACCTTCTGCATGCCTTCCCAGATGGCCTTGGGTCCGGGATGAGCATCGCTTTTGCGGCCGAGGAAGCCGCCGAAGCCGGCGATCAGTCGCACCATTTGGCCCAAAGGTGGCGGCGTTGCCGGGGGTTTGGCGCGGTGGGCGACGATCCAGGCGGCCTGCCATTCCCCGGGGTCGAACACCACGTCGCACGGCAGATTCGGGCAGTCCCGGCCCCAGGTTACCAGGTGCAGGATGCGCCAGGCGATGATCAGGTAAATGACCAAGGCCCGTTCGAGCCGCTCCAAGGTGCCGAGCTGGAGGGCTTCCACCCGGCAGCCCGATTTCCAAATTCGGAAAAAAATTTCCGCCAGCCAACGCCGACGATACCAGTCCACCAGTTCCACGACCGTTTCCAGCGTCTCGGCGGTTCGGTTGGTCAACAACCGCCATTCGATCCCTTTCTGGCCGGCCGGCGGGTGATTCTCGCGGGCCAGAATCGCCGTGACGGTCACGGTCGGCGCGCCTTTCCGGGCGGGCAAAGTCACCGACTCCCGGTAGACGGTTTGCCGCACGAGCCGGGCCGGCCGGTCCGGGGCAGCCGGCAGGGCGAATTCGACCTCGCCCAGCGCGTCGCGTCGCGCCAGCCGGTCCCACACCTTTTCGCCGGCCGTCGTATTGCGGTTGTGCGTGGCCCGCACCAGCCAGTCCGCCGGCGTGCCGCGCCGCGCGGCGGCGTCCATCAGCGCCCGCAAATCGCCTTCCCGATCCGCCACGTACACCAGCCGGGTATCCGGGGTTCGTTCGGCCAGGTCCGCAACAATCTCGTACCCTTCCACCCAGCGGGTGCTTTCCTTCACTTGGGGTTGGTCTTTCGGCCCCCGCGCCCACATCCAGGCGTCGATCACCCCCAGCGCCAAGCCCTCGGGGGTGACCACCAGGGTCGGATGCGCGTACAGCCCGTGCTGGGCCTCGTAACTGAGCCGGCCCAACCCGGCAATCCCCGGCTGGCTGGTGAAATCCAACTCCGTGGTGTCCTGAACGCACAACGCCACCGGCTGACCTTGCAGCCGCTCGACGGTGCGCCGGGTATGCACCTCCAGGATTTCGCGCCACTCCACCGCCGGGTTGTCCAACAACCGGTAAGCCGCCTTGGTCTCCGCCCAGCCCCCGCTCGCCACAGGAATGCTCCCGGTCGGTGCCGCCGACAAATCGTCCACCAGCTTGATCAGCCGCCGCGTCCGCCGCGCGTCTCCCAACTCCACACCCCCAGTTCCCGCGCTACCCAACTCATCACGACCTCGCCAAAATGCCACTATATTACAATAAGTTGGGAGTTGTGGGTAAACGGGTGAGTTCACTGCCCTCTTTTCAATGCTGTTTTTATTTTATCAAGATATTCAATGTCTGAGTCCCGATCTGCCACAGGTGTTACCAAATAAAGTGGCCTTACCATCTGAAGTTACCTTACTAATTGCGAAAATGTATTCATCTCCTTCCGCAAATAGAATGATATTTGGTCTTTGATTAACAAAATCGTATTGGAATTGCAGTTTTCTCCCTGATATGTTTCCTTTCAGGGTTTCTATAACATCAATATCGAATTGATGTTTGCAAACTTCAGGGTTGCATTGAGCGGAAAGAAGTTCTTCTTTATTAGAGTGAGTCACCTTACCGTGGATGATGACAGGGATCTTGGCAATTGATTCAAAGAAATCGAAAGGCACACACCTTGCCATGATAGTGCCAGGCGTGAACAAGACCAACGGAGATAACATCAGTAGCCATCGTACTAAGCACAGTTTGGAAAAGAGGTAGGAAAACGAAGAAAAAATTTTAGTCATTGGGAGCCTCTTGATGACTCGTCTGAAGTGAGTCCCAAGGTGATTAGAGTGAACTAATCACTGAACCGAGTGGGCGATGCGGGGGGTAACCCCGCTCGCCGAGCGCACACTGGAAGTGTGTAGACCGTGTTACTGAAGATTAGGTGCATTTGGGTCCGCGAAAGTCGATCCAGCCATATTTGTATCGCTGCGCTGAGGCCGATGTCACGAACTTTACCCGGCAAGGCCCGGTTGATAGGGAGTGTGGGGATCGTCAACTCCAGTACGCAGTTCCGAAAGCTTCCCTAACCCACAGTGAGGTAGCGCATCTTCAGCGACTGTGCTGGCGCCGCCGGGTGCTCCATTGCAATGCGCTAGTTCATGTATCAAGGTTGCCAGTACTGTCCATCGACCGATCTTGAAAGCCTTGGGCCCAATCGCGCACTCGGTGGCGAACCCGCTTGCTCCTGGTGTTACACCGAAGTCGATGAGTGTCGCATGATAATTGACCCAGACACTGCTATCAGCAAGTAACTGGGTGAGGGAACGGGCACCGGCTGTGATCCCGCGAAAATAGACATCCGCTGAGGGTATATTTTTGGAGATCCATATCGCGCGCTGACGTACCCACCGCATCGTATCGCGATGTTTGTTCGGAAACGCAATGAACCCAGTGTGTGGGCTAGTATGATCTCCGATATTGATTTGGATGGTCATGTTACCTCCTCAATTACGATGAAAGCTTCTTGGATTAAAAAAGCAAACTAAGTGCCAGTTTGATAGAGCCGATGGTTTGATAATTATCAGATTACTGATCGTGGCAAACCCAGAGTATGTACTACTAGGTTTCTGATTTTGTTTGAAATGATCATTTGCTATTAGTAAGCCTAATTATTTCAGTTATCCAGAGTCAGGGGAGTCCGGTAGCTCAATTTAGCTTGGTTCAATCGGTTCAAAATGGTCATATCGTTCAAAATGAACTCTTCTCACGATCCTAACTGGAGGAACCCTATTGCGTTATCCTTCGATCCAGCTGTCTGTCACCTGGATGCATATAGCATAACAAAATAGATTTGATTATTATAAACGGATGACCTATTCACTGGATTTTCGTCGTAAAGTGCTAGAGGTTCGGGACCGGGACCGGTTATCGATTGCCCAGGTGGCGGAACGTTTTGCGGTAGGGAAAGCGAGCGTGATGCGCTGGCTGAAGCGGATCGAGCGCAAGCCGTCGGGGTTTCGGCGGCGCAAGCTGGACGTGGAGGCATTGGCGGCGGACCTGCGGGACTATCCGGATGCCTACCAATACGAACGGGCGGCGCGGTTGGGGGTCACGCAAAATGCGATTTGTTACGCGCTGAAGAACAAGCTACGGGTTTCCTATAAAAAAAACGCTGGCGCATCCGCGCGCGGACGCCACCGCGCGGTGTGCCTTTCAAGCCCGTCGGGCGGCGTATGAGGCGGCCGGACGAACACTGGTGTGGATCGACGAGAGCGGGTTTGCCCAGGACATGCCGCGCCGGTACGGCTATGCCCCCGTCGGGCAGCGCTGCCACGGACGCTGGGACTGGCACGCCAAGGGGCGCACTAAGGTGATCGGTGCCCTTTGGGGTTCCCAGCTCATCGCCGTCGGCCTTTTTGAATCCAGCGTCAACGCCGAGGTCTTCCTCGCTTGGACCCACCGCGTGCTCCTTCCTCAACTGCCGCCCGCCGCCGTGATCGTCCTCGATAACGCCGCTTTCCACAAACGCGCCGACATTCAAAACACCCTTCGCCAAGCCGGCCACACCCTGGAATACCTGCCGCCTTATTCCCCCGATCTCAATCCCATCGAGCATAAATGGGCGCAGGCCAAAGCCATCCGCAAGCAATCCCTTTGCTCCGTCGACGAACTCTTTCGCTCCAATCAAATATGATCACTTTTATTCGATTCTGCTATAGCAGCACCAGCAAGGGTTTATTTTTGAATTCAATATCGATTACTGACCCATAGCGCCGGTGGTCAGTTCAGTGGTGATCGAGATTATTTTGGGGATTGAGAACCGCGCTGCTCCGGTTCCGAAGGGGTTCAGCTGCGAGGCACAGTGGCATCGCTGGTGGATGGAAAAGACAATCCTGCGATGCCACATCCCCTGCTTCCTGGAAGGCTGGGCATCGGTGTCAAATTGTCAGGTTACGCTTGTGGAAAAGTGCCTTAGCCACCCTAGGCAACTTGGTTATTTTTTGCTCAATTTAAGCTATTTGTAACAACCTCCCGTTTTTTCTAGCTCTGTCCCGTTGACTGTTATGCCCTCTTGGAGAGTTATCCACAGTTTTTGTGGATAACTCTCCAAACCTTCCTCGGTGATCTAGTTTGACCCTCGTGAGGTGACGAACGTGGTTTTGGCTGCTAACTTTGGAGGTTATTGAGTGGCTTAGTGTTTAATTGAACATGAAGATGATGATATAAAGTTGAGATTTTCTCTGATCGTATCCGTTACCGTCCTCACATTCATCCAATGAAAACCGCTAACTGTCCCTCTTGCGGCGCGTCGATCATATTCCAGTCGGCTGTGTCGATCCTGACGGTCTGCGCGTACTGTAAAAGTACGCTGATCCGCCACGATCTGGAACTGGAAAACATCGGAACGATGGCAGAACTGCTACCGGACCCCTCTCCGATCCAGCTCGGCACCGAAGGAACCTACCGCAAGACTCGGTTCACCGTGGTCGGCCGTATTCAGTTGCGCTACGGCCAAGGTATCTGGAACGAGTGGTATCTACTGTTCGACAATCAACGCGGCGGCTGGCTGGGCGAAACGCTGGGCAATTACGCAGTGACTTTCTTGATCCAGCCGCCCGAACCGCTACCCCTCTTTTCGACGCTGCACGCCGGCGCGAATGTGACTCTGAAAGGTCGCGCTTTCCAGGTGACCAACATCGAAAGCGCCCGCTGCATTGCCGGCGAGGGTGAGCTACCCATCCGGGTCGGCTCACGGCTATGACGCGCCGGTAGTAGACTTGCAAGCCGCCGGCAACACCTTTGCCACCCTCGACTACAGCGAAAACCCGCCGCTGGTGTTCGTCGGCGAGCAGGTACGCTTCGATGATCTCAAATTAAGTCGGTTGCGCACGATAGCCCCGGTCGGTTGGGAACCAGACACCGGCATCCGGGCCGAATCCTTCCAATGTCCCGGCTGCGGTAGCGCCTTGACCGTCCGTGCCAAGGGCCGCACTGAGACCCTGGCCTGTGGTACTTGCGGTTCGATCATTGACATCACCGACCCGAATCTACGCATCCTGTCCAAATTTCAGAGCCGGATTCAGTACGAGCCGGTCATTCCGCTGGGCACTCGCGGCACGCTGGACAACACCGAATACGAGGCCATCGGCTATCTGCGCCGGATGGTGACGGTGGAAGGCATCGACTACGAGTGGAGTGAATATCTGTTGTTTCACCGCAAGCAGGGCTTTCGTTGGTTGGTGGAATACAACGGCCATTGGAGTCTGGTCCGGACCACGACCGAGCCGCCATTGGTGACCGGCTACGGCACACAAGGCCGGACCACTTATCAAGACCGGACCTACCGGCATTTCCAGACCGCCAAGGCTAAGGTCAGCTACGTGCTGGGTGAGTTCTACTGGCGAGTCCAGGTCGGCGAACGCTGCGAGATCCGGGATTACATCGCCCCTCCCTTCCAGTTGAGCCTGGAACTGACCGACAAGGAAGCCATCTGGTCACAAGCCGAATACGTCGAACCGGAGACCGTTAAAACCGCATTCGCATTGGCAGCACCCTTGCCGGCGCGAATTGGGGTTGGTGCCAATCAGCCTTCACCCTATGCGGCGCAGCGGTCCAAATTCCGGCGGCTACTCGGGCTGTTCCTGAGCCTGCTGATCCTCGGTCAGATCGTTACCCTTTCGTTGTCCTCCGATCAGCGGGTCCACCAGCAAACCTTGCTATTCGATGCCACCACCCAGGACAAAACCTTGACCGGGGAACCGTTCGTGCTGAGCGGGCGAACCTCCAACATCATGATTCGCGCCGAAACCAATCTCAACAACAACTGGATTTATCTCGATCTGGCGCTCATTGAGCGCGACACCGGCGCCAGCTACGCTATCGGCCGTGAGATCAGCTATTACCAAGGGGTGGACGAAGGCGAGCGTTGGTCGGAAGGTACCGCTGGCGACGAGGCGGTGCTATCCGAGATCCCGGCCGGCATTTATTATTTGAGCGTGGAGGGTGAATTACCGCCCGGTTCACCAACGGTAACCTGCACCCTCACCGTTTTCCGGGACGTGCCCAGTTGGGCCAACTTCTTCCTGGCTCTGCTGGGCTTGCTGATTGTACCGTTCGTCTTCCGCTGGCGAGCTCGGGCCTACGAGCGCAGCCGCTGGGCCGAAAGCGATCACGGCCCTTCCGGCAAGGCGGAAAAAAGCGACGATGACTGATAAATGATCCATCCATGACGGAATGGCCCGGTCCATGCTCTACCGAAGCTATCTGATGAGCGGTCTCCTGATCCTGGCGTTGTTCGCCACTGCCCAATACCGAGGCTGGAGCGTTTTCGCTGCCAGCGAGGCGAAAACCCCACCAGGCACCGCGCGAGGGGTCTACCATAAATAGGATCATCGTCCTTCACGCCCATCCGCATGGCCGGCGTTCGACCACCAACCGCCGCCTCATCGAAGCGATCGCCGATTTACCCGGTGTCGCCGTACATGATCTCTACGAACGCTATCCCGATTACGATATCGACGTGCAAGCCGAGCAAGCTGCCGTCCAGGCTGCCGATCTCATCGTCTTGCAGTATCCGACTTACTGGTATAGCCCGCCACCGCTGCTCAAGCTGTGGATCGACACGGTACTCGCGCACGGTTGGGCTCACGGTCCCGGTGGGACGGCGCTGGCCGGCAAGCATCTCTGGTGCGTGACCACCACCGGCGGTGACCGGATCGCTTATGAGTCTGGCGGCTACCACGGCTATCCCTATGAGGCCTTTTTGCCACCCCTGATCCAAACCGCCCGGTTGTGCAAGATGATCTGGCTGCCACCCCGGATCATCCACGGCGTTCCCTATCTCGACGCCGACGCCCTGCAAGCCGAGGCTACCGTCTATCGCGAACAACTCGCCAGCTACCCCGCCTGGGTCGCGGACAGCCGCTGAGATCCGCGATGCACGAACCCGCTTGGCTGGGCAACATGCTGATCTATCTCGCCGCCGCCGTGTTGTGCGTACCACTGGCGGTACGGATTGGGCTAGGTGCGGTGCTGGGTTATTTGACGGCTGGAGTTGCGATTGGACCCGCAGGCCTGGGATTAGTCAGCGACGTCGACACCATTCTGCATTTCGCCGAATTCGGTGTGGTACTGATGCTGTTCATGATCGGCCTTGAACTGGAACCCCGACGATTGTGGGCCATGCGCCGCGACGTGTTTGGCGGCGGCACCGTTCAATTGCTGGTCTGCGGCGGCGTGTTGGCTGGTGTGGGGCTGGCCTTGGGCTTGGCTGGCGGGACCGCGCTGCTGTTGGGTCTAACGCTGGCCCTATCCTCGACCGCCATCGCGGCACGGACCTTGAACGAGCGTAACCTATTCTCGACCCCGACCGGCCAACTGATTTTTGGGATTTTGCTGTTTCAGGACATCGCCGCCATTCCGCTGATCGCCCTGCCCTCGCTGTTCGGCCACGGCGGCACGGACAACCACGTTTCGGTCGGTTTCGGGCTGGCGGTCATCGTCGGGATCCTGAGCGATCGGTTTATTCGTCGCCGGACCGGTGTTGCGCCTCATCGCCCGCACCGACATTCGGGAATTGTTCACGGCCGTCGCCCTGCTGATCGTGGTTGTCATCGCGGTATTGATGCAACGCGCCGGCCTGTCGATGGCGCTGGGCGCCTTTCTCGCTGGGGTGGTGCTGGCGAAATCGGAGTATCGCCACGCTCTGGAAGCCGATCTGGAGCCGTTCAAGGGCTTGCTGCTGGGCCTGTTTTTTATCGCCATCGGCATGTCGATCAATTTGTCCTTGCTGTTCGCCCGACCGCTCTTGGTGCTGGCGTTGACCGGCGGCCTGTTGCTGCTGAAACTGTTCGCGCTGCGGGTGCTGGCCGGTCCTTTGGGAGCGCCACTCGGACAGCGCTGGCTGGTGGCAGCGTTGCTCGCGCCCGGCGGCGAATTTGCCTTTGTGATCCTAGGCATGACCGCTCAGGCCGGGATGATTCCGCCCGAGCAAGCTGCCCTGCTCACCCTGAGCGTGGCGCTGTCGATGGCCGCCACACCGTTCCTGCTGCTGGGTTACGATCACTGGCTGGTGCCGCGTTACACGGCAACCCGCCCCGAACCCGACGCCATCCCGAGCCAGGAATCGCCGGTGATCATCGCCGGCTTCGGCCGCTTCGGGCAAATCGTGGGCCGGCTGCTGTTTGCCAACGGGGTCACCGCTACTGTGCTGGATCACGATCCGGACCAGATCGCCATGCTGCGTCGGTTCGGCTTCAAGGTGTTCTACGGCGACGCGACGCGGCTCGACTTGCTGGAAGCCGCCGGCATCGCCAAGGCCCGCCTGCTGGTGGTGGCGCTAGACGACGTGGACACCAGCCTGCGTTTGGTAGATACGGTGCGGAGCCACTATCCACAGGTAATCGTGGTGGCCCGTGCCCGCAACGTCACGCACGTTTTCGGGCTGATGGACCGGGGAGTCGAGCGTATCGAGCGGGAAACCTTCGAGTCCGCGCTACGAGCGGGACGGCGCGTGTTGCGGGAACTGGGATTTGGGGCACACGAAGCGCGCCTCGCCGCTGATACCTTCCGGCGTCATGATCTAGCCGCACTCGATGCCATGTTTCCCCATTATCAGGACGAAATCAAACTCATCTCGCTGGCCCAAACCGCCCGTGATGAGCTGACTGATCTGATCGAGCGAGACCGCCAAAGCCGGGAACGTGAGCACACGGCAGGCTGGGGTTAAGGGCGATTTCGGTATTGTGCGGGGTTATCGGATTCGGCGCGGCAGGTACAACCGTTGAGCCGGTCCCCTTAGCATTCACACCAGCGATTAGAGTTTTCCCGATGACTCACGCCCTGCTCTTTCTCAGTTTTCATGATCGCCTCTTGCGGGCTGGTGTACGAGCTGATCGCCGGTACGCTGGCGAGCTATTTGTTGGGCGATTCGGTCACCCAGTTCTCAACCATCATTGGCACCTATCTGTTCGCGATGGGCATCGGTTCCTGGCTGTCGCGCTATGTGGTCCGGGGCTTGATCGCCCGTTTCGTGCAAATCGAGCTGGCAGTGGGGATACTAGGTGGTTTTTCCGCACCGGCCTTGTTTCTGATCTTTGCCTGGGCCGGCGCCTTCCGGTTGGCTTTGTATGCCCTGGTCTTGATCGTCGGGGTGCTGGTCGGGCTGGAAATTCCGCTGGTGATGCGCATCCTCAAGCAGCAGTTCGCGTTCAAGGATCTGGTGGCGCAGGTGTTGACCCTGGATTATCTGGGCGCGCTGGCAGTATCGTTGCTGTTTCCCATCCTGCTGGCACCGCACCTGGGCCTGAATCGGACCAGCCTGCTATTCGGCTTGCTCAACGTGTTGGTGGCAGCCTGGGCGCTGTGGTTGTTCCGCGAGCAATTGCCGCAAGCGCGCTGGCTACGCGGCCAATGCATCGCCGCGATCCTAGCGTTGCTCACCGGTTTCGCCGCCGCCGACCGGCTCACCACTCTGGCCGAGGACAATCTATACGCCGAAGAAATCGTATTCGCCCAAACTTCGCCCTATCAGCGCATTGTGGTGACCCGCTGGAAAAACGATCTTCGATTGTTTCTCAACAACAATCTGCAATTCAGCTCCCGCGACGAATACCGCTATCACGAGGCGCTGGTGCATCCCGGCTTGAGCGCGGTGCCAGGCGCGCGGCGGGTGCTGGTGCTAGGTGGCGGCGACGGCTTGGCAGTGCGCGAAATCCTACGTTACGACTCGGTGGAGTCGGTCACATTGGTCGATCTCGACCCAGAGATGACCCGGCTGTTCGCCAGCCATCCGCTGCTGACGCCGTTGAACGAGAATGCGCTGAATTCGCCCAAGGTGCGGATCGTCAACGCCGATGCCTTCCGATGGTTGGAACAGAACGCGGACGTGTTCGATTTCGTCGTGGTCGATTTCCCCGACCCGACCAACTATTCGCTGGGCAAGCTGTACACCAACACCTTCTATCGGCTGTTGGAAAAACATCTGGCGACGAACGGCGCGGCGGTGATCCAGACCACCTCGCCGCTGTATGCCCGCCAGTCGTTCTGGTGTATCGCCCGCACCTTGGAAAGCGTCGGGTTGCACGTCGCCCCTTATCACGCTTACGTCCCGGCCTTCGGCGAATGGGGCTTCGCACTGGCGACCCACCAACCGTGGCAAGCACCCGACCACTATCCACCCGGCCTGCGCTTCCTGACCGTCGAGACCACTCCCGCGTTATTCCAATTCCCCCCGGACATGGCACCGGTCGCAACCGAAATCAACCGACTGAACAACCAAGTCCTGGTGCATTATTACGAGCGGGAATGGAATCAGGTCACCCAGTAATATCCCGACTGCTTGGGCGAGCCTAAAGCGGGAAATCAGGCAGCCGAATCCTGGTTCTTGACCATCGTCAGGAACCTCGATCAGCTTCTGACCGGTCGCGGCTAACACCGCACGCCAGGTGGGGCCGTTCAAGTCCAACCGCTTCCGCTGACTCACCAGCAACTCGATGGGGACATGGATGAACATGTCGTGCAGCAGACCGATCACCAAACCGGTTTTGCCAGCCATCGCGGCGTGGACGGCGTTGCGGGCGAAGAAGTCGCAGAGGATGGAATCCTCAGCGTCGGCCGGGACACTGCGGATCAGGTAGCTCGGGTCGATATAGCGCAGCGTGACCGGAATTCCCTCCGCTTTGAAATAGCTCTCGATGCGTTCGCGCAGGAACGGGCCGATATCCCGGAGTTTGACGTTGCCCGAGGCATCGCGCTCCGCATCGCTGGCCGCCAGCAACTCTTGGCCAGCGCCTTCGGCCACCGCGATCAGCGCGTGCGCTCGGTTCAGGATGCGCTGTTTCAGCGCGGCGAGGAAGCCATTTTCGCCATCGAGTCGCAGCGGCACTTCAGGAACCAGAGTGAAATTGACATCCTGGCTGGCAATCGTCGCGCCAGCGGCGATAAAACCAGCGTCGCGGCCCATCAATTTCACCAGTGCGATGCCGTTCTGAACGCTATGCGCTTCGGTGTGGGCACAGCGCAGCGCTTTCGCCGCTTCCTCGACCGCCGTGAGATAGCCGAAGGTACGCGAAACAAACGCCACATCGTTATCGATGGTCTTGGGGATACCGACCACGGCCAACGAGTGGCCGCGCCGCTGCGCTTCCTGAAACAGTTCGTTGCCGCCGCGCTGGGTACCGTCGCCACCGATGGTGAACAGGATGTTCACGCCGCGCCGGATCAGGTTGTCCACGGCGGCGCCGACGTCCACCGGCCCGCGCGAAGTGCCCAGCACGGTGCCGCCGTTCTCGTGAATGTCATGGACGAATTCGGGGGTCAGCACGAACGGCTCTCGGCCACGCGTCGGGTCGAGTCCCTGATAGCCGTCGCGGAAGCCGAGCACATCCTTCACGCCATAGCCGTAGTACAGCTCCAGAAATAGCGAGCGGATTACGTTGTTCAGGCCGGGGCACAACCCACCGCAGGTGACGATGCCGGCGCAGGTTGACGCGGGATCGAAAAACAGCTTGGCGCGCGGACCAGCCCGTTCGAACAGCAACTCTTTCGGCGGTGGTGCATCGGGATCGCGGACGAGATGAAGAGGCACGCGAGCTTGGTCGCTCACTATGTGCTGCTGGGGAGAAGCGAAGCGAGGTTCACCGAGGGTGGTGATGTTCATTTCATACTCGCTCGCAGATCGACCAAGGCTTGATCAAACGCATTGACCCGAATCAGGCCCAAGCGGGGAAATTCGATATCGAGAATGACGTACACCGCCAACGATATGACGACGGCGAAACCGATCATGTGCAACCAATTATGCGATTTGCCACCGGCCATGCCGTAACCGGCCAGCAGCGCGCCCGCCAACGCCAATCCGAATAGCATCGCGAAGATCGCCCGAGGTGGATGCATTTGCGCGGCCATCGTCCGCGTGGTGGTGATATCGATCATTTGGTTCAACGCCGGCAACAACAGCATCGTAGCCGAGGGCGGAGCATTCTCCAACTGGCCAGCGGCGACCGCCTGGGTCCAGATTTCTCCCTGCAACGCGACGGACCGAGCCAGTTCTGTCTTGGCTGCCTCCAGATCGGGAAGCTTTCGATACACCTCCAGGCGGGAATCGACGTAGCGCCGGAACAAATCCCGCAGCGCCGGTTGCGCGCTGGCCGGCAGCAGATCGAGTCGCAGGTAGGCGGTGCCGATATCGTTGGTCTCCTCGATGATCAAAGCCCGGCGATCCTCGAAACGCGCAGCCGCGCCCGAGAAGGTGAAAGCGATCAGCAGGCCGAGCAGGGCGAATACCGCGCCTTCGATTGTGCCGGTACCGGCCCGGGCGCCCTCGGCGTCCATCTTCAACCGACGGTTGCCGATCGACCGGCCGATTTCCAGCAAAACCAACATCCCGAGAAGCAGCGCTAGCGTGATCAACAAGATGGAAAATTCGTAGCCCATGGTGGGGTTCCTGGTTAGAAATGGTGGGTTCCCAAAAAGGTAACTTTAGCAATTATGCCGATCTTTTGGCATGGGGTTGCTTGACTGTTCCATGGCATTAGAAAATCGCCTGACCATTGCAATTTTATCCAGCACCCTGCAAAAGAATTTTTACTTTATTAAAACCATCGCGCTACTGCCTGGGAATAGATGGATATGGATAACGAGAAAGTCATTACGGCCTTTCTCCAACAAACTCTGGTTCGCATCGAACCGAACGCAATTCAAACCGTATATTTTTGAGGAGACTCGACCATGGCTTTCAGCGCGGAAATTACCCTGACTTCAAACAACGACACTTTCACCGGCCAGAGTGGCAGCGAAAAGATTTTTGGCATGGAAGGAAACGACAACATCAATGGCGGGGGCGGTGACGACGAAATCTTCGGCGACGGCAGCCTGGGCGACCTCAAATTTACCAACCCGTTCGCGCCGCCCGGGAACGATACCCTCCACGGCGGCGACGGCAAGGACACCCTCCACGGCGGCGATGGTAACGATAATCTGTTCGGCGACGCCAACAACGACACGCTGTTCGGCGATGGCGGCAACGACCGGCTGGATGGCGGCAGCGGGGCGGACACCATGCAGGGTGGCAGCGGCGATGATGTGTACGTCGTCGATAACGTCGGCGACGTGGTCAAGGACGATTTGCTATTCGGCGGTACCGACCGGGTCGAGAGTTCGATCAACTACGACCTGCGCAACGCGGAAAACGTCGAGAATCTCACCCTAACCGGCTCTGCCGACATCAACGGTACCGGCAACAGCGGCGACAACGTCATCACCGGCAACAGCGGTGATAACGCGTTATCCGGCCGGGAAGGCAACGACACGTTGAACGGTGGCGACGGCAACGACCGTTTGGATGGCGGCAGCGGCAACGACATCCTGAACGGCGGCAACGGCAACGATACCTTCGTCATCAATGCCTCCAGCGACACCGACACGATCAACGGCGGCAACGGCAGCGATACGGCCGAAAGTAGCATCAGCTTCTCGCTAGCCAGTTCCAACGTCAGCAATGTCGAAAATCTCACGCTGACCGGCAGTGGCAACATCAACGGAACCGGCGACAGTGCGGACAACAATCTCACCGGTAATGACGGAAGGAATACCTTAAACGGCAGCGATGGCAACGACGTGCTGAATGGCGGCGGCAACAACGACACGCTGAATGGTGGCGCCGGCAATGACCGCTTGTTCGAGGGGGCGGGCAACGATGTGCTCAACGGCGGCGCCGATAACGATATCCTGGGCGGTGGCCAAGGTTTGGACCGCTACAATGGCGGCTCTGGCAACGATATCCTGCAGTTCGACGCGGCCGATTTTGGCAACGGCGCGACTGCCGGCCAATACGACGGGGGTACCGGCACGGATACGATCCAGATGGGCCTGAGCGGCAGCACCACGCTGGATTTGCGGGCCATCGATGATAGCTTCATCCGCAATGTCGAAGTCATCGACTTGCAGACGAATCACACCCTGAGCAACGGCATCACCATCACCAATAATGATCAAATGTTTCTCGCCTTCAATGATGTCAACGCCATGAACGATCAGCATACGCTGCGGATCGACGGCGGCACCGGTGACAAAGTCACCATCACCGATTTTGGATGGGACGAATCGGATCAGCAACAGACCATCGGCAACCAAGTGTATGACGTCTACACCAACGGGCAGGCCACTCTATTGGTCGATCACGATATCCAGGTGGACGGCAGTTTCGTGTAACCCGTACTGTCTCCAGACGGCGCCTGCAGGCGCCGTTTTTTTTCGCCGGTCGTAAACCATTGGCTCCTGGCAGGGAAATGACGAATAACGATCGGTCGCGGGATTTCCGCCACTGCCCGGCAAACACCTTGATCTTGCTTTCCTAGCGAGGATTTCGCGATGTGTACCTACCTCCGTCAGTGCGGGTCCTATTTCGCCTATGCTGGTTTGTTCAGCCTGTTTATCAATCTGTTGCTGCTGACCACCCCGCTGTACTCGATGCAGGTGTTCGACCGGGTACTGACCAGCCGCTCAGTGGAAACCTTGCTGGTGTTAACCCTGCTGGCGGTCGGCGCACTGCTGACCCAGTTGGCGTTGGAAATCGTGCGTGGGCGCCTGCTGCTGGCAGCCGGGGCCAAACTGGAACGCCTACTCGGACCGGCAGTGTTGGAAGGCACGCTGCGCCAGGCATTGCACTCGACCAGCGCCGACGTGGCAGGCTTGAGCGATGTCGCGCAACTGCGCGGCTTTCTGAGTGGGGGTACCTTGACGGCGCTGTTCGACGCACCGTGGGCGCCGTTGTATCTGGCGGTCATCGCGCTGGTGAATCCCGGTCTCGGTGGCATCGCCTTCGGCGGCGCGCTGTTGCTGGCGCTGCTGGCCTACCTGAACGAACGGCTGACCCGTGCCCCCTTGGGTGACCTCCATCGGCACGCCCGCGCCGCTGGCAACGTCGCCGATTCGGCGGCGCAGAACGCCGAGGTGGTCCAGGCGCTCGGGATGTTGCCAGCCCTGCGCCGCCGCTGGGAACGAGCAAGCGTCGAGGTATTGAATGCCTGGCTTCGGGCCGGTCGCGCCAGTGGCACCGTCAGCGCGTTCAGCCGTTGCACTCGGATGCTGATCCAAATCGCCATCATGGGAGGCGCGGCGCTGCTGGTGATCGAGCAGACCACGACCTCCGGCGTCATGCTGGCCGGCACGCTGCTGCTGGCACGGGCGCTGGCGCCGGTGGAAACGGCCATTGGTGGCTGGAAAGCGCTGGTCGAAGCGCGCGCCGCCTACCGCCGGCTGGATGCCTTGCTGGCCACCCGGCAAACCACTCCCACGACTGCCCTGCCCGCCCCGACCGGTGCCCTGACCGTCAACAAGCTGAGCTATTTCGCGCCGGGCGCGGACCGGCCGTTATTACAAAGCGTAACCTTCGCTCTCGAACCCGGCAAAGCCCTCGGCGTCATCGGATCGAGCGGCAGTGGAAAATCCACCCTGGCGCGCTTGATCGCCGGAAGTTGGCGGCCGAGCGGCGGTGAAATCCGTCTGGACGGCGCGGAGCTGCGGCAATGGTCGCGTGAGCGACTGGGGCGTCATGTCGGCTATCTGCCGCAGGACGTGCAGCTGTTTGCCGGGACGGTGGCGGAAAATATCGCCCGGCTGGGCGAGGCGGGTCCCGAGCAGATCGTCGCCGCCGCACGCTGGGCACACGCCCATGAGATGATCCTGCGCTTGCCGCAAGGCTACGACACCCGGCTCGGCCCTGGCGGCACGGGGCTGTCCGGCGGCCAGCGCCAACGTATCGCGCTCGCCCGCGCGGTGTACGGCCGGCCACGCTTGATCGTGTTGGACGAGCCCGATGCCAACCTCGACGGCGAGGGCGAAGAGGCGTTGCGGGCTACGCTGCGCGCCCTGCGGACCGCCGGTGCCACCGTGATAGTGGTCAGCCATCGCACTGCCCTATTGCCGGAAATGGACGCCCTGCTGGTACTCAAGGACGGTCAGCCTCAACTGTTCGGCTCGCGTGAGGAAGTACTCAAGCGCCTGCGCGGCGGCAACGCGGTCACGCCACAAGTCATCCGGGGCGGTAAACCATAGCGATGTGGCGCCATCAGGTGAAACGTTGCAATAGCGGATAGGGACAGGTCGCACAATCGAGGAGAAATGACAGGTCGGCCATTATTGCCGCGTTGAATAATCGCTATCGAGTCCAATAGATTATGTTGAAACTCGGAGCTTTTCGATTGCGCAGGTGTCTTGATCAAGCATCTTCAGTCCCTAGGATCGCACTCAAAGCCTCCAAAAATGAACGGTCCCTTTGGGCCACCAAAAATTGGTAACTCATAGCGCCGTGTATCTTCGGGTCTACTACCGCCATTACGCATAGTGGGTAGTTTTGGACAGGGCATGGTCCTTTCTGCATTCTGAAGCTCAGCATTGATTCTCCACATGACTCTATTTCGAATTTCTACTGCTTGATCCATATAGGCTGTAATGAATTTGCCAGCCTGATCGGAGAAATCGCCATCGGTTTGTTCGAGAAGAGATGACCAATCCCTGACAATCTTGTGATATATATTTTCTGCTCTCAAGATAGGTAAAACGATATCGGCAACTGCTTGTCCGCAGGTAGTTGCTGAGCTAATGTGGTATTTCCGACATGGATTTGGAGCGTTTTGAATCTCGAAGTAAACGGCATATATCGTCCCTGGAATTGGTATGTAATCACCATCTAATGGATAAAACCACATTTCTCCACTCCTTACCAGTTTATGAGTGAGCAAACCGTTTATAGAGCACATGCGATTCGGAATTTGGTCTACGCATGCATCATCGCTTTGATTGCGTCTATCGTCCGAGAAATGGCAACTTATGTACCAACCCTAAAATTAATGATCGAAAATTGAGTAAATTATTTGGCTATGCGGATAGCGTGAGATCGAACCACTACTCGGAAAAATCAATGTGGCCCATCAGGCAGGTCATCCCGACCCGCTCAGTAGATCAATCTGGCCCACGCTAATTCATGGATCGATTTTTGGCCAGAAAAAATGGCATGCGATAATAAATAGCTCGCTGATTAGGAAATGGCGTGCGAAGCGGTTGATGAACCGTTGCCCGATCAGGCGGGAATCACCGATCAGACGACTTCCGACACAGAGAACCGCCATGACCAACGATCAGACTGTCGTGCAAATCGGTAGAAAACGCCTGGTACGCGAGCCAACCCAGACTGCCCAGAACCTTGCCCCGCCAACCCAAAACCCAGTTTCGTCCGCTCCCGTCGTCCTGGAAGAAGGCCGAAAAGCCATTCGGATCGGTTTGTTGGTGGTGAGCGTCGCGTTCGGCGGTGGCGGCCTGTTGCTCGGTCGTGCACCGCTGGCCGGCGCCGTCGTTGCCTCCGGCACGGTAAAAGTGACCGATAATCACAAGAGCGTGCAGCACTTGGAAGGTGGCATCGTCAAGGAAATCCGGGTTCGCAACGGCGATCGGGTCGCGGCCGGACAAACCTTGATCGTGTTGGAGGACGAGCGAACCACCGCCGGTTTGGATTTGCTAGCGGGCCAATGGGACGCGGCGGCGGCCAAGGCAGCGCGGTTGCAAGCCGAACGCGATTTTCAGGCCCGAGCCGGCTTTCCCGGAACGCTTGCGTGCCCGTACCGAAGATCCCAAGGTTGCTGAATTGCTGCGGATGGAAACTTCGCTGTTTCAAACCAAGCGCGCGGCACTGGAGCGCCAATTGAAATCGGCCGACGACCAGGTTGCGGAAATCGACCGTGAGCAGAACAGCTTACAGGTACAACTGAGTGCCGAGAAGGAAGCAAGCCGACTGTTGGACGAAGAAGTGCGCGCCAACGAAGCGGGCCAGCGACAGCAAGTCGTCACCAAGGTCCAGGTGTTGAGCCTCAAGCGGGCGCAACAGGAACGGCTGGCGCGTCAGGCCGAACTGGGCGGCGCCATCGCCCGGTCGCGGCAGCGAATGGAGGAATTGCGCTCGCGGGCGGCGGCGCTGCGCAACCAGTACACGCAAGCGGCAGCCGATGAGTTGACCACGGTCAAGGCTCTGCTCTCCGATCTGGAGGAAAAGCAGCGGCCCTCGCGCGATGCCGTGAACCGGCAGGCCATCACGGCGCCCATCGCCGGTCAGGTAGTCGATTTGCAGGTGTTCACCGTGGGCGGCGTGGTGCGACCCGGCGAGCGCTTGCTGGACATCGTGCCGGAATCGCAACCGTTGCTGGTCGAAGCGCGGGTCAGCCTCGACGATATCGACGATCTGCGGCTAGATCAGGCGGCGGACATCCGCCTGACCGCCTATCCGACCCGTACCACTCCGCTGCTACACGGCACGGTGCGCTATATCTCCGCCGATCAGCTGAGCGATCCGCGCACTGGCACCCAGCACTACATCGCCCAGGTCGCGGTCGATGCCGACTCCCTGACGCGGGCTGGCGACAGCGTGCACCTCCAGCCCGGCATGCGCGCGGAACTGTTCATCAAGACCGGCGAGCGCACCGTGCTGGATTACTTGCTGGAACCGGTCGCCGCGACCCTGCGGCGGGCGCTGCGCGAGCGTTGAAAGCCGAGCAAACTCCCCTCTCTCCATGGGAGA
This sequence comes from Candidatus Competibacter sp., assembly GCA_037045535.1. Classification (GTDB taxonomy): domain Bacteria; phylum Pseudomonadota; class Gammaproteobacteria; order Competibacterales; family Competibacteraceae; genus Competibacter_A. The sequence goes on from JBAOHI010000077.1 coordinate 110,853, forward strand.
GGGGTTGGAGATGAGGGTTTATTTTTAACGAGTTATTCCCTCACCCTAACCCTCTCCCATGGAGAGAGGGGATCGGAACTTTCCTCGCCCGTGCCAGCCTTCAAGGACAAGCGAGTTGAGGGGTCTCTCGGGCCAGCGCGGCACAAGCATCGACCAGGCCGATGCGGGTCGTGCCGGCTGGATTCGGTCCCGCAATCGGTTTGGCGGTGGTCCGCAGCGTAGTCCTGATTTGGTCGGGTGTCGCCTGAGGCGCTCGTTGCAGCAAAAGCGCGACGACGCCGGTGACGTGAGCAGCGGCCAGGGAACTGCCCGACAACAAGGTATGGCCGGCATGGGGAACCGGGGCGACCACATCGATGCCGGGTGCCGCCGCCACGAAGGCAACGCCGTGCCAATGGAGTGGCGCAATGCGGCCGTTCACGTCGCAGGCAACGACCGGAATCACGGTGGTCAACGACGCGGGAAAGCCAGGATCGTCGGGATTCTCCAGCGTTGCCGCTACCACGGTGATACCTCGCCGATCCGCCGCCGCCAGTAATCGCGCCAGCAAATCGTCTGGCTGGCCGCCCAAACTCAAATTCATGACCCTGATGTTATGGTTGATGGCGTGATCGACCGCCTTCGCCAACGTCCAACTGCTGCATCGGGCTTTGGCCGCTGTCGGGTCCGAGTACCAGCACGCTTTGAACACGTCCAGCCGGGCCTCGGGCGCGATGCCCTCCAGCCCTGTCCGATCCGCGCGGGCACCGATAATGCCGGCGACCGCCGTGCCATGCCGGTCCGCGCGAAACGATGGCTCACCACCTTCCACGAAGGTCGCGGTTGCGGCGATTCGCCCGCGCAAGTCTGGGTGGTCGGTGTCGGCGCCAGTGTCGATCACCGCCACTGCCACGCCTTGGCCGGTGCTAACCTGGTGCGCCACGTCGGCCCGCAGCAACTTGGCGCCATAGGCCAGTTCGGCGTAGGGATCGTGCGTTGCGGTTTGCAATCCCTCGAAAGTCTGATTGGGCTGCACCAGCTCGACTCGCGGATCGGTTTTCAGCTGGGCGATTACGGTCTCTAGCGGTTGGTCGGTTGGCACCTGATAGACGAGACACTGGACACCGATGGAGGTCAGCGGGAATTCGCCCACTGGTCGAAGTCGATATCGCGCCTGTAATTCGCGGGCAATGGTCGGCCACTCCGGCCGCAGCCGGTCGGACAGGGCCACGATGATTTGCCGCGACCGCAACTGCTTGGGTACGCCGGGTTCGTCGATGACTGCTGCCGTTTCCCGATCCGGCGAGCCGGCGCAGGCGCTCAACGCCAGCAAGACGGCACCCACCGCGCCGACCTTCCACCATCTTTTCGAGAAGCTCGAACTCATGGTTTACCTCCGCTCGCGATGGGTTCGGCCAGCTTCACTTGATTGCGGGCGCGCAGGTTCGCCAGCGCTTGGGCGAGCGCCCGGTCCGAGTGATCGGTTGCCGGCAATGCGACGGTGTAGACACCCAACGCCGTCGGCCCAGCGACGATGTTGCCGTCGATGTCCCGCAACAGTTGCCGGATTTCGCCAACCGTGGCCGCATCGGCGAACACGACGCGCAAGTGCGGTTCCTTCGTCGCCGGCTGTTCAGCACCGCTGGACAGGGTTTCGTATTCGGGCGCGGTCCTTAGCATCGGCACGGCGACGATCAGAAGTAACGCCGCCACCGCCATGCTTTCCAAAGCGAGAGTCCAACGCACGGGATTCGGCGTCGCTTGTAACCAATCGAGGATGCGTTGCAAAAGAGAAGAGGAACTGGTTTTGGCCGGTGTCGGTTTCGCTTCCAGGCGGTCGATTTCGGCCATCAGGCGATCGAATCCGCCGGGGGCTGGCTGCCAACTCTCCTCGTTGCGCTGGACGGCGGTCGCCAGCGCGCGGCACTGTTCCAAATCGGCGCGGCAGGCGGGACAGTGAGCAAGGTGCCGTTCCACCGTCGCCGTTTCGGCCACGGTCAGGGTGCCATTCGCATACCAAGGCAGCAGCGCTTCGATCTCGTCGTGCGGGTGGTTCGTTACCGAATGATCATCAGTCGTCGTGGACATGAGGTTATTCCTCCGCTGTGGCGGCATCCCAATAACCGCGCCGGGCCAGAAGTTGGGCTAGCTTCTTGCGAGCGTGGAACATGCGAGTCTTCACGGTGTTGAGCGGACAACCGACGATCTCCGCGATTTCCGGGTAGGAGCGCTCCTCGCCGAAGGTCAGTTCGATCACGCTGCGATGTTCGGGCGAGAGCTGGTCCAGCGCCCACTTCAAAATTCCACCCAATTCCCAGCCCATGACGGTTTGTTCCGGACCGTGCGGGGCGGCGGCTTGCGGCGCCTCCTCCCGATCCTCGGCCTCGTCGAGCGCGGCTGGCGGCAGCGTGTCGATGGATTGGTCGGCGCGAAATTTTCCGGTTTGTCGCAACACCTTGAGCCCCTTGTGGTGGGCGATACCGAACAGCCAGGTCGAAAGTTGCCCGGCGGCGGGATCGAAGCGGTCGGCGTTTTGCCAGACCGCCAGCAGGGTATCGTTCACCGCCTCGTCCACCAGTTCGGGCCGTTTCAGGAATTTAAGCAGGTAGCTCCCAATACGCGGCGCGTAACGATCGTACAGTTGTTTGAAGGCTCGGCGGTCCTTGCACGCCACCGCGCGGATCAGATCCAAATCGGCGTTTGCGATGGCGGTCCCAGCGACGGGGCGCGGCGGCACGGGTTGCTGGTTCATCGGTTGCTTTTCTCCACGGATGCCAAACGCTCATCCGCTCATTTGATATTCCCCACCGGGGTCCAAAAGGTTCAAAGGGTTCGCGCTCGGCGAACGGATCGGCAACCAAGTATAGATCGTCCGGACACTCCCCTCTCGCGGCGGGTAAAGAGACCTTGGCGAGGCTCGACAATACCTGATTCTGGTGAGCTTTCCCGATCAGCAAGCGATCTCGAATTTCCTAATCTTCACTTGGATGTCACTGCATTCGGGTATGGTGATATCCGTCCAATCACAGCTCATCAGGGACTCTATAAAATGATGCTCAAAACGCTCCTTGCCGGCTCCACGGCCCTGCTGTATTGCACGGCATTCATTCCCACCATCGCCAGCGCGGCGGACACTGCTTCGCTGAAGGTCAAGTCGGTCGAATTCACCGCGACGCCTGCTCCCGCCACCGAGCTGGAGAAAGTCGCTCCCTACACGACATCGGCGGCTGTCGTCACCTCTAACCGACGGCTCCAAGAAAACGTTCCCCTTGAGCTATAACGTGCTGTACCGTTCCGGCGACTACATCGACCATTGGTACGCTGGCCTGATCGTCGATCAAGGACGGTAAGCCGTTGATGCAGTCGGCTCCGGACGCCAAGGGCAACGTGGCGCGCGGCCCGTTCCGTTCGGCGGGTCCCGATGGCACTTCGCTGCTGCTGATCCCGAGACGCCAAAGTGGACGGCGTGAAAGGCAATCCGTTGTTTCTCGTCAACCATTTCGAGTACGACACCGAAGGAGAAAACATCGATCCCGCCAAGCCGCCGGTGGATCTGTACGCCCTGCTGCCCATGGCCATGAATCTCACGGTGCTCGACCAGGACCCGCAAACCGGCAAGCTGACTCCGGCAAAACTGTCCAATATCGATTTCTCCGCCGTCGGGGGTCTATGGATTCCCTGCAACGGTTCCACCACGCCGTGGATGACGCACCTGGGCAGCGAGGAATACGAACCGGATGCGGCCGTCTTCGAGAAGACACCGCTGGAGCCGATGAACCTCTATCGCGGCACGGCAGGCAAACTCGCCACCGATGGCGGAGCCAATCCATATCAGTACGGTCATCTGGTCGAGGTGACGGTCAACCCGGACGGTTCGACCAAGGCGGTCAAGCATTACGCGATGGGCCGTCTAGCGTTCGAGCTGGGCGACGTGATGGGCGACCATAAGACCGTCTACATGGGCGACGATGGGGACGACGTGATCCGCGCCATGTTTGTAGCCGACAAAGAAGGCGATCTGTCGGCGGGCACGCTCTACGCCGCCAAGTGGATTCAGGAGGACGCTGCCCGCTACGGCAAAGCCCGCCTCCAGTGGATCAAGCTCGGCCATGCCAGCGACGCCGAGATCGAGGCGTTGATCGCCAAAGGAACCCGGTTTTCCGACATTTTCGAAGTCGCCAGTGCCGACACCGTTAAGGCCGAGCCGGCAAAATACCAAGGTTTCAAACCCGTCTACGTCTACAGCGGTACCGGCGGCAAAACCCAGCTCGAATATCTCAAGCTGAAGCCGGGCATGGAGCAGGCCGCCGCTTTTCTGGAGACGCGCCGCTACGCCGCTTATCTCGGCGCCACCACCGAGTTCACCAAAATGGAAGGCCAGGCGCATTCCAATGCCGACAAAAAGCTGTGGACCGCCATCAGCTACGTCCGTAAGGGCATGATCGACGGTCAGAACAAGGAACGTCCGCAGGACGACATCAAGCTGGCCGGTGACGAGAAGGATCTGACCTGCGGCGTCGTCTACGAGAGCGCGCTGAAAGGCAGCCAGAAGGATACCGCCGGCAATCGCCATCGCCAGCGACTGGGTGGCCGCCGACATGACCGGTTTGGTCTACGGCGAGCGCAATCCCGCCGACGGCAAGCAAAAGCTCGACAAGTGCGACACCGAAAAAGTCGCCAACCCGGACAACATCCGCTACTCAGAAGCCATGCGGACGCTGTTCATCGGCGAAGATTCCGGGAACCATTTGAACAACTTCGTGTGGGCCTACAATGTCGATAGCAAGGCGCTAACCCGTATCTTCAGCGCGCCCATCGGCGCGGAAAACACCGGCCTCAACGTGTTCGACGACTATAACGGCCATGCCTACATCACCGCGAATATCCAGCATCCGGGTGCGGCCGAGGACTTGGCGAAGTATGGGGACGACATCAAGGTTGACCTGCGCCGCAAGGTGGACGAGCGCGGTTGGGTCGGCTATTTGGGCGGCCTGCCGGCAATGACTCGTTGAGGCCGGTATTTCGCGATGATTCGATTCCCTCTTCCCCGGCAACGGGGAGAGGGCGATGAGCGCGAAGGAAGCGACAGAGGGTAGCGACAATTTTAGGGCGCTGGGACCGCCACGCGGTTGGCGGGAACGATCTGCGGCTGATAAGCGAACACCTCACGGCTCGTGGCATCGACCGATACTTTCAGCCATTGCACATCGTTGGTGCCGTTCGCCTGGTTGTCGCCAAAGGTTTCGACTCGCGTAAAGTTTTCCAGGCGCCGCCCGCCCGCATCCAGAAACGGCTTATCGACGCGGAAATAATGCGAATCGCCATGGACATAGGCAACCGGCTTACGGAACGCGACGACCTCGTCGCGCAGCGCGAGAAGGAATTCCTTGAAACCATCGGTGCCGGAGTCCGTCCCCGCTGGCGTCTTCTCTACCAGCGTTTTCGGGTCGCGCAGCGGCGCTCGGTTCGGGTCGTTGAGATCCCAACCGGGGTTCGCCTGCGAAATCAACATGACGGCCACCGAATTGCGCGTTTTTGCCTGCTCGAAGGTTTCCTTCATCCACTGAATATTCGCCGCATTGCGGGCAGCGTACTCGTTGGGATCGGGAGCGACATCGCACAGGTTGTTGCACGAGCCCTGAACGTTCAGGGTGGCGTAGGTCACCCGACCGACGGTCCAGCGACGGTTCTCGACGCACGGCACAAAGGTTCCATTGGCGCTTAGGCAAAGTGGGTCCATCTGCACCGCTTGGCGCAATTTACGCTGCCCCAGAGAGAACGACGTACTGAAAAAGAGGGCGCGCTCCTTATCGAGTTGCGCCAACGAGTTGTAGCCGGCAGTGCGATCGCAGTCGGTCCAATCGTTATCGCCTGGCGTAAACATGGCTGGAGCCTTGAGTGAATTGAGATAACCCAGCGCCTTGGTATAAACGGCATCCGTGCACTCGCTACTACCTGCCTTGAGATCGCCATCGTGGACCGTGAACGCCAAGCGTTGCGCGTTCATGTCGCCGATAAGCGCCACCACGCCCACTTCCTGGACCGCCGAATAGGGTAAATCCCCCCATAAACCAATCGCATAGCTAGAACCGTTTCCATCGTCACGGCCCTGGTCATTGCCATCATCGGCATTCGCACAACCCAGAGCGATCATCGCCAAGAATGGTACGGTAACGGCTTTCATACACGCCTGGCGCAATTTCCACATGCCCCCGGCTTGCCGGTCCTGCCTATCATTGTGACTTTTCGTCATGATGTCCTCACATCGGAAAAAGTGGCTCGGTATTCATCCGCAAATCGGCCACCACCCCCCAAAGGCGCGCATTCGGCCCGATTCGCGCCAGCGAATCTAGGGGGGTTTCTTGACAAATAAATGACAAGGACATCACAGGGATCGGTTTTTATCCCTGAAGTGGGGCGAGAACGGCTTATCCGCGCCTGGCGATCTGACGAGCAAGCCGGTTCCAGCAGTAGGCTATGGTTCGGAACCACCCCTGATAGGATTCATCGGGACGTGCTCCAGGCCGATTGGCCGCGCTCATGATCAGGCAAAAAGCGATATAAGGTTCCATGGTGCTTCTCCTCGTGATTCGGATATTGGATCGGTAACGATTCACAGATCGTTGAGTGCAAATCATCAAGACGCGAAATGCTGTTGCGGGTACATGATGAATCGGGCATTCGCCAGCTTCGCCAAGCGGTTTTGAAACGCCTCCTGCTCTTCCAGGCTCGGCATCCGATGGCCAATACCCTGATCCTGGTTCCGGACAGCGCGGTTCCAAATTGTTTTCCAGTAGAGTTGTTCGATTGGCATGGCGAGGTCCTCGGCAAGTCGATGGCTAACCTATTTGCAAACCGGACACCAAAACTTGGCTGAATCGCGTAAATTATCTTAATATATTGATATTAATATAATTTATTTTTTAACAACCGCCAATATTTCTAGCCGAAGCTTTAATTTTGGCTTGCTATTCCCAACGGATTGTGAAATTCCCACGTTGTCGGAAAAGCCCATCCTGGACCGGACCGTTCATCTTGATACGCATGGACGATGCAATCACCCGTGAAGTTTCTCCCGCAACAACGCCGTGAAGGCGTCCCGCGCCGGATGACGCGACCGATCATGCCGCCAGACCAGCAAGGTTTCGGTGCGGGCGACCGCAGGCGGCGTGGGGTGCGCGCGGATCGTGCCGGCGACCAGATGCGAATCGAGCACCGAACGCGGCAACAAGCTAAAACCCATACCGGCGGCGACGCACCCGATGATCGCTTCAAAAGCGCCAAATTCGTTGATTCGGCTGACGGTGATTCCCGCGCCGCGCAGCCAGTCGATCAACCGCTGGCGGTAGCTGCATCCCTCGCGAAAGGTGCAGATCGACACGGTATCGAGCTGGCGTGGGTCGGCGACGGTCGGGTGATCGGCGGCGCTCACTAGGATCAGTTCTTCGATCACCGCGACGGCGACGGCCAGTTCCGGGTGATGCACCGGCGCGGCCACCAACGCCAAGTCGATGCGATGATGCAGCACGTCCTGCAAAAGTTGCTGGGTCGGCGCCGCTTGCAGGCGCAAATCCACCTCTGGGTAACGGCGGCGAAACGCCGCCAATAACAGCGGCAGACGGGCAGCGGCGGTGGTTTCCATGGAGCCCAGACGCAGCAATCCCTTGGGGGTATCAAAGGCGCGAATCGCCTCCCGCGCTTCCTCGGCCAGCACCAGCAAGCGTTCGGCGTAGTCCAGCAACAGGCGGCCCGCCGGAGTGATGACCAGTCGGCGGTTGATGCGGTCGAACAGCGCGATATCCAGCAGTTCCTCCAACTGGCGGATGCGGGTGGTGACGTTGGATTGCACGGTATGCAAGCGCTCGGCGGCGCGAGTCACACTCCCTTCTTCGGCGACGGCGCGGAAAACACGCAGGGCAGCGAGATCCATAATGTTCTCTTCAAGAGATGAATTTGATCAAATCAATTCATTTTACGCGAACAGTGATCAGGCACTACCTTAGGCGGTATCGTCAACGCAACTCGGAAGGCGCCGCCATGAATACCCAGTGTTTGCCTTTGATCCCTGACCGCGCCCCATCACCGGCCATGATCGCGGTCGCCGGGTTGTCCGTGCTGGCCTTGGCCATGGGCATCGGCCGTTTCGCCTTCACCGCCCTGTTGCCTTTGGCTAAAGAACAGGGTTTGCTGACTTTGAGTTCGGCGGGCTGGTTGGCGGCGGGCAACTATGGCGGCTATCTGGTGGGGGCTTTGTGGGTCGTGCGCAGTCGCTCGGCACACGCGGCACGACGCTTGGGTATTGGACTGATGTTCAGCGTTGTCACGACGCTGGCGATGGGTTGGGAGCTTGGTTTGGCGGGGTGGATGGCGGTGCGGTTCGTCGCCGGTGTGGCCAGCGCCTGGGTCTATATCTATGCGACCGGAATCATGCTGCGCGCCCTGGTTCATGCGCACGCCAGCGGTTGGAGCGCCTTGCATTATCCAGGGGTCGGCGCGGGCATCGTCTTCTCCGCGTGCGTCGCTCAGTTTTTGCTCAATCGAGGCGCGGCAACCGCTTGGGGCTGGTGGACGCTTGGCGGTTTTGCGGCGCTGGTGGCGCTGCCAGCCGCCGCCGTGCTGATTCGAGCCGAATTGTCCATCACGGCGACGCATTCCGCGCCGACCAGTGCGGCTCATGGCGTGACAGTTCATCCACCCTTGGGCTGGATGGCGGCGGCTTATGGTTTGGCCGGTTTTGGCTACATCGTCAACGCCACTTTCTTGCCGACCTTGCTGCGCACGCAACCCGACGTGGCTGATGCGGCATTGACCGGCTGGCTGGTGGTCGGGTTGGCCGCGTTACCGGCAACGGCGTTGTGGATTCGTCTCGGGTTATGGATCGGCGCTTATCCGGCCTTGATCGCTTGCACTTTGCTTGAAGCTGCCGGCGTCGCGTTGCCAGTCCTCTGGCCGGGGCAGTATCTGACCGCCTTGGCCGGTGCGGCGTTGCTGGGCGGCACGTTCATGGGGATCGCCGGTCTGGCCCAGTGGTTGGTGCGAGTGCCCGATCCGCAAGCGACCAGTCGACGCATCGGTTTCGTCACCGCTTGTTATGGCATCGGCCAAATCGCCGGCCCGCTGGCGACCTCTGGATTGGCCCAAGGCAACGATCTGACGGCGCCCGTGCTGCTGGCGGCGGGTGCCCTGGTCCTCAGCGCCGGCCTGTTCGAAGTTTCCCGGCGCGTCGAGCGTCTGGTTTGAATCTCTGTTTGGAGGAAAACGACATGCCTTATGTCAATATCAAGATTACCCGAGAAAGCGTCACGGCGGCAGCAGAAAGCCCAGCTGATCGTCGGCGTGACCGAGTTGCTGCGCGAGGTGCTGGACAAGAATCCGGCCACCACGGTAGTGGTAATCGACGAGGTGGATACCGACAACTGGGGAATTGGCGGCGAAACGGTGACGGTGCGGCGCGCGCGTGGGTCTTGAGTCTGACTTTCGCCCGATTTTTCCTTCGGTGAGGGCATGTATTGATACGTAAGCGGCTGTTTTGTGAGCGTGATCATGTACTATTGTCACAATCATCGAATGATTCTCAAGGCTGTTGTTATCCACATGGACAATAAGAACGTGTTCACGATCTTCTGTTGAGTCTGCGAACATCGGGGGATGCGTACGAAGAGATACCCCAGTGACATCAGTAGAGAACAGTTTGGGCCAATTTTGCCGCTGCTGGAGCAGGCCAGGCGCAAAACCAAGCCCCGGACGGTAGACCTGTACGAGGTGTTTTGCGCCGTGCTATACCTGTTACGCACGGGCTGCCAGTGGCGAGCGCTGCCCAGTGACTTTCCCAAGTGGCGCACGGTGCATTCGTACTTCGCCAAGTGGAGCGAGCCGGGCCAGGATGGAATGAGCCTGCTGGAGCAGGCATTAAAAAAATCAGGTTGGCGCGGCCCGCGAGAGACAGGGGCGCAACGCCTCCAGCACGCTCTTGATCGTGGACGCACAGAGTGTGAAGAACACGGACACAGCGGGCCTGAAGGGCTATGACGCAGGCAAGAAGGTCTCGGGCATCAAGCGCCACATCGCGGTGGATACCCAGGGGTTGCCGCATGCGGTGGCGGTGACCACGGCAGAGGTCACTGACCGCAAGGGAGCCTTGCAGGCCTTCAAGCGCTGCAAGGCAGCGCTGAACCGAGTGCAAAGCGTGCTGACCGACAGCGGCTACACGGGCGAGCCCTTTGCGCGGGGCGTGCGCGAGGTGCTGGGCGAGCAGGTCACTGTGCAGATTGCCAAACGCAGCGAGCTGCACACCTTCAAAGTCATGCCCAAGCGTTGGGTGGTGGAACGCAGCTTTGCTTGGCTGGACAAAAATCGCAGGCTATCGAAGAACTGCGAGCGCTGGCTCAATACCAGCCTGCAGTTCGTCCACTTGGCATTCCTGGCGTTGCTGCTCAGAAGATCGTGAACACGTTCTAAGAACCTCAGCTAGCATGACATTTGCGACTGGTGATCCCGAATACCATGTCAAGAACTCCACCCATCTTGATGACCATTGCAGTGGGCCTCCTGCTGGCCTGTCATGCATTCTGGGGATGGGTGCCGATTCTCGACAGCGCCAACCTGGCGTTCCACGAAGCCGGACACCCCATCTTCGGCCTGTTTTCCAGTCGCTTGATGGTGTACGGCGGTACCCTGATGCAACTGCTCTTGCCCGCCGCCTGCGCCTGGGAGTGCTATCGCCGAGAACAGCTTTACGGGTTTTACGCCTGTCTGATCTGGATAGGAGAAAATCTATTGAACATCGCCAGATACATGGCGGATGCTCGCGCCCACCAATTACCACTGGTCGGCGGGCTGGACCCGGAGGTTTTTCACGATTGGACTGAAATTCTAAGTCGATGGGGTCTTTTGAACCACGACACCACCCTCGCATTCCTGACGCGAGTCGGCGCCGTGGCGTTGATGCTATGGGTGGTCAAGCGATGCTGGACAGTCTCTTCCGTTTGAGCGTGGCTCAACTTCCTTGTAGAAAAAACCATAAGGGAACAGGCGCAATGGCGATCGCCAAAACCATAAGGTACCCATGAAACGGAATGATTTTGCTCATACCGGCAACAAGACCAATACCACCGCCGCCACCGATAAGAGCGTTGCCCGGCAAATTCACGACGACCGCAATGGCGAGGTATCGGTGGTGCAAAAGAAATGGAGCGATTCTTGATGGTGCTTTTTCATACAGGAATTCGAGTCGCTCCTGTTGATTCAGGGATTCGAGTTGGCGCACCAGCGCACTTGCCTTGTAGAGATGAAGCCAATTGAGCAAGAGATCAATAAAACGAGAGGGAATTTTCCTTCCGATTGCAAAACTGACGGAAAGCGCCGCCAGTGTACAGAGATAAACCAGTATGGCCCCCTTGTTTCCTAGAAGCATCATCAATGCCAGACCGATTTCGATTCCCGGCATGAAGGGAGTCGCCATCAACACAATATAAAGTACCACAGCCACCAACACGATGGCGTGCAGTATCGGCTCGTGGCGAGGAAACAATTGGAAATCAATCAAATGTGACAGCCATGTACCGCCCACGTTCAGCGCCACGATGATGACCAATAAGACCATGAGCTTAAGAAAGCGAGCGGTCTTATAAGATACCGCTGATTCTTGGTACGTATCGATCATTTCCATGCCCCGAATACGAAACCACGGTTTTTTTCGGCTCCTTACTTCTTAAGCTTTCCCTTAAACCAATACTCTCTATGGATATCCCAATACCATCGTTCCTTGGTCCAAACAAAGGTCACCAAAGCCGTATCACCTTCCACAGATCCTCGCCAAACGATCTTACCATGCGATGGACTCGTCGTTACTGCTTCAAAGTGAATGGCATTGCCCATGACAGTCGTTGAGTATTCACTGTCACCGAAATTATAAGGGTCGCAGGAAACGGATTTGAATCGACCATTCTCGAATATGATTTCCTCATGTTCATCGAGATCGAGTTCGCGGCCTTTTTCCCCATTGTTGCCCACAAAAGCCATTCCGTCCAACAGATGAGATATTTCTCCGGCATGTAGAGGACTCACCACGAAAACATAGAGGGTGGCGATCAATACAGCGCCATGCGGTAATCGATTGGCCATGAAGAACCTCCTAATCATTGTCGATGGCGAGGTTCGGTGAGGCTTGTTCAAGGAACTGTCACGCCATCGACTTCATGTTAGATGGGTTGTTCATCACAAATTCACTGGATTCTTTTCCTTGATGGTTGGCCACACCTCATTGGCTTTCTTGATGTTACCCGGAATATCCTTGGACCAGAGCTCAAACGCCTTTGGACCGGAGTTGATATACAGTTTGCCATCGACTATTTTCCAAGCATTTGGATCACCGGTAATTTTCATACCACGCGTTACTCCAAACGCACAGAATCCACCGTAAGCGGGGGTATATCTTGCGGGATCGGTGAGAAATCGATCGCGATGATCGGTGGAGGCGAAGTGGTAAGTGGCACCCTCGGCGCTTGCCGTGTAGTCAGCGCTTCCCATGGTGGGTTTTGCATCCGTGAAATAAGCGACTGGATCATGCCCCTTGAGGGCGATGTCATGCTCGTCGACATCGACCGCAAAACCACTTGCCATGGCGGTTTGCATCGCCAGTAAGACGCTGGCATAGAGGATCGCAAGGATCTGAAGAAGGAAAGATGAACTCGGCATGCTGGCCTCCCATGAGCTGCTGTGGAAAATAGCACAACTCATTAGCTACTTTAGACTCGGCCTTGAACAATGCGGTTCAATATTTTTGCAGTCTCGAACAACATGATCATTCATCATTTTTGGTAGCTAACTTGCTATAAATAAAAAGAAATTATCAATATCAGGATTTCGCCATCAATCGATGTAACATGCGGGCATGACCAATGGGTTACTACCTTTCTCAATCAGGTCCAAGATGCTTCCAACTCCGTTGTACGACGATGAACAACAAGGCCGTTGACCAGCCCACCAGCAAAATGCCATCCAGCGCCTCGACCCCGCTCAATAGACGCCATTCGGAGTCCATCAGGGTAATGTCGCCATAACCCAAGGTGGTGAAGGTGACCACGGAAAAGTACAGGGTCTTTTCAAAGGTATCGAATTGATCGCCAGGAAGCAGCAGGATGTAGATCAATGCCCACAGCGTGACTTCCACGACATGCAACAATATAAGGACAATCGCGCTCCACATCACTGCGGGCAATGCCGTGTGTGGCTTGAAATTGCCATGATGATCACCGTAGCGTCGCACTGCGTAACGTATCCAATAAGTGGTTCCCATAGCGTGGAGAACTACCGTCAGCGCGACCAATGACACGGCAACGAGTAAGAGCATCAGCATGTCGAGGTTCTCGGGTTCTATTGCATTGGCTATTGAACATACCATGCATAGTGGTTGTGCTGAGTTAGCGATCGAGTACGCGGAGTGGATCGCAAAAACTGCTCGGCGGTGCGGAACCTGGCGCGGCTGAAGCGGGAATTAGCGAGGAAGGCTTCGCGTGGCGGCGAGGCGCGATCTTGACGATTTCGCAGTTCCGCCGCCACGAATTTTTGTTACTTCAAACCCATGCAGTTGGCGTAGTAGGTGACTGTAGCGGGCCAGTCGGAGAAGATGCCCAGAATCTTCACCTGCTTGGCCAGCACGTCCAGGGCCTTATACATGTCGCTATCCTTCTTGATCGCCTTGCCGGTTGGATCGAAGTCATAGTAATAACCGGCCTTGGACGCACCCTGGCGCAGGTCGGCGCGCTCGAAGGTCCAGGTGATGATGTCGAAGCCCATCTTCTTCAGGTCCTTGGCGAAGGGCGAAGGCACTATGTCGCCGCTGTCAGTGACCCGCAGCAGGGCGGGTATCGACGGGGCGATGACCTTGACACCGCGCTTCTTCAACATCTGCAAGAACTCGGTCCGATCCATGGCGTCGTAGGGCGCCTGGATGATGACGTCATCCTTGGTGGTGTCGTAGTCGAGCAGATACGCAGCCTGCTTGCCGTACTTGGTGTGATCAATCCAGTAAAAGATGTCTTCGAGATTGAAGGACTGGGGCCAGGTGTCCTGCGGCTTGACGCCAGCGTCTTTCATGGTATCGGCGAATTTCTGAGCGTACTGATTCTGCCCGCCGAAGATGGAGTCGACGCGATCCTGATAGGTGGCGTTCTTCAACTCGGGGGTATGCTTGACGCCGTTGGCCTGATTGAGGGCGATGCTTTCCTTAAAGGTCATCACGTGAGCACGGCCGGTGTAGAGGTCGGTACGCCAGCTGGCGGTGCCGCCCAAGAAGCCCTCGGCCGTGGTGGCGCTGGGGTTGCTGGCGTCCATCTTGGCTTCCAGGGACTTGAACTCGTCCAGGGTCAGATCACTGGTGCAGCATTGGGGGGCGGGGTTTTGACCCTGACCGCTCCAGGGCACGGTGCACTTGTTGTTCAGATCCGTGGCCACGATGTTGGTCGTGGTGGCCAAGTCACACTCGCTGTGGCGGCAGACCAGCTTGCCATCCTTGGTGAAGGTCACGTCGCACTCGACGATGCCGGCCCCCATGCGCGCGCCGGCCATGTAGGCAACATCGGAGTGTTCGGGGAATTGCAGGGCGGCACCTCGGTGGCCGATGGAAAAGTCCGTGCGATAGAACGGGCCTTCCTTGCACTGTGTCAGTTGGTCCTTGAGGCGACCTTCGTCCATCCCTTCGACCAGGTAGAACGGCCGAGGGCCGAATTGTATGCCACTATTTTTTCCATTGTTGGAATTCTTGTTCAAATCGCCATCGATGTCGGCGGCGGTTGTGGGCATGGGCGCGGTTGCGAGCAGCACAACGGCAACAGTCAGGGTATTGATGGACTTGCGGAGCACTGAAACCCCCTTATTTCGATGAAAGCCGCGAGTGAAGGACCTGCCGTCAGGCAAAACGTCGAATCGTCAAGGACGATTCAACCGCTCAAAATAGCCAAGGTATATTTCCCTGCGGTTACCGATCGGTGAAGGTGGCGATGTTTCCAGATAAGCAGAAGTAGGTTCGAACAGGTGGCTGGCCAACGACGAGCCGCGGCCCATTGATGGGAAATAGAACTGACGGGCTATTCATTGTGGAGGCTGGATTCGCCCATGTCTCCCAGAATGCCAACCCTCCATCCGCAAAGACAGGCTCTCAGCCCAGTGTCGTATCGAGCACCATCATCAAAGCAAAGCCGGTCATCAAGCCCAAGGTCGCCGGTGTCTGATGACCGTTGCGGTGGGTCTCCGGGATCACTTCGTGCGAGACGACGAAGATCATGGCGCCCGCCGCCAGTCCCAAACCAATGGGATAGGCCACCGCCAATCCACTGGACAGGCCGACGCCGAGCAGCGCCCCCAGTGGTTCGAGTAATCCGCTACCGGCGGCCACCAGGATGGCGGTGGTCAGCGAAAAACCGGCGCCGCGCAAGGCCAGCGCCACGGCCAAGCCCTCCGGGATGTCTTGCAGCGCGATGGCGGTGGTCAGTGGCAGACCCACCGTCAGGTCGCCCTGCGAGAAGCTCACGCCGATCGCCATCCCTTCCGGCAGATTGTGCAGGGCGATGGCGAACACGAACAGCCAGATCCGCCCGCAGCGTTCGTAACCGGGACCACAGGGGCCGGTCTTGTCGTGCTCGTGCGGCGTAAACTCGTCCAGGCCCAGCATCAGCAACACCCCGAGCGCCATGCCGAACACCACCACGCCGGCGCCAAGTGGCTTGTTGCCGAGCAGTTCGGTGCCCGCGTCCAATCCCGGTAACAACAACGAAAAGGCGCTGGCGGCCAGCATCATGCCGGCCGCCATGCCAAGCAGACTGTCTTCGAGGCGTTGGGGGATGCCGCGCAACACCAGCGCCGGAAGCGCGCCGAGCGCGGTGGCCACGAAACCCGCCATGCCCCCGAGCAGCGCGTAACGCGGATTGATGGCTTCCTCCCCTGTCAGTACCCACACCAGGCTCTGTGCCAGCAACGCCAACGTTGCCAGCGTGGCGACGCCCAGGCCCAATGCGGCGAACGGATGATTCCGCGCATGGTCGCGCAGCAGGGCAAACCAGTTTGCTGAGTGGATGGGAGTAGCGAGTTCCATATTCTTTACCATGATCCGAACAACGTCTTGAAGAACGAAGCACTCATCCGATCTGGATCGGCAAACGCCGACCCACGCTGGTCAGCGCCCTGAAGATCGGGTACGCAACTGGAACCTGCCGTCCTCATGGCCGACGTTCCCGCTTCGCCGCCAATCCCTCAAGATGTATCCTTCGGGCTTCCGCCTTGCGGGTCCGTTCCCGCTCACGACAGGCGCGACAACGGGTCGCCGTTGTCCACACATCGCCCTGGGCGACTTCGTACCACCACCGCTGCCGCTCCGCCGTCCAGATTTCCGCCTGACCGCAATCCTTGCAGCGAAATGGTAGATTCTGATAGTAACCGCGCCGCACGAAATCGGGGACACCGTAGCTGGTGGTGGGACGCAGCTGAGCAGGCGTGACCGTGGTCGCGCCGATCGGGCGGTCCACCGGTCGGGCAGTGGCGCGTCGCGCCTGACGCTGAGCGCGCTGAATCCGCCGTAACTTGATTTCCTGACAGCGCTGTTTGTTGCTTTTCATCATCTGAATCTTCGAATACGTTTCGAGAGAATATTATGTTGATTCGGTCCGAAAACAAAAAAACGATCAAGCGTTTCTCGGGAATCTTTGCGCCCAGGCTGAGCGGCTCGTAGCATTATAGTCCACCCGTTTACCCACAACTCCCAACTTATTGTAATATAGTTATATTTTGATGAGGTCGTGATGAGTTGGGCAGTGTGGGGGCTGGGGGTGTGGAGCTGGGGGCTGCGCGCCGGACGCGGCGGTTGATCAAGCGGGTGGATGATCTATCCGCGCAACCGACGGGGAGCATCCTGCTGGCCTGCGGGGGCTGGTCGGAGACCAAGGCCGCCTACCGGTTACTGGACAACCCGGCGGTGGAATGGCGGGAGATCCTGGATGTCCATGCCACGCGGACGGTGGAGCGGATGGTCGGCCAAGCCGTGGTGTTGTGCATTCAAGACACGACCGAATTGGATTTTACGTCGCAGCCGGGGATTGCCGGGCTGGGCCGGCTCAGCCACGAAGCCCAGCACGGGCTGTACGGGCATCCGTACCCTGGCGGTGACGCCGGCGGGGGTGGCGTTGGGGGTACTCGACGCGTGGATGTGGGCGCGGAAGCCGAAAGACCAACCCGACGTCCAAGAAAGGATCCGCTGGGTCGAAGGCTACGAGATTGTGGCCGATCTGGCGGAGACTCTCCCGGATACCCGCTTGGTGTACGTGGCGGATCGGGAAGGCGATCTGCGGGCGCTGATCGATGCCGCCGCCCGGCGCGGCACGCCGGCCGATTGGCTGATCCGGTCGAAGCACAACCGCAAGACCACCACGGGCGAGAAGCTGTGGGAGCGGATAGCCCAGAGCGAAGCGCTGGGGGAGGTCGAATTCACCTTGCCGGCGCCGCCGGATCGCCCGGCCCGGGCGGTGCGGCAGACGCTCTATCGCACGGTGGTCATGCTGCCGGCGCATCACGGCCAACCCGCCGTGACCGCGATCCTGGCCCGGGAAGAGCCGCCGCCGGCGGGTGAGCCGGCGATCGAGTGGTGGCTGCTGACCAACCGGACGGCGGACACGCTTGCGGATGTAGTACAACTCATTGACTGGTACCGGAGACGCTGGCTCATCGAAGTGTTCTTCCGGATTTGGAAATCCGGCTGCCGGGTCGAAGCCTTGCAACTGGGCACCCTGGAGCGGCTGGAGCGGGCTTTGGTCATCTATCTGATCATCGCTTGGCGCATCCTCTACCTCGTGACCGAGGGTCGGGACTGCCCGAACTTGCCGTGTGACGGGGTGTTCGATCCCGAGGAATGGCAGGCCGCCTGGATCGTCGCCCACCGCGCCAAACCCCCGGCAATCCCGCCACCCTTGGGTCAGATGGCGCGGCTGATCGCCGGCTTTGGCGGCTTCCTGGGTCGCAAACGCGACGGTCACCCCGGCCCCAAGGCCCTCTGGGAAGGAATGCAAAAAGTCAGAGCGTTTGCCATCGGCATCGCCGCCGCCAAACAGGCGTTCATTGCGTCAGGCTGATTTTGTGGGTAATCGGGTGCTTTTAACGGCGTCTGGAACGGTTGCTCGAAAGAGGTGAGGGTGGTGTCTACGTAGAAGCAAGGTGGACACCTATGACAGAGAAGACAACAGCGTTGTCGCGGCCGTTGGTCGTGGGGCGCAAGCGGGATGGACGGCATTGCTACGACCCAGAAGCGAAACGGGAGTTGGTCGGGTTCTAATGACATGGACGCGCCTTACCTACCACGGCCTTGATGTGCCAAAGTGGGTGCGTTTTATAGTAATTTGAATAATTAATTATACATTTTGACGAGGGAATCCAGGGAGGTCTGTTCGTTGTATTCGCGGATTTTCTTGAGGTTGGCGAAGTTGTGTTCGATGGGATTGAGGTCGGGAGAATAAGGGGGAAGATAGAGTAAGGTGGCGCCAGTGCGCGCAACAAGATCGCGGGTTTTGGCGGATGGATGAAAGGCCGCATTGTCCAGGATGACGACGTGTTGCGAGTGGCGCCATGGGCAAAGCTGACTTTCCAGCCAGCCGTTGAAGAGGTCGGTATTGCAGGTCCCCTCAAACAACCAGGGGGCGGCGAAATCGCCGCCTTCGCAGCGGGCGGCCATCAGCGAGGTTCGTGGGCGGGCGCGGCCCGTGCGCAGACCATGAACCGGCTGACCTCGCGGTGCTCGACCGTCACGACGGGTGGTTTCGCGTTCGAAGCCGCTTTCGTCGATGGACACAAACGGTTGGCCTCGACGGCGGTAGCGCTCACGAAGGCGCAAAGCGTCGCGCCGTCGCCGGGCGTCGCGCTCCCGGTATCCCCAGGTTTTTTTTGCGACCGATCCGCCATTTTCGACAGGCGTCATGCACCGTTGAGGGATGGACTTGCAAGGCAGCGCCTAATTCCTTCGGCTTCGCATCGGGCCGCGCCAATAGCGCTGGGTGCAAGGCCGTTTCCGTCACCTTGCGACCCCCACCTAGCCCCGGCTTCCGCGCCTCACGCAGGCCATCGCCGCGCGCCAGCCGTACCCAGCCCTGCACCGGCTGTCGGTGAACCCCAAACAACCGCGCCGCCACCGTGATTCGGCCACCCTCCTCCACATATCGCACCGCCCGCTGGCGTAAGTCGTAAGAATAACTCATCTTTTTATAACACCATGGATAATCGTTTTTTCAAATTACTATAATGAGTTGCTGGGCCGCCGGAATTTCATGGGACTTGCCGGCGGCGCCGATCAGCACATGCCCCAGGATCAAGGTCCGATCCGTGGCCAGGGCGCTGAGCATCTGGAATGCCTTCTGATCCTGGAACCGATCAAAACTACCGCGCAAGGTTTTGCCATCCAGCGCGATCGGGGTCCGGTCAGCAGGCGAACCGGCGAGCACCGCCGCGTGACCCCGAAAAGCGCTTTCAACGTCGGCGGGGTCTAGCCCCTGCAAAGCGTGGCGGATCGCGGTATGGGCCGGTGCTCGCTTCCAGTGCACCCCGCAGAGGGCGTTCAGCTGAGGTAGCCGAGCCGCAATGAAGCGCTGAATCTTGCGGTACGACGTGGCGTCCGACAGGATCGCTAGCATGCTGAACAACAACACGTGCTCCAAACCATACCGCCGACCTTGGGGACGGCGGTGATCGGGAATCGCGGCGAGAAATGTCGGCAAGAGCATCAGCGCATCCTATGATCTGAAAAGATCGTAGAACGAACTGGTTGAGAAGCATTGAACAGCCCTGACCTACTCACTGTTTCGCAAACCTGCTGCTCCCAATGTCACGCCTACACATCTTGTGGCTTCCATGAGAACTCTCATCAGGCCTTGGTTTTTTCGGTGTCGGTATATAAAGAAGGCTCAATCTGGATTCCGGACGGTTGAGGATGGCTCGCCCCGCCGGCGAGCGGGGGCTACCCTGTACGGGTTCCGAACCACCGTGACGTGACCCAAGCCCCCAACGAGGATCAACCTTCAAAATTTGCTGGACGATGTCCAGTGTTACGAAACCGTTCGCTGGTTGCGGTGGCCCGACGGGGTCCGTTGTCCGCACCGCGGCGCGGCAGAGATCACGAAGCAGGGGCGTGATACCACCCAACCGGCGCGGCAGAAATAGCATTGTGAACGTTGCCATCGCCATTTTGACGATCTGACCGAGACGGTGTGGGCGGGGCGTCATCAACCGTTACGGGTATGGATCTTGTGTCTGTATTTCATGGGCTTGAACCTCTCTAATGCCCAGATTGCCCAGGCGTTGGGGTTGAACCCGGATGACGTTCAGCGCATGATCGAACAGTTGCGGGACGGGATCGTCGCCCGCCAACCCGAACCGATTCTGGTCGGGGAAGTGGAGTGCGACGAAGTCTACGTCGTGGCCGGTCACAAAGGGCATCCGGACGCAGTGAAAAAAAAGCCGCCGGGGTCGGCGGAGCCGGCTGAAGGGGGCACGCGGGCGCGGTACCCTGGACAGCGAAAAGCCGCCGATTTTCGGGATGATCCAACGGGGCGGGGCGGTGGTGATCCGGATGCTGGAGAACGTCCGGCAGGTCACGATCCGGCCGCTGATCGAGCGGTTCATCGCGCCGGGAACCCGGGTGTATACCGATGAATACGATATTTACCGCCGCTTGCCAGAGTGGGGTTTCGACCATCGGACGGTGTGCCACAGCCGGGGCGAATACGCCCGCGATGACGACGGCGACGGCTTTTACGAGGTCCATGTCAACACCGCCGAGGGGGTCTGGTCGTTGTTGCGCTCGTGGTTGCGACCCCATCGGGGAATTTCACAAGAAAAACTGCCGCTCTACCTGGGCTTCTTTCAGTTCGTGCACAACGTCCGGATCCGGGGTAAAGGCTTGCTCAAACCCCTTCTGCAACTGTTGGTGGCGTAACCATGCGAACTGTCCGGAATCCATATTGAGCCTTCCACTTTATCCCAACGTCATCATCGTGGCTGAACCTTGTCGAACGCTGGTTCGGCAAGATCACAACGGACCGCATTCGTCGCGGCATCTTCAAAAGCGTGGCCGAACTTGAGCAGGCCATCCACGATGACATCCAGCACCACAACGCCAACCCCAAACCCTTCGTCTGGACAAAATCCGCCGCCGACATCATCCTCAAAGTCAACCGTGGCCGCGCCGTACTTGGTAAGCCCGCGCTGTCGAGAGGCAACACTTCACTGTAAAACTTTGCGTGATACCATTTAGCATTCACCGAGTGAGTATAGGTATTATACTGCCCTTCGAAAGGAGGGCAGTCATGAGGTATCGTCAATCATTGCCGTGCGGGACGGTTGAGGCGCTTGAAGAGCGGCTAAAGCAAACGAAGGACCTGGAGGTGTTTCGGCGTATTCAGTGCGTCTATCTTCGCGCCCGCCATGGCTATCCTCCCGCGCAAATCGCGGAGATCACGGGTTATGCCTTGGGTACGGTTCACAATATACACGCCGGTTATCTGTCGCGCGGGGAGGAGATTTTTACCCTTGGCAAGCCAGGCGGCCGGAACGCCGCGCACATGACGCCCAAAGAAGAAACGGCGTTTCTGGAGCCTTTTATCAGGCGTGGCGATGCGGGCGGAATCGTGGAGGTTGGCCCGATTCATCAGGCGCATTGCGAGGCTTTGGGTCGCAAGATACCGCTTTCGACCACCTATCGTCTTTTGCATCGCCACGGCTGGCGAAAGATCATGCCCCGCCCCCGTCATCCCAAGGCCGATGAAGAGGCGCGGGCCTCATTCAAAAAAACTGGCCGGTCCTCGTAGAACAGGCTGATGAAAAGGCGGGTGCATCGGGCCGGTCTTTACGGATCTTCTTTCAGGACGAAGCCCGGTTCGGACGGATCAACGATCCCCGTGGATGCTGGGCCCGGGCAGGCGTCAGGCCCGTCGTCGGCAAACAGATCGTCCGGGAATACACCTATGCCTATGGGGCGTTCTGTCCGCGGGACGGCGCTTCGGCTCACCTCGTGCTCCCGGCGATGGACGGCGCCTGCATGACCTTCTTCCTGCGCCATGTCCGACAGGAGTTTCCGAACGACTTCATCCTGATGGTCTATGACGGCGCCCCTTGCCACAGTCCTGGCGCTCTGGATGTCCCGGACCACATGATGCTCCTGACCTTGCCGCCTTATTCCCCGGAACTCAACCCATCCGAAAACATCTGGGACGACCTGCGGGAAAAGTTCTTCGGCAATACCGTCTTCGATTCCATGGATGCTGTCATAGACCGACTCTGCATCGCCATGAACCACTACGTCGATCATCCGGAAATCGTCCGTTCCATAACCGCTTTTCCGTGGATATGCTCATTCAATGAATGCTAAATGGTATGAGACACTACACTAGCGATCCTGTCGGACGCCACGTCGTACCGCAAGATTCAGCGCTTCATTGCGGCTCGGCTACCTCAGCTGAACGCCCTCTGCGGGGTGCACTGGAAGCGAGCACCGGCCCATACCGCGATCCGCCACGCTTTGCAGGGGCTAGACCCCTGCCGACGTTGAAAGCGCTTTTCGGGGTCACGCGGCGGTGCTCGCCGGTTCGCCTGCTGACCGGACCCCGATCGCGCTGGATGGCAAAACCTTGCGCGGTAGTTTTGATCGGTTCCAGGATCAGAAGGCATTCCAGATGCTCAGCGCCCTGGCCACGGATCGGACCTTGATCCTGGGGCATGTGCTGATCGGCGCCGCCGGCAAGTCCCATGAAATTCCGGCGGCCCAGCAACTCATTAACGAACTCGGTCTAACCGGGCGGCTGTTCACCCTCGACGCGTTGCACTGTCAAAAAAACGGTTGAATCCGTTATCGCCACCGGCAACCACCTACTGGTGCGGGTGAAAGCCAACCAGCCCACGCTGTTCCAGCACCTGACCGAGACCTACCCGGCACAGCCATCCCAGGACCGGCACCACACCCACGAGATCGGTCGCCATCACCGGATCGAGCAGCGCCTCACCCGGACCTGGAGCCTACCGCCCGGTATCGGCACCGAGGATGGGCACGCTTGTTTTTGCACCTTGGTCAAGGTTCAGCGCCACACTAAAGTGTTCGATACCCGTAAATAAAGACGGGGTGCTTCGCCAAGAAACCGCCGACTACCTGTCCACCGCGACCCTATCGGCCGCCCACGCCGCCCACGCCGTCCGCGCCCATTGGAGCATTGAAAACCGTCTTCACGACGTTCGGGATGTGACCTTGGGCGAGGATGCCAGTCGCATTCGGCGAAACCCCGGCCTCTTCGCCTTGCTGCGCAGCTTTGCCCTGAACCTGTTGCGCTTCAACGGCGTCACCCAGATCAGCCTGGGCCTATACGACAATGCCCTCAACTTCGACCGACTGCTGGCCTACCAAGGACTCTAGCGTTGAACAGCCCTGCCAATGGTTCGAATCGCTTTGTTCTAGTGGGTCAAATGGCATGCTGATCGCCATTCTAATGAGTCGGAACGAGTCAGCCATGGATAGAAGAGGAGGAGAGCATGTCCCGCCAGCACAAGAACCCACTTCGTCCACTTCTTGAGGAAGAACGTCGACAGCTAACGCGTTTGAGTCGAGGTCAAGCGATCGCGGCCAGCTCAGTGGCACATGCGAAAGCGCTCCTGGCGGTCGCGGATGGCGACAGTTATACCGAAGCGGCCCGGACGGTGGGGAGGCGATCGGGCGATGCGGTCGCGTCTTTGGTGGCCCGGTTCAATACCGAAGGTCTGGCGGCGATTGTGCCGCGACACGGTGGCGGACGTCAACCCGACTACTCTCCAGAAGAACGCGGACGCATTTTAGCCGAAGCGCGTCGGGCGCCAGATCGCGAGCGGGATGGGACGGCCGGGTGGTCGCTGTCCACGTTGCAACGCGCATTGCGCCGGAATGGCTTACCGCACATCAGTACCTACACCATTCGACAGGTGTTGGTCGGTGCTGGCCTCAGTTGGCAAAAGCATCGGTCATGGTGCGACACGGGACGGGCGCAACGCCCACGCCAGCACGCCGGTCGGACGGTGGTGGTAACCGTGATCGATCCCGATGCCGAGGCCAAAAAAAACTCATCGAGCGGGCCTACCGGGAAGGGAGCCGGTTAGGATTGGCGGTGTGGTGCGCCGATGAAGCCGGACCTTATCAAGGGATTCCGCAACCGGGGGTGATCTGGCAACCGAGGGGTTAGCCGGCGCGCTACCCGCATGAATATCTCCGAGGAGGTACGGCCAAGTTATTGACCCTATTTCATCCAGCGACCGGCCAGGTCCGGGTGAAGGGGGTCACGCATAGCCCCAACACGGTGTTGCATCCGTGGTTCGAGCACGAGTTAACGGCGATTATCGCGGCGTTGCCATTGCTCGACCGTGTTCCCGACGCGGCGACTGATCACGCCACCTGGACCCGTTGGCAGGAGGGGCTCTCAGTCCGCTTCACCCTGTTGGAGACGTTACCGCCTTTACGGGTGTTGCTGATTCTGGATAATTTGGCCGGTCATAAGAGTGCTGCTTTCGTGTGCTGGCTGATGGCACACGGCATCATGCCACTGTACACGCCATTGAGCGATAGCTGGCTGGAACATGGCAGAATCCGTCCAACGGATTCTGGTGAATCGGGCCTTGGCCGGACAACACCCAAAGAACCCGGCCCAATTGATTGAAGGGCTGGAAGCGGTTGCCCGAGGCTGGAATGCGCATCCAACCCCCTTTGTTTGGGCCGGTAGGCGGGCGCTCCGTCGCCAACGGGCGCGAGAACGACGCTATATCGTCAGTGGTTCTGGAGCTACCTCTTGTCAGCCTATTTCAAATCAAGGGATGGATCTTAATGGCGATCAGCATGCCATTTGACCCACTAGAGTTTTTTCCAACGGTGTCGGGTGATCGTCAGTGTCCTCTTGCCCAGCCCGGACGCACCAGTACAAGGCGAGGGCCATCATCAGTAGGAGATGATCCAAGCGATCCGGCGCGCGGAGTTGCGTGGCGTTCAAGTGAAAACCACGACTCTTCAAGTCCGAAAACAGCGGCTCGATCTCCCAGCGGTTGCCGTAATCGCGTACGGCTGCTCGAGTCGGGGGACAATTCATGGTGATGATCCAGGATTCGTCGTGCCCGGGCTCCTGCAAAATACCCCGGTTTGTGGGTGTTTCGCTGGCCAACAATCGCACGGCCGATAGATACCGTTCCATGAACCCGCGCGCCAGTTCGCCCGTTGTCACGAGGTCGCCGAATCCTGGATCGACGCTCAGGTTGCCCTTCAGGCGCAACCGATACCGCCAACCGTGGTGGTGTAGCCACGCGAACAGGTCAGTGGAGGGATAGAAGCGATCGGCCAACAGCAAGACCGACACCCCAACCGGTAGCCAACTCCGCACTTGCTCCAGTACCGCCTCCTGGCCGGCAAACCCAATATTGGCCGGGCCGGCCTCGACCGTCCAGGTCAAGGGCACCGCCCGATCCCCGATTACCAACCCCAGCATCAATACGGCAAACCGGTCGCCCAAATCGGTTTGATCCCGACTGAGTACCAGCGTTTGCCCATGTCAGCTCGCATCGGCGAGTCTTGCGCTTGCCCACGGTGTCAGGAGTACCGAACTCGACAACAACGGATTCTTCAACAACCGCCGCAGCCACTGCTCGCGCATAGCCTGCCGCTCGGTATCGAGCGGCAGCACATTAGCCAACTCCGCCGTATTCGGGGTCCGCGCCTCAATCATCGCCCCGACCGCTAAAGCCAACTTGCTCACCACTGTCTTGCGGAGTTTCGGATGGGCTTCACTCAGCCCTTGAGCGACTTCCGCCGCTAACCGCCAAACCGGTCCCATTGCTATCTCGTCTCTCAGTCCACCCTTGGCAATAGGTTAGATCAAACTGACGGGTGGTAAGGTGACACATTGCGTTTTCTAAACATAAAAACCTTCTATATTTAATTAACTATTAATTTATTGTTTTTTGTATTATAATATAAACATTCAATGATCGAAATTGGCTTTCAATCGAGTGCAGAGTAGCAACATAGGGATCGGTCCCGGCAGTAGGTCATGTTCGCTTGTGGGGACTGGCTCTAAATCAGTTGTGGAGGTGGTGTTATGTTGACTTATGATGACTGCGTCGGTTTGACCGACCTGGGAGAAGAGGAAATCGAGGCCATTGCCCAGCACGAGCATATGCCAGAAATCGTCGCCGCCGAATTGGGTTGCTGCCTGATTCATCAAGCGGGCGGTGCAGCGCGGATCGATCGGATCATCCGCGACGACATCAAAGACGCCACCCGGCACGGCCATCCAGACGAAGCCTTACACTGGAAGCAGGTATTACGGCGCTTTGAAGCCGAGCATCCCACCATGGAACAAGAAGCGGCTTGACGCTATCGATTCCACGGATTTCTAACTGGTTGATTGGGAATAGAGGTTAGAAGCCAATTCTATTCCTCAGGCGGGATCGCGCGCTGTACACCGATCCGCAGGGCAGGGCTGTCGCACTTGCGGACCACATGGCCATCCAAGCGAGCGATCCAGGCGAGCATAGTCGGCAGCGATAGCGGGGTAACCGGTGGAGAGCGGCGACGAATCGCGACGTAGACTACCCCTATCCGCTGGATCCAGGATGGCCTCGCAAGGCAGCTTGGGGGTGGTCCAGGGCGATCGCGCTATGAGAGGTATTGACAGAAGGCGGATAGTCTAGACAGCGGGATAGGGATGATCGGATAGAGAGGCTTGATGCTACTCCAACTGGTAGGCCCGCGCCATGCTCACCACTCAATCAGTTTAAGCCAACCTTGAATACGTTGGGTGAACTGAGGCACGAGGTGGCGACGGCGCTTGGCGGAGGAAGTGGGACGGGGAGGCTGAGAGCCGGATTACCCACGCTGCGCAAGGCGGTGATGGACAAGGTGGCTTTGGCGGTCGGAGCAATGATCGAGGGGCGCCCCCCGAACATAGCGGAACTGGCCAATCTCCTGCCGCCGGACACCGACCGGCAAGACCTGCGTGAACGGGGTCAACCCACGCGACTATCGATGGCCGAACAGTTCTATTCCCTCGCAGCTTAATTGCACCTGATGCCGGCCCACCTTCGGGCACAGTCTACTCACCAAAATTATGGTAATTTGAAAAAAATTAGGCTCAATATGGATTCCGGACAGTTCGCATGGTTACGCCACCAACAGTTGCAGAAGGGGTTTGAGCAAGCCTTTACTCCGGATCCGGACGTTGTGCACGAACTGAAAGAAGCCCAGGTAGAGCGGCAGTTTTTCTTGTGAAATTCCCCGATGGGGTCGCAACCACGAGCGCAACAACGACCAGACCCCCTCGGCGGTGTTGACATGGACCTCATGGAAGCCGTCGCCGTCGTCATCGCGGGCGTATTCGCCCCGGCTGTGGCACACCGTCCGATGGTCGAAACCCCACTCTGGCAAGCGGCGGTAAATATCGTATTCATCGGTATACACCCGGGTTCCCGGCGCGATGAACCGCTCGATCAGCGGCCGGATCGTGACCTGCCGGACGTTCTCCAGCATCCGGATCACCACCGCCCCGCCCCGTTGGATCATCCCGAAAATCGGCGGCTTTTCGCTGTCCAGGGTACCGCGCCCGCGTGCCCCCTTCAGCCGGCTCCGCCGACCCCGGCGGCTTTTTTTTTCACTGCGTCCGGATGCCCTTTGTGACCGGCCACGACGTAGACTTCGTCGCACTCCACTTCCCCGACCAGAATCGGTTCGGGTTGGCGGGCGACGATCCCGTCCCGCAACTGCTCGATCTGCGCTGAACGTCATCCGGGTTCAACCCCAACCCCTGGGCAATCTGGGCATTAGAGAGGTTCAAACCCATGAAATACAGACACAAGATCCATACCCGTAACGGTTGATGACGCCCCGCCCACACCGTCTCGGTCAGATCGTCAAAATGGCGATGGCAACGTTCACAATGCTATTTCTGCCGCGCCGGTTGGGTGGTATCACGCCCCTGCTTCGTGATCTCTGCCGCGCCGCGGTGCGGACAACGGACCCCGTCGGGCCACCGCAACCAGCGAACGGTTTCGTAACACTGGACATCGTCCAGCAAATTTTGAAGGTTGATCATCGTTGGGGGCTTGGGTCACGTCACGGTGGTTCGGAACCCGTACAGGGTAGCCCCCGCTCGCCGGCGGGGCGAGCCATCCTCAACAGTCCAGAATCCAGATTGAGCCAAACTGATAGGCAGCGTGGCTTCGTCCGACAAGCTCTGCTCGCACAGCTGGGTGGCGAGCAGGTCGGGATCGACGACGCCATCGGTGGCCACCAGCGTATCTTGGCGGCGGGCTTTGTCGCGCTGCTCGGGAGCGAGCCGAGCGAAGAGGCTTTCGAAGTTCACGAGCCCTTATCCACGATGGTCGATCCCGAGGTATTCCATCTACCATGACCGAGAATGAATCGGTCACTCAGGGCGTTTCGTCCTCGAAAGTTTCCAGGGCCGATTCGATCAGCCCCCGCGTGGTGGAATTCGCCATGGTTTTGGTTCCCGAGCCGCTGTCGGCCAGGGTGGCGGCGCTGTCCCGGACGATACTACCTTGATAAGTCACCGCGCAGTTGTAGTACGGACAACTGCCGAAATACTCATGGTGGGTAGTGATGGTCACCGTTTGGCTGGGGAAATCGCCTTGATAGCCAAAGTAAGTCTCGCCCCGGCAGTTCGCCGACGGCGTTTGCGTCAACCGTTCGGACTGGAGGGAAAACTGGCCCTGCGCGTTCACCGTGCCGGATACCGCCAGGGTCCCGCCCGAATTTTCCGTGCCGCTCAATTGGGAGCCGATTTGGTTCAATCTCAACTCGCTCTTGACCTGCTGGCTGACCGCGAACGGGCAACTGTTACTGCTTTGTGAGACCTGGGAGTAGTAAGTACCGCTGAAATCGTCGGTGGGGGGATCGCCGGCCGTGCTGATCCGGGTGATGGCAAAGCCCTGGGCTTCCGTGCGCCATTCCAGCCGGATGTCGTAGGCCTTACCCTCGGCGGTAACGTTTTTCAACAAGAACGATCGGCCATTGAACGTCGCGGAGGCGGCGCTCAGGCTGACGCTCGCTGGGTCGGAAATGTAGGCGTTGGGGAAGCGGGTGACGTTGAAATCGACCGCCGCGTCCTTAAGCGCGCCTTCCCGATCCACTGCTCGGATCAGGATAGCGTGCGGGCCGGCGAGCAGGCCCGAATAGTTGAACGCCATCGAAAATCCGGCGTTGGCGGCATTGGGATAGTTCGGATAGGCGTCGCCCACGTCGGAACGTCGACCACCGGTGGGGATGGGCGTGAGGAGCGCGCCATCCACGTACAGTTCGACTCGGTCGATGCCCGCCGAACCGACGACCCAGCCGCGAATATTGGCCACACCGGAATAGGTGTCGTCAGCGGACGGCTCCTCGACCGTCAGCACAATATCACCAGCCCAGACGCTCGAAAGGGACGCCACGCTCGAACCGAACAGCAGCGCGGACAGCAAGCTCTTGCAAATCGGATTCACGGAAAACCTCCAGGCAAACGCAATCGATCAGGCTGTCGATTCTAAATCCCCAAGGCGCGCGCGGCCCCACATCTTTTTTTGTTACACTTTATGCTTGCACACAGTTTAATCATGAGCGAGACCACCCGATGAATCAGAATCAACAAGCCTTTCAGGACTTCTATCCCGACGAACTCAGCCATTGCTACGGTTGCGGCCGGCTGAACGAACAGGGATTGCAACTCAAAAGCTACTGGGACGGCGAGGAAACCGTGGCCCACTTGGAACCGCGACCCCGTTACATCGCGATCCCCGGTTATGTGTACGGCGGCTTGATCGCTTCGCTGATCGACTGCCACGGTACCGGCACGGCGTCAGCGGCGGCCTATCGCGCGGCCGGACGCGAACTGGGCAGCGAACCACCGTTCCGCTTCGTGACCGCATCGCTGCAAGTGGACTACCTGCGGCCGACCCCGCTGGGGGTATCGCTCGAAATTCGCGGCCGGATCGAAGAGATCAAAGGCCGCAAGGTGGTGGTGAGCGCGACGGTGACGGCGGCGGGCGAGGTCTGCGCGCGTGGTCGGGTCGTGGCGGTGCAGATGCCGGAAAATATGTTGCCGTCGACTGGCAGGGCAGGCTGACCGTATCTCCGATACGCCGGAGCGGGTTAACTTGGAAAATCACGCGCGAATCTGGCAACCCACTCCATTGCTGCTTCCTCGCCCGAAAGCTGCCGGCCTTCCCGTTCCAGGACTTCCTTCCGGTAGTGATCGATGTGGCAGATCTGCTCGATCATGCGAACCGCGAATTCGGTGTTCGCATCTTCGAAGCGAACGCCTACGTCGAAATGACGGTTGGTTTTACGGCACCAGACGATAGTGCCGGTGACCTCGAATTCCGGTTTGCGGATCGGGATCACGATGCGGATCATGCAACCTCGATCAATGGCGGCATTGGCGCGAAAACACAGCCCGCCCTGACCGATATCCCGCAAGCGGTTTTTCCAGCGGCTCCCGAGATGGGCGATGCTGTATTCGATGGGAATGTCCGAGGGGTGGCGAATGAATTGTCGCATCGGTCGCACTCCACGCCGCGAGGTTGAGTGGCCCACCCATCCGAGCCTACGGCGGGCGAGTGCTTTGATAACTCAATTATAGGCCCCAGCATTTGCGCCGTATCCGCCATCCATCCTCGTGTACCCGATGGCGGTCCAAGAGCGTCGCGGTTCGATTTGCCTGCCCAAGGGAACCCGAACTTCATCATGACCGACAAGGTGGACAGGAGCGGCTACCGTTCGGTATCCGGCGGTTGGACTTCCTGGTTCTGCCCATCGGCCGGCGGTGAAATCTCCTGTCCCATGGTGATAATGCGCGGGTTCGCGGTGGGGATTCCGGCCTGCCCGGTGAACGGACGGTTGATGTTCAGGCTCATGTCGCCGCCGCGCGAACTGGCCGGACACGGGTCGGCCTGGTAGCTGATTCGGCCGCTGGGATCGACGCACTTGTTGGCCGCCAGCACCGGCGTCGCGAGCAAACTCAGCACGATCAATCCAGATCCAGTGGGGCATTTCATGGCGTTCTCCGGTTTCGAAATTGATCCGAGCGGATGATTCTAACCCGATCAAGTGCTTGCGGAATGGTTTCGACCAGCCGCGATGATGGTCGTTTAATACATCCGATGGCGAAACAGCCAACCGGCCAAGACCAGGCTGACCAGGCCGATGAGCGCCATGGGCCAGTATTGATCCATCAGCAAGGCGTAGGAGTCGCCTTGCAGGAACACACCGCGCAGCACGATGAGAAAATAGCGCAGGGGATTGATGTAGGTCAGCCATTGCACCACCTCCGGCATGTTGGCGATGGGGGTGGCAAAGCCGGACAGGATTATCGCCGGCACCATGAACAGAAAGGCGCCGAGCAAGCCCTGCTGCTGGGTCACAGCCAGCGACGAGATCATCAGCCCGACCCCCACCGCCGACAGCAGGAACAACGCCATCCCCAGATACAGCGCGCCGACCGAGCCGCGCAGCGGGATGCCGAAACCATGGACCGCGATGGCCACGATCAGACTGCCTTGCAGCAAACCGATCAACAATCCGGGAATGGACTTGCCGATCAGAATTTCCACCGGTCGCAGCGGCGTCACCAGCAACTGATCGAAGGTGCCGGCCTCGCGTTCCCGCGCCACCGACAGGGCAGTCACGATCAGGGTCACCACCAGGGTCAGCAGGCCGACGATGCCCGGCACCACGAACCAGCGCGATTCCAGGTTGGCGTTGTACCAGGGGCGGATTTCGAGATGCGCCGGTGGCCCGGATCGACCGTGGCGCGCCGCCCAGGCATCGTTGAAATCGGTGACGATGCCGCGCGTGTAGTTCAGCGCCAGCATGGCGGTGTTGGAGTTGCGCCCGTCCAGGATCACCTGCACCGAACCGCTGCCGCCCGCCAGGATTTCCTGGCTGAAGCGGGGATCGATGCGCAGGACCAGCAGCGCCTGGCGGTCATCGATCAGGGGCGCGACTTGGGCATCGTGATCGATCCGCGCCACCACCTCGAAGTTGCGCGAGCCCTCGAAGCGCGCGATCAGCTCCCGAGCGGCGGCGCCCTTGTCCTGGTCGTAAATGGCGATGGAAGCGTTTTGCAGGTCGAAGGTGGCGGCGAAGCCGAACACCAGCAATTGAGCGATAGGCGGGCCGATCAGCACGAAGCGGCTGCGCTTATCCCTGAGCAGGGCCAGCAACTCCTTCAGGGCCAGGGCGAGTATGTGTTGCAGCATGGATTACTCCAGGCGCTTGCGAGCCTTGCGACCCAGCACCGCGAAGAAGATCAGCATCATCAGCAGCAGGGCGGCGGCGTTGCCCAGCACCACCGGCCAGATATCGCCGGCCAAAAACAGGGTTTGCAAAATAGCGACGAAATAGCGCGCCGGCACCACATGGGTGATGAACTGAATCGGCGCCGGCATCGAGCCGATGTCGAAAATGAAGCCCGACAGGATGAAGGCCGGCAGAAAGGTGACAAGGATCGCGATCTGCCCGGCCACGAACTGGTTGCGAGCCACGGTGGAAATCAGCAGCCCCATGCCCAGCGCGACCAGCATGAACAGCGTCGAGGTTACCAGCAATAGCCAGAACGAGCCGGTCAGAGGTACCCCGAACTGCCAGCGGGCCATGGCCACGCTCAGCAACATGCCGCCCATGCCCAGCACGAAGTAGGGCAGCAGCTTGCCGAGCAGCAATTCACCGATGCGGATCGGGGTGACCATCAGTGCTTCCATGGTGCCCCGCTCCCATTCCCGCGCCACCACCAGCGCGGTCAGCAAAGCGCCGATCAGGGTCATGATCACCGCCACCAGGCCGGGGACCAGAAAGTTGCGGCTGCGCAGGGCCGGATTGAACCAGACCCGCTGTTCCACCGCCGCCGGCAGGGTCAATTCCTGACCATGGCTGCTCGCGTAGGCTTGCAGCCAGCTTTGCCAGGCACCCTGGATGTAGCCCGAGGCGATGCGCGCCTGGTTGGCATCGACGCCGTTCAGAATCACCCCGACCGGCGCGTCGCCGGCGGCCAGCAGGCGGCGGCTGAAATCGCCGCGCAACCAGACGATGCCGTCCACTTGCCGCTCCCGCAGAGCCTGCTCGGCCTCCTGGATGCTGTCGAAGCGACGTGGGCTGAAATATTCGGACTGCTGGAAGGCAGCGACGAAACTGGCGCTGTTGGCGTCCGGGCGTTCGATCACCATCGCCAATGGAATGTGCTGGGCGTCCAACGAGACGCCATAGCCGAACAACAACAGCAGCACCACCGGCATGACGAAGGCGATGGCGATGCTAGACGGGTCGCGCAGGATTTGCAGACTTTCCTTGCGCACCATCCCACGCAGACGCATCAGGGCGCCACCTCGTGCGTTCATGCCGGTTCTCCGGCGGTTTGCGCCCGCTGCTCGATCAATGCGATGAAGGCGTCCTCCATGGTCGGGTCCGGCCGTTCGGCGTCGCGAAAGCGCGCCTTCGTTTCCGCCGGGGTACCCTGGGCGAGCACCTCGCCGTCGGCCATGATCACCAACCGGTCGCAGTAATTGGCTTCGTCCATGAAGTGCGTGGTTACCAGCACGGTGACGCCCTGTTCCGCCAGCAGGTTGATGCGATGCCAGAATTCCCGCCGTGCCAGCGGGTCCACTCCGGAGGTCGGCTCGTCCAAGAACAGGATGTCCGGTTCGTGCATCAAGGCGGCGGCCATGGCCAAACGCTGTTTATAGCCCAGCGGGAGATCGCCGCTGGCCATGTCGGCGTAGCGCTCCAGGTCGAAGCCGTCCAGCGCCCAGCGGATGCGTTCCCGCCGCCGCTGGCCCGTCAAACCGTAGGCGCTGGCGAAAAAACGCAGGTTCTGCGCCACCGTCAGGTTGCCATAGAGGGAAAAACGCTGCGCCATGTAGCCGATGCGGCCACGGGCCTGGGCCGCCGCGCGTCGCAGATCATGCCCGGCCACTTCGAGTCGCCCCCCGGAGGCCGGCAGCAATCCGCACAACATGCGAAAGGTGGTGGACTTGCCAGCGCCATTCGCGCCCAGCAGGCCGAAGATTTCGCCCCGCCGCACCTCGAAGCTGACATCCTTGACCGCGTAAAACTCGCCAAAACGACGCTGGACCCGATCCACCCGGATGACCGCCGCGTCATCGTTGGCCATGGCCGCCGCCATGGGCAGAGGAGGCGATTCCCCCGTGGTTGCGTCGTGCTCCCCCTGTAGGCGGATGATGAAGGCGTCCTCGAAATTGGGCGCCACCGGGCGGATTTCGACGCCCGCCGGTCCCGCGTCCAAGCTCGATAGATCGAGTGGCCCGACCGCGCGGGCTACCACCCGCACGCTCTCGCCCTGGATGATGGCGTCCGCCACCGCCGGCAGCGCGGTCAGCCGCATTTGCAGGCGACGCTTGGGGATGGTCGGCGCGTTCACCAGGTAACAGCGACCGGCCAGCGGCTCGCTGAAGCTGGCCGGTGTCCCCTGGCCCAGCAGCCGCCCCTGATGCAGCAGGATCACCTCGTCGCAGCGTTCCGCCTCGTCCAGGTAGGCGGTGCTGAGTAGCACGCTGACGCCTTCTTCCCGCACCAGGCGTTGGACGATGGCCCACAGTTCGCGCCGCGACACCGGATCGACGCCGACCGTGGGCTCGTCCAGCAGCAGCAGCCGGGGCGGCCGCACCAGGGTGCAGGCTAGCCCGAGCTTTTGTTTCATGCCGCCGGACAGCCGTCCCGCCAGTCGCGCGGTGAAGCGCGCCAAACCGACCATGTGCAACAGTTCGGCGTAGCGTCCGCGTCGTTCGGCAGCCAGCACGCCTTGCAGATCGGCGTACAGATCCAGATTTTCCTGGACGCTCAAATCCTCGTACAGACCGAAGCGCTGCGGCATGTAGCCGATGGCCGACTGTACCGCCAGCGGCTCGCGACTCACATCCAGATCCAGCACCCGCAATTCGCCGGTATCGGCCCGCAGCAGCCCGGCGGCCAGTCGCATCAGCGTGGTTTTGCCGGCGCCGTCGGGACCGATCAGGCCGGTGATCCGGCCCGGCGCGACCGTCAGGTCGATGCCGTCCAAAGCCTGGATGACGCGGCTGCCGCTGACTAAACGTCTTGCCGAGGCCGTGACAAGCTGAGCGCGGCTGGGAGAGCCAGCGTTGACCACTGCGTTACTCCGCGCAGCGCTGGGGCGATTCGGCGGCCTGATCGGGTGGCTGATCCAACGCAAGAGTCACCGTGGCCGGCATGCCCAGCCGCAATTCGTTCTGAGGGTTGCAGACAAAGATCCGCGCCTGATAGACCAGACGAGTGCGCAGATCCGAGGTTTCCACATTCTTCGGGGTGAATTCGGCGGTGGGCGACAGGAAGCCGACCCAGCCGTGGTAGGTTTTGTCCGGATAGCTATCGGTGTGGACTTCGGCGGCCATGCCCAGCCGGATACGGCCCAGCTCCGATTCCGGCACGTAGGTCCGCACCCAGAGCGGATCGTTGAGGGCCAGAGTCAGCACCGGCGTCTGCGGCGAGGCCATGTCGCCCGGTTCCAGAATGCGGTCGCGCACGATACCTGACGCCGGGGCCAGCAAGGTCGCGTCGGCCAACCGCTCTCGCGCCAGCGCCAGTTCCGCCTGTCGCGCCGCCAGCCCGGCTTCGGCGCTGGCGATGTCCTCGGCGCGTGGGCCGGCGACAGCCAGGGCGTAGGCTTCCTCGGCGGCGCGGGCCTCGGCCTCCGCCGCGTCGGCGGTGGCGCGAGCCTGATCGATTTCTTCTGGCGCGGCAAGCCGTTTCTGGCCCAGTTTCAGTAAGCGGGCGTGACTGATTTGCGCCAGCCGGGCCTTGGCGACGAGGGCATCGGCCTGGGCGCGGGCCTGACGGATTTCCTGCGGGCGGTTGCCGGCCTTGAGTTTGGCCAGCGCCTGTTCCTGAGCCGCCACGGTAGCCTGGGCCGCCGCCAGCGCCGCTTCCAGCTTGTCCGGTTGCAGACGTGCCAGCACTTGCCCCGGTTGCACTCGATCGCCTTCCTGAACCCGGATTTCGGCGACATGCCCGCTGGCGTCGAACGCCAGATCCGCTTCGCGGATATCGATATTGCCGTACAGGGTAAGCCGCGATGTATCTTGCGGTCGCTCCTGCTTTTGCCACCACCAATAGGCGCCGCCGCCAACCGCG
>JBAOHI010000078.1:0-13358 GCA_037045535.1 Candidatus Competibacter sp.
TCACCACCTATCAATTTCTCATCACTTCACAAAAGGGAGGCAAAGGGAGATCATTTTGCAGACATCGCTTCAGGTGACGCAGCCCCCGCGTAAACCAAGACACGGCGCCGCGGTAGAGTTTTCTGAAGCTCCAATGGTTGGGATCGGTCTGGGCGTGGGCTTTTTTTCGAGCGGCGTGGGGCAATGCAACGTATCGTCGCGACCGACATGCACGCACCAATACATCGCCAACGCCATGATCAAGATCAGGCGTTCAAGGCGATTTGCATGTTCCAGTTGCGAGGTCTGCAGATCGAAGCCGCGGCTCTTGAAGTCGGAGAACGTCGGCTCGATCGCCCAGCGCGCACTGTAATCGAGCACTGCCGCAGGTGTCGGGGTGCACTCCATGGCGATTATCCACGGCTCTTCATGGCCGACCTCGTGCAAAATCCCCAGGTTGGTCAAGACCCCATCGGCGAACAGCCGCACCTGCGGCAGATAACGTTCTTCCACCCCCCGCGCCAGCGTCCCCATAAGCGCTAAGATAAAAATTCCTCCAAGTTGTCGCCCTGATACCGCCGCCGTTTGCGGGGTGGCTCGCGTAGTGCGGCGGCAATATTGTTCCAGTCGCGCAGACCGTCGAGCAGAGTCAGTTGCGGGTTGACAGCGCGAGCGATGAGGAAGCGCATCATCGCCACCTCACGCCACCGACTGTGTCGGCCTTTGCTCTTGAAGCTGGAAGTAGCCCCAAGGGGAAAAACGCTCGCCAACCGCGATGAGTGTTTCGATCAGGGTGGCTACGAACAGTTTTCCTTGTAGCCAAGCCTTGGCGCCCACGAGGTCAGTCTTCTTCAGGTGGCCCAGATGCAGCAGTGACTTCAAGCGCTTAAATGCCAACTCGATTTGCCATCGGTGGCGGTACATCTCAAGGATCGGGTGCGCCGGCACGTTCGGCAGGGTCGTCAGCACGACGATGTATCCCGCCGCCTCCAGCGTGTCGGGTTGGAGATCGCGGCCCTTCTTGGATGCCACCTCGCGCAGCTTGGCCTGCGTCTTGCGGGTCTGTTCGGCGCTCTTCTTGATCGCGCAGACACGAACAGCGAGGGGGCCTTCGTCATCGCGTATCCATGCCGGCCAATCCCACGCTTGGCCGACCTTGAGCTTGCGCAATTTGGGCAGCAATGCCAGCGCTCGCGCTTTGTCGTCTTCCAACGGCACACTGACCATGTTCATGCGCACGATGACATCGCCCTGATGATTGACGACGTGGCGAATGCCGCGCCGATGCGCCAGTCCGCGATCGGCCATCACGACATCGTTGGCTTTGACGGCAAAGCGAGTCAGCGTCTCGCCCTCTTCAGGCAGCGTGACGAGCACCTGCTCACAAGCCAAAGTGCTCAGGTCGATCATGTAGTGCAGTCGCCACGTCGACCCTGTGGCACCGGGTTCACACACCACGCTGGCGTCGACCAGGCGCATTCGCTTGCCCGGCAGCACATACTCGGCCGTGGCCGACAGGCGCAGACTCATCTGCTCGACCATCCACCGGAACCACTCGCCGCTGCCGCGCAGCCGACCCAGCAACGCCACATCGGACACCTTGATCAAGCCGCCCGCATCGGCGCGAACGGCGGTCTCGCGTAGCGAGCAGCCGTCAACCAGGTGGATCAGCAGTACACGCAGCAGCGTGGCGGCATCCTTGAATCCGCGAGTGCGCCGCAGCGCGCCAGTACGCCGCGCCGCCTCCTGCCACCCATCGGGCAACACCCGCTCAATGACTTCCCAGTCTTCGCCCAATCCGGCGAACATCTCTTCCCAATCAACATCGTCGGCGAATTCGTTCATGTCACTGCCCAGTCTTCTGTTGTTGTCAACAGGCCAGAAGTATAGCGCAGCGGGGCAATTTTATCTTAGCGCTTATGGCCAGCGCCCCCGTGGTCGTCTCCTCGCCATGACCGGGATCGGCCAACAAATTGCCCTTGAGCCGTAGACGGTAGCACCAACCGTGGCGATGCAACCATGCGAACAATGCAGCCGACGGATAAAAGCGGTCGGCCAACAACATCACCGCCACCCCTACCGGTAGCCATCGGCGAATGCGTTCCAACACGATGCACTGGCTTTCGAACCCGATATTGGCCGCTCCTTCCTCGGCAATCCACGCCAGCGGCAGTGACCGATCCCCGATCCGCACACATACCATCAACACCGCCATCCGATCCCCAAGATCGGTTTGGTCCATGCTCAGTAACAGGGTTTGCCCGTTGCGGCTGGCCGCTTTCAACTCCTGGCGCGCCAACGGGTCCATCACGGCCTCGCTTTGAAGCAACGGGTTCCTCAACAACCGTCTTAACCATTGCTCGCGCATGTCCTGCCGCTCGGTCTCCAACGGCAACAAGTTGGCCAGTTCCACCGTGTTCGGCGTCTGCCCTTCGATCATCGCCCCCACCGCCAGAGACAACTTGCTCGCCACCGTCTTGCGCAGCTTCGGGTGAAGGTCCCACAGACCACGCTCCACTTTCTCCGCTAATCTCTTGACTGTTCCCATGGGATTTTTTCCGCCCAGTTGATGCGATGCGGAAGTCTATCTGGAAATTGATAGGTGGTGAGGTTATATTATGCATTATCCTATGTTTAGATATAATCTGAGATTTTTGACTTTATTTTGTTGCATTGTCGCATTTTGTATACTATTTCACGAGGTAATAGCCAAACTTGTCCAAGACTGGGCGACCGACGATAACTACTCGCATGGCTTCCTGATTGTTCCGATCTCGCTGTACTTGGCTTGGGAACGCCGCGACCGATTGCTCCGCGCACCCTTGGCACCCAGTTCGCTCGGTCTAATCGTGCTGGTCGGCGGCATCGTCCTGCTGGTCGCCGGCGTCCTGGGGGCTGAGTTGTTCGTCACCCGCATCGCCCTGCTGGCCGTGCTCACCGGCGGCATTCTGTACATATTCGGCTGGATACACCTGCGATTGCTCGCGTTTCCGCTAGCGCTGCTCCTGCTAATGATCCCGATTCCCGCCATCATCTTCAATCAAGTAGCCTTTCCGCTCCAACTGTTGGCGTCCCGATTCGCAGCAGGAGTCCTATCGTTATGGGGAATTCCAGTGCTGCGCGAGGGCAACGTTATCATGCTGGCGCACACCACCCTCGAAATCGCTGAAGCGTGTAGCGGCATCCGGTCACTGATGTCTCTCGTCACCCTCGGTATTTTGCTTGGTTATTTCACCGAATCCCGATCATGGGTCCGATGGGTACTCGGGCTGGTGACAATCCCCACCGCGATTCTCGCTAACGGCCTGCGGGTCGCCGGTACTGGGATCCTCGCTCATTATTGGGGGGCCGAAGTGGCCGAAGGGTTTTTCCATACCTTTTCAGGATGGCTGATCTTCGGATTCGCTTTCGGCATGGTACTACTGATTCAATGGCTGATTCGGGTCGTCGCGCCAATATCAAACAGGGCTGCAAAACCGCAGAGGAGTGCCTCGGAATGCTAGCGCGCGCTTGGATCGCGATTATCCTGATGTTGCTTGGCGCGCTCTATCTAGCACGCAACGACCGCTTTGAGCAAATCCCGCTGCGGGAATCGATGGCGACGCTACCCTTGCGGATCGGCGTTTGGCGCGGCGAAAACCTACCGAATTTTGATCCGAAAGTGGAGGCAGTCCTAGGGGTCGACGAATACGTCAATCGCTATTATCAAAACGATGCGCTGCCGCCGGTTTCGCTTTATGTCGGCTATTACCAATCGCAGCGCCAAGGCGACACGATCCATTCGCCCTTGAACTGTCTCCCCGGTGCGGGATGGGAGCCTATTCACCGCGACCGGATTCGATTATCGATGCCAGGAGATGCTGACGAGCCGCCCATCAAAATGGTCGAGATCAATCGCCTTACCATCCAAAAGGGTCTGGAACGGCAGGTCGTTCTTTACTGGTACCAGAGCCATAACCGGATTGTTGCTAGCGAATATTGGGGCAAGATTTACACGGTACTCGATGCCATTCGCTACAACCGTACCGATGCCGCGCTCGTCCGGATCATCTCCCCTGTTTCGAGTCCCGACACCGAACAGGTCAGCGAGCGAGCGGCCACCGAATTTGCCCAAGCACTGCTACCGGTGCTCGTTGGGTATTTGCCGTCCGCAGACTCTATGTGACCTGACGAGAATGGGAAACCGTCCCTCATCCAATTAGGAACTCGCGTTATTTAGAGTCAATCAACCCGTAAGGAACATGATTGCAATGGTAACCAAAATATCGGTAATACTGATCCTCATGCTGGGCTTGTTTGCCTCGGCTTGCTCGAAAGATCCGGCGGTGGCCAAAAAAGAATATTTCGAAAAAGGCAATCAATATTTTGAACAAAAAAAATATCCGGAAGCCATTATCGAATACCGCAATGCAGTGCAGCAAGATCCGCAATATGGCGAAGCGCGGTTAAAGCTGGCGGAGGCTTACGTTCAAACCCGGGATGCCAAGAACGCCCTGTTCGAGTATGTCCGCGCAGCCAATTTGTTAATAAAAAACAATGATGCCCAGCTCAAGGCTGGCACGCTGTTGTTGCTAGCTCAAAGGTTCGACGACGCCAAGGCGCGTGCCGAACAAGCGTTGGCTAACGACCCGAAAGACATCAACGCCCAAATCCTCAAAGCCAACGCGCTAGCTGGCCTGAAGGATCTCGATGGCGCCATCAAGGAGATCGAAGGAGCTATCCAACTGGATCCGGATGAGAGCCGGATACACGGCATGCTGGGCACGTTGCAAATGGCGCACGGCAACCAGGAAGACGCCCGAGCAGCGTTCGAGAAAGCAGTCGCGTTGAATCCTCAGTCAGTCGATGCCCACCTAGCACTAGCGAACTACCTCTTGGCAACAAAACAGTCGAAAGAGGCAGAGAAATCTTTAAAGCAAGCGATCGCCGCCGAGCCCAGCAACGTGAAGGCCAATCGAGCGCTGGCTACCTTTTATCTTGCGTCCGGACGCACCGCCGAGGCAGAGCAACCGCTCAAGACTATCGCAGAGACCGCCAAGACCGAGATCGCGCCCCGGATCGCCTTGGCTGATTACTACATCCTTACTAAACGGGAACAGGATGCCCGTCTGCTGCTAGACGGCTTGGCTGGGGAACCGAAAGGCTTTGCCGCCGCAAAGCGCCGCTTGGCCACGCTGGATTTCGCGGCGGGCCAACGGGAATCGGGACATCGCCTGATCGATGAAGTGCTGACCCGTGAACCGAAGAATCCAGAAGCGTTACTTTTAAAGGGGCGTTTCCTACTCGCCGACAACAAAACCGACGAGGCCTTGGCAAAGATACAGGCTGCGACCAGCGCGAATCCGGAATTTGCTCCCGGACATTATGTGCTGGGCACACTCTACGCATCACGCAATCAAACCGACCAAGCGATAGCGTCCTTCATGCGGGTGTTGCAGATTAACCCTCGTGCTACTGGAGCTCAGATGCAACTCGCACAACTGAGTCTGGTCACCGGCGATACGAAGACCGCATCGCGCTATGCCGAGGAAGCCGCGAAAAATCAACCTGGGAATCTGGGAGCGCAACTGCTCCTAGTCAAAACGCTGATCGCTCAAGACGAACTCGGCAAGGCGGAGGTTGCGCTTAATGAACTGATCCAGAAATTCCCGAGCGCAGCGGTAGCGCAAACGCAGTTGGGAAGCCTGCGACTTCAAAAAAAGGATATTGCCGGCGCCCGTCGCGCGTTCGAGCGGGCTTTGGAACTGGAGCCGAATCTGTATGAGGCCCTAACCGGACTGGCGGCGCTGGACGTGGCCGAAAAGAAGCCACAAGTCGCGTTAGCACGCGTCGAGAAGAAACTCCAAACCGCGCCGGATGACCCAAATCTATTACTGTTGGTAGCTCGAATCCACGCAGCGACGAGCGATTTCTCAAAGTCCGAACTGACCCTTCGGAAAGTGATGGAAGTTGCCCCGGATCGGCTCGAAGCATTTAGCCTGTTGGCACAGTTGTATCTAAAGCAGGGCAAACTCGATCAAGCCCGA
Organism: Candidatus Competibacter sp.; assembly: GCA_037045535.1. Classification (GTDB taxonomy): domain Bacteria; phylum Pseudomonadota; class Gammaproteobacteria; order Competibacterales; family Competibacteraceae; genus Competibacter_A. The sequence goes on from JBAOHI010000078.1 coordinate 6,006, forward strand.
CAAGAGTTCGAACAACTGGCCCAGAAACAACCTTCGAACGCGGGCGCTTACACCATGGTCGGCACAATTTTGCAAACACAAAAGAAGGACACTGACGCACGGCAGTGGTACGAGAAAGCATTACGGGCAAATCCACATGCCGCTGTGGCAGCCAACAATCTGGCTTGGTTGCTAGCAGAGAGTGGGCAGGATTTGTCCACCGCTCTCCAATATGCAGAGCAAGCACAAAAGATTTCACCAGAACAGCCGGATATCGGTGACACACTCGGCTGGATTTACTACAAGCAGGATAATGCGCCGCTTGCCATTCGAGAATTCCGACGCAGCATCGCGAAGAACCCCCAGAATCCAAGCTATCACTATCACCTCGGACTCGCTTATTTAAAGGCTGGCCAGAAAGAACCCGCCAAGCAATCCCTGCAAGAAGCACTGCGGTTAAATCCAGATTTTCCGGAAGCAAGCGACGCCAAATCGCGACTAAACACGTTGTAGGAGGCGCCTCGCCACGGCTGATAGTACACGAGAGACTGCCCAGGGCCCAAGCGGTTGAAAAACAGCCTTCACCCCTAATTCTTCTTTTCCCATGAGAGAGGAGTTTTTCATGCAGCGGGGACATCGATGAGCGAACTCGGGGTTCTCAGTCACGGAATGACGGCTGTCGGTTGGCTGGTGCTATTCCTGTTGCTGTTAACCAGTTGGCGCGGTCGGTTGCGGGGAGGGCTACTGGTTGTCGCCGCGCTGATTAGTTTATCGTGGGCATTGCGAGCAGCCTATGACGCCAGCGACGGAACAGCTGATTCCGATTGGTGGTATCAAGTGCTGGAAGTCGCCCGTAGCGTGGCCTGGTTGATATTTTTGGCCGACCTGCTTGAACCACTGACAAAAGAAACGCAATCTGACCGTCGGTGGAACTGGCGCTGGATCGCACTGCTCGGTTTTGGAATGGTGTTGCTGGTAATCAAATTCAGCGCGTCACTGGGCCTCTCGACTGAGTTGCCACCCGATGTGGCCATTTTGGGTCATGTTGGTCTGGCCATTGCCGGTTTGGCGCTCATCGAGCATTTGCTCCGCAACACCCACCCCCAGCGGCGCTGGGCTACCAAATTCTTGTGCCTGGGGCTGGGATCGATGTTCGCCTACGATTTCTTCTTGTATTCCGATACTCTGCTGTTCAGACAGACCGACCTCATCATCTGGGAAGCGCGCGGTTTCGTTAACGTTATGGTAGTACCATTGCTTGCCGTGGCTGCCGCCCGCAATCCAGAATGGTCGGTGGACATGTTTGTTTCGCGCCAGATGGCGCGATACTCAGTGACGACCCTCGGAGCCGGGCTCTACCTTCTGGTGATGGCAGGCACCGGCTATTACATCCGCGAGTTTGGTGGACACTGGGGCACTACCCTGCAAGTGACATTCCTGTTTGGCGCCGGTGTTCTATTAGCTGTGTTGCTGTCTTCTGGACAGATGCAGGCCAGGCTGAAGGTTTTTTTCGGCAAGCACTTCTATCACTCCAAGTACGATTATCGCGAGGAATGGTTACGCTTTACGCGAACCCTGTCAGTCAGCGAACCACACGAATCACCTTATACCCGTGCCATCCGCGCCATCGCCGAAATCGTGTGCGGTACCGGTGGGTTGCTATGGACCCGGTACGAGCGGGAATTCTTTGCGTTCCGGGCAAGCTGGAATGCTGGCAGGCCCAGCGTGCGGCGGGAATCCGCCGATGGATCGCTGATCTCGTTTCTAGAACGGTGCCAATGGATCATTGACCTCGATGAATATGCTCGGGATCCGGCAAGCTACGCTGGTCTGACGCTACCGGACTGGCTAGGCGAATTGCAGCGGGCCTGGCTGGTGATACCGCTGATACAGGGCGAGGCGTTGAATGGTTTCCTGGTTCTTACCGAAACCACAGTCCGTCGAGAGCTCAACTGGGAAGACCGCGACCTACTTAAAACCGCCGGCCGTCAAGTGGCAGGTTACGTGGCATTACTGGATTCTAGCGAGGCGCTATCGGAAGCTCGACAGTTCGAAGCATTCCACCGCTTGTCGGCCTACGTGGTACACGATCTCAAGAATATCGCTGCACAACTGACGTTAGTAGTGGGCAACGCGGACCGGCATAAATCCAATCCTGCATTTATCGAAGATGCGTTTGGCACGGTCGCCAATGCCACCCGACGAATGAACCGGCTGCTGACGCAGTTACGCACCGAGCGGCCATCAGGTCGAATTCGATCGCTGGCCTTGGCCGACGCGGCTCGGCAGGCAATTGCAACCCGCACCCATCTACCGCCAGAACCGGTGCTGCGACTGGAGCCAGATGACGATCCGTGGGTGCGAGTCGATCAGGAGCGGCTGATCGCCGTCTTGGAACACCTGATCCAAAACGCTCAGGAGGCGACCGGCCCGAACGGCCAGATTGAAGCACGAGTTCGCACCGAAGGCGGGATGGCGGTGGTCGCGATCCGGGACGACGGTTGCGGCATGAACGAGCAATTCATCCACGAGCGGCTGTTTCGGCCGTTCACCACGACCAAAGGCAACGCAGGGATGGGCATCGGAGTTTACGAGAGCCGCGAGTTTGCTCGCGGGGCAGGCGGCGAGTTGGCTGTCGAAAGTTCGCCCGGAAAAGGCACGACATTCTTCTTGAAACTGCCGCTCATTGATCATTCGGTCATGGTAAGTTCGGGTTAGGGTCAAGCGAATGCAAGAAACCGGTGAGAAGCTGCTGATCGTCGAGGACGATCCGGGACTGCGCGATCAGTTGCGCTGGTGTTTCGACGGTTACAAGGTCTTGGAAGCCGAAGATCGCCAGACGGCTTTGAGACAGCTACAAAAGCACGCACCGGCCATCGTGCTGCTGGATTTGGGCTTGCCCCCCGACTCAGCCAACGCTTCGGAGGGACTCCAAACTTTGGAACAAATCCGAACGCTAGCGCCGGAGACCAAGATCATCGTCGTAACCGGCAATGACGAGCGCCAGAACGCCGTACGGGCGGTGGCAATGGGAGCTTACGACTTTTACCAGAAGCCAGTGGATGCCGACATCTTGCGGCTGATTGTAGATCGGGCCTACAACCTGTATCTGCTCGAACGGGAAAATCAGGAGCTACAGGCCCGCCAGATAACAGCGCCGCTCAGGGGCGTAATCGCGGCCAGTCCGGCGATGCTCACGACTTGTCGGAGCATCGAAAAAATCGCACCCACCCGCGCTAACGTGCTACTGCTGGGCGAAAGCGGCACCGGAAAAGAAGTGCTGGCACGAGCGCTGCATGAGCTGAGCCCCCGAGCCAAAGGCCCCTTCGTCGCCATCAACTGCGCGGCGATTCCCGACACCCTGCTGGAAAGCGAGCTGTTCGGTCACGAAAAGGGGGCGTTCACCGGTGCAGTCCAGCAGACTCGTGGCAAGGTCGAATATGCCGATAACGGCACCTTGATGCTGGATGAAGTGGGCGATCTGCCGCTGCTCTTGCAGGCCAAGCTATTACGCTTTTTGCAGGAGCGAGTGATCGAGCGAATCGGCGGCCGCCAGCCGATCGCGGTGGACACGCGGGTGATCTGCGCCACTCATCGCGACCTGCCAGCACTGATCGCCGACAACCAGTTTCGCCAGGATCTCTATTACCGGATTAGCGAGGTCACGGTGCGGATTCCGCCGCTGCGCGAGCGGGAAGGCGACACGATACTGATAGCACGCGCGTTGCTAGCCGCGCTCGGTCGAGAGTCGGGCAAAGTACGGCTGCGTTTCACCGTCGATGCAATTCAAGCCTTGCAGGCATATTCCTGGCCCGGCAATGTCCGAGAGCTGGAAAACCGGCTCAAACGCGCAATCATCATGTGCGAATCTGACCTGATCTCAGCCCAGGATCTGGAACTAGCCAACAGTGAACGGCCCAGTCCATCACTTGATTTGCGCCAAGCTCGCGAACTTGCGGAACGGCGAACGATCCAGCAGGCGCTAGCCTGCGCCAATGGCTCCATCTCTCATGCCGCCGAACTATTGGGTGTGACCCGGCCAACACTGTACGCGCTACTCAACAAATATGATCTTAAAGTTTGAGGCAATTATCGGATTCACGTTTGTTTTTCATAACGGTGGCACGTCCAGTGCCAACCGATCCATGAGTCCCTCACTATTGTCAGTAAATTTTACAGTGCAATTCGCACCAACAATCCGGGGAACGGCCATAACCAAAAAACTATAACAATATGATTTAATTTGTAATTATGTACATAATTTTCTCAATTTTTAGTTACCATCAGAACCAGGGCCGATCAGTTGCCAGTGATAATTTGGTTACGGCACCACAACTCTTTCAAAAAAATTTACAGTCAACTGGATAAATTTACGATTTTATGGATAAAAATAATATAAATCAATATATTAAGAATTTGGCATTTTTATTGCTTTAGCTGGGGTATAAGTCTTACCATTAAACATTACGCATTTACCAACAGGGAGCGCGCGCATGAAAATCAATTCCAATGTATTCATGGCCTTGTTGCTCGGCTTGAGCTTTGGCGCGAATTCACATGCAGCGGTGTTCGGTTTTGACTGCATCACCAATAATAATGCTACCGATTGCACCGCTGTGGAAGCGCAGCTTTCGATGACCGTCACTGAAGTCGACTTAAACACGGTTAGCTTCGTGTTTACCAACTCAGGCTCTTTAGCATCCTCGATCACCGATATCTACTTTGATTTCGGTGATGCTCCAAATTACTTATCTCTACTGATATCTCCGACTATAATCAATTCGTCGGATGCTGTGTCCTTTTCGCTGGGCGCAACCCCTATCAATCTGCCAGGTGGTCAGGATTACAACTTCACGGCTGATACAGGCATGGATTCTGATCACCGTCGCCCGGGAGTGCAAGCCAATGGTATCAATCCCGGTGAATCGCTTGAGGTGCGTTTCAGCTTGGCCGAGAGCGACACCTTTAACAATCTGCTCGCCGAACTGAGCGCTTTGGACTCCTCGATATTGCGAGTCGGCCTTCATGTGCAAGGGCTTGCAAACGGTGGAAGCGAGTCCTTCATTAATAATGGCGGCAACACGCCAGTACCCGAACCTGCCACCATGGCTTTGCTGGGCGTAGGATTGGCCGGTTTAGGCTTAACTCGCCGTCGCAAGAATTGGAAAGCTTGATTCAACTCCTGACCGAACGGCGACTGGAAGTTGCCGTTTTTGATTGACAACAAAACCACACAGTTGTAGGGATATCAAGGTTGCCAAAGAATGTAGCAAACTGTAGAGGGCAAACCGTAGAGAGTATGTGTATTCCAAGAAAATTAAGTACTACTGCTTCTCATGGGTACAAACTTGCTCGGCCGGTGAAATCAGGCGAAAGTTCTGATCATTGGTTGTTCTAGACCTAAGTACAGGACAAAAATTTCAAAGCCCACAAGAAATCTTGAAATTTCTCGGAGAGGTTGAGGGCGACATTACGGAGGAAATCGAGCTCGTGGCGGAAGAGGGACTTGAGCGGTCGCCGAAGGGTTTTTTTAAAGGGATCGGCCGGTCATGGTTGTGAAGTGGTTCGCCGGTGCGGTGGCTCCACGCGAAGGCCAAGGCGAGCAGCCCCATCATTTTGGACAGGCGCGCGGCGTCGGTGAGGTGGGTATCCTCGAAGTTGAAGCCCCGGGTTTTGAGGCAAGCGAACAGGGTTTCCACTGGCCAGCGGTCGGCGTAGGCGTCGATGGCCTGGTCCTGGGGTGCGCTGAAGGTGGCCAGGATGAGCCACTCGCTGTCGTCCAGGCGCAGCGCGGAGAGGTGGACGAAGCAGCCCCAGATGGGTCGCCGTCCCGGCAGCAGGTGGGTCTGGCCGGGTTTGAGCGAGCCCAGGAGCGCGTCAACCCGCAGGATCCGGTTCCCGTGGTTGGGGACGAGGGTGTCGCATTTGATCCGTTGGTGGAAGGGAATTCGTCACGCTTGCAGCCACCGGAACCATGTCTCGCCCACGAATTCGCGGTCGGCCAGCAGCACGGCGATCCGCCCGACGCCAAAGACGGCCAGGAAGCGCTCCATCCAGGCCACGCGCTCGGCGGTGTTGGAGTTGCCCGCCTTGCCCAGGACGCGCCAAAACAGCGGGAGGGCGATCCCCCGATAGGCGATCCCCAGCACCAAGAAATTGAGGTCCACCCGGCACGAACGTCCAGTTCGTGCGATCCAGGGTCAGCCGCCACGGGCCATCGCCCACCGGCACGAGCCGCACCCGCAACCGCGCCCAAGAGTCCGGGTCGATCTCGAACGAGCGGAAGAAGCGTTGCAACCGTTTGTAGTGCGAAGCGACTTGGGCGGTACCACCAAACCCGGTGGCCAATTCGGCCAGGTTGACGCTGCGAACCTTGAACAGGGCCAGCAGAAACCGCGCCAGAAAACCGATCCGGGCACCATGCCAAGGCAGGTGTTCCGCCCGCACGGCCTTGAGTTCGCCCACCGGGTCATCGACTGTGGCCTTCATCGGAGTGCCTGCAAAAATCCTAGCTTAAACCACATTTAATCATTAAGTTGCGATTTTTGTCCTGTATTGAGAAATTTTGGTTAGGTACTTAGCATTTAAGAATGTTGTCCATTCAACAAGTTGCCGATTTATGCGGCAATACCAGAATCTCACAAGAACATCCCACCAGAAGCCTCGATGCGCTGTGCGTTGATCCAGCGGTTATCTTCGGATAACAACGATGTGATTACGCCACCGATATCATCCGGTAAGCCAACGCGGCCCAATGCCGTTTGCGAGGCGATGAAGGCGTTGATTTGCGCGTTGTCGCGTACCGCACCACCACCGAAATCGGTTTCAATCGCTCCAGGCGCCACGACGTTGACGGCAATACCGCGCGGACCCAATTCTTTGGCCAGATACTTCGTCAATACCTCGATAGCCCCCTTCATCGACGCATAGGCGGCGTATCCCGGTAAAGCGAAGCGGGCTAGCCCGCTAGACAGATTCACGATCCGACCACCATCGGCGATGAATGGTAGGAGCGCTTGAGTTAAGAAGAACACGCCTTTGAAATGGACGTTCATCAGTAGGTCAAACTGCTTTTCCGTCGTTTCCGCGAACGCGGCATGGATGCCGATGCCGGCGTTGTTGACCAGAAAATCGAAACGATCCCGCTGCCAGTGCGTTTGCAAGGCAAGCTGTACCTGCCTAGCGAAAGCCGAAAAACCCGCACTATCGGCCACATCCAGCTGTAGCGCCACAGCACGCCCACCAAGACGTTCGATTTCGGCTACGGCATGTTCGGCTTCTGCTTGCTGACTGTGATATGTCAGGATGGTATCGATCCCTTTTGCCGCCAGATGCAGGGCGGTGTTCTTACCAAGACCACGACTGCCACCCGTA
>JBAOHI010000079.1:0-45710 GCA_037045535.1 Candidatus Competibacter sp.
TGTTGTGCCAAGCACCACCAGCGGCCGCGTCAGTTCACGCGCTTCGTCGTCGGTAGGATTCATGAAATGCACCTCGTTTGCGGGTTGGTAGAAGAAGAAGCGTAGCTACTCCCCGTACCCCGCATACACGCGGCCGCGTTCCGTCAGCAACCCCGTGGCAAAATCAGCCAGCACACAATAATCGGTCTCCTGAAGGTTCGTCCAGTACGCATACCGTTCGACCAGAGGATCCTCATTCAAAGCCGCCAACCACTCCTCGAACCGGGGTAGATTGTCCGGGCAGAAGTTGAACTCGGTGTACCAAAATACCGGCTCTACCGTCAGTCTGGTCAGCACTCCTGCCAACCGTTCGGGCCAATAGCGAACATCCCCATAATGTAGACCCCACGCATCCACCGGCGGGTTGGCCCCCTCATGGGTTGCCTGGTACGTCCGGATAAAACCCTCAACCGTAAAACGTTCTCCCTGCAACGCGGGACACGGTGGCACCGGCGGATGCAACTCGTACCAACACACATGGGTCTGCGGAGCCACAATTTTGGCGCACGGATACTGCACCACCAACCAGTCAATCAACGCCACCAGGTCGTCCACCGACATATCCGCCTGGGTGGTAAATTCCGGCTCATTCGCTACGAGCAAAAAGCCACAATACTCCCGGCTCACGTCGCGAAGAAGCTGCGCCTTCAGCGATGGCCAATCTCCCCACAACATCGGCACAAATTCGGCTGTTACGTCCGCCACCGGCCGCGTACCCCAATGGTAATACCAGGTTACATGGTAATCCTCAGTCGCATTCAAATCCCGGCCTATCCAGCTCCAAGCCAGACCGTGTTTCGCGTTGATCTCTCCCCGCGCTACCATCGGGAAATACGCCACACTGTTCGCCGGTAATGGCACCGGCGCCGTGGCCGCGTTCCCCCACCACAAACAGAGCAACAACAAAAGGCTCACCATCCGTGCTCCTTTCATCCGTGGCTTATGCCCACTCTGCGCCTTTGCGCCCTGGCGTGAGTTTTCCCTCATACCGCCTTTGTCCTCTGCTCATACCACCAGGCCCCGGCCACAACCCCCACCTTCCACACTGTTACCCCAGCCCCGGTATCATCCACAAACGCCTCAAAGCCAGGCGGCAGGCTCGCGGCCGCGCCGATGCCCGCATCCAATTCCGCCGCCGTGGGCGGATTGCTCACATTGATTTCATAGACCGGCGTCCCCTGTTCCAGTACCTTCAACTGGTCCAGGCTCTTCAGGATGCGCTTCATCCCTCGCGCCGCCTCATCCCGCCGGATGTCCCTCACAACCACATCAGATTCACGCATCATCAAACCTCATCCGCACATTTTCGATCTGCTCACCATCACCATCTACCTTCAGCGATACCCCCACCAGTTGCCGGTCGTACCGTTGGCCGGTGCGGAAATCTTCCACTGTCACAAAGTCGCCAGGGAAATAGTCACGCCATAACACCTGCGCCCCGCGCCGGGCCTCGAAGCGGTATTTCTCCTCAGCCCTGTTTTCATCGAGCCGGGCAACCCCCACCGCAATTAGTTCCTCAGCCAATCGCTGATTGGTCGCATTCATCATCACCGCACGCTGCGCGATGGGCGATGCGGCAATGCTGCCGGGATTCTTCACCACAGCATACTGCCGCTTCTCCCCCACCCCCTGTCCCAGGGCTACCACCAGGTTGGTCTCCGTATACCGGCTCTTGGAGCGCGTCGCCGATGAGACATTGCCGTACTGCGGGGCAAAAATCACCGGCGCATTCCCGGCCCCATTCAAGCCATTGCTACTGGCCGTCAGCCCGTTTGCCGTCCGGTCGGCAAAAATCTTGCCGCCCCGAAACTCGAACTGGTAGCCCCCGACATATCTCATCTCAAAATCAACCTGGTCGCCCTGCTCGATGCTGTACTGGCGCAGCTCCTGCAAAACCCCCAGCAGCGGCTTTTGTGCCCGGCTCCCCGTCCAGCTTGGCCCCTGGCCCAAATCAATCCCCAACACCACCGGATTCACCCCATCATAGAACCGGCCATTGGCCACTGTCGCCAGGTCGCCCACATTCTCACGCACGAATCGGTGCATGACCGTCGAAACCGGCGTACCCGCCATAGGCTCAATCTTGGATTGAGAGACCCCGCTGGAGTAAGCAATGTACTCCTTGTCCAAAATCTCTTCACACGCCGGGCCATAGCTCACCCAGGTTTTGCGGCCATTGCTGAAGAAGGAGTCCACCATCGTTTTGTGAATGCCGGTGAAAACATTTGCCCAGGGGATGTTGTACGCCGGGTCCGTCATCCATACGCGCACCAGATAATCATCCTCGATGAGGCCAACCCGCTCATCGAAGCCTGACAAGGAGAGCTGATAATCGCCTTTATCGGCGATCTTGATCTCCACATCCAGGCTCAAGAAATCCTTGAATGAGGCCACCGTCACGCCGCTATGATCTTCAATGTCTACCCGGTAACGAACCGTCATTAGCTACCCTTTTTTACGAACGGCACATAGACATAGACTCTCTGCGGCCGCGCTGTCGCCAGGCACAGAGGTAAACAGCCCGGCAAACAACCGGAAGGCAAGCCGCCGGGTATGGTCGGCCGGTCGGCTCGCGCTTGAGTTTCAAGCCTCAGCGCGGCCGCGACCGCCGCCAGCCCCGCCATGATAAAAAATTCTCGCCGGGTCATCGCGGACCGATGGCCAGCCAGGCCACCTCCGCCGTCCGCGCATTTGCCAGATCGGTCGCCGGATTAGCTCGTGATACCATCAGGTTAAATGAGGCACTGCTGTCAGCAGTCACCACGGCCGCGGGCAGGTCATCGGATGTATTTGGCACCGGGAATAGATCCGTCCAATGCGGTGTGAGCAAGATCATCGGCACACTGCTGAAGCGCACCGGAAATGTGATGCCCGTTATCTCTTTGTTTCTGGAGCCTGCTCCAATAGTTGTGCTAATCATCCCCGCCTGAATGAAGGGTGCGTGGAGTTCTGTGTAATCAGTTGTCCCCGGGGTAGACCAATTAATGGTACTACCCCCTTGCCGGTGGAAAGGAAAGAGAGGCGACAGCGGTGTTTCCACATACTGGCGCACGTCAGTGAGGGCCGAAAAATTCCCACTGCCATCAAGCAATACCTCAGCAATGGGCACTTCCCACACCAGGCTAGTCTGGGTGACTGTTGCCGCCCCGCCCACTGGCCCGCGCAGATGCGCCAGGCGCACCGACAAATCCACCGCCGGGTCTCCGCGCTGGAGCACAATCAAGTCTGTGGCGTTGGCACTGCCCCCGCTCACGTCGAAATCAACGTTGTCGTCGCTGGCATAAATCCAGCCCTGCACCATCCCTACCCCACTGGCAATCCGCACTATATCGCCCGCCGGATTGCTTGGCTCTAACAACCCATCGCTGGGGTTAGCCAGCCCCAGATCGGCCAGCGGGGTAGCATTCATCCAATGCACCACCCCCGCCACGTCCGGCCGGGCATTGCCCATCAGCATCCGGGCAACCATCAGGTTTTCCACTGTCAGCGGCCCCGCATCTCCCACCTGTGGGCTACACGACCAGTTCCAGCTAATTTGTGTCATCATTCCACTCCGTTTGTTTGCACGCAAACAACAAAACTCGAAACTAAAAACTCGAAACTCATCCACAATCCAGGCACGGATCAAACACTGAAACATGCCGCGTCAAATACGTCATAGCGATGCTCGTCACCCCGGCCAATCCCCCACTCCCAATCATATTGATTCGGTTCAATCCCGTAGCCGTCAAATCCCCCCGCGCCGCCAACCCAAACGTCACCAGGTCGCTCAAGTTGTTCACGGCCCCAATCAGGTTTACCCCATAGTTGTTCTGCACCGTCACCTGGTTAGGCTGAATATCAATCGTAATGGCCTCACCAACGGCCACAACGTAATTCAATTTGATCTGCTTACCCGTGATCAGGTTACTCACAATCGGCGATTGAATCGGCCCGGTGATAAGGATAGTCAGCGTGTCCCCATCCCACGTCCCACAGTACATCACATCAAACGTCTGGTTGATGATGTTCGCCCCCAGGCAGGTTGGCAAACACACAGGCAGGCAGCTGCTATCAATGTCAATCACCGCATCCACCAGAACCGGGTGCACATCGTTCCAGAACGGATCAGCGCAGAAAAACTGCATCGTCTCCTGCAAATCAGCCCCTAGCCGCGACCCTTCGGCGTTCCAATTTCCAGACGGCCCCCGCGTGATGCGTGCCCCAATCTCCCGCTCGGTGTAATCAGGCAGCACCAGCAGGAGTTTGCCCCCCTGTGCCGTACTACTCCGGTTCGGCCGCAGCGCATCCACCAACTGCCCCTCATGACAATACCAATCCTGCCGACAGCGGCCGCCCTCAAACAGACTCAGTGTTACCACGCGCGACCGGAAGCGGTAATCACGCACCGTCTCCCCGTGCTGAAACGGCCCCCGCTCAGTCAGGTAATCCAGGGGGGGCATCCCGAAATCTTGCCACGAAAGCCAAATCCGGGACCCCCCAAACAACGGGTATTGCAACCCGTCCGGGGCAATGTAATACGCAAACTCAATCAGGCCGCGTTGTAGATCAATTGGCATAAGCCCCCAACAAATACATCAACTCGTCGCGATCTGCGACGGGTCGCCAACTGTTATTGCTTTCATAATTCACGGTAAGGGACCGGTCAGTATTGGTGACTATGGACTGCCGGGCAATCTGGTCAGCACTGGCCACGGGGCGCACTATCGGCTGGAGCATATCATTAGCAACTGTCATCATGTTGGCACTGAGTTCCACGCTCTTAACAAACGAGGGTTCCATCTTACGCATGGCCACATCAGTTTGGTCTGCCAGTTGGCTCATACCCGTCGCCACAGCCCCCATAGCCCGATGGATTCCCCAGAGGCCTATTTCCAGCGGGGTAGGTGAGCCTGGCTCCAGCAAGCCAAAATCAATCGAATTGATCTTATCGGCCAGCGTACCCAACCAATCAATAACTCCCTGGATAGCTGACGAAATCCCGCCTAAACTACTCACCAGCGGGTCAAGCAAGTTGGTTCGCAACCATTCCAGAGTCGGGCCAATCGATTCATCAATGAACGTCTCCAGGGCTTCCATGCCCTCCTTGACCGCTTCAGTTGCATCAGCCCACGCATCTTTTAAGACAGGGACGATATTGGCGTCTATGTAACTCCAAAGGCTCTCAAGCGCAGGCATTACCGTATTAACCAAGATACCTTCGAGTACCTCGAGGGCCGCCCCCAGTACAGCTTTAGCCACATTGGCCAACGCCTCGAATAGGGGCTTTACACTATTATTAATGAAGCTCCACACCGCCTCAAGTGCAGGCTTCAGGACTTCTGTCCATACCCGAGCCAGTGCATCAATCGCTGATGACAGCGGCCCTTCCATTTGCGTTTGTGCACTACCGAAGATGGGCAGGATGTTGTCATTGATGTACGCCCAGGCCGTCTGCAATGCGGGCAGGAGCGTGTTGTTCCAGAAATCGCTAACCGTTTGAATGGCTACTGGGATATTGGTTTGCAACCAGGTGACAATATTGGTCAGAACCGGGACCACATTGTCATTGATATACGCCCAGGCCGTCTGCAATGCGGGCAGGAGCACCATGTTCCAATAGTCGCTGGCCGCCTGGATGGCGATGGGAATGTTGGTCTGGAGCCACAGACCGATTTGTGTCAGCACCGGAATCACATTGTCGTTGATATAAGCCCAGGCCGTTTGTAGGGCGGGGAGCAGGACTGTATTCCAGTAATCGCTCACGGCCTGAATCGCAATGGGTATGTTGACCTGCAACCAGTTCCACAACTCGGTCAGGGCAGGCTTAATGGTGTTTTCCCACGCCTGGGTGACAGCATCCCGGATTCCAAACCAATTCTCTCCCCACGCGGCCCCCAACAAAGCGGCTATACCGATCAGTGCCAGCACCGGCGCACCAATCGTCGCCAGCACAGACCCAATCGTGGAAATGGCCGCCACGATGCCACCCCCCACCAGCACCGCACCGATGGCAACAAACGCTCCCTTAAACGCCTCGGCATGTTCGGAAACGAACGTGGCAATGGCCGTGACAATCGTCCCAATGGTTTCTGCTACACTGCCCAGCGTGTCTATCGTTTCCTGGTCAACCCCCAACGACCCCAAGGCCGTGACAAAGGAATCAATAAGCCCCTCGCCATCAAGTAGATTTGTGACAAAAGTTTCAACAAATGTGGCTCCCTTCTCGAAAAAAGCAATAAATCCATCGGCGTTTTCATCCACAAACGCCGAAACCTTCTCGGCCAACGTCGTCAGCACCGGCAGGAAATAGTCACCAATCTTGAGCTGCACCGCCTCGACGACGCCCTTTAGAATGTCCAGCTTCCCGGCGAAATTATCCACCCGGGTCGCGGCCGCTTCCCCAGAATCCACCTCAGCCATCGAAGCCGCCAGCGCATCAAACTCTTCTTGGCCCAACTCTGCCAGGCCGATAGCCGCGCCCATCGCATCGTTGCCAAAAATGGTACGCAAGTAATTAAGCCGTTGCTCCTCACTCAATCCGGAGAGTGCTCCCTGGAGAAGCCCTGTTATTTCAGACATGGACTTCATGTTGCCTTCAGCGTCGAAGAACGCATTGGCCCCATCCTCTGTAATCAAGCCCAGGTCTTCCATCGCTTCCGCGGCCGCGTCAGTATTAGGCACTAGCCGCAAGAGTAAATTCTTGAACGCCGTCCCCGCCGTCTGGCCCGAAGAGAACTGCGGGGCAATCGCCGCAATCACCGTATTAAAGTCGGCGAACTCCACCCCGGAACTGGCCGCCACCGCCCCACCGTTAGCCAGGGCCAAAGCATAATCTTCAATGCCAAACTTGCTGGCATTGGCCACGGCCGTCACCCCGTCCACCACGTCCATCATGTGCTCGCCTTCGACGTTGAAGATGGTGGCCGCGTCGGTCATCAGCCCGGCCGATAGCACAAAATCACCGCCGGTGGCATTGGAAAGAAAAATGGTAGCCCGTGCCGCCCCATCCATGATCTGCTCCATACTCAGACCATTCTGGGCCAGCATCTCAATCGCCCCCGCCGCCTCGGTCGCGCTCACCTTCAGCGTCGGGTCAATCCCCAGATCAACCACCAGGTCTTTTAATCCCTGAAGTTCATCATTGCTCACCCCCAACACGGCCGCCACCCCGCTCATTTGCGCTTCCAGGTCGGCCGCTTTCATGATGGAATCCCCCAGAAACGCCCCAGCCGCCTGGCCTGCATCCAACAGCAGGTCACCCACAGCCGTAATCGCCCCCGTTGCCAGGTTGCCAATCGCCGTCCCAAACGCAATCGTTCCGGTCGTGGCCCCATCTGCTCCCTGGCCAAACCGTTCCACCGCGTCATCAGCCCTACCCATTGCCTGGGTAAACCCGGTTTCATTTTCGGCTACTAGCCTGACACCAGTCTCTGGAAGACCCATAAATGCTTCAAAACGCTCTGCGCTTTTGCGCCTTTGCGTGAATTATTTCCTTTTACCCGGTTTTGTTTTTGGCCGATTCGCCCACGCCAACACTGCCTGCTCCTGACCAAAAACCCGTCGAGCCGCAATGATTTTCTCTTGGTACTCGACGGGTTTCTCTCTAAACTCGCTATAGCTGGTGTGGTCAAAGTGGGCCGCTAACACCCACTCGGTTTCTGGGTTGTGGTAGGCAATGCCCGAAAGGGGGACACGGTACGTGAAGATGTCGCGCCCCTTGTACGTGACGGCCAGGATTTCTACGTTTTTTTTACCCGATCTTCCTGTGGGTCAAACATGGTGCTCACATCGTTGACCAGCTTCTTTAAGTCCTGGTCAGTCAGGGCAAATTCCAATAGCCACAGCACTGCATCATTCGGCTCCAGGCCCGGCTCCGCCATCGCTTCCCGGTAAGCCTGCACCTGCGCCTTCTGCTCGTCAGTGAGCTTCTGGTAAAAACCTAGCCGTTTGATCAGCCGCCGTGTCCCCTCTTCGTTGAGGTTTTGACGCCACGCCTTCTTCGCCGCATCCAGGTCGGGATCGGCCCAGTTACGCTCTACTGTCACCTTGCCGTTAATCTCCACTTCGATAAGCGGCGGTTTCGGTTCGGCGAACTCCGGTTCACGCCGGATGGCTTCGGTGATGGCGTAGAAGGAAATGGGCACGAGCATGATCGTCTCGCCGGTGCCCGGGGCTTCCCAGGGGGTGATTCTTTTGGTCATTAACCGGTTACTCCCGCAATACCCAGTCCGATGTAGCCGTCTGTGCCATTGTCGGCCAGGCCAGCCATCGCCAGGTTGTTGCTCATAACGCCGGTCTTGGTGACATCGGCGACATCGGGATACGCCAGGCGATTCACCCGGTCAAGGGTAGGGAACTGGGAAATACGGCTCAATTCCGGGCCGCCCCACATCTGCCCCCCGTTGTAAGTGTGGAAGAGCACAGCACGAGGAGCCGCAGTCGCGGCCGCGATATACCCCACCTCGTCAGTCGCAAAGCGGATGTCCTGGATGGTGGCAATCGCCCCGGCCGAAACCGAAGGCAGGGTGAGCTGCGTCCATGCGGCCGCGCCCTTGCGGTCAGTCCAATACACCGCGCCACTGGCATTACCAACCCACCACAACGAATCACCCACCACATGCAGGGCCGTCAGGTTTGCCGCGCCGGGGCTGGTGGTAGTGACACCAAAGCTCCGCCCGTTGTTATCGGAGTAGATAACCCGGCCGCTCTCGCCCCCACACACAATCGTGTTGCCATAACCATGGATGCGGAGCAGGTCGTCGGTGGTGGCATCGGCCTCATCAATCACAGACACGCCCTGCAAGATGCTTTCGCTCTTGTAGACATATCCACCCAGGGCACAGAACCAAACGTCGCGGGGCGTGGCCACATACACATCACGCACTAGGAACGTGCTCACAAACCCGCTGGTGATTTTGGCCGTCCAGGTTCCGGGCACGCCGGTCAGGTCGTTGATCTTGGCCAGGAAGTACCCCGCATCCGTCGCCGTGTTCACCGTCACCATGAGGTACTGCCCCACGATGTCAATGCTCACCGGGCTGTCGGTCGCGGCCGCGCCGGTGATTGCCAGGGCCGTCCACGTCAGTCCCCCGTTCGTCGAATAAACAACCGACGGGGCCACCGTACCGCCCGACGTACCCAACAGGGCATAAATCAGCTTCGTGCCATCATCATTCGGCCCGCACTGTCCACACTGCACCCGGTTGCCATACGTGATGTCAATCACTTCGCGGTCAACTTCGGTTGCGGCCTTCTCACCGAAGAATAGCGAACCGATGGTGTATACCGACTGGTAGGTGAAATCCACACTATCTATCACCCCGGAGTCGCCATCAAACGCGCCCCCACCCTCGCTCACCTGGGTCGCTTCCCCATAAGACTGAATCCGCACATCGTCAGTCCAGCCCTGGAGAAAGTCAGCCGGGCTTTTGCACTTCCCCGCCAGCTCATAGAAGTTCCACACGCACCCAAGGTCATACAGATGACGAGGAATCCCCCCATGTGTGCGCATGAACTCCACGCTATTGGTGGGAAAATCGGGTGCCGCGACCTCTCGCCCCACACGGGCAAACGATTTATACGCCCCAGGGTTCTGAACATTGATCGGGCTGATACCCCCGTTTAGCGGGTCGGTCGTGTCGCCAATGCTCAGGTAGCTACCATCCTGCCCCCCGTAATACGTCTTATTGTTGGGGGCCGGGCCACCCGGCTGATACCAGGGGCGTAAATGACCTTGTGTTTGAATGCGATCTGCATCTGGTTTTGGCATTGTGTTCTCTCTCCTGTAGGTTTGCTGTGGCCGGTCTCCCGACCGCGCCACCCACTCGTTACTCAATCCTCAGCACTCAGGACTCAAACCAGGACACCCCTGGTCACTTTCAAATTCTGGATTTGTTTCCAGGCATACACCGCTCCCCGCCGTGTTCCTAACGGGTTATTCAAATCGGATGGGGAGATGCTGTACTGTTCGTCATTGGCTCCAGCCGCCCGGCTCATATCAAACTGCCAGTGGTAAAGCGACTGGTTCGCCATATCACAGCCACAAATCGGCCGTGACAATTCAGCCATGGCCAGACGGGCCACAATCTGCTCCCAGCTTCCCCCGCTGTAAATGCGACTATTGACTTCGCGCAGATCCGCCCCGGCCAGGTAGCGCACAATCACCCGGTCAGGTTGCCGGCATCCGCCCCAGTTTCGCTTCACCCACACCTGGTTATCTTCGTCAAACGTGGCCTCACCCATATACACCTCCCCGGTGCGTAGGTTGCGGATCTGCGACCGGGCCACGGCGTATGCCAGTCCTGCGGGGTCATTGCCACTGGTGTCATAAAGAAGTTGGGAGCAATCGAGATTGAGGCACGGATACGACCAGGGTGGCGGATCACTTTCCCAGATCAGCACGGCCTGGGCATTACTGGTCAACGCCCCGTTACCATTGGTACTCCGCCGGTATACCTCAACGGTCTGGGCAAAGTTGTTGGCCAGGAGCGTGGTGTCGTTGGGATCAATCGCCTGCGGCCGCACCCCACGAAACCGTATTGGTCGCACCATCACCCAGCTGGGACCGGTGATAAGGGTATTGCCCCCACTCACCCTGGCCTTCACCGGCTCGATGCGCCACTCCTCACCCACCGCCTCGTTCTGCCGGTCGGCGGCGTTGAAGTAGACAGCCAGCTGATCAACACTGGTTAGAGCTGAGGCAATCGTTAGGGTAAAGGTGTCAATTACACTATCGCCGTCTTCATCGCTGTACACCACAGCAGGTTCGTCAATCGCCAGCAATTGCTCCACGCCCATCTCTCGGATATACCCTTCCTTGAGGTTGAATGAGAGCCAGCGGCCCGACGCATCCACCGGCCGCGCATATTGCCAGGCGGCGTTGGCCGGGCGCGGGAACTGAATCAGTTTCTCCACGTACTGTGGCCGCACCCGGAACTTCAGGTACTCAAACAACCTGTCTTCGGCCGACTGGATAGCCTGCCTGATTTCGTGCCGCCCGGTTGCGTCCGCCGCTTGCCAGGCATACTCCAGCACCCGCGTATTGCAGGCGTCCGTCACCGGAACCAGGTCATTGCTCTGGCCCCAGAAATGCCAGGGGTTGTACCCCAGCACGGCGCGGAAGGTGTCGAGAGGGAGGGGCATTATGGATAAACCTGAATCACAATAGCCGTGCCACTCAGTAATGCATCTGACAATGCCCCGGCATCGGCCTGAACTGTCCAAAGCAAGATTGAATCGTTTCCTTCTCGATTCAGGAGCGGGAGATTAAAATTGCCCCCACCTATTTCATTTCCAGTGGCAATCAAGACGGTTTTCCCAGACGGGAAGGCCCCAGCCAATGTAGCCCGATAATTGCCAGCCCCCACGTATGTCCATACAACCGCTCCACCAAGCGTATTGCGTAGCACAGTGGCAACTGGGGCATCCGTACCGGTTTGTGTCAGCAAAGCAACATACTCCAGCACCCCGCGATTATTGGCTATCGCGGCCGCAACCCCGGCCGGTGTCGTGGCGCGGACCGTGTCCGTACCGGTGACGGTTTCGGCATTCGTCGCCAATTCCACCTTCCCCTTCACGGTGGTACTGGCATCCGGCACGGCCCCGGTTGCCAGGTTCTCAATGTTGATCTTCGTCTTTGGCCCTTTCACCAGGCCCCCGGCCGCGGCCAGATCCGCGTCGGCAATGTATTCATAAGCCTCGACTTTTCCTTGTCGTGCCATGTTTCACTTTTCCTTGAGGCTACGGGTACACCTCAATCAACACAGAACACCGCACAAGCCGGGAATCGGCCGCTGCCCCCGTGTTGCTAACCGCGGTGTTTATCTGCAACTCAGTAGCACTGTTTATCACAGCCAGGACAGAAGTGGGACTAACTCCCGGGTGGCCCATCAGGAATAAGGTGCGGTCAAGGGTGAAGATGTTGCCACTCGCAGTAATACGATAGCCCCCTACCCCAGCACGGGTTGGAGTGAGGGTCACACCCAGCGTATCGACGATTGGCGTCAGAACTGGCACATCTGTTCCTGACTGGGTGATTATCCCTTTGAATGTCAGAATGCCCGTGTTGTTAGCAATCGCGGCCGCCAGTCCGGCGGGGGTCACAATGCGGGTGGCGTCCGCACCAGCGACCGCCTCAATCACGGTAGCCAATTCTGCCTTGCCCTTCACCGTCTCTGTAGCATCAGGCACGGCCGCCGTTGCCAGGTTCTCAATATTGATCTTCGTCTTCGGCCCCTGCGCCAGGCCCCCATTCGCTGCCAGAGCCGCATCAGCGATATATTCAAAAGCCTCGACTTTTCCCTGTCGTGCCATGTTTCACTTTTCCTTCAGCATCCGCCGCGCCAGTTCCGCGGCCGCGAGCCACATCAAAATTTGTTTGGGCATAAACCCCATCACCAGGGAGAGCCAGAAGGACACACACAACGGGCAGTTGATCCCCGCTGTCACCCAATGCCCATCCCCAAAGCGCAGTAGCACCCCGGTGCGCAGAGCCAGGAACACCTCAGCCGGGCCATCTTCATGCACGACCAGGTGTGTCGCCCGGCAAGTCGCCAGTACCGCCAGGATGAAGCGCACCATTTCATTCATGCCCGGTCAGATTGGCTATCGCCTGGCGCACGTCAGCCACGGTGATCAGGCCATCTTTGCCCGTACCGGTTAGGGTCGCCAGGTCAAGCCCCGCTTCGGTCGCCAGGGCCAACGCCTTCTCGGTAATCGGGTAGTGATGGTCATTCACCTCATCCGGAGCGACTGGGGCAACGGTCTTCGCCGGAGTCGGTTCAGACGCGGCCGCAACCGGGGCCGCAACCTGTTTGCGCGCAAACATCTTTTTGCCCTTCACCACAATCTTTTCCAGCCGAGGCACATCCTGGGGATGCACCAGCGGCTCATCGCCCGCCTTAACCGAATATTTGCGGTTCAGATAGCCCCTGTACTGCACCGGCCCGCCATGCGTCCCGACATACACCATCGTCACCCAGTTGTTTTTATTTTCTTCAGGCATTATTGTCTCCTCGCCACATCCGCAACCCATGTCAGCACCTCAAAAGAGCAGGAGCTAGAGGGGGTTCCTCTAGCTCTTGCCCAATCCTCTAGCTTATGCTCACCAGTTGCAGGTAATCGTCGCCCCGACAAAGGTGAAGTCGGCGCACTCAATCGCCTGCAAGAAGGCGGGCGTCGCGACCGTGGTGAAGTCCACCGTCACTTCATCACTATTGTTACCCGATGAAATAACCGCCGGAATCGTCACCCCATCCACAACCACCAGGACACTCGTCCCCAGCGTGCAGTTCAACACCCCATCCAGCCGGAAGATCAGGATACCTGCCGAATCATCCGTACAATCAGTGATCGTGCGTTGCGTCCCCAAAGCTCCCGGATTCGGCCCGGTGTTGCCGCCGTTAAGGTACGTAGAATCGCCAGGGAACGGGCTTTCCTGCGGGATGATCGGGGTGTAACGGATGTCCGTCAGCCGGGCCGCCAACCAGGGCGTATCCAGTCGCACCCGTGGCTCCGTCACCGCCAGCAACTGCACACAGAAATTGTTCGGTGGTTTGTAGTGAACCATGAAGCGGCCGTTGTCGAACCAGTCATAGTAGGCGCGGAGATTGCCGCCCCACGTCCGCAGGCTCTCCATGGCCGCCCCCGGTGCGGAGTAATCGAAATACTCCATGTAGGCCACGCGCTCAGACTGACCCAACACCGTGAGAGGAATCCACTTGATCTCGCTCTCGTACACGCCGCCGCCCACCACCGTTTCCTCGATGGCATCATCGGTGATGACCGGAATGCGGCCGCCATCTACGACCAGGTAACGGTTGCGGTACATATCCAGGGTCAGGTTCATCAGCATGTCCCCTGACCACTGCGCCTGATTGCTGGTGTTGACCGAAATGCGGTAGGTGTAATACGTGGAAGCCCAGATGAAGACCAGTACCCGGAACAGGTTGTAGGGCATGGAAATCGTCCAAGAAGCCGGGTCCAGCCCCATCACCTCAGCCCGCCGTTCCAGCAGATTAGTGATTTCCACAATCTGCCGCACGATGGCGTTGACGTTGGTTTCAACGGCCGCGTCGCTGAAGCTGGCAATATAGCTGTCTACCCGGTCGCAGTCGTTGCCGCTCACCATGTCACTGTAGTTATTGTTGATGAGCAAGTTCAGGCCACGAAACTCCGCATACCCCTGGTTGGCCGTGTTGTTAGTTGGGTTACCCGCATAGAACAGGCGGGAGAAATCCCGTTGCATGGCCACGCCAAAAGGTACAAGCGCCTTCAGGATTTCCCGGTTGGCAGCCCCAGCCAGGCTGTCCATCCCTGGCATGGTAGGCCGGTTGGCGTCAGAAGCGACCCGGTTAAAGGGATTCCCCGATACCCGGTAATCGTCGAAATCGGCCCGGTCTTCCAACCGCCCAATCGTGCTCACATCAATGACCTTCGTCTGGCGGCTGAACCGACCAAACGGATAATCATTGATAACGCAATACTTCAGATCGCCCACGGTAGGGGGATCGTCACACGTCCCATCCGGCTCTTCGCCGGTGGTTGCTGTTACCCCGGTGATAATGCCCACGCGGGGATTGGTGTAGCGGCTGGGCTTCACCGGCAACACATCCTGCAACCCACGGCGGGGTAAATACATCGCCGAGAAAAGTCGTTGCTCCACAGCAGGTGTGTTGAAAAGCCCCCCGACACCATGCCCCATGACATGCGACGCCGTAGCCGACGGCAAATCCTTGAACTTCTGCTCCAGTTCACCGGCAGGCATCCGTCGTAGCACTGCCAGCGCACTATTCACCTCATGCTCTGATACCAGATTGTCAAACATTCTCCACCTCTTTATGTTGTTATCAGCTCACAATACGTGACGCACTGACAGAATTAAGAGCCGTTGGCTCCCAGGATACGTTGGGTGATGAGGCCCACCCCATCGGTGGCCGTTTGCTTGAGGGCATCTGCTTCCTTCTCGGGGAGAGGATTCCCGTCGCGGCTGGGCCGATAGCCCGGCTGTTTGGCGCGCGGTTGCTCACCCTGCAATTCCTTGAGTTGGGTCTGAAGAATGCCGATCTGCTTTTCCAGGCGAGTGGCGCGTGCCTGGTCTTCTTTCACCTTCTGCGCGGCCGCGTCAACTTCCTTCGCCTGGCTACCCATCTGAGCCTTCATCTCAGTGGCATAAGCCTTGAACTCGTCCCGCAGACCGTTGATGGCTTCCACCAGTTGGCGGAATTCCCCTTGGCCCACCGGCGCGGTTTCATCGGTGCGGACTTCGTCACCCTGGCCGCCTTCACCCTCTTCCTTCGCGGCCAGCTCTGCCTCTTTCTTGGCCAGGGCATAATCCAGCAAATCATCCGCGTTCAATTTGCTCAGCTCATCCTGGCTCTTGAACGAAACTCCCATCCCCGCTACAGATTTCTCTTTGGCTTCTACTTGGGCCAGGACTATATCTGTCGTCTCGTCGCCGAGTAGAAGACGCAACGCCTTCTCCTTTTCCTTGTCCATGATCGTGTCTCCTTTCACAGATAGTGTCGTGAACGGGTTGGATTCCCGGCCAGCCGGTAGCAAGCTCCGTTCTTTGAAAACAATCAAGTGATAAACGCCTTCTTTGTCCCGTTGTCTAATCGGGTACTTAAAACGAATGGAAAACCGCAATGACTTCTCCGCGGCCGCAACCTTCTGTGCGACGGCCGGTCTACGAAACGTGCCCGACTCCACGAGCATTCGTCCGTGCATCGCCTGGAAGTCACAATCCCCTAATTCAGCAGCATCCTCATGCCACCAACACAAGGGGCCTCGATTACCGGATTGGTCGGCCAGAGAAACGCCAATCCCTAACGCCTTAGCTGAAACGATCTCGCCTTCTCGATCTCGGAACGCGTTGGAAGAACTGCCTACCCACCGATATTGCCCGGTAGCATCCTTGAAGACAGTGAGCATGGATTTTTCTTTTTCCCCTGGTGGTGTGCGTCCCATCTGCTCATACACCTGGCGCAACTTCTCAAGGGCCGCGTCCTTTTGCGGCCCCTCATACTTGTTACCCCGATAGCCCACCGTCAGCGCGGCCCACGCCGCCCCCATCAAGCGCGGATCCGGCTTGCCATCGGTGCGAAAAGCCAGGTGCCATGTGCTCGGCTTTTCCGGGTCTTCAACGACCAGGTAATCAGCGACCACCCGATCCACATCGCCCTCTCGTTTGGTAATGGCTTTCTCTGTGGTTGCCCGATTCGCGGCCGCGTTCTGGGCTTGAAGGTCGCGTAATCGTTCCCTGGTCTTTTCGATATTGGGTAGCCAGTCGTCACATACGTACCCGGGCTCAAAGGCAAACTTAAACCGGGTGCAGGTGCGCCCCTGGGCAAACTTGCATGTCTCGCACACCTGCGTGCTGGAAGTGCCGATCTTGTGATAGAACGGCGCATCTTCTTTGGCTTTGGTCGCCTGGGCCACTTGCGGCCGCACGACCGGTTGCTGTGTTTTAGGTTTGGGCTTACTTGTTGCGGGCTTCTTGACCTGAGCCGACTGCTGGGCACGCCTGACCCGATCCTTGCCAATCGAAAGCGCATCTAACGCCCGTCGGCTATCGCCACGCTTAATGGCCGCGAGCAACTGCCGCCCCGCGATGGTCAACCGCGACTGGCCCTGAGTGTCCACTTCCACCGCCCCCAACTGGGACAGCGACCGCGCCTGCGCCGGTGTCAGCTCCCCGCCGTCGGTAAACGCTGTAAACGCATCAAAGGCATCCCCGGTCAGGCCACCCCGCGAGAGGATGGCGCGCATTTTCTTAAGCGTCGCGGCCGCCTCTGCATTTTTGTCTGGTTTCGGTTTGGCAGGCTGTTTGCCCTTACCACCCCCGCCACCCTTTGGCTTCGGTTTGGTCTTCTCCAACACGCTGGCCATCACATCAGCATCACCCGCTTTCGCGGCCGCGAGCAGTCGCCGACCAGCCGTGTTGAGAATCGGGCTACCATCCTCGGTTGTGCCCACCAGCCCGGCCGCCCGGAGCTTTTCTAGTTTAGCCGGGTCCACTTCCTCGCCATTGCGTAACGCATCGAGGAGATCGAGATCGCCTTCGCTCAGACCGTAATCGGAAAGCACCTTATCGAACGGCGTCGCGGCCGCGCCATCCCCTGCCGCTGTAAACTGCCCACCCTCGCCCCGTGCCAGGTTCCCGGCAATCGTCTCACCTCGCCGGGCCGCCCAGTTCGCCGCTTTCGCAGCTTCACCGGTGAAGGGGAAACTCATCACCTCATCACCCCAATGGATATTGAGGGCGTCAAAGGTCAATTCAAGAGTGGGGGGACTGATAGCTGGTTTGTTCTCTGGCGAAGTATAGGCCAGGGTAATGTGAGGGATAAAGCCGTAGGTAGGGGCGTAGGGCACGCCCGCATTCTGGATAGCTTCGACGAGAGCCTGGCGGAAAGCGGGCAGAGCGATGGAATCAAAATAAGCCCAACTCGCTACCAGCCCGGTCTCCTCATTGCGGGCAAAGCTCCCGCCGCCATTGACCACACCGCTGATGGGTGGATGCGCGGCCGCAAACGCATGAACCGCCGTAACCAGGGCATCGCGCTGGCCGGCCAGGTCTTCAACCTTGCCCAGATAAGCCAGGGTTACATGAAGCTGGTCAGGGGGTACGACCCCTTCGGGCAGGCTATCGGTCGCGTCATCATACAATGACAACGGTCCTGCCGCCGTCTGGGGCAGGTCTAGGCTCACCATCACCCCACTATGCCCTTTGGCGCGATCAGCCCATTCGTTAGCGTCCATAGGGGCTGGAGTTAGAGAGGTAGATAGCGACATTGAAAATGTCTCCCGCCCGATCCATCATGCTGAACCTCGTGGGTAAAACAAAAAGAGCGGCTGGCCGTTCACTGACGGCCAGCCGCTCTTGGCTAGTTGATATAAAGTTGAGACACGAATAGTTTAGACCACTTGTTCGCCTCTGTCAATCCAGCGAAACGGGCGTGCTAAACAGCATCCGCAACAGTCGGTCAATCCCACCAGGATACAGTTTCTCTACCTTCGTCTCTGCCTTACCGATGAGGTTGCCGTCGCTATCGAAGAAGATGGTGATCTGCACCGCCTTCACGCAACCGCCCCCAACTTCACGTTCAATCGCCTTGATGATGTGATCTTTGTCGATTGGTTTGAGCATCGTGTTTATTCTCGCACTGAATCGTTACCGTTATCTGTACGCCGCCAAACTCGAAAGATGTTGCGAATGGTTCTGCGGGTATCTCTGAGTGTTTAAAATCCATCAGAGTGTCCATAATTGCCAACTTGACCGCTCTTAAACACTTGACTACAAACATGTGGCTTCCTTACTAAGTTGGAATCTCCGCCAACAACGCCCGCTCAAAAATACCAGGTAGCAGGGCATCCCATTTCGCCTTCGTTGTCGTATCAAACTCTCGGGCTTCCGTGCCTGGGTGGCGTACTACCCGCGTGTAGACCACCGGGCCGCTGGCTCCACCGGGTTTACTGGCCAGCAAACGGGGTTGCGTCTTAGCCGTATACCCTGACTGAAACGCCAACCGCACTACGTTCCGGGCCACGATCAGGTGAGCAGGTGTCCCCTTGTTGACGTAGTAATACGCCTTATCATCCGTGGTGATGGTCCGACCATTCCGCCCGGCCAATTGGATGACGAATTTAGGACGATGATTCCAGGTCTGCGTAACGACGCCCAGATCCACCTTAATATCTTTCGCCACAGCCGTCAGCGTGTTATCAATCACCCGACGCAACATCTCTTTGTCATACAGCTTCTTATTCAGCCTGAGAACCTCTAGCCCTACTCTCACAGTAGCATCCCCCCTCTGATTTTCACTGGCGACCATTGGGACTCCCGCTCGATGCACGTCTGACACGAGTCGTCAGCCCCACGCCGCCAGTAACCATCATAATCACCCGCTTCAGCACTGACCGTTTCAATCTCCCAACCGCACTTGCAGTTAGACAGGCACTGCGTCCCTTCCGCCGGATACGCAGGGAGGGGAAGCACCTTCCCCACCTGGGCCACAATATCCCCATGCCAGTAGTTCTGACGGATGGCACTGGCGTACATTTGCGCCCTGGCCGCGTAAGCCGGTAGCCAGCCATTGGCCTCAACATCCTGCTTGAAATTCTCCAGGAAGGCCACCTGCACCCGCACCGAACGGTCTACCATCGTTCGGCCCTCGGGTGTTAATTCTGCCTCCGTGCTACCCTGTACATACGCTTCAGCACTATACTGCTCAATCAATTGGCGCATCTGTTCATACCACTCGTCCAGGCTTATCTGCCCCCGGCTCGCCCTGAACGATAGACGCTCCACTTCCTGACCCATTCGAGCCATAACCTGCTGAAGGGTTTCCGGTTCCATCAGTACAAATCCCCCCACGCGGCCGCGCTCTTTTCAGCTCCCACCATCGCGGCCGCGTTCACGTCCCCTTCATCCTCTTCCTCAGCCTCGCCGATGGGCTTGTCCGTATCGCTCAGTGTTCCGCCAGGCGTGATGTCGTTATCCAGGTAAGCACGAGGCAGGTCGCCACTGTCTACCAGATTGTTGCGGGCTTGCTCAGGGTTGAGGATGCCCGATTCAATCATGGCATTCTCGCCCTCGATATTCATGTTACGCAACTCCGCGGCCGCTTTCTTATCCCGGAAATCCACCTCGATAAAACTGAACATCGTCTTATCGTCGAGGGCCAACTCATTGATCTGGTGCGTGAACTGCTGTTCCCAGGCCCGGTTACCCTTGCTCTTGTCAGCCAGCACCAGGGATTGGTTACCCGTGCTCCCCAGTCCCTGACGACCGATCAACTGCGGGTTAATGTCCTGTGGATCCAGGTCCAGCACCAACGCATAAATCAAATCGGACCGGTTCCGCTCCTGGGAAACATCCGTCTTGTCGGGGATGGAAGCCAGGTCAACCGTAACAATCGAGAGAGGCACGTCGGCCGCCACCGGAACTAGCACCGTGCCCATGTAATTCAGATTCCCCTTACGTTTCGACTCCTCTTCTGAGGTTTCCAGGGCATCATCAATCTGCTGTTGGAACGCCCCACCGATAAAGCTGATCTGGCTTGGGTTCTGCCCGCTGGCCTTCTCGAAGACATATCGCTCAATCGCCTCATCGATGATCAGCCGCGGCCATGCTTGCTCGGTGGGGGTCATTACCAGCCCCATATCCCCCTCAGTGGGATCGGCCAGGCTGGTAATGATCATAACCTCGTGCCATTTCAGCGACCGCACCTTGCCGTCCTGGGCCATGTACTGCACCGGCTCCTGGCTGTAGCCCGTCAGCCTACAGCGCAACGGATTCAGGTGATGGATGTTGATGATGCGTGAGCCATTGGCTGGACTGGCTCGCTCGATTTCGATGTACTGGATGCCCACCCCATAATACGAACGCAGGCCCATGCTCAAAAACGGAACCCAGCCAAATAACCCCATCCCCGCCCCGGCATTCAGTAGCCACTGTTGCGCCCGCTTGTAGCGGATGGGCACATCACCATTCACTTCCCACGCCAGGCTCACCCGCTTCTTAACGGCAATGCCCAACGCAGAAGCCCACATCGCCGCGTGATAGGGAGCAGACAAGGACCAGATATCTTTGGGCCGGAAGAAGCCCGTCCAGCTTCCCCAATCCGACGGCAGGCGCGGTGGCAACGACCCCAACCGCCCAATGTCACGAGGAATCAAAATATGCAGAATGCCCGGCTGATCATCCTTCTTGACACTACGCGCTAATTCCCTCTCCGGGGCTGTCGCTCCGTTGCTCGCCATTGTTCACCTTTCCTGCCCGTTCATTTATCTCCTGATAGATGAACGCGATCAATGTCTTGAGGTTCTTTTTAACCTCTTCATCTTTTGCCCGATCATGTAACCCGATCAGGTAATAAGCTGTTGCCAGCAGGGTGTCCGTAGCTCGTTCCTTGATCTTCTCTGGCGTAATCGCCTTAACCGGAATCGGCCGTGCTTTGGGTTGCCCCGGCTTCAGCTTTTTGTGTGGAGATTTGCCCCTGAATCTACTCATCGTTGATGCCTCAATCGCCAGGCCAGATAACGCAGGGCGTCTGGTCCATGGTCAAACTGTTTGACTGGCTTGCCATCATCGCCGTTGCGGTAGCTCACCATCTCGTGCCGCAGATGACGACAGCGCGGGTGCACCAGGGCACGCCGGAACCCATTCTTATCCGCGCCCATCCAGCCCCGCAGCTCCTTCGCTCCTTCCTCGACCTGGTGCGTGGCCCGCTGGGTGGGAATGCCTGCCGCATGTAAGCGGCCGCGTAACTGGGCCGCACTGCTGTCCACCGCCGCAAAGGTGGGTTTGGGGTAGCCCAGCTCCAGCACATCGGCGATCTGGGTTTCTTCCATCGCCTTGACGGCATAATGCTCCTCGAAGACGCACAACTGACCATTCGGCCGCAACTGGCACAAGAGGAAGACGCGCGGATGAGAATTAGCCGTGTATGTTTTAGTCTGGTGGTCAATCTCGCCGGTGTACCCATCGTCCACCCCCCAGTAGATGGGGCCAGCACCGGGCATGTAATCCGCCATTTCCGTGACGTTGCCCGTCGCCGGTCCATCGCTCCATACGTCATAAACCAGGCCCGTCGCCTGCACCCACAACCCCTTGCGTAAGCGTAGGCCATCCACACCGGTCAGGCTGTTCAGGGTATCTATGTAATCATCTGGGTTGTACGGGTTGTCATCGGCACTACTGTAATACACCCTTGCTTCACCCCCCAGGATGAGCCGGGTGTTGATCCAGTGGGTAGGGGCATCCGGATTACAAGCCAGCAAAACTTGTCGCCAGGGAGCGGCCTTGCCGCGCAACCGGGCCAGTACGCCGTTGAAGTCACGCTCCTCAAACTCGGTAGCTTCTTCCATTCCCACAATGTCCACCCCACCAGCCCGGCCGATGGACTTCAACCGTTCCAACTGCTTCCGGTCTTCCAGTCCCAGATAAACAGCCATGCTCCCGTTGGCATACTCAAATCGGCTCTTGGACGGCAGATGCACCGCCCCGCCGAAGATGCTTTCAGCCCGACTCATGGCTACCTCACTCTCAAAGAAGAGAGCCGTCCCGCTGGTCATGGATACTTTTACCTTACGAATGAGCAGGGCGAAGGCCCCTGGGTACTTCAAGCAAAACGCATTGATCTTCTCTAGCATGAGGTGGGACTTGCCACCCCCGGCACTGCCTGTCAGCAAGAGAACCCGATACTTGTCCCGCCAGGGAGCTACCTGCCAATCCAGCGCCTTGAATGGCTTAGCTATCTTGGCTCGCGGCCGCGTCGTCCCAGTCATCGGGGCTAACATTAGCATACCCCTTAATCGCCTGACCCTTAGTGGTCACGTCCACCTGGTCGGTGAGCAAACGGTGGTGACGAGCCAGCAGTTCTAATGCGGTCTGAGCGTTGTGTAATTCAATCGTGGCCCGACGGGTTACAATCTCATCCCCCTCTTTGGTTGTCACAGTGCGGGTAGTTTCGGTCAGCCGGCGGAGTAGGTGCAAGTGGCCCGCCTCAGCCGCCTTTGACATGTCCAACCTGAACGTTGTTTCCTGACCATGCTCGTCACCCTCGACAATGCGAATGAAATCCGCCATGTCCGCACGGGCCTGAGCACTCAGCCGCGCTAGAACCTCGTTCGCACTCATGGCTGCATCTTCCAGCCGCTCGCTAACCGCGGCCGCGATCTGCTCATTTTTCAATAATTCAGGGCCTTGCTTGTTGGGGTGGGCATACCTGGCTACCCGTGCCGCCTCTGTGGCGTTCCAGCAGGTCAGGTAGTGTTCTAGGAACCGCACCTGCTTAGGCTTGAGGGTGGTAACTACGGGTCTGGAGTCTTCGCTCATACCAAGTTTTACCAAGTTTTACAGCGGGTGGGGTAGCTTTTCGATTTACTTACTATACGATAAATCGGCCCCATTAAATAGTGAATCACTCATCAGTTAATAGAGCCAATTACATGGTAGCAAATCGCGGCCACGTTGTATAGACCAACCGTTCCAAAAACGAAAAAGCAGGAGTCGTCTCGGACTCCTGCTCGTCAATTACCAGAGCCGCATCAGCTGAGGGGATTGGTAAACCCTCTCGAACCAGCAAGCGGGCTTCCTCTGCCGACATCCGCTCCCGACGTACTAGATGATTCACCAGCCGCTCCCGCTGCATCCAGTGGAGCTTGTGCTCGTCAAGCCGGTAAGCCAGGCAACCGGTCGGGGTGGTGGAAGGGTAGCCGGAACGCACCGGCAATTCGTCGGTGCCGAAAATGCGCGTCCATTCAGCCTGCCGCCGCTGGCTAATAGCCCTGACAAAGTAGAACCGCTGTTCTGTGTTCATCTGATACATTGTATCATTAAGCGTAAAAAATGTGAATGTCGTATATGGCGGTCATGGTCAGACGCCCCGAAAATAACATTATGTTAAACGGGGTATATCTTTCTTGTTAGCACACCCTCTGCAATTTTTTGACACCTATGTAAATACCCCATTTGACATAATGCGACCTTTTAGTACCGCCATATATGGGTGAACACATTTTCGACCGCGGCCGCGCAACGGCCTTCGTTATGGTAAAGTTTAATGTACATATCTTGTTCGTTCCGTTTGGCCCATTTTTTGCCCCCCCCATGTACATTAAACTTAACGTAAAGCGAGACCTGGCAAGGCCATATATAGGGGTGGGTGGGCGGGTCATTACCCCACAAGGGTGAGCTTGTTAAGGGTCTCACTACAGTGCCTTTGTTGGCGGCCGCGCCCTGTTTGCACGCCAACACCGGAGACATACCCTATCCTTGATTATTCGCGGCCGCGACACGCAACCGCTCAACATACCCAGCTACGAACTCCGTATACCCAGGCCGCTCCACCACTGGCCGTGCCTTCGCTCGCAGACTCGCGGCCGCGTACTCCAACCCCGCCTGCTCCATCTCCCCGGCCAGGGCCAACAACGCCCCGTCGCTGGCCTCGCTGACGTACCATGCCTGAAGCAAT
The DNA here is from genome assembly GCA_037045535.1 of Candidatus Competibacter sp. Classification (GTDB taxonomy): domain Bacteria; phylum Pseudomonadota; class Gammaproteobacteria; order Competibacterales; family Competibacteraceae; genus Competibacter_A. Next base: position 23,997 of record JBAOHI010000079.1, read on the forward strand.
TCGTCCCGCCTGACACGGAGCGTTGTCCGATTCGCCACCACCGCCTTCCACGCGGCCGCGACCTGGGCTATTTCCGCTTCAGCCTGCACCCGCTCCACAAAGGGCCGCAACTCAAACGCCGAGGGGAACCATTTACTACCCTCACGCACATACAACCTGGCCGCCTCGTAAAGCACCTCGCCCGGTACGCCGTGGAACTGGTCGGTCAGCACCACGTAGGTCATGGGGCTGTTTTTTGCCGTAGGGTACGCGGCTACCAGGTACGCCAGCCACTGGGGAACCTTTCCCTCTGGCCTGGCCTGACCTATGGCCGATCCGTTTGTCGTTGTCGTTACGTAATTCATGTTTCAACCCCTTGCATCATGTCCAAAAACACTTCAAACGATTCCACCGCCGCTCCCTGAGTGCTCGCTTTCCCCGGTCTAAGCTGTGTCGCCGGGTCAGACCGGGGCAACCTGGCCCGTGTCAATTCAGCCATAACACCTGAAGAAATGGCCGATAAGCGGCGCACATTCAACCCATCACCCACCATGCGCTCATATTCGGCTTTGACCGCTGTCCACGCGGCCGCGTAATCACCATCGAACTCCGTGATCAATCCCAGTGCCGGAGCATAAAACTCGGCCTTGTCCGTGCTTTTGGTCACGTCGAGTGACCGATAAGACCCGGTAAGGCCTTGCCAGTCCGTGACCAGCCTCAGGGCTTTGTCCCAGAAATCTTGCTCACGATCCACGTTTGGGTCTGTGTCCGGCTCGCCCGCGCGCGCACTGTCTGTGTGTGGATCAACTTCCCCGTTAGGGGAAGTAAGGATCGTAAAGGATCGTCCGCGCTCCACCTCTGGAAGGCTTTCCCCCTTTAGGCTTCCCCCTTTCTCCCTTTCGGCTTCTCCCTTTCCCCCTTTTTCCCCCTTTAGGCTCGCAATTTCCCCCTTTAGTTCCTCGATTGCCTGCAAAAGGGTGAAAAATTTGGCCTCAATTTCCCCCTTTATCTCGACGACCGCTATCTCAAGGGCCGTTACCCTGGCTTCTAAGATGCTAGATTTTTCTCCCTTTTTCCCCCTTTCATCGTTGAAACAGGTCACTTCGGGAATAGGCAGGAGAATGCGGTAGGCACTGGGGCGACCTGGCCCACTACCCACCCGTACTGTTTCCAGTTCACCGGATTCCACCAGCTTCCCAACCCGGTTTGTGATCGTGCGTTCACTGCAACTAAAAATGCCCGCCAGGGTTTCACGCCCTGGGGCCGGATCAATCAATCCGGTGTCATCATCTGCCCCGGCCGCCAGAACTCCCAACAGCCGGAGCAGGTCCACATCTTTCAACTGACTACGAAAGGAAACCGCTTCTTGTGCGCGTGCGCCCATGATGCCTCTATGGTCAAGCTATGACTTCAATTGAAACAGCGGTAACTCACTCTGCACCAGCTCATCGACCGAAGCCACGCCCCGGTTTTTCGGCAGGTCAGCCAGGCTGGGGGTGTAGCCCCAATGTGGCGTATGGCGCAGTCGAATCGTGTGTCGTTGCACCTCTTCGCCAAAAAGAACCACAGCATCTCCCACCTTGCATCGGGCTACCATGTCCTGCACCTTCTTCCGTTCCCGTGGGATGAGGTCGTAGTAAACACTCATGTCGGCGGGGTGGCGGACCCGGTGCAGGAAGAGGATGTCAGCCTGGGCCAGTACATTCTTGTCAATACGTGCCGACCGTTGACCAATCGAGATAATCCCCAGCCCTCGCTTGCGCCCCTCACAGGCGAAGTCAGTCAACACGGCCGTCAGCGGCGTCTGGCCGCTTTGTGGAATGTAGTTGTGGGCTTCCTCGAGGAAGAGAACGTAGGGGTAGCGCAAGGTTAAGGCCAGGTTCCAGATCGCCGTCATATATTCCTGAAGAAAAATCTCACGCGCCTGGCGGCTGTAGCCACTGACATCCAGGATAACCGGCACGCCTCGTTCGTAACTGCGCTTCGCCGCGGCCGCGGCCCGTTCCGGCGACACCTTCGCATCCAATGTATCTGGCTGGAGAGAGCAACCGATAGAGAAAATCTCAAACTTCTCTTTCAGGCCCGCATACTCACCGGCCACGTCCACGATGCAGAGGGGCACGTTGGCGGCCAGAAGCTCCTCAGCCAGCACGGCCGCTGTGTTGGACTTGCCGCTCCCTTTGATGCCCAGCACGGCCACCGACTGCCCCAAGAAGTCCTCAACCTTGAGTGGGAGTAAAGCGAATTCGTCAATTTTCATATTGCACCTTAAGCCAACACCTGCATCAACGTCCCTTCGCCCTGCGCCTTCTCCTGGGCCTTCTGCTCAATGCCCTGGATGTACGCGCCTGCGTCCCTCAGCTTCTCCACCATCTCGACGATACTGCCGTCAATGGTCATGGTCTGGTCGGTTTCGTACCAGCGCAGAAGAGGCAACGCTGTATCCAAAATGGCCGTGCGCGTGTTAGCGTGATAATCCCGGTCCAGAATGTTAAAATCGTCAGCGTATTCATTGAGGGCAAGCGTAGCCTGGTCCTTCCATTGCTCGCTCAGGGTAAGGCCCGCCTTCAACGCCTCACGCCCGATACCTACCTGGTCGAGAAAATTACCAAGTTTCTGAAACCATTTGAGTGGGCTATGGGTGTAACTGACCCCGGCCTTCTCGTAAAAGTGTCTGACCAGAAGCTCTAAATAGTCACCTGGCTTGACAGTTTCAAACCCTTTGGGTTGGGTCAACTGCACCAGAATGTTTAACTGCTCTCCCTGGACATTGCGTGCCAGGTTCGTGGTCAATGTCTGGATGAAGTTGTCACGATATTTCTTGACGAGCTTATTGGCTGACTTCTCCCACGCGGCCGCGTCTTCCACCCCAGGTCGAGCCGTGACAGCCTGCCCCCCTTTGACCTTGATAGCGCCACACAGCTTCCCCCGGTGGCCCACGACGATGCCCTCGCGGGAATCGGCCGCGAAGGGGGCGTTTGTCCAGCTCCCTCTGGCAAACGGCCGCGCCGGATGATGCCCATCCTCTTTCCAGCCAATGACCAGGTGTTCACAACTGCGGCTCTTGAACGCCGCCAACAGGTCGGCATCATCCAGGCCAGCAAAGTCATTAGGGCGGTCGCTGAATTCCAGCCCATGTTCCTCAGCCACTTTCCGGGCCAGAGCCTCACCATATTGTTTCGCTTTGGTGTCCCGGCATTTCTTGACCAGGCAGAGGTTGTTCAGACGATAGCTACACCCCTTACATTCAGGCTGTTCAATCGTGTCATCAAGCATTTCTGTCGCCGTAAATGCGGCCACCGTCTCCGGCAAAGGATGACCGGCGGCATTGTTGATCCGCTTCACATACTCCCGGATGTCTTCGCTGGTGGGCTTTTCTCGTGTCTCATTAATCCATTGTAGATACGCAGTAGGCGATAGAGGCAAGCCATAAGATGAGACTTGAGACCCCCAAGCCATCTCCACCTTCCTCATCGTCTTAGCCATCCGCACTTTCTTGTCTAACTCCATCAGCGGATGTAGGGCCAGTAATTGCCGTTCACTCAATTCGCCGCGCCGGTTGGCATCCTTCAGCGAGGGCGGAAGCTCCAGCAACCGCACCTTGTTAGCGACGGTAGACCGGTCAATCTTCCATTCCTCGGCCACGACGCGCTGGGAGCCACCATTGGCCTTTGCCCGTTCGAGTTTGGCGGCGATGAGCTCGGCTTGTTCCACCGCACTCAAGTCCTGACGCTGGTAATTCTCACTCCACACCCCATCGAGCATCTGATCATCGGTCAGGTAGCGCACATCCAGAGGCATCAAGCCATCTTTGTACCGGGCGTCGGTTTCGATGAGATGGGCGAAGGCGCGGCCGCGACGGTGGCCGAATTCCAGTTCCACAAAAAGGGGCAAGCCATCAGGCAACGTATCACCCGGCTTAAACATCGCCGTCAGCCGTTCCTGCGTGAGTACCTCACCTTCCGGCCCGGTCGTACCGTTCTTAAAGATAATCCGTGCGCCAGGAACCTGTTGCAGGCCCCTGGTGGGCAGATACACGTCATACATGCTGGCGATAGACGCGGCCAGGCCGGGAATGTCGCCGTAGTCAGTCCGCTTCTGGAAGCGGTTTTCTTGAATCAACTTATGCGGTACATAAAGCAACATCACGAACTCCTTAAACAATCGCGGCCGCGACAGTCACCCACCGCGGCCGCGAACTGTCAACCTTCCAATTCCGCTTGTGGCTCTGGCAATGTGCCATGCTTCAACTGGCAATCACGGCAATGTAAACCCAACTCGTCGTGTAACTCCATAGACGCCCTTTCAGCCATCTTCCCACAGACCTCGCACGTCTCAATCTCGAATGACTCGACTATGGTACTACTTGTGGATGGGGCCAACTCGATTTCCACCACGAATTTATTCACCACATCCGTACCGACCTTGCGAACATAAACCTCATTCTCACCAGCCCAGTCACCACTAGACACGCTTTCCAGGACATACCTTTCGGCAGCATCATCGGCAGAACTGGCCCGGATGCGCGAACCCTCAAACTCGCCTTTCTCACCACGGGGATCCTCGCTGGTACATTCCCAAACGGGATCGCACGTGTGTTCCGGCCCTAACCGTAGCTTTTTACATACTGGACACCGTAAATCGTTCATCGCTTCATCCTCATTATTTGCGTCAAAAAACCCGTCACGATTATTTGCGTCAAAACACCAGATTGAGCAGACTGTCTATCTGCTCGGTATCCACCTCGCCTTCTAGCTCTGTCAACATCGCGCCGCCCTGACGTAACCGGGCAATCACGGCCGCCGCCCGGCTACGTCCGGGGATACTCTCGAACCAGGCAATCAAATCAGTATCAAACTCAGGGTGTAACCCTAGTTTGATGTTGATGTAGACAGGCTCGTGATCAAGATGCGGCCGCGCCATTCAATCCCCCCCATTCTGGCTTCTTTGCCAGATGGCCGTATTGCTCATGGATAGCGGCTATGTTTCGGCTCAAGACGCCCATCTCGAAAATAGCCGGTTGGTTATGAGGCACACCCACCAGGAAGCAGGTATAACAGTAAATGGCATCCTCGGTGTGATGAGGAATGTTGACCTCGGCATAGGTTGACGTGCGGATTAGCTCTAACCAGCGTCCCTCTTCAATCTCGGGCACGGGTAGAATTTCCGCTCCGGAGCCGTTAGCACTGATTTTGACCAGTAGCTCACATTCCAGATAGGGCTTTTCGCCGGTCGTGGTGTCGCTCATTTCCGCCCTCCCTGAAGCAGAGCCAGCTTGTGCAACCCTCTGGCCACTGCCATCACCGGTTGATCCGGCATATCCACCCGGCCATTGAAGTGACGTACCAGGTGGCCGTTGAGGAGCATAGCCCCACCGCCAACGGAAATGATGGTGGCGAATCGTTTCCAGGCTGTGCCCCAGACACGCTCCACCTGGCCGGACACCTCACGCTCCCACACCGTGAGAGCTTCGCCGGTGGCCAGGCTCCCCATGCGGAGAAGCGTGTCCAGCTCACCCAGGCTGTACAAACCACCCGTATTGAGCAGCTCCAGCAAGCGGCGCACACCGTTGGTAGACCCGGCGGTGAAGCGTTGTACCGGGGCATTGTCCTGCACGACTAATAGCTCAACGGTGTTGAAACCGATGCTGATGATGCCTATCTCTTTTTTGATATGGGTCTTGCGACCGGGGATAAAACTGCCGTCAGCATCGAGGAGATAATCGAACAGGGCGCCGGTGGCCTGGCTGGTGATTTTGACGGCTGATACCTCAACCTGGTAAGCCTCGCCCCCGGCTTGCCAGCGATGCACCCCGGTCAACCAGGTGCGGACGGCGTTGAGGGTCGCGGCCGCGCCGTCACCCGTCAGGGGTTCCAGGGGCATCCCCACGTATAGCCCCACCGGCGAGGCAATGGGGCCGTGTTCTTTGACGTACTGGGTGAGGGTGGCATAGAGGATGGCCTGCATTTCCGGCGCGCCGGAGAGTCGGTCATAATCTACATTCTCCACCGGCCGTCCCCACTGGTGTGCATGAAGCCCCACCCAGAACGCCTGGCCCGTGTTGAGTTCCACCTTCAGCGGCGGCCGCGCATTCCGCATTCCCCCAAGGCCCCGCGCATGGTCGCGCCAGATGGCTACCTGCGAGGGCATCTCGATACATCCCAACGGGCCGTACAATTTGCAGGCCCCCATTCCCAAATCCAAACCAAAGCTGTTCATCGTTCACTCCTTCACTTCATGATGTTTGCGTGAAAACACTTAACCAATGCGCCAATCCACATATTTCGGTTCGGGGAGATCGTCCAGCAAATCGCCCGCACCGTCGTCATTCACGACCCGTACCCGGCGCGCCTGCGGCCCCTTCTCCGTCTGCACCAGGTCAAACCGCACCCGATCCCCCTCGTCTAAATTACGGTAGCCTTCTCCCATGATGGCCTTGTAGTGGACAAATACATCCTGGCTCTTATCATCGGGCGTGATAAACCCATGCCCTTTTCGTATCGCAAACCATTTCACTGTCCCTAACATATGTCACCTTCCTAAAATAGAAATTGGATCCACCAACTCGCCACGCATCCGAATAGCCAGGTGCGTGTGACATTCACTTGAATTGCCTATGCTGGCCTCGTAGCCCACCAGGTCGCCCTGATGCACCTGCCCGGCGGCGATATATTCACCGTGCATCATCATGACCTGCACCTCGCCGCCGGTGATGAGCAGGTAGCTATTGCGTGAACCATGCGGGCCGTCGTACTCGTCGAAGCCCGCCTCGACGCGGCCGCCGATGGGTGCATAAAGGGGTGTGCCACACGCGGCCGCGTAATCCCGGCCCGGCCAATCACCCTCACCATGCAGGCCGTTATCCACCAGGTGGTAATCACTGCGGTACGGGAGGGCGATCACGGGCAACCGATACCGCTCCGCGGCCGCGAGCACATCCGCTACATAACCCGACGTTTCCCCATTGGCGGGAATGCACTGGCAGGCATCCACCCGGCCAGGGCCAGCGTTGTAGGCGGCCAGAGCCAGGCCCACATCACCATACCGGTCAATGAGCCAGGCCAGATACTCGGTGCCGGCATCCAGGTTCGCGGCCGCGTCGAACGGTTCCAGTAATCCCCATTCGGCGGCCGTGCCCGGCATCATCTGCATCAGCCCCATGGCCCCAACGGGAGAGACCGCCTGCACCTGGAACGCACTCTCTTGCTCCACCACCGCCGCGACCAATGCCGGGTCCAGGCCGTGCGCTTCAGCCGCAACCTGAATCAGCCCGGCGTAGGGAGTGGCAAGGCTGGCCCCGCGGCTTGCTTCTACCACAACCCCGATCCCTACGACGGCAACGACCTGACAAACGGGCAGAAGGGCGATCAGCCACACCCCCACCGCAACCCCCACCACCCCACTTTCGCGGAATCGCTGAGAATACTTTCGCGCCAAAAAGATGGCCGCGAGTGGGCCGAAGAAAACAAGCAGAGGGCTGAGGCATGTCGTTATTTGCATGGTAAAACGGAAGGTAAAACAAAAGGTAAAACGGCTATATCACCAGGAGTCAAAAGTAAAACACATACATACATTTGACTTTACCTTTACCCCTCATCATCGAAGGCCAGCTTGTGAAATTTGATGGCCGTTGGCTTGCTTAATTTGTAGCGATTCGCCACATCAGTCACCCGCGGCCGCGTTTCCAATGTCGCGGCCCAGGCCTGTAACATCGCCACTTTCTGCTCATCGTCGCCCACCCATTCGGTCTGCTCGGCCGGGTTGGCCACGGGCTTCAGCTCCTCAGCCCACATTCGCTCCCGACCCGACAAACGCCGGGCACGGCGGGCGATCACCTCACGAGGTTCACGTCGCACGGTCATAAACCGCCACTGGCCGCGTGTGGTGTAAAGCATGAAGCGGCCCGGGGTGGGGGTGGCTTGTTCGTAAACGGATTGAGGAACCATGGCCACAACGCCAAATTCACGGCTGTTGGGCATGTAGGTAAAGAGCAGGGTGACGATCTGGCTCATAATCTCGCCAGTAAGGATTTTGGCTGACGGCCGCTGTGTGCCTAGAAATAGGTGGATACCCACAAACCGCCCCATCTTCGCCAGGGTGATAAGGACATCGTAAGCGGGATCACCGGGCTGGATGGCATCGGCCAATTCGTCAATGAGGACAACCATCCGGGGCAAGCGCACGCCACTCAACCGCTGGTAATCGTCCAGGCTTTCACAGAATTCATCCTGGTACTCTTCAAACAACCGTTGCCGTCGCTCCATCTCCTGATAGACCAGCTTCACCAATTGGCCGTGCTGATCCTTCGTTTTAGCGATGGGACAAAACAGATGGGGGATGTTGCGCCAGGGGGAGTAGCTAACCCGCTTTACGTCACCAATCGCCAGCTTGATCTCATTCGGCCCGTGCGTGTTTACCAGGTCATCCACAAAGCATTGTGCCCAGGTAGTTTTGCCGAATCCACTTGTCCCAGCAAAGACCAGGCTCTTGATAGATTCCAGGTTCTCAACGATGGGCTTGCCCGTCGCTTCCTCTTTGCCCAGGTAGATGTCATATAGCCGACGTTTGGGCGCTTCCTGCCCAGGGGTGAACAGCCGTCGGATAACCTGCCACACATCAGCCAGGAGTTGCTTGACCTTCGCGGCCGCAGGCCCCCACCAGCCCCGCTCTGTGCCATACAAAATGAGCCAGGTCAGTGCCACCACCAACCCGGCCCAAAACAAGCTCTGGGTCAGAAGCAACGCAGAAGCCCCAAACAGCACGTACAGCGACCGGCGAAAATCGTCATTCATCACAATCCTCACCCATGACCATCAGCACCATCCACAACCGCACCCGCTGGCCTTCGTCCGTGGCCTGGCTCATCATCACGCACGTCGCCGCGGCCGCACCGTCCCAATCCATCGCCCGACGTGTTCGATCCTGGTTGCGGTCGAACGAAAAGAGATCGGCCACCATCTCCACGTAAATGACCTGGCTAATGGAAACCTCACCGGCATACCCCACCGGCCAGACAATCCAGCCAAAGAAGAGGCCACCAGCCAGGCCCAAGACCAGGCCAATCACCAGGCCCAGGGCCAATACCTTTTGGCGACTGAAGTGCATCGCGGCCGCAACCGCCTGTACCTGAATGAGTAGCTCGCTCATCAGTTACCCCCGATCACCGGCGTAGGTGGACAGAAGAGCATGTTGCCAGCCACTTCCACCAGGCACGGCGTAGGCGTGGGAATCGTCGTCGCCGTGGGCAGGGGCGTGTACGTCGGGTAAGGCGTGGCTGTCGCCGGTGGCACAATCGCCGTCGGCAATGTCACCGTAATCCCGCCTGTCGCTGAAATCGTCAGGGTAGGCGTGGGGGTGGGCAAGACGGGCGTATCTACCACAATCACAATCGGGGTAGGCACGTCGGCCCCTGGGGTTGGCGGAACCGGGTCAATTTCAAACGACGGTATCCAACGCCGAATTTCATCTTGCAGTAGCAGCACCTCTGGCCGTGCCTCTTCCAGAGAGACGCGCATCGTGCGGATGGCAATCGTGGGAAAGACTCGCCACATTGCCAGCCCCAGAACGAGGATGGCAACGACGTAAACAATGGCATCCCAGCGCGGTTGCTTATTCCGCACCATCGTTACCATTGCCAACCCCAGCAGGTACAACAAAAATCCCATCACCACGATCATCAAAAAGCCGAGGCCCATATTGAGGATCGCGTTTACATACGCCATTATTTCAGCCATATCTACCTCTTTACTTTCCCTGCTGGGTGAGATAGACTTTTTGCATCTACCTCACCCCCAACGGGTGAAAACCGGGCCACCAGTGAATTGCACTCACGGGTGGCCCTTCCCTTTTATCGCCCCAGCGGTTGCCCCGTCCGCCCCTCGGCTCGCCACTCAAAATACGCCTGCACTCCCGGAACCTCATTCAGTTTGGCAACCAGACCCTCCACCAGCTTCGCGGCCGCGTGGGGGTTGTTGATGCTCAGGACTGAACCTGATTCCAGGATGCGAGGCAAGCTGTACTGTTTGCGCGCCAACATGGGCAATTCCTGCACCGCGATGACCTGCGTGTCGGCAACGACCCGCTCGTGCAGATCCCGTGCCCGTTGCCGCGCCAACGCCTCAACATCCTCAACAACTGGCGATGGTGACGGTGCGGCCGCAACGATGCTCTCCGGCTCATCCATCTGCTCATCGGGTGTGGGGGGCACTGCGGCCGCGACCACGTCTGCTTTGGGCCGGGGGTAAGTCAACCCCAGCCGCCCAAAATATTTAATGGCCGTAAAATGCGAAATCCCGTAACCGCCTGCGATTTCCTGGAGCGATTCCCCGGCCAAATAGCGGGCATTCAGCTCCTTCACCTGTTCTGCACTAATCATCATTTCTCTCATGGCCCGACTCCTTCTGGTTTTTTTTTTCGACATTTTCTGATTGACCGGAACCACCACCGGCTGATTCTTCTCCTGCCTGGCTCGTGCCAGTTCTAGGATAGAGACCGTGTGCCAATTCCTGATTTCATACCCATTCACCACAACGCCTGTACTCATCTCCCACCTCGCAATCTAAAAACCAATCAACTCGTCGCGGATTTGCGCCGGTGACAGCTCTCGAAACAAATCCGGTTGCACCTGTGAACAAATAGGGCACAACAACGCCGCCCGTTTCCGGCCCTTCAACCGCTTCTCCAGAGCTAAATCCCCGTGCCACACTCGTACCACCTCAAAGCCGATGCCTACCCGGCGCACACAGGCCATAAACTTACTACCGCGGCCGCATTCATGCGCCTGGATACGAGCGGCCAGGTCATGGCAATAACCCAGGTAATGTTTGACCGACCGCCGATCCCGTCTGGACCCTCGATTCAACTGCTGATGGAGATGAATCAAATACACATACCCGTTACTCATACCCACACTCCGTTACTCCGTAAACAACGTGCTCTGCACCAACCCATCCACCGGTGCCCAACTCAGGGTGTAACAGCCATACACTAACCCTCGATCACTCTGCCAGGTCCAGTAATCGGACTCGTGGATCTCCACTTCCGGCACCACCGTTTTCAGGTCTCGGACCATCACGCGCATCTCTGTCACCGATGGCCGTCGCCCGTTCCGGTAGCACAGCAAGCGATTCATGGGCATACCGGGGTCAGCATCCTTGTAAGAGAGCAACAACCCACCCCTCAGCTCCTTCGGCGAAGGAATCTGCCGTTTAATCAGTCCCTTGATAATTTCTGGTAACTTCTCGCTCATCTCAGCACCTATGAGGTTACAACTGGCGACTGGGACCACTCACTCTCCAGAAGTCGCGCCGGTGGCGGAATCTTGCTGACCAGCCCCGCCTCGATGAGGGCCGATTGCATCTGCGAGCCGCGGGCGGCCATCTGCTCCACCGCCTTCATGAGTAGAACATTTTGCACTTCCAGATGTTCGGCCCGGCTCTTCATGGCGAAATACTTGCCCGCATATTCCAATGCTCCTGGGCCGACGAGTGCTCGCGGCCGCAGAGGCAAGCTTGCCTCTGCGGCCGCGAGCACTCGTCGGCCCAGCACCTGCCAGATATCCACCGGTTCCCCTTTTAATTCTGTCTTCCAGAGTTGAAGCTGAACTCGGTTCGACAAGTCATGCAGTTCTTCCGCCGTCATCGTTATCGTAATGTCCATCACATCACCACCAGGTACGCGGCCGCGGCCGCCAACAACACCATCAAGAAACCGACAATCAACCAGAGCCGGACAAACATCCGATCCAGATCGGGGTCACACATGGCCTACTCTTCCTCGTCCCAATTGTCGGGGAAGCGTTCATTTTCGGGCCGGTCGTCCTCATCCGCTTGAGCCACCGGCACAGCCAGGATGGAATCCTTCAGCTTGTTGTAAGTCGAAAAAGGCGAAGTGTAGAAGACCGCCTGGATATGATCGGGGGTTACATGAGGCAAAGCGGCCAACATGTCCCATTCGGCCTCGGGGGTAAAAATACGTAGCAACCACTCCCTCAATCCCTTCTGTGACCACAACGGCTCCGGCCCCGGATCAGGCAACTCCGGCAAAACATCCATATCTTCCTGATGTTCAATCAAATAGAGGGCCAGTTCCCCATCCCCCTCCGCCTCGAGCCGCTCCGCCTCGGCCATCGCCGTATCCTGACGCATGTAATGAGACAGGCCATCCGGCCGCTCCCACCTATCCGCATCGCGCCAGGTCTTCGCCGCTGGCAGTTCCAACCCCTTCTCAAAAACCAGAACCACCCCCCGTAACCGGTTGATCCGAACCCCAAAAAGGCGACTGGCATACTTCGGTTCCATCTCCGCCTGCTCCAGAGCGTCGTCTACCAGGTCAGCCAGCCGACTCTGTAACTCGTAGGTCAATTGCTCCATCGCCCGGTTAGCGTTCTCCACCGGGGTAATCTCCGCCGTGGCCGCAATCTCCGGCCGGTAGTTCGAGTAATTGCCCAGGTTCACCGTCTCACCCAACCTGACTGTTATTTCTGTGATTTTCATATTTATATCTCCATGAAGATTGTCAGAAACGGGTCTCCAGACCCGTTTATTTTGTTGAAAAACAGGTCTTGCGACCCTTGTAAACCCTCTCGAAATTGGTCATAATCTCTGCAACTTCTTATCGCGTTTTGCGTAAGAGTTAAGTCAGGATTGTGAACTGAACTGTCGGTACAACTTCATACGGGGAGCGGGGGGTCTCTTACACCCCCCACCGCCCACTAAATCGGCTTTGCCAGCCGGTACTCCGAAAAACCAAATACAACCAAATAACCGTTTCATTTCAGCGGTTGTGTCGGCGCGCCCTGGCCCTCCAGGATGCGCATGACATGATTCAAATCGCGGATAGATTCTGCCAGCCAGAATGCCGTCTCCTCTCGCCCCGCCTCGCCCTTGCGCACCAACCGTAGCAGGGCGGCCAGGCGTTGCTCCGTAGCATTCACCAGAATCGCGGCATCGTCTCGTGCGTTTACCGCGGTTCCATGCGATGGCCATTTCTGCTGACGATCCATTCCCGATCCTTTAACCGGCTACGAAACCCCGTATCAACCCGGGTTTTCGTTAGCATCTGGTTGACGAGCATCGGCACACCGCTGAAGCTAAATGCCGCCACCGCGTACCCCATGGCCTTCAGCCGGGTCTCGCCCAACGGCATAATGGCATAGCGCACAAAAAGGGTTGCCAATGTACCGAAGGCTACGAACAATGAAGACCTATGTTCCATATGTCCACTGCGCTCCAACTTGTTCACCACCTGGGCGTATACCACCCCGAAGAACACAAGTGCCAGCGCCGCCGCAACAACTTGGGGAAAACTATCAATCTTCTCTGTCTCTTCTTGTCCAGTTCTCTTCATGTTGTCACCTATTCAACAACTGTCCTTACAATGAATCACGAGGTGAAAAAATATGAACAATCCGATACCCAACCGCATACTTATGCACAACCTGGCCGAAACCGTCATCACGAACCCGAAGCTAAACCGCCCTCGCCGCATTAGTAAGGCCACACAGAAGAACTACCACACCGCGCAAAGTCGGTTGATAGAATTCTTTGGCCCTACCCGCGACGTAACCACAATCGAACCCGGCGAGCTCTGGGATTGGCAATCATCCCTCAACGAGCGGTACGCCAACACCGTGACCGGCAACACGTACCGCCGCACCGTGCGCGCCATGTGGGGTCACCTCAAGAAGGCGGGCTATCAGGTCTGTGATATTGACGACGTATTCGAGATGAAGAAGGAGACCCCAAAGGTCAAGGCCGTCAACGACGAGAATTATTGGCGGCTAATGGCCTCATCCGGTGTTCAGGATGCGGCTATGGCCGCACTGCTCGCTGATTCGGGCATGAGACGGGGGGGGTTACATGACATGAGGATCAGCAAAACGGAGATATGGCGAGACACCGAAACTGGCGAATTGGGGCTGGCTACCATTGTGACCGAAAAGGGGGAAATCACTCACGTTAAATTCGGCCTGCACCTGAGTGCGTCACTGATTTCTACCTGGCTGGACATCCGCAAGCACTTCCTGGCCGCCCTCAAAATCGCCGATCACGATTTCGTTTGGGTCGCTTCAGATTCAGGCCAGCGCATGTCATACGAAACCATCGGGGATGTGTTTGATCGGCTCAAGGTCAGAGCCAAAGTGCCCAAACACGAACCTGCAAATCCGCATTCATTCAGGCACCATTTCGCTATCAAGCGGCTTATGTCGGGTATGCCCTACCCCGTTTTGTCAAAGCTCATGGGCCACGCCAACCTATCTACAACCGAGATTTATCTACAGACGGCCGAGGAAACCAACCGGGCCATGTTCTTTGACAAACTCTTCCGGCCAGACTACAATTTCAAGACCTAGGGTTCTCTGCGATTTCCAGAGGTAGAGAGCAGGGGTGTCCCGTCTGCCTTCCAAGCAGTTGGGAGACCCCAGAGAGACTACTGATCCCCCCCGCAAAATCACAATTTATAGCTTGTTACCCCCTCTCGCGGGTATGGTGAAAAGGTATCACAGCAGCCTTCCAAGCTTCTGGTGCGGGTTCGATTCCCGCTGCCCGCTTTGCTGTCGCGTGTGTGTAAAGCATATGCGATTGGTAAAGTGCATGACTGCGGCCGCGTCATCCGCCAAGATAAGGGCGGCCGCAGTCATTCCTCTTTTTCTTCAACCTTCTGCGTCTTCAATTTGTTAAACGTTATATAAATAATGAGTCTTTCAGAAAAATACGGGAACCCGCTAAAGACCGTGTCCAACGTCGTCCTGGAAGAGGCCATTGCCCACGCCATCGAAGAACTCATTGGCTTTAGGTACATATGCCGCATTCACAAGATTGAATACGAGCAGTTTCCCATGCCAGGGGCAACCGAAATTATTCTGTCACTGGATGCGCCGTTTGATCTCCCTGAGCGAGAAGAGTGATGCGCTCTACCCGTTCCCGCAACTCAGACGGGACAGGAAACGACTTACCATACTTCATGTGCTCAAAGGCGGCCACGCCCACCGCTTCAATGCCCAGGTCTCTCAGGAGTTCGTAGTAAAGGGCCATCTTTATCTCGGTTAGCTTAACATCGAAGATGGATGAAAGATTCACCAAAATCCGGCGCATTGCGTCGTGGTCATTAGCATTAGCCTGACCATTCGCGGCCGCGTTCGCATTTCCGGTTTTGTATTGGGGTGTTGCTCTTGGCATTTGATTTACTCCTAAATTGTTGTTAACCCCCTACCCTTCTGGCTTGTCAGGGCTGAGGAAGGGTTGGGGTGCTACGATAAATAGTTATGTCCGATCAAACACTGGCTCTCATCGTCGCTCTCGTCGCCGTGGTTGGCAGTGTTCTGACTTCTGTTGTTACCGCTGTATTCGCCTACCGGTCAACCCGGCTGGCGAAGGAAGCGGAAGAGCGAATAGCGAATAAGGAGCAAATCATTAACGCCGCTTACAAGAATTGGGAGAGACGTTTTGATTTTGTAACCCAACAAGGTGACGGCGTAACCAGAACAGTGTTACCACTCTCCGAGTATATCGTCATGATATCCAAGTACGTTTCCCTTCTCGACGAGGATATTACGGCGGAGCGACTGGCCGAAAAAACCAAAGAGATCGTTGAGATTCAAGTTGCCCTAAGAAATCACCAGCAATTAATGAAGGAACGATTCTCTAGGGAGTATTAGCCACTTGCCGCTGATCCGGTTTCGGATTTGGACGCTATCTGCCTTGCGCTGAACAGTTGGGCCAGTGCTTCTAGCGTGAACTTTATGACCTTTTTGTGGCAATTGACCCATTCCAGTTTCATACCGACATGTATCAAAATGTCGGCCTCAGATGCGTCAGGCTGTTTTTCCAGATATTCAGAAACAACCCGACCGTCCATGGCCGCCTTTAACTCGGCATTTTCTTTAAAGGTAATGCCGCCTAACATATCCATGTCGTCAACAATATTTCTGGGCATGTCTACCTCTTATTAAGGTGCTAATCCCCCGCCTGGGCCTCGTAAACTTTGGCGAGGGGTGAAAACAATGCGGCCGCAAGGCCAAAACAAAAGGGCTATCCGTGAGGGTGGCTCTTTTTGTTTCTCCTACTAAGCCGCGTTCCCCGGTATAAAATCAAACAAATCACCCAGGCGCATATCAGCCGCCTCTTGCAAGGTTAGCCCTAACCCATCAATCAAAATCCCGTACAGCACCTCTGTTGAGATTTGATCAATCGTCTCTGGTTTCGTGATGTATTTGTGAACAGTGGGCCAACTCGCCGCGCCGTTTTCGGCCAGGCGATACATGGTGACGTTGTGTTTTTCCAGGAGTTCGCGGCCTTTCAGTCGAACCGAGCCGCTTGACATATTTGCCATTTTCCCCTCATTGGTTGGGTCAATCCGTTAATGGAGCCTATCTTAGCACGTTTATATAAAGGCTGTCAAGAGATGTTTATATATGCACCTCTTGACAATTATATCAATACCTGTTAATATATAGGGGTACTTGAAACACAAAACCCCCTGCGCGAGCCGTGGAAAAGTACGCGCTAGGGGGTTCCGTATCTCACAAAGGAGAATGTCACCATGTTAAATCAACCTTCCCCCGTTGTCAATCACCCCTACACCATCCGCCTCAACCCCACCGCCCAGCAGTACGAATTCTGGAACGGCCGTCTGCAAGCCGCCGTCCCCTTCGCCAGCCACCCGGCTTACTGGCTGGCCCATCGCACCGCCACCAAGAACCCCCACCTCGCCGCCGTCGCCTGGCGCGGGGCTGAGGTCGTGGCCCGCGGCCGCGTCGTCCTCAACTATCTCCCCAGTGCCTTCGACCGGGCCACCATCCGCAACCCCAAAGGCGACGATTACCAGGTCGCCTGGGATTACGTCACCGACTTCTCCAACTGGGAATACGACGCCAACATGCGCCCCGTCAATCCCCAGATCCGCGTCACCACCTGCACCTGCGAGGCTTACCAACGCCACCTGGCCGAACTCAACGGCCACCCCTACCCCTACTGTAAGCACATCTGGGCTGACCAGGCTCAGCGCACCATAGAATCCCTGGCCCGTGCCTTCGCCGACATCATGGACGCCCTGGGCCGCATCAGCCGCACGCCGGTTGCTTCTACCCACTGCCGCGTCTGCGGCCGCACCTTCGACACCGGCGAACGCCTCGACGATAACGGCCAGCAATGCTACGACCTGACCGCCTGCTCTGACCGCAAACGTCGCCAGACCAACGACTTCTATCGCCAACGCTCCACCCAGTGGGCCAACGCTGGCCAGCGCCGCTACCAGCAATACTGCAACTCCCCCCTGGGCGCACAAGCCTACGTCCTCAAGTCCATGGCCAACGCCGCCCCCACCATCCGCCCCGACAAAGTCCAGGCCGCTTACGCCGACAAAGGCACCCACTTCTAAGAACGGACACGGCGATGGGGGGACACGGCGACACGGCGATTTTCGCCCCCTCGCCGCGTCGCCCTCTCGCCCCCTCGCATTCCCAACAGGAGATCACCCCATGACCACCCCAACCATCCAATCCCTACAAGCCGAAGTCAGCCGCCTCGGTCGCCTGGTTGACCTGCTCATCAACGGCGAAACCATCCACCGCGTCGGTGGCTACGCCTACGGCCGCACCAAGAAAGGCGACGCCTTCATCATCCTCTACCCTGCCGCTGACCGGCTCAAGCTGAAGGTTTGTCGTGTTTACCAGGAAGAGTTCCCCCAACTCCCCAGTTTCATTGATACCAACGTTCCCACCACCGCCCAACGCGGCAACCCCGACCGGCCCGAAGCTCAAGACATGGGCATCTACCGCCCCTGTCCTCACTTCCTCATGCTCACCCGTGAAGGCAAAGATACCCAGATGGGGCCAGAAGTCCGCTTCAGCCGCGTCCTCGATGCGCCCCCGGTCCCTGCCCCCGCCTCTCCCGTCGCCCCCTCGCCGCGTCCCCCCGTCGCCGCGTCTCCCTCAGCCTCACCCACCGGCGATGACCTCATCGAGTGCCGCTACCAGAACGGAACCCTGGCCGAAGCCGACGAAGAGCGTCGCGCCTTCAACGCCTGGCGTCGCGCCCACCAGGGCAAATCCCCCCTCAGTCGCACCGGCCTGCGTACCTGGTGGGCCACCCACAAACCCCAAGCCACGAGCCAGCCCGCTCCCCGTACCCGTAGCCAGGCTATGCCCGCCTGATGTTGTTCGCGGCCGCGTTCATCCGGACGCGGCCGCAACTGAGGCCCACCATGTTCGACCCACAATATGGCTGCACCCAAGACGCTCTCATCGCCCGTTACAACCTGCCCCTCTACACCGAATGGGCCTTCGCCTACAACGGCGAAATCTACAGTTCCGAAGCTCCCACCTGGGAGATGGCTCTGGTCCACATCGCCGAGGCTTACCAGATTCCCTTATCCGCCATCAACCCCGACGACTGGGAACTCCTGAACTCAGGAACCGAAGAACTCAAACCCCGTAAAACAGAGGTAAACACATGGCCACTCATACCCTAACCCCAGAGATGAAACTTAGTCAGATCCACGACACCATCCGCAAGGCCAAGAGCGGTGATACAATTCTGGCCCCAGAAGCAGAACTGCCCCTGGTCAGACGCGCCCTGCGTAACATCTGCCCGGAGAAGTCCCTAACCGTGAAGCCATTGGTAAAAATCGAGGTAGCCCCATGAGCCAATATATCCTCTACCGCATCACCAAAGACACCCAGCCCATCCGCGCCCTCATCGCCCCGGCCAGCATCCCCCTCGCTACCGTCCACGACCAGCTTCGCCCCGGCGAGCGCATCGCCTGGACCGGCAACCTTGCCGACGCTATTGGCGGCTTGCCCGTCACCCTGCTCGACCGGCAGAAGGAGCAAGTGCTAAAGGCTGTCACGGATCTACGCGGCCGCGGCCAACGAGCACACATCACCGAACAGGCGCGGCCGCAGGTGGCCCAGGTTGACACGGTTCACGAAACCCTGACCACCCTCTTCCTCGGCACGCAAACCTGGCGTGACACCTGCTGGAAGTGCAGTCAGGAAGTCAACCCCTTCCTGGAACACTGCCCCCACTGCGGCGCCGACGTGCTCCCCTTTTGAATAATCTGGATTAGGCTAATCTGGAACATGCAAAAAGCCCGGTGATGAGCCGGGCTTTTTGTCGTCTTTCCTATAAGTCGCAAATTTGGTATGTATCTATGTACCAAACCGGGATGTTTGCACGCCAACAGGTCAATCGTATATCCGGGCCACATCATACTGCGTCTCAAACAGGTATTGGGTCAAGGAAGCCTGTTAGCCTATTTGGTAAACATGGCGCTGCGCATCACCGAGATCCATCGCGTACTTAAGCCAACCGGGAGCTTTTACCTGCATTGTGACCCAACAGCCAGCCATTACCTCAAGTTAATCTTGGATGCAGTATTTGTAGGACAAGGGGGGCAGTTCCGCAATGAAATAATCTGGCACTATGGTGGTTGGACACATTCCAAAATGCGCCATTTTCCCCGTAAGCACGACACGATTTTTTATTATGCAAAATCAGCAGATACCAAATACAACCCGCAATCAATAGAGTGGTCCCGAGATGAATATGTTTCCTTGCGTAAGCAAGCAATCCACAAAGATGAAAATGGGCGTGAATATATTTTCGATAAGCGAGGTAATGCCGGACAAAAGCGTTATCTCGATGTTGCCTTGAAAGAGGGGCGTCCAGTTGATAGTGTGTGGGATATCCGCCCATTGACAAGCTCATCCTCTGAACGACTTGGGTACCCAACGCAGAAGCCGCGGGCGTTATTGGAACGCATCATAAAAACAAGCAGTAATGAAGGTGATTTGGTCTTAGATGCCTACTGCGGTTGTGGCACGACCGTCATGGTTGCGGAAAAGTTGGGTCGCCCCTGGATAGGCATAGATATTACCTATCAAAGTATTGGGTTGATCTGCCAGGTGCTGGAAGATACTTATGGCACAAGCGTTTTGCAAAACATTAATCTCGGCGGTATCCCCCGTGATGTAGACTCGGCGCGGGCACTGGCCAACAAAAAAGATGATAGAGTGCGTAAAGAGTTTGAAAAGTGGGCCGTGCTTACCTACTCTAACAATCGCGCTGTTATTAATCCAAAGAAGGGGGCAGATAGAGGTATTGATGGAATGGCCTACTTCCTTCCCAGGTTTAATCTGGATACTCCTGAACGGTATGTATTTCAAGTTAAGTCGGGAGCAGTGCATCGCAACGACATTGCAGCATTCAATCATGATCGGGAACGGGAACGGGCGCAATTAGGGGCGTTTATCACCCTCGAAGAGCCTACCTCTAGTATGAGGATGGAAGCCCGTGAAGCTGGTTTTTATTACCACGAAACATTAGAGAGGCGATTAGACCGCGTTCAAATCGTGACGGTGAAAGAAATTATTGAGCAGGAGAGACGAATAGAAGTGCCGCTGAATTATCGCACTCTAAGAGCTGGCGCGTTTGATAGCAGTAGCGCTCAACAGATGGGCTTGTTTTAGATTGGCAAAGTGCTTGGGAGTACCTACCTGGCAAACTGTTTGCGTGCAAACAGTACCCCACATCCGGGTGTTCACAAAATGACATCAGCCCCGCGACCGGGGTTCATTATTGTCAAGTTACGTGTGTATCTCTTGTTCGGTACGTTTCACCATTTTTTAGCACCCCCCTATACACACTTAACTTAACCATAAACAGGAATTCGGCTGTCCAGATATGGGGGTGGGTGGGCGGGCCATCTTCTCCCCTCAGCCCTCGCTCGCGGCCGCAACCCCCGTCTCCAGCTTCTGGCCGTCCAATGGCTCAACACCTATCTGGTTGATCACATCCATCACCACCGGCCATTGCTCCAGGAACAACAAGGCATACACCCGATCCTGTTTCCGGTCGCGGCCGCGTAGCCGGTAGCCCCGTGCCCGCAACATCCGCCCCAGCTCCTCACTTGGCGTGATGCAAAGCTCCCCGTGTCTCTGCACATAGGCCGGGTCAATCATGGCTTCCACCCAAACCGCTTCAACATCTCTTGCGTTTCCTCGATGGTCTTCCGGTAACTCTGGATAACTCGTGCCGCCTGTTCCCTATCAAACGCACGGCCGCGCTTTTCGTCCGTCAACTCGGCTTCTATGATAGCTAGTTGTGTCGCCAGAAACGCCGCCAGGTCACAAGCCTGGGCCAACGTAATTTCGCGGCCGCGCATGGCGTTATTGAAGCCAATGGCCGCATTCAGAATGATGTCGTACCGTTCACCCAGTCGGGTGGTGAGTGGCCGCAAATGGTCAGGAAGGGGCATGGGGTTTATTATGTCACCAGGCTAACAATAATCATCAAAAGCAACAGCACCATCGTCGTCTGAATACCAATGACCGCCAGCAGAAGTGTGCGAATTTCTAGCCTCTGCACGCGCTCTTCCAGTCGCCGCAACCGTTCCTGATCCGGCAGATGGTCAAGAGACCGATTCAGCAGTTGACCCAATCCACCCAGTCCCATCATTGCGGATACTCCACTGGCGGCAATCCCTCAATCGTCGCCACCACCCGTGCCAGGGCGGACCGCACCGCCTCAGCCTTGTCCGCCGCTAGATCGGCGATCTCGTCCGCATCCAGGGCCACCAGCGAGACAATCTCAATGGCTTCCTGCCGGGTATACTCCTGGGTTGGTTTGATAATGCCCACAACACGGCGCAGGGACATTTTAGCCAGGTAGCCCGTGTTGCCATAGCGAAGATAGCCCTTCACAGCATCAGACAAAAAGTTCTTTTCCTGCTCGG